>NZ_JAUSYQ010000002.1:0-1200000 GCF_030816965.1 Streptomyces canus
ATATGCAGCGCTGGCGCGCTGCATAGGGAGCGGCTCCGCTGACGCTCCGCCAGATTCCCGCGCAAGCGCGGGAATCGAATTCCGCAAGCGGAATTCTGAGTGCGTTTCAATTCGCGTAAGCGCGAATTGAGGGAATCCCGCAAGCGGGATTCCTGGGGCTGGCGGCAAGAGGGGGTGCATCGCGCGCGGGACTGTGTAGGGTTTGGGATTCCCAGCCACTACCTCTGCAAGGGATGTGACGCACTGTCGGCCTGACGGAGTGCCGGCGCCTTGTTGTAGTGACGGGGTTCCGCTGCGCTCCACCCTGAACCTCTCCCCCACCGTCTACCTGTCCCCACTGTTCATCAAAACCCTGTCTGTATATAGGACAGTCGACCGTTCGTGGGTGAGATTGAGTCACTGTGCCATCCTCGGGTGTGAAGTTGGCGTATGGGTGATGCATCATGACTTGTGGCTGTGTAGAGTCTGGGATCAGATGCTACACCCCTACCGCCGCGCACCTTGCGCCTGGATTCTATTTGTTATTACGTGCCGCATTCCGAGAAAAAGGAGAACACGGGGCATGGCCGTGAAGCTGCGTGATCACCAGATCGAGGCCGTTTCCGCCATTGTGCGGGGTCTTGATGTTCCGCCGGGTGGTATTCCCTGGAATGGTCTTCGTGGGCAGGTGCACGCGGCGTGTGGGACGGGGAAGACGATTATGGCTGCGGTGTCGGCGAGGCGGCTTGTGCCCAGGGGGCGTGTGCTCGTGCTGGTGCCGACGCTGGATCTGCTGGCGCAGACGGTGAGGGCGTGGCACGAGGTTGGGCACAGGGGGCCGGCGGTTGCGGTGTGTTCGCTCCAGGACGACCCGGAGCTGTGGTCGTTGAAGGTGCGTTCCACGACGAACCCGGTCCAGTTGGCGCTGTGGCACGGGCAGGGGCCGGTCACCATCTACGCCACCTATGCGTCTTTGGGTGTTCTGGCGGAGGCGTTCGAGGGTGTCTACGGGCAGAAGCTTGATCCGGTGGATCTGGCGGTGGTGGATGAGGCGCACCGGACGTCGGGGTCGATGGGTAAGGCGTGGGCGGACATCCACGATCAGAGTGTGATCCCGGCGTTGCGGCGGTTGTATCTGACGGCGACGCCGCGGATCTGGGAGGAGCGGCTGGGCCGGGAGGTTGCTGAGGGGGTGCGGGATCCGCTGCCGCGTCAGATGGCGGCTTCCATGGATGACGAGAAGGTCTTCGGGCCGGTCCTGTACAAGCTCTCGCTCGCGTCGGCCGTCTCCCGGGGCTTGCTGGCGCGGTACCAGATCATCGTGCTGGAGCTGAAGGACCCGGTCGTCACGCCGGAGAAGCTGATGGGCGAGGAGCGGCACACGGAAGAGGTACGCGGGCAGCGCCTTGGAGCCTTGCAGGCCGCGTTGCTGCACACGATGGCGCAGCATGACCTGTCGACGTGCATCACCTTCCATCACCGGACGATCGAGGCTCAGGCGTACGCGGAGGGTCTGGAGCGGGTTGCGGCGAAGCTGCATACCGATCAGCCCGAGACGTTCCCGGCTCGGATCTGGGCGGACTGGCTGTGCGGGGAGCATGTCCCCGAGCGTCGGCGGGAGGTTCTGGGTTCGTTCGGGTCCACGGCGCAGCGGGCCGTGCTCTCGAACTGCCGGGTCCTGGGTGAGGGCGTCGACATCAGAGCCGTGGATTCAGTTGCCCTGCTGGACCCCAAGGGGGCGCCGCACGACATCGTCCAGGCCATCGGGCGCGCTTTGCGGCAGAAGCCCGGGCAGGGCAAGCTCGCCTCCCTGATCGTGCCGGTGTTCCTCCAGCCGGGAGAGCAGCCTGAGGACATGTTCACCTCCGGTTCCTACCGGCCCCTGGTGAAAGTCCTGGAGGGCCTGCGGGCCCACGATGAAGAGGCCGTGGAACTGCTCGCGATTCCGCAGGAGCCGCAGAAGGACGTGGCGCAGCCGTCCGTGAACATCGGTGTCGCCCCAGAAGAGGGCGAGGACGAGTCTCGCCTGCTGCTGCGTTTCGCGGCCCCCCGGGATCCGGTGATGGTCGCGGACTGGGTCTCCTTCAACGTGATCGACACCGAGCGTCAGGACTGGGCCCGCGGCTGGGCGAAGCTGAAGACGTACGTCGAGCGGGTCGGGAACGCGAGGGTGCCCTACGGACACCGCGAGGGCGCGACACCACTGGGGCAATGGGTCGCAGAACAGCGACGCGCGTACGGGGCCGGGGAGATGACCGGCCGGCGCGCCCAGCGGCTGGAACAGCTCGGCATGGTCTGGTCCGTCGCGGATGAGCGGTTCCAGGAGAACCTGGAGGCCGCCAAGGCGTACTACGACCAGCACTGGACCCTCTGCGCACCGAGGTCGGCGACGATGCTGGGCAAGCCGTTGGGGATGTGGCTCGCGAATGTGCGGCGACCCGGCACGCTGGAGGGCCATCCCGAATGGAAGACAGCCCTGGAAGCCGTCGACGAGGACTGGAACCCGGAGTGGCCGGCCGAATGGCAACGCCACTACGCCGCACTGCGCGAACTCGTACGCGACGAAGAAGGCCAAGCCGGCGCGGTGGAAGTCCTGCCCGGCGTCACCGTCCACGGCATGGACATCGGGAAGTGGTTGGCCCGGCAGCGGACGCCGAAGGTCTGGGAGGGCCTGACGGACGGGCAGCGCGAGCGCATGGAACAACTCGGCATCACACCGCTCGCCCCGGCCCCGGAGCCGGAGGCACCCGCGAAGCCGTCCACGACGCCCGTGGGGGCCTTCGAGCGGGGTGTAGCGGCCCTGGCACGGTACAAGGCCCGGGAGGGCTCCGTGACCGTCCCACGGGGGCACGTAGAGCGACTGGAAGACGGAACCGAAGTCCGACTCGGAGTGTGGATCATGAACCAGAAGGGCCGCCGCGCCAAGCTGACCACCGACAAACTCACCGCACTCGCCGACCTCGGCCTCAACTGGGCGGAATCCTGACGCTGTTGGGCCGCTCCCGGACGCTTTGTACGACCCGGGGTCTTTCGTTGGCCCGGGCCAGCGGCATTGCACTGGAGTGCGTGTAGGCACTGGGATCCCGGGTCGCTCCCCGCTCGGGCTATGTGGCGACCGCGGCCTTCTCGTAGAGAGCGAAGCCGTGGCGGAGCATCCGGACGGAAAGCTCGGTGGCTCGCGGCGGAACGTCGGTGTTGCTGGTGAGCTTGGCCAGGTTCACATTGCCAGGGGACGGCGCTGGGCCGATCACCGCGGCACGCTCGAGGCCATCGCGTGGAAGTACCGCGCCAACTCGCCCTGGCGGGACACCCCCGAGGAGCTCGGCTCGTTCCAGACGGCCCATAAGCGGCTGATCAGGTGGGCCGTCGACGGCACATGGGAGAAGATCTTCGCCGCCGTCCTCGCCGCAGCGGTTGCCGTCGACGACATCGGCTGGACCGTAGTGCTCACTAATCGGACAGACACATCCGATCAACTGACCGACCCATCAAAGAGACACGCTCTAGCGGTGTTTGCAGGCCGCAGGAAGGTCCGGGACGGCTGTGGGCTGGGCGGAGTACTTGCCTATGGTGAGTCCCCGCATGAGTGCACCTTCGAGGCTGACAGCACGGTCACGAGCTGTTCGCGCTCTTCCGGCGTTCCTTTGTCTGCGTGCTCAAGGACTCAGATCAAAATGAGGTCTTCAGGCGTCGCCGGCAGATGATCGCGCAGCCGAGGGTGAGGAAGGCTTGGTGGATGTCGGTGCGGATCTGCCAACGGAGGCGCAGTCGGCGGAACCAGTGCAGGAGGGCGAGGGCTGCTTCCACGACCCATCGGCTCTTGCCCAGTCCGCTGCCGTGCCCGGTGCCGCGGCGGGCGATGCGCGGGCGGATGCCCAGCTCGCGGACCTGGCGGCGGTAGATGTCGTGGTCGTGGCCGCGGTCCGCGTAGAGCACATCGGGGCGCCGGCGGGGTCGCCCGCGCTTGCCGCGGATCGGTGGCACGGCGTGGATCAGGGGCAGGAGCTGGGTGACGTCGTTGCGGTTGCCGCCGGTCACGGTGGCGGCCAGCGGGATGCCGTGGGCGTCGACGATGACGTGGTGCTTGCTGCCGGTCTTGCCCCGGTCTACCGGTGAACGCCCGGTGGCGTCCCCGCCCTTCAGGGCCCGCAGGTGGGAGCCGTCGACGGAGACGCGGGACAGGTCGAGGATGTCGCCGGCGCGCAGTTCGGCGAGCAGAAGCTCGTGCAACTGCTGCCACACTCCCGTCTCATTCCAGTCGCGCAGCCGCCGCCAGCAGGTCATCCCGGAGCCGAAGCCCAGCTCCTGCGGCAGGACCTCCCACCGGATCCCGGTGTACAGCACGAACAGGATCCTGCACATGACTTTGCGCTGCTCAAGCCGCATGCGTCCGGGGTGACGGCAGCGCCGCGCCACCACCGGCAGTAACGGCTCGATCCGCTCCCACAACCCGTCCTCGATCTCCCACGGCTTGCGCGTGCCCGCCCCCGTACCCGTACCCGCTTGCACTCTCGTATCGGCGAGGAGAGGGCAGACTGAGGGATGCTCATTCCGTTGGGCCCGTGGCGTCGGGCTGCCCTTCCCGTGTGAACCAAGGTCCGCGGTCCAGGCGGTCCTGCACGACTTCGCGCGCGTCGGGGTCGGCGAGGCGGTCGGCGAGGCGCTGGGCGCGGGCTTTGAGTTCCCTCGCGTCCGGGGTGCCGGTGGCGGCGGCCGTCCGGGCCCGGACCTCGGTGGCGAAGGCCCGGTCCCAGTCGGTGAAGTCATCCGGGTGCTCGGCGATCAACTCCGCGTAGCGCGGGGCGTGGTGGGCGGCAACCTGAGGGCGGCCCATGGCCAGGGCAGTCTGGGCAATGGTGTATTCGCCGCGGCCGTGGTGGGCCGGGGTGCCCGCCTCCAGCCAGTGGTAACACGCCGCGTAGGCCTGGTAGAGGGCCCGGTCCTGCTCGGCGCGCGAGGTGTCCGGGGGTGAGGTCGAAGAGCAGGCCCCCGAGCGCGTGGTTGAGCTCGACGGCGAACCCATGGGTGCAGATCACGTGCGCGCGGTTGGCGGTTACCGAACGCAAAGACCACGTCCTGCCAGCGGGCGAAGCCGTGTTCGCGGGCGATGACATGCTGCGCGTCGCGTATGGAGAAATCGACCGGGTCGACCGGGCCGGTCTTGGCCGCGCGCTCGGCGGCACCGGGCTTACTGCCCTGGACGGCCAGGCGCAGGTCCTTGGCCTGGTTGCGCAACTGCCCCAGGTCGGCCAGGGCGGGAAGGGCGGGGGTGGTACCGGTCACAGCAATGTACCTCCAGGTCACGGCCCACAGGCAGCCTCGCCCTCCCGGCCATCGCCACCACCGGCACCCTGCACTTCACCCACGTCCTGCACCACAGCGACACCCACAAGGCCCTCGCCCTGACCACACTCACCGCCGGCTGCGACGCCGTCATCACCATCTGCCGCACCTGGCAAAAGACCACCGCACCCGCGCAGCACAGCGCCACCCAGGCCCGCCCGGCCACCTGACCCGCTCAAGCTGGCAGACACAGTCCGCCAGCTCGCCCCTCCAGCGCTCCGTCTGCTCGCCGCCATCCGGTGTGACTATTGATGTACAGGGCTGAGACCGGCTCCGCCCTATGAGCCCGCTGACCAACCCATAAAGGTCACGGGAGGCACTATGAGGAGTTCTCGCACTGCTTGGAAAATCAAAGCTGCAGCGTTCGTCGGCATTCTGACCCTCGTCGGCGGCTGTAACAGCTATGCGTCATCCAAGCCGTCGGAGACGAGGACCCACGCCTCAACACAGATAGCCGCCTCTTCAGCTCCCACGGTGAGACTCCCCACGAGTGACCAACTGGAGTCGGCGCTACTCGATGCGGACGACTTGGGACCAGCCTTCGCCCGGAAGCCGACCGATGCCCCGTCGCCGTCCGAGGGCCAGAACGACAGCCAATTCAAAGGGTGCCAGCCGCTGGCACGGCAGTTGAATGGAGGGAGTGGCCGCTCGGACTACCCTCAGGCCGTGGCGACGCTCCAGAGTCGGGACGGCCTGGTTGCCGTATCTGACGCGCTAACGGCTGAGCCGACCGGCGCTCTCGCCGCCGACTATGCGAAGGCCAAGCAAGCTCTGGAATCCTGTGATTCCATCAGCCTCGTATCCACTGTCCAAACGATCAAGTTCTCGCTGACGCCGATCCACTTTGGCAGTTCAGATTCGTCTGCTGTGCGCATGGACGCCACACACCAAGGTGTGCTCGTCAACGGCTGCATCGCGATCGAGCGGCTGGGTAAGAATGTTGCGCTGTCGTATGCTTCTCTGCACTTCACTCTCACGGGTGAATAGGGTTACGCGAGTCGTCAAAGGGCCTCCGAGATGGATGAGTTGAGGGGTGGGGGTGGTGGCGTCATCGACGACCGCCCGGCAAGTTGCGGGGCGCCGGTAAGATCGACGCCCTCATGGGGAGTGCGATGCGAACTTCAGGGCGGGGTGGCGAGGGACAGAAGTACGCGTTGACCTCGGACGAGGACGATGCTGACTTCTGGGGTTCTGCTCACGAGGCCGAGGGGTTGTTCACGCCGCTGGCGGATGAAGAGGGAGCACGCCGAGTGCACCTCATGGGTTGCCTGCCGCAGGGCGGCCTACTGAAAAGCGTTGACCACGTCGGCGGTCGTCGTGCCGTGGCGGGGAACGCCTGGTTCGACCTCCTCGACGGCGATGGCGCCACCATGGGGTCCTACTTCGTCAACGAGGTCACGGTCGTCAGCGTCAAGCCATCCGCCCGTGGGACCGGCCTCGTCGACCTCACGGTGACGTTGTGGTGCGAGAACGCCTTGGCTGGAGCGGACCGGGTCTGGGACTTGATCCGCGCGGGGCAACTGAATCGCACCGGCATGTGGCACGATCTTGCGCCCGAAGACCGCCATGCGTGGCTGTCAGTGGCGCTGTGGTCTCGGGAGTACCAACGTCAGGGACGGCCCGACACTCCTGCAGGCCAGGTGTTCACCTTGGACGGCCGGCACATCGTTGACAGGGACAGCTTCTACTGCGCGATCGGTGAGGCCATCAATGGGCCGGGCGGATACTTCGGCTGGAACCTTGATGCTCTGGACGACTGTCTGAGAGGCGGCTGGGGCGCCACCGCTCCGTTCACCTTGCACTGGGATTCCTCGGCCGAGGCCAGGGCGCGGTTGGCAGAGCGCGTGCCCACCGGTGATGGCGAGGTTTCGCTGTTTGCGCTGCTCCTGGAGATCTTGGAGGAACGGGGCGTGAGCGTCATCCTTCGTTGATCGATGGTCGGTTCCAGGTGCCGGCATGGGCAGGGTCGTTCCGACTCCTTCGGACGGCGGTGTGCAGGGATGCCGAGGTCGACAGCGGGTCGGCGTGCCATGCGCTGGGTTTCGTCGCGCTTGGAGCGGAGGAGGGCAAGGGTGAGGTTCAGTCCTTCGATCTCACCGTCCCAGCCCTCCCGCTCGGCCCTGTCCCGGCGGGCGAGGAGGTCCTTCTCGAGTTCGTCGAGGCGGGCCAGCATCTTGGGGTTGACGTGCAGCATCGGGCAGCGGATGCAGGCGTGTTCGTGCTGGCAGGGGGTTCCGTAGGGGCGGCCGCAGGAGCCGAGTTCGACCTTGCGCTTGTCGAAGTGCTCGGTGAATTCGTCCCACTCTTCGGTGCTGGCGGGGCGGTATTCGTCGCTGGGGCGGATCTTGCGTCGGTTGTCGAGGTGGGTGACGTAGTGGCGGATGACGTCTTCGTCGAAGACCGCGACGTATCCGCGGGTGGTTTGGATGTTGAGGTGGCCGAGCAGGGCAGCTCCGATGTGGATGGGCAGTCCGCTGTTGACCAGTTCGGTGGCGAAGATCCGGCGGAAGTCGTGCGGGGTGAAGTGCAGGTCCCGGAAGCCGGGGTGCGTCTCTCCGAGCGCCTCGCAGCGGCGCCGGATCATGTTGAGGACGGTGTTGGTGCCGATCACCCCGCGGTTCGCTCCGATGCGGCGCTGGAACAGAAACGGCAAAGGGGTGCTCCAGAGCTTGTCGTGCGGGTCGTAGCGGCTGACCAGCGGGATCGGTTGTCCGTCGCGGGTGTGGCGGCGGATGAGGCAGGCGATGACGTGGAACAGCTCGGGTGACATGGGGATGACGCGCTCGCGGTCCGTCTTGGACGGTGCGATGACCAGCAGGCCGACGACTTCGCCGCTGGGGCGCTGGTATTGCCGGATGCTGAGGTGGCTGAGCTCGCACAACTCCTCGATGCGGATGCCGGAGTGCCGCAGCACCTCGATGCTGGCCCAGTCCCAGAACGCCGTCTCCTCATCGGTCGTGATGTGGATGAGCCGGCCGGTTGCCTCGTCGGTGACCTTGAGGGGCGGAGTTTCGTGGCGTGCGATCTTTCGGTCGGACTCGGTCACGGTCCGCCGGTAGGTCCTGCCGTCCAGGACGAAGCTGACGCCGTCAGGTGTGCTCGTTGCCTGCTCCAGCAGCCTGCGGGCGTGGTCGTAGCGGTTCTCCACGTGCTCGGCGAGGACCGGCAGAAGAGGCTGGCGCTGGCGGGTTCGGTCAGCAGTGCGCTCATCATGGCGGCGCCGACGCTTGCCCAGACCTCGTAGTTCTCCGGGCGGGATGGGGCATGGGACGACCCAGTGGGCCCATCGTTCGGGTTCCTGCGCGGCCCAGGTGTGCAGGTCGAGGTAGAGGCTGCGGACGGTGATGATGATGTCGTCCTGTTGCCTGCGGGGCTTGCCGTCGTCCCGGACGGTGATTGCTTGGCGCCAGGCCGCATAGGTCTCCGAGGTGAGGCGCAGGTCGGCTTGGTCGGGGTTGATCTGCTCGACCTTGCGCCAGAACATCGATCCCAGCAGGTAGCAGATGTGCGACAAGGTGGCGTAGTCGGTCTCGACCATGCGGCGGCTGCAGTAGTCGATCAGGAGTTGGCGGATGCCCTGGTTGCGGATCGGGTAGCGATCGATCAAGTCCTCGACGCTGAGCTGGCCGCGGGTGAGCGCTGCCCGCAGCGTCGTTGGTGTGTCGGGCGGGAAGTGCCCCATGGCGTGCAGGACGTTCCAGGCGCCGATGCCAGGAAAGACGACCTTCCGGGCCTCGCCCAGCCCGAGAGCGACTGCGGCGCGTCGGCTCTCGTGCCCGTGGTGCAGCATGGCCGCCGGGGTGACATCGGACAGTGAGACGCCCTGGACCGCGAGCAGGGCGCAGATGTCGTTGAGAGCGTTGCGCTTGTGCTGCCAGGACATGTCATGTGCCTGGACGCGGTCGTGGAAGGCGTCGAGCAGTGGGTCGTTCTGTGCCTCGTGGAACGGAGTGGCGAAGCTGGGGAAGGTCTGGCTGCGGAAGGCCCTCAAGGACGGCTGGATCACCCGCAGGCAGATCAGGGAGCGCAGGCCGGTGTTCAGGTCCCGGCCGTAGCCGAGCTCCTGGCTGAGGTCGCTGGAGTTGACGCCGCCGGGCGAGATCGGGCAGGCGTCCCATCGTTCTTGCCAGGTGGCTCCCGGAAAGTCGCTCAGGTAGTCGAGCATCGTCCGTGTCACCTGGACCCGCTTGCTGCGAGTGTTGGCGGACATCTCCCCGATGCCGCGTACGACTTCAGCGACGCTCTGCGCGGACGCCGTGCTCAGGTCCCCGTGGGGCCGCGGGAGCGTGGCCGCGACCGCGGGTGCCGCTTCCAGAGAGCCGGAGATGAAGCGGCTGGGAAAGCTCAGATCCTTGTCGGCGTACTCGTGTCGACGCGTGCGGCCCGTGGCCGGCAGGGAGGTCGTGGTCTCAGGCACCGAACACCGCCGCGATGTCGGACGGGTCGTAGCCGACCGCGTAGTGGGTGGGTGTGCGCGGCTTGGCGTAGTGCGCGGCCATCACGTCGAAGAGTTCTTCGACGCGGACGGTCAGGTACCGGTTGGTGGTTTGGATGTTCGCGTGCCGAAGGACGGCCTGGACCTCTTCCAGCTTGAGCGTGCCGCCGTTGGCCATGCGGTAGGCGGCGGTGTGCCGCATGTCGTGCAGCGACCAGTTCGTCCCGAGCTTGGCGTTGGCCCGCTGGATAACTCGTCGCATCGCCCAGTAGCTCAGTGGCCTGTCCTGTCCGTGCCGGGTCCGCCAGAGAGGCTCGCCTGGGGGAGGAGTTCCGCGCTGATCGAGGTAGCTGGCCAGCCGGAGGAACGCCGCCGGAGAAGCGGGCACCGCCTCGCGGGCCCGGGTGCCCTTGGAGATGACGTAGATCTTCTGGCCGGACCAGTCGATGTCCTCCAGGCCCACCCCGAGGAGCTCTTCCGCCCTTGCGCCGCTGGAGACGTAGAAGTCGAGCAGAGCCCGGTCGCGCTCGCAGCCCATGGCGGCGAACAGCTCGTCCCAAAGGAGATCTGGGATGGACCGCGGCGGCCGGTCGGCAACCTTCTGCCGCAGCCGGGCCCTGCCCAGCACGGGCGCCGGTTCCAGGGGGCTGCGATGGCCGAGCACCCGCCGACGCTGCGGCGAGGCCGGCACTGGGTTCACGACCGGCCCTCGGCCCTGGTGCCCGTGGAACTCGTAGAAGCCGCTGACGACCGACAACGCATGGTTGATCGTTCGCGGCGCGTACCCAGGGCCGAGACTCGCCTTACCTGTACGGATATTCACGGCTCCCGCCGCGCTGCTCTGGGACGAGCGACGCTGACGCTGGGGATTGCGGGCCGACCGCAGCCACCCCGCAAGGACCGCGACTTCGGCCTCCGTCGCCTTCTCCCATGCCGTGCCCAGCAGCCACAGCAGCCGGAACCAGCGCAGGAGCCCGTAGGCGTAGCTCCGCCCGGTCAGTGGGCTGCAGTCGCCCAGGGCCAGGTTTCGCAAGTAGGCGGTCACCGGCTCCACTTCGCTGCTGAAGCCGTTCACGACGATGTACGGAGGGTGCTGCCCCTCGGCCGGGACGACTGCCCCGGCCGAGGGGACGACAGCACGTCCCTCCATCAGTTCCTGTCGGAGATCCACTCCACACTCCTTGATCGCGTGAGTCGGTCACGCGATCAACGAGCCTGAGAAAGTGCAGATAACGGAGCATTCTTCCAAGTTGGCGGCGGTTCTTCGCAGCTAGCGAGCCTCTTCTACCAGCGTGCCGCCGACAAGGCGCGAACGAGTCTCAATCTTCACCCGCGTGGCCTCGATCGGCGTTGCACCAGCCGCTGTTGAGGCCTCGTTGGCGAAGGCAACTTCCCGCTGCCGGCGCAGCGCGGCCGTTCTGCCGCTCGACCGGCTCCGCGATGGCCGGGTCCAGGCGCCGCTCGCTCCATGCCGCCCGGTGTGCGGCGAGCGCCTGGTGGAAGCCGGGCGAGGTCATCTCCCGGCTTCTCACGGGAACTTCGCTCGCGGCCAGCGGGCCGCTGTCGTCTGTCCTCTGTCGTACGGATAATCGAGCTGCTGCCACGCAGATGACCGTGGTGCGCACGTTCCTGTCCCTCGCCGGCGACCTCAAGGTGGCACCGGCTCCGCTGCGCACGGCAAGCGCTCGATGCGGACCTGGATCTTGCCTTTGCCCCCGGTCAAACCTGCGGAGCACGACAAGTGCAGTGGGCTACGGAGCAGTCCAGATTCCCCGGAGTATCTCGATACCCACTCGGTCTGTGTCCTC
The DNA here is from genome assembly GCF_030816965.1 of Streptomyces canus. NCBI lineage: Bacteria > Bacillati > Actinomycetota > Actinomycetes > Kitasatosporales > Streptomycetaceae > Streptomyces > Streptomyces canus. Next base: position 11,566 of record NZ_JAUSYQ010000002.1, read on the forward strand.
CGGTACCGCGTTCAGGCGGTGGATCAGCACCCAGCGACCGTCGTCCATCGCTCCGGCGAAGAGGGAGGCGTGGCGTGTCGCCCCGTTGTGCCACCGCAAGGAGCCGGACGTCTGCCAGCTCGGCGCGGGCTCCCCCAGTCGGCGCTCCACCAAGAGTCGTACCACCAGGTCGGCCGCCGCACGGGGAGTTGCCCACAGGCCTCCCGCCGGCAAGATCGCGCCGCCCATCTTCCACGGCCTGCGGGCGCGGCCGAGAAGCCCGGGGGTCGGCAGACGTCGGCCAGGATCGGGGTTGGAGGTCACCTCTGTGATGCCGAGCGGCCGCAGGACGTACTCGGTCACCAGCTTCTCGTACGTCGTCCCCGAGGCGGCGGTCAGGGCCGCGCCGAGCACTGCGTAGCCAAGGTTGGAGTACTCCTCTATCTCGCCAGCTGGGTGCGTGGCGAGCGTGTCGAGTCGGGGCAGCAGCCGGTCCAACGCGGCGCGGTTGAACGTTGCGTACGGGTCACGGCGGGAGTGACGACCGGGTGGCAGGCGGGGAAGGCCAGAGGTATGCCGGGCCAGGTGCAAAAGCGTGATCCCTGTGCCCGGGGCAACGGGAAGCCACCGCTCGACGGGGTCGTCGAGCGCCAGCGCCCCGGACGTGGCCATACGGGTCAGCGCTGTGCCCGTGACAACTTTGGTGAGCGAGGCGATCTGAACGAAGCGGTCGACGGCGTGACCGTTGCTGCAAGCCGGCGGGCCCGTGTTGCTGAACACGCAGGTCGGAATGCGTCGCACGGCGGCCCTCACGCGCCGCGCGGCGGCACTGCGTCGTAGGCGACGACGGGTAGTGACGTCGCTGCCGAGGGCGATGGCTTGACACGGCGGTGGGTCACGGGGTCTCCGTCCAGTGCTGCAACAGGGCCTCTCGTTCGGCCGGGCGAGGGGCACGTGATCTGGGGGAATTCATCAGCCAGTGAGCCTGTTCCAGTCTGCCCGCCCCGAGCGTGGGGTTCGACTGGTTATGCACCTTCGGTGTCCAGTCGCTCCGCGGACTGGAGCAGATACTCGGGAAGCTTTGAACTGGCCCCCAACACCTCGATGCCGATGAGGCGGCCCTGCTCGTCGAAGTCGAGGTTGATCATGCCGTCGACGTCCACTGGATCGCGGGGATACATGCGCGCGGTTTTCACGCGAGCCTGCGGTTCGGTGAGGTATGCGTACGCTGCGTCCACGGTCTTGTCGTAGGTGATTCTGACGTCTGCCAAGGTGAGCGGTCTCCCAGGCTGTCGTTGATGGTGGGCGCTGTCCTTGTCCTCATGCCTCCGCCACAACCTCACTGGCCGTTCTCTATCCGGTCGTGCGCTCCTTCTGGTTCGAACGGGATCCTGGATCGGGTGACTTGTTGGCTGGTGGGGCATAGAGGAAGGGCCTCTTGGTAGCTCGCGGTTGTCGAGTCCAGCGAGAAACAAGAGGCCCTGTTGTCGAAGTGTCGCGTGGTCGTGGTTGCCGGGTCCAGTCCGTCCACTCCTGGGTGTGACTGTCTCGCCCATCGGTTCGGGAACGCGGCCGACCGGCCAGAGCGCCGACCCCGGTACGGCTCGGACATGAGCGATACGGAGTGGGCACTGGTGCGGGATCTGCTGCCGGTTCCGGGATGGCTGGCGGGCCGGGGCAGCCGTCCGGAGGGCTACTGCCACCGGCAGATGATCGACGCGGTGCGCTACCTCGTCGACAACTGGCGACTTCGGGGGAGCGGGTCGCCGACCGGGCCAGGTGCCGTGAGTCCTTCTCGTCAGGCCTTCCTGCGCCGCACGAAGAACACCAGCGCGCCACCGATCAGCAGGGCGCCCGCGCCCACCGCGCCGGCGACGGGCAGCGCACTGCTGCTGCCCGTGCTGGCGAGCGAGCCGGTCACGGCCGCGTCGGCGACCGTCCGGGTCTTGACGTCGTTGCCGTTGTCGCCCGTGGCGGCGGGGGACGCGGAGGCCGAGGCGGTGGCGCTGTCGGCGTCCTCGACCTCGACGGTGACGGGCGCGGTGTTGTTGGCCTGGTTGTCGTCGAACTCCAGGGTGTTGTCGTACGCCGTGGTCGCCTTGGCCGCACCGGTGGTGGTGTCGGCACCGTCACGGATCTCGAGGCCGAAGCTGAAGGTACGGGTGTCCCCGACCTCGAACCCGGTCTCCAGAGGGTTGCAGACGTACTGCGGCTCGCCGGGGGTCTGCTCGCCGTTGCCCATCTGCACGTCGGGGAGCCACACGCTGCACCACTTGGGGATCTCCACGGCCCTGGTGCCGGTGGGGACGGTGAACAGCAGCGCCGGCTGGTCGTCGCTGAAGTTGTTGTCCATCCGGGCGGGGCCCTCGTTGCTCAACGAGAGGTTCACGTGCACCAGGTCGCCCGGCGCGCCCTCGGCGGTGTCGCCGCCCGCGGCCATGTCGGCGGAGTTGTCGGCCAGCACGTACTGCCTGCCGATCTTCGTGCCGGAGGTGTCCGCGGCTCCGGCGGCGACCAGGGAGAGCTTCGGACCGCTCCCCGACGGCGCCTTGGCGCCCGACAGGGGCAGGGCCTCGCGGCGGACGAACTCGTAGAGGGCCTGGTGGGTCACCTCCAGGTCCAGCGGCTGGTCCAGCCGGTAGCTCTTGCCGGGCTCGACGACCGTGTCGAAGGTGCACAGCGCCTGCTCGGAGGGGCCGCCGTACGGGTCTGCGTTGACCGTGGAGTAGGCGCAGTTGGAGAACCGGTCGGCGTACGCGAGGCCTCGGGTGGTGAGCACCTTCAGCTGGACCCCGTCGGCGGGCACGGAACCGGTGTTGCTGATGATGACCGGCGTCCCGATCGTGGTCCCCGGCTTGTCGCCCTTGCGGTCGGCCAACTTGTTCACCGTCAACTCGGCGGAGCCCACCGTCATTTGGACGGAGGTGGAGACCACCGTGCCGTTGGACGACGTGCCCTTCATGATCACCGTGCCGGTGGTGCCGGGCGGCGTGTCAGGCTTGGGGTTGATGTCCGCGATGCCGCCGGCGGTATCGCCCTCGGCAACCTCCGCGAGGGTGGGCCCCGTGTAGACGTCGTCAGCAGGCTTGCCGTTGACGGTGAGCCAGCTTTTGACGTCGGTCAGGTCCATGCTGATGGTGACGTCCTTCGCGACACCGGGCCCGTCGTTGCGGAGCAGCCAGCTCACCTGTGGCGGATCATCGCTCGGTGGCATGGGCAACGCGATCTTGTCCTGGCGCATCTTGATGTGCACGACCGGGCCGTCCGCGGACTGCGCCGATGTCGCGGGCAGCCATGCGACGACGACGGCCGCGACGGTGGTCAGCACGGCCCCCGCCATGCGTCGGCAGTTGATCATCCTGGGTCCCTCCCCGTGGAGCGTGTCTCGCTCCGCCAGCCACTCAGACATCCGGCGGCTACCGAGGGTTGCCCCCGAGTTCTACCGACCGCCCGTCAGATACGCCGAGACAACGACGTTCGCGGAGTAACCGCGGCTCGGCCGGTCGAAGGCGCCGCCGCAGGTGATCAGGCGCAGTTCGGCGCTGCAGCGGACGTGCGCCTGGCGCCCCGCAGCCCGCAACCGCGTCAAACGCTGACTGCCCTGGCCCGGCCCGGCGGAGCCCTGTGCCGGCCAGTCCCAACAGGAGGGGCTCGGTCAGGCGGGAGGTCATCTCGATGTAGGTGCCAGCGGCGGTCAGGCCGGAGGAGCGGGCCAGCAGATCCACACACGCTTGGTTCTCCAGCGCCCGTGCTCGACTTGGGCCTGCCGCAGTGACAGCGCCGATTTTCTTCACGCCCACGCGAGGAGATGCTGCCCGCTGACCCTCAGTTAGTACCTTGCTGGGAGGCTGGACGCAGGGACGGCGGCAGACCGCGCACACCGTCGAGTGTGGCCCCATCCAGGTTCGCCCCCCTGAGATTTGCCCCGGCGAGGTTGGCTCCGGTGAGATCCCCCTCTGCCAGGCGCGCTCCGGACAGGTCGCAACGGGATAGTTTCGCCCCGGCCAGGTTCGCTCGGCGCAGGTCAACTCTGGCCAATCGTGCCTCGATCAGGACGGCATCAGTCAGATCCGCCCTGGACAGATTCAGCCCTTCGAGGTTCGCACGCTGAAGGCCCGTGCCCCGCAGGCGAGCGCACCTGACACCAACTTGCTTCCCGCTCCTGACTTCCTGGAGAAAAACCCCCGGAGCTGGACAAAATGTCGCTTCGGTGAGATTTGCCCCAGTGAGAGTGGCCTGACTTAGATTCGCACCTTCAAACGAAACGTCGCCCATGTCCGCACACTGAGCAGGTGTGGAACCATCGCAGAACACTGCACCGCTCAGGTCCGCATCCAGGAAACTCACCTCCCGGAGATCGGCCAGGAGCTGCGCATTTCTCAGCCGTGCTCCGGTCAGTTCCGCCGCGCTGAAGTCGGCCTCATCCAGGGACGCATGGTCAAGCTGGGCATAGCTGAAATCCGCCTGCCTGAGTTCGGAACCCGTAAGGTCCGCGCTCACCAGATTGATACCGCGCCGAGTACGTGAATACGCCGGCGCCCACCCGCTCAGGTCGATGTGGCTCAAGTTGATTGTCAACCCTTTGTCGCGCTCGGCTTTGCGTCCGGCCAAGACGTTCATCACCGCATCGACATCAGCGGGCGGCCGGTCGTTCGCGGATTTGCCGGCTTTCGCCACAGAAGCATGGAGCCGGAGGTAGGCCGACAGCACTGAAACTACCCTCGGGTGATCGCGGGTTGAGTCATGCATGATGCGCTCCAGGGCGTAGCTCCCACCGAGGCGTACATCTGTGGAGTCGGATCCCAAGTTGTTGATTGCAGAGTTGAACCGGGTTGTGATCTCCCCTTGCTCGCTGATCCGCAGTTCCTTACTGGTTTGGCCCACCTGCATCCACGTGAACAACAGGGCTACGAGGGCGACCAGTCCCGGAAGGCTGAACAAGGAGCAACGACACCCACTGCACAGAAGCACCGCCCGGGTCGGCACGTCGGCTCTGCCGATGCCGGTGCGGCCGGAAGGCTCGCCGACTTCTGATGCGGTGGAACCGACCGAGGCTAGGTGTCCGGATCACGAACTAACCTCGATCTTGCATGAGGGTCCGTCAGCTTGCTGACGAACCCTTTGTGGCGAGTGTTGGTGCGGAATTCCGGAGTCTGGGCAGGTTGAGTGCCCGGCTGTCGCGTCGGGTGTGCGCCGGGTTCCACGGCTCCGGTGGGCTGGTGCTGCTCGCAGGGGCGGGAATGTACTGGTCAGCCGGGGTTCGGTAGGGCCTGGAGCCGGTCCAGGGCATCGGTGATCACGTCAGTCCAGGGCCAGTGCCTGGCCAGGCGGGAGGTAGCGGCGGCGGCCGGTGGTGACGAGCTGGGCGGCGGTGGAGAACAGCCGAAGCCGCAGGCGGCGGGGCTCCCAGAGCCGGGCTTGGCCGGTCAGGGCGAGTAGGGGCATCCAGGCCAGCAGGTCGAGGGCGATCTGGACGATCTCCAGCCAGATCTGGTTCTGCGCGGTGTCGTGGAGAGGGAGATTGCGCAGACCGGTGGCACGGGCGGCGCGGATGCGGTCCTCGGCACGGGCCCGCTGCCGGTGGCGCAGTTCGAGGGCGGCGATCGCCTCGCTAGCCGTGTTGGTGGCGAAGCAGGTCAACCGCATGCCGTCGGCGTCGGTGAAACGCAACTGGGCACCGGGGTGCGGCCGCTCCTTGCGCACGATCAGCCGCAGGCCCTTCGGCCAGCCCGTCAGGCAGTCGCCGGCGAGTTCGGCCACCCAGGCGCCGTCGCGGATGTCGCCGTCGGGTTCCACGGCCGGCGTCCAGGCCGAGGCCGGGACCTTCAGGACGGCCTGGTGGACGGCGTCGGTGATGGTCATCCCGACCGAGTACGACAGCCACCGCCCGCGCCGGGCGAGCCAGGCGACGAACTCGTGGGTGCCGCCGCCGGAGTCGGTACGGATCAGCGTCTGAGGCCCGCGCCGGAGCCGTTTCGGCAGCTGGGCCAGGGCCAGTTTCGTGGCTTCGATGTGGTCGGCGGCGGTGTTGGAGCCAGCGTTGCCGGGCCGCAGCAGGCCCACGACCGGCTCGCCAGACCCGCCGCGGCCGTGGTCGATGAACCCCATCAGCGGGTGGTGCCCGAACGTCTTCTTCCAGGTCGCGGCGGCGTCCTGCTTCTCGGAGTGCGCCAGGACGAGGACCCCGTCGATGTCCACGATCACCTGCCCGCCCGCATCCGGCGCCGCGTCACCGGCCAACCGCCAGACGTGTTCACGCACTTCGGCACGGGCGGTGCGCAGCGCGGCCAGGACCCGCTTGCCGCCCGAGGCCAGCTGTCCGACCAGGCGAGAGACCGTCGGGTCGGAGGCTACCGGCCCGAACACGGCCGGCTCAGCCCGCAACAGGGCCACGTCGGCTAGGCAGTCCCCGCCCAGCGCGAGGGCAAGCGCCACATCGAGCAGGATCCTTCCCGGATCGTGCACCGCCCGCAGCTTGCGCCACGGCTTAAGCGCCGCCGACATCGCCGCATCCAGACGGGTCTTGCGGGCCGTCTCGGCCAGCAGCACCGCACCGGCCTGCGAAACCACGCCGCGACCACCGCCCTCGGCGCGGACACGCGGATAGAACCCGATACGCTTCTTCACCTGGAAAGTGCCTCCGGCGGTGGCGGGAACAAGGACCTCAGCAATCCTCATTCTCGCTGGTCAGAGGCACTTTCTACGTTCATCATCAACAGATGGACAGCCCACCTCGGAAAGCGCGAGGTTAGGAAACGCCCTTGCGCAACGACGCGAGGAGGCGGTCGAGGTCCCCGCGTGCCGTGTACGTACGGATCGGGTCGATGTAGTCGCGAGACTCGATGATCTGACCGTCCCGCACACGCATGACGAAGACGCAGGGCACCTTGGACCTGGCGTCGTCCGGCAACGTGAACTCGTAGGCGAACTCGGCGACGATCACTTCAGGATCGGCGGTCTCGTGGACGACGACATCGACGACACTCCTCTTCGGCAAGGACTCCCGCATTTCCGGCGGCACCGTGAAGTGCTCCCGGAGCGCACGCCGACTCGTCAACGGCTCGGACTCCGGCGTCGCCATCGGATGCCGGACATCGGTAACCTCGCCGTACAGGTCAGGCAACTCGCTTGAGTTCCCGTCGGCGACCCCATGAACAAGGCGGAGAAACACCTCACGCGGACTCAGACTCACAAGACCCCCCAAGTGATACGTACAGGCAGCTGATCATTATCGCCTGATGCGAGCCGGTGTTGCGGACTGTCTCGACCAGCAGCACCTCACCCGTCTGCACCGACGTCGACGTGGTTTCGGTGGCCGCCACGAGCGCGGTGAGGAGGGGTTCGTCAGCCGGGGTGTGGGCGTCGACCTGGGCGAGAACGGCGACCTGGTCGTCGGGGTGAAGGTGCGGGGGCAAGGCGGAGCCGAGCTGGCGGTGCAGCCGTGACCAGGAAGTGGTGGAGCGCTCGTGGGCGGCCTTTTTCAACGCGCCGCGTACCGCGGCCGTCACCTCGTTGACCTTCGCTTCGGTCAGCCGCTCCCGCTCCACGTTCCGGGCTCGGCCGCCCGTGCGGCCGTCGGCCCCGTCCTCGTGCGTCAGGCCGGGAGGGTGGTCGTGTGCCATGACCTCACACTCGCCCGATAGCAGCCCTGTCCGGGCAGGCGGAGCCCTCGGCAGGGACAACGCGAAGCCCCGGCTGGACGGGGAGGCCAGCCGGGGCCGTGTGCGGAGGGTGGGTCGCTCCGCAATCTACTGGGTGGTCTGCGGTTTTGTGGGCGCCTGGATGTACGGGCGGGGGTGGGCCGGGCAGGCGGTCCGCAGTCCCGCGCACCCGGCCACGTTGTCACTATCGTTGCAGTTTCTCGGCCAGGGTGGCCGCTATCCGCCTTCCGGTCCAGCTGGGGAAGAAGAAGGGGTGCCGTGGTGCTGTTTCCACGGCCAGCCGGTCGCCGGTCACGGCCACGTGGGCGGTGCCGAGCCATCGGGCGGGGGCGCGGAGGATCACATGCCACCGCTGGTCGCCGAGCGAGGTCACGCCGTCGACTCTCGGTGCCGCCATCAGGGCCTCTTCGATGCCCTGCGGGGTGGAGGCCGCCGGGATGGGAATGTCGATGCGTTCGATGCCGAGTATCGAACGCGCCTCCAGTCCCGATCCCGTTCGTGCCTTCACCAGCCGTGGGATGGTGACGATGAGGGCCGCCGCCATCCCCGCGAACGGGGCTCGCTCGACCGCGTGACGCAGCGCCGTGTCTGCTCCGAAGAAGATCAGTCCTTCAGCGAAGAGCAGCACGCCGATGATCAGGAACGCGAGGGCTGCCTGGGCGAGCAGCATCCGCACCGCGAGTACGAGGGGGTGTCCGTCGGCACTGCTTACCTCTTGACGCAATTCTTGCCTCCAACCTCTTCCGGATACAGCGGGGCGTACCAGCGGAACACATGCCGGCCGTAATACCCGTACTGAGGAAACGTCGTCTTGATCGCCATGCACTTGTGATCCATGTGGGCCTCATCGGCGACGTCGATGAGCCAGGACGCCCAGATCGCAAAGACGCCCGCGACCGCGACTCCGCACCAGGCGTCTCCGTCGCACATCAGAGTTCCGACGATGGCGCCCAGGACCGCACCCCCGGCCGCGAAGACCCAGCCGTGCCGGGCGAAGTAGTTGTACATCGACTCGGTGGCCTTGCGCGACAGGTAGAACGTGCAGGTGATGTATCCGCAGGTGTGGTGGACTGCGGCGGCGCCGGCGAGGTCCACCTGGTTCACCGGGTCCTGGTTGGTGTAGTCGTATGGGTTTGCGCTGCCTCCTGAGACAGGATCCGCAGACAGGAATCGTCCGGTGTCCGGGTTGTAGAGGCGAACGCCCATGAGCATGATCCCGGATGATGCTTCCGAGTTGCGGCGTGCCTGGCCCAGCCATCCGTAACGAGCCGTTCCCGTGGCGTTCCCGAATTCGTCGTAGCTGAGTGCCGTAGCGGTAGTGGTGCTGAGCGCGAGTTGGACGGCGATGTCACCGTGAAGGTTGGCGATCTGGAGTGTGGTGTTGCCGCTGGCGCTGGTGGTGGCGGCCAGGGCGCCGGTGAGGTCTTCGACGTTGCGGGTGATGTTGCCGTTGGTGTCTTCGGCGGCCCAGGTGGGGCTGTCGCCGTCATCCGCGTAGTGGGTGGTGCGGGATGCGCTGGTCGTCCATGTGCTGCCCCCGTCAGTGCTGGTCTGGGTGGTCCAGGAAGCGAGGCGGTGGGCGGCGTCGAGGGCCCAGGTCTGTTTGGTCGTGCTGGTGGTTTCCTGGCGGACGAGGTCGTTGGTGTAGTAGGCGAGGCTGGTGCCGTCGGGCAGTGAGGTGGTACGGCCGAAGGCATCGTAGGTGTAGCCGGTGTCGGTGATGCGGTCGGCGCTGTCGTAGGTGTGAGCGGTGGTGGTTGTCGTGCTCGTGGCCGTCGTGGTGTCAGCGCAGTCGGTGCTGCTGGAGGTGGCGGCCAGGCCGGTCCGGTTGAAGCTGGCGCTGCTGGCGAAGCTGTAGCTGCGAGTGGTGCAGGCGGAGCCTGTGTCGTCGCTGGCCTGGGTGAGGCGGTTGGCGACGTCGTAGCTGTAGGCGCTGGCGGTGGTGACGCCGTTGTTCTCTGTGTGGCCGGCTTCTTGGCCGTTGGCGGTGTAGTCGGCGTTGTCGGTCAGGACGGGGGTTTTGCTGGCGTCGGCGTAGGCGCGGGTGGTCGGTGCGCCGGTGGTGTCGTAGGTCTGGGTGAGGGTGTAGCTGCCGGGGAGGGTTTCACCGGTGAAGTTACCGTCGGCGTCGTAGGTGGCGGCGCTGAAGGCGCCGGCGACGGAGTCGGTGAGAGTTGCGGGCAGGCCGGTGGTGGCATCGTAGGTGTAGGTGGTGGTGGAGGGCGCCGAGTCGGTGCGGCTGACGGGGCGGTCAGAGGGGTCGTAGGCGGTGGTGGTGGAGTTACCGGCGCCGTCGTCGTAGGTCATCTGGCGGCCGAGTTTGTCGTAGGTTGCCGTAATGGTCTGACTGTTGGAGGTCACTGACGAAACGGCGCCGGTGGCGGTGTCGTAGGTGTAGGTCGTAGCTGGCGTGGCGGTGCCCGCGCCACCGGTGGTGGTGACCGTGTGGGTTCTCTCGGCGCTGTCGTAGGCGGTGGTGGTCGTGCGGGTGGTGCCGTTTGCTGTCTCGGTCAGGGTCTTGACCTGGCCGTAGCTGTCGTATGTGTAGGTCTGGGTGGGAAGTTGGTTCGGGTTGCTGCCGGCGCCCGTGATGGTGCTCGCGGGGGTCTTGGTGCACACCAGGCCGGCCCACTCGGGGTGGCCTGCGCAGGTTCCGGTGCCGGTGCCGGTGTAGTAGGTGGTCAGCGTGGTCTTGGCGTCGGAGCCGGAGGAGGTCGGCTGGATTTCCTTGGTCTGGTTGCCGTCGCTGTCGTAGCTGTAGGTGGTAGTGATGGTCAGGCCCGAGGGATCGGTGACCGTGGTCAGCGGACGGCCGGTGGTCCAGTTGTAGGTCGTGGCCGTGATCTGCCGGTCGCCGTCGGACGGGTAAAGGGGGACGGCAGCTCCGGTGGTGGCAGAGGTCAGCAGGTCGGAGACGCCGGCGTTGCTGGGACGGTTCTCGTCGTAGGCAATGGCGGTGTGGGAGCGAGCGAGCGTTTCCGAACCCGGTGGCAGGTCGGCCGCGCTGGCCCCGCCGGACACGGTGTGCTGGAGGGTGATGGTGTGCAGGGGCCCCAAGACATCCGTCACCAGCGAGGAGCCGTCCGCTGCTGTTGTGTAGCTCGTTGCGGTGGACAACAACAGTGCCGCGTCGGCCGTGCTGCCGGCGTTGGCGATCGCGCCGGCTACCAGGGGGTCGGCGCTGGTCGTGGTGCCGAGGGCCAGTTCACGGTTGGCCGCGGTCAGCTGACGAGTGGTGTTGCCCAGGGTGTCGTACTGGGTGGTAGTGATGTGGCCGCCCGGGCTCGCGGTGTTGACGTGCAGGCCGTTCGCGTCCATGTAGCTGATGGTCGCCTTGGCGTAACCGCCGGACCCGAGGGTGGTGCCGTCGTGGTTGGACGGGACGGAGGTGGGCGGGAAGATGGCGGTGCCCAGGGTGGGGTTGTCGGTCTGTGCCCACTTCGCGGTTGTCGTTGCTGACAGATCGTAGGGGGCTGCTGAGCCGGAGACCGGGACGTCGTAGACGACGCTCGTGGTGGCTGTTCCACCGTCGGTGGTGTTGGTGGTGTCGGACTTGAGGGTCGGGCGCGATGCGGTCAGCAGCATGCCGTCGCCCGCGTCGCCGTTGGTGCCGACCTTGCCGTAGGTGAAAGTCCACGGCAGCTGGCCGGGCGGGGTCAGAGTGGCGACCCGTCCGGCACTGTCGTAGGTGTAGCCGGTCTTCAGGGGGGTGGACAGCCGTGGGTCCCAGGCATGGGTGAGCTGGCCGCTGCTGGTGTAGTCATAAGCAGCTATGGGCGTGAAGGTGGCGGCCGAGGCGCCCGGGGCCGTGGACCACAGGTTGATCTGCTGTACCTGGCCCGCGTAATTGCCGGGCGTCGAGGCGGTCGCGGTGGTGGATGGCGCGTAGACGAACTCCAGCACACGGCAGCCCACAGTGGACGGATCACCGGCGCAGGCGGCCGCGGAGACGGCGCTGCTGGGGGCGATGACGTACTGCGGCTCGGCCAGGTACCCACTACCGCCGGACACCGCGACCGCACGCGAGACCACCGTCGTGGTGTTCGCCGAAGCGCTGGAGACCGTGTAGGACGTGGCGAGCTGCCAGGTCGCCGAGCTGCTGTTGGGCTTGGTGAAAGTGGCCGTGGTGCCGTCGGTTCCCTGCAGTGTGAACGTGGCTCCGGACAACGTGCCAGTCATGGTCAGGCTCTCGGAGCCCGGCTGCGGGGTCCAAGTACCGGCGGTGGCGTTCAGGAGAGTGAAGCCGGTCGAGGCACCGGTGGAGTTCACCACGGCGACCGAGCTGGCAGAGGTCTGCTTGATGTATCCCCAGTCGGAAGCGGTGGCGGTGATGCCGGAGATCCAGTTGGGGCCGAAGATCGCAACCTGGCCGTCCTGCCCGGACGCGCCCTGCGGGTCACGGGAGGAGAACGTTCGGGTCACCGACGCCCCGAACGCGGAGGCGTCCGTGGTGTCCAGACTGTAGTCGCCGGTGAGCAGGTTCACGGCGCCCGGACCGATGTCCTCGGTGGGTGCGTTGTCGGCCTTGCGATCGATGGTGACGGTGGCCGAGCTGGTGGCGTAGGTGTTCGTGCCGTCGGTGAACAGCGCCCGCACCTGCACGGGGCCGTCGTCGGAGAGCTGGCTGGTGGCGGCCCAGTCCAGGCCGACAGGCTGGGAGGACGCGGAGAAGGCCAGCGGCCAGGACGAGAGGGCCGAGCCGTCCGAGGACTTGGTGACGTAGGTGAGCGGAATGGGCTGCCAGCCATAGGGGTCGGCGGACCCGATTTCGTACTGGTACGTCACCCCGGTGAACGCTCCCGACTGGGTGGCAGACAGCGTCACGTCGTCGTCCGTCGTGTCCCCGGTCGTCGGGGAGTTGAGGCTCGCCTTGCCCACGCCGAAGGAGTAGGAGGTGGTGGAGGTGGAGAGGTTGCCGCCGGAGTCGATGGTCTTCGCGGAGAAGGTGTGCCAGCCGTTGGCCGGGGTGATGTGGACGGTCAGCGGGTCTCCGCCGTTGCCGTCAGTGGTGTCGAACACCTTGTTGGGGACGGCTGAGTTGTCCAGGCCCCATTCGTAGCCCTGCCCGTCACTCGAAGAGGTGTCGAGTGTGCAGGTCGCACCGCTGCTGGACTTGTCCGTCCAGGCGCCGGACGGATACGCGTCGCAGGAGATCGTGGGGGCAGCGGGCTTGGCGACGTTCGGCACGAAGTAGAGGTAGGACGACCAAGTGCCGTAGTCGGTGCCGTCGTAGCCGCGTACCCGCATCCGCAGGTGCGAGGCCGCGAGCTGACTCGCGGACGGGATGGTCACGGTGGCGGTGGCCCCTGAGGAGACCGAGGAGGAGGTGGCGGTGTAGGAGTACGAGGTCTCCCCCGTGTAGGCCGGGTCGTTGGTGATCTCGAACTGGGCCTTGACTGTCGAGCCGTCCGGGTCAGTGACCTTGGCGGACAGCGTCGGGGTGTAGGTGGTGACGTACCGCTTGCCGCTGTAGGCATTCACCGAGGACGGGGAGACCGCTGGGGAGGTTGGTGTCGCCGGGTAGGAGTTGTAGTTCACCACCAGCTTCGGCGCATAGCCGGAGGTCGTGTAGTTCGCCGAGCGGAAGCGGCGCCAGGTCGTCGAATCGCTCTCGTCGGCGCTGCGCAGCTGGAGACCGTAGTTGGTGGAACCGTCCGCCCATGCCTGCACGATCGACTGGAGATCCCAGTTCGACCAGGCTGCCGGGCAGGAAGAGGAGTACCCCCAGTGACCGGTGTTGGTCGCCATCCCGGTGGTCGTGGTGGACGGCTGGGCGCCCCAGGTGATCGAACTGGAGGACCATGTGGAGGTGATGCGGCGGGCCTGCGTGGCGGCGCCAGAGGTGGAGCAGGTCGCGGAGTAGTAGTTGTACAGAGACATCGTCGCCGACGTGATGTCCTTGCCGGCGAACTTCGACACGTCGAACTTGAGATAGGAGCGGGCGGTGTCCGTACCGGAGTCGTATGTGCCGGACTTCAGCTCCTGCGAAGAGATCTGTGAGTCCGGGTAGTCGGGGTTCTGCACCCAGGTGTCGGTGGTGACGGCCAGCGTGGAGGTCGGGTCGACCGTGACCGGGTAGGTCGCCGCGGCCAGGAACTCCGGATCAGGGGTCAGGACCAGGGTCTGGGAGCCGTCGTCGGCAGTCTCGACCTTGGTGGCCACCTGCTCGGTGTTGGCAGACTCTCCCGAAGCCGGGTCCTTGGACGCGTCCCACATCGTCGGCGCCGGCGCTTCGACAACCAGCTTGTTGTCGCTGTCCTTGAGGAGCAGGTGCCCCGAGTCCGCTTGGGACAGCGTCAGCCCGTGCAGGTTCAGGGGGATCCGGTACGTCGGTGTGGCGTCAGTCGGCTGCTGGGCGAGGACCAGATCCTCGGAGAAGCCCTGAGCAAGGGCCGCGACCTTCAAGGTCTGGCCATCACCGAGGTCGTATGAGGCGGTGTTGCCCTTCACTGATGGATCCGGCAGCTTCGACGCCCAGTCCATCCCGAAGCTGGTCTTGCCCTTCGTCACCGAGGCGAGTTGCTTGTCGCCACCGTCGGAGACCGCGATGTCGGCGGCTGCCGTCTCCGGGGCAAGCTCGGCACCCGCATCGGACAACGTAGTGTCGACATTCTGCCAACTGCCGTCGTCCTGCTTGACCCGGATCGGACCCGCATACACCTCGGTGGAGAAGGTTCCATCCGGAAGCGCGTACGTCGTGGCATCCGACGTGCGGTCGCTGAGCGCCTCAATGCGGCGATTCTGCAGCCGGGCCATGAGCAGGGCCGACGTCTCGTCCTGCGCCTCGGCTGGACCGTAGCTCTGAGTGGAGTCCGAGGAGTCGCTGACGGCGGTCGTGGAACTGGGCGTGGCAAAGGCCATCCCTGTGCCCTCCGTGATGAGGGCCGCATCCACGGCAAGGAGCAGCACAAGCGCTGCCGCGACTTGACGGATCTGTCTGTGCTTGCTTCTGAGCATGGGTCTGCGACGCATACCTGGCCCCCCGCGTGTCATGTCCGGAGATAGATGCGCGGATCTTTACATCCACTCATTGACACCCACATGTGGAATCTTTTATTCCGGTAAAAGGAAGATCAAGCAGTGCGGCTGATGGCTGGTTCGCGAGTAATCAAGGCCAGCGAACCGGGGGCAGTTTGTGCATTTTCTTACCTTCTTTGGAAGTCACACGAGGCTTCCAGGCGGACCACTCCTTGGCTGAATCTTGATAGAAAATAGGAATTTTTCTGCCTAAAACGGGGCTGTTTGCGACTCGTCGATGGCGCGAACCCGACGGCCCATAGGACTGGGAATGGCTGCGACGTTGGCAAAGCGGCCCCGTCAAGTCGGCTTCCGATGGCTCCAGTTGACGGGGCGCACGGGTGCGTATCGAGTGACGACGGTCTGCGCCCGTGAGCCTGGCCCACGGCGGCGTCCGGGCACCTTGTGCATCGGGCCAGCAGCCCAGAACGAAGCCCCGCCGGAGGATCACCCCTCGCAACCAAGGTCCTGACGTGGCGCCCGCAGCCGGCGTCAGGACCGTCACCACACAATGAGGCTCCATGTACGAGCCCGAGGCTCAGCGGTACGTCGACGTGATCACCGATGGGTCAAAACCCTGCTCTGACCCGCACCGCGCACCAGCAGCTGTCGGCCACTGCCAGGCCCCGGAAGGGCCGCCGTGCAGTGGCCGAACTGCTGTCGAGGGTCGTGAACAAAGCCAAGTGGCTACGTAGTTCTCGACGAGTGTCGTTTGTCGATGAGTTCGGATGTCATTCAAGGGTCGGTGGGCCTGTGAATGTCGGCGAGTTTCGATGTCACCTGGGCGCATGGACAGCTCATCGGCTGGTCACTGGAGAGCACTTCCCGGCGTGGAGCACCGGGGTGGGGTTGGTCCTCAGGGATCTTGCTCATCAATCGGTTGACAATTGAGCGGCGAAAGTTGACGGGGGCTCACGCGCTGCGGGCGCGGGCGGCCAGCAGTGAGGCCAGGAGGCACGGCGCGAGCAGCAGTCCGAAGGCGACACCGTAGCTGGCGGCGTCGGTTGAGCCGGCGCCCAGGCAGGCGTTGAACAGGGCCGAGGAGACGCCCAACACTGTTGTCTGGCCCAGGTTCTGGGTGGTCTGCATCGCGCTGCTGGCATAGCCCTGCCGCCCGGGCGGACTGTGGGTGAGTGACAGCATGGTAAGGGAAGGGGCATATATGCCCATGCCGATGGCCGCGATGACCATGGCCGATGCGGCGGTGTACGTGGGCGTCGCGGGAATCGTTCCGGTGATCGCGACCACGACCGCAGCTGCCTGCACGAGTGCACCGGCCGCGACCAGGCGGTGGCGAGGGCAATGCTCCAGCAGACGGCCTTGCACCCAGGAGGAGCCAGCCCAGGCCACGGCAGCACCGGTGAAGGCCAGGCCGATCGCCAAGAGAGGCGCGCCCCGATCAGTGACCAGCAGCAGGGGCACGTAAGCCTCCAGCGTGAAGAACACCCCTGAACCCAGGCCACACAGCAGCACCGTGGCAGGCAGGCCCCGCGCGGCACACCAAGTGCCCGCAGGCAGCAGTCGTGACGCGAACGCCACCAACAGGGCGAAGCCGCCCGCTGCGAACAGCAGATGGCGTATGTCCCAGCCCGAGACGCCGTACTGCCCCAACGCCGCACCCAGGCTTACCGCTGTCGCGACCATCAGCGCAGGGCGCGGCGGCCGGTGGTCCGACAGGGCGGGCGTGGCCGCCCAGGAAGGGCCACGCAGCACAGCCACCACCACCAACGCGGGCAGCACGGTGAGCGCGGCCAGGCCGAAGAACACCGCGCGCCAGGACCACCACTCGGCCACAAGTCCCGCCAGCGGGGGACCAATGAGCGACGGGACGATCCAGCAGGCACTCATCAAGGCCAGCGCGCGCGGCCGCAGGCGGTCCGGATATGCCTGGCCAATGGCGGTGTTGATCGACACCGCGACCATCCCGCCCGCCAGCCCGTCCAGGAAGCGTCCAGCCGCCAGCTGCCAGATCGACGTGCTGGCGCCCGAGACCAGCAGGGTGGCCACGGCCAGCGCCATGCCCGCCGCCAGCGGACGCTGCGGCCCGACACGGTCTGCCCAATGGCCTCCCAGGACCCCGCCGAGCAGACTCGCGGCCACGAAGCATCCCGCCACCAGCGGGTAGAGCGACACCCCGTCCAAGTCTCGTGCGGCCGTCGGCAGTGTGGGTACCACTGCCAGCGCGGCGAGCCCGGTCAGGAACATCACCGCGGCGAAACACGACGTGGCGGCAAGGTACGTCCCGGAGAACAATCCCTCGGCTGTTTCGGATTGCGCCAGCGGACGCTCAGCCGCCGTTGTCGTGTCGGAGACCTCCACGTTCGGTTCGGTGGATGCAGGCAGGCCACTGGACGAACGCACCGGATCATCAGTCACGAGCGCACAACCTATGCGGAGCACGCGACCGCGTGCCACGCCTTTTCGGGCTGCCCGCACCTCGGACGCAGACCGGTCCCTGCCATCTGACCAGCGCAAGAAGCCCAGGGCGTCGGAGTCATCCGAGTTGACTCCCAGGGCCCCGGTTGCCGGAAGGTCGGAGGGGAGCGGTCGGCGGTCGGACGCGGCCGGGACGGTGAGGACCATGGTGAGGCCGCCGCCCGGGGGTGTCCTCGGCGTTGAGGGTGCCGCCCATGGCTTCGGCGAAGCCGCGGGCGACCGCGAGGCCGAGTCCGACGCCGGCGCCGCGTGGGGCGTCGCCGTAGCGCTGGAACGGCTCGAAGATGCGGTCCTTGGCCTCGTCTGGGATGCCCGGGCCGCGGTCCACCACCCGCACCTCCACCCGGTCGGCCATGGCGCTGGCAGCTACCAGGACGCGCTCGTCGGCGGGGCTGTACTTGACCGCGTTCTCGACCAGGTTGGCCACCGACCGCTCCAGCAGGCCCGGGTCGACGGCGACCATCGGCAAAGTTTCCGGGATGTCCCGCTCCACACTGTCCTCGGGTACGCCGCCCAGGGCCATGGGCACCACCTCGTCGAGGTCGATCTCCCGGATCAGCGGGGCCACGGTGCCGGTCTGGAGCCGGGACATGTCGAGCAGATTGCCCACCAGGTGGTCGAGGCGGTCGGCGCCCTCCTCGATGGCCTTGAGGAGTTCGGCCTGGTCCTCCTCGGACCAGGCCACGTCGTCCGATCGCAGGGAGGAGACGGCAGCTTTGATCCCGGCGAGCGGGGTGCGCAGGTCGTGGCTGACGGCGGCGAGCAGGGCGGTGCGGATGCGGTTGCCCTCGGCGAGTTCCTTGGCCTGGTCGGCCTTGGACTGCAGGCGCTGGCGGTCCAGGACCACGGCGGCCTGGGCGGCGAACGCGGCGAGGATCCGGCGGTCGGAGGCGGGCAGCACTCTGCCGGACAGCGCGAGGGCCATGTGGTCGCCGACCGGCATGTCCACGTCCGCGTCCTCGGGGTACTGGCAGGGCTGTGGGCCCACGCTGCCCGCGCAGATCCACGGGGTCACATCGCTTTGCCGCTCCAGCAGGGCGACCGACTCCATGCCGAAGGTCTCCCGCATTCGCTCCAGCAGGGCCTCCAGGTTGGTCTCGCCGCGCAGCACGCTGCCCGCCAGGAAGGAGAGGATCTCGGACTCGGCGCGCAGCCGGGCCGCCTGATGCGTACGACGGGCGGCCAGGTCCACCACGGAGGCCACCGATACCGCCACGGCGAAGAAGACCACGAGGGCGACGATGTTCTTGGGGTCGGCGATGGTGAGGCGGTGCAGGGGCAGGGTGAAGTAGTAGTTCAGCAGAAACGACCCGAAGGCCGCCGAGGCCAGCGCCGGGAGCAGGCCGCCGAGCAGGGCCGCCGCCACGGTCAGCGTCAGGAACAGCAGCATGTCGTTGGCGAGACCGAGGTCGGCGTCGACGTTGGTCAGCAGCAGCGTGAGCAGCGCCGGGCCGGCCATCCCGGCCAGCCAGCCCCAGATGATCCGCACACGGCCGAGCCGCGCACCTCGCGCAACCGGCAACCCGCGGCCCTTGCCGGCCTCGTCGTGGGTGATCAGGTGGACGTCGAGGTCGGGGCCCGACTCCCGGGCGACCGTGGCACCGACACCTGGCCCGAAGACGTACTGCCACCCCCTGCGCCGCGAGACGCCGAGGACTATCTGGGTGGCGTTGACCCCCCGCGCGAAGTCCAGCAGAGCCGACGAGACGTCGTCGCCGATGACGTGGTGGAAGGTGCCGCCCAGGTCCTCCACCAGGGTGCGCTGGACGGCCAGCTCCTTGGGCGAGGCGTTGGTCAGTCCGTTGCTGCGGGCGATGTAGACGGCCAGCACCTCGCCGCCCGCGCCCTTCTCGGCGAGCCGGGCGGCCCGGCGGATCAGCGTGCGGCCCTCGGGACCGCCGGTCAGACCGACCACGATCCGCTCACGCGAGCCCCAGATCTTCGACACCCGATGTTCGCTGCCGTACTCGGTCAGATACGCGTCGACCCGGTCGGCCACCCAGAGCAGCGCCAGCTCCCGCAGCGCGGTCAGATTGCCCGGGCGGAAGTAGTTGGACAGGGCCGCGTCGACCTTGTCGGCCTTGTAGATGTTGCCGTGCGCCATCCGCCGGCGCAGGGCCTGCGGCGACATGTCGACCAGCTCGATCTGGTCCGCCCGCCGGACGACCTCGTCTGGGACGGTCTCCTGCTGCCGCACCCCGGTAATCGACTCGACGGTATCCCCCAGCGATTCCAGATGCTGGATGTTGACCGTCGAGACGACGTCGATCCCGGCCGCGAGCGGTTCCTCGACGTCCTGCCAGCGCTTGGCGTTGCGGGAGCCGGGAATGTTGGTGTGGGCGAGTTCGTCGACGAGAGCCAACTGGGGGTGCCGGGCCAGGACCGCGTCGACATCCATCTCGGTGAACACGCTCCCCCGGTATTCCAGCTCCTTGCGTGGGATCTGCTCCAGGCCATGGAGCATGACCTCGGTGCGGGGCCGGTTGTGGTGTTCCAGGAAAGCGACCACACAGTCGGTGCCCCGCTCGACACGGCGGTGCGCCTCGGACAGCATCGCGTACGTCTTGCCGACGCCCGGCGCCGCGCCGAGGTATATCCGAAACTTGCCGCGTGCCATGGTCTCGTCTCTACGTCGTATGCGGGTGGGAGCGGGTCAGCTCTCGAAGCGGTAGCCCATGCCCGGTTCGGTGATCAGGTAGCGGGGGTGGGCCGGGTCCGCCTCCAGCTTGCGCCGCAGCTGGGCCATGTACACACGCAGATAGTTGGTTTTGTTGCTCTGGGAAGCACCCCACACCTCCTGCAGCAGGTGCTTCTGCGTGATGAGCCGGCCCGGGTTGCAGACCAGGATTTCCAGCAGATGCCACTCAGTGGGGGTGAGGCGCACATCGCGGCCGGCACGGATGGCCTTCTTGGCCAGCAGATCGATGGTGAAGTCCTCCGTGGTGACCAGCGTCCTCTCGGAAGTGAGCGGCACGGTCTCCGTGCGGCGGACCGCGGCCCGCAGCCGTGCCAGGAGCTCGTCCATGCTGAACGGCTTGGTGATGTAGTCGTCGGCGCCCGCGTCGAGCGCGGCGATCTTCTCGTCGGAGGCCTGGCGGGCGGACAGCACCAGGATCGGGACCTTGGTCCAGCCGCGCAGGGCCTTGATGACGTCCGTGCCGTCCATGTCCGGCAGTCCCAGATCGAGGAGGACCACGTCGGGCTGGCGGGCGGCGGCGAGCCGGAGCGCGGTGGCGCCGTCGGGGGCCGCGTCGACGCCGTACTGCCGTGCCTGCATGTTGATCACGAGCGCCCGTACGAGCTGGGGGTCGTCCTCTACGACCAGTACCCGGATCATCGGTGTGCGCCTTTCCTGTTGCACGGAGAACCAGAGGATGCCGAACCCATGTCAGGCCCGCGGGAGTTGACGGATCGAGAATGCCTCCTGGCCCGCCAACTCCCGCCCGGGTCGCGTAAGGCCATCAGCTCCTGGCCACGAGTTCCTTGAGCGCGATGTTGAGTTCGAGGACGTTGACGGTGGGCTCGCCCATGAAGTCCAGGATCCGGCCGTCCGTGTGCTCATCCACGAGCTTGTGGACCTGGGCGACGGACAGACCGTTCTTCTCGGCGATCCGGTGGACCTGGAGGTCGGCGTACGCCGGGGAGATGTCCGGGTCCAGGCCGGAGCCCGAGGAGGTGACGGCGTCGGCGGGCACGTCGGACGGCTTGACCTTGTAGTCCGAGGTCGAGTTGTCCTTGATGACCGCTGCCTTGGCGTCCTTGACCCACTTGATCAGGTCGGCGTTGTCACCGGAACGGTTGGTGGCGCCGGACAGGATCAGCTTGTACTGGGTGTTGACGCTGTTGGTGCCCAGGCCGTTCTGCGGGCGCCCCTGGAACCACTTCAGGTCGGGCTCGGGAGTCTCCTGGCCCTTCTTGAGCGGCAGGTTGTACGCCTGGCCGATGAGCGAGGAGCCGACGACCTTGCCGTCCGCCTTGATCTCGGAGCCGTTCGCCTTGCCGGGGAAAAGCCCCTCGGCGACGCCGGTGATGGCGAGCGGGTAGAGGATGCCCGTCACCACGGTCAGCACGAGGAGGGCCCGCAGGCCGGCCCAAAGCAACCGGGCAGTGTTCATAACCGAGTTGTTCATGGCGGTCAGCCGATCCCGGGGATGAGTGAGATGAGCAGGTCGATGATCTTGATGCCGATGAAGGGTGCGATCAGCCCGCCCAGGCCGTAGATCCCGAGGTTGCGGCGGAGCATCTTGTCCGCGCTGACCGGCCGGTACTGCACGCCGCGCAGGGCGAGCGGGACCAGCGCGATGATGATCAGCGCGTTGAAGATGACCGCGGACAGGATCGCGGAGTCGGGCGAGGACAGGCTCATGATGTTGAGCTTGTCCAGGCCCGGGTAGACCGCCGCGAACAGCGCCGGGATGATCGCGAAGTACTTCGCGACGTCGTTGGCGATCGAGAAGGTGGTGAGCGCGCCCCGGGTGATGAGGAGTTGCTTGCCGATCTCGACGATCTCGATGAGCTTGGTGGGGTTGGAGTCGAGGTCGACCATGTTGCCGGCCTCCTTGGCGGCCGACGTACCCGTGTTCATCGCCACGCCGACGTCGGCCTGCGCGAGCGCGGGCGCGTCGTTCGTGCCGTCGCCGGTCATCGCGACGAGCTTGCCGCCCGTCTGCTCACGCTTGATGAGGCCCATCTTGTCCTCGGGGGTGGCCTCCGCGAGGAAGTCGTCGACGCCGGCCTCCTCGGCGATCGCCTTGGCGGTCAGCGGGTTGTCGCCCGTGATCATGACGGTCTTGATGCCCATGCGGCGCAGTTCGTCGAACCGCTCGCGCATGCCCTCCTTGACGACGTCCTTGAGGTGGATCACGCCCAGCACCCGGGCCCCGTCGGCGTCCTCGACCGCCACCAGCAGCGGTGTGCCGCCCGCCTCGGAGATGGAGTTGGAGATGGTGTCGGCGTCGTCGGCGACGGTGCCGCCCAGGTCCTGGACCCAGGCGAGCACCGAACCGGTGGCCCCCTTACGGACCTTGCGGGCGGTGCCGTTCTCTGTGAGATCGACACCGGACATGCGGGTCTGCGCAGTAAAGGCGATCCACTCTGCCTGCGCCAGCTCGCCCTGGTGACGCTCGCGCAGCCCGTACTTCTCCTTCGCCAGGACGACGATGGAGCGGCCCTCGGGCGTCTCGTCGGCCAGCGACGACAACTGGGCGGCATCGGCCAGCTCGGCCTCGGCCGTGCCGGCTACCGGTACGAACTCGGCGGCCTGCCGGTTACCGAGCGTGATAGTGCCGGTCTTGTCCAGCAGCAGGGTCGACACATCGCCGGCAGCCTCGACCGCCCTGCCCGACATGGCCAGTACGTTGCGCTGCACCAGCCGGTCCATACCCGCGATGCCGATCGCGGAGAGCAGGGCGCCGATCGTGGTCGGTATCAGGCAGACCAGGAGGGCCACCAGCACGACCATGCTCAGATGCGTGCCCGCGTAGTCCGCGAACGGCGGCAGGGTGGCCACCGCGAGCAGGAAGACGATCGTCAGCGAGGCGAGCAGGATGTTCAGCGCGATCTCGTTGGGCGTCTTCTGACGTGCGGCGCCCTCGACCAGGTTGATCATCCGGTCGATGAAGGTCTCACCCGGCTTCGTCGTGATCTTGATGACGATGCGGTCGGACAGCACCTTCGTGCCGCCGGTGACCGCCGAGCGGTCGCCGCCGGACTCGCGGATGACCGGGGCCGACTCACCGGTGATCGCCGACTCGTCCACGGATGCCACGCCCTCGACGACGTCACCGTCGCCGGGGATGATGTCGCCCGCCTCGCAGACGACCAGGTCGCCGATGCGCAGCTCGGTGCCGGGCACCTGCTCCTCGGCCCTGCCGTCCTGGGACACCCGGCGCGCCACAGTGTCCGTCTTGGCCTTGCGCAGGGTGTCCGCCTGGGCCTTGCCGCGGCCCTCGGCGACCGCCTCCGCAAGGTTGGCGAAGATCACGGTGAGCCAGAGCCAGGCGCTGATCGCCCAGCCGAACCAATCGCCCGGGTCCATGAACGAGAACACCGTCGTCAGGACCGAGCCGATCAACACCACGAACATGACAGGTGACTTGACCATCACCCGCGGGTCGGTCTTGCGCAGAGCGTCCGGCAGCGACCTGACCAGCTGCTTGGGGTCGAAGAGGCCCGCGCCGACCCGGCCTTCGCCGCCCTTGTGGCCGGTCGGTGCATCCCGGTGGGGGGCTACCGTCGGAGTCGAGGTGGACATGGCGTCCTGCTTCTTTGCGTCGTCGTGCTTCTTGATGTCGCTGGTCATGACGCCAGCCCTTCAGCGAGCGGCCCCAGCGCCAGCGCCGGGAAGTAGGTCAGACCGGTGATGATCAGAATCGCGCCCACCAACAGCCCGGTGAACAGCGGCTTCTCGGTACGCAGCGTGCCCGCGGTGGCCGGCACCGGCTGCTGCTCGGCCAGCGAACCCGCCAGCGCCAGCACGAACACCATCGGCAGGAACCGCCCGAGCAGCATCACGATGCCGATCGTGGTGTTGAACCACTGCGTGTCCGCGTTCAGACCGGCGAAGGCCGAGCCGTTGTTGTTGGCGCCCGAGGTGTACGCGTACAGGATTTCGGAGAAACCGTGCGCGCCCGAGTTGGTCATCGAGTTGCCGGGCGTCGGGAGCGCCATCGCCGCCGCGGTGAAGATGAGCACCAGTGCCGGGGTGATGAGGATGTAGCAGGCCGCGAACTTGATCTCGCGGGTGCCGATCTTCTTGCCCAGGTACTCGGGCGTGCGGCCGACCATCAGACCCGCGATGAACACCGCGATGACCCCCATGATCAGCATGCCGTACAAGCCGGAGCCGGTACCGCCGGGCGCGATCTCACCGAGCTGCATGCCCAGCAGATTCAGCCCGCCGCCAAGACCTGTGTTGGACGAGTGGAAGGAGTCCACCGCACCGGTCGAGGTGAGCGTCGTGGAGATCGAGAAGATCGACGAGGCACCGATGCCGAAGCGGGCCTCCTTGCCCTCCATCGCCCCGCCCGCGATCTCGAACGCCGGGCCGTGGTGAGCGAACTCGGTCCACCACATCAGGCAGATGAAGCCGACCCAGATGGTCGCCATCGTCGCGAGGATCGCGTAACCCTGGCGCAGCGAGCCGACCATCCGGCCGAAGGTCCGCGTCAGCGCGAACGGGATCAGCAGGATCAGGAAGATCTCGAAGAGGTTGGCAAACGCGTTGGGGTTCTCGAAGGGGTGGGCGCTGTTGGCGTTGAAGTAACCGCCGCCGTTGGTGCCCACCTCCTTGATGGCCTCCTGCGAGGCAACCGCGCCGCCGTTCCACTCCTGCGAGCCGCCCATGAACTGGCCCACGGAATGAATCCCGGAGAAGTTCTGGATGGCACCGCAGGCCACGAGCACGATCGCAGCGATCACGGAGAGCGGCAGCAGGATGCGGACGACACCGCGCACCATGTCGGCCCAGAAGTTGCCCAGCTCACCGGTGCGGGAGCGGGCGAATCCTCGTACGAGTGCCACCGCGACGGCGATACCGACGGCGGCGGAGAGGAAGTTCTGCACCGCCAGGCCGCCGGTCTGCACGACGTGCCCCATGGCCTGCTCGCCGTAGTACGACTGCCAGTTGGTGTTCGACACGAAGGACGCGGCGGTGTTGAACGCCTGGTCCGGGTCGATCGAGGAGAAGCCCAGCGAGCCGGGCAGGCTGCCCTGCACCCGCTGCAACACATACAGGAAGAGAACACTCACCGCGGAGAAGGCGAGGACACCGCGCAGATAGGCGGGCCAGCGCATCTCGGCGTTCGGGTTGGCGCCGATGCCCTTGTAGATCCACTTCTCGACACGCAGGTGCTGGTCGGAGGAGTAGACCCGGGCCATGTAGTCGCCGAGCGGGCGGTATGCCAGGGCCAGCGCCGCGATCAGCGCGAGCAGCTGGAGCACACCGGCGAGGAAGGGGCTCATATCAGGACTCAGAACCTCTCCGGGAACACCAGGGCGAGGACGAGATAGCCCAGCAGGGTGACGGCCACGATCAGGCCGACGACATTTTCGGCGGTCACAGCTTCGTCACCCCCTTGGCGACGAGGGCCACCAGCGCAAAGACCGCGATCGTGGTGACGACGAAGGCCAGGTCGGCCATCGCGAGCTCCTAGATGAGGTTCGGATCGAACGGACGATTAGAGGAAAGCTCCTCGCTGGCCGAATTCGGCGGGCGTTGACGCCTTCCATACGGCGGCCCGTACGCTTTTGACGGAACCCATATGCCGGAGTCCCCCGGGGGTGCCGGACCAGCTCCTCCCGGGGAACGCCGACGGCCCACACCGGTGAGGTGCGGGCCGTTCGGGCGCAGAGGTCAGGAGATGTGGGACCGCAGTCGGCAGATCACCGCGTCCGTGTCCCGTCGTACGGCATACGCGACGAGCGCGCCCCACTGGTTGGCGCCCTGCTGTCGCTCCCCCTGATGGGGATGGAAGTGCCCAACCGGATCGGCCGCCAGCTGCGGGTGTCGCTGTATCTGGGGACCGGCCGCATCATCCGGGCCGACGTCCAGGGGGCCGATGCGCTGGAGCCGCTGCGGATCGACCTGGACGAATTCACTGGGCACTGGTCACTCCACGTAGGACCGCCCACGCAGGACTGAGACTGCCTCAGCTACACCGGGGCACCGACCGGGCCGCCGGGCCCGGCGGCGGCAGAGCGCGGCGGCCGCGCCGACGCGCGACACGACCGGCGCGCCCCGATCCCCGGGTGCGTCCGCGCCGCCCATCCCAGCCCTCCCTCTCCCTCAACTCAAGCCAGAGACATGGGCAAAGCAGGCCGCAACGGGGATGTCAGCAACGCGACCACGCCGTACACCCGTGGTGACCTGGGCGAACTCCAGGACGCTCTGAGGGGCTGCGCAACATCTACCGCAACACCCAGTGCAACACGGGTCCTACTGTAGAAAACAAAGTCACCGCACGTCAGCTTCATGTCAGCCGCCCCCGCTCTCCCGGCCGTTCGCGCTACTCAGCAGAAACTTTCACCCCGTCAGTTGCTTGACGGGGCCTCCAGTTTGAGCACACAGGGCACGCAAAGCCGGAGTGTTCAGCATAGAAACGATCATTCAGACACCTCGGGCAACCGCTCACACAGAGCACCCCTCGAACCCGCCCGGCGCACACCCCTGCCCACGCCAACGCCTCACGCGCCCCCCTGCCACCCGGCCCCTGGGACCCCGCTTCCAGGCCGCCTTTCAGGTCCAGGGTGTGCACCGCGCGAGATGCCGAGCGTTCGACGGCGCCCTGCGCACACCGGTCCGATCAGGAGGGAAGGGGCAGGCTCAGCGTCGCTCACGCTTCTGATCCCCATCCGGACGCGGCCTGCACCGCCGCGGCTCGCGAGGTGGCATCGGCCGCGATCTTTGAGGCGGTGCAAGACCAAGGACAATCCGGCCGACCTGATCAACGTGGCGCTGGAGAAACTGGTCACGGCACGGTTGGAGCTGCCCGGTTACAGCCCCCTGGACGAGATGGCCGCGGCGATCCGCACCGAGGTGAACGAGCGCCGCCGACGTGGAAGGCGACGCCGTCGGCGAACAGGTCCAGCAGGGCCGGCATGTCGCCTTCGCCGAAGCGGGCGAAGACGCGTCGACAACGTCACGGGGCTGGCCGGGGCGGCGATGGTGCTCATGGTGGTTCCGTTCTGTCTGGTGCGTGGTGCGGGTGGGATGGGGCCTGCGCAGGCCGCCAAGCCTGACGCAGGCCGGGGAGCCGGCGGCATGGCTGCCGCAGGGCAGAAGCAGCGGGGTGGGTCAGGGGGTGATGGAGAGGACGATCTTGCCGGTGGTGCGGCCGGTCTCACCCAGCGTGTGGGCCCGGCCGGCTTCTTCGAGGGGGAAGACCTCGTCGACAATCACGCGCAGGCGGCCGCCCTCGACCAGGGAAGTGATCTCGCGCAACCCCGCATGGTCGGGCTCGACGAGCATGAACACCGCCCGGATACCGGCCGCTTCGGCCTCCTTGGCGGGGAAGGTGTCGTCCAGCGGCAGGATCGAGATCAACGTGCCGCCCAGCCGCAGCGTTTGCAGGGACCGAGCCCAGTTGGGGCCGCCGAGGGCGTCCAGGACGACATCGACGTCGCGGAGGGTCTCGGTGAAGTCCTGGGTGCGGTAGTCGATCAGCTCGTCGGCGCCCAGCGAGCGCAGCAGCTCGTGCTTGGCAGCGCTGGCCGTGCCGATGACGTACGCGCCGCGGGCCTTGGCAATCTGCACGGCCAGGTGGCCGACGCCTCCGGCGGCGGCGTGGATCAGGACGCGCTGGCCGGACTGGACGCTCGCGGTGTCCACCAGGGCCTGCCAAGCGGTCAGCGAGGCCAGCGGCAGGGCACCGGCCTGGATGTGGTCCAGGCCCTTGGGGCGCGGGGCGAAGTGCCGGGCCGGGGCGGCCACGTACTCGGCGTAGGCGCCCGCCGGGTGAGGGAAGCGCGGCATCCCGAACACCTCGTCGCCGACCTGGAAGAGTGTCACCCCATCGCCGACCGCCTCGACCACCCCAGCGACGTCGAAGCCCAGGGTGAACGGCGGCCTGGCCCCGGTGGCGAACACGCCGCGCGCGCGGGTCTTCCAATCGGCTGGGTTCACGCCTGCCGCGTGCACCCGGACCAGGATCTCGCCCCGGCCCGGGACCGGACGCTGCGTCTCGACGACCTTGAGGACCTCCGGGGCTCCGGCGGCGTCCTGGGAGACGGCGCGCATGGTCGAGGGGCTGGTGGCGTGGTCCATGATGACGTGCTCTTTTCAGCAGTGCGTTTCTTGTCGTTGGTGCCTTTTCTCCTGGGCACGTCCTCAGACTGCCTGGGCGGACAGCCCCGCAGCAGTGGCCCGATGGTCATGGAATGAAAGGATCGGGTCATGCACCACGTTGGCGTTCTGGCCCTGGACGGCGTCGTCCCCTTCGAGCTCGGCATCCCCGCGCGGATCTTCGGCGCCGCCCGCGACGGCACGGGCAACCGGCTCTACTCCGTGACCACGTGCAGCCTGGACGGCCGCCCCGTCCGCACCGAAGCCGACTACCAGCTCACCGTCTCCCATGACGCCTCCCTGCTGGCCACCGTCGACACCGTCGTCATTCCGCCCTCCCACGCGCTGGGCCCCATCCGGGAGGAGGGCCGCCTGCCCGACACCCTGCGCGAGGCCCTGGCCGCCATCCGCCCCGGAACCCGGATCGTGGCGATCTGCACCGACACCTACGTGCTGGCCGCCGCGGGACTGCTCGACGGCCGCCCCGCCACCACCCACTGGCGCGAGGCCGACCGTCTGCAGCGCATGTTCACCACCGCGCGCATCAACCCCGACGTCCTCTTCATCGACGACGGCGAGATCCTCACCTCCGCGGGGGTCGCCGCCGGCATCGACCTGTGCCTGCACATCGTCCGCCGCGACCACGGCAGCGACATCGCCAACGAGGTCGCCCGCTCCTGCGTCGTACCGCCCTGGCGCGACGGCGGCCAGGCCCAGTACATCCAGCGCCCCGTCCCCGACCCCACTGCCTCCGGCACCGCCCCCACACAGGCGTGGGTCATGGAACGCCTCTCTGAACCCGTCACCCTGGCTGACATGGCCGCCCACGCCAACGTCAGCCTGCGTACCTTCACCCGCCGCTTCCGCAACGAGGTCGGCACCAGCCCCGGCCAGTGGCTCATCCGCCAGCGCGTCGACCTGGCCCGGCACCTGCTGGAGACCACTGACTGGCCCGTCGACCTGGTCGCCGACCGCGCCGGATTCGGCACCGGTGTCTCCCTGCGCCAGCACCTTCATGCCGCCATCGGGGTCACACCCCAGGCATACCGCCGCACCTTCCGCCCCACACCCGCAACTGCCCGACAAGCCGCAGTTGGATCAGCTCTTGGCACCTTCGAGTTGGCGCAGAACGCGGATATTCCGGTCGGTACCGCCCCCGACCTCGCGCCTCCCACGGCCGGGGCGGGCGAGCCCCCGCCCAGCGACGGTTCAGGTCAGTAGCGGCGAGCAACTCACCGTTCCGCCCGGCCTACGGCACGTTTCCGGCGTATTCCGGCTGCCCTCCCTACAGGCCCAGGTCCCGCCGCGCTTCCAGGCTGTACCCGGGGGATCCAGTCACGGCCCTCCCGCACAAAGCCGTGCTCTCCGTACCGCAGACGTCGGCGGCCTGCCGGCCCGTCAGCCCTGGTCCGTTGGATCCGCGGCCCCGGGGCAGAGGACTGGCGAGGTGCTCGGCAAGCCCTTCGCCCGCGACCACATCAACCCAACTCCCCAGCGAAACCGGGTATTTGGGCAAGGCTTGTTCATGCGCCGGTAAGGGATGGTGCCGGTAACCGGAAGTTCACCGTTCATGTCTACCCGCATAGACCTGGGTGGCGGTGTCATTCCGTCAGACGCCCGGCACTTCGCCTCCGGGCCCGAAGCGGGAAACCCCCACATGCGACCTCTGCGCCGCCTCACCGCCACCACCACCGCTCTCGGCATGGCCGCCGCGGGCCTCATCATCGCTGCCACCGGTACCGCCCACGCCCTCCGCCTGTTCCCAGTCCTACCTGCCACTGCCCGACGCATCCTGCACACCCGGCTCATACAACCCCGACGTCACCCAGTCGACCTCGACAGCACCATCTGCGTGTCCGGCTGGACCGGCACCATCCGGCCCCCCCCACCTCCTGCACCAACCCCCTCAAGGCACAGGGCATCATCGACTACGGGTACACCGGCACCACCATGTCGGACTACGAGGGGACCACCTCGTGCCGCTGGAACTCGGCGGTGCACCCCGCGACCCCGGCAACCTGTGGCCCGAACCGCACTACGGCACCAAGACCGCCTCTACCAAGGACGGCACCGAGACCAAACTGAAGAACGCCGTCTGCAACGGCACCATCACGCTCTCCGCCGCCCGCAGCGCCATCAAATACAACTGGACCACCGCACTCCAGGTCACCGGAATCGGCTGACCCCCAGCGAAGTCGTAGACCCGACCGGTGACCGATCCCAAGAGATCGGCTGCCCGCATGCGACGAGAGAGCCCAACCTCACTGCCTAAAGACCGAGTTGGGCTCCCTCGCCATCCACCGGAACCCGGGGTTCGACATGCGTCACACCGCAGGGCCGACCATGGCAGTGACGGCGACCGCTACCCGCTCCATGCAGTTGACCAGCAAAAACACCAAGGTCAAGAAGGCCGCCGTCGCGACGTCGGGCGGTGTGCGTCGCGGCAGCACCCGGGCAGGAACGGTCACCTGACGGTGCCGTGGAGTTGCCGGTCCGGTCGGTGCGGAGGACGGGGCGTCATGCGGGCCGTACCTGCGCTCCTCGTAGATCTCCCG
This sequence comes from Streptomyces canus, assembly GCF_030816965.1. Classification (NCBI taxonomy): domain Bacteria; kingdom Bacillati; phylum Actinomycetota; class Actinomycetes; order Kitasatosporales; family Streptomycetaceae; genus Streptomyces; species Streptomyces canus. The sequence continues at coordinate 41,994 of NZ_JAUSYQ010000002.1, forward strand.
GTCGTCACCGAGAAGCTGGAGCGGTCGCCGCAGGCTGTGGGGAGGTCCTCGGGGAGCGCCGGCCTTCGGACTGGGTGCTGCAGAAGGTGCGCGACGGCCGCGGCCCGGCCCGCTCCGTCCTGCACGCACCGGACTGCGAGGAAGCACCGGCGGATGTCCCGCTGCTCGATGTGGACCGCGCCCCCGACGACTCCTGACCCCGGCCGCCGCACCGCCGTCCCGCGGACCGGCTCCGCAACCGTCGGAAGCTCGGCTCCCGGGGTGGTCGGCCGCCGAAGTTCGACAAGACCGACTACCGCGAGCGGCATGCCGTCGAGTGCGGGATCAATCGCCTCAAACGCCACCGGGCCGTGGCCACGAGATACGACAAGCTTGCCGTCCGCTACGAGGCGACCGTGCTGGTCGCAGTCCTCAACGAGTGGTTGTGACCAGCACGGTCCCAGCAGCACCTACACGGTTTGCCAGGGATTGGTCTCGTAGCAGTTCACGAGCAGGTCCCTCACGTCGGGATCGACGGTCAACGCCGCCTCGTCGATACCCGCGACCGGGACGGCCGGCGAGATGGAGTTCGAGAGGAACGCTGCGAGGGCGAGGGCGTCGGACGCCCAGACTCCGAGGTCGCGAAGGTGGATCTCACGCCGGTCGGACGGGATGCCCTTGGCCGCCAGTCCTCGCTGCAGCAGTTGCATCGTGATTCCCGGCAGTACGGCGGCCTCGGGCCAGATGACACGCTCGCCGTCGAAGAAGCCGATGTTCGAGATCGAGGCCTCGCTGATGCGGCCGTTGCGATCGGTGAACAGCATGTCGTCGTATCCGGCGAGCACCGCCCGGCGTCGGCGAAGGCTGAGTCCGAACGTCCCGGCGTGCTTGACGTGGGGAAGGTCCCGCTCGTACTCCACTGTCCGCAGCCGCACCGGTGAGGTCCGCGCCGTGATGGGAGCGCTCGTCGTCACGGCCAAGTCCGGATTCACGTCCTCGCCGCGCAGCACGGCATCCTGGTGGCGGCTGAAGACGGTCACCCGAAGCGTCACCGCGTCCGGGGAAGCATGGAGCGCGTGCCGCACAACGGAGCACACCCGATCGGCGTCCAGGCCCGTTCCGAACAGCTCCCGCGTACTGTCGTCCAGCCGCTTCAGGTGCAGATCCAGTCCTCGGACTGCTCTGTCCCGCACCTGCATCGAGGAGAAATGCGAGTAGTTGGCCCGCGCGAGCACCTTCAGGTCCTCGTTGTCCGCTTCGGCACCGTTGACTTCCACCCGGTCGATGACGCCCCCTCCCTCGCGCGTACCCAGCCCCGCGGCCACCACCTTAGGCACCTCTAAGACGTCAGGCGACCTTGATCGACTTTCGCAACAGGCCCTAGCTTGATCTTTAACGTCTGGGCCGTTGGCCAGCCGCTGAATAGGGTCAAGGTGATCTCAGGCCGCGTGGGACCATCTCGGCATGCGCCTGGTAGCTGACGGAGCCACGCCAACCTCGCGGTTGGTACTGATCAAGGACCTCGAAACCGACGATGGGTATGCCTTCGAGCTGGCGAGCCCGCTCTTCCTGGCTGCTGGTGATCGAATCGCCTTCGAAGGCGGCAGGCTTGTCGTCGTGCGGGCCGGTGGAGTGCGGCTGTCGCCGGCCGGTGACTGGTCCACTCAATGCGGGCCCGGATCTCTGCGCCGCCGGTAGAAGCCGCTCTTCGAACGGTGCGTCGTACTTGATCACTCGGCTCGGTAACCGCCGTACACGGAAGCGGCCTTCGTCTGAACATGTGTTCCGACCAAGGAACACACACGTCCAGCATGAAGGCCGTGAGGATGAGTCTGCTGCATCACGGTGCCCGGCGAGAGCCGTTGGCCGAACTGTCACGCTTCCGGGGTGAGTTCTACGCCTGTCTCACCGCTCGTTCGGATGCCCTGTTCGAGCTGGCGGATGCGGTTCTGTGCGGTGACGGGCCGGTGAGGTCGCTGGCCGAGCTGTCGCTGGTGGGCGAACACCGCCGCGGTCACGGAGGGCTCTACGCCGCACTCGCCCAAGGCCGGGTCGACGCCGACCGGCTGCGACGCATCCTGGCCTCGGTGCCACTGCCGCGGGCGGCTGACGGCCGACTGGTCCTGGCCGTCGACATCACCTGCTGGCTGCGGCCGGACGCCCACACCTCACCGGAGCGGATCCTGTGTCATACCTACGGCCGTGGCAAGGACCAGCACATCCCCGTTCCCGGCTGGCCCTACTCGATCGTCTGCGCGTTGGAGCCCGGCCGGCAGCTCGTGGACCGCGCCGCTGGACGCATTGCGTCTGGTGCCCGGGGACGACGCCGCCACCGTCACCGCCCGGCAGCTGCGGGACCTGGTCGAGCGGTTGATCGCCGCAGGTCAGTGGCAGATGGGCGACCCGGACATCCTCATTGTCGCGGACGCCGGATACGACGCACCCCGCGTCGCCTTCCTTCTGAAGGATCTGCCGGTGCAGGTGCTGGCCCGGATGCGGTCGGACCGTGTCCTGCGTCGGCCGGCGCCGCCGCGGGAGCCTCACACCAGGGGCCGTCCGCCCCGGCACGGCGGCGAGTTCGTCTTCGGGCAACCCGATACCTGGGGCACCCCGGACACCGAAACCGTCACCGACACACGCCTCTACGGCACCGCCCTCGCCCGGTCCTGGGACCGTCTCCACCCCAAGCTGACCCACCGCTCGTCCTGGGCCGCGGCCGACGGCACTCTCCCGATCGTCGCGGGGACCGTGATCCGCCTGGACATCGAGCACCTGCCCAGCGGAGCCACCCCGAAGCCGGTCTGGCTGTGGTGGTCAGGCACCGACGCGGACGCAGCGGACACCGACCGGCTCTGGCAGGCATACCTGCGACGCTTCGACATCGAGCACACCTTCCGCCTGTTCAAGCAGACCCTCGGCTGGACCTGCCCGAAGATCCGCACACCTGAGGCGGCGGACCGCTGGACCTGGCTGATCCTCGCCGCCTACACCCAGCTCCGCCTCGCCCGGCCACTGGCAGCCGACCGACGCAGAAAGGCCCGCCTCGTCGGACAGGCTCACCCCGGCACGAGTCCGCCGTGACTTCCGGCACATCCGCCCGACAGCCGCCTGCCCGGCCCAAGCACCGAAATCCACCCGCCCCGGACCCGGACGACCATCGGGTCGGAAGAACACCCGACCCACCCCCCGCCACGACGTCCACACACCCCGCAAGACCGGCAGCGCCACGTTCCGGAACAAGAAGTCGACCACCCCACGACCACGCCGCACAGGTTAAAGATCAAGCTAGGTGTATTGACCCGCAGGGTTGTTCACGCGGCTGATGGGTGGCTGACCGCCGAGTGCGGTGTGGCAGCGGTGGTGGTTGTAGGTGTGCAGGTGGAGAACGGCACCGGGATCGACGGCCGTGCGGCGCAGGTCGCGCAGGCCCTCAAGGATGGTGGCTTCAGCCAGGACACCAGTACCGGCAATGGCACCCCGTCCGCAACCACCCTGCTCACCTACCCCTCGGCGCGCATGCCGCAGGCGCAGGCGGTCGCCAAGGCGCTGGGGCTGCCGTCCTCCGCCCTGATTCGGGCAGCGGCACCGGCATCGTGCTGGTGATCGGCTCCGACTGGCCGAGCGGCGCGACCTTCCCCGGCTCGAAGACGCCGGTGCCGGTCGACACCAAGGCGGCGCTGAACAACACCCACCAGCAGAACGGCCACCACAAGCAATGCGCCACGGTCAGCACGTCGACCGACGTGATCGGACTGGACTACGCGTACCACACCACGACCTCGTCGCATCCGGTGCACACCACGTCCCCGAGCCACGCCTACGACATCAGCCCCAACGTCAAGGACTCCGCCCCCTGACCCCCGCGTCCCCTTACTGACTTCAGCTCGTCGGGGTAAATCTTTGCGAAGACCCTGATGGGCGTGGGTGGGCGGCTGTATCCGTGTGGTGTGAGATAAGCGGATGGGGGCGAGTTGACCCCTGCGGGACGTCGCCGCCGGGAGTCGGTACGGATGCAGGCGGACTAGTTGTACGAGCAGGAGACCAAGTCGTCGGAGGTCGCGGGGCGGCTGCGGATGAGCGTGAAGTCGGCGTGCCACTGGCACCAGTTGCGGCGGGACGGCGGTCGTGAGGCTCTGGCTTCCCGCGGCCCGAGTGGATCCCGTTGCCGGCGCTCTCCGAGGATCTCGCGGGCCGTCGACTGCGGCGTCTTCCGCAGGAGTTCGGTGTCGACCCGGCCGTAGTGATGGGACACGCGGGCCGAGGTCAGGGGGATGGGCGGCCTTACGCAGGTCCTCGTGCCGTAGCCCCGGTGTCCCGTGTACGAGTCTGAGGGCCGCCCCGCAGGCCGGGCCTTCTTCACTCAGCCTCGCAGGGACTCCGAGCGGATCCCGAGCTCCCGGGCGACCTCGGTCACCGTCCGACCCGACGACCGCACCCCCCTGTGATGTCCACGCGCACGGCGGCAGTCAACCTTTCGCGGTACCGCGGAAGTTGCAGCAACCGCGCGGCTACCGCGCCCGGTGGGGCGGGAGTTCCACCCACAGTGGGACGCGACGGCCACGCCGTTGCACCTACCGTCATAGCGCATCGGCACCGCCCGACCCAGCGGTGCCGCACAGCCTGCGGCCGGAAGAAGCCAACATGTCCATGTTTGAGCGCGTCACCGGAACGACACTGCTGCCGATCAACACGGGGGGAAACATGGCACTTCGCAAGCGAGTTCTCGCGGCTGCAGCCGCCATCGCCACCGGAGGCGTACTGGCTCTGGCTCCCACGCCCGCATCGGCGTCCGTCTCTCAGGGCTACGTCATAGGCGTGGGCGCGGCCACGGATGACTGGGGAGACGAGGGGCCGCTGTCGGCGTCGCAGCACTCCAAATCCTACGCCGTGGGACTTTGGCAGTGGGTGCTGTGGGCGGAGGGAGTGAAGGAGCCGAACGGGACACAGTTCGACATGGGAGACATCGACTGCCGTTTCGGCTCGACCACCACCTATGCGACCAAGCAACTCCAGGCTCGATGGCACCTCAGCCAGGACGGGATTGTCGGCAAGGACACCTTCAGCAGAGCAGACAATGAACTGGTCCTCTTTGCGGGTGGTGCGATTGATGATGTCACCTACGGTGGAAACGATGGTGAGATAGGGTTCTGGCGCGATGAGTTGGGTCAGTACAACTTTCCGGTGGTTTACGAAGACAACGAGTACCTCACAGCCAGTTATGCAAATGCCCCTGCCGAGGCATGCCAATACGGCAGCTGAGCGTCGAATTTCCCTGGCGTGACCCACACCGCCGCCTGCCCGGGGGCATGGGCAAGGCCCGTCTTGCGGACCGTCTCCAGCAGCAGGACCGCACCGGCCTGCGAGACCACCTGCCGACCGTCTCCCCGGACACGGACACGTGGGTACGACGAGATAGGCTCTCTCACCTGGAAAGTGCTCTTTTCCTTGCAGCCAACAGGAACCTCAGCAAGTCCTATCGTTGCAGTTCAAGGGCACTTTCCGTGTTTCTGATCGACTCTTGGACAGCCCACCTCGTGAAAGCGCGAGGTTAGTTAGTCTCGGTCCGAGGTGTGATGCGCGACGGCCTGTCATCTCGAGGTTTCATACGGCGCATTGGTATCGGGCTGAATGGCGTTCGGTGGTGCGCCGTGTCTGGTCCAAGAGCGTCGCTGTCGCGAAGGACGCTGCTGTGGCTGGGGCGGATCTTTGGTCCAGGGAGGGCCCGCTGTCCGGCCCCTCGATTGCCGTGAGGGACTTCGCTCCGGCCAGGACCCCGCAGGCGGCCAGGGCCAGGACGTACGACAGCGGGTGGCGCCGGCCCCGCAGGCGGCGCGGGTCGGGCAGGCGGCGCAACCGGTCCAGCAGGTCGTGCAGTTCATCGGAGCGGGCCGGATCGGATCCGGCGAGTTGGCCCAGCCCTGCAGGAATGGGCGATGATGACACGGCAGGCACGGTCTTCCGTTCTGGTGATCAGCGAACTCGACACTCCGTGATCACCGGAAACCGTGCCTGCGCGCCTACCTGCCGATTCATCGCCATCACGGCCGAGTTGGGGTATCAGGCCCATACCGGCCACGTTGGGCCACGAGACTACTCCCATGCCGTTGAGGGAGCTTGCCGCGTGGCCCTCCTACCCTCCCGGTGTCACTAGCCCTGTCTCATAGGCGATCACTACCGCCTGGGCCCGGCTGTTCAGGTCGAGCTTGGTCATGGTGCGGTTGAGGTGGGTCTTGACCGTCGCCTCGCTGATGGAGAGCTGGTCGGCGATCTCCGGGTTGGACAGGCCGCGTGCGGTGAGTTTGAGGACGTCGACCTCGCGGGGGGTCAACGTGTGGAGGTCCGGCAGGCTTTGCGCGTCGGGCGTGGATCGGTTCTGTGGAACGTATGCCTCGACGAGCCGCCGGGTCACGCTGGGGGCGAAGAGTGCGTCGCCGCCCCCGACCGCGGCCACCGCGGCAAGCAGCCGCTCGGGGCCGGAGTCCTTGAGCAGAAAGCCGGACGCGCCGGCGCGCAATGCTCCGTAGACGTATTCGTCGAGGTCGAAGGTGGTCAGGATCAGCACCCTGGGCGCGGGGCCGGCCGCGTCCGCGATGATGCGCTTGGTGGCCTGGATGCCGTTCATGCCGGGCATGCGGATGTCCATAAGGATCACGTCGGGGCGCGTTTTGGCGGCCAGCCGCACCGCCTCCTCGCCGTCCCCCGCCTCGCCGGCGACCTCGAAGCCTGCCGCGGCGTCGAGCAGGCCGACGAGGCCAGCGCGGATGAGGAACTGATCGTCGACGACGAGGACTCTGGTCATCTCCTACGCTCGTCTCCCCACCGTGTGCCGGTTGTCGACGTCGGCAGGGTCAGGCGGACCGCGAAACCCCCCTCGGCGTGTGGGCCGACGCTGATCGTCCCGCCGTAGAGCTTGGCCCGCTCCCGCATGCCAATCAAGCCGTGTCCGGTGCCTGCCGGGACTCTGGCCGGATTCAGCCCGTCTTTGTTGCCCGTTCCGTTGTCCGTGACGATGACGGTCAGTTCATGCTGCCGGTAGTGCAGTCGCACCTGCGCGTCGGCGTGCTGAGTGTGTTTGAGGACGTTGGTCAAGGCCTCCTGGACGACGCGGTACGCGCACAATTCGACGCCCGGGGCGAGCGGGCGCACGGTGCCCTGGATGCTTAACTCGACCGGGATGCCTCCGGCCCGGATACGTTCGAGCAGGTCGCCGAGGCGGGCGAGGGTGGGCATGGGCGCGGCTGACTCGGCGCCGCCCAGATCGTGTTCCCGCAGGACGTGCAGGATGCGCCGCAGTTCCTCCAGGGCTTCGGCACTGGTGTCCTCGATGGTGCCGAGCGCGCCCCGGGCCGTCACGGTATCGGAGTCCAGGACGAACCGGGCCAGGCCTGCCTGCACGGAGATTACCGACATGTGGTGGGCGACGACGTCGTGCAGCTCACGTGCTATGCGCCCGCGTTCGGCGGTGACCTCACGGCGGGCCCGCTCGGCCAGCTCGGCGCGCAGCTGCCGGGCGAGTTCGCGGGAGCGGCGGGCCAGAGTGCCGGACCACACCAGCACCAAGCTGAACAGCAGGGCCTGGCTCACCACCAGCGTCATGGACAGGTTGTCGCTGATCACACCGGCGTACAGCCACTTGGCGGTCATCACGGCCGCACAGCCGACGGCAATCCGAGTCGGGTACAACGACGCCACCGTGTACAGGACGAGCATCGAGCCCAACGCGGACGCCACCGGCCAGTACGCCAGGCTGATGTAGGCGACGCCGGCCAACTGCACGACGGCGAAGACCGTGAGCGGTGCCCTGCGCCGCAGAGCGACGGGCAGATGCGCCAGAGCGAGCAGCCCATAGGCCCGCGCATCGAGTTCCGGCCAACCTCGCGCCACCGACGCCTGACCCAGCCGGAAGGCCACCCAGACCATGGCGAGCGCGATCAACGTGTCGACGAACAGCGGGCGGGGTGTACGCATGCACATCGCCGCAGCGTAACGCCGGTGTACACGCGAAAGCGTCAACCTTGCGGGCTACCACGGAAGTTGCAGCAACCACTACCGCGAAAGTTGCAGATCCGCGCAGCTACCGCACTGGGTGGGACGGGAGTTCCACCCAGTGCGTCCCGTGACAGGTGCGCCACCGCTCCTACCCTCATGCCACGGCGGCACCGCCCGCCGCGGCTTCCGCCGAGCTGTGCGTCGCGGTGGAGACCAGGCTGCGGCCGAGTAGTCGAGAATCCGTCAGCCCAACCCGTCTGATCGGTTCACTCCATTCACGACAACCGGAGGCACCTGCCCTGAGTTGGGTTTGCACCTTGTACCTGGGTACGGGTTTACCGTCGGAGCCGTCCCCGCCCGCACCGTCGCTGCCGACGGGCGCCGGGAAGCTCAAGGATCTTCTGCGGTACCACGGGAGTTGTACAACCCTCGCGGATACCGCGTGCGGTGGAGCCAGAGTTCCACCTGCTGCGGGATGCGTCAGCTGCGGGCACGCTCCTACCGTGAAGCCCATCGGCACGCTCGTCGAGTGCAGCCGCAGCCGCGTGGGCTGCTCGGGGGGCCCAACCTGGGACCCGGCCCGCGGCCGGAAGGAGCCTGCATGATCATCCGTAAGCGCTTCGCCTTGGCTACGGCCGCCCTCACCCTGGGCAGCGGGCTCGCCATCCTGCCAGCGACAGGGGCGTCGGCCGCGGCCTACGACGGGCAGAGCCCGGTGACGTCAGGGTGTGCCAACAGCGCCATCACAGCGCGCGCGGAGAACATCTACGTGGACGGCGAGAAGATCGGGAAGATCGAACTCCGGTACAGCACCAGCTGCCGGACTGCCTGGGGGCGCGTCACGGCGTACTACCTTGCGGGCAATGGGCAAGCGCACGTGGTCCGCATCTCCGACAAAAAGTCCTACTACTGTGACAACACGGACTGGAGCGACGTCCTGAACGGATTCACCTGTTACACCGCGATGGTCAACGACGCCGGTGTGACTTCGCTTGCCTGGGGTCAAGTAGATGACTTTGACACCGGTGAAACTGGGTACGGCTTCACCGAGAGTTACTGAGTGCGGGCTCGGGAAGCTCGGCCGATCGAGGCTGAGGCTGAGCGGGCCCGTAGGCGACAGGGGTGATCACGCTCCAGCGAGGACGGCGGGGCCACGAGCCGCTGTAGTGGTGGGCGCGCGCGAAAGGCCTTCGCCGTGTGGACCAGCTCGTTCGGCATCTCGCGGACGCTCACAGATGCGGATGATCCGGTGGGTGAGAGCAGCGGTCAGGACTGTGACGGTGCCTTCAAGGCCAAGGCTCCTATCGGGACACCGCCCTTGGTGTGATGGCACTTGTTGAAAACGGCTCTGGCCGCTGTTCCGTGAATGATCTCGCGGGTGCAGCGGCAGGCCACGTGCAGCGGGTTACCGGAGTGTCAGGTCATGCGGGCGTCTGTGGATCTGCGCGTCCGAGCATGTCGGCGAGGGGAGTCCCGGTTCGTACTGCTGCGATTCGACGTGCTCGCAACTGGGCTCGGGTACGGGGACGGAACTTGAGTTCCTTGCCGCAGCCGCAGGGTTCGCGGCTCTCGTAACGCAGTCCGGCGTCCAGCACCGCAGCCACGACGGTCCACGCCTTGGTGTCTCGGCGCCGTGGTGCGGCAAAGTCATGGCCAGCACAGAGCATGGGCTCGGCGCATCGGGTGCACCGGTGCCCGCCGGGCCCGTGGTGCCGCTTGAACGCGACGCGGCAGGGCACGCACACGTAATGAAGCTTGTAGGGCCTCTCGGCGTAGTAACACACGAGACGAACGTACCCGGCGTGGTGGCGACTGACGAGGCGGTTTTCATGGCGCAGTTCATGACTGGGTGAGGATGCGGGTTCGCAAGAGTTCGAACGAGGCTCGGCCATACATTGCTCTCTTGAGTGTTTTGACCCGGTTCACGTTCCCTTCGACAGCACCGGAACTCCACGGCAGCGTGAGTCCGGCGGTGACGGCATCGAGGTCCTGGCGGAGGAAGCCGGCGAAGCCCTTCATCGGTTTCGGGGCGTCCTGCTCGGCCTGGCGGATCCACTCCAGCAGCAGGTATCCGCGCCGGTGACGGACCAGATCGGCGAAGGCTCGGGCGAGGTCGCAGGCCCGGGTGATGTCCGGGCAGGCGAGCCGGACCTGAAGCAGCCGCTCGTCCTGGCTCTTGGTGAGCGTGTCGCGGGGCCGCATGATCCAGGAGGTGATCTTGCGAGGGCTGAGCATGTCGGCCCGGACCGGTCCGGCCGTGCCCGCCCGCAGGGCAGCGAGGTGTTTGCGGACGACCTGGCGGCTGCCCCGATAGCCGCGAGCCTGGATCTCCATGAACAGCCGGGTGCCGCTGACCTGGCCTTGCGCTTCGATGAAGCTGGTGTCCAGGTACGCTTTGAACGGCTCCAGGACGCCGTTGGGACGGCGGTCGCGCGCCGAGACGAGCAATTGGTCGAGGTCGGTGTCGCGGAAGCGGCGGACGGTCTTGCGGTCGAGGTTCAGCCGGCGGGCGATCGCGCTGATTGTCCAGCGTTTCTCCAGCAGGTGGTGGATGCCCTCGTAGCGGTGACGGGTGCGCTCGATGGTCTGGGTGCGTGGCAGCTCCGCGGGCGATAACAGCATCGGTGCTGCCTCGGGCACTTCGGTCACTGTCTCCTCCTCAGCGCGTTTACGCAGGCAGTCGCGGTGCTGGTGGCAGGTCTTCTCCACCGCGGCGGACAGGTTCTGAAGTAAATGCCAACGATCGGCGACTTCGACGGCGTCGGGGGCAGCTTCTTTGACCGCCTTGATGTAGGCGGTGGCCCGGTCCCGGCAGATGATCTCGGCTCCAGGGTGCTTGGTCAGCCAGGCCGCGAACGTCTCGGAGGTGCGGTCGGGCAACACGTCCACGACCCGGCCGGCCTCGACGTCGACCAGCACGGTGCCATAGGTGCAGCCCTTGCGGAAGGCGAACTCGTCCACCCCCAGCACCCGCGGTGCACGGGCCGACACCATCGGCGCCCTCAGCAGCCTGAGCAGCTGAGTCCGGCCCGCGGTCAGCCGCAGTCGGCGGCACAGCCGAGCGGCAGGGCGACCGCCAAGCTCGATCGCGATCGACCTCAGCCAGCCCGTCAGCCCGGTTCTGGAGCGGCGGTGCCGCTCGGACAGGCCCGGCACCTGCTCAACGAACGTCTTGCGGGAACAGCACTTCCGGTCGCAGAAGTACCGGCGCACCCGCAGCCGGACTATGACCCGGCGAGGGCCCAACGGCCGCTCATTCAAGGTACGTTGATACATGCTGTGTACACGTCGCGCCTGCTTCTGGCAGTCCGGACAGCGGCCCGGACGAGCCGTCGACACCGCTTCCACCGGCAGGATGTCGGAGCAGTGACTCACCCCCTCCACCCGCACATTGATCCCGGGAATCAGCACATCATCGACCGTCCTGCCCGCCACGGCAGGAAACACTCTGCCGAAACGATCCCGCGTTCCCGCCGCGGATCTGGGGGTTCACGGAACTGCGGACAGAGCCTTGAAAACGACCACTTCCTGCTCGGGGGTGACCCGGACCTGCTCGATGGATCTCCCCACCCATGCGGCACCTGGCCTGCGTCCGGGCGGCTCTCGTGGTTATCGCCGGGCAAGCCGCACCGTCGGTCAGTCCAGGTCGGACATGTCGAGCACGAAGCGGTAGCGGACGTCGTTGCGAGCCAGGCGTTCGAGAGCCCTGTTCACCTGGGACGACGGCAGCAGCTCGATGTCGGCGGTGATGCCGCGCTCAGCGCAGAAGTGCAGCATGGCGGCGGTGGAGGGGCGGCCGCCGCTGCCTGCGGAGCTGAGCTTCTTGCGGCCGATGAGCAGGTCCATGGTTTCCACGGTGACCGGCCCGAGGTGGCCGAGGTGACTGAGGGTGCCGTCCATGGCGGCCACCCGCAGGTACGGAGCCAGGTCGTGGGGAGCGGAGATGGTGTCTATGATCACATCGAACTGGTCGCGGACCGCTTCCATCTCCTTCGGGTCGGTGGACACGACGAATCCCTGCGCTCCCAGGCCGCGCGCTTCGTCAGCCTTGTCCGGGGTTTGGCTGATGACGGAGGTCGTGGCGCCGAGCCCGGTCGCCATCTTGACCGCGAGGTGTCCCAGGCCGCCCAGCCCGGCCACGGCGACGGTACTGCCTGGGCCCACTCCGAGCGCCTGCAGCGGTTCCCAGACGGTGACGCCGGCGCAGAGCAGGGGGGCTGTGGCGGCCGGGTCGAGGCCCGCAGGGAGATGGTAGGCGAACTGATTGCTCACAACGTACTCGCGGGAGTACCCGCCCAGCGTGGTCGCCCCGTCCTGCCGGTCGGCTCCGCCGTAGGTCAGTGTCGGGAACTCACGGCAGAAGTTCTCCTGGCCGGCCTGGCACATGCGGCACATGCGGCATGAGTCGACGATGTTGCCGACGGCCACGGGGTCGCCCGGGGAGAAGTCGGGAACCGCGCTGCCGACCTCGGTTACCACGCCTGTGAACTCATGCCCAGGTACGAGCACGCCGTTCGCGTCGCTCTCGTGCGCCTGCAGCGCGTGAAGGTCTGTGTAGCAGACACCGCAGTACTCGACACGTACCGCGATGTCGTCCGGGCGTAGGTCCCGGCGCTCCAGCGCTGCGCGGCGCAGAGTCCGCGTCGTGCTGTCCGCCTGCCATCCGGTCGTGGAACGCATCTCTGACTCCTAAGACAGACTGTTCGGTCTATTTGCCGGTCTGTCTGACAGTAGACACATGCGAGCAAAGAAGCAAACAGACGAGTCTGTCTGTTAAGGTGCGGAGTATGCCTGACCAGCCATCCAGCAGCCGCGGAGCAGCGACTTACCAGCGCATCGTCGATGCCGCCACCCAGGAATTCGCGCAGTACGGCATCGCCGGTGCACGCATCGAGCGGATCATCGCCGCCGCACGCACCAACAAGGCGCAGCTCTATGGCTACTTCGGCAACAAGGAGCAGCTCTTCGACGCGATCTTCTTCGCCTCACTGGAGCGGATCACCAATGTCGTCCCCATCGACGCCACGGGTCTCGCCGACTGGGCGGTGCGCCTCTACGACGAGTACCTCAGCCGCCCCGATCTGATCCGGCTCGCGACCTGGGCGCGCCTGGAGCGGCGCCCGTCCGGGTATCTCGTGGCGGACCACGACCGCTACGACGACCACAAACTCCGCGCCATCGCAGAGGCCCAGGCCGCCGGGCGCATCAGACAGGGAGACCCCTTCGACGTGATGGCCATGGTCATCGCCATGTCCATGGCCTGGTCTCCGGTGAGCAACGTCTACGCCGCCTCCGCCCAGGAGCCCGCGAGCGTCCACGAACAGCGGCGCACCCTGCTCCGAGACTGCGTAAGCCGCGCCGTCGCCCCGGACTGGGGAGCCTGAGCACACCGTGACGGTTCGGCGCGGCCCGCACACCCCGCTCCGTGCGGGCCCGGCCTTCACCTGCGAGGCGCTCGTCTTCGCTCCCCACTCGGTTGAGGGGCGAAGCGAGTGGGGCGACGAGTAGCCCTGGCCGATTCCAGAGATCCTCATCATGGTGACCTCGGCGGACTTCGGGGCGCTGTGGAGGCCAGCGCAACACCTACCGCAACACTTGGCGCAACCTCTACCGCAACACCGGGCGTTATGAGGTGAAGCGGCGGCCGGGCGGGCTGGTCACGGTGTCGCCCTGCGATTCGGTGCCCACGATCTGGAGCTGGTCGCCGGTCGCGCGCACGCCCAGGTCCAGGACGTCGTCCGGGGCGAGCCGCAGTTCGCGTCCGTCCTGCGATGCGTGCTCGTGCTCATCGGGCTGCCAGGCGTGGGTTTCCAGATCGCTGCGCAGTTCGGTGAGCGCCGCCAGCACCTCGTTGATGGTCACCATGTGCCGGGCCCTACTCGGTCGGGTGGAGGCGGCAGGAGGGAGAACCCCGCACCGCGCTGACGAGCCGTGGTCGGGCTGCGTGCGGTGCGGGCGGGAGCCGTGGTCGGCCTCATGGTCGGATCCCTGGGGCGGATTCCAGGGGTCGTTGCAACAGGTTGAGTGCCGCAACGGTGTGTGGGTTGCGGCGATGATCAGTGTTGCCAGTCGGTTTCGCCGCCTGGGCCAACCAGGACGGGATCGATTCCTGAGCCGGTGAGGCTCCACGACTCGTAGTCGGGGTCTGGCTCGATGCTGAGCCGAGTGCCGTCGTCGAAGCCGAGGGACAGGGTGCCTTGCCCGGTGACCTCGGTTTCGGTGACGCACTTGGCGAACAGGTCGAGTACCGGCGCCAGGGACGGTCCGGTGGCTGGCATCAGTAGGGCCTGGTGGCCCGAGGAGTCCGTGAGGGTGAACGGTGTCTCGATGACGAGCTCGCCCTCGATGCGGATGCGGCTGTCTGGGGCGTGATCGGTGAAGCTGATCCGGACCTGGTGGTCGAAGGCCGTGCGTGTGACACGGGTGCCGACCAGCTCCGCAGGTACTCTCACCGCTCCCCCTGCCGCGGTTCTGCCGTGTGTCGACGGAAAGCCGACGACCGGCTCTGTTGGGCCTTGAGCAGTGTAGACAGGCGCTCGGTCGGCGTTTCCCAGCCGAGCGTCTTGCGGGGCCTGCTGTTCAGTTCGGCGGCGACCGCGTTCAGGTGTTCGCGAGTGTGGACGGACAAGTCGGTGCCCTTGGGAAAGTACTGGCGGAGCAGGCCGTTGGTGTTTTCGTCCGAGCCGCGCTGCCACGGGCTGCCGGGGTCGCAGAAGTAGACCGGGTCGTTGGTGGCCATGCTGAAGCCGCGATGAGCGGCCATTTCAGTGCCCTGATCCCAGGTCAGTGACCGTTTCAGGTCAGGTGGCAGAGGGTTTACCGCGGCGATGAGGGCGTCGCGCACGGCTGCGGAGTTGTAGCCGTCGGGCAGGTGGACCAGGATCAGGTAGCGGGTACTGCGGTCGACCAGGGTGGCGATCGCGGAGTGCTTCTTGCGGCCGAGGATCAGGTCGCCTTCCCAGTGCCCGGGGACGGCCCGGTCGGCTGCCTCGGGTGGCCGTTGGCTGATCATGACCTTGTTCTTGACTGCCCGGAAGCGCCGACGATCGGCCAGGCGGCGAGGGAGCCGTCTGACACGTCCGGTGCGTAGAGTTTGGGTCAGTTCGCGGCGGAGTTCTGTGCGGCCTTGGGTGTAAAGGGCCTGGTAGATGGTCTCGTGACTCACGTGCATGTCCGGCCGATGAGTGAAGCGTCTGCGCAGAGCGTGGCAGATCTGCTCAGGGCTCCAGCGCAGGGTCAGGTGCGACTGGATGAAGTCGTGCAGTTCCGGGTTCTGGCCGATCTTCCCCGTCTTTGGACGAGGCCGGCGGGCGTCAGCGCGGCGCTGGGCGGTATAGGGCCGGTAGTGCCAGCGGCCGTCGGCCAGGACGGTGCCGTTGCGGCGGACTTCGCGGCTGATCGTCGATGGGCTGCGGCCCAGCTCGGCAGCGATCGCCCGGATGGTGGCCTTCTCCAGTAGCCGGTCGGCTACGTGAACGCGGTCGGCCTCGCGGAGATAGCGCGAGGGATTGCTCGATTCCTCGACGGGTGCCGCGTTGAGCGGTGGATACGCCTTGATCCGACCCGAGGCACCTCGTCCGTTGCGCCAACGTTCGCCGGTGCGGGTGCTGATGCCGACGGTCCTGGCAGCCTCGGCAAAGCTCATTCCTTGATCCACAAGTAGGAAGTACGTCTCCCGTTCTTGCACCAACGGCCTGTTGCCCTGGGGCCTTCGCTTCTCACGAAATTCGACGTCCATCGCCACCTCTGAGCCGAGGTGTTGCAACGATCGCTAGAACCCAGATGGTCGCCCCGACCATGGCGGCTCGGTTAAGCCTTCGGGGCCGGTTGAGCCCTGGAGGCTTCGTCGTCGCGGCGCCGCGGCGGGCCCGCAGGCCGGAAAGCCGGTCAAGAGCACCGAGAACCTCGGAGGGCTGACCCACGCGTCGCGGCGCGGGCCAGCCCTCCCGGGTCAGTTTCCCGCTGGGGCGATCTTCCCGTTGCACGCGTATGAAGGCAGGCCTCTCGGTAGCTCGGGGATGCGAACCTGACCGAGCAACGCCGGGAGGCCCTGGTGTCGTCAACTCCACGGCGTTGCCCGAGCACGTCCCGGTGCCCACCGGTCTGCAGCGTCATCATGGCCGACCGCAGCCGAGATGCAGAAGAACACCATGCGGCTGGCCTGGTATCCGATCGGACCGCCCAGCGGGTCACCCGACCGCCACTCGAGCACTGCACTCGTCCCCTCGCGCCGCACCGCCAACTGAACCACCAGGCCAGCACACCTCGAAGTCAATCGTGGGCGAGGCCGTTGACGCCAAGCTCAGGTGCCGCTGTCGCCGGAAGAGGTGGAGCGGGTGGGCAAGTTCCTCAAGGGGGCCGGGCTGCTCCAGCAGCCCGGCCCCCTTCCCCCGGTTTCCCCCGTTCCCCCGTTGTTCTCCTACGGGTCTAGCTCATGGAGTCCGAGGCGCAGCGGGACCCGCTGTCCCACGGGTACTTCTTGCCCAGGCAGACGTACACATGGACCGTCCCGCTGCCCGCCCCGTTGGACTCCCAGGAAATGGGCTCCCCACCGGAGGTGGAGGTGTCGTCCACTGCGAGTGGGCCGTAGCGGCCGTTCGCGTCCACGACATACGCGCGGGCCGCGGCACCGTCGGCCTGGTGGTCCTGTACGTAGTTGTAGTAGCCATCGTCGAAGTAGGCGTGTCCGCTGCCGGGCTTGCACACGGTCGCCCGCACGGTGCCGCCGGACATCCCCTGGGAGTTGGCCACGGTTGCGCGCACCGTCTCGCAGCGGACGGCGGCGTGGGCCTGGGCCGGCAGCGCGACGCCGAGGGCGAACAGAGCCGTGGTCACTCCGGTCAGCGAGGCCGTGGCCCGCCAGGTGCCTCTTGCCATCGTTCGAGTCCTTTTCATCGGTTTTCCTGGTGGTCGGTGGCAGTGCTGGTGTGGGGGTCGGTGCCAGTGGGTCAGGCGGCCCAGCTGCCGGTGGACTTCGCGTCCGAGCGGAACTCGAAGGCGAACAGGGCGCCGTCCCGCACGTTCCTCGCGATGACGTTCCACTCCCCGGCGCGGGCGAGGGTGTAGTTCGCCTGGCACTCCAGGCGGCCGTTGGTCTCGAAGCAGACCTTCACGTAGCGGTTCGTGTTGGGCTTGATGTTGATGTCGGCGCACGCGCTTGAGGTGCTGAACACATCGCCCGCCGGGAGCCAGTACGTTCCGGCCGGCTTGAGGTAGCTGTTCGCGCTGCCGTAGCAGGAAGCCGGCGCGATGTCGTGTGCCTGGGCCGCCGGAGCGAGGCCGAGGGCGCCGCCCGCGAGTACGGCCGATATCGCGGTCGCGGCGATGCGCTGACGCATGGGCATGAGGTATCTCCCTGGGATCGACGAGTCGGGTGGGTGGGTGGGTGCTCCGGCCGGTGCAGCACCGAGCCTGCTGGGGTGGGCCGGACAGGGACAAGAGCCGTCGCTGTCCCGGACAGCCCACTGACTGTCCGGCCTGGTCAGCGCCTTGTCCGGATCTTGTCCGGATCATGAGGACCGTGGCGGGAAACGGGATTGTGCGGCCGTTCGAGGAGGTCCGACGATGTGCGACATGGAGATCAGGGGGGACGCGGGCCCCCAACAGGCGTGTGATACTGCCGAGTTCATCGCCGCCATGCGGGAACTCAAGGAACGGGCGGGGCTGACGTACCGCCAGTTGGAGGAGCGTGCCGCCGAGCACGGCGAGGTGTTGCCGCGCAGCACCCTGGCCGATGTGCTGCGCGGCCGGACCCTGCCGCGTCCGGAACTGCTGGCCGCCTTCGTACAAGCCTGCGGGGACGGCGAGCGGGCGGCGCAGTGGCTGGCGGCCCGGGACGGCCTCGCCCGAGGGGAGGTCACCGGAGAGAGAGGCGCGGATCCGAGGCGGGGCGTCCGCCTCGGTGCGCGGGTGTTCGGGGTTCCCGTCCTGCCGGCGTCGGTGGTCCTGGTGGCGCTCCTGGCCGCCGCCGTCTGGGCTCTGGTCCCCTCCAGGGACGACGGCGGCTCGAAGGGCGCCGGGGGCGGGGGCCTCGCCGCGGCCGACGCGCGGTCCCTACTCAAGGGCCGTGTGCAGATCCGTCCGGCCCTGGCGAACGGCCTTTGTCTGACGGACGGTTACAGCAGCCGGTACAAGTCACTGGTCGCGGTGCAGCGGCCGTGCGACGAGGTCGCGCCCCAGGAGACGACGCTGGTTCCGCTCGGCGGGAACACCTTCCGGATCCGCTGGTACCACCCCGACCACGGCCCCGGCTGTCTGAAGGACCTGGCCGGGGGGCCGGGTTCCGGGCTGCTGGAGCCGTGGGACGACTGTAGGAAGACGACCCCGTTCCAGATCGCGCCGGCCGGGCCGGACGGAAGCCGACGGTACTCGCTGCGTATCGACGGCCGAGGCTGCGTGGCCATCAGTGACGCGGACACCTCCGAGGGAGCCGAGGCCGTGGTGGAGCCGTGCCGGCCGAAGGACAGCCAGGTCTTCGTCATCCGGTCGGCGCCGTGAGCTTGAGAGTTGACCTCGCCGTTCGAACACGACCCTCTGCCGTGCAGGCTGGGCGTTTTTACCCGACCGACCGCGCCCGCGACCTCCAGGCCGAGTGCCCCGGCTACACCGCCGGAAGTGGCCCTCGACGCCAGCGCCCATCCCCGGCCCCGGCTCTGCCGCGCCGCAGATCCCGGCCGCGGCGCCGGTCGCGCCGAACAGCAGGGACACACAGGACCTGGCGATCCTGCCCGAGTGGGCTCAGCAACTCATCAAGGACGCCCAGTAGTCCGCCCAGACCCACGAGTCGGATACGGACGTGGTGCGTCTCCGTGCAGCGCGGGCAGCGTCCGTTCACGTCACGGTCCTTCCCTCGATCGCGACCGTGCCAGGGGCGCCGGTCGTCTGGTGCCGTCGGGCAGGCGATCACCGGCAACGCCGCCGCGTGGTCGCCCGCGGCGAACGTGATCGCGGCGGGGCGCTGCCCCCAGAAGGGGCAGACGTCGATGAGGTGCTCGCCGTACTCGCTGTTGATGCGCAGCCACACCTCCGTGCTGGTGATGCTGGCGCGGTACTCAGTCACCTCCCACGGTTGGGTGGTGAACCCGCAGGTGTCGGCGCGGGCGATCACGGTGTCAGGGGCGTCGGCCGTGGACATGTGCAACGCGGTGCCGTCGTACACGAGCCGGATCCCGTCCCACTCAAGGTCTCCTCGCCGGGGGCCTGGCGCAGGAATGCGTGCACGTCCCGGATCAGCTGAGCCACGGCTTCGTCCTCTCCCTGAAGGCCACGTCGATCCGAGGGAAGTCAGGACCTCGATCGCCGGATGTACTCATGAGGGTCCCAGCCCGAACCGCCAGTACTTGGTGAGGCGCTCCCGCGTCAGCTCGGCGTCGGTCTCTTCGTTCCACACCGCTTCGAGCCACATCGGGACGGTGTCCAGTCGCTCGCAGAACCACGATGCTCGCGGGCTGATGGGTCAGGTAGCAGTGGCTCTCGTCCGCGAACTTCCCGCCTGGCCCGTACTTCCCGTACAGCTGCGCGAGGCGTTTACGGCTGGCTTCCGCGAAGGCCTCCAACTGCCGTGCGTGGCCCTCCTGCTGCTCGGCGCTGACGGATTTGAGGACGACTGCGAGGATCTCTTCTGACAGGTCGAGGTCGAAGCCCGTGTAGCCCGTCAGGGACACGAAGATCCGCTCGGCTGCCTCGAGTGCTTGTTGCACCTGCTCCTCCCCCACCTGGTCGACCGGGGTGGGCAGGGAGTTCGGTTCCGGCCTTGATGCGGCCGGCTGACTGTGAATGACTTCTCTGGCCCCATCGGAACGAATCCTGTGGCGCCTGCGGCCTGATTGGGAGGCAAGTGTTCGTCAGAAGTGGCCCCAGGGGCGGTCTCGCGGTGGGAGCATCGATGTGCTTCCGATAGGCAGGGGGCGGGATGGACGGCCGAGATCCAAGGTCGGGCTTTTCGCGGCGATCCGCCGGGATTCGCGTACGGAGAAGTTGTCGATCCATGAACTCTCCCGCCGCTACGGGGTCCACCGGCGGTTGATCCGTGAGGCTCTGACATCGCCGCGGCCCACTCCGCGCAAGCCGATGCCGCTCCGCGCATCGGTCCTGGACCCCTACCAGCATCTGGTCGACGCGATCCTGCGTGCCGACCTGGACGCTCCGCAAGCAGCGCCATACCGCCAAGCGGGTCTTCGACAGGCTTGTGGACGAGTACAGCATGGACGGCGTCTCCTACGGTCGGGTCCAGGACTACATCAGGCGGCGCAAGCCCGAGATCTGGGTCGAGGAGGGCCGCGGACCGACGAGTGTGTTCATCCCGCAGGCCCATCGGCCCGGCGAAGAGGCCGAGGTCGACTTCGGCGACGTCTACATCACCCTGAACGGCGGCCGCACCCTGTGCTATCTGTTCGTCTTCCGGCTCTCCTTCTCCGGAAAGGCCATCCACCGCGTCTTCGTCTCGCAAGCTCAGGAAGCCTCCTTCGAGGGCCACCTCCACGCTTTCCAGGTGCTGGGAGGGTTGCCGCGTGGAAATGGTCCGCTACGACAACCTCAGCTCTGCGGTTGCTCAGGGCCTCGGCTTCACCCGGGCGCCCGCGTGGAGACCGAGCGATGGACCGCGTTCCGCTCCTGGGCTGGCCTGGAGGTCTTCTACTGGCGGCCCGGCATCGACGGCGCCCACGAGAAGGGTGGCGTCGAGGGCGAGGTCGGACGATTCCGCCGCAACCACCTGGTCCCCGTCCCCGAAGTCGCCACCCTGGCCGAGCTCAACGCCCGGATCGACACATGGGACCAGCAGGACGACCAGCGCCGGATCGGCGAGCGCCCGCGCACCGTCGGCGAGTACTTCGCCATCGAGAAGCCCCTGCTGCAGCCGTTGCCCGAGGACCACTTCGAGACCGGGCGGCTGCTGACCCCACGGGTGGACCGCTATGCACTCATGTTGACTGAACTATGGGGACTATTTTCGCAGTTCAGAAGACATCTCAGGGCTCGTTGGTCTCCGGTCGTTGCCCGTGACGACAGACGAGGTGTCGCAGCGGGATCTCGCGTCCCTGGCGATTCCGGCCGTCGGCTCGCCCACAGGAACCGGAACACCGCAGCAGGTCCATCCCATGTGAGCGAACCGTTGCCGCGCTGCGGCCGGCCGCCTGCAAATCACGGAAGTACGCGCCCACCGACTCGACCGGAACCCCGTCGCGGTCAAGCAGGCGATACGGCACCCACGGATCGCCGGTCGATGCGAACCATCGCCAGCACCATCTGCGTGTCCGGCTGGACCGGCACCGTCCGGCCCCTCACCTCCTGCACCAACCCCCTCAAGGCACAGGGCATCATCGACTACGGGTACACCGACACCACCACGTCGGACTACGAGGAGGACCACCTCGTACCGCTGGAACTCGGCGGCGCGCCCCGCGGCCCGAGCAATCTGTGGCCCGAGCAATCTGTGGCCCGAACCGCACTACGGCACCAAGACCGCCTCCACCAAGGACGGCACCGAGACCGAACTCGGCCCGCCCCAGCAGGTGCTGCATGCCGTCCGGGGTGGACTCCCCGGCCCACTCGGCGATGGTCCAGCAGTTCTTGCGTGGCAGGTCCGACAGCAGTCCGAGCATCAACTGCCGTGCCCGGCGCCGGGTTCTACCCGCGCGAACCGTCCTGCGATCCGGCTCATCAGGCCGTCGAACCCCTCCTGCCAGCGGGCAGGGTCTACGCTGTGACCTGCGGCCACCGCATAATCTTCAGTCTTCACACACCGATGATCAACGGTGGCCGCACCCGTCTCCACAGCGCTTCAGGGTCGCGCAGCGTCCGCCTGCCGTCCTGTGTCAGGAGGACATGTGCAACGTGGCGAAGTCTGGTGGGTCGAGTTCGACGAGCGGCGGCCGGTCGTACTGCTGTCGGGAGACGACGCATCCGGGATCCGGGTGATGCAGGTCGTCGCTCCGGCGGGCGTCGACATCAGCGGTCTGGGCGTCGAAGTGGCAGTAGGCGCCATGGAAGGACTGCCCTTTGAAGGCGTTCTGCGGTTCGCGATCCCGCGTCCAGGCTTTACCCCTTGCACGTGGCTGACCACCGTGTCCCGGGACGACCTGATCGAGCGGGCGGGCGCCCTATCCTCCGCGAAGCTCAGCGAGGTTGAGGCCGCCCTCCGTCTCGGCGGACAGGCGAAGGAGCCGACCCCGGCGACGACCGCGAAGCTCAGCGAGATGAGGGACGCCCTCCGTCTCGGTGGACTCGGGTAGGCGGAGAAGGAACGGACACCCACTGGCGTGGTCGATCTCGTCCTTGATCGACACTGGCCACCTGTCTCCTCGGCGCCTCTCACCATCGAGATCACGATCTACGGCTGGAGTATTTGCCAGCTGTAGATCGTGATCAGGTGCCGTGAGACGCTGGCCTGCGTGATCGCCAAGCTGCAGTGCGTGGTGTTGGACTGTGCCGATGTCGTTGGGCTGTCCCGGTTCTACCAGTCGCTTCTCGGCGGCGTAGTGAACCAGCCGGATCCGCGGTGGTCCCTCGGGGAGGGCTGGGCCACACTCCACACCGACGGCGGGTTCGTGCTGGCCTTCCAGCGGGTGGACAACTATCAGCCGCCGCGGTGGCCGGACTCCGCGCACCCTCAGCAGTTCCACCTCGACCTGGAGGTCAAGGACCTGGAACAAGCTCAGGAAGACGTCCTCAAGCGGGGCGCCGCACTGCTCGACGCAGGTGATGGACAGCGGAGTTGGCGCATCTTCGCGGATCCGGCAGGACACCCGTTCTGTCTCGTCCGGCACTGAGAGGACGGCAGGGGTGCGGCCGCCGTTGATCATCGTTAATTGTGTGGACTGACGAAGAGACCGGTGGCCGGACGCGGCCCTTGCTGTGGCGTTCGAGCGCCTGACGCCCGTGTCCGCGTTTCCCGCGGTGCCGGGGCAGGGGTCTGTCAAACGAACGGTGTAACCGAAGGTGAGCGGGTTGCGGGAGTTAACATGCAGCCCGCGGACACTTTCGGTGGGGGCTGTGTGGTGGGTGATGCATTGCTGGCCGGGCGATACCAGCTCAAGCAGTTGGTCGGGCGCGGTGGGATGGGCGAGGTGTGGGAAGCGTTCGATGAGCGTCTGGGGCGCACCGTCGCCGTCAAGGTCGTCTCGCTTCTGGCGGGCGGGGGGAACGCGGCCGGTGAACTGCGGGCGCGTTTCCTGCGAGAGGCGCGGATCACCGCGGCGCTTCAACACCCGCGCATCGTGGCCGTGCACGATCTCGGTGAGGCGGTCACCGCGGAGGGCAGCGCGCCGTTCCTGGTGATGGAGTTCCTGCGGGGCCAGGGTCTTGAGACCGTCGTACGCCGTGGTCCGGTACCCGGCCAGGACGTCGCACGGTGGGGTGCGCAGATCTGCGACGCGCTGGCCGAAGCGCATGCCGGCGGCGTTCTGCACCGCGACATCAAGCCGGCGAACGTGTTCATCACGGCGAACGGCGGGGTGAAGGTACTGGACTTCGGGATCGCGCGCGCCGCGGACCCGGCGGGGGCCGGAGAGCTGCTGACCCGCACCGGAACGGTGGTGGGAACGGCCGCTTACATGGCGCCGGAGCAGGCCCGCGGCCGCCCTGAGGAGCGCAGCGACCTCTACGCGGTGGGGTGCCTGCTCTTCGAACTGCTCACCGGCAGCCTGCCGTTCAGCGCTCCGGACGCGCTGGGTTATCTGACCGCGCACCTCAACGACACGCCGCCGACCCCGAGCAGTGTCCTGCCCGGTCTGCCCGCCGCGTGGGACGAGCTCGTGCTGCGACTGCTGGAGAAGGAACCCGGCCGGCGGTACGCGTCGGCCGCGGAACTGGCCGCCGAGCTGCGTGGCCTGTACGGGAGCGCGGGGGCGGCGGTACCTGCGCGCCGCACGCCGACGGTCGTGGATGCGGGCGGATCGCCCGGCCGGCCGTCCCCGGATGCCACGACGGCATCGGTGACTGAGCCGCCCCGCCCGCCCGGGCTCACCCGGCGCAGCGCCCTGGGGTGGGGTGCGGGAGTCCTCGCGCTGGGCGCCGCCGGGACCGCAGCCGCCCTGTATCTCACCGAGGAACCCGACAAGGGCCCGGTTGCCTGGTCGCAGAACATCGGCGACGCGCAAAGACTCGACAGGAACCACCCGACGTCCGTCGTCAGCGGCGGCCGCTGGTACATCGCGAGCGGCGACGCCCCGGTCATGGTGCACGCCTTCGATGCCGCCCGGGGCGCCCGCTTGTGGAAGGCCACGCTGAGCGGGCAGAACTGGACCGCGGACGGCAGCCCGCAGTTCGCCGTGGTCGGGCACGCGGCCATCGTCAAGAGCAAGTTGAAGGAGGAGCAGAGCCCCTGGCTCGATGCCTTCGACACCGTCGGCGGCAGACGGCTGTGGCGCCACGAGCTCGACTCACAGAGCTGGGACGTGCACCAGCCCGGCAGCCTGGTCATCGTGGCCGGCGACGGCAGAGTGGCCGGTCTCGACCCGCGTAGTGGAAAGGACCGGTGGACGTTCCTCACGGACACGCCGGGAGGGGCGCTGTGCGTCGGGGACCTGGTGGTCAGCGGCGATACGGCGCTCTCGGCCCGGACCGGGAAGACCGCGTGGCAACAGTCAGGATTCAGCGCGAACGGCCGCCTGGCTCATGCGCTCGGAAAGTTCCTCCTCTTCTACGAGGTTGGCAAGAAGGCCGCCACCGATCTCGTATGCCGCTCGGCGCACACCGGGGACGTGGTGTGGCGCACGCCGTTCAACGCCGCGGAGGAACGCGCCGGTTCGGCGGAGCGCAGCTGGCAGGCAGTCATCTCGGGCACCACCATCTTCCTGCCGCTGGCGGCAGGGGACCGCCGCAGGCCCACGGCGGTGGACGCTGCCACCGGAAAGGTGAAGTGGACCTACGACGGGCCATACCGGCGGGCCTCCGACTACGGCGACGACGGCTCGGTCAAGCAGATCGAGGGTGTTCAGGGCGTGCTGGGGGTCGAGGGCGGATTCGTGGTGCCCACCGGCAAGGGCACGGTGTGCCTGAACGCGAACGACGGCCGGCAGCGCTGGCGCAGCCGCGACGAGGGCGCCGAACTCATCGGCAAACACGTGCTGTTCACCACGCCCCGCGAGCGGATGTTCACGCAGTGGCGACACACGCGGATCGTCGACGCCCGGACCGGCCGTGAGGTCTGGACGGGTGACTTCGATACGGGCCTGGCCACCCTTCCGCAGTCCACCGATGGCCGGGTCTTCATCGCGGACATGGATGGAAGACTGTGGGCCCTGCGGATCTGAACTGTGCACCCCTATGTGACTCTGCTGCGCACGGGGGGGGGAGGGCGGGTCAGTGATGATCGTTCCTGAGGTCGCTTCTTCTGTTGTGCGGCCCATGGAGGCGGTAGGACATGTCCATGCGGCCGGTGGGGTTGCCGGAGGTTCCGGAGCAGACCGTGATGGTGGCCGGGCGGCGTTCCCGAAGGGGAGCCTGGCGATCCGGGCGCCGATCACCTCGCGGAGGTCTTCGCTGATGAGCCGTTCGCGGAGGCGTTCGGTGTGCGAGGGGCGCCGGGACTGTCACCGGGGACGTTGTCGCGGGTGACGGTGTTGCAGTGTGCGGAGGACCTGACGGACCGGCAGGCCGCAGCGATGGCGGTGCGGGCGATCGACTGGAAATACGCGCTCGGGGTGGAACTGTCGGACATCGGCTTCGACGCCAGTGTGCTGTGCCGGTTGCGGGCACGGCTCGCGGACAACGGCATGGAACGGGTCGTCTTCGACCGGCTCCTGGAGCACTGCAAGGACGTCGGCCTGGTGGCGGCCGGGGGTAAGCAGCGAACCGACTCCACCCATGTGATCAGCGCGGTGCGGGACTTGAACCGGCCGGAGTTGGCCGGCGAGAGTGTGCGGGCGGCGAAGAATGGACGCGGCTGAAGCCGCATCTGCCGAAGTCGGGCAAGCGGGGCGGTCGTCGAGAGGGGCATCGCCGGATCATCAACAAGATCCTCTACCGGAACCGCACCGGAGTGCCGTGGCGGGATCTGCCTGCGCGTTTCGGCAAGTGGAAGACCGTGTACGAACGGCACCGACGGTGGTCGGCCGGCGGCACGTGGGCCCGGCTCTTCGCGGCTGTACCGGCCGACGCCGACGCTGAGGGCCGTATCGACTGGTTGATGGTGAGCGTGGACTCCACCTCCTGCCGAGCCCAGACGTCAGCCGGCGGTTCCGGCTCGTCGTCTCTTCGTGGTCTTTCCCGTACTGCACCCCACGTTTCCCGGATCCTTCTCGAATCACCGGACGCGGGCGTGAGCGTGACGTCCTCGCCCGCCGGCGCGATGGTCAGCAGCGGCGGGGAGGCCGCGGAACTCCCCGCGCAGGCCGCCGCGCATGTCTTCGTGGCTAAGCGCTGAGCCCAGCCGGGCGATGGCCCACGCCGTAAGGCCCTTACAGGCAAGAGGATGGTCCTCGACCACGATCATGGTCGAGGACCATCCTCTTGATTCAGCGGAACACGTGCACGAGCTTGCTCCGCACGTGACGGCTGGCCAGTTCTCCCAGGGCTGCCGGGACCTCGTCGAGGGCGAGAGCCTTCTGGACAGCAAAAGCACTCACACGCCGGACCCACTATCACTCGACGAACCGGTTGAAAAAACACCTGCTTAACCGGCGACTGGTCCACGCCGATCTGCTGGCACTGATCAATGCTGAGCGGCGGTTGGGTGGGCGAGAGCGTTCCGACCCGCTTCTTGCCGTAACCCTGGAACTGTCCCTGATGTGTCTCGGAGTCGCTATGGCGATGGGGGTCTCCGAGGTCTGGTACCGACTTGAATCCCTTCTCGTATGGACGCCCCGGAGTGCACCGGCGATACCAGCGGCTTAGCTTCGCAGTGCTATGCCGCGGGCCGTCCGACCGCGGCGCGTCCAGGCGGCGAAAGGAAATTCCATGGCAGTCGTGATGACCTTTTCCTGGCCCGAGATCACACCCGACGTGTACGACGCGGTGCGCCAGAGGGTGCGCTGGGAAGAAGACGCACCGGACGGGTGCGTGCTGCACGCCGCCTGGTTCGTCCATGGCGGCCTCAACGTGATGGACATCTGGGAGTCGGAGGACCACTTCAACCGGTTCATCGAGGCCAGGATCGCCCCCGTACTCAAGGGCGAACTGGGCGTGCAAAGCGACCCCGAGCCGAAGTTCTACCCCCTGCACCGGCGCTTCGTCGCCCCGGGGGTCAGCGGCGCCAGCTCCTGAGGTACGCCTTCCGCGCACCGGGCAGCGTCATCAATGCCTCGTCGGCCTTCGCCCCGCAGAACCGCACCAACGGCGCCAACGCCACTGCCACGGTCTTCGCAGACTCCGACTGCGAAGACGTCAAGGTGCGCTCGGTGATCTTCTCTGCATGACGCACGCCAGCCGCCCCGGTGCGAGCCTTGCGCTCTTGGCGCCGAGGCTTGGACTGACTCGTGGTAAGTCAGCGCAGCCCGAGCTGGATCGCGGCGAGGGGAGAGGATGCAGGCGGCCCGACCCCGTTGGCCATCGCGCTGGCTGCCACCGCCAGCGTGGGCGGCGGTGCGCAAGTCGTCGCGCAGTTCTGCGGTGGGCAGCCGACCTGCTGGCCGCTGCCGGACGGCTAGTGCTCTGACCGCGTCGGTTCGCCGGGTTGGTAGTCGCGGCGGTTGGATGTGCGGTGACGTCCGACCCGACCGCTGGAGGCGCGGTGGCCGAGCCCGTCCGTGTACGCAGACTGACCGACCAGGAGGGGCAGCGGCTGCAGCAGATCGTGCGCCGGGGCAGTACGAGTTCGGTGCGTTACCGCCGTGCGATGATGCTGCTGGCGGGAACCGGGTGCCGGTGATCGCCCAGCTGGTGCAGGCCGACGAGGACACCGTTCGGGATGTGATCCACCGGTTCAAAGAGATCGGCCTGACCTGCCTGGACCCTCGATGGGCCGGAGGCCGTCCCCGCCGCTCAGCCCTGACGACGAAGACTTCGTGATTCAGACGGCCATCACCCGACCGGTCAAGCTCGGCCAGCCCTTCACCCGTTGGTCACTGCGCAAACTGGCCTACCTGCGGAAAGTCCGCGGCCGGGTCATCCGCATCGGCCGCGAGGCGTTTACGCTGCCCGCTCGCCCGCCGCGGCATCACCTTCCAGCGCACCAGGACGTGGAAGGAGTCGCCGGACCCCTAGCGCGAGGCGAAGCCAGACCGGATCGAGGAAGTGGTGGACCGTTTCCCGGACCGGGTCTTCGCCTTCGACGAGTTCGGCCCGCTCGGGATCCGGTCCACCGCCGGCGTCGGCTGGGCCCGCCAGAAACACCCTGCCCGGGCGCCCGCCACCTTCCACCGCACCCACGGGGTGCGCTACTTCCACGGCTGCTACTCGATCGGTGACGACCGCTTGTGGGGCGTCTACCGCCGCAGGTAGGGCGCGGCGAACACACTGGCCGCGCTGAAGTCGATCCGCGCCGCTCGTCCCGACGGCGCACCGATCTACGTGATCATGGACAACCTATCCGCCCACAAGGGATGCGACATGCGCCGCTGGGCGAAGAAGAACAAGGTCGAGTTGTGCTTCACCCCGACCTACGCCTCGTGGGCCAAACCCCATCGCGGCGTACTTCGGGCCGCTGAGGCAGTTCACCATCGCCAACTCCCACCACCCCAACCACACGGTGCAGACCCGGGCCCTGCACGCCTACTTGCGTTGGCGCAACGCTAACGCCCGTAACGCCCGCCACCGCGACGTCCTGGCTGCCGCACGCAAGGAGCGCGCCCGCATCCGAAGCGAGAAAGGCATCCGCTGGGGCGGACGCCCGCTTCAGGCCGTGGCCTGACTACCCGGGATAGTCAGATGTCGCCCTTGACCAGGGCGTGCAAATGCTGGTCGTGCCACCCGTCTTCATGCAGCAGCGCGCTGCGCATCGTGCCTTCGACGGAGAAGCCGGCCTTGGCCGCTACTCGGCACGATGCCGGGTTGGCCATCGCGTGGCACAGCCGGAGCCGGTGCAGTCCAAGGTCGTCAAACGCCCACTGGCTGAGGCGCTTCGTGGCCTCGACCATGGCGCCGCGGCCGCGTCCTGCGGGCAGGATCCAGTACAGGATTTCGGCTCTGCCACCAGCGAGGTCGATGTCACCGCAGCCGATCAAGCCCACGGCCTGGCCGCCGTCGGGGCGGCCGATGGCCCATATCGCGCTCTGCTCGTTCTGCCAGCGCTCGTGCATGCGCTCGATACGCTTGCGTGCTTCCGCAGGCGAGGCCACGACCAGTCGGTTCCACTGGCGAATTGCCGGATCCTGGCCGGCAGTTACCAAGGTGTCGGCGTCGCTGGCGCGCCAGGGGCGCAGTTCCAGGCCGCTGGGGAGGGCGAGCACAGGTTGTTCCTGCTTGGCCATGTGGCCTGCAGAAACGACGGGCGGTATGGCTGAGGTGATCATCGAGGCATCGTGCCACAGCCCGACATTGGACAGAACTCGATATCCGTACCCGACCATCAACCCGGCGAACGTGTGCGGTCACGGCACTAGACGACGCACTGCTCTGGTCCAAGCACGCCGTGGACGCCGGCGACCCCGAGGCTCTGCGGTGGGCAGCCGACCTCATGGCGGCTGCCGGGCAGTTGGACGAAGCCCTGACCTGGTACGAGCGTGCCATCGACGCTGGCGACACGGAGCTCCTACAGTGGGTGGCCGACCTGCTTGCAGCTTCCGATCGGCTGGACGAGGCCCTGACCTGGGCGGAGCGCGCCGTGGACGCTGGTGACACCGAGGCCCTGCGGTGGGCGGCCGAACGCCTGGCAGAGGCTGACCGGCTGGACGAAGCCCTGGCATGGGTCGAGTACGCCGCTGATGCAGGCGATGCTGAGGCACTGCGGTGGGCGGCCCACTGGCTGGCAGGCGCCGGACACATGGATGAGGCAGAGCAGCTACGACGCTACGGCTGGGAGCCCGACAGATCCATCGCCCACACATGGAAGCCGCCGATATCTGCGTTGAGCAAACCGGGACACCACCAGTAGTCACATCGGCCTGGCCCAACCTCGCGCGGAACGACCGGGTGCCACCGGGCCAGCCCTCTGTTTATACAGCCGTGCCAGATCTCGGCGGATGAGGTGAGCCGGTCAGCCCGTGAACGACATGCTGCTGAAGGCTAGGCCACGGACAGCTCGATAGCGCATAACCGAAGTTATGGACAGAGTTCGTGAGGGTCCGCTGTCCGCACGCCGAGCAGCTACGAAGTGCTACGCCTTGAACGACGCACGCAGTCGATCCAGCAGACGGCGGGCTTCGCTCAGGTGATCGATGTACACCTTGGCCAGGCCGGAGTCGAGGCGCGTATAGAGGCCTACCGACTCTTCGGCCGACATGAGCGCCTCACGACGGCGCCCCACCCAACCGGGCCCCGAAATTCATCAGCGCCAAGGCGAGACCGGGGGCATGGGAGTCAGGGTCGACCTCGACCAATCCCCGGTAGAGGGCCACCGTCTCCTGAGCCACCGGGACCGCCTCACGACGGCGCCCCGCCCTACCCAGTAGGACCCCCCAAAATTCATCACGCTAAGGCGTGACTGGGGGTATGGGAGTCGGCGTCGGCGCCAGCCGCGACCCGTCCTCGGGAAAGGAGCACCGCCTCCTGAGCCACCGTAACCACCTCACGACGCCGCATCCGCCAGCTGACCCTCGACAACGACGTCCTGCGCAGCGGCGCCGCCGTTCTTCTACTGCCTACCCGCAGCACGCCCGCGCCGTCCTGAATCCGACACCGCCCCCGGAGGCGTCGGGCGTGCGAAAGGACGCTGGGCGTGGCGCGCAGTCAACTACCGATGATCAACTGTTCATCAAGCCGTGCGTGCCGGCGGCATCCCGGCTCCCGCCCTTGTCGCGTCGGTGCCCCAGCTGGCCAGCAGTCGTAGTGCCTCCGCCGACGGGGAACCGGGGTCGGCGTGGTACGTCGCCAGCGTCTGTTCGTGGTCGTCGGCCAGGTGGAATGACTCGGGGTGGAGGTCGAGTTCGCCGACGAGCGGGTGGTGCAGGCGCTGGATGCCGTGGCACTTGTCCTTGACGTCGTGGGTGGCCCACATCCGCCGGAACTCCTCGCTCTTCACGGAGAGTTCGCCCACCAGCGCGGACAGCCGGGGGTCGTCCGGATGGGAGCCGGCGTCCATGCGCAGCTGAGC
Organism: Streptomyces canus; assembly: GCF_030816965.1. Classification (NCBI taxonomy): domain Bacteria; kingdom Bacillati; phylum Actinomycetota; class Actinomycetes; order Kitasatosporales; family Streptomycetaceae; genus Streptomyces; species Streptomyces canus. The sequence goes on from NZ_JAUSYQ010000002.1 coordinate 73,090, forward strand.
GACGACGTTGTTCGCTTTGTGCTCCCAGTCCACGAACAGGTCGCGGTACTCGGGCCTCAGGAACACCAGCCGTGCCCAGTTCCGCTCGTGCGCCGGCAGCTCGGCCCAGTCGCCGAAGACCGCCGCGGCCATCCGGTTCCAGGCGAGGATGTCCGAGCGCCGCCCCACGAGGAGCGCCGGGACGCCGTCCATGGTGTCCAGCAGCGTCCGCAGGGGGCCCCGCACCTGCTGGGCGCGGACGGCCGGTTTCTTCTTCTGTTTCGGCTTCGCCAGGTGCGTGAGGTGCGCGTGCTCGGCGTCGCTCAGCCTGAGCGCGCGGGCGATGGCGTCGAGGACCTCCGCCGACACATGCCGCCCGTTGCCCTGTTCCAGCCGCGTGTAGTACGCCACGGACACCCCGGCCAGCTGCGCCAGCTCCTCGCGGCGCAGCCCCGGCACCCGCCGGTACCGTCCGAAGTCCCGCAGCCCCACGTCCTCCGGCTTCAGCCGGGCCCGCCGGGTGCGCAGGAACTCGCTGAGCTCGGCACGCGGGTCCAGAGAGTTGGCGGCGGGCTCGTGCACCGGTTCGGGGTATTCGTCCATGCCTCGAGTATCCACGGTCGCACGCACACCAGCCTGACCCAGCCAGTGGTAGGCATCGCCGGCATACGCAAAGCCGTGACCTGGGTGAATACCGGACCGCCCAGCACGCTGGAGACCGTGCCCGGCTGGAAGGCAGCCGGGGCGTGGCTTGCATCAAGAACGGAGCACATCCCATGACCGCAACACAGGGGACCGAGTCGAGGACGCGCCAGAGCGAAACGGCCGCGGAGGTGGTCGGCCGCCTTCGTGCGACGTTCAACACCGGTGTCACCCGCGGACTGGACTGGCGCGTCAACCAGCTGCAGCGGCTGCGGGCACTGCTGGTCGAAAACGAGCAGGAGCTGATCGAAGCGCTCTGGGCGGATCTGAGGAAGAACCCCGCCGAGGCGAAGACGCAGGAGATCGACTTCACCGTCGCCGACATCGACGAGACGCTGGCGAATCTCGAGAGCTGGCTTCAGCCTCGCCCGGTGGAGGTTCCCGCCCACTTCGGTCCCACAACAACGGCCTACACCACGTATGACCCGCTCGGGGTCGTCCTGGTGATCGCTCCCTGGAACTTCCCGCTGCACCTTCTCATCGACCCCATCATCGGCGCACTGGCCGCCGGGAACACCGTGGTGGCCAAGCCGAGCGAGATCTCGGTGCACACCTCGGCAGTCGCCTCACGCCTCCTGCGCGAGTACTTCGACCCTGACGTGCTCACCGTCGTCGAGGGGGGAGCCGAGGAGACCACGGCCCTCCTGGCACAGCGTTTCGACCACATCTTCTACACCGGCAATGGCACCGTCGGCCGGATCGTCATGGCCGCAGCAGCCACGAACCTCACCCCCGTCACGCTCGAACTCGGGGGCAAGTCACCGGTCTTCGTGGCACCCGACGCCGACGTCGACGAGACCGCGAAGCGGCTGGTCGGCGCCAAGTTCGGCAACGCGGGGCAGCAGTGCATAGCCCCGGACTATGTTCTGGCCGACCCTGCCACCGCCGCCGCACTGGTTCCCGCCCTCCGCACGGCGGTCGAAGCTCAGTTCGGCTCCACTCCGCAGACCGCAGCCGGCTTCGGCCGGATCATCAACGAGCGGCATTTCGACCGGCTCACGCGTCTGCTGGACTCCGGCCGGGCGGCGGTGGGAGGCCAGCACGACCGTGACGACCTGTTCATCGCACCGACGGTGCTCACCGATGCCGACCCCGCATCGCCGGTCATGCAGGAGGAGATCTTCGGTCCGATCCTCGCCGTCGTGGAAGTCGAAGACCTCGATGCCGCCATCGCCTTCATCAACGAACGCGACAAGCCCCTCGCGCTCTACGCCTTCACCACGTCCGAGGCCATCAAGTCGCGCCTCGTGAATGAGACTTCCTCCGGCGGCGTCGCCTGGGGCCAGCCGGTGATGCAACTGCTTATGCCCGGCCTGCCTTTTGGTGGCGTGGGCGAAAGCGGCATGGGCCGGTACCACGGCCGGTATTCCCTCGAGACGTTCAGCCACCTCAAGGGTGTCGCGGACGTCCCGCTCAGCTAGCCTCGCGCTTTCGTGAAGCAGGCTGTCCGATGGGCGATCGCCGGCGGAAGTGCCTCAGGCCGGTGAGAATGAGGATCGCTGAGATCACTGTTCCCGCGACCGCCGGAAGCGCGTTCCAGGTGAAGCCGTGTATCGGTCCTCTTCGCGGGGACGCGTCGAGGGAGTCGGTCGCGGCGCGGCCTGCAGACACCGATCCGTACCGATTCCGGCGGCGGCACCCGTGACTTCGTCACCTGGCTGGCTGCGGATCGTGCGCACGGAGCGAAGGCTCGTGCTCCGACGGGCAGTTGCGCTTGACCGGCGTCGACGCCGACGCCGACGGCATGCGGCTCTCACCGCGTTCGCCGCCAACACCACCCGCACCCCGATCGCGGTCCTGGAACCGCGTCACCGTCAGCGTGCCCGTGCCTGCCTGAGGACCGCATCCGCGCCTCCGCCGGGGCAGCGTGGACCCCCTGTGTCGCAGACATTCATCCCGTTTTTCTCTCTATTACAGAAAGAAACCCATGTCTATCAACATTTCAGAAGTTTCGCCTGCCCCGTCACTTTTCTCCCCCGTCTCTCTCGGGAAGATCGAGCTCGCCAACCGCGTCGTCATGGCACCGATGACCCGGGTCCGGGCCGGTTCCTCCGGCATTCCCGGGGATCTGATGGTCGAGTACTACCGGCAGCGGGCGAGCGTCGGCCTGATCATCACCGAGGGCACCTACCCCGACCACGCGTCGCAGGGGTATGTCGGTGAGCCGGGCATCGCCACCGACGAGCAGGCGGCCGGCTGGCAGCGGGTGTTCGAGGCGGTGCACGCCGAGGGCGGCCGCATCGTCCTGCAGATCATGCACGCCGGCCGCGGCACCCACCCCGACATCAACGGCGGCCGCCGCATCCTCGCCCCCAGCGCGATCGCCATCGACAACAAGACGTTCACCGAGAAGGGCGAGCAGCCCTACCCCGTACCGGAAGCGATGACCACCGCAGAGATCCGTGCGGCCCTGGAGGACTTCGTCACCGCGGCCCGCCGGGCGATGGAGGCGGGAGCGGACGGCGTGGAAATCCACGGCGCCAACGGCTACCTGCTCCAGGAGTTCCTCTCCCCGGCGGCCAACCAGCGCACCGATGGATACGGCGGCTCGCCGCAGAACCGCGCCCGCTTCGTCGTCGAGGTCGTCACGGCGGTCGCCCAGGCCGTCGGTGCCGAGCGGGTCGGGCTGCGGATCTCGCCGGAGGTCGACCTCGGGGACGTCTTCGAGACCGACCGGGACGACGTCCTGGCCACCTACGGCACCCTGCTCGACCAACTGCGCCCGCTGGGCCTGGCCTACCTCTCCGTACTGCACACCGAGCCGGGCGGCGACCTGGTACAGGAGCTGCGGCGGCGCTTCGACGGCAAGCTGATCGTCAACAACGGCCCCTTCGGGGGGCAGACCACCCGCGAGCAGGCGCTCCAGCAGATCGAGGCCGACCACGCCGACGCCGTGGCCGTGGGCCGGCCCCTCATCGCCAACCCCGACCTGGTCGAGCGCTGGCAGGGTGGCCACCCGGAGAACGAGCCGCGGCCGGAACTGTTCTACGGGCCGGGCGCCGAGGGCTACACCGACTACCCCTTCCTCGAAGGGGCTTGAGGCCCACGGTCACGCCTGTCCATGCGGCAGCCCCACTCACCCATGGACAGGCGCCCGACCGGCGACACTGTGCCCGCCCGAATAGGGCCACCCGGACCGATGCCGTACGTGCGTTGACCAGTGCGTGTCGCAGGTCGTTGTAGCGGATGGCCCAGTGCGAGTTCTCCCGGTCCGATTCGGGCAGGGCCAGCAGTAAGTCGTCCGTCCCGCTTCGCGATACCAGACCGTGCCCTGCGAAGTACAACACGAAGGCGTCCTTCGCGGCCCTCGCTGCCGCGCGGACCGTATCGCCTATTTGGGGGGCATACCGGGACTGTTCAGGACCACACAGTGCTCCGGAGGCAGGCCCCACAGGCCACGGTCCATCAGCAGCTCTGCAAGACGAGCGACGTTGTTTCGCACCGCGGGCAGGGCTTCCAGATGGACGTACGTGTCCATCCCTATGAGGACGGCACTGCGATCGCGCGGGATCAGGCAGCAGCCTCATCATCCGCTCCCGGGGCTGTCCGCGTCGTCGCTTGCGTCACGGACTTCGGAATCGGGACCAGACGTCAGCAGTTCGACGATCCGGCGCACCGACTCCTCCGAGCCGTCCCGAACCGTGATTGACATGCCGTCGACCGTGATCGTCACCGGAGCCTGCAGGGCTCGAGCCTGGCGCCACGTGGCGTACGCGATCGCCAAGTTGGCCACCGCGATGCCCTGACCGACGACCAGTTCGATCACTTCGACGGCTCCTATGAAGCCACCGGTCTGCCGTACTGGTCGCAGCCGTGCCTGAGCTTGGCGTCGCAGCTCGCCATCCTGGCGGAACCAGCGGTACAGATCGGTAAGCGCAGTACCACCGTCATCCGCGTCGATACTGACCAGAACCCGCATGAGACCCCCGTAGCATCTGTCGTGATCCCTCCACGATAGAGAACACGATCAATCCTGGATGACCAACGATCCATTCGAGCATGGGGAGTTCGGCGCCGGGAGGCGGACTGCAGGTCCGGCCCCTTCCCCCGTCCATCTCGACGCCCAAGCATGGAAGATGAGCGTGTCGCGCCGTCCTGGTCGGCGTCTTCTCCGACATTGGGATGTAGGGCACCGTGATAAGGGCTCGCTGGCTTGAGGTCGAAGCGCCCGCCGTGACCGCCGCTCTGGACGGAAGCACCGCACCGTCAGTCTTCCCGCGCGCTGCATCCCGTCGGATGCAGCGCGATGAGAATCCGCCGATACGAACGAGAACGCGTGAGAAACCGGTGGGTCCAATGCGACAGGACACTGCGGTATCTCGCCGCGATGTCGGATCCCACTTCCATCCGACACCGACCCTGAGATTCCGACACGGGAAATGAGGTCCCACTGCTGGCAGGGCCCGGGGCGTACTGGAGGTCTGCCATGCCCCGAACGATCTGCAATCAGCTTCGGTCTCGTGACCGTCCCTGTCCACGTCGCGTCCGCGACCGAGAACCGTTCGATCCAGTTCCACCAGTACCACCTGGAGGACATGGGTTCTCCGGGGTGCAGCCTGTTGCGGTGGTGGGACGCTCAGGAGTGATGCGGCTCAGCGCCGATGTGCCTGGGCTTATCCCTCGCGACAGGTGTGGTGCTATCGCCAGATCGGGTGAGGCCAGCCGCTCGGGCCTTGCCGGGGCGTCAATTCACTTCGGTCAAGGGACCTGTACAGCCATCAGCATCCAGCACTACGTTGACAGTCAGAATCGGGCTCGTCGACGCGTTGGTGGCTGGCTGGGTGGCGCGTCTCATCGACGTGTCCGATGGAGACATCAGTGTCGTACCGCTCCCTGCTGCGCCTCGTCGGCGTCGGCTTCTTCCCTCTGGGGTTCCTCGCCCGCCTGCCATACGCCGCCTCCGGCTCTCGCGACGCTCATGCTGTTGCAGGCATCGACCCACAGCTACGCCTTCGCCGGCCTGGCCATTGCGGCCCAAAGCATCGCCATCGCCATCGGCGGCCCCCTGGTCGGGGCCTTGGCCGACCGCTACGGCCACCGATCCGTCGCAGCCGCCGCTATCGCTAACTTCGCTGCCTGGGCCGCGCTGCTGGCCGCGAGCCACGGAACACAGGAAAGCATGCTCGCTGCGGCCACTTTCGTGGGCCTGACCCAGCCCCAAGTCGGCCCTCTCGTACGCGTGCACTGGTCGCGTCTGGTGCGCTCGCACAACGAACACCACCTGTTGTCCGCGGCTCTGTCCTATGAGGCATCCGCCGACGAGATGAGCTTCGTGGCCGGACCCGCGCTCGTCGGGCTGCTCACGTCGGTCAGTCCGCTTGCGCCCGCCGTGGCGACCATGTCTTTGATCGCAGCAAGCACCCTCCCCTTCGCTCTCCTCTACTCCCACCGCGCCACGCAGCAGCCCGCTTCGGGCGAGCGTGGGAACCCGTACTTGCCGCGTCGTCCGCTGGCCGTCATGTTCCTGGCGATGGTCGCGATGGGGGCGGTTTTTGGAGCGATCCAGACAGCTGTCCCCGTGTATGCCGACACGATCGACAAACCCGGCGCCTCGGGGCTCGTGTACGCCGCGTTCGGCATCGGCAGGGCCCTGGCGGGTGCCGCCTGTGCCTGGCTCCCGCCGCGGTTCTCCCTGCGCGCCCGCTACGTCTCGTTCGCCGCAACGCTCTGCGCCGGCATGCTGATCCTCTTCGCCGGAACCCAGCTGGTGCCCGTCCCCGTCGCCGTCGCGCTGGCGAGCTTCACCGTCGCGCCGTACATGATCAGCCTGTACGCATTGACCGAGCGACTTGGCCCCGCGGAACGTGCAGCGGTCGCCATGACGATCCTGTGCGCCGGTGGTCCCCTGGGAACGTCTGGCGGACAGGCCGTGTCCGGCAGCCTTGCAGGAGCTCACGGCGTCGAGGGCGCCCTTCTGGTGGCTCTCGTCGTGGCAGCAGGCGCGCTCCTGCTCGCGCTCTGGGCATCCCTCGCCGACCGAGGTCGCAACATCTGGATCGTCGACTGTGTACCGGCCAAGAACCAGGCGCCCCGAGAACCTGTCGAACAGTCACAGAACGCCCTCTCAGAGCCTTGACCGGGGCGTCAGGCGGTCACCACGGGCACACCGTCCGGGCAGCCGGCGAGCAAGGCGGCGATATGGTCCGCACACCGTCTACGAACGCCACCGGCTGTGGTCCGCGGACGGAAAATAGGAGCGTCTGCTCCAGCAGATCCAGGCTGCCGTCGACGAGACAGGTGAGATCGACTGGGACATCTCGGTCGACTCCACCATCGTCCGCGCTCACCAACACGCGGCCGGCGCCCGCACCGCCCCACCTCCAGCGCCCGCTTCAAAGGGGGCCGAGATGGTAGAACACCAGGACGAGACGCCGTGGCGGAGCCTCGTCGGCCGCCTGGAGGAGGTGGTGTCGGAGGCGAGGGCCTGGGCCGCTCACGAGGCGGGTTCACCAGCAAGATCCACCTGAGCGCGGACGGCCGCTGCCGTCCGCTGTCCCTGGTCCTCACGCCGGGCCAGCGGGCGAACTGCACCCAGTTCAAGCGTCCCGGGGGCGTCGGCGTCCAAATGTGCCGACCCGTGGCTGCGCCCGGAGCCGTCCAGTGGTGGCGTGGAGCGGTGGAACCCGCCTCGCAGCGGGGCGTCTCGCTCGGGGCGAAGTAGCAGGGCCGGGTCCAGCCGCAGTCCGCGCAGACGGCTGTCGGCGGCCGGACGCATCGTCCGCAGAGTCGCTGGTCACCGTCGCGGCGAACGATGTTGGCGGTACGTCCGCAGCTGGTGCAGGGCTCGTGGTTGACAATCCGGCTCCCCGACGCCGATCGAGACGACATCGGCACCTGTGCGCGCGTCGTTCACTGTGCTTACACCAGCCATTTCGACGCGGAGAACCACAGGTCCCGGAGGTGTCGGCAGGGATGCCACATCGGTGTTCGACGGACCGACGCGGGCGCGCACCTGCACATTGCCGGACGAGGCCACGACGTCGTAGTAATGCTGCTCGTCGAGGCGGACGGCCGGCCGGCCACCGGCGCCTTCCGTCACGTCGACCAGGGCTCGTACCCGGCAGGACATATGTTGCTGCCAGATCGCGGCCGGGCAGGGTCAGGCTTTCGCCAGCCGCAGCAGGAGCAGTTGTTCCGGGTGGAGGTTGGGAATCTGGATCCCGACGCGTTCCAGGACGCTGCCGGGGACGGTGATTTCGTCGCTCGTGCACCATGCGGGGGTGCCACGTTCCATGCCGGGTGCCTGGTCGGCCGGGGGCAGGGGGCGCAGGTGGTAGGTGGCGTCCGGGTCAAGGCCGCGCAGCCGTAGCGTGCCGGGGTGAGCGGCGAGCGGGGTGGCCATGGCGGTGAGGGCGAAGACCGCTTCCGTACGGTCCTGGGAGATGACGCCGTGTGCCCACAGGGCCGGGTCGGGGTGGTCGATGCGTACGACGCGGCCGGTGTGCAGCAGCCCGCGCAGCTGTTTGTACAGGGTGATCCAGTGCGCCAGTTCGGCGCGTTCGGTCTCGGTTGTGCGGGTGAGGTCCCATTCGATGCCGAAGTGACCGAAGAGCGCGGTGCCCGCCCGGAAGGCCAGGTCGTGGGTGCGGCCGGTGGTGTGGGAACGGGCGGCGCCGACGTGCGAGCCGATGAGTTCGGGCGGCAGGAGCAGCTGGGTCCAGCGATTGATCGACTGGCGTTCCAGGGCGTCGTTGCAGTCGCTGGCCCAGACGCGGTCGGTGCGCTCCAGGATGGCGAGGTCGACGCGTCCACCGCCGCTTGCGCAGGACTCGATCTCCAAGCCGGGGTGGCGTGCGCGCAGTTCGTCCAGCAGGGCGTAGACGGCGAGGGTCTGTGCGTGCACGGCAGGCTCACCGCCCGGTGCGTGGCCGGGGTCGACCAGTTCGCGGTTGTGGTCCCACTTGAGGTAGGCGATGTCGTACTCGCTGAGCAGGGCGTCGAGGCGCTGCAGGATGTGGGCGTACGCCTCGGGGTGGGTGAGGTCCAGGACCTGCTGGAAACGGCGGTCTGCGGGGGTGCGGCCACCGGTGGCCAGGATCCATTCGGGGTGGGCCCGGGCCAGGTCGGAGTCGGGGTTGACCATTTCCGGCTCGACCCACAGGCCGAACTCCATGACGAGGCCGCGAACGTGGTCGATGAGCGGATCAAGTCCCGCCGGCCACACGGTCTCGTCGACGTACCAGTCGCCGAGGCCCGCCCGGTCGTCACGACGGTGCCGGAACCAGCCGTCGTCCAGGACGAAACGCTCCACGCCGACCTCGGCGCCGCGGTCGGCAAGGTGGGTGAGCCGGTCGAGATCGTGGTCGAAGTAGACGGCCTCCCAGGTGTTGAGCACCACCGGGCGAGGGCGGTTGGGGTGGCCGGGACGGGAGCGGAGGTGGTCGTGGAAGCGGGCGGAGAGGCCGTCGAGCCCCTGGCCGCTGTGAGAGGCGTACAGCCACGGGCCGGTGTACTCCTCGCCGGGGCCGAGGATGACCTCGCCCGGCAGCAGCAGTTCGCCGGCAGCGATGACCGGACGGCCGGTGGGGAGTCGCTCGGCCAGTACGCGGTGGTTGCCGCTCCAGGCCAGGTGCAGGCCCCATACCTCGCCGGTGCCGAAGCCGAAGCCCGCGGTTCCGGCCGCCAGGACAAGGGGGGCGTCGTGGCCGGTGCGTCCGCTGCGGGTCTCGCGCAGCCAGGTGCCGTGGGTGAAGGGCCGACGTTGCGGGGCGCGTTCGCGGCACCAGCGGCCGGTGAGGTCGAGCAGTTCGGTGGCGGTGTCGGGGACCGGCAGGGTGAGCAGCAGGCCGTTGAGGGTGTAGTCGCGGTCCGGGTCGTCGTTGCGTACGGCGGCTCGCACGCGTACGAGACCGGACGCGGTGAGTCCGGCTTCCAGTACCAGGCTGAGCCTGGCTGCAGCGTCGGCGGCCCCGACCTTCACCGATTGTGCTGCGGTTTCCAGTTCCAGTGAGTCGCGGGTGAACAGGGGTGACCAGTCGGCTCCTTGGCGGTGACCGGTCAGTCCGGGCTGTCCGGGCCAGCCGGTGCCGTGTTCGGGCAGCAGTGCGGCACGCGGTACGGCGTCGGGGAATCCCGCGATCGGCGGCGTGGTGACGGCCTCGGCCAACCGGTGCAGGTCCTGGCGGCTGAGGTCGCCGAGGTCGGCGCCCCAGTGCAGAACGGCGGGCAGACCGTTGCCCCGCAGGTCGAGTACCAGGCTCACACCTGCTGCGCGGAGATGAATGATGCCCTCGGCTGCGGCTTCGGTCGGAGTGGTCACGATGGCCCCTCTCGGCAGTCTCCCTACGGGGATCTGTAGGTGCGGCTTCGTCACCCCACCCGGGCTCGACCACGGGGTGAAGGGTCGCCGGCGGCGGCGTGGTCGTCAGATCGGGTGGCGCGCATCAGCGCGAGCGCGGTCAGCGGTACGAGGGTCAGGGCGGCTGTCACCGTGCCGACCAGCGGTGGCCCGGCCTGCCGCAGTGGTGAGGCCAGGGCGATGCCTGCCGCCCAGGAGCCGACGGCGACGCCCACGTTGGACGACGAACTGGCCAGCGCGGAGGCGAGCGTGGGCGCGGAACCGGCGAAGCGCCTGACCAGCGCGCCGAGCCCCGGGGAGGCGGCGAACGCGGTCACCCCCATGACCGTCACCAGGACGACGGTCGCCACGGGGCTCGTGGAGAAGAACACCAGCAGGAGCAGGATCAGGCTGCTCGCGGCGGCGGCCGTGATGAGGGTGGCGAGCGGCCGGCGGTCACCCAGGCGCCCGCCGACCGTGGTGCCCAGCAGGGCGCCCGCACCGTAGCCGGTCAGGACCAGGGGCACAGCCGCGGCGGGGATCTGGGCCCGCTCGGTGAGCAGGGGCGAGATGTAGGTGTAGGTCGCCAGGACACCTCCCATGAGCAACGCGATGGCGCTCAGCGCCAGCCAGACCCGGCCCTGGCGCAGCGCGGCGAACTCAGCCCGGACAGAACGCGCTTCGCGCTGCTCCTCGTCGGGGATGTACCGGCCGATGACCGCCGCCGCGGCGGCCGACAGGGCGGCCAGCACCCAGAACGGCCCCCGCCAGTTGGACACCTGCCCCAGCCACGAGCCCAGCGGTACGCCGGCGATGTTGGCCACGGTCATGCCCCCGAGCAGCATGCCCAGGGCCCTGGACGTCATTGCCGGTCCTGCCGCGGTTGTCGCCACGACTGCGGCGACGCACCAGAAGGTACCTGTGGCCAGTGCGGTCACCACGCGAGCCGCGAGCACGACCGCGAAGGACGGACTGAGCGCGGCGACCACGTGGCCGAGCGCGAAGACGGTGAGCGCGAGGACCAGCGTGGACCGCCGCGGCAGGCGCAGCGTCGCGATCGCCATCGCCGGTGCGCCGACGATCATGCCTGCCGCGAAGGCCGTGATCAGCAGCCCCGCGTGGGACACGCTGACGCCCAGATCGTCCGAGATCTCGGGCAGCAGGCCCGCGATGACGAACTCGGTGGTGCCCATCAGAAAGATCCCGGCTGCCAGCACCAGGACGACGAAAGGCAGCTTGGCGGATCGGTCGTCGGTCAGGGGTGGCATCTGAGTGGTGTTCTCTTTCCGGAGCGAAGCGCGACTGGCCGCGGGGAGTGCTGACGCCGCACAGCCTCGCACCGGATATCCGTTCTGTGAGGGGGAGAAAATTCTCCCTTGACGGATGCAAAGAGTCCGCGTATGCGAATTTATCCGTCCAACAGTTACTGAGTTTCTTCAGCGTTGCCGCTCCAGGGTGAGGACAGCCTTGGCGATTGGCGTCATGCGGTTCGGACTGCACCGGGACCTGCGGAAGATCCGCCAGGACTTCAGGCGCGCAACACCGCGCTCGACCGGTGCCGGTGCTGCGGCCAGCGCCCGGTTGAGCGTCTTCTCGGTGAGGGTGAGTTCCTGCAGGCAGGATCGCGACGCACTGGGTCGGCGTGAGGTTGGGGCCGTCGTCCTCGGGATGACCGAGGAGTGGTGCCAGGGCGGTGGAGACGTCGTTCCAGGGGCGTTGCCCTCCGAAGCCGTGCATCTCGTCCAGTGCGAACCCCTCGGCCTGCGCAAGCCACCGCCGGAACACTCCAAAGCTGGTGCAGGACCAGGACACGTCCGGACTGACAACGTGCACGCACCTTCTCACGCGGGATGCGCTTCCCTCCCCTTTCATCGCTTTGTTCCGTTCATCCCCCGGCAACGCTCTCGGCGAGGCCGCCCCCCTATCCCGGCAACACCTCCGACTCGTCCTTCAGCCCCACTCCCGTCGCCCCCGACTCCCGTGCCCACGCCATCAGACCCCCAAGGCATCATCCGGTCCGCGGAGGAGATGCGGCGGCCGATCCAGTTGTCGGACGCCCGCCTGGAGGACTATGACGCCGTCTGCTTCCCCGGCGGTCACGGGCCGATGGAAGACCTGTGGACCGACTCCGACGCGGGCAGGCTGCTCACCGCCGCGCTCGCCTCGGGCAAACCGCTCGCCGTCGTCTGTCATGCCCCGGCCGCGCTGCTGGCCACCAGGGTGCGCGGCGTCTCGCCCTTCGCCGGCTACCGGGTCACGGCGTTCACCAACGACGAGGAGGACGCCGTCGGTCTGGCCTCCAAGGCCCGCTGGCTGCTGGAGGACTAACTGAAGGAGCTGGGCGTGGAGTTCACCCGCGGCGAGATGTGGAAGCCGTACACGGTAGTGGACCGCAACCTCTACACAGGCCAGAACCCCGCATCCGCCGCAGCCCTGGCAACGCAGCTTCTGAAGGTCCTGTAAACGTGACGCCCGGCAGTAACGGCGCAAAGGACTGAGACGCTCGGTGAGCGGGACGTCCAGGTCGCCTGCCTGCCGGGCTTCTACGAACACCTGCCGGATCTGCGCGCCCCACCGTTCGAAGCCGCGCTTGACCGCGGCCCGGATCTCCTCCTCTTTGCTGGTGAAGCGGTTGCAGAACGCGCCGACGCGCTGCGCCGTCAAGTCCCGTCGCGCGCAGTGCCCGCCGCCTGCCCCACAGGCAGCACCACATCAAGGAGCAGTCTTGTCCACTTATCAAGCCTTCGAGGCCACCGGCGTTCACAACCTGAAGCTGGTCGAACGTGATCTCGTCGACCCGGCACCCGGGCATGTCCGGCTACGGGCCGAGGCCTGCGGAGTCTGCCACACCGACGTGTTGGCCGTGGAAGGCCTGCGCTCGGGCCCCTCGCAGCCCGTCGTTCCTGGGCATGAGGTCGTAGGCGTCATCGACGCTGTCGGGGTCGGCATCACCGTCTGGCGGCCCGGCGACCGTGTCGGTGTCGGCTTCCTGAACGGCCAGTGCTGGGAGTGCGAGCCGTGCCGCCGGGGTGACTTCGTGAACTGCCGCAATCAGCAGCAGACCGGGACGACGACCGACGGCGGATACGCGGAAGTGGTCTACGCCCGGGCCAGCGGACTGGTGCGCATCCCCGAGGGCCTCTCGGCAATTCACGCCGCTCCCCTGCTGTGAGCCGGCCTGACCACCTTTGTCGCCCTGCAGCAGGGACCGACGCGGGCCGGCTCACTGGTCGCCGTGCAGGGCATCGGCGGCCTGGGACATCTGGCCCTGCAATACGCGCACCGTCTCGGATACCGGGTCGCCGCGGTGGCGCGAGGAAAGGAGAAGGAGGTTTTCGCCCGGCAACTGGGCGCCCACGAGTACGTCGACAGCAGCGCCACCGACCCAGGTGCCGCGCTGAGCGACCTGGGCGGCGCCTCCGTCATCGTTGCCACGTCGTCCAGCGGTGCCTCCATGAACCCGTTGGTCCGCGGCCTGGCCCCGTCTGGCAGGCTCGTAGTGGTCGGTGCCGCGCCCGACCCACCGACCGTCTCGACCCCCGACCTGATCTTCGGCACACGTTCCATCGTCGGCAGCCTGACCGGTTCGTCCATAGAGAACGAGGACAACCTCGCGTTCGGTCTCGCCCACGACATCCGTCCCAGCGTTGAGATCATGCCCTTCGCCCGGGCGCTGGAGGCCTATGAGCACATGCTGTCGGGCGCGGCCCGCTTCCGGGTCGTGCATAGCCACCGGTGGGGCTGTTCTTGTCGTCCCAGACGTCGGCGTAGGTGTCGTAGGCCAGACCACGGCTGTCGTAGCGGGTGTCCGTCAGGATCCGCCCGCCCGAGGGTGAGGGTGTCTGGGTCTGGATGGGGCGCAGCTGGGAGTCGTAGAGGGCATAGGTGGTGGTGTGGGTGGTGCCGTCGGCTTTGAGGGTGGACACCGAGGTCCACGGGGCCTTGTCACGTTCGAAGCCGTAGCCGAACTTGGCGTTCGGGGTGTCGCCGCCGGACTTGGAGCGGTTGGGCAACCAGGTGGCCGTGATACGGCCCAGGGCGTCGTAGGTGTGCTCGGTGCGCTTGACGTTGAGGTCCAATACGTAGCTCTCGACGCCGCGAGCCGGATCGTAGCCGGTGGTGGTCTGGTGGGCCTGGCCGTTGGAAGCGAGCTTCGGCTTGGTTTCGACCTTGGTGGCGAGCGGACCGGCGGACGCCGGGTAGTAGGCCGTGGTCGTCGTACGACCCTTGGCGTCGGTGACGGTGAGGGGGCGGCCGAGCTTGGCGGTGGCGGTGTCGTAGGTGGTGGTGACGGTCTGCCAGCCGGAGGCGGCCAGGGGATTGCGGTCGGCGCTGCCGGAGGCCAGCGGATAGGACTTGGCGCGGCCGGTCCAGGTGGGCAGGCCCAGGGTGGGACTCTGATCGGGGCTCCAGCCGGTGGCGGAGGCCGTGTCGTAGACGGTGGCGGTGTCGGACAGCACGTCGCCGCGCGTGTCCGCTCCGGTCGGCAGGCTCAGGCTCGCGTCCGGGGTGGCGCAGGGTCTGGCGACGGTACGAGTACGGGAGACGAGTGCGGTCAGACCGTTGGCGTCGTTGCGGGCATACCAGGTCCGGGTGCAGGTCTCGTCGCCGGTCGCGGTCCAGTCGCCGTCGTCCTGCACCGTGGTGACCATGCCGTACTTGGCGTCGTAGGCGTAGGAGAGGGCGGTGGTGCGCCACCGTCTGCCCACCGTGAGATAGGTGTGGCTGAACGTGCGGGCCGTCTTGACGAAATAGGCCTCGATGTCGGCGTAGGACTTCTTCTGGCTGGCCGTCCGCTGTGCCCAAGGGGTGTGGACGGTGGCGGAGATCGCGGTGTCACCGTCGTAGACGATCTCCTGGCGCAGTTGTCCGGCGTAACGGTCGAGATCGTCGAGGTCGGCGACGTCGAGGTCGTCGGTGGTGACGGTGGAGTCGTTGCTGAGGTCGATGCCCTTGACGCTGGCGGTGCGGGTGGTGCCGTCTTTTTCGTCTGTCGCCGTGTATTCCCTGCAGGAACAGTTTCACCGTCCTGGAGCGGGTGGGGCCTGCGTCGCCGGTGTCACCCTCGATCCGGGTCTCGGGTTCCGGCGCACCCCCGGCACGGTGATCGTCCACATCTTCACCGCGGCCGCAGCACCGGGGACAAACAGCGCCTGTACAAGGCGCTCGCCTCCCAGCTCGCCGAAGCCGGCGTCGACGCACGGACCTGTTCATCAGCCACCTCGAGAACGGCCCGGACGACTGGTCGTTCGCCGACGGCCGCGCCCGGTACGTACAGGGCGACCTTCCCGTGCCCGTGGAGCAGCTGGCCGACCACATCTCCGCCGATGTCTCACGCCCCCTTCAGCGCCGTGACGACGCCGTCTTGCTCATGGCCCGGTACGAGGGGACCGGCAACGCCCGGGGAGCACGCCGCCCCCGCGGACCGGGGGCATGCTCATCCAGCGGGCGATCTACTGGGCGCGAGGACGGCCCGTACCTTCGTCGACGACCGCCTGCACACCTGGGGGCTGTCGGAACTGTCGGACTCGCTCCAGCTCATCACCTCCGAAGTGGTCACCCACGCTCTGATCCACGCGGGCAGTGACGTCGACGTCCGGCTTCGGGCATTCGACGACCACGTCCGGCTGGAGGTGCGCGATTCCCGGAGCAATCCGCCGGTGCCGTCACCTCTGGCACTGTCCGAAGAGGACAACGCCGACGCCGAGCACGGACGTGGTCTGCTGATCGTCGACGCGTCGGGCGGAGCGTGGAACAGCTTCCCGAACGGCCGCGGCAAGAACGTCGTCGACCTGTCCTTGCACGACCCGGCCTGAGCCGCACCGGCGCCCCACGCCGGTCTCGGGCCACTCAGCCAAGCCGCCGGCAGGTCATGCCCGAGTCGAAGCCGAGCGCCCGCGGCAGGTGCTGGCCCCGATCAGCGGTCCCCGTCCGTGTCGGCCGGACCGGCCCCCGGGTCAGAGGTCAGACTGTGGCCACACCCTTGGCGGGTGCCTGTGCTCCCAGAAGGGCAAGACAGTTGAGCCACAGGACATCGAGCTGGGCGGTGTTGTTGTAGAGCTTGGCGAACAGCACCTGGCCCTCCAGCTGCGCTACGACGGCTCGCGCGGCGTCACGGGTGTCGGCGATCTTCACATCGCCGCGTTCCACAGCGGCTGCGACCACCTCTTGGACCATGTCCACCTGGGCTTCGAAGATCTCCTGCAGACGCAGGCGGATCGCCTCCGTCTGGTTGCTCAGTTCCAGCGTGAGGTTGCCGAACATGCACCCGGACACGGTGCCGCACGTCTCCTGGCCGGCACGCTGGGCGGCTGCCGTCTCCTCGAACAGCTGCCGGAGCCGGAGCAGGGGTTCCTGGTCGCCGCGCAGAACGCGGTTCCAGCTCTCCTGCTGGGCGGCCCACTGCTCATCGAGCACGGCCAAGGCCAACGCTTCCTTGGACTCGAAGAAGTAGTAGAAGCTGCCCTTGGGCACGCCGGCCGTCTTGCAGATCTCGGCCACGCCCAGCGCTGAGTAGCCCCGCAGTTCGATGAGGGACTGCGCAGCATCGAGGATCTTGACTCTGGCATCACTCGTACGTCCCATGCACCTAGTATACGACCATTCGACTAGCGTGGGAGAATCAGGTCAGTCCTGCAGAGCTCACCCCGACACAGCACAGGTCAGGACCGGATACTTCGAGTGGTGACCGGCAGCCGCGCGCGATAGCTTCGAGGAGGCCGCGGATGCTGTCGCACCACTCGACGAGCGATAGTCGGCCATTGCTCGTTCCCCGCAAAAAAGGGGGAGGTCCCTTCGCAGGTCGCACGCTCCGCTGTGTCGGTAACCGGCATGAACGCGCTGGGGACACAGTCCGAAGCCTCCCGCACTGCCGCCCTACGGTCTTGTCCTGCTGAGCCGTGCGGGCTTGCGCTCACCGGGCACCGGGAGCGGCCGGTCCGTCCCCTCACTTCCACGATGCAGCGGCCGGACCCGGTGGTGTGGGAGTCGGCAACGGATCGCGCTCGTTGGTCAGGAAGGCTCATCCATGGACATGAAACTCGAAGTCGTAGTGATACCAGTGGCCGATGTCGATCGTTCGAAGAGCTTCTACGAAGGGCTGGGATGGCGGTTGGACGCCGACTTCACCGCCGATGACGGCCTGCGGGTCGTGCAGGTGACGCCGCCCGGTTCGGCGTGCTCGGTGATCTTCGGTCGCGACGTCAGCGCTGCCGCCCCGGGGTCCGCCGAAGGACTCCACCTCGTGGTCTCGGACATCGAGGCGGCGCGGGAGAAGCTGGCCCGGGCAGGTGCAGACGTCAGCGAGGTCTTCCACGATGCCGGTGGGGTGTTCCATCACGCGGGCCAGAAGGCCCGGGTCTCCGGCCCGGACCCCCAGCGGGGCAGCTACGCCTCCTACCTCTCGTTCACCGACCCGGACGGCAACGGCTGGATCGTGCAGGAGATCACCGAACGGCTGCCGGGCCGCTGAGGCCGTCCGCAGCGAAACGGACGGTCTCGCCGAAACCTCGACTGTGCAACCGCGCACCCACCGTGCCACGTCGGCGTGAGCTCACTGCCGGCCGAGGGCGACGTGGACGCGCGACCAACTCGGGCGCGGGGTGGCCAAGCGGCCGTTCCACAGCGCCGCCGTGATCTTCCCGAGGCCCGGGTTCGTCAGGTGGGGTCGAGGACGCGGCGGCCGGAGCCAGGTGCACAGCGAAGGAAGCCGGCCGACATCCAGGGCGTACTCGACCGGCGCCATGTTCCACGGGGACGCGGTACGCGATCCTCCGCACATCGGGCGGCGCACCGGCCGAGGGAGCACACTGGAAAGGCGCTGTCGCGGCGTCGAACGCACACCGGCGTCACACTGTGGCGTTCCTGTTCCGGGTTCCCGTCAGCCGTATCAGGCCCAGCAAAGGACAGGAGCAGGCATGGACGGCACGTCCCGCGCTTACGACGTGGTGGTTCTCGGTGCAGGTCCCGCGGGAGAGAATCTCGCCGAACGCACCCGGGCAGCCGGGCTCACCACAGTGATCGTGGAGAACGAACTGCTCGGCGGAGAATGCTCGTTCTGGGCGTGCGAACCGAGCAAGGCCCTGTTGCGCCCGGTGGTGGCGCGTGCAGACGCCCGCAGGGTCCCAGGGCTGAGGCGAGCGGTCGAGGGCCCACTGGACGTTCCGGCCGTCTTCGCCTACCGCGACAAGATGTCCGCCTACTGGCAGGACGACGATCAGGTCGACTGGCTCGACTCGGTGTCTGTGGACCTGGTGCGCGGATACGGGCGGCTGGACGGGCCTCGCCAGGTGGTGGTGGACCTCGCGGACGGTGGGAGCGTCCGCCTGACCGCCCGGCACGCCGTGGGGGTGTCCACGGGGACCGTCACCGCCTTCCCCGACCTGCCGGGACTGGAGCGGGTGCGCCCCTGGACCAACCGAGACGCGACCGCCGCACGGCACGTGCCGGACCGGCTCGTCGTGGTGGGAGGCGGAGTGGTGGCCGTCGAGATGGCCACCGCGTTCCAGGCGCTCGGCTCCCAAGTGACCCTGCTGGTCCGGGGAGACAAGGGGCTGCTGAACCGGATGGAGCCGTTCGCCGGCGAGATGGTGGCCGACGCGCTGCGCGCCGCCGGGGCCGACCTGCGCTTCGGCACCTCGGTGACCGCCGTCGCCCGTGAGGACGGCGCGGACGGTCCCGTGCACGTCACGCTGGACGACGGCAGCTCACTGGTCGGCGACGAGATCCTCTTCGCGACCGGCCGTGCGCCGCACACCACGGACATCGGCCTGGAGACCGTCGGGCTCTCCCCCGGTGACTGGCTGACCGTGGACGACTCGTACCGCGTGACGGACATCGCCGACGGATGGCTCTACGCCGTTGGCGACGTCAACCACCGGGCTCTGATGACGCATCAGGGCAAGTACCAGGCGCGGATCGCGGGCGCCGTCATCGGAGCGCGCGCCAAGGGTGACGCCGCTCGACGACGGCCGTTGGGGCAGGCACGCCTCGACCGCCGACAGCGCCGCTGTGCCGCAGGTGGTCTTCTCCGAGCCGGAGGTGACCAGTGTCGGGCTGACCACGCGGGAAGCGGAGCAGACGGGCCGCCGGGTGGACGTCGTGGACTACGACATCGGCCGGGTCGCCGGCGCGGTTCAGTATGCCGACGGCTACCGCGGCAGGGCCCGTGTGCTGATCGACACCGATCGCGGCACGGTGGTCGGTGTGACCTTCGTAGGTCCTGGGACTCAGGAACTCCTGTACTCGGCGACGGTGGTGATCGCGAGTGAGACGCCGGTGGAGCGGTTGTGGCACGCCGTCCCCGCCTTCCCCACGATCAGCGAGGTGTGGCTGCGCGTCCTCGAGACCTACCGGGATCGCGCGCGTGGGTAGGGAAACCGACGGGCGTAGCTGGGCCGTCCCGATGAGCGAGGTGTCGTCAGTCGCCGCGCCAGATGTTGTCGAAGGCAGCGGCCTCGATGGACCGGCGCTGCCGCTCGGCAGCGAGTTCCGTGACGGCCTGGTGGACGGCGGCACGGCGTCATGCTCGTCGACCAGACCGGCGAGCGCATCCGCCGGCACTTCGCTCAACCCCGCGCAGCCGCGAACCCCGCGAGTATCGGTTCACCCGACGTCCGGCGGTCCCTCGCCAGGAGGAGGGCAGTGGGGTCCACCGGTGCCGGTCGGGTCCGGCGCAGGGGGTTGCGGTGGCGGCCCGCGCGTGCCACGAGTCCCTCTTCTTCCAGCGCGCCTCGATAGCGCGCCGCGAGTTCGCGGCCCCGGCGCCACAGCCAGTCCTCCACGGTTGTGTGAGGTGCCCCTGGTGCGAGGAGCGATACGGCCTCGTGCAGCAAGGGGCTTCGGCCGGTGGGGAGCCGCCGGACACCAGGAGGTCACCGTCGAGCGTGACGGTCCCGGTGTCGATGAGGTCGACCAGTTCCGGCCCCGCCAGAGCGAGGGACAGCTCACCCAGTTCCACCACTGAGCCGGTTTGCGGGTCGGTAGCTATCAGCGCCAGGTCCCGGGCCGTGGTCATGGTCAACTCCAAGCGCGACGAGGGGAACGGTCGGCGATCGGCGCCTGGGCTGTCGGCCGCCTTCACCGGCTGACGGTTCCGGTGTGCAGTGGGATCCGGCGTCGGCGGAGAACCTCGCGCACGTCTGTCGGGGTGCTGCCGCGGGCTGCGGAACATGCACCTGATGGTCGCGGACGGCTCCGACAACGATAGGCGCAGGATCAGGCACGGGCCTCTCGGACCAGGTGATGTGTCCGGTGGTTGTGGCCGACAACCAGTGCGCGCTCGTTCAGCGGCCGAGGAGCTGTTGCCCACCGTCGATGTCGTACGTCGCACCGGTGAGCGCGTCGTTGTCCATGATGTGGGTCGCCAGCGCGGCGGCGTCGTCGGCGCCGACGACCCGACGGACGGGCAGCGCGGCGCGCAGTTCCTCGCGGCGGGCTTCCAGCTGGTCGCCGAGCAGGGACGCGGACAGGGGTGTGTCGACGAAGCCGGCAGCGATGAGGTTGACGCGGATCGGCGCCAGCTCGAGTGCGAGGTTGGCGGTGAGGGCAGGAAGAGCCACAGTCAGTGCGGCGGTGCCGGTGAGGCCGACGGCTGGGCCAGGCGCCAGTGCCAGGTACGGCCTCGGGCACCGTGACCTTCGCGGGATCGCGGGATCGCGGGATCGCGGGATCGCGGGCGCCGGCACAGGCCTTGGCCGCACCGGCTTCGAGCAGCGCCCGCACGAAATTGCTCACCGAGCCCGCGGTTGGCACCGGTCACGAACGCGGTTCCATCCACCTTCGTGGACCCTTCCGGCAATTCATGCGTGGACCCTTCCGGCAAGGGTTCGAAGGGCTGAAGACCTGGGTCACGATGCGATGAGACAGTCCACCGCGGTTCCCTACAAAGCCATAGCGCCGCAGATTTCGCCACCACTTCGGACGACCGTCCCAGCGCCTGGCGCGTGCGGGCGGGTGACGCGGGGCTGCAGTGATGAAGGTGTCGAGGATCACGCCACCACAGCTCCGCGCCGGGAAGCTCTTCCGGGCCGGACGACTTGTATGGACTACAACAAGACGACCGGTCATTTATGCACTCCGGCGTCTCGCCCTCACCACGGAGAATTGTCATGAACGACCTCACGAGCACTGCCATGGCGGCCCACGGCGGCCTTGAGCGCTACAACGGCTTCAATTCGGTCACCGCGCACTTCCGCTCCGGCGGCCTGCTGTGGGGCCTCAAGCAGCAGGAGGGCTTGTTCGAGCACGCCGCAGTGCGAGTGGACCTGCACCGCCAGCACGCCAGCCACTACCCCTTCACCGCACCCCATCTGCGCACCTCCGTGACCGCAGAGCGGGTGGCCGTCGAGAGTGACGACGGTGAGGTGAAGGCAGAGCGGCTCGACCCCGCGCGGCATTCGCCGGCCACACCCTCGAAACCCCCTGGGACGACCTTCATGTGGCCTACTTCGCCGGATTTGCCATGTGGACCTACCTCACGGCGCCCTTCACCTTCGCCGCCTCCGACGTCCACACCGAGGAGCTGCCCTCGTTGAAGGAGAACGGGCAGACCCTACGGCGCCTGAAGGTCACCTTCCCCGACCGCATCGCCACACACAGCCGGGAACAGATCTTCCACTTCGACCAGCAAGGGCTTCTGCGCAGGCACGACTACTCCGCCGATGTCCTCAATGCCGGCCCTGTCGCGCACTACTCCTCCGACTACAAGGAGTTCGACGGCATCATGCTGCCGACCCGTAGGCGCGTCCACCCGCTGGCCGCCGACGGAACCGTCAACCACGAGCTGGAACTGGTCACCATCGACATCGAGAGCGCCCTGTTCCTCTGAGCGCTCTCGCCACGAGCCGCCTGCGAAGCCCGTGAGATGCCCGGCTCGGTCCGGTGGTCCCACTGCTGCCGAGACGCCGTCGTCGCCGCAGCGGCCAGTGCGCCGGTGCCTCGGCGGGCGGGGCGCGCGACACGCATCGCCCGGATCCCGTCTTCAAGCGCGTGCGAACAGAGGCGAGTTGACGGACCTCGCGGTCCCGTCGGCTGGGCAGGGCCACCACGATCGCTCCCCGCCGTGAACACGGAGGAAAGTCCGCGTTCGGCTCGGTGACCGATGACTCGCGGAGTCGGACCAGCCACTGGCGCACATCTGATTTACTCGACAAGTATTGCCTCTCAGTGAGCGAAGCGACCGGTGCCTCACTCATCCCTCCATGCCTCACCGAGGCGGGTGGACTTCCTGTGCGCGTTCACCCTGTGGATCACCAGGGGGCGTGGCGGGCGCCTGACGTGGGACCAGTGGATCAGGGTCACGCGTCGGTGTCCCGCGTGCCGTCCCCTCGATCGCCGTCCGACCGCCGGCTCCGCCACGGGCTGCCCAGGCCTGGTGATCAGGCGGGGTGCCTTCGCATCCGCCACACCGAGAGCGCCACGAACGCCATGCCGACCGCCAGGCACAGGGCCGTCGCCGTCCACTGGAGGCTCCAGAAGTGGGAGACCGGGTGGTACTCGGCCAAGCGGCCGGTGAGCCCGCGCGACTTCAGGCACTGCGCGTAACTGTCCTGAGGCAGGCAGTCGGTGACTTCGCGGGCACCTCGTCCGTCCGTGGTCAACGGACCGTCCGCCAGCAGCCAGACGTTTTCCGGCAGCCGAGGTTCCGCGGTGTTCTGCGCGACGGAGGTACTGACCGGCCACAGGTTGCGAGCGGCACGCCCAACTTCGCCGCGAACCAGCGCAGGCGCGGCACGGACTGGGTGGCCACGGTGTGGTACGAGCCGGATTCCGGCTCCTGGGCGAACTGGGGCCCGCCGAGGAACACGCCGAACAGGAACGGCAGTACAGGCACGAGTTGCAGGGGGCGCCGCAGCGGGTGCTGGTACTCCTTGCCGAAGCTGAGGAGGTCGCGCGTGCACTGGGTGGACTCGACGGTGCCGCCGCGGCACGCGTCGAGATGCTGTGCGGTGATGGCCTCGGTCACGTGCTGATGCTGCACGGCGGCGTAGACGGCCACGGCCGCGGCGACCGCCAGCCCGATGAGGAACGCGGCGCGGTTCTGGCGCCACATGAGCCAGGTCAGCCCGCGCAGACGCGGACCGTATCGAACGCTCGCACGGGAACGAGGAGTCGCGGTGCTCACGCCGACATCCGGCTTCCGTGGGCACGAGCGCCGGCGGTGAGGACCGGGGACGCATCGGGGGCTCCCAGGTAGCCGAGCACCAGTTCTTCGAGAGTGGGCGCGTGGTGACCGTCGCCGGCGAGTGAGGTGTCGCGAGTGCGCACCAGGGAGATGCTCTCACCACCGGTGTCGGTGGTCGAGACGACGTCGTAGGGACCGGATGCGAGCGGCGGTCATCCGTTCTTGAGGTGATGCGTCGGTGCTGGTCGAGGAGAACGTCGACCTCGCCGGCCAAGCGGACCCGGCCGTTGTTGATGAGAACGAGGTGGTCGCAGGCGTTCGCCAGCTCGGACACCAGATGGGAGGACATGAGCATGGTCGCCCCGTTCGTACGCGCCTCGACGCGTAGGAGGTCGGTCATCTGCCTGCGCACCAGCGGATCGAGATCAGCCATCGGTTCGTCCAGGAGCAGCAGCCGGGGCCGCTTGCCCAGGGCGAGGGCGAAGGCGACACGGGTGGACTGGCCTCCGGAGAGCGTTCCGACCCTGGCGCTCATCGGGATGCCGCCGTCTTCGATGACCGACTCAGCGGTCTCCTGGTGCCAGGTGGGGTTCAGCTCCTGCCCCATGCGCAGGGTGTCCCGCACGCTGAAGCGTGGGTAGAGCGCCTTGCGCTGGCTGACGAAGGCCGTACTCCGGCGGGCCTCGGAGCTCCCCGGGTCATGCCCGGACAGCCTGATGGTGCCGGCCGTCGGTTCGAGGAGGCCCGCTGCCAGGGAGAGCAGGGTGGTCTTGCCGGCTCCGTTGGGCCCGACGAGGGCGCACATGCTTCCCTCCGGAAGACGCAAGGAAGCGTCACGCAGGGCCCATCCGCGACGGTGACGCTTGCCCAACTCATACGTTTCCGAGGCGGGGGCGGAGTGACCCGAGGGTCCGTGATGTGGTCTGTCATGACGTGAGGAAACCTGTGTGATCCTTCTGCGGAGGTCGGGATGAGAGGCCGCGGCCGTACGACGGTGCCGTACGGCCGCACTCGGGCTCCCGGTCATCCCTTCTGCGGGTGTGCCTCGTCTGCGGTGCCGCTGCGACGGCCCAGTGTCAGAAACAGTGCCGAGGCGCCTGCGGTGAACGGCAGCAGCCACGCCAGTCCGGGCACGGGCGCACTGGCGGTCCACACCGTCAGGTGGGCCACGAGACGCTCGGCCATGGGTACGCCGCCCATGAGGAGAAGCAGTGCGGCGATCACGACAGCGATGAGCCGCGCGGGCTGCTGAAAGAGGAGGGCAGTGGTCCGGTGTGTGGATCGGTTCATGACGCCGACACTAGGACCGGGCGGCGCGTGCGGGCATCGGCCGAAAGTCGGCCGTGCGCCGGTGACCAAAGTCGTGGTGCGAGGGTGAGTCGTGTGGGAGCCGACGCCCGGGGAGGTGGCTTCAGCCGAACAGGGTGAGCATGGCGGTCCTGTTCAGGACGTGCTCGGCGCGTTCCCACGTCCAGCCGCTCTCCACCACGAGTGTGTGCCAGCCGAGAGGTCCGAACCAGTACCAGAGAAGATCGGCCGTCTCCTCCACCGGGCAGGAAGGCGATGGATCGAGCGAGTGCAGGTGACCGGCGACAGCCCGCAGGGCGTCCCGGTACGCCGCCGTGGCACGGTCCCAGAGGGCCTCGCCGTCCTCGTGGACAGGGAGTGCCTTGCGGATGGCTTCGTGTACGGCGTGCTGGCCCTCGTTGCCCGCTCGCGTCCCCCGGGCCAGCGCCGCGATGACCGCCTCCGGCGTTCGCATGCCGAGGATCTCCTCGATGGCCTGCCGGTAGCCCGACGCGGCCACCCCCCGGTCGACGATCCGGTTGAGAATGTCGCCCTTGCTCCCGACGCTGGCGAACACCGTCTTCGGCGCGACGCCGGCAGCAGCGGCGATGTCGGCGACGGCCACGCGCCCGTAGCCGCGTTCGGCGAACAGCGCTGTCGCCCGGCCGAGGATCAGTTCCCGGGTGCGGGCCGCACCCTGCTCACGCAGCGGGGACACGTAGGGGCGCTTGGGCGACATGATTGCATGCTAACATCGCGAATTCATTAGGCACGGCATTACCTCAATACTTGCCGCGCAGGCGCGGCGCCGACGAAAGGCTTGATCATGGGAATCGACGCTGCGGAGTTGGGTCACGGCCTCTTCCGCATCCTGGAGACGGGCGACCGGGAGCTGGCGGCCGAGGTCGTGCACCAGGACTTCCGCAACCGCGAGTCCTCCGTCTCGCCGCAGGCCTGCTCGGTCGCGGGGCCTGCGGGAGTTCTGGCGTCAAGTGCGTGGATGCGCTCCGCCTTCAGCGACCTTCGTTTCGCCGTCACCGGAATCGTCCATGAGGGAGACCAGGTCTGGGTGCGTCTGCGTATGCAGGGCCGCCAGACGGGCGCCTTCGTCCGGTTCCGCGACGGCGTCCTCGACCAGGCTGTGCCGCCCACCGGGCGTGAGATCGACTTCGAGCAGATCCATGTACTCGGTCTCCGCGACGGCAAAGTGGTCTCGCACGAAGCGGTCCGTGACGACGTCACGATGCTCGGGCAGTTGGGCATGTTCCCGCCGGAACCGGCCGGCATGCTGCGCATGGTCATGTGGCGACTGACCGGCCGAGCCGAGCGCGCCGCGCAGCAGGTGACGGCTCAAGCGGCGGCAGCGGCCGCCACGGCGTAGCGGACCTCGTTGGCTTTCCGGACGGCAGAACGAGGCTGCGACAACGACCGTATCCGCCTCGACATCACCGCCCACGAATGAACCGCCTCAGCGCGGCTCCGGGCCGAGCCCGCCTCTCGGAAAGGCATCGACATTTCCGGCCGCGCGAGCGGAGACCTCGGCCCGGGCCGCTCCTGAGCGGCTGCGAAGACGCCGGGTGAGAGACGACCGGCCCGCCCGGCCTGCCGTGCACATCATCGGCTCCTTGATGCTCGGCGTAGCGCCCGCTGTCTCGAATCCGCCTGCATTTCCGGCCGGATCATCGCACCTCCCCCGCCATACGCATCCGCGTTTGACTTTTTCTAGACCGGTCGTCTACTCTGCCATAGGCGACCGGTCGTCCCCGTCGGGGCCAGACAGGCAGCCAGCTGCTCGGCTTCGGCCTCGTCGGCAGCGAAGTCCAACAGAGTCCACTGCTGTGGCTGCTCAGCCGCCGCGCTGTTCACCGCCACTCTCGCAAGCTTGGTGATGTGCCGCGGGACTCCGGCCAGTTCGGCCCGACCCGCAGACTTTCGGCGATCAGCACGCCTTCAAGCACCCCATCCACCTTGATCTCGACGCGGTGAGAGCAGCGGGGACCTGTGACAGCAGTGGCGGTAGCCGGAATCTCGCTCGCTACCGTTCGGGGATTTGTCGGGCTTGTCGGTGGGGTTCCTCGGTCGCTTGTTGCGCCGGTAGCTGTCCTGGACAAGGACGCCACCACGACAGTGGCGTACGAATGGGACGCCGCCGGAAACCGCACCACGGCCGGCTCGACCACTTCGACCTTCGACGCCCGCAACCTCCAACTCACCGACGGCAGCACGGCCCAGTTCGCCTGCGTAGTCGCGGTCTTCCCAGACCTGGGTGATCTGCGGCTGTATGAGACGCAGGCGCCAGAACACGTCGCGGGCAGCGTCGCGGTCCTGGACATCGGCGGGCGTCACCGTGATCATCACCGGCAGGCCGAGCGGGTCCACGGTGATATGTCGCTTGCGGCCGTTGTCTTCTTCGCGGCGTCGTAGCCGCGGCTGCTATGGCCGGCCGCCGCTCCAGGGGTCCGCCCTGCGCGCCAGCTTCTTCGCCCGGCCCCGTACGTCCGGGGGGAGGCGGTGGAGGACCGTACGTGCCGCGCGGCGGATGGGCGGAGCCGATGTGGTGCGCAGGTAGATGCGGTGCGGAAGTGTGGCCTGACTCGGCGGACGGGCGGAGAGGCGGAGTTGGCCGGCCGGGCCGTCCCAGACCGGAATCACCAGGTGGGATGGGGTTCCGACTGTGACCGAGCCGAAGCCGAGACCGGCGTCCGGGCCTGCACCGCGCGTTGCGACGTCGCTGCGTGTCACCCGCGCCCTGCGACCCACACCGAGGAGTTGGGCGCTCGCCCACACCACGTGCGTGCCAGGTTCCATCGGCCGGCCGCCGGCCAGGGTCAGGGGGTCGATGGGCGTCTCGCCGGTGAGCACGACGCGGTGGCGGCCACCGCCGAGCGGTTGCGTGCAAGGGGTCAGATCGGCGTCGGGGTACCACCACAGGTCCCGGGCGGTGTCGTGGACGAGAAGTTCGCCGTGGGCGTGGCCGAGGGGGTGCGGGGCCTCCCAGGCCTCAGCGCCCCTGATACCGGCCAGCAGGTCGGGGTCGAGGAGCATACGGCCGTAGCGTTCGACGAGAGCGAGGGGTTCACCGTCGGCGCGGCGCATGCCGAACGTGGTGGTGACGTGGAGCTTTCCGTCCCGCCAGCGGATGTCGTCGACGGTGAGCTCGGGCCTGATGCCCCGGGTGCGGCGGGCGAGTTCGACAAGGGAGTCCAGATGGCCCTCCTCCAGCAGGTGCGCCCGGAGCCGGGTGAGGGCGGGGAGGCCGTCACGGACACCGGGCGGATAGGCCTCGAGTGCCATACGGCGTACGACGTCGAAGTAGCGTTCGAGGACCTTGCCCGTGCGCTGAAGGGCACGGGGCTCGCCCACCGGACGGAGGAGTTCGACGCGGTAGGACCGGCGGAGCAAGTGGTCCTGCAGGGGACCGGGTTGGGTGTCCTGCTTGATGGCCTCGACTACCGTGCGGAGGTGACCGTAGTAGTCCTCCGGGCTGGCGCCGCGGCTGCTGGTATTGCCTCCGTCGTCCCGGCGGTTCCATACGTAGCAGGGGTGATCGGCGAGGATCGAGACCGTCTTGGCGCGCAAGTAGGCGCGGGCCATGAAGAGTTGGTCCTCCAGCCGCACCGGGCCCTCGGGGAACCTCAGGTCGTGGGCGAGCAGGAAGTCGCGGCGGAACATCTTGTGCGGGGTGAGGCTCTCCATGAGCGGCGCGTCCTCGACCGTGCAGCGCTCCACGGTGCGCTTGAAGACGTTGCTGGGGCCCGCCATGGTGCCCACGACCTTGCCGAGGACGATGTCGGAGCCGTTGCGGCTGGCCAGTCGGTGCAGGTGTTCGAGGGCCGCCGGGGTCAACTCGTCGTCCTGGTCGACGAACTGGATGTACTCGCCGCGGGACTCTTGGACGCCGACGTTGCGGGGTTTGCCGGGCCAGCCGGAGTTCTCCTGATGGACCACGCGCACATGCGGGTGTTGCGCCGCCAGTTGGTCGAGACGTTGCGCGGAGTTGTCGGTCGAGCCGTCGTCGACGTAGATGACTTCGTACGCGTCCTCCCCCAGGGTCTGACGTAAGAGTGACGGCGCACACATCTCGATGTAACGGCCCGCGTTGTATACGGGCACCACGATGCTCACTTTGAGCATGAACGTTCCCCCAAACGGAGACCACGTGTCTCGTTGTTCTTTGGACGTTCCGACTCTGGCAAAGGCTGTCTCATCCGAAGCAATCGGATGACTGCCTCCGAAATCTTCCTATTCAGTACGGCGCCAGGGCCGCGTATCGGGTCGTGATCAATGAGTACCGCAGCTTCCGGCCGGGTGCCCCTTCGACTGACCCGTCTGGGGTACAGAGCCCGGCGATCTGCGGCTGCGCCGTGTGGGCGCGAATGACCGGGAGCGATGCCGCAGGGAGGCCACGGGGCCCGAGGACCCCGCTGCGTGCCCGCCGGAACGGTGGGGCAGAGGATGGCGAGCCGGTCCACCAGGAGCTCCGTCCTCCGCTCGGCATCCTCCGGCGGCAGCCCGTCCCGCCCAGGTCAGGATCGCCAGCCCGTGCAGGGCCGCCCAGAACACCTCGGTGAACAGCGCCGGGTGGACGCCGTCCCCGGCGATCTCGCCGAGGCTCTCCAGCAGGGCGCCAGCAGGGCGGCGAAGGCACCCTGCAGCGGTTCGGGGAAAACGGGAGCGACGGCGCAGTGGAAGGGCCCGACCGTGTGGCCGGTGCCGCGCGGCCGCAACCGGTGCAGTGCGTTGGTGAAGGCGTCGGTCAGGCCTGTGGCATCGGCGAGATCGGCCGGCACGCGGGATCCGGCCTGGCTGACCACTCCTCGACCGTCGACCGAGAAGACAAGCTCGGATCCCAGTTCAGAGGGCGCTTCTGGGTCAAGATCCGGACACAGCCGCGAATGAAACGCGGGCTAGCGGCCCAGGAATCTCTCGACCACTGTCGCCAGAGCCTCTGGGCTCTCATCCGGGGCGAAGTGGCCGGCGTCGTTGAAGATCTCGAGCTCAGCGTTCGGATACCACTGCAGCCAGGTGGACCGCATGGTGTCAGGGCCCATCGCCGGGTCGTTCGCACCAGCCACGACAAGCACCGGGGTCGGATTTCCCTCGAGCCGCTCGTGGATGTCGGAGCCACGAGTCCAGGAATCGAGGTACGAGCGCAGAGCCGCCGACGAGGAGCGTTCCGAGCCGCTCACTCTGGCATCCAGCCACGCATCGTCGTGCCGACCGCCGGTGGTGACGTCAAAGATCGTCCTGCGATTGCTGAAATCCTCCACGGCTCCGGCGAACAGCTCCCACATCTCCCCTTCGAGCGGGAACCCGGACGCAGGTACCGGCGAGATGCCGACGATCGAGCGGACCCGCGAGGGGGCGTCCAGCAACATCAGCTGGGCCGCCTTGCCGCCCATGGAGTGACCGATCACCGAGAAATTGTCCCAGCCCAGGTCGTCGGCCACGGCGAGAGCGTCCGCCGCGACCTCCTCCATCGTGTACGTCCCAGGGATGTCCATCGCCTCGCCGTACCCACGGCAGTCCACGAACGCGTAATTGAACGCGCTCCCGTCCAGGTACCGCCGCAGATGGCCGAAACCCGACCTGTCGCTGAGCCAGTGGTGGAGTGCGAGGACCCGCTCCGGACCGTTGCCCTGTACCTCATACGGAATTGCATGTCCTGCTACATGATCTGTCACAACGCTGGGTCTCCCCCTCCGGACCGGACCCAAAATCCCGTCGGCCTGCGGCTTCGCTCCAACGGCGTAGCAAGCGAGCGGGCGACCGACGGCGTCGCAGGCCAGATGAATCTTGCCGGTTGGGCCACCAGGCCCGGAAATTCCATTCGATCCCGTGAGGCCACCCCGTCGTCCAGCCGCTTGCGGCCACGCAAGCGCCTCGCCGCTGTTGGCCAGGGAGCACACCGGCGGGTGGAACCCGAAACCACCTTTGGAGGTGGGTGCGGCCGCCTCCTTCTCGGAGTGGCACCAGGGTGACGTCGAGGTCCAGGACAAGGCCGGGCGGTGTGCGTCCCGCCGTCCGGGCGGCGGATACGCTCTCCCGGCTCGGCGGCCTTCAGCCAGGCGACTTCCCGAGCCGAAGCGCGGCCGAGCGCGCGCACTTCTCGGAACCGACAGGCTGCGAACGGGAGCGGGTCATCGCGCTGCCGGGCCGCCCTCGCCTTCCTGCCGGTAAGCCACTTGCAGTAGCTGGACCGGTGCAGGCCCAGGACCTCGCACAGCCGCTTCACGCCGTAGGCGCCCGGTGATCGGAGACGAACTGAAAGCGACTCACCAGTTGGTCTCCGCCGCGAAATACTTCGCCGCCCTGCGCAGGATGTCCCGCTCGGTCGCCAACTTCCGCTCATTTGCCCCGCGCTCGGACACCCGGGCTTCCAGCTGCCGGATCCGCTCGTCCGGATCGGCCGACGACGGCGTCTGCCCGGCCCGGGCCGCCGGCGTCCCGCCCGCAGAGGGGGCAGCGACGGCGACACCGCGCCGTTCGCGGTCCCGCAGGACCCACTCACGCAGGGGGCCCGCTTGATGCCCAGGTCAGCGGCGATGCTCTTGTAGGTCGCCCCGGGCGTGGACTCGTACAGGGCCACAGCATCGGCCTTGAACTCGTCCGCAAGTCCTTCATCGCCATCGGCGGTCTTCTCGCTTCCTCCGGATCAAGCAGACCGGTATCAGCGTGTCCACCACGCAGGGGGAGGCCCCCAAAACCAGTTGTCTTGGTCCATGTCTTGCGAGGCGGGGGCCGGAGTCGGGCGCTTTGATGCGGTGATCCCGAGGATCAGCCGCGGGACTGCGGTGAGTGCAATGAACGGCATCGCCGACGGACCTGGACCGTTCGATCCAGGCGTGAGTGCTCAGCTGGCTGGGCCGCCGACCAGGACCGACCAGCCGCCGTCGACCCGCAGAGTCGTGCCGGTGGCTGCGCTGAGTGCGGGGTCGGCGGCCAGCGCCACCGCGGCCGCGACATCTTCGGGCTCAAGCATCCGGCCCAGCACGGACTCGCGGGCCAAGACGGCGCCGCGCTCGCTGGTCAGGACTTCTGCGGTGGCCGACGTCCGGACTGCCCCTGGGGCGACAATGAGCACACTGACGCCGTCGCGCGCGTTCTCCGCAGCGACGTGGCGGGCGAAGGTGGCCAGCGCGGATTTCGCTGTGCCATGCGCGAGCCGGCCTTCGCCGACGTAGTCCGCAGCGGTGCTGCCGATGAAGATGATCCGACCTGCGCCCTGCGCCCGCATCGGCGCGAGGACGCGCTTGGTGATGTGGAAGGCGCCGGCAAGCTCGCCGGTGACCTTGGCTGCGAAAGCCGCCCATGACAGGTCGGCCAGCGCGGCGAACGGCGGCGGCGCGGTATTGGCGTTGATGACGACTGTGTCGATCCGCCGGTGGGTGGCGAGGATCCCGGTCACCAGGTCATCGACGGCGGACGGGTCGGTGACGTCGGCCCTGGCGCTCGACGCGCTGCCGCCAGTGGCCTCGATGCCACGCACGATTTCGGCCGCGTCGGCGGCGCCGGTGCGGTAGTTGACGATCACGTGGTGGCCGCACGATCCCAGTTGCCGCGCGATGGCCGCCCCGAGGCCACGGGCGGCGCCGGTGACGAGTGTGGTCGGTGGCACGCTTCCTCCTTGGTCGTAAGCAGGTCACTAACCTAGGGAGAGCGCAGGTGCGGCGGAAGGCGCTCACCACGTGGTGAGGTGCTCACCCGACGGTGAGCGCGCAGTCCAGAAGCCCGGGAGAGGTGTGATGGGTGACGTGTTCCACAAAGACTGCCCGGCGCGCGAGGTATTGGGGCACCTCGCCAGCCGGTGGACGATCCTGATCCTCACGGCACTGCTGGCCGAACCGCTCCGCTATCACGAGCTACGCACGGTGGTCGCGGGAATCAGCGACAAGAGCCTCGCAGCCACGCTCCGCTCACTCCAGCAGGACGGCCTGGTACACCGCCAGGTCGGCACGGGACAGCCGCCATCGGTGACGTATTCGGTCACCAACCTGGGCCGCGGCGCGGCGGCGGCGCTGGACCCACTGCTGCAATGGATCCGTGCCAACGCGACGGAGATCGCGCCACGCCGCGAGAAGTGACCGAGCCGTCGAACGCCGTCGAGGAGGAAGACGTACGCGGTCTCACGCGAACCCGGACATCCGCAATCGAACACTTCGGTGACTCTCCGCAGCTACTCCCCAAGATCTTGTGCCAGAGCCGAGTTTCGGAAGCATTTTGGTACTTGCACACTTGGGAGCAACGCTCGGAACCTGTGGATCATTGCTGGGAGCAACGCCGAGGGCGTATCTTCCCGATGATCCTGTGATTGTCTCCGAGTAGGCTGCGACCGCCTTCATCGCGGCCCACTCGGTCACTCTCGGCTGAGCTCCCGCGCTCACCCACAGCGAGATCGAGAAGACCGATCCGCCCCGGCATCGCCGCCGCTCGCAGGACTCTACGTCGTACCACCGGAGAGGATGGACGTGGACATGGAGTACGCGGGGTGCATGCTCTACCTGGGCGGATCTGATCCCATTCACGTCGAACCACTCAACGACTGACCTGACACGTCGTCTCCCGCGTCACGCAGCCAAGGAAGGATCCGAGCCACACAACTCATCGACAAGTCTTGACTATTGCTCCCTGAAAATCTCCGAGGCGGCAGGCCTCCCACGGGCACCATCCGCCCCGGCATCGCCGCCGCTACTACCGCTTCACCCCAACCGGTGCCGAGTGCGCCCGTGTCGCACTCGCTGCCACCTACCAGGGAGGCGCCGACTGCGCCCGCCTTCGGCCAGCCAACGGCAGCCTGGGGAGTTGATGCCGCGTTATGCACGGCGGAGGCGACGACGCCAGTAACCCGATCACGCTTCCCTTGTCAGTGATCCACCAGGACGCCAACGCGCCCGGCACCGGGTCGGCAGATATGCCTCCCACGACGAAGCCCAAAAAGCTCAGCGAGACTCTCGATGAGCGCGGCGCTTGACAGCTCTACTGGGTGGAAAGGCCTGGAAAAGGCCACCGGCACCTTCCTGATGCGTTCCCGGACTCAACGGTGCCTCTGGCCCGCGATCGCTCCGGCCGCCCTCGCGGCAACGCCCTGGGGCCCCGTTGCCGTTCGGCTGCCCGTCCACCGACGCCACACCGAACGAAAAGCGGAGCCCTGCCACGCTCCACAACGCTGTGGCCTGCGGAGAGAGGATGGGACACACCTCCTCACGGATCAGGGGCGGGAACGGGGGATCGTTTCGGCAGGGGGCCTGCCCGAACGTCCCGGTCGTCGGTCAGGGCTGGATGTTCTTCAGGTCCTCCAGAAGGCCGGGGTGCTTGGGCTCCCAGCCGAGCGCCTGCCGGGTGTACGCGCTGGACGAGGGCTGGTCGCTCGCGAAGATCTGGCCCAGGGGGCCGAAGGTCTCCGCCGATACCGACTCGACCGGCAGGCCCAGCCGTCGCCCGATGACCGTGGCGATATCGCGAACCTTGTCCCCCTCGTCGGCCACGGCATGCCAGGAGGTACCCGCTTCCGCCTGTTCCAGGGCGAGCCGGAAGAGGACTGCCGCGTCGAGCGCGTGCACGGCCGGCCAGCGCTGTGCGCCGTCACCGGGGTAACCGGACACTCCGGTGCGGCGTGCGATGTCGGTCAACAGGCCGGCGAATCCGCCGGAGCCCTGGTTGTGAACCGTGCGCGGCAGGCGTACGGCGCTGCTGCGGACCCCGCGCGAGGA
The DNA here is from genome assembly GCF_030816965.1 of Streptomyces canus. NCBI lineage: Bacteria > Bacillati > Actinomycetota > Actinomycetes > Kitasatosporales > Streptomycetaceae > Streptomyces > Streptomyces canus. The sequence goes on from NZ_JAUSYQ010000002.1 coordinate 107,168, forward strand.
CAGGCCCAGGACCGACGTGACCGCACGACCGCGACCGCCGACCGGCCCCTCGGTCATCAGCGGGTCGGCCTCCGTGGAGGCGCGGCCGGGTACGTAGGGCGTACCCGAGCAGGTGACGAGGGGGCGGTCGCTGCCGACGAGTTCCTCGCCGAGGGCCGCGAGGGCGGCACCCTCCTCCGCGACCGACTTCGCGAGGGTGTCGGCGCTGCTGAAGTCGTGGTCGAACGCGAGATGGATCACCCCGTCGGCCCGGGCGGCGCCGGCGCGAAGGGTGGCCAGGTCGGCGAGGGCTCCCCGGAGGGGCTCGGCACCAACCGCCGCTATGGCCTGCGCGGATGCGTCGGAGCGAGCGAGTGCGAGGACGGTGTGGCCGTTGTCGAGCAGTTCGGCGATGACAGCGGAACCGATCAGACCGGTGCCGCCGGTGACAAAAACGCGCATGGGAAACTCCCCAGGAGTGATGGGACTCTTGTCCCATCACCCTACTGCAGTGATGGGACAAGAGTCCCATCACCTAGGATGGTGACCATGGGCAGATGGGAACCAGGCGCACGCGAACGCCTCGTCGTGGCTGCCGTCGACCTGTTCACCGAGCAGGGGTACGACGCCACGACGGTCGCGCAGATCGCCGAGCGCGCAGGAGTCACCAAGAGCACCTTCTTCCGGCACTTCCCCGACAAGCGCGAGCTGCTGGTGGCCGGACAGGAGACGCTGAGCCGACTGCTGACCGAGGGGATCGCCGACGCGCCCGCTGACGCCAGCCCGCTCGAGGCGGTCGCCGCCGGTCTGGAGCGCGCGTCGAGCGCGATGGGCCCCATGAGCCGCGAGCTCGCGCCTCGCCTGAAGGCGGCCGTCGCCGCCAGCGCCGAACTTCAAGAGCGTGACGCCCTCAAGAGCGTCAGCCTCGCGGCCGCGATGACGACCGCTCTGGTCGCCCGCGGCATACCCGATCCGACCGCGGCTCTGGCGGGCGAGCTGGGCGTCCTCGCCTTCAAACGGGGATACGTCCAATGGTCCGAGGGCGACCGTGACGGCAAGGACGCGCTCGCCGGGTACACCCTGGCGGCCCTGGACGAACTGCGTGCCGCGAGCGCCTCGCTGGGCTGACCGGCACCTCGCCCACCGTTCACGGAACTGCGGCCGGAGCCGAATCAGAGATCCCCATCACGAGGGCGCCATCGCACGTCGTACCGCTCGGGAAAGGAACGCGAGGACGCGCGCGACGAACTGAAGGCACAGGTGCGGCTGCCTACAGACGCGAGCCGTCGGCTACGCGCCATCGCCGCCTGCACGGGCCTGAGTCCGGAGCAGGTTCTCGCCCAACTCGTGTGCCGATTGGGATTCCGCTCCCTGCCCAGCAGGCGGGCCACCATGCAACTCGCTCTGGTACACGGCCAGTTCAACCAGGAGGTGCATGATGGCCCTGTCCCAGCCCGACTTACTTCGGCTGCTGGAGTCACTGCGTTCGGCGGACGGACTCGAACGCCCGGTCCGTGGCCGCGGCCTGCTGCGCCACGTCGTCGAAGCGCTGCGCGCCGAGCCACGCGTGGTGCGCCGGCCTCCACGTGACCCCGCCGCTCCACACGAGCCCTTGGCGCAGCAGCAGTTTGCTCACCCGATGGCGAGCACGCATCAGATCTCCGCGCACATCCTCGCGGGTCGGCACCAGATCTCGGGCAGCTTCTTCGGCCGGAGACGGCACCCGCACCGCGGTGAACTCGTCCAGACGCAGCAGCTTCGCCAGGTGCAGAGCGTCGCGTGCATCGGTCTTCACCCGCTCACCGGCCGGACGCTGCAGTCTCGAGGGCGCGAGCCCCTCGCGGCGTATCCCCGCTGCCCACAGCGCCCGGGCCAGGTCGAAGCCGGTCGGCCCGGCTTCGTAGGCCACCGCGGCTGGACCGGGCAGGCAAGTGATCCACCCCAGGACTTCAGCATGCTGCGGCGTGAGCCGACAGCGGATCAATTCCCGGTCACCGTGTCGATCCCGCACGCCACCACGCTGCGGGCATGCACATCCAACCCGACGCTCGTGCGCTCAGAAAACACCGGGCCTCCCCCAAATGTAGGCACTACAGGCCAGGCTGCGCCCGGCCGGCAACTCACGACAACTTGCGAGCGAGGCCCGGGCTCACAACCGGCACCCACCCACATACCGTCTGGCTAGGACACGGGCACCTGTACCTGCCGCGCGACGAACTCCACGGCCTCGCCCGGCAGCTCGGACCGGCCCCGGACGGCCTGCGCTGCGGTGCGCCCAACGCACAGTGAGTGACCTTCCCAAAGGCCCATGCCGGGCTGAACAGCCTGCCGGCCCCGGAACCAGGCGATCCTCTAACGGTCCGAAATCGGGTGGTCGGGGGTTTGCGCTGCCCATGAGGCGAGGATGCGCAGACGGTCGTGGCTGGGTGTGCTGGGCTCGGCGGTCAGGGTGATGAGCTGCTGGTCGGGGTCGTCGGTGGAGGTGAGGAAGGACCAGTCGAGGGTGAGCGGGCCGACAACCGGATGGTTCAGCGTTTTCGTGCCCGATCCCTGCGTGGCGACGCGGTGGGCGCCCCACCAGCGCCGGAAGTCGGGGTCCTGAAGCGACAGCTCGTCCACCAGTTCGGCCAGCCGCGGATCTTTCGGATCGCGGGCGGCTTCCATGCGCAGCTGTGCCAGGGTCATCTGCGCTACCCAATCCCAATCCGGGTACAGCGCTCTGATGGCCGGTTCGCAGAAGACCAGCCGTACGAAGTTGCGCTTCTTCTCAGGGATTCGCGCGAAGTCGGTGAACAGGGCGGCCGCCATGGCATTCCAGGCGAGGATGTCTGTGCGGCGCCCCAGGACGACGGCCGGTGTGGTGGAGAGGTCATTTAGGAGGCGCTGCAGCTGCGGCTGGACCTTCTGCGTGGTGCTCCGATGCGGCCGGGCGGCGTCTCGACCGGACAGTTCGAACATGTAGGCACGCTCACCGTCGTCGAGTTGAAGGACACGCGCGAGGGTGTCAAGCACCGGTTCGGAAGCCTGGCGGCGGCCCTGCTCCAGGCGCGTGTAGTAGTCGGGGCTGATCGACGCCAGCAAGGCCACCTCCTCACGGCGCAGGCCCTTGACTCTGCGCCTGCCGGCCGAATCAGGCAGCCCCACTTCGGCCGGGCTCAGCTCTGTGCGCCGTGCCTTCAGGAAGGCGCCCAGTTCGCTGTCGTGGGCGTTGTTGCTGCTCATAGGCACAAGTCTTACAGACAGCCATGCCCGTGACAGGGGGCCAGGCGTGTCCCAGGACAGCGTTGTCCGGGGACAGAACACGCCCCTTACCCACCCGCGTACGACGTGCCAGCGTCGGTGACGTGACCGGCGGACGGGCCGCCCGAGGCGGGAGGCCCCGTCAGAGGAATCCGTCTCGTCCGCAGTCACAGCATTTCCCATTTCCCACCTGCACCCAGGAGACACAGAAACATGAAGGCCAACGTCACCTTCCCCAGTAACAATCTCGCCATCGCCGGGATTCTCTTCACCCCCGGTGATCACATCGACGGCCGGTTGCCGGCCGTTGTCATCTCCCATCCGGGAGGCGGCGTGAAGGAGCAGAGCCCGAGTATCTACGCCGAGCGTCTGGCCGGTGCCGGGTTCGCCGCGCTCGTCTTCGACGCCGCCCACCAGGGCGAGAGCGAGGGCGAGCCGCGGGGTCTCGAGAACCCCTTCCAGCGGGCCGAGGACATCAAGTCCGCCGTGTCCTACCTGACCACCCGTGACGACATCGCCCCAGACCGCATCGGGGCTCTGGGCATCTGTGCGTCCGGCGGTTACGTCCCCTACGCCGCGCAGACCGACCGCCGCATCAAGGCCGTCGCCACGGTCAGCGCCGCGGACCTCGGGTCGGCGTTCCGTGAGGGACTGGGCCGCACCCAGGACCCGGCGATCCTCCAGGCCATGCTCGACCAGGCCGGTGCGGCGCGCACCGCGGAAGCACGCGGCGCGGCCCCGCATCTGGCGGCATGGATTCCCGACAACGCTGAGGAGCTGCTGGAGACCGAAACCAGGCAGTTCCGGGAGACGTTCGAGTTCTACCGCACCCCGCGCGGCCACCATCCTCGCGCGAACCAAGGATGGGTACTGCGCAGCATCGACCTGATCGCCCAGTACGACTCGTACGCGATGATCCGACTCATCTCGCCCCGGCCCCTGCTCATGATCGCCGGTTCGGAAGCAGAGAGCGCCTACTTCAGCCGAGAAGCGATCGAGCAGGCAGCCGAGCCCAAGGAACTGGTCGTCATCGACGGTGCCACGCATATCGACCTGTACGACAAGGACGAATACGTGACCCCCGCCGTCGCCAAGCTCACCGAGTTCTTCGGCAAGCACCTGGCCGAGTAACTGCCCGCCACTCCGGACCCACGGGCAGCAGAGATAGCCATCTCGTGCGCGCCACCCAGCACATCCTCGACGTGCTCGACGTCCTCCATCGCGATCGTCTCGCCGTGCGCATCCACGATGGCGCGTTCTCCGCGATGGCCCTCACCGCCCGTCACCCCGCGCACCGGCGAGTTGCTGTCCACAGTGAAGTTCATGGTGCAGACCCTCGCCGCCGCCGGCGAACTCGAGCGAGACCTTCAACGCGAGCTGACCTACGACGTGTTGCGGGCCACGAGGGCCAAGGGCAGCAAGGGTGCCCACCGCCCGGCCGTCGCTGCCGGGAAGACCGCCGCTGAGCGCACCGCGTACCTGGAAGGCCGCTCCATCGCCGCCCTCCGCTCGCGAAACCGGCGTCAGCCGCGGCGCCATCCGCACGGCCGTCGCTGGCCTCATGCCCCGACGGCATGACCGTACGCACGCGGCCAGGGCTACACCCTGCGCCTCAGCGCCATGTGTCCGGTCCGCCGCCAGCTCCTCGCCCGCTGCCAGCCCCTCGACGGCATTCGCGGTATGGCGACGGTTCTCTTGGTCGAAAACCCGTCTACCAGGAGCTTCATGTGTCTGCCACGACAAGTGCCCAGCCGACGCGGGAGGTTGGGGTATAAAAAGGGGCGTAACGCGGCTCAGTGCAGTCAACGACCAGGTCGCAGGGATCGGCGCGAGGTCGTACGCGGCCCCCGTTACCTTTTTCGTGGCTCCGCAATGGGGCTACCGGCCTTCGGGTCCGACATGACTTCCCCCCTTGTTGTTCATGATCCGGGGGGGGTGGTGCCACCGGGCCTGGAGGCATCGACGGACCGCTGATGAGGGGCTTGAGCTCCGGCTTCACCCGGGCCGGAAGAGCTCTCCGTAACGTGGATGTGGCAGCTCGATGCCGAGGCAAGGCCGGACGAAAGCGTGATGGAGGGGCCTGCACGTGATCGACACCGGCGCCATCGACGTCTTCCTCGGCCTGGACGTCGGCAAGGGCGAACACCACGCCACCGCCGTCACACCGGCCGGGAAGAAGGCGTTCGACAAGCGACTGCCCAACACCGAACCCAAGCTCCGCGAACTGTTCGCGAAACTCCAGGCCAGGCACAAAACGGTGCTTGTCGTGGTCGACCAACCGGCCTCCATCGGTGCCTTGCCGCCGTCGGTCGCGAGGGACATGGGCTGTCCGGTCGCCTACCTGCCGGGCCTGACGATGCGGAGGATCGCCGACCTCTACCCAGGTGAGGCGAAGACCGACGCGAGGGATGCGTTCATCATCGCGGACGCGGCCCGCGATGCCCCACACGCTGCGGGCGATCGATGGCGAGGACGAGACCATCGCCGAGCTGGAGAGGATCGTTGGGTTCGACGACGACCTGGCCGACGAGGCCACCAGGGTGCGCCTGCTTGCCATGGTCGACCCGATGGACGACACCTACCGCCGCCTGATGAACCGGCAGCTGACCGTGCAGGAGTCCCGCCACCGCCTCGCTCGCGCGATCTGCAACGGTGGCCGGGGTCAGATCCGCCAGGCGTACCGCGAGGGCCAGGAGGACCAGCTCGCCGCCCTCGGCCTGGCCCTCAATGCCGTGGTGCGGAATACGCGCTACCTGGACGCGACTGTCGCTCAGCTCCGCGCGGAGGACCACGACATCAAGGACGAGGACGTTGCCCGCCGCTCAAGGACCGGCACATCAACTTCCCCGGCCGCTACCTGTTCAACATCAAATCCAGCGGCCCCGGGCAGGGCCTGCGCCCGCTGTACGACCCGGGCACCGCCGAGGACGCCGAGGACGCCGACGGCGAGTAGCCGTGAGGTCGGCCTGCAGGGGTCAGCGAATGGCCAGGCGGCCACAGCCTCTTTTCTTGAGCGCACGATCCAGATAGGTTACGGTGGGGTCATGGCAAGGACCCGGGAGTTCGACACCGAGGCAGCGGTGAGTCGCGCGATGGAGCTGTTCTGGACGCGCGGCTATGAGGCCACCTCGGTACGCGACCTGACCGGGCACCTGGGGATCGGGCAGGGGTCCTTGTATGCCGCGTTCGGCGACAAGGACGGCCTGTACCGGGCAGCGCTGGAGCACTACCGCACCACCCTCGCGGCGGCCGCCCTGCGCAGTCTGGAGGAGGGGGTGGACGCCCGGTCGGCGATCCGCACGATGCTGGTCGAGCGGGTCCGGATCGCTGTGGAGGACAACGGCCGGGGCTGCCTGGCGGTCAATGCCGCCTGCGAGCGCCTGCCGGAGGATGCAGCGACCCGGCGCACCGTGCGCGACATGCAGGACGCCAGTCGGGACGCGCTTGGCGAAGTGCTGCGGGTCGCGTCGGAGCGGGGCGAGATCGCGAAGCGGCACGACCCGTACACCCTCGCCGCTTTCCTCGTCACCTTCCTCAACGGACTGCTCGTCTCCTCGAAGATCACGCCGGACGTCCGCGCCCTCGAACCCCTTGTGGAGGTCGCGCTGGCCGCCCTCGACTGACTTTTTCATGTCCTGAATCTGTATCAGGTGATCCAGAAAAACCGCCGGTGCCTACTCGGACACGGGATCCGGCGACCCTTCCCCGCTTCATTCGAAGACTTCGGAGGACCCATGCCCCACGCACCCGCCCCGAGTGCGCCCGCTCTCGGCGGAAGCCACTGGAACACCTTCCCCGCGGCCGGCACCACCCTGACCGCCCGCGACTTCTTCACGGCCACCGAGCCGCTGCTCCAGGGCATCATCGACGACAACGCCCTCACCAGCGCCGACAGCGAGGTGCTGGAGGACCAAATCCGCGCGACACTTGCCCTCGGCACCCGGGAGACCTCCCTCCCGCTGTCCCTGGGCCCGGACAGTGCCTCGGCAGCACGCGAACTTGGCGCGCAGGCCGAGACGATTGGCCAGGAGCTCGGCTCTTGGGCCACCGAGGCGCTGGAGAGGCTGCTCACCGATCCGGTACGTCTGCCCGCCGGCCCGCTGGTCGTCCGCAGCCACTGCTACGGCCACCTGCTCACCCCTCCCGCAGCCGATCTGCTCCGCGGACGTCGCGGTGGACCGGTCACGATGCAGCTCTACAACGAGTGGCTCCACCAGATCGTCCTGCTGCGCGACGCCCTGCTGCCCTTCACCAACTGGCAGGACGTCCCGCTCCTGATCACCCCGACCGGACTACGGCACACCGAACCGGCCCGCGACGCGTTCCTCACCGAACTCCTGGTCCGCCAGATCCGGCACACCAGCATCGTGGCCTTCGCCCGCAACGTCGTCACCGGCGCCTCCGGCCCGGCCGGCTACGGCTTCGAGGCGGGTGGCGGCACCGCCCTGCCCGCCCTCCTCGACCAGCCCCCTCTGACCGCACCCCGGCACCTGTCGGCCTGGCGCCCCGACTCGGCCGTCGGTGAAGTCGCCACGTATGTCCCCGAGGTGCAGGACTATTACGCCGCACCCCGCACCCTCGTCGAGGACCTGCCGCCCGCCACCACCACATCCGGCCCGCTCACCGCCCGTACCGTCACCGCGCCGGTCACCAATGGGACCCGCACCGCCCGCATCGAGGTCACCCACGACGGCACCACCGCCCACGTCGACCTCGGCCAAGCCCTGCGCGGCCACCGCTTCACCCAGCGTGAGGACCCCGCCGCAGGCGACGCATCCGGCACCGCCGACGCATGGTCCGCGCTGCGCGCGCCGGGACTGGTGTGGACGCAGAGCGGCGAAGCCACCCTGGACGCCACCGGTCAGGACGACCTCGTCGTACTGGCCCTGCTCGGCAGGCTCTACCCGGAGAACGTCACCCTGCGCCCCGTCGGCCGCTCCGCTGCCCGGACAACCTCGGACGGCACCGGACCGAGCCGCCTGGTGACCCTCGTCGACCCCGCGCAAGCCCACTGACACCCGCATCGCGAAGTACACCGAGAAGGTTGAAACCTGATGTTCGACCATAACGGAACACCCGTCCGCACGGGCCGAGCCAGCGTGAACGGAACGAGTCTGCACTACCGCACAGCCGGGTCCGGCCCGGCGGTGGTGCTCCTGCATGGCGTGCCCAAGACCAGCTACCACTGGCGCCACCTCGTCCCGAAGCTGACGCCCCACTACACCGTCGTCGCCCCGGACCTTCGCGGTCTCGGCGACTCCGCCCGCCCGTCGGACGGCTACGACTCCGCGACGATGAGCGACGACATCGCCGAGCTGATGAGAAACCTCGGACACGAGACATACGCCGTGGCGGGCGAGGACTGGGGAGCGGTGATCGGCTACCAGCTCGCCGCCCGCCACCGCGACCGTGTCACCGCTCTCGTGTTCGCCGAGGCCCTGTTCCCCGGCTTCGGCTTCGAGGACCACACAGCCCTCACCCCCGAGAACATCTCCAGCGGCATGCACCTGTGGCACGTGGGCTTCTACTTCCAGCCGGACATACCCGAGATGCTGATCGCCGGACACGAGCGCGAGCTGATCACCTACATGATCAAGTACGAGCGCAGCCGGCCCGACAGCGCCACCCCCGACGCGCTCGACGAATACGTGCGCTGCTACTCCATGCCCGGCGGAATCCGCGCGATGCTCTCCATCTACCGGGCCATGCTCGTCAACGCCGAACAGAACCGCCAGACCGCACAGAAGAAACTGGACCTCCCGGTTCTGGCCCTCGGCGGATCCGCGTTCATCGGCGACCGCAACGAGTCCCAGATGCGACTCATGGTCCACGACGTCACCGGACACACCTTCGACGCCGGCCACGACCTCGCAGAGGAAGTACCCGACGAGATGGCCGACGTCCTCCTGCCGTTCCTGGCCGCGCACCAGTAACCGCACCCGGCCGCCGAGGTCGGCGATCTGAAGCGGCCCGGGACGGCGAGGCCCTCGTGCCTGAGACGAACGATCTGGTTCCGCACAGCCACGAGGCCCCCTCGACCCCACCAGCGCCCGGGCGCTCTCCAAGCACTCCTCAGCGAAACGAAATTGAGCACCATGCGCAATCCTGGAAACCCGGGAAGACACCGGCCCGCGCTGATACTGCCGTGCTCTCCTGCGCAACGTTCACGGCCCGAGTCGCCGAATACATCCTGACGGGACAGCTCGACCTCGTCGCCCAAGGGCTCGGAGTCAGTGAGGCGGCTACAGGCCAGCTCGTCACCGTCTTCGCTCTCCCGGATGGGCTGCTGACGCCCGTTCTTGCCGTGATGACGGCTCAAGATCGCTGATGAGAATTCTGGCCGACCGCGCCTACGGATGCGTGTCCGTGATCGCGATGACCTCGTCGAGGTGGTCCAGGGCGGCCTGCAGGTCGTCGATCTTGGCCTGGATGCGCTCGCGCTCGGCTCGCAGCATGGCTCGTTGCCCGGCGTCGGTGTGCCCGTAGTCCCAGCACGGAAGGAGTTCGGTGATCCTTCGGCTGGTCAGGCCGGCGGCGAACATCTGCTGGAAGAAGCGGACCAGGGGGTGGCGTCCTGCCGGTACAGGCGCCGGCCGGACGGGCTGCGCTCCGCGATGAGCAGCCCATGCTGCTCGTAGTAGCGCACGGCGCGCACTGAGACGCCTGCACCCCGTGCCACCTCGCCGATGCGGATCAACCGCTCGGCCGCGGCCACTGTGACAGTCGTGGTGATTCCTCTCACCCCTGGGCCTGAGGACCAGCACTTGCCTCTGACGTTGGCGTCAGGTTTTAGCGTACGGGACATGGATATCAACAACTCCGTCGCCCTTGTCACCGGAGCCAACCGCGGCTTGGGCCGCGCCTTCGCCCAGCGCCTGCTCGAACGAGGCGCCCGCAAGGTCTACGCAACGGCCCGCCGCCCGGAGACCGTGGACCTGCCCGGGGTCGAGGTGCTGCCCCTCGACATCGCCGATCCCGCATCCGTGAGGGCCGCCGCCGAGGCTGCCCCGGACGTCTCGCTACTCATCAACAACGCCGGAATCAGTACGGGGACCGACCTGGTGACCGGTTCGCTGGACGCGGTGCGGCACGAGCTGGAAACCAACATGTTCGGACACCTGGGAATGATCCGGGAGTTCGCGCCGACGCTCGCCAGGAACGGCGGGGGCGCGATCGTCAACGTCCTCTCCGCCATGTCGTGGTTCGGGGGCAAGGGTGCCAATGCCTACCACCTGACCAAGGCCGCCGCCTGGGCCATGACCAACGGCGTCCGCCTGGAGCTCGCCGAGCAGGGCACGCTCGTCACAGCGGTACACCTCGGCCTGGCCGACACCGACATGGCCGCGGGCTGGCCCGTGGACAAGATCGCTCCGTCGGACCTGGCCGACGCGGCGCTCGACGGTGTCGAGGCGGGCTCCGCCGAGGTCCTCGCCGATCAGTGGAGTCGGGACGTCAAGGCTCGTCTGCCGCTGACGCCGGAAGAGTTCAACGCCGCAATGGACCGCGCCCTAGCGGCGCTGATGGCGGCCTGAGCGGCCCCTCGGGCCGCATCAGCTCAGGCAGTACTCCACTGGTGCGCGGGGCCGCCGCGCCACTCGATCCACCGGTCGCCGTCCATGAGGCTGTCGGGATCCTGGACGCCCGCGCCCTCGAGGAACGCAGATGTACTCCTGCAGCGCGAAGATGGGTGCCGACGGCGGCGGTCGCGGACATGACCGGGTAGCGGAACGACGCGGACAGTTCCGCCCCGTCCCAGGCGTCCTCCAGCAGCCAGTGCACCCGCTCGAACCCGCCACTGGCACCGAGCGTCTTGCCCGGGTGACGGAACCGGGCGACCGTGAGCCGGTCCCCGTCGGGCAGCCGCACATCCTGGGCGGTCAGGTGTTCCACCATGCGACGGCCCCCTTCCACGTCCTCCGGGTAACGCCGGTAGTAGGCGGAGTTCTTGGCGGCGACACTGAATACAACCGGCTGTAGATCTCCGCCGCGTCTGCCGTCAGCGCGGGCAGTCGCCCGGTCACCAGGCAGCCCGCCAGGCCATCCGGGGCGTAGGAGAGGCAGGTGAGGGACACGAACCCTCCGTAGCTCTGTCCGAGGATCGTCCACGGGCGGCCTCGCGTGAGCCGACGGCAGACCACTTCGGCGTCCGCGACGATGCTGTCGGCCCGGAAGTGCCCTAAATATGCAGCGAGCTCCACATCCGGGCGACCGGAGGCCGTGGAGGCGGAGACCGGGGTGCTGCGTCCGGTGCCGCGCTGGTCCACCAGCACGACGCGGTGGGTACGCAGGGCCGTCCGGAGCCAGCTCGGCATCGGCGGTCGCGGCGCATCAACCGCGATCCGGACGCCTGGTACGGGGGCCAGCCCCACCACTGCGCGGACGAGGTGTTCAGCGACTACCGCGCCGCCCGCCGCGACCCCAAGGTCGTGCACGCCATGTGCGAGGACTACCGAGCGGGACTGACCATCGACCGACGCGACGACGAAGCGGACAAGGCAGCGGGAAGGAAACTCGGCTGCCCCGTCCTCGTGGCGTGGGGCAGACACGACGACCTGCCCGACCTCTACGGCCGTTCTCTTGACCGTGCTGGCTGTGGTGGTGGGCATGCGGAGTCTCCGTCCGAGGTGCTACAGCTGCGGGTGGCTACGGGGCGCCGGTGATCTTGTCGGGGTTACCGGTAGGCCCCGTCCCACATCTCCTCCAGGCGTTTCTTCCGCAGGCTGATGAAAGAGACGCGCGCGGTGCCGCGGGTGATCGTCACCGACAAGCTCCGCTCCTACGGCGCCACCCACCGCGAGGTCATGCCCTCCGTCGAGCACCGCCAGTCGAAGAACCCGAACAACCGGGCGGAGAACAGCCACCAGCCCACCAGACAGCGCGAACGGCCGATGAAGGGCTTCCGCTCAGTGGGCGGGACCCAGCGGTTCCTGTCCGCGTTCAGCGATACCTCGCCCCACTTCCGGCCCCGCCGCCATCGGATGCCTGCACACGACTACCGAGCCGAGATGACCGTCCGCTTCGCAATCCGTGGCGTTGACGATGTCCGCCTGGGCGCCGCCCTTGCCGGGGTTGGACCAGGTGCCCGTTGCGGGCAGCTGCGCCACCTCGGTCGCGTAGGAGGCAATGGTGCCCACCTCGGCCGGGGCGTCGACGGCGGCTTGCGCGGCGGCGAGGACATCGGGCGGCTCGCCATCAAGCTGGGTCAGGTCCGGCTTCGGACAGGTCAGACGGTGACGACGACTTTGCCCCGTGAGTACCGGCCCGACGCGAACTCCGCCAGGGCCTTGGGGGCGTCGTCCAGGGGGTAGGTGGCCGCGACCTCTACGGACAGGGTGCCCGCGGCGACGCGCTCGGCTAGATGCTGCAACATCCCTTCGGTCGCCGCCATCCGCACGTACACGACGCTGATGTCGCGCTCGAAGGTCTCCGGGCCCATCAGTGTGGACAGCAGCCGGCCGCCGTCCTTCACCGCGTCCGCCGTGTCAAGGAGGGCGGGTCCGCGATGGATGAGATCCAGTACGACGTCCAGCCGTCCGCCGGCCAGCCGCTGAGACTCCTTCACCGGATCGGTCGAGGTGTAGTCGATGACGTCGTGCGCACCGAGGGAGCGCACGTAGTCGGCGTCGGCGGGCGCCGCCGTGGCCAGCACCCGCATGCCCGCCTGCGCCGCGAGCTGGACGGTGAAGGAACCGACGCCGCCGGTGGCCCCGATGATCAGGATCGTCCGGCCGGCCTCGGCCTCGGCCGCCGCCATGATGCACTCGGCGGTCACGGAGGCGGCGGGTAGTGCGGCACCGCGCACCGCGTCCAGGCCCGTCGGCCGCTTGGCCACGTTCGGGCCCACTGCGACCGTCGTGTACTCGGCGATGGTGCCCGGGTGGAAGTGGGTGTAGGCCACCACGGCATCACCGATCTCGTACCCTGTGGCGCCCTCGCCGACGGCCTTCACGACTCCGGCGGCGTCCATGCCCACGACGAAGGGGTGCTCGACGGGCATCATGGCGCGCATCGCGCCGGTCACCAGCGCGCTGTCCAGAGGGTTGAGACCCGCGGCTTCCACCTGTACGAGCAGCTCACCGGGACCCGGACGGGGAGCGGGCACATCGGTGACGACGAGCTGGTCCAGCGGGCCGTAGGACGGGGCGACAAGTGCTTTCACGGGTCTTACTCCTCCACAGGCGGATACGACGGGGTCCAGCTTTGCGCCGAGGAGTGCCGCAGGTACCCGTCCTTCCGGCCGGAACGGACTGCTCGAAAGAGCAGGCCGACGGCGACGAACGCTCATTAGGGTGGGCGGTTATGGAAGCTGGTGACTGGTCGGACCCGGCGCAGGTGCTCAGCGCCGCGAAATCCGTACTCGAGGTGCCACCGGAAGGCACCGCCGAGCAGCTGTCCGCGGTCCTCTCCGGGCCGCTGCCGCACCGCGCGCTGGCCGTTCTCACGGGTGACTGCTCCCGCTCGCCGATGCGCAGGGTCGGTGAGGCAGGCGTCGCCGACCGGATTTCCAGCGCGGAACTGGCCCGGCTGGCCGGCGCGGTGGACATCGGTGTGCCGCGCTTCGCCGTCGCCCTCATCGGTGGGGAGGAGCGCCGCGTGCTGTCCGTGGCCTCCGCCCCGCACCAGCGTTCCGGGGCGCTGGTGGCCGTCGTGACGGCGGACGGCTACGAACCGGCGCCCGGGATCCGGCAGTTGGTGCAGCAGCTGTGGGACATCATCTCCCTTCAGCTGTCGGGGTACGCGGCGCAGGCCCACCCTGTCCCGCTCGCCGGGAACCGGATAGCGGCCCAGGAACGGGCCAGGGTCATCGCCGAGTTGACCGACGCGCACACGGCCGCGCTGTCCGCACTCCTCGGTGCGCTGCGCTCCCGCACGCTCGACGACGCAGCCGCCCGGCGTACGGCCGCGGACATCGCGGTCTCCGCCCTCATCGAGCTGCGCGCCGCCGGAGATCTCGACCGGTCCCTCACCGAGGAGACCGGGCAGGAGGCCTTCGCCCGCCTCGAAGAACGTCTCGCTCCTCTCACCAGATACAGCGACGTGACCCTCGAACTCGTTCCTCCGGATCCTGGTCTGCGAACGCGCCTGCTTCCCAGCGACATCGCCCACGCCGCGCGCGCTGTCGCACGGGGCGGCGTGCTGCTGATGCTGGAACAGGACGGGATCGGCCGTATCCGCGTCGAGTGGAAACTCACCGGTGTCGGACTGCGGATCTCTCTCCGGGACGACGGGCCCGGAGGACTCGCGGCGGACGCGCTCACCATGCACCGGCTCGCGGACCGGGTCGCGTCGCTCGGCGGCGAGGTATCCCTCGACGCGGTGCCGGGCTGGGGCACGCACATCACGGTCGAACTGCCGCTCACCGCCCGGGAGGCTCCGTCGGCCGACGCCCTGCACGCCCTGAACCCGCGCGAACTGCAGGTCCTCGAGCAGATCACCGAGGGGCTCCGCAACCGGAAAATCGCCGAAGCGCTGCAGATCAGTGAGCACACCGTGAAGTACCACGTCCGCAACATCCTGGAGAAGCTGAAGGTCGATTCACGGGGCGAGGCCGCCGCCCTGGCCCGGGGGGCACGGCGCTCACTGGTGTGACCCGGTACGAGGGCGGGGGCGGCCGACCCCGGCTGGCCGGGTGCTCAAGGGGTGCTCCAGAGGGCCGGTGCATGCTGCGGCCTGAGACCGAACGGACCGGACCTGCCGGAGGATCCCCATGCGCGGAGTCCAACCACCTGAGCTGCCTGAACCGTCCGAGCTGCTCGGCCTGTGGCGACTTGTCTCGTACCACGACGAGGACGCCGAAGGCGTGCACTGACGTGCCTCGGGCGGCTGAAGGTCAGGTTCGAGGTGCCGGTCCTGGTGTCGCCCTCCCGCAAGTCGTTCCTGCGGGAAATCACCGGGACCGGCCTCCCGGGGATCGGTCCGGTAAGCCTTGCGGCGGAGTTGTACGCCGCCCTGAACGGCGCGGACTACCTCCGCACCCATGACGTCGCCGCTATTCGCGATGCGCTCACGGTCTTCAAAGCCCTGGAAGCAGCGAAGGCAGGTGTGTGATGGAGCAGCGGGAAGCGATCGTCGCGGTGGTGCGAAAAGGCGAGCGGGTGCTGGTCATCCGGCGAGGGCTGCTGGCCCGGCTGCCGGGTTACTGGGCGCCGCTCAGCGGAAAGCTGGAACCCGGTGAGACACAGGAGGAATCCTTGCTGCGGGAGGTTCGCGAGGAAGTGGGTCTGAGGGTCTCACCGTAACCAAGGTCTGGGAGTCGCAGACCGAGGACGGCATGTTCCGTCTGCACTGGTGGCTTGCCGAGGCGGAAGAAGGCGAGATCGTCATGCAGGAGGGTGAGGTAAGCGACGTACGGTGGGTCACCGCACGGGAGTTCGCCCGGTCACGTCCCGCTGCGCCGGGGAGCACGCCCCCTGGTTCGGGCGAGGGGCACGGCTCGGGCAGCCGGGCGTGCCGGTGGTCAGTGTCCGCCGGGAGTCAAGGGGTGCACGGTCATTCCCCGGCCGCGCGCCATCAAGAGCAGCATCGGCTGTCTCATGCACCACCGCGGACTCGCGGGTGACTACGAGACCCACCCGCACCGCTCCGAAGTCATCCCCGTGCGGCGCAGTGCCAGTTCGCGTGTCCGCTCAAGGGGCGACGACACCTGGCGTCCATGCGTGGGCGGCAACTGAGGATGCTGCGTCGTCGGGGCCGGCGCACAGCCCTGTGACCGCCAGGCTCTGCCCACGACTCACGCGTCAGGGCCCGCCCGTCCGAGTGCGCCCTGGCGCCGCCCCATCGTTACGCGCAGCGCGCCTCTCCGTGCGGTAGTCGTAGTACGCCCATGCCACCACCGCGACGCCGGCCGTGAGCCCGACTGCCACGATCCGTACGGCACCGCTGGTCAGGGCGGCGGCCAGACCGGTGAGTCCCGCGCCGCAGAACATGAGCACGCGACTGACGAAGCGCTGCTCGGGCGGTTGCGGGTCCTCTCGGTCCTTGAGATCGTGCACGGCGTCACGAGCTGGATGTACGGAACCGTGCCGGACACGGGCCCGGTATGTCAGCCCGTAGCTGATCAGTGCGTACAGTGCGAGAGCGCCAAGGGTCCAGAGCCAGACGTACGGGTCGTCACTCGATCCTCGTGCCAGATACATGACGCCTGTGTCCTCCACAGCGGGCTTTCACCAGTGAGCAGAACTCAACTGCGGCTGTCCTCAAAGCCGGTGGCGGCAGCGGGGCCGGAAGGACGGAAGCATGCCGTCACCGTCTTGCCGTGCCGTTGGCACCTCGTCCCCCACTCATCGGCGAGCTTGCGCACGATGGACACCCCGCGGCCGGAGACGGCGCCCTGCTCCGGTTCGCGCTGCCGCGGCAGCGACGGGTCCTCGTCGTGGACGCTCACCTGAAGGCAGTCACCGTCCCAGGTGAGGACCAGGTGTGCGTCGCTGTGCGCGTGGACGTGCGCATTGGTGATCAGCTCGGACACGGCCAGCACGATGGCGTCCACCGTGTCCGGTTCGGCAGCGGTCCAAGGCAGCGACTCAAGACGCCTGCGCGTCCACTCCCGGCCGACGCGTACTCCTTCGGACATGGGGAATGAGTGCGCCCACCCCATCGCCTTCACCGCCACTGTCCGACTTCCTCTCCTTGGCCCACCGAACGTCGCGTGCACGTACCGTGTACCCGGCCCCCGACTCAACAGGCATGACGACGCCCTTCCTCGAGTCTGATGATCAACGCGGACAGAACACAAGAACGACCCCCCGGGACGATGGAGGGGTTCGGAAACCTTCGGCCCATCCGGTCAGGGAACGCGCGGGGCAAGCTGTTGGCGTCCGCGGCCCCGCGCCGAGATGCTCCTCCAAGTGCCCATCGAGCTTGCGGAGAAGAGCAGCGTCGCGACAGGGACTACAGGCTGATGTGGGACTCGATGAGCGGGTTCGTGCAGTGCGAGACGCGGTCGGTGCGGACGACGGGCATCCTGCGTCCGCCGGAGTAGTGCCCGGTGAACTGCCGAAGGGCCGCTTCCAGCTCGGGCACCTTGAGCTCATCCAAGCGAGGGCGTTCTTCGCCACCGCCTACGCGGGTTCGGCGATCACGAGACCACCGTCAGCACGATCTTGCCTTTTGATGTGGCCCTGCGCGGCTCGCGTGTGTGCGGCCCGCATCGGGGAGCTGGGTAGGTACTGTCCACCCCGACCTGGAGCTCGTCCTGGTCGAGCAGACGCCCGATCTCGGCGAGCTGGGGGCCGGCCAGGACCGTACGCGCGGTACGGCCCTGGCCCTGCTGCTGTACCTGAGCAAGGCCGGCCGCCTGCGGTCCCGCGTCGTCTCGAACCACCTGAGGGTTACCGGACGGTCCACTCTGCGCCGGACCCTGGCCGGTCTTCTCATGTCCGCCGAGAGCTACCGCACCGCCTGGACCGACCGCGTCGTCCTGATCCCCGAGGACGAACAGCGCCGCACCCACTGGATGTACCACCACCTCACCCTCACGTGGAGCGAGCACTCCGACCCGGTCGCGCTGGAGAAGAAGCTGATCTCCCAGCTACACCCGACGCCGAACGTCGAGCGACCGGACCATGGCGCCTCCCGAGACCGGGTCAAGCAGGCACGAGCCTTCTACTACGCCAGCGCCGGCCCACGCCCGGACAAGCAGTCGGCGTAGTCCGTTTGTCGCTGACCCGTATGCCTCGGCAGCCGCCCTGCGCGCGGCGACCGACGCCGAGTACGGCCGCGCCCGGCCCTTGTGCCGATTCGTCCGAGCCGTGCTCAGCGCCACCGCACTCGCCGGCCCCCGGACCGGTCACCATGCTCACCTCCGACCGCGAGGAGACCTGACCGTGCTGCGCCACGGGCAGGCCGCCACAATCAAAGTCTGATCACGCCGGCAGAAGAGCCGAGGTCGATCAAGTACCCAGTCCGGCCAGGCCGTCCACGTGATCGATAAGTGGAGAGCGTCTCAGATCAGTTGGCGCACAGGGTCAGGGTGCGCACCGTGCTCGGCGAGATGCCCGGGTCGGCCGCGATCTCGGTGTCCGAGAGGTCGTGGAAGTACCGCAGTACCACCACCGTCCGTATCCGCATGGGCAGTTGCTGCGGCGCGCGTCAGCTGGTCCCTGCTGTCGACCTGTCCGTACTCGTCGCCGCGGGCGGCCCGGTCGGGGCCGTCCGCCTGCAAAGCCGTACGGCGAAAGCGGCGCCAGCGGTCGTTGGCCAGGTTGACCTTGACCCGCCGCACATAGGCCTCCGGGGCGTCCTTGCCGGATATCGAGCGCAACTTGCGGCAGGCCCGCTCCAGGTCTCCTGGATCAGATCCTCGGCGGCATCGCGGTTACCCGTCAGGACGAGGAAGCCCCGCAACAGCGCTGCCGACCGAGCGGCGACGAAACCGTCGAAGTCCATATCCACACGCGCCTCCCTTCCTGTCACCCCTCCTCGACGGAGACACCCCGGGATCTGCTGCACGTGCGCGATGAGACCTGAGTGACAGCGACAACAGAGTTGCGCGGCACCGCCCCTCCCCCGTCGTCCGCCATCCTGCGGTGGCACCGAATCTTGGGGCAGGCTTTGCGCGACGCATGCAACTGCGACCCACGCCATCTCTGTCTGACAGGGAGACGGGCCCGTCAGGGCCGAACAGCGAGAAGACCGGGGCAGTTCGTGGGACGGCGCAAGGGCAGCATATGGATCGCATGCGTCACGGGTGTGATGCTGGTGGGCGCGAGCGCCTGCGGCGGGGGCGGCAGTGACAAGGCGAGCGGGGACGACGCAAAGGCGTCGGGAAAGCCGAGCGCGAGCAGCTCTCCGTCACCGACGACGCCCGCGGGCCCGCCCATGCTGCTGGAGACGATCACCCCACAGACGGGAACCACGGTCGGCGTGGCCATGCCGATCTCGGTGATCTTCACGAATCCGGTGGCGGCCAAGGCGCGGGCCACAGTGGAAAAGCACATGAAGGTGAGCGCCTCCCGGACGGTGCCCGGTGCCTGGCACTGGATGGGCGACAAGCGCGCCGACTGGCGCCCGAAGACGTACTGGCCCTCCGGTACGACGGTGAAGATCGACGCCGACATGAAGGGTGTCAGCAACGGCAACGGACGCTACGGCGTACACAGCTACACGCACACCTTCAAGATCGGTGACGACGTGCGCGCGGATGTCTCGGTGACCGGCCACACCATGAAGGTGACCCGGAACGGCGCGCCGGTGCGCACCCTGTCGATCAACGCGGGCAGCGCCGAGTATCCGACGTGGGACGGCACGATGGCCGTTATCGACAAGCAGGAGAAAGTCCACATGACTTCCTGCAGCGTCGGTATCAGCTGCGACAAGGGCAGCCCCAACTACTACGACCTGACGCTGCCTTGGGACATCCACCTCACCCAGTCCGGCACCTACGTCCACTACTCGACCGGCGACCCGAACCCGGGCAGCGGCAGCGCCCGCGGCTCGCACGGCTGTGTCCACCTGTCCCTGGCGGACGCCAAGTGGTTCTACGGTCAGGTCAAGCAGGGCGACCCCATCACCATCACCGGCTCACCCCGCGGCAAGGCCTCGGCCGACAACGGCTACGCCGACTTCAACCTGGGATGGAACCAGTGGCTCGCGGGCAGCGCCTCCGGAGAGGGCACGACCGCCGCCCTGTGACGCGTCGCCGTGGCGGCATCGGTCAGCGCTTGCCGACTGACGGACGGGCTCCGGACTCTGGTCTTCGCCGACGCGGGGCTGGTGTCTGCGTTCCAGGGACGGCACCTGGTGGGGGCCGACGTGCCCGCAGGTTGTGGCCAGGGGTGCAGCCGTAGCTCGGATGTCACGCTGCCCGCTCCCTTGGGGTCGTGGCCATCGGCTGGTCGTTCCGGCAAGGCGGTGGGGCCGACGGGGAGTGCCGCCTGCGCTACCGGGGGCGGCCGGT
Source organism: Streptomyces canus (assembly GCF_030816965.1). Lineage (NCBI taxonomy): Bacteria > Bacillati > Actinomycetota > Actinomycetes > Kitasatosporales > Streptomycetaceae > Streptomyces > Streptomyces canus. Next base: position 127,284 of record NZ_JAUSYQ010000002.1, read on the forward strand.
GACGTACCCGCTGGGAGTGTCGGACAGGCCGACGCGAACCCGTGATGCGCTTGCCGACCGCCTCCGCCTTGCGGCGGCGCTTGCATCCCTCGGGGCCGAGCTTCGCTGCCTTGATGTTGGCCCGAAGCGTCGTGTACGCGCCGGCAACCCGCTTGATCACATGCTGGGCGGCCTGCGCCCCCGCCCCTCGGGCCTTCAGCTCGCCGTAATACAGCTTGCGCAGCTCCCGGACCGAGCCAGCTCCCGGATGAGCACGGCACCGTCGCAGGAGCATTCCGCAGCCATGCGGCGGCGCTTCGCGCCTCCCGGCTCAGGAAGCAATTCCTCCCGGGGCTGCAGACCCGGGGTTCCTTGCGAGACCAGGCTGAAGGGAGCTCGGTCTTGACGGGCGTCGCGGCCACGTGCCGCAGCGAGCGCTCAGAGGTGGCCGTCCAGGAACTTCCGTACCTCGGCGATGGTCATAGGCCCCGTGCCGTGCGCCACCGCCGTTCCCTCCTTCAGCAGGACGTAGGACGGGGCTCCAGTGATCCCGTATCGCTCGGTTGCGGCCGGACAACGCGTGATGTCGGCGCGGACGACCGTCAGGCGGCCCGTGCAGTCGTCGGCGATACCACCCACGACGAGGTCCATCACCCGGCAGGGCCCGATCGCCTTGGGCCATGTCCCGGTGAAGTACGCGAGGACCGGAACTCCGCTCATCCCGAGGATGAAATCGAACTCCGCGTCCTCACGGGGTCGGTGAACCCGCTTCGCCATGGAAGCTCCTGCCCTCACGTTCCGTCATTCCCATCCCATCATCCCTCGCGCGGTGTGCCAGGTCGGCCCGGTCGGTTGTCCGGTTGCCCTGTCGGAAGGGAGGCACGGGGGCACCGCGGAACCACGGTGGTCCCCGGCGCGAGCGGCCCGCCCCCCACCCCCTGGTGACCCGGCCTGGCCGCCACGCCGGTCACCCAGCTGCAGCCCAGCCGCGGGCCCGTGGGTCAGGTCGTGCCAGGACAGCGCCCTTCACGACAGCGCGGTGGCGGATACGGCTCGACTGGATCCGGTGGACGATGCGCACCGGCCCGCTCGTCGAGGCGCACGGCGGCCCAGATCACCGACCAAACGCTCGATGAGCACGATTCCTGGACCGCTCGCGGACGCGGTCGTGGACGGTCGAAGTTCGCGTCAGCTGACCCGAAGACCGACCGCCAGCGTCAGTTCAAGGACCCGGTGCGGCGATGCGAGATCCGGAAACAGCTCCCGCAGCTGCGTCATCCGGTACCGGACTGTCTGGGGATGGACGAACAACGCCGCCGCCACCTCGTCCCGCCTGCCCTGGTGCAGCAGCCACGCCCGCAACGTCTCCTCCAGCCGCCGTGCGGTCGCGACAGGCAAGGTACGCAACGGTGCGAGGGCTCGGGCGCGCAGGTCTGCGAACGCGTCCACGTCTGCGCTCAGCACCAGCTCGGGCAGGTGGTCATCGGTGTCGCGAATGTCCGAGGAGAGGGAACGCGCGCGTATGGCTCGTGCGTACGAGGCGGACGCACGAGTCCATGGCCGGGCCGGACCGACCACGGCGGTGCGGTCGGTCAGCTGCCGCAAGAGATGTGATCGGTCGGCATCGGGGACGAGCAGCACACCGGTGGCGTCCGGCAGATCGTCGAGGACGAGGGTGCTCGGGTCGAGCGCACGGTAGGCAGGCCGGGCCTGGGCGGCGGGCAGCAGGACCGCGGTCAGCGAAACCGGAGGCTGCCACCCGGCCCGTTGAGCAGAGGCCAGCAGCACGTCCGGGCCCGCGCCGGCGAGGAGGTCGCGGGCCAGGTGTTCCAGGTGGCGCTCCTGAGCCCGGCCCTGGGCGGCCAGTTCGTCGGCGTGGCCCGCGGCGCTCGCGGCGGAGAGCTCGTCGATGTAGGCGAAGGTCAGCTCGGCGAACTTGGCGACCTCGGCGGCGGGCAGACCCGCGGGTACGGCACCCGCTGCCAGGCATCGCCAGGCCACGCGGGCGCCGACGCGGTAGGCGCTGAGCAGGGCGTCCATCGAACGGCCGTCGCGCACCTCGCCGCGGCCCAGCTCGTAGGCTGCGTCACCGGCGTCGCCGCCCGTGGCGTTCCCGCTCGCGAGGTCCAGGTAGTGCCCCAGGGCAGTGCGGACGGCTCGGCGGATGGTGGCGCCCATACTGCCCGAAAGGGCGTTGGCGTAGGGAGGGACCTCGTCGATGATCGCCTGGACGACCTCGTCGGCGGTGGTCTTCAGCGCGGCCCGCAGTGCGGTGACCGTCCTGTCATCCAGGGCCAGTTCGCTTGCCCTCCGGATTGCATGGTTCATATTTGTTCCCTGCGAACAATTCAGGCGACCAGATTTACGTCCTGCGGTCAGGACTTTACGCCCTGAGGCACAGCAAGCTGGAGTCATGACGAGTGCAGCCCTGCGCAGCAGGGCGTGGAAACTGCTGGAGATGGTCACGACGCCGCTGCTGCCGTCGGACTACCTCGACCTGGTCAGCCCGCTGCGTGCGGGCGCTGACCTGCGGGGGCGCATCGAAGCCGTGCACCCCGAGACGGGTGACGCCGCGACCATCGTGATCAGGCCGGGACGGGGCTGGCGCGGCCACACAGCCGGTCAGTACGTGCGGATCGGCGTCGACGTCGACGGGGTGCGCCTGTGGCGTGCCTACTCCCTCACCTCGCCGACAAACCGCCAGGACGGCCGCGTCACGATCACCGTGAAGGCGATCCCGGACGGCAAGGTCAGCAACCACCTGGTCCGCAGGGCGAAACCGGGCACGCTGATCCAGCTCGACCAGGCGACCGGTGACTTCGTACTGCCACAGGCCAAGCCCGCCAAGGTGCTCTACCTGACGGCCGGGAGCGGCATCACGCCCGTGATGGGCATGCTGCGCGACACCGAGTTCGACGACGTCGTCATGGTCCACTGCGCGCCACAGCCGCACGACGTGATCTTCCGCAACGAACTGCACGACCTGGTCGCGGACAAGAAGCTGCGGCTCACCGAGGTGCACACCGACACCGACGGCATGCTCGACATCGCCCGCCTCGACGAACTCGTGCCCGACTGGGCCGAGCGCGAGACCTGGGCCTGCGGGCCCGCGGGCCTGCTCGACGCCGCCGAAAAGCACTGGAGCGAGCACGGCGTCCCAGAGCGGCTGCACACCGAACGCTTCCGCCCCAGCATCGTCGTCGCCGGCGACGGCGGCGAGGTCACGTTCAGCGCCTCCGGCAAGACCGTCGACGCGGACGGCGCCACGCCGTTGCTGGACATCGGCGAGGAGGCCGGCGTGCTCATGCCCTCCGGGTGCCGCATGGGCATCTGCTTCGGCTGCATCACGCCGCTCAAGGCGGGCGCCGTCCGCGACCTGCGCACCGGCGAGATCACCGAGGCCGAGCCGGGCGTCCTCATCCAGACCTGTGTGTCCGCCGCGGCGGGCCCCTGCGACATCGAACGGTAGGAGCACCTTGACCGCCATCGACCCCACCGCCCACCTGACCGCGGAGCAGATCGAGGAGCTAGGCCGCGAGCTGGACGCGATCCGTGACGAGGTGATCGCCGGCCGCGGCGAGAAAGACGCCGCCTACATCCGTAAGGTCATCTCGGCGCAGCGCAAGCTCGAGCTGGTCAGCAGGGGCGTGCTGCTGTTCTCGATCTTCCCGCCCGCGTGGCTGCTCGGCACCGCCGGGCTGTCCGTGGCGAAGATCATGGACAACATGGAGATCGGCCACAACGTCCTGCACGGCCAGTGGGACTGGATGCGGGACCCGAAGATCCACTCCACCACCTGGGAGTGGGATCACGTCTCGCCGTCCGAGCAGTGGAAGCACTCGCACAACGAGCTGCACCACACGTACACCAACGTGATCGGCAAGGACAACGACCTCGGCTACGGCATCATGCGCGTCGACGAGGACCAGAGGTGGCACCCGTTCCACCTCGGCCAGCCGCTGTGGAACTTCATCAACGCCTGCTTCTTCGAGTACGGCATCGCAGCGTACGACCTGGAGCTCGGCAAGAACCTGCACAAGCGCCGCCGCAAGAACCCGGAGTTCCGCGCGCAGGCCAAGGCCGTGGGCCGCAAGATCCGCAAGCAGGTGCTCAAGGACTACGTGATCCACCCGCTGCTCTCGGGCCCGTCGTTCCTCACCACGCTCGCCGCCACGTTCACCGCGAACCTGGTCCGCAACATCTGGTCCCACTCGGTGATCATGTGCGGGCACTTCCCCGAGGGCGTGCAGGTCTTCGAGCGCCGGTCGATCAAGGGCGAGACGCGCGGCCAGTGGTACCTGCGCCAGATGATGGGCTCGGCGAACATCAGCGGCAGCAAGGCCATGCACTTCATGACGGGCAACCTGTCGCACCAGATCGAGCACCACCTGTTCCCGGACCTGCCGAGCAACCGGTACGCCGAGGTCGCGGTGAAGGTGCGCGCGCTGTTCGAGAAGTACGAGCTGGAGTACGTCACCGGCTCGCTGCCCAAGCAGGTGTTCTCCGCGTGGCACAAGGTCTTCCGGCTCTCGCTGCCGAACAAGAAGCCCAAGGTCAAGACGCCGGACCGCGAGCAGGAGCTCGTCGCAGCCTGATTCCCGGTATTGGTTCAGATCTTGCGGCCGTACCGGCGGCAGGCGGCAGACGGCACCGCCGGTTTCGGTGAGATCCGATGGGGACGGTGGGCGACCTCGACGGCAGACCGTACGACACGGGATCCGGGCAGCTCGATGTCCGGTTGGGCTGCCTGGACGTGCGCCAGGAGCTCAGCACACAGCCCCCGGCGCGGTGTTGTAGTGCGCTGACCTGCCGTGGTCGGGCCGGTAGTCGGCGCGCCGCCCCTGTCCGCCCCTGCCCTGCCGCCGGGTTGGGCGGGCGAGCCGAAGTTATGGATGGGGTTTCGGTCTGTCCGTTGTCCACTGCGGGCATGGCTCAGGGCTCTCGGGTGTGAAGGGCCCTGGACCAGTGGTGGTGTCGGTTGGGGGACCGTTAACGAGCGGCGAATCAGGTGCTAGGCGACTCGTGAACCGCTTCCGAGTGGGGCTGCCGCACGGACAGGCGTGACCGTGGGCCTCAGGCCGCTTCGAGGAAGGGGTAGTCGGTGTAGCCCTCGGCGCCCGGGCCGTAAAACAGTTCCGGCCGCGGCTCGTTCTCCGGGTGGCCGCCTTGCCAGCGCTCGACCAGGTCGGGGTTGGCGATGTGGGCCCGGCCCACGGCCACGGCGTCGGCGTGGTCGGCCTCGATCTGCTGGAGCGCCTGCTCGCGGGTGGTCTGCCCCCCGAAGGGGCCGTTGTTGACGATCAGCTTGCCGTCGAAGCGCCGCCGCAGCTCCTGTACCAGGTCGCCGCCCCGCTCGGTGCAGTACGGAGAGGTAGGCCAGGCCCAGCAGGCGCAGCTGGTCGCGCAGGGTGCCGTAGGTGGCCAGGATGTCGTCCCGGTCGGTCTCGAAGACGTCCCCCCAGACAGTCCGTTCTCGGCCCAGAGTGACAATAGGTGTCAGGTTCCACCAACAATAGCCACGCTGGGCAAGAGATTGAGTGCCTCATCTGCTGTGCTTGACTTCATGACGCCAAGTTCCACTCCCGCGCCGGACGCGCCCCGATCGCCCGCGCACCGCAGCCCACTGCGCAGGCTCACTGCCCGTGACCGCGGTGAGGTACACCGATCCGCCACTCAGCTGGAGCTCTTCTTCGACCTGTGCTTCGTCGTGGCCATCGCCCAGGCGGGCATCCAGTTGGTGCACGCGATCGCCGAGGGCCATGCGGGCGACGGGATCCTCTACTACGCGCTGGTGTTCTTCTCCATCTGGTGGGCGTGGATGAACTTCACGTGGTTCGCCTCGGCCTACGACAACGACGACGTGCTCTTCCGGGTCGTCACGCTGATCCAGATCGCCGGTGTGCTGGTGCTCGCGGCCGGGGTCTCCCGGGCGTTCGAGGACCACGAGTACCGGGCGGGGGTGGCGGGCTATGTGATCATGCGGCTCGCCTCGGTGTCCCAATGGCTGCGCGTGGCCAGGTCGAGTCAGGGCAGGGAGCGCAGGGTGGCCCTGCGGTACGCCGGCGGGGTGGTGCTGTGCCAGATCGGCTGGCTCAGCCTCGTGTTCCTGCCCGAGGACACCCTGGTCGCGGTGTTCGTGGTGATGGCGGTCCTCGAGATGTGCGTCCCGGCGTACGCGGAGAAGGTCCAGCCCACGTCCTGGCACCCGCGCCACATCGCCGAGCGGTACGGGCTGTTCACGATCATCGTGCTCGGCGAGACCATCGCGGCGGCCACGGTCGCCGTGAAGACGGGCATCGACGAGCAGGACGCGCTGGGCGAACTGCTGCCGATCGCCGCAGGCGGGCTGCTGATCATCTTCGCCGCCTGGTGGATCTACTTCGCGGTGCCGATCCACGGCCATCTGAGATCCAACAGGCAGGCGTTCCTATGGGGTTACGGCCACTACATCGTCTTCGCCTCGGCGGCCGCGATCGGCGCGGGTCTGGAAGTGGCGGTCGAGCAGGCGGTGGGCAAGGCGCATATCTCGACGCTGTCCGCGTCGGCGGCCGTGACCCTGCCGACGGCGCTGTATCTGCTCACCGTCTGGGCACTGCACGCGCGTCACTTCAAGGTCGGCATCGCCCAGCAACTGGTACTGCCGACCGCGGCCCTGCTGGTGACCTGCTGCATGTTCCTGGGCGAGTGGGCGGTGCTCTCAGCTGGTCTCGTCTGCGCGCTGGCGGTGGCGACCGGCGAGACACTGACCGCGCGCACGACGGCCCGGGAGCGCGAGACCGCGGTGCGAGCGCCGGTCGCCTGACCGCCCCGGTCCGGACGAGACCGGCCCTATGACAGTCGACGCTCGGACAGATGTCGTCAGGCCACCGGGGGGCACGCGACGCGTACCGGCAACGGTTGGCTCACCGGCACCACGGCGGTGCCGGCGCCCGAGGACAGTGCCGTCGCCGCGGTGGACGTGCGCGGCGGCGGGCCCGGCACCACGGAGACCGACGCGCTCGATCCGCCCAACCTGGTGCAGACGGTCGAGGCGATCGTGCTGACCGGCGGCAGCGCGTACGGGCTCGACGCGGCGTCCGGAGTGACGGCCTGGCCGGAGGAACAGCGACGCGGGGTGGGGGTGGATCCGGCGCATGTCGTGCCGGTAGTGCCCGCCGCCTGTGTCTTCGACCTCGGCCGCGGCGGTGACTTCCGGGCCAGGCCGGACGCGGCCACCGGACGGGACGCGGTCGAGGCGGCGGCGAGCGAGGCGGGCGCCGCGGTGCCGGAGGGCTGTGCGGGCGCCAGTACGGGCGCAGTACGGGAGCCACCGCGGGGCCGGTCAAGGGCGGGATCGGCACCGCGAGCACGGTGCTCGACTCGGGGGTCACGGTGGCCGCGCTGGTGGCGGCCAACGCGGCGGGGTCGGCCGTGGAACCCGGGACCGGGGCGCTGCACGGGGAGTTGTCGCGGAGGCGGGTGAGCTGTCCGGCGCAGGACGTCCACCGGGCCGCGCGTCTGGCCGAGATCGCGGCAGTGTCAGTATTCGCCGAATGGATGGTGCCATGGAGGAGGTCCGGGGCCGATCGTCAGCCTCGGTCAATCTGATGCGCTCGGGGATCCAGCCGGCCAGGGAAGACCAATCCACGGCATGGTGACCGCGGTGAGGGCGGCGAACCCGGGCCAGTCGTTGTCGCGGCGGAACGCGCACACCACGGCAATGAGCCCGGCCGCGATCCACGTCGAGGACCACAACGCCATCGGGCGCAAGGGCCAGCAGCAGGCGTACGCCGCGGGTGTCTGGCAGCCGTTCGGCGAGCTGCCCGGCCCCGTACAAGCCGACGAGGGAGCCGAACAGCAGCAGCGACGCGCCACGGCGCCCGATACGGCAGATCAGCCGTCGGCTCACGGACTCCGGCGCGCGCAGTCATGCGAGGACCGGTCTTCACTCGCCGGCGTCCCCGCCGCTGACCGACCTCCAGAAGGCGGAGGACCCCGGCGAACACACCTCGCCGGGATCCTCCAACTTCAAGATGTCGGCGACCCCCTCGCCGGGCTCGTCGATCAGTTGCGCGGTCAGGCGGTTCTGCGGCGGATGGGCGAGGACGATCTCGGCGATCGCGGCCTCGTCCTCCTTGCCGGGCAGGTGTAGGTCAGGTGCGGCATGGCCGGTCAGTTCTCCTTCGTGAGGTGATCGCGGAACCAGGCCACGGCCGCCCTGGACGCCGTATCGAACTGTGCGATGTAGGGATCGAAATGGCCGCCGGGGATCAGTTCGAGCCGCTTGGGCTCGAGTGCCTTCTCGTACGCCGCCAGAGCCAGGTCGGTGACGGTGACGGTGTCGCCGGTGGCGACCACCATCAGCAGGGGGGTGGGAGAGACGCGCGCGATCCAGGTGCCGGGCTCGTACATGCGGGCAGCGCGGGCGGAGCGGACCGTCACCTCGTTCTTCCACAGTCCTTCAGGGACGGGCTGCAGATAGAAGTCGATCGCTTCCTGCGTGCGGTAGGACGCCGGCACCGACGGGTCGGCACTCACCAGGGCTTGGCGGCGCGGAGGTTCGCCCCGCAGACGGCCTCGTTCGTCCTCGTTGAACGCCTCCTCCAAGGCGGCGGTCGCCTCCGGTGGGATGCGGCGCAGCCCCTGCTCGTAGCCGCTGATGGTCGGCACCTGCGAGACAACCGCCTTCAGGCGCCGGTCGGTGGCGCCCAGGACGATCGCATGCCCGCCCGCGTAGCTCGTGCCCCACAGGCCGATCCGGTCGGAGTCCACTTCGTCACGGCTCTCCAAGTAGGTGATCGCTCGCCGCCAGTCGGCGATCTGCTGCCAGGGGTCGATGTCCTGGCGGGGCTCACCGTCGCTGGAACCGAACCCGCGGTGGTCGTGGACCAGGACCACGAACCCTTCCTCGGCGAAGACCTCCGCGAAGGGCTCGATGCTGTGCTTGGTCGTACCGCCGTAGCCGTGGGCCATCGTGATCGCCGGGTGAGGCCCCGGGGTCTCGGGCAGGTACAGCGTGCCGCGCAGCGTCACCGCACCCTCGGCCGGGAAGGAGACTCGTTCTCGCAGGGTCATGAAGGGACACTCCTGGGCAGCGATTGCGTACGATAAATGAAAGAGAGTTTCCACGCGTCTCTGAAACGCGAGACCCTCCAGGGCGCCCGCCACTACGGCGACGCCGGCACCTGTCGCAGAACCGTTTTCGCCTGGCTGGCACGCTACGACACCCGCCGCCGGCACTCGGCCAACGGCCACCTCAGCCCCAACGAATACGAACGCCGACACCGCTCGGCTGAGCTCGCGCTCGCCGCGTGATCAACGAAGCGTGTCCACCATCACGGGGGAAGGCCCGTCGGCGAGTGAGACGACGTAGCGCTCCAGGCGGGCCATCGGCGAGGTGAGCACCGCGTGCGGGCCCTCCCGCAGTTCCTCGCGGGCCTGGGCGACGAGGCCCTGGCAGTAGTCGGAGAAGACGCGCACATAAAGGTCGTGCTTGTTGCCGAACGCCTTGTAGATGCTGCGGTGTACGTGGATGGATCCGTTGGTGCCCGTCCTGCTGAACGCGGACCAGGGATGCTCGCAATACCGGTCTGAGCACCGTGAGTTATGTGAGCAGCCTGCAATTGGCCTGTGGCCGTCCACCAGAGGTTGGGAGCGCACCTGCTCAGTGGCCCGGTACCTGACCGGAGTCGGCCAGGGCGCCGAGGTGGCTGACGAGGAAGCGGGCGGCGCGGTCGAGTGCGGCGTCCGCCTCGTCGAGACGCCCGTGCTCCGTCTGGTAGACGTGCGGGAGGCCCGGCCCGATCTCCAGCGTGGCCTCGACCTGGGCCGCGCCCGCGCGGGCGGCCAGACGTACCGCATCGTCGAGGAGCACCTCGTTCGCGCCGACCTGTACGAGTATGGGGGGCAGGCTGGCGAGGTCGGCGAACACCGGGCTCGCCAGGGGGTGGTTGCGGTTGCCTGAGCCGATGTAGAGATCCGCGAACGCGCGCATGCCGGCCGCGGTGACGATCGGGTCGGCGTCTTCCTTGGTGCGCATGCTCTCTCCGGAGAGGGTGAGGTCGACCCACGGGGAGAAGACCACCACGGCGGCCGGCTGCGGCAGCCCGGCCTCGCGGGCGGCGAGCAGGGTGGCGATGCTCAGGCCGCCGCCGGCCGAGTCACCTGCCACGGCGATCTCTCGTGGATCGGCTCCGGTCGCCAGCAGGTCGCGGTAGGCGGCGAGTCCGTCGTCGACCGCCGCGGGGAAGGGGTGCTCGGGAGCCAGCCGGTAGTCCACCGATGTCGCTCGCAGTCCGGCGCGGGCGGCGAGTTCACCGGCGAGGCCGGTGTGGGTGTCCGGTGAGCCGGCGACGTAGCCGCCGCCGTGGAGGTAGAGGAGCCGTCCGCGGTCTGCCGCTCCGGCCGGCTCCAGGCTCAGGGCGGGCCGCCCGCCCAGGACGGTCCTGCGGGTGGTGACGCCTTCCGGTGCCGGCCGGGTCACGGCCGCGGCGAACGAGGTGCGCAGCTCGGCGGGGGCGGGCTGCGTGTCGGGGCGCGGGCCGGAGCGGTGCAGGGCGTCGAGGGCTTGGCGCTGCTGTCGGGACATGGTGGGGCTCCATTTCACGTCATTTTCGCTGCCCCGATCCAAAGAACAGGGCAGCTTCGCCCTTCTTACCTGTTTACCCAAGGCATAGAGAGGTCGATGTCAGAGACCAGCTTTCCGCCGCCGAAGCTCATGTTCTCCAAGGGAATGGCATACATCATCAGGGTGACATCGTCCTGGCTGACGCCAACCTTTTCTACGGCGTATCGGGTGACCAGCTCCGCGAGCTTGCGTTTCTGCTCCACCGTCCTGCTCGTGCCGGTCGTCACCGTTACGAGCATGCGCTTGTCGGATCGCTTCACGTCAGGAAAAGTCGGATGGATGAAGAATTCATCGTCCTTGTGCTCACTGATGATGACGAAACGGTCATCCATAGGTGTATCCATGGCTTCATGAAGAGCGAGATTCAAGGCATCCGCCAGAGCCCGCTTCTCTTCGCTAGAGAACTTTTGAGCCGGAAGGTGGGCGTGAAACATTGGCATGAGTGTTTCCTCGGTTGTGTTGTTCAGGTCAGATGAGGCGATGAAGTTGGCTGTTTTCTCGGCTTAGCTAAGAGCGGATCATCGGCGAGGCGGCCGCCGGCGCAGGCCGCGACCCGAGGACGCTCCGGCGCGTCTGCAACGTGATCGGCGTGATCGGCGACCGCGGGGACGGACCGGGGCTCGTCGGCAATGTGCGGCGGTGGGCAGACACCCTCGCCGAGTGGGCCGTGGAACTCGGCTTCGACACCAGACCCGAGCCCAGGTCAGCCACTACCGACGCCGCGGCGACCCGCTTCCGCTCCGCCTACGGCTCGTACCGGCTGGCGTCGGGCAGGTCCGCGATGAACTGGCCCAGCCCGGCCCTGGCCGGCGGGATGAACGGGTTGTGCTGGAGGTAGTCGGGGTGCAGGTACCGGTCCAGCGCGGTGAAGTCCTTCGAGCTGAACGCGGTCGTCAGGAACTCGAGGACGACGGCCTTGTTCCGCTCCGTCGCCGTCCTCGTTCGGCTCTGAGTCATCAGTCCTCCTCAGGTTTGCCGACCGACACGACTTTGTTGACTGACTGGACCACAATAGAAGCATGAAGTGGTCCAGTCAGTCAACAAGGCGAAGAGCGTCAGGCGATCCGTCCGCGCCGGCATGGAGGGTCGGGTTGCCGACCCTCATTGTGGTCCACTTGGACCACAATGAGGTATGGTGAGGCCATGGGGCGAAAACGAGGCTTCGACGAGACCACCGTGCTTGATGTCGTGCGCGACCGGTTCTGGACCACCGGATTCGACGGCACGTCCACCTATGACCTCATGGATGCGACCGGCCTGGGCAAGGGCAGCATCTACAAGGCGTTCGGCAACAAGCACGACCTTTATGTGCGCGTCTTCTCCGACTACTGCCAGGGCCTCGTCGCCCAGGCCCGCGAGGAACTGCGGGAGGGCCCGCACGCGGTGCTCACCTCGCCGATGGCCCGCCTGGAGCGCTACGTCGTCTCACTCGCCGACGCCTTCGCGACCGAGTCGCCGCGCCGGGGATGCTTCCTCAGCAAGGTCACCGCAGACCGCGCCGGAGAGGACGACATGGTGGCGGGCACGGCCCGTCGCGCGTTCGAGGATCTCGCCGGCGCCCTCGCGTCCGCGCTACGCGACGCCCAGGACGCGGGAGAAGTGGCCGAGCACGTCGACGCCCAGGCCCTGGGATATCTGCTGCTGAGCGTGATCAGGGGCATCGACAACATGGCCAAGGCGGGCGTCGACGCCACGACGCTCCGGCAGACGGCCCAATCGGCGCTGGAGCTGATCCCCAGGGCGGACGCACCGAACGTGCGGCGCTGACATTCCCCCCTCTCGTCCGACGACGGACAAGCCGCGGCGGACATAAGCAAAATGTGCAGTTTGACTGTGGCGAGGAGTTCGCCGCCTCTCACCGGGAGTCCCTATGCGTGCCATCCAGATCACCCAGTTCGGAAAGCCGGAGGACGTCGTACGCGTCGTCGATCTCCAGGAGCCGAACGCTCCCGGCGCCGGCGAGGTCAAGGTCGCGGTCGAGCTCTCACCGCTGAACCTGCACGACCTCAAGGTCGTCAGGGGCGAGCTCGGGCGGCCACCGCTCCCGCTGGTCCTCGGCAGCGAGGGTGTCGGCCGGGTTGTCGAGGCGGGCCCCGGCGTCGACACGCTCGCGGCGGGCGACCTGGTGGTTCTGCCGCTGCTCGCCGGTGCCTGGCGCGAGCGGCTGCTGCTGCCCGCCGACGGGCTGTTCCGACTGCCGGAAGGCAGCGTCGAGCAGTTCTCGATGCTGGGCATCAATCCGCCCACGGCCGGTCTGATCCTGAGCGAGTACGCCGACCTGAGGCCCGGGGACTGGATCGTGCAGAACGCCGCGAACTCCGGCGTCGGACGTTCCCTGATCGCCCTGGCGAAGGCCCGCGGATTCCGGACGATCAACTTCGTCCGGGACGAGTCCGTGTCCGCCGAACTGACCGCGGCCGGCGCGGACATCGTCCGCCTCGACGGCCCGACGGCGGTCGAAGAGGTTCGCACGGCGATCGGCGATGCCCGGGTCGGGCTCGCCGTCGACTCGGTGGGCGGCGACGCTCCCGCCCACCTGCTCGACCTGCTGTCCGAGGGCGGTGCGCTCGTCAGCTACGCCTCGGCGACCGGACAGCCGATGTCCGTCGACGCACTGACCCTGATCGGCAAGCGCGCGACGGTACACGGATTCTTCGCCGGCCATTTCGACTACGCGACAAAGGTCCTCCCCGTCATCCGCGAGGCCACGCCCCTGGTCGCGAGCGGAGCCCTGTTCGTTCCGCTAGGCGCCGTGTTCGACCTCGATGACATCCATACGGCGATCGAGCAGGTCGTCCGCGGCGGAAAGACCCTGCTCAAGGTGGCCCGGTCATGACGATCGAGATGCCCGAACTGTCCTACGAAGTCCTGGTCTCTGACGGCGTTCCCCGGAAGATCGATCTTCAGCTGCCGAACGGCGACGGGATCGTGTCCTCGCCGATCTCATCCACCCTGATCACCGGAGAACGCGACGCGGTCCTGGTGGACCCGCCGCTGACTCACACCCAGATCGCGCAGGTCGCCGAGGGCTTGGCGCGCTCAGGGAAGCGTCTGGCGTACGTCTACGTCACCCACGGCCACCCCGACCACTGGTTCGGCACCGCGACGCTGCTGGAACGGTTCGGCGACGCCGACAGCGTGGTGTACGCCACCGAGGGCACCATCCGGCAGATGCGCAGCCAACTGGAGAGCAAGGACAAGGGGTTCGCGAAGACCTTCCCCGGGGTCCCGGAGAACACCCCGGTCCTCGCCGTGCCCGTGCCGACCGAGGGATTCCGGCTGGAGGGCCGAGTCCTCCGGGCCGTCGAGACCGGTCACACCGACACCGACGACTCCAGCGTCCTGCACGTGCCGTCGATCGGTCTCGTCGTCGCCGGGGACGTGGTCTACAACGGCGTGCACCTGATGATGCTCGAAGGCGGTGACGGCGGCCTTCAGGCGTGGCTGGACGGCATCGACCGGGTCGCCGCACTCGATCCGCGCCACGTGGTCGCCGGTCACAAGAAGGCAGACCTGCCCGACGACCCGAAGATCCTGGACGAGACCCGGCAGTACCTGCGCGACGCGATCCGGCTCCTGGCCGGCAAGCCGGAGCCGCTGGAGTTCTTCGAGGAGATTTCGAAGCTCCACGGTGACCGGCTCAACCCGGGACCCCTTTGGTACAGCGCCCTGGGCCTGCTCGCCTGAGCCACACCGCGTCGCCACCCCACGAAGACAGGCGCATCACCTCGACGAAATACGGAGGTTGCCGACATGGCCACCCGCATGAAGATCGCGATCCTCGACGACTATCAGAACGTCGCGACGAGCCTGGCCGACTGGGGATCGCTCGTTGCCGAAGTCGTCGTTTTCACCGAGCCGTTCGCCGATGCCGACGAGGTGGTCCGTAGCCTCGCCGGGTTCGACGTGCTCGTGGCCATGCGGGAGCGCACGCGATTCCCGGCCGAGGTCCTGGAGCGGCTGCCCGACCTCCGGCTCCTGGTCAGCACCGGCCCCGCCAATGCCGCCATCGACCTTACGGCCGCCCACAGACTCGGCATCACGGTGTGCGGGACCCGCTATGAGTCCCACCCCACCATCGAGCACACCTGGGCGCTGATCCTCGGTGCCACGAGAAACCTGGTCGTCGAGGCGGAGTCGATGCGCGCCGGCGGCTGGCAGGTATCGGTCGGCGAGGGGCTGCACGGCAGGACTCTCGGCATTCTGGGCCTCGGTCGCGTCGGCTCCGGAGTGGCACGGATCGGACAGGCCTTCGGAATGGACACCATCGCATGGAGTCGGAGCCTGACCCCCGAAACCGCCGCCGAGCACGGCGCGCGGGCGGTGACGAAGGAGCGACTCTTCACCGAAAGCGATGTGCTCTCGATCCACGTACCGCTCAGCAAGCAAACACGCGGGCTGGTCGGCGCGGCGGAACTCCGGTCGATGAAGCCCTCGGCCCTCCTGGTCAACACCTCACGCGGACCGGTCGTCGACGAGGTCGCCCTGATCGACGTCCTGCGTGAGGGCGCGATCCGAGCAGCCGCCCTCGACGTGTACGACACCGAGCCGCTACCCGCGGACCACCCGTTGCGGGCGCTGCCGAACGCGCTGCTCACGGGGCACGTCGGATTCGTGAACCGCGACTTGTACGAGATTTTCTATCAGGACTCCGTCGAGGACATCGCCGCGTTCCAGGCGGGTTCTCCCGTGCGGCTGATGAAGTAGGAGCCGAAGACGACGACCCGACCGACTCACACACCGCCTCTCTCCCATGTGACGGCTCCGACGCGGTTCGTCACGGCGAACGGGATTCGGTACGCCTGCCGGCGCTTCGGCGCCGAGACCGGCACACCGCTGGTGTTCCTGCGGCATTTCCGTGGCGGCATGGATCACTGGGATCCTGCGGTGACGGACGGACTGGCCGCGAACCGTCCGGCCATTCCGTTCGACAACACAGGCGTCGCAAGCTCCAGTGGCCAGACCCCGGACACCGTGGAAGCGCAGGCCGATGACGCGGCGGCGTTCATCCAGGCGCTGGGCCTGACCCGCGTTGGACTCATTCATGCCACGCAGCATGCGCCATCGGACACGGTGGTGCCCCCTACTGCCGTGCCGACCGACGCCTCGCCCGTGACTACGAACGCCACCCGCACCGCTCCGAAGCCATGATCCACCTCGCGATGATCGACCTCATGGCCCGCAGACTCACCGGTGAAGCCACGCTGAACTGGCGCGGAACCTAACCCCGGACCAAACGCTCAGTCAGGACGGCGCGGGCGTGCGGCGGGTAGGCAGCGGAAGAACGGCGGCGCCGCTGCGCAGAGCGTCATTTTCGAGGGTCAGCTGGCGGATGGCCTCCTCGTACAGGGCGAGAGTGCGGCGCAGGTCGGTGTTCTCCTTCCGTAGCCGGCTCAGGTTGGCTTCCGTACGTACGTCGGATCCGGAGGGTACCCGCGGAACCGCAGGCCGGGCTGGGGCCGGGGTGTGGGGCCGGAAGTGCGCGTCGATCAGGTCGGCGTAGTGCCGGTGGAAGGTGGCGTGCGGGATGTCCAGGAACCGCTCGACCGCGGTCACGGTGGGCCGCCGTCCGCGGGCGGCGGCCTCGGCAAGGACGGTGTCGATGGCGGCTTTGACGGTGTCGGTGTCGGGCAGAACGCGTTTCACTCGGCGATCTCCGGGGTGTGGCGGGTGAGGAACGCGGCGGTGGCACGGTGCTGTTCCTCAAGGCGGTGGCGGACGTAGGGGGCGAGGTGGTCGCGGTTGGCCAGGGCCTCCTTCAGCTTGGTCAGGTGGCCGTTCAACGCCTGGCGGTTGGCAGGCGTGAGGGCGGTGTTTCGGCAGGCCAGGGGCTGGCAGTCGGCCAGGACGGGCTGGCCGTCGCCGGGAGCGTTGGACGTGCGGCACAGGGCGCGGTCGGGGTTGTAGACGCAGGTGACGAAGGTCCCCAGGTACAGGTGCGGGTCGTGGCGGGCCACGATGCGGCGCAGGCGGGCTTCGTCAGTGACGACCTGGCCGTCGAAGACGGTGTGCCGGGCGAACTCGGCGAGCCGGGCTTCGGCCTCGGCGCCGGCTGGTCCTGAAAGCGTCGGTCGGTCTTCGTCAGCGCCCATCTCGGCGAGGAGCTGGCCCCGGGCGAGGGCTTGCTCGGCTTCGACCTCGTCGCGGAAGCCGGAGTCGCTGGTGCCGGCGTAGCCCTCGAACATTTGAATGCACTGGTGGCGGTATTGCAGGGCTCCCGCGATGGCGCCGCCGGGGCGGCGGGCGATGAACCAGGCCAGGGTCCGCCGGAACTGGCGCGTGGTCAGCCGAGGCAGCCGGCCCCGTTCCAGGGGTATCCCGTCGGGGCGGCTGCGGTCGTCGCAGTAGGCGGTGATCCAGGAGATCAGGAAGGTGATGTCCTTGTTGGTGGTGTTGCTGTTGGGCACCGGGAATGCGCTGCGGCGGCGGGGGCTGGGTGCGGGGGCGAGCAAGTAGGGCTGGTCCTGGGGCTGGAAGCGTTCGAGGACGGCGATGGCCCGGGCGACGGGGGCGGTGACGATCCAGGTGGCCTCCGCGCCGTGGACGTCTTCGCCCTTGAAGGCGAGGCTGGCCAGCCGGTGCCGGTAGACATGCCCGTCCGGTGCCTGCTGGACGCTCAGGCATCCGCGCTTAAGGTGCTTGATCTCGGAGTCGCGCATGCCGGAGAGATAGGCGATCACGATCCAGCAGGACACCAGAAGCAGCCGCTCCATGCGTGCGACGTCGTAGTACGAGATGCGCTCCAGCCACGGTCGGCCCTCCAGCCGCCCCTGGGGAGCGTGCGCGAGCGGGCAGTCCGTGTCGACTCCGACGTCGCCGACGGCCTCCGCGATCATCTGTCGTGGCCGGGCCTCGTCCAGGCGGTGAACGGGATAGCCCAGCAGTCGAGCCAGGTAGCTGGTGCTGGGGAAGGGCTCACCTCGGCGGGCGGAGGCCAGGCGCGCGGGTGCCGCTGGCAGGGGGTGGCGACGGCGACGGAAGTCGTCCAGCAGTTCCGCCAGCGCGGTGGGCAGGTCAGGGCCGGCGGGCGACCGGGCATCGATAGCGTCGCGCTCTGCGCGGGCAGCCAGGACATCGTCGGCGAAGTCGTCGACCCAGCGCATCGCCCAGCTCAGCAGCGGTGCTACGACCTGCTCGGGGATGCGGTCGGTGAGATTCTCTCCGCCCGCGCGGCGGTGATGGCGTGCCCATGCTTGCCACAGGGGCCGTCGCAGCGGATCCTGGCCGAGGTGGTCGGGCAGGACATTCCGGTAGGCCAGAACATCCGCACCGCTCGCCGGTTGCATCGGGTGGCACCGCCGGACAGCCGAAGTGCCGTGATCTCGCGGTGGTAGTCGTCCAGGTCCTCACCGTCGAGCTCCCGCAGGGTGCGGTCGCGGCCGTGGACCCACCACAGGAAACGCCGCACACAGCCGAAGTAGGTACGGATGCTGTCGATCGCCAAGGGCAGCTCCCCTGGCGGGGTGTCGTGGGCGAGTAGAGCGAGGAACAGCGGTTTGGCGACATCGACCAGCGCAGGCGGCAGCAGCGTGAAGTCCAGCCGGAGGGTCTTCTGGTCAACCCGCAGCCAGGCTGGCGTCAGCACCCATACATCCTCGGCGTAGCGGGACGTCTGCTCCAGGACGGCGTGATCGCGCAGCGGACGCCCGGCCAGCACCAGAGTGTCGCCGGGCACCGCGGTTGGCCGTGCGGCGGTTTCGAAGGCACTGGTCACGGGGCTTCCTTCGGGCCGTCCAGCAGGTCGAGCGGCAGTAGAGGTTTCCCCTGGGCGGCAGCGGCGTGCTGGGCGGGGCTGAAGCGGGGCAGGATGTCGCGGGTCAGGATCTGCCAGGTCGTACCGTGCTGGGCAGTCCACTGCTCGGCGTCGCGCTGCTGGAGATCCTCACGCAGGGCGTCGACCAGGGCGAGGAGAGCGGGCAAGTGCCGCTCCAGCACCAGCGCGTTGGAGCAGCTGAAGCAGCTAAGAAACGAGCTTCGGCATCGGCCGCCGGCCGGATGGTGCTCCATGTCGAGACACGAGGCGGCGAGCGTGTCGAGCTCTCCCACCTCCGCTTTGTTCCGTGCGGTCTGGGGCACGGCCTTGGGGTCCGCCCCACCTAGCCGGAGCATGACGTCGCGGGCGTGGTGTTCGGCGTCGGTGATTGCCTCGGTCAGCACGTCGGCGGCCCACTCGCTGATGAACGGATCCGCTCGCAGGTAATGGGCGAAGGACGTCTGCGCCGTGTTGGTCAGCCGGGCGGACGGCAGGTGCCCGCCGACCCGCTTGGCCGTACGGGCCTCGACGGTCTTCTTCATCCGGGTCACCAACATCTCAAGCGGCGCCCCGTCGTCGCCGACCAGTCCGTGGCCGTCGGCCCACGCCCTCAGCTTCAACTTGCGGGCCAGCTCAGCATCGAACGGGCCGCAATGCCCCGCGGTCGCGGCATGCCGGGCGCCGCCACGACCGCTGCCCGCCCAGATCGACCACACCGAGGCGGTATGGGAGAACGCGCGGCTGCGCGCCATCATCCGGTGCAGCAGCAGGTAGAAGCTGCCCATCGTCCTCAGGTCCCGGTCCGGATCGACACTCCAGTGCACGCTCGCCCGGGAGTTGGCCTTGCCCCGGCGGCGCTTGGTCAGCGTCACCGCGACCGCCCGTTCCTCCAGCAGCCGGTGCTCAGCGGGCAGTTCCTTGAGCGTCTCCGGGTTCCTGCCGCTCAACCCTGCCGCGTAGATCAACAGCGGGGCGAGGTCCGGGTCGATGGCGAACAGCTGCCGCGCCTGTGCGTAGCAGGCCGCCGGATACTCGCCCGCCGAAAGCCCTCGGTAGTCCACCTGGACCCGCCCCGTACGCGCCATCGCCTCCAGCCGTACGCCCTGCTCCCGTTCGGCGAGAGTCAGGGAATCGGGGGCCTCGAGGAAGCGCCGCAGCAGGCTCTCGCCCGCCGCGAGCCGGTCACGGATAGCCGCCACGTCCGAACGGGCGGCAGCCATGACGGCCTGGAACTCCCGGTCCGAGTACCCCGGACGCATCTCCTGCTGGGCATCCACCCCGTGGCCGCGCTGCCCGGCGAAGTCCGCTGCCGTCCGATCCAGCCGGTCCTGGCCAGGCAAGGCGCGCACGATCCGCAGCAGCCCCTGGAGGTCTCTGCGAGCAGACTTCTCCGAGCACGTCTCCCGCCGTGACATCAGATACCGCTCCAGATGACGCGCCCGCAGGTCCTCCACCCGCTGCGGCGGAACAGGAAGGCGGTCCAGGAGCAGGAGGAACCGTTTGATCGACTGCCACTGGCCGCTCGCCGCCCGCTGGGTCCGGCACCCGCCGCCAGGCCCGATCCGCACCCCCAGCGCGTACGCGAAGTCCAGATGCATCCCCGGCAGCGGCAACTCCTCGAACCGGAACACGCACTCGCGCCCGTCCTCCCCGGTGAACCGCGCTACCGGCGATCCCCCCTCCTTGGGAACCTCCACGACCGGTGGCGGCTGATAGAGCCCCTCGGGCACAGCCGCCGCACACCCGCGGCCCGCGCGCGGTGAGTCCTGGCTCACGCGGCCACCGCCGACCGCTCCAGCCAGCCCTCCTCGCTGAAGCCCGCCGGCTCCCACGCCCCTTCCGGCACCAGCTCCAGGCGCGTACGCATCTCCAGCTCCTGCAGAGTGTGCAGGTAGATCGCCGTGGTAGTCGCCGACCGGTGACCCAGCCTGATCCGCACCCAGTTCAACGGGTCCCCGAACACCCGCTGATACGTCAGCCGCTGCTGCTCGTTCATCTCGCCCAGTGCCTGCAGATGTCCCCGCCACAACAGCTCCAGCGTGGTCACCGCGTAGGAATGGCGCAGCATGTGCGGGGTCGCCGCAACGCCGACGCCTCGGGCACGGCACCGGTCGTTGGCATCGGCGAAGACCTGCTTCCACCCGGAGACCGTCATCGGCAGACCCCACTGGTTCAGCCACACCATCGCCGGCTCCCACCCGCCGTCCGCTGTGGCCACCAGCAGCCGGCGCCGCTCAGCCGCGTCCAAGCGAGCCACCGGCACCCAACGGCCCCCGATCCTTACCCTGGGCGCGGCCGGGTCCTCTACCAGCAGCGACCGGCGAGATGGGGTGTAGAAGCCGCGCGAACGGCCGTAGTCGAGCATCTCCGCCCGGTCCCACTCCATATAGTCCCGCACGTCCCGCAGCACGGACACCGGCCAGTACACCGCCCGCCCCGAGTGCCCCTTGGAGATCGCGTGCGGCAGCATCGCCCGCGCGTTGACAATCCCGGACCCAGCCGGCGGGAGCTCCGGCACCTCGAACACCGTCAGCGCCGAGTGCTCGCACAGCCGCAACCCCGTACGGATCATCGAGTCGGCATACGCTGCGTTCCGCGCCGCCCACCTGCCCCGGAACGCCCGCCTCGGCATCTCGTTCGCGTCAAATCCGCTCAGCCCCACGTTGCGCCACAGCCGATACGACCTCGGCGGCAATCACTTCACCTCGCGCCGTGGCCCCGTGTGCGACGCCTCGGCCGGCACCTGCCGCACCGAGCTCCCGTCAGCCCCGCGGCGCCACGGCGACCAGGCCACAGATGCGCGCTGGCGAACGGGGTTGGCTCGTACGAGGTCCTGCTCGATCGCCCACAGGTAGAACTGGTTGACCGTAGAGACTTCCCGGTCCCAACTGGTGTCTTCCACTCGGGGCCCGGAGTCGTCGCGACGACGCCACCACTCGTACGCCGCCCGATCGTCCATCGTCGCGTCGCGCCAGTCGCACCGGCCTCGCCCGAACCACAGGAAGTCGAAGTATGTACGCAGGTCCCGGGCATGCGCGGCCTGAGTGTTCCACGGTGAAGATGCCAGCCACACCGAGAAGTAGCGGTTCAAGGCCACGTCGTACTCGGCCGCCGGGCTCATCAGGAACGGCTGCCCCTCGGGCACGCCCAGGTCATCCAGCCGCTGATCCAGACCGCCGAACAGGCCACTGAACTCCCGTATGAATGGAGTCACTTCCCTCGGCCACGCCGGGTCCCGCCGGGTGAAGTGCACCCGCCACCCTGTGATCGACATGACGCTGGACGATAGCCGCGGACAGCTCAACAGCGCATAACCCAAGTGGGACGGTTCTCCAGACACTCAGACGAGACCGGCCCCGCCCACGATGCCCGCGACCGCGCCAAACAGCGGCCTCGATGCGCTGTCCGCCAAACCAGTTGGGCCGGGCCCTGTACTCGGAGTCTCCGTCGCGACGAAAACCGTGGCCCGCTCGAGGACCTCCACGTCCTCCCGCAGCCGGCGGTTCTCCCGCCGCAGTCGGCCAGTTCCTCGCGTTCGCTGCTGATCAGGTCACCGCGCTCGCCCGCGTCGGTCTCGGCCTGGCTCACCCACAGCCGCACCGCGGTCTCGATCAGGTCGAAGTCCTTGGCGATCTGGCCGACCGAGCGGTCACCACGTCGGCACAGCTCGACGATCGCGGCCTTGAACTCCGGCGTGAACGAACGGTGAGGCCGAGGCTTCTTCTTCCCATCCTCTCCATGATGGCCATCCTTCCGGGGCACAACCCCTGATCTCAGATGTCCGTCAAAGCGGATCAAGCCCAGTTGATCGCTCCTTCGCGCCCGCGGACAGATGCTCTGTCGTGCCTCACGCGCCCAGGCCGACGCGATGGGAGTTCGTCGGCTCAGGTCAGGCAAGCCAGGCCCGCCCTCTCAGGCCGCTCCGTAACGCCACCAGCGCCAGCTCCCACCCCGGAGCTGACCAGCCGCTGTCGCCGTGCCGTCGCCACGCCCGTACCCCTACAGTGGGGTCGATGCCGAGGAGGCGTACTGACATGGACCAAGAACACATCCTGGCCAGGATCAAGACGATGGTCGACGACGAACGCAGGCTCCGCGACGCCCTCGCGGCCGGACAGATCGACAGCACGACCGAACACGCTCAGCTCGGGCAGCTGGAACGCGAACTGGACCAGTGCTGGGACCTGCTGCGCCAGCGGCGCGCGAAGACGGAGTTCGGCGAGAACCCGGACGAGGCGCACGTACGCCCTTCGTCACAGGTCGAGGGCTACCTAGACTGACTGCGGCTCCGGGCATGGCCGGACCGCCCCCGTCGCTCCCACCATGCCCGGCACGGGCAGAGCCCGTCCAAAGGCGGTTTACTTCGCCCCTGTCAGCCGGGCGCGCCACGCAGGCGATGTGACAGGCTCCTGCAGGAGAGGGTGAACGCGACTGGCCCAGCAGGTCTTCGCCGGACACCGACGTGCCCCTCGTCTTCGATGCAGAACCCGGTCCAGGCCCACCCGCACCCGCAACGCCGCATCGCTGGTCGAAATTCCGACTTCGAACATCGGGAGACCCTTCCTCCCTGACGAGCAGGGCTGGGCAGGCGTCCCCGAACCCATCAGCGACACCGGCGCACGCCTCGCCTACGTCGCCGTCACCCGCGCCCGTCACCACCTCGACCTCGGCGGCCTCAGCTGGATCAACAACCAGCCCACAGCGGCCCCAACGCCAGGCAGACTCCCGCTGGGTAAGCCACTCACCGCAACGCCGTTGACGGAGAGACCAATTGGTTCACCCGTCTCCGCGTCCCACGCGCGGACCATCTCGTCGGCGCCCGCCGCGAGCAGCAGATCAGTCCCGTCCACGCGTGCCGTCGCGAGAGCGAAGACGTAGGTGCCGGTTTCCATCGGAGGGCCGACTGGAGTGCCGGTTCGGTGTCCCACCTCTGAAGTATTCGTTCCTGGTCGGTGGAGACGAACAGCGACCTCCCCGTGGCCAGGGGTGGCAGTGCCTTGATGATGCGAACCGTGGAGGCATGTCCTGCGGTCGGCTCTCCGAGAGGGTGTCCGGTCACCGGGTCCCAGCGCCAGAGTCGACCCGCGTCGTCCCCCGCCACGATCACTCCCCCCTTGGACGGCGTGGGCACGCATCCCACAGCCATCGCAGAGCTACCTGAGCCGACCTCAAACCGAGGCTTTCCAGCGCTGCACCGCTGATGCCGTCCCACCGGTACACG
Source organism: Streptomyces canus (assembly GCF_030816965.1). NCBI lineage: Bacteria > Bacillati > Actinomycetota > Actinomycetes > Kitasatosporales > Streptomycetaceae > Streptomyces > Streptomyces canus. The sequence continues at coordinate 150,843 of NZ_JAUSYQ010000002.1, forward strand.
GTCCCGTCATTGCCGGCGCCAAGAAGTACCGGCCTGCCACCAAGCTGTCCGGCACTCAGGGCCCAGACGGTCCTCTCCTCCCAGGCAAGTTCCGGGCGGTAACGGCCCGTCAACGCGTCCCACCACTCGACGCCGTCCTCTGTGGCGACAGCCAGTGACAAACCTCCGCCTGGAAGCCGTACCAACGCCGTGTCATTGCAGCCGGAGACCCCCTCTCCGTCGCGCCAGGCGAGTTCCCCCGTACGCAAGTCCCAACACTGGAACTCGGACCCGTCCTGCACCGACACGTAGACGAGGACCTGTCCGTCCTGCCCAACCTCCAGGACAGGGCCGACACTGTGCCCGAACCCTGTGCAGATCCGCACCATCTCCCGGACCATCAGATGCCTCAAGGACATACCCCCATTTGCACCCTTCCTCTGCGGTCACATCCACACACGCGACCACGTCACTCCGCCACGAGCCGACCTTCCTCGGGGAGCCTTAGCGACTCGTCCAACGTAAGAAATCTGCTCTCTCCAGTCTCGGTTGAGACAAGCACAGGATTCGACGAGCGGTGAGCTGTCGCTGGACGCGGCCGAGGTCCGGGCCGCCGCCGAGGAGTTCGTCGGCCGCAACGGCCCCGGCTGGAGCGCGGACTGGGAGGTCGCCGAGGAGTCCGTGAGCCATGTCGCGGGCGACGCCGTGACGCTGCTGCGCTGGCGCCCGACCGAGGCCGGGCACCCGGGAGTGCGCGAGGTGACCGTCGAGGTCGACCGCCGCACCGGCGCCGTGACCTATCTGTCCGCCGCGCGGGGCACCGCGGGCACTGCGGGCTTCGTGGTCACCGCCGAGGAGGCCGTCGCCGCGGCCCGCGCCGCGATCGGCGACGACCACGGCACCGCGACCGCGACCCCCGACACCTGGGACATCTCGCGCTGGACGGTCACCGTCGACCGCGGCCTCACAGGCCGCCCGGGCGCCGAGACCCCGGACGTGGAGCGCGTCACGGTCGACGCCCGCAGCGGCGCCGTCCTTTCCCGTACGAAGAGCTGATCCCGTACGGCGACCTGGTCCGTACGGCGACTTGATCCCGTACGAGGAGCTGATCCCGCACCTCAAGGGCGCTGTCCGTACACACAGTTCACCGACCCGTACGACGAGCCATCCCGTACCGGCGGCTCACCCGTGCCCCCACACAATCCCCACGACCCGATCCGTACCCCGTACGCAAAGATCCGGAGCGATGCCGAATGACGTTTCGACGTATGGGCCTGTGGGCCACGGCAGCCGTCGGCTGTCTGTCCCTGGCCGTGCTGCCCGCCACGACGGCGGCGGCGCAGACCGAGGAGCCGGCGCCGACGGTCACGGCGACGAGCGTTCCGCAGGTGCAGCAGAAGGTGACGCGGCTGCTGTTCACCGTCCCGCAGACCCTCGACGAGCTAAAGGTCTCGCTGGCCGGGCTGAACCCGCTGCTGCTGCGGTACACCGGTGACTTCGGCGGCGGCAGCCAGCCCGGCCCGGGCGTCCCGGCCGACCAGGCCATCGAGAACATGCGCGAGGCCGTGACCGAGGAGTACGGCGTGGAGCCGCTGGTGTTCCTCGTCGTGGTCGACGGCGAGGTGCCTGCCGACCGGCTCACCGCCCTCGCCCCGGTGCTGTCCCGGTCCCAGGTCTTCGACTCGGACTCCCCCGCGGTCGAGGAACTGCCGCTCGGCACGCTGCAGCAGGCCGTCACGGCCACCCCGGAGCGCGAGCAGCTGCTGGGCCGCCGTGCCGCGGTCCTCGCCGCGGTCGAGGCGAGCCACCAGGAGCCCGTCCCCGCCGACTCCAGCACGACGGAAGAACCCGCGCCCGACGGCCAGGGCGACGTCACCCCGGCCAACATCGGCAACACCTGGGCTCCCGTCTCGGCGGAGCTGCAGGCCTACCGCTACTCGGCGAGTTCCAAGCCGCGCCACTTCCGGCACTACATGAGCTGGGGGTCGAGCCAGCGACCTCGCCGCCTTCGGCGACGACTTCGGCTACGAGCACAACCTGTCGCTGTACAACTACGACCTGGTGGACATCTTCCCGCGCCCGTACTGCGCGGACAGCGCCTACACCGAGTTCTCGGCGGCCTGGTCGACGGGCTTCAAGTGGAACGCCGTCGACTAGGGCTGGAACTACCCGAGCGCCGCTGTCGCGTACTGGGACTGGGACGACACCACCGACTCGTGCCAGAAGCTCGACTTCTCCGTCGGCGTCGGCTACCCGAAGAACCTGACCGGGGGCGTCACGTACAACTTCTGGATCCACGCCGAGAAGGGTGCCAAGTCCGCCTCCCCCTACGGCCTCGCGGGCCAGAAGCTCAGCAACGACTGCAACGACTGCAACGACGCGGGTATGGACCCAGGCAGCTCCTGCATGGGCCTGAACTACACGCGGGCCGACGCGGCCACCGAGCTGATGGTGAACAGCAGCCGTGGGTGGACGGTGCCGAGCTGCGCGGAATGGGCCCGCGGCGGCTCCCCGACCGCGTCGTCCAATGGCACCGGAACCTGCCCCGCCAACAGCTGACCACCGCAAGGAGGATGAGCGTATGACCGCACACGACCGGCAGGGCCGACCCGCCCATGACAGAAACCGCACCCTGCGCACGGTGGGTCTGACAGCGGCGCTCGGACTCGCCGTCCTGGCGGCCGTGCTGTTCTTCGTCGCCGATGCCGTCGCCACCAAGAAGTGCGTCGACACCGGTTACGGACTGGCCGACAGGATCAGCATGACCGAGGAGGGCTGCGAGCTGACGGTACGGGCCGCCGACGGCACCACACGCAGCGCCGTCGTGCCCACCCTCAGCGAGCCGCTGGCGACGGCGGCGCTGGCCACGGCGGTCGGGAGTGCCGTGCCTCCCGTCGTATGCCTGTGGCTGGCGGCCGCGGCACAGCGCGTCGCGCCACCAAAGCGCTGCTGGAGCGAGAGCCGGGTGGACTGCGGAGGTGTGGGCATCGCAGCCATCCTGCCCGACGGGCCGGGAAGCGGACGCGGCAGGCTACGGCCTGCTGTGATCCACTTCTCCCGATCGGCCCTCGCCCCATGCCCGTTGCCCCGGCCCGCCCGATAGCCCCGACCGCCGCCGAGCGCGAGCGGCTGAAGAAGATGGCCTACGGCCACAAGACCGAGCATCGGATGCGCCTCCGCGCGCAGATCGTCCTACACGCGGCGCGCGGGCGTTCCAACGCGCGCATCGTCCGTGAGACAGGCCTGCACCTGGACACCGTCCGCACCTGGCGGGCCGGTTCGCCGGAACTGCGGCCGCCGACGGTGGCGCTGGAGCGAATCGCAGCCGAGGTCGCGCCACAGCTCGCTTGAAAGCGCTGCACACACGTGTCCTACCTCACAGCCGAGGCGGCTGGGCAACCCTTCCGTCGCTGAAATCTTCTCCTTGACGTGAAGATCCTGAAGAGACGGCCTCGCCTGCTCATACTCCTGACCCTGGCCGTGGTGGCGGCCGTGACCATGACCGTCGCCATGGTCATCCAGACGAACAAGATGGAGACGCTCTCCCCGCGCGAGGAACGTGACCGGGCCGCGACTGGAGCAACCGTACCGGCGGGGCAGGTGGACTGCCGGAAGGTCAAGTGCATCGCCCTCACTTTCGACGGCAACCCGGGCGAACCCACCGACCGGCTGATGGACCTCCTGAAGCAGTACAAGGCGCCGTCGACGTTCTTCCTCGAGGGCCGGCGCATCCACAAGTTCCCGGACGTGGTGCGGCGGATCGCCAAGGACGGCCACGAGATCGGGGACCACACCTGGACGCACGCGGTGCTGACCGATGTCTCTGATGCGCAGATCCGCGACGAGCTGCGCCGCACAGCACGGGCCATCTCCGGCATCACCGGCAGCGAGCCGACGCTGATGCGCCCGCCCCAGGGCCGCACCGACGACCGCGTCTCCAACGTCGCGAAAGAACTGGGGATGGCGCAGGTGCTGTGGACGGTGACCGCGAAGGACTACGAGACGGACGACACCGCGCTGATCACCAAGCGCGTGCTCGACGGCGCCGGCCGCGACGGGATCATCCTGCTCCACCCGCTGCACAAGGGCACCGTGCCGGCCATGCCTTCCATCCTGAAGGCGCTCAGCAAGCAGGGCTACACCTTCGTGACCGTCTCCCAGCTGCTCGCTCCGGCCAAGGCCGAGCCCGGCAAGATCTACAAGTGACTGACTGACATGCGAAGCGTCCGCCTCATGGGTCCCTCGCCACCACGGGAGCGGCGGCCACCGGTTCCGCCGAACTCCGGTGACTCGTTCTGCATCCCATCGACCGATTTTCCATGCGCAGGTCGGGACGCTGGTGTGGGTGGAGATTGACGCGCTCGTGCTGATCTCGGACGTGATCATTAGCAGGTGATCGTCTGCCACGGGCCGGTTCGCGGGTTCTGGGGTGGTTCGCCCAAGGCGTCTCGTAGGTTCCGCAACGCGAGGGAGGCGCATGGTGGGCGTGCTGACGTGGACGATCGAGCAGCGGATGCGACTGACTGAGCGGGCCGAGCCGCTGCGCAAGGAGCTGGCGGAGATTGACGCCGAGCTGGGCCGCCTGGAGGCGGCCGAGGTGGTGTTCGGGCAGTGGGCCGAGGCGACGGACGGAGGACGGCAGCCGTCGGTGGAGCCGAAGCCGGTGGTGGTGACGCCCGGGGCGGGTGGGATGCGGCTGATCCCGGACCGCGAGAAAGGCATGGGAGTGGAGGTGCTCACGCCGGAGTATCGGCGGATCAAGGAGATCGTCGTGAAGGCGTCGGGGCCGGTGATGGCCAAGGACGTTGCGCTCGCACTGAGTCGCGAGAACACTCCGGCAAAGGTCGAGCCGGTCCGCGGCCAGTTGCGCAAGCTGTCCGACCGGGGGTGGCTGACCCGGACGGGCTCGGAGCGGTATCTGCCACGTTGATCACCGACTGGGGCAGACCGGCCAGTTCCGGCTGTAACACGAGGGCCCCCAGCGGGAGTTGGCGTTCACGTGAAGAAACAGCCGCCTGCCAAGGGCTCTCCCAGTGTTGTCTACCAGGCCCGGCTTCCTGTGTCGAAGCGGACCGTCGATCTCGTCGACGGACTGATACGCCGGCGCCGCAAGCAGCTGGGCCCACGCTGGCGCAAGGCCGCTCCGGGCACGCAGGCGATCGTCGTGCCGGCTGTCCTGCGCCACGACCAGCGCCTGGGGCATCGCGGTCGTGTCGTCGGTGGGCGTCAGCTGATGTAGCCGGCCACGTCCGCGAGCACCTGGGTGGTGCTGCTCGTGTAGAAGTCCACCTTGCCGTCGGAGCCGACCGGCACGATCACCTGGTTGGCGATCGTCTTGCCCTGCACCCAGTTCAGGTTGGAGGCCGTCGGACGGCTGCCGCCGTCGGCCCAGGCGGTGAGGTAGCCGCTGCCGGTGGTGCCGGTGACGGTGACGGTCAGCACGACGGCCTTGACGCCGGTGGACGGGATGGCGTCGCGCCCCGAGATCTGCAGGGCCAGCGTCTTGCCGGCGCCCAGCGCCGTCGTCTGACGTGTGTCCAGCAGGCGCAGCGGGGTGACCGTGTCGAAGGTCGAGCCGCTGGTGGAGAAGTAGCCGGAGACGTCGGCGATCACGTGGCTGGTGCCGTGCACGTAGACGCTGACGTTGCCGTCGCTGCCGATCGGCACGACCACCAGGTTGGGGATGGTGGTCCCGGTGGCCGACCAGTTGAGGTTGGACGCGGTCGGGCGGGTGGCGCCTTCGGGGTAGGCCTCCAGGTATCCCCCGCCGACGGTCTGGGTGGCCGTCAGGTTGAGCACCACGGAGCTGGCGCCGGTCGGCACGCCTCCATGACCGCGGACCTTGAGGCTGATCACCGCGTTGGAGATCTTGGTGGTGGTGGAGATGCCGACCTTGGAGCGGGTGTCCAGCAGACGGGCCGGGGTCAGCGCCGTGTACTTCGAGCCGGTGGTGCTGCTGGTGTAGTAACCCTGGACATCGGCGATCAGGTGGGTGGTGCTGCTCGTGTAGAGGTCCACCACGCCGTCGCCGGCCACCTTCACGGTCGCCGAGGCCGCGATGGTCTGGCCCGCGGCGGTCCAGTTGAGGTTGCTGGTCGACGGTTTGCTGGTGCCGTCGGCCCAGGCGATCAACGAACCCGAGCCGGTGGTGCCGGTGACCGTGAGGTTGAGCACGACAGCGGTCACTCCGCTGCTGGGGATCCCCCCGGCACCCTCGATCTTGACCGGGGCGGTACCGCCCGCGACCAGGGGCTTGGTGGTCGGGATGGAGCTGAGGCCCCAGCCGGTGCCGTTGCGGGTGTCCAGCAGGCGCTTGGGGCTGCTGAGCGGATGGAAGGTGGAGGCGCCCGTGGCTGCTGTGCCCTGGGCTGCGCACAGTGCGGTGGTCAGGCCGGCCTCCTTGGGCGATCCCAGGCCGGTCACCTCGTCGTAGCCGGCCGCCGCCGTGTAGCCGGTGGCGTACACGGAGTTGTCGCCGCTGGTGACGTCCCAAAGGTTCGCCGGGTAGCTGCTGCGTGCGGCCTTGTAGAGGGCGTTGTTGAGGAAGCCGACCCGGCCATTGGCCTGGCAGGCCGTGCCGGCGTTGGCCTGGACGATCGCGGCGGCCCAGGTCGGGGCCGCACCGCTGGTGCCGCCGACGATGCCGGGAACGGGGCTGGAGGACTGACTGTCGTCCTGGAGGTAGATCGGATACCCGTCGGCCGGGTCCGCCAGAGCGGAGACATCCGGGACGGCCCGCTTGGTGGTGGTGGCGACACCGCCCTGGTAGACGACGGGCGCCCAGCGCGAGGAGACACCGCCACCGGTACCACCGGCATCGTTCCCCCACGTCGTCTGAGTCGTGGTGCTGCCCGAGCTGGTCATCGTGGTACCACCGACACCGGTGACGTAGGGCTGGCTCGCGGGGTCGTCGACCGCCTTGGCCGTGGAGCCGGTCGCGCTGTAGCAGTCGCTGGAACCGTCGTCGCCCGAAGCGGCGACGACGCTCTGTCCCTGGGCGGCAGCCTCCGCGAAGATGGTGTTCTCGGCACTCGCGGTCGCGCTGCTCTCGACCGCCTCGCATTCACCCCAACTGGTGGAGACGACCTGCGCCTGGTCGTCGGTGACCATCCGCTGGTAGACGTCGAGCACGTTCTGGTCGGTCGCGGACGCGGCGTCCGGGCCCTGGTAGTCGATGATGCTCGCGCCGGGCACCAGACCGATCAGGTCCTCGATGTCGAGCGCCGACTCCACGCCGACCGATCCGTCGGTGGCCGGGGCGCCCGCCCCTGACGTCGTATCGACGTACACGTGGGAGACCGAGGTGCTGGTGCCGACGCAGGACTGGTACGCGGCGACGCTGCCGGCGTCGACGTTCTCCAGCTCGAACACGGCCACGGTCTGCCCCGCGCCGGCAGTGGCGGAGCTGGTCATCCCGTAGGCGCCGGCCAGCTTGCCGGGGCTGTAGTAGTCGGTGCCGTCGGTCAGGCCCGAGCCGGTGAAGTCGGCGCAGAGCGCCGGGTTGTACGTATCGGCGGTCACCGCGCTCGAACTGCGTCCGGAGACGGCGGTGGCAGAGCTGTGTCTGCTCGCGCGACGCACCGCAGAGTGGTGGCTGGTGACAGTGTTGACGCTGCTCAGGCCGACGATCCCGGTCACCGAGGACGCCACGTTCGCGGGCATCGCGGGGGCCGAGGTGTTGAGGTAGTCGGTGGTGCCGTCCTTCAGCCGAACGTTCCGAAAGCCGGTGCCGAAGGCGTGGGACGCCTGCGCAGCGGTGGCGGTGACCGGGATGGACAGGCCGTCGGGGCTGACCTTGCCGGGAGAGAGACCGGCCGCCTTCAACGCCTGTGAGACTCCCGCGATGGTGGCCCGGGTAGGACCGAAGACCGAAGCGAACTGCCCCTTGGCCAGGTAACGGTGGTATCGGGCGCTGCCCGGCGTGGACACCGCGGTGACGAAGTCCGCCAGCGACTGCGGGTCGCGTGGGGCCAGGTTCACGCTGAGGTGCAGCGTGGTTCCCGACGCGGTCGCGCCGGTGATGGTCGCACCCGTCGGGACATGCGGTGCCGCGCCTATTCGCTTGGGTGCGCCCGATCCGGCCGTTGCCGCCTCGGTGATCGCGCCGTTGGCGGTCGCGGTGACGGCGATGAGGGCGACGGCAGCGCTGGAAGCCACGGTGATCGCCCTGGCCCGTCTGGCGGTCTTGGCTGCCGCGCGCCCGGGACGTCCCGGCGCGGCGTAGGCCTTCTTGGCCATGCAGAGATCTCCTAGAAACTGACGCACCATCACACCGATGGCCGCGATGGTGGTCGAAGCGTCACTCGGGCCGGCGGGTTCATCCACGTCACGAGGCACGCAGGAGTTATCCCTCTTAACCGAAGTGTGCGCATTCCTATCAGGACAAGGCAGTCACTGTCTCCATTCGCCCGAGAACCATGAGCGGATCTTTACGCCACCGCCGCAGGGAAAGCGTGTGCGGGCGCGGCATCAGGCACCGCATCGCCCGCAAGGGCATCGAGTCTCCGACCCGCCCGGGCCTGCACCGCTGGACCGTAGAGCGTCGAATGACCGACCCCCAGAGCCTTCCAGCGAAGGGAATCCGGGGCGAAGCAGACAACCTCGCCAGCGGCGCCGGGACGGTCGGCGCGGCCCGGAGCGGCGAGCGCACGATGTCCTGGCTCGCCGGATGCCGCTCCCTGCACCCCCGCTACGAACGCAAATCCGAGCACTTCCTGGCCTTCACCAGCATCGCCTGCACCCTCATCTGCTACCGAACAGTGTCAGGCCCTGAGCACTGTTCAGCGTCCGGACCTCCCTCCTTCCAGCCGGGCAGCGCAGATCGGCGTAGAACTCATCGAGTGCCCCGGACACCAGCCAGGCCGGCCACAGCTAGGCCCGGAACCCCATGCGCCGCTCCACTCACGGGGCTGCCGAAGACCCGCAACCATCCGTCGTCCACCAGCAGTCCGCCGCAGTGGCGCAGGCACCGGGTTGCTGCCTTGGCCGCGGTGAGCTGCGCCACAGCCGTCGCCGTGGTCAGCTACGCCATACGCCATACGCCCCTTTGCAGCCACCACCCCACGGCCACGACCTGCGCCAACGGCCGAGGATGTGACTTACCGCCCGCGCGCGTGAGATGACGGCCCATCAGCGGGCGCGGACCGGCCCCGGCCCGCTTCGGAGATCACGACCTGCCCGTGATCGCCGAAGGGGAGCTGCGTTGCGTTCCACCGCCGTACGGACCGCGCCGCCGCGCTGTCCGCGCTCGCCGCCCTGCTGCTCAGCCCAATCACCGCCCACGCCGCGCCCGGCGACCCGATCGCCCTGCCCGTCCGCGACGCCCTGGCCGCCCTCCCCGTCCAGGACGAGGACCGCATCGGGTACGAGCGCACCGAGTTCCGGCACTGGATCGACGCCGACCGCGACGACTGCTCCACCGGGCCGAGGTCCTCCTGGCCGAGGCCGTCACCGCCACCGAGCAGAGCGCCAATGCCGACCGGCGGGCGCCAGGCGCCAGGTCGGGATGCTCCTTCAGCATGTCGTCGGGTCGTCGCATAGAGTGCTGTCAAAGAGGGTGTCCACGTCGTTCGTCACAAAACGATCTTGGACATCCTCGTTCTCGTCTCCGCAGGAACCCCTTGGACCACACCACCAGGAGGAACCAGTGTCATACCCGCATCTGCTCACCCCCGAGGAGAAGCTCGCCGACGCGAAGAAGCTGTTGAGCCTCCCGCGTATCGTCGTGATCTGCGGCTCCACCCGCTTCATGACCGAGATGAACGAGGCCGATCTGCGGGAGACCAAAGCCGGAAAGATTGTCGTCAAACCGGGCTGTGACATGAAGTCACCGCACGAACTTTGGTCCGATCCTGTCGAGGCCGAGGCGCTGAAGGTTCGACTCGACGATCTGCACCGGGCGAAGATCCGGCTCGCTGATGAGGCGCTCGTAGTCGGCGACTACATCGGAGACAGCACCCGAGCCGAAATCGCCTACGCCCGGTCGCTGGGCAAGCCCGTGCGGTTCACGCACCCCGAAGTCGACCCTGACGCCTGACAGCCCGCTGCCACCTCGACCACCAGGGCCGGCAGCCCACCCCCTGACCGTCTCGCGGTGGCTTCGGCCGCCGCCCCCCTCCGCAGGCATCCCCTGGAATTGATCACCTGGTGATGGATGACGCGACGACAGCAATCGCCTACCTGTGGGACGACGCCGAGAACTACTGGCCGGCGGCCGAGGGCGACGACGACCGCACCGACCCGTTCTCGCCCGGCCTCGGACTCGGGCATTTCCAGGCCGCGCACGCGCGGCTGGACGCGCTCGGCGTCCGCGTCCCGGCGATCCGTCTCGTCGACCGCGACGGCGTTCACTGCCCGGCCGAGCTTGTGATCGTCGAGGACCTTCCGGGGAGAGACTGGAGGAGTTGCTCGCGCGTGACCCGGGCGCGGCTGCTCCGGTCATGGCCAGGCCCGCGGAGTCGCTGGAGGCGATACGGGGTCACCGGGCACCGGTGTACGGCAAGGTGGCCGTGGTCGATGCAGGAGGCACGTCGCACGGTATGTCGTGCGAGGGGGTGGTTCTCGACCGCGCGCTGCGGGACCTCGCCGAGGCGGCCTCGCGCGATCCGCGGATCGCGGGCGCGCGGGACCGGCTGGAGAAGCGGCTGCTGGGACAAGGGCTTGCGGGTCGCGTTGGAACGGCTGGCGGTCCTCAACGAACGGATCTCTGCCCAGACCGAGGCCCGCGACCGGCTGGAACCCGCGTTGCGACAGGCAACCGGTGGCCGGATCCGCCCAGTGGTCTGAACGCCGCCTCGTCGCAGCCGCAGAAACCTGGAGCCGCTACGCTCCTCACGGCCACTCACGGCCACTCACGGTGACCACGAGCCCTCACCGGCCAAGGAATACACGACTCTCGACTAGGCGAGGTTGCCAGTTTCACACCCCTCCTCCGATCCCGCCGTCCCCACCCGACCGGGTAGGGGCGGCATTGGAGGACGTCCTGGACCTGGTCGTGCCGTACGCCCGGAGGCGGCGGCTGACCATCCGGAAGGCCGAGAAGAACGCCGCCTTCAGGCGGCTCGCCCTGGCCGCCGAGGGCTACTGCATCCACGCAAAGTGCCGGCATCGCCCCGCACACGCGGGCGGGGTGCTGCGCACGGGCCCGCTGACCGCTCAGTCGGTCAGCGGTGCGCAGTGCACGTTGTTCGCTCCGCCGCTCTGGCCGGCGATCCGTCCCCAGTAGCTCACGCAGTGCCCGGGGTGGCCGATGTACACCGGACCGGCGTAGGTCGTGTAGAGACCGTCATCGAACTCGGGGTCGACGTCCTGGGCGTCCGTGAGCGCTGCCAGCATGGACACGGCGGTGCCGGGACGGGCACGCACGGTGACCACGCAGTCCTGACCGGTCGACGGGTTGTACGTCAGGTAGACCGTGCCCGCCGTACCGACCGGTGCCGAGTCGACCACCGTGTAGCCCGCCCCGCAGACACCGTTGTACTTTGCCAGGGGCGTCGCCGCCCCTGCCTGCGGTGCGACGGCACCCATGGCGCCGACCACGGCAGCCGTGACCGCTCCGACCGCTGCGGCACGCTGAATGATGTTCATGTGAATCCCCCGTTTCGTCGACTGCTCCAACAGCTTGTCGACCTCGAAGGGTTTGACCGTCGTCACCCGACCAGCGTTGTAGGCCACCGGCACCGGTTACGGAACCCGGACACGGAGTGAACGGGTCCGTGGCGCCGCCCAAGGACGTATGGGTCCGCTGGTACCGCCACGCGAGGAAATTCCGCCGACCCGCGGGCAGCCTCACCCTCCGGCCATCGCCACCACCGGCGCCCTGCGTCCTGCGTCCTGCGTCCTGCACCAGAGCGACATCCTCATGGCCCTCGCCCTGACCACACTCACCGTCGGCTACGACGCCGTCATCACCATCTGCCGCACCTGGCAAAAGACCACCGCACCCGCGCAGCGCGGCGCCGCCCAGGCCCGCCAGGCCGCCTGACCCGCTTGAGCCGGCAGCCCAGTCCACCTGCTCGCCCCTCCCGTGCTCCGACCAGGGCGGAGCACTTTCCGTGTCCCGACACGGGCCTCCGCGCTGCGGCCATCGGCCTGCCGCGCAGATCCCACACTGCGGTGACAGGCCGCACTTCGTATGGCGCGTCCCGGGACACGCCCCTGCCCGGGTATGTGCAGGACACCCGGTCGTTGTCAGTGGCGGCGTCCAGGATGACGGCCAATGACGACATCGCCCGCCATTTCGCGACCATGGACAACATCCGATCCGCCGACGTCGAAACCATGCAGCACGCCGAGGGCAGCAGGCCGGCGTCGCCGGGGTGCCGGACCGTGCAGGCGTCGAAGGTGCCCTGCGACTCGCCGGTCAGCACGATGCCGCAGCCGGTGACGCGTTCGACCGTGGTGTTCCGTACCTCCGCGCGGGCGGCATCACTGAGCGTCGGACCGTGCCCTGCCGTCGAGCGGATCACGCAGTCCTCCAGGACCGCGTGGGCCGTGCCGGTGACGAGGACGCCGGAGCCTTCGGCGTCCTCGACGGTGCAAGTGCGCAGTTCGGCGGTTCCGCGGCCGATCGACGCGCCCGCCGGAGACCGCGCAGTGGTCGAGGACGGGCCGGCCGCCGCGGACGAGCACGGCGGGGTCGCGGTCGGCGGTGCCCTCGACCGCCAGGTCGCGCAGTTCGCAGGCACCGCCCCGCACCGTGATCGCGGGTCCGTGGGCCGCGATGATGCGCACCGTGCCCGGGCCCTTCTCCGCGATCAGGGTGACGTCGCGGTCCAGCACCACCGACTCGCGGTAGTCCCCGGGCTGGACGTGGATCACCGCGCCCTCGCCGGCCGCGCGAACGGCGGCCGTGACGGTGCGATGCGTGCCCCAGCCCCGGTCCGCCACCCTGAGGACGTTGCGTTTCACTGGTGTCCCGCTCCGGCCTCGGGGCCCCTCACGGCGTCTGCCCCGACTGCAGCAGCGAGGTGTAGACGTCGAAGACGCCCACCGCGACCGGTACGGAGGCCAGCAGGAAGAACCCGGCGAGTGTGTCGATCCAGGTCGGCCGCTCCTCGTCCGAGTCGGCGCGGAACGCGCGGCCGAGGCCGAACGCCAGTGCCAGCACGGCCGCGCCCAGCAGGGCGACGGGCCCGGTCCACGGCGGTGTCCCGAAGTTGCCCGGGGCCCGGACCAGTGCGACGGCCAGGCCGAGTGTCCCCGCGGCCACCATCGGGACGACCGCCGGCGCCATCGTCAGCCGCCCCGCCCGCAGGATCAGCGCGAGGCCGAGGCAGGCGGTGAGCGCGACCGCGAAGGCGTGGTCCGCCGAGCCCAGGATCACCAGGCACGCGGCCGCGACGGCGGAGCCGAGCACGTTCGTGCCGATGAGCACGCGCTGACCCCGCTTCACCAGCCGCAGGACGTCCGCCTCGTCGGCGTAGGGGTCCGTGCCGCCCGCCCACGAACCCGCCAGCACCGCGAAATGCCCGGCTGCCTTGGGTGCGGCGGCGAGCACGCCCATGGTGGTGACGGACACCACGGCCGCCGACTCCAGCAGCGAGGTACGGCCGAGGGTGAGACCGGCGGTCAACACCAGGGTGATGCCGGTGATCACCACGGCCATCAGCGTCGTGACGTGACGGATGGCCAGCAGCCCGGCGAGGGCTCCGACCAGGGCACCCACGCTCAGGGCCAGGAGCAGACCGGAGGTGCTCGCGCTCGCCACCGGCAGACAGGCGGCGGACGTGGCGAGCAGGGGTACGGCCGAGTACGCCATGATCAGCCTCAGGCCCAGCGAGAGCGACCAGCCCTGGCGGGTGGAGTGCCAGGCCAGCAGGGCCAGGGCGAACGCGACGTTCATCGCGCCGACCCCGGTACCGGGCCGGTAGGAGTCCGCAGAGCCCGACCACGCCAGGATCACGAAGGCCGCGATGAGGCCCAGGACGGCCAGGACCAGCGTGGTGTGGGCGCGGACGCGACGGCCCCACGCGGTGACGCCGTCGCGGGTCGTCTCGACGGACTCCTCCAGGTCGGTGACCACGGGCTCGTCGAACTCGCCCGCGGCCACGTCCCGGAGGTAGAGCGTGGCGCCGTCCGCGACGCCCGCCTCCCGCAGCGAGGCTTCGGGCGCGAGGGGTGGGGCGCCGGGCAGGGCCAGCGACCAGGCCGGGGGGAACGTCTCGTCCAACTCCACCTGCCCCACGAGCGTGAGCAGGGCCGGGGTGTACTCGGCGATGGCCGCGTCCGCGGGCACCGCGAGATCAACCCGCCGCCGTGCTCCCACCACGGTCACATGGCAGCGTTCATACTCCACTGGGTGTCTTCCTTGTCACACGTGGCCGGAGCCTGTTGAGGGGCGGCCGGGGGTCAGTGCACCGAGTTCCAGGTCTTGATGTTGGCTTCCTCGGCACCGACATAGTTGCCTCAGTTCACCCGCATCACGCGGGCGAGCTCGCCGAGCACGCCGTCGTCCTCCTCGCTGCCGAAGAGGCCCACGGCAGCCATGTCCCATTCGTGCATGCGCAGTTGGTAGTCGGTCGCCGACTGGGCGTTCCACGTGTCGATGAGCGACTGGATCCGGCTCTTCAGGGCGTGCAGCTCGCCCATGATGTGCTGGGCCGCGGCATTGAGGTCCTGGCCGGCGGTCTCCAGGCCCTGGCCGACATAGATGGGCACGCTTTCGATATCGGGCATCGCGATTCCTTCCACGGAGGGTGTGTGCAGCGAGCGGACGTGCGGGCGTACGCCGGGGTCAGGACAGGTTGGCCTTCGGAAGTGACACGTTGTTGAGATTCGCCAGGTTCGAGTGCTCGGAGCCGATGTAGTTGTCGGCGCTGGAGTCCAGGCCGTTGGAGATGGCGAGCAGTGCGTTCTGCAGCTGTGCCGCATACATGTCCCACTCCCTCATCAGTTCCTGGAAGGTGTTCGAGGCGACGCCCTGCCAGTTCGCCTCCATCGCGACGACGTAGCTCTTGAGGGCGTCGAGCTCCGCCTGCACGATTTGTTGCACCCGGCTGGGGCGCACAGCAGCTCAAGGACGCTCTGATCAGCACATCGCGCACGGTGTCCGGCACCAAGGTGACCGAGCAGGTCGGGATGCGGGACCTCCCCCACACCTACCGGCCGGGTCAGCGCACCACCGAGCACTGGTTCGGAGCTCCGACCCGTCCGTCGATCCCGAGAGGGGCACCCTGGCCGTCGGTTCGCAACGGCGACACGCTGTCCGTCCACATTCCCGAATTCACGGACTCCGCCAGTGGCCACTGGTCCTTCGCGGAGACCAGCGGCTTCGGCATCGGCACCCGTACGCCGGCGGACGGTGCGGGTGACTCGGCCACCGCGGTGCTGCTCCGCGAAGGTGAGCGGATCTTCGCCTCGGACAATGGGGCGTGGGGCGACATCGAGGTGCCCGCGGGCGAGGCGGACTACCGGCTGGACCTGACGACCTCCCGCATCTCGGACGACTGGCGGTTCGGCACCGGCACGCGCACGTCGTGGACGTTCGCTTCCGGCACCGCGGCCACGGCGGCCCTGCTGCCGCTGCTCCAGGTCGACTACGATGTGCCGGTCGACGAACGGAACGCGGTGGGCCCGGAGCGTCGGCACACCCTCGGTCTCGGCGTCCGGATGCAGGACGGCATGGCCGCCCCGGACGGGGTGATTCTGAAGGTGGAGTCGTCCTACGACGACGGCGGGAGCTGGACCACGGCACGTGTCGCGCACCATGGCGACAACACGTTCACGGCAACGGTCGAGCGGCCGTCGCGGGTTCACGGCGCCGCCTATGTAACGCTGCGTGTCACAGCTACCGACGCGGCCGGCAACAGCGTGCGGCAGACAGTGGACCGCGCCTACCTGCACAGAGGGGCCAAGCAGTAGGAAACCGTACGGAAGGGGTGTCGGGGCGTCACCGCCTCGACACCCCTTCCATCGCTGGCATTCGTTCCAGGACGCCTGCGGGCCGACTGCCCGACACGAGGGGAAAGCAGGGTGACCGCCTGGCGCTTCGCCGACCGCATGGGGCCGGCCGGCGTCACCGAGAGCAGCGGTCTGAACCTGGGCCGGGCACCCCCACATCGGGCTGCAAACCGTCACCTGCCTCATGGACGGCCAGGTCCTCCACCATGACAACCTCGGCTCCCAGCAGGTCATCAAGCGGGGCAGCTCAATCTGATGGCTGAACGCTCATGCCCTCGTAGGTGACGTCCTGGACGTCTCCCTGCCAGCCGGCGACCTGGTACTGCCCGACGACGACACGCCTCTATTCCTCACCTCGGCGGGCATCAGCATGACCCCCATGCTGTGCAGGAAACGTTCGCTGGGTCCGTGAACTCGCCGCGAACCCGGGCTGTACCGGAAGGCGGGCCACCGGAAGTCAGGCTCGTACGCGCACGTCTGCGGCCGCGACGAAAGCATTGTGCGCAGCCCGGGCGAGGTCGCCGCGCCAGTCGCGGTCGGCCGGTCGGGCGCCTCATGCAGGTCTGGGCCTCGGCCCACGACAACGTCTGCCTCCGCCACAACCTCTGGATCGGCAGGAACGTCTTCGTCCCGGAACAGCAGCCCGACCTGTCCCGAACCCAAACGTTGTCCGCGCCCAACCCCAGTACTGGCGGCTCCGACGACGCCACGGCCCGACCGTCAGCTTGTCGTTTATGGTCCGGCGTCGATCGCGGCCTGCCGTGTGGATGTCAGTCCCACGCGTTGAAGAGCACTCCGCCCAACGTGGTGATGCCGTAGAACCGCACCTCACGCCACTCGCCCTGCGTGAGCACTGAGGTGTCCACGTTGGAGAGTGGTGTGGCGAGTTGTTCACAACTAAGGACCACGAAGCCCGCGTTGGTGAAAGTGTGAGCCCACGGCGGCGGGGCCAGGAACTCCTCTCCGTACCAGTCCCGACGCGTCTGGGCGAAGGCGATCCAGGGGTGATGAGCGTGACACAGGACGATGTTCTCGCCTGCGCATGTGCCGATCGTTGCGGTGTGGAAGGTCCGGGGGTATGCCTGTTCCTCCACCTCGCCCACTTCGCCTCCGACGACGCGGGCAGCGGCATACAGAGCGGCGCGGAACGCCCGCAGGTCAGTCTCTGGGAGCGGGCCGTCCTTCGGCCGGAAGAAGCCAGTCGCCCCCCGCGGCAGCGTGAAGCCGATGTTCCCCTCGTTGACCATGCCGCTCATTTTGCCCGGCACGAGGCGCATCCGTGGTCGTAGGTGTCGTGAACTGTCGGTTCATACTGCGCGTCGGGGTTTGGTGCCCACCTTGTGGTGGGCGGGGCGGGCGTAGGCCTCGCCGGTTGCGAGCACTCTGGCAACGTCATGGCGGATGGCCGAGCGGCGGTTCTTCGAGCCCGGTGGTCTGCCGGGGCCGTGTCGGGTCGGTTCGGTTCGGTTCGGTTCGGTTGCACTGGCCCGGGAGCCAGCCTTCGTGCGTAGGTTCCTGAACCCGCGCCGAACCCGGGCCGGGGTGAGCTTGTTCGGTGGGGCGTGTTTCTCCCACGGCCGCCGGAGGTCGGTCGCCAGGGGACGCGCGAGCCGGAGCTGGGTGTGTGCGGCGATCACCAGCCAGGTCCAGCGGTCCGCCTGCGGGGCTCCGTAGCCGCGGCTTGGTCCAGCCCAGGGTCTGCTTGAACAGGCGAAATGTGTGCTCGACGTCGAAGCGCCGGAGGAAGGACTGCCAGCAGCGGTCGACCTCCGTCGTGGCGGCGCCGGTGCCCGACCACCACAGCCAGACCGGCTTGTTGACCCCGCCGCTGGGCAGCTTCTCGACGACCAGGCGGATGACGGTGCCCTCGATGATGGGCAGCGGCCCGCCGTAGTCAGTCCAGGCTGCCCGCCGGGTCAGACGCGGGTGCAGCCGGTCCCACGCCTGTGCGGTGGCCTTCCCATAGAGGCGGGTGTCGGTGACGGTCGTAGCCTGCTCTTCGCCCCAGGTGCCGGGGGCGCCGAAGACGAACTCGCCGCCGTGCTTGGGCGGTCGGCCCCCCCCTTGGGGTCGTAGACGCGCGGCGGTGTCGGCCGGCGCATCACCCGGTCCGAGCGCAGACGGCCGAGGATCTCGACGGGCAGTCCGGCCAGCAGGGGCGCGATGCGCGGGGCGTCGTATCCGGAGTCGAGTACCACCAGAATCTCCGGGTCTCCCTCGTGCCACTGTCCGGCGGCAACGAGCCGCTGGACGACCTCACGCAGCTGGGCGGTGGTGACGGCGGCGAGATCGGCGCCGGGCTCCAGGCGGATCGGATCCAGCACTGCGGTCCAGGAGGTGCGGCCGGTCTCCAGCGCGGCCACGACCGAGTACGGCCAGCCCGGAATCATCTGATGCTTGGCGTCGCCCCAGCCGTAGGTATGACAGAAGGAGCGGTCCGGGCACGTCGCGGCGTCCGGACGCAGCCACGGTGAGACGTCGACGGCCAGGACCAGACGGCCGTCCGCTGCCTTCGGTAGCGGCAGCCCGGCGATCGTCCGTCGAAGCCGGCCGACGTCCAGGTGTCCCTTGTTCAAGCCGCCGTACAAGGCCCCATGGCTGCGACGGTGTTCCGGTGCGAGCGCCAGGTCCACCAGCGTCTTCACCGGCCCGTCCGTACACAACAGAGCGTCGGCGAGCTCGAACAGGGCATCCCCGCGTCCGTTCAGGCAGTCGTAGAAGTCGCCATGGAAGCGTGTCAGCGTCGCGAGCGCCTGATGCCGGTCCCCTTGCTGCAGCACACTCATCTCCACGGCCTCGGTCTGGTCAGGTGCGTCCTCAGTCGGAGCACATGATCAGGCTGAGGCTGCCCGCACGTCCGGCGAATGCCCAGGTGAGCGACTCAGTTCGAGGCACCTTTCGACCTCGTCAGATAAACGACAAGGTCAGAGCCTGTTTTTTTCTGAAGGGCCGGTCTGAATACGCAGGCCTTCGATTCTTCGAGTCCGGGACACTGTGGAGGTTCGGGCAGCAGTTGGTGCAATCCGGCGGATGTCCGCGCCGGGGAGCCGCAACGCACGGTCGTGTTGCAGCTGGTGTTTCAGGAGCCGGTGTCAATCCCCTGTTTACGTAGAGGCGTTGGTTATGCGGCCCGGCCTTCCTGATCGGTAGCGGTGCTGTGACCGGTCAACGGTGGCTGCGGGAGCCGGTCGTTGTCGATGCCGGCCACCCTGGCTGAGGCCAGGGTGGCATCTCGTCGTGCTCCGGTTCTCCGCTGGGCAGGGACAGCAGCAGTCCGACGGGGTACAGGCGGCTGAGGCGGATGACGGCTGCGGCGACACCGGAGAGCACGAAGACAGCGATCAAGGTCCATGCGATGCCGAGTGCGATGCAGGCGAAGGCCAGGCCCACGGCGCCGGTCAGCAGCAGGACCAGACCGCAGGTGGTGACCAGCAGCTTCCGGAGGCGTTTCTTGCGGCCGCGTGTTTGTTCCCAGGCGGCGTCGGTGCGGGTCAGGAGGTCGATGAGCGCTTTGGCGTAGACCGCGTTGAGGAATTGGTCGAAGAGCACTTCCGGCACCATTGTGACGGCGAGCAGCAGGGCCTTCCAGCCGCCGCGTTTGACTGCCCAGACGCGTTCGAATGCCGCGATGCCGGTGATCGCGACCCAGAACCACGGCAGTCCGGGGAATTTCTTGGTGACGGTGTAGTACCCCAGGACGGTGAAGAAGAAGGGGACGAAGGCCACGCTCAGATAGGTGAGCGTCTGCCGGCACACGTAGGGCAGCGTGACGCGGGTGAGGCCGTAGGCCCTGAGGTTGTCCAGGGCGCCGCGTTGCCACCGCAGCCGCTGGTAGTAGAGCCGGGACCAGGTGGGCATGAGCTCGGTGCCCACGATGCAGGCGCACGGGGAGGCGCAGCGGTATCCGAGGTGTTTGAGTGCGAGGGTCAGTTCGTTGTCCTCGGTCAGCGACTGCACGTCGTAGACGGCGTCCCCTCGGGGCAGGGTGTGCTCGGCGCGGGCTCGGTGGACGTGGCGCAGGGCCTCGGCCGGGAAGAGGGAGGCGGTGCCGGTCAGGACGTCGGCGCGGCCGTGGCGGCGGTGGAGTTCGCGTGCGTAGCGCACGTACTCGCTGTTCTGGAGGTGGCAGACCAGGCCGCGCAGGGGGTAGCCGAAGAAGATGGCGCCCACGCCGCCGATGGGTGGGAGGCCGGGTTCCTGTTCGTGCAGGCGGCGGGCTGCCCGGGCGATGAACTCGGGGGACAGCGAGGTGTCGGAGTCCATGATCATGACGCCGTCGTCGTCGGACAGCCGTGGCAGTAGTTCGCTCAGGACCTGGTTGAGCGCGCCTGCCTTGTCTTGTGTGTTCGCGACCGTTTCGACGACCTTCGCGCCGTGAGTTGACCCACACGGCGTCCACACCCAGCTCGGACAGATAAGGCAGGCGTCGGCGCAGCCCGGCAAGGTCCCCGACACCATCGCCGTTCCCGTCCGCGAAACTGCGCAGGTACACCTGGTAACAGACTGCGTCGTGCCACCACTCGACAGCCCCGCGGCGGGCACCGTTCCGGCGCTGTGACGTCTCCCAGGGCAGAGCAGGATCGGGGCGATTGCTCATACGGCAGCCTACGCCCGCGAGCCAGCACGAGCCCGGCGAGTGAAGATCAAAACGACCAACGCCGACCGGCGCGATCCCGGCGGACAGGGATCACCACACGCACACAGATCAGTCGTCGCCACGGCCGGTGCAACGAAGATCACCGTGCGAGGACACTCGATTACGGTCTCTCGCACAGCTCGGCCACGATGACAGTCCCAGCACGTCCAGCGGCCTGCGCGGCCTTGCCGGCCCCGCGGCGATCAGGTCACCGCCGCGGCCACTACCGGCATGTGATCGCTCGGCGTGCGCACGGCGGCAGCGATCACGCCTGCGCATGCCAGCACCACGTTCAGGCTGTCCGGCACAGACACGACGGGGCGGCCGTATCGGAGGCGCAGGACAGCGCTGGAGCCCCATGCCGGGCCCTCACCCTCCGGAAGCTTCTGCCGACAGGTGGAACCCCGCGGGCACCCCGGCCGGCCGGTGATCGAACCCGGCCGCGGTTCCGCCCCCTCGGCGGCACCCGGGCGAGGCCCGCCGCAGTCCGGGCGCTCGTGGCCGCGGGACGATTCACGGCTCGAACCGACGGGTACCCGCCACGTCCACGCGCGGACCAGCCGCGCCGACCCGATCCGGGAGGCGCTGCCATGGCCGACATGAGCCCGATCGATCTGCAGAAGGCCCTGAAGGGCGCCGACTACCCCGCCAGCCGCGACGACCTCGTCTCCCTGGCCAGGGACAACGGCGCCGACGACAAGGTCGTCGACAAGCTGTCGCAGTCCGGGAGGCAGCAGTTCGACGGTCCCAACGCAGTGCAGAAGGCAGTCTTCGGAAACGACTGGTCCAGCACCGTGAACCCGATCGAAGGAAGGGTTGGTATGTCCGGAAACGCTCGCTTCCGCACCGTGCCCACCCGGGCCCGCTGACCGGCGCCCGCGCACACCATGGGACGCGCCAAGCAGTACGGGGTCGCCGCCTCCGGACAGTGGACCGACGAGGAGGAGGGCCGCCGCCGGCTGCCCGCCGGCGAGGTCCACGCCTGGGAGCCGGGCCTGAACCAGACCGTCTGTGGTCTGTCCCTCAGCCGCTCCCAGCTGATCCGCTTCCCCCACGTCACCTGGCCGGACACCTTCCCGGAGTCCGGCGGAGCCGCGGACCGGGTCCGCCGCCAGTGCCCGCGCTGCGCCTCCGTCGCGGGACGCCGCGGCACCGACGCCCGACCCCGGTGGCACCGCACGAACCCACGGCCCTGATGGCGGCACCGCGACACCCTGAGCGTCCGGAGCGGCCGACCGACCCGGGCCCCGTTTCCGGTCGCGGCCGACGGGCACTCAGAGAGCCATGAATCAGAGTCGTCGCCCCCCGATCGCCGACAGCTCACTCGCCCTGCTCGCCAAGGGATACGCCTGGCTGCCCGACCGCCGCCGCACCACGAGCCCCGTGGTGCGCACCCGGCTGAGGGGACAGCACGCCGTGGCCCTGCACGGGCCGGAAGCGGTGCGGTTCTTCTACGACGAACGGCACGTGGAGCGCGGAAGCGCGCTTCCCGGGCCCGTGCTCAGCACACTGTTCGGGCACGGAGCCGTGCACACTCTGGACGGACAGGCCCACCGCACGCGCAAGGGCATGTTCCTCTCCCTGCTCACCGGACCGGAGTCGGTCGCCGGCGTGGTGAAGGACGTCACCGCGGTGTGGGACGAGGCCGTGCCGTCCTGGTCGGACCGTCCGTCGGTCGTCCTGTTCGACGAGGCGAGCCGCATCCTCACCCGGGGCATCTGCCGGTGGGCCGGCATCCCCGTCGACGACCCCGACCGACTGGCCCGGGACCTGGTCGCCATGGTCGACGGCTTCGCCACGGCGGGGCCGCGCCACTGGCGGGCCCGCCGCGCACGGGCGCGCAGTGAGGCGTGGCTGGGACGTCTGGTCGAGGACGTACGGAAGGGGACCGCCACCGCGCCGGCCGGATCGGCGCTGGACGCGGTGGTCCGGCACCGGGATGCCGACGGCCGACCTCTCGATCCGCGTACGGCCGCCGTCGAACTGCTCAACGTCATTCGCCCGACCGTCGCCGTGTGCTGGTTCGTCGCCTACGCCGGGCACGCGCTGCATCGCGGACCCGCCGTCCGGGAACGGCTGCGTGAGAACGACGCCGCGTACGCCGTGGCCTTCGCCCACGAGCTGCGCCGCTTCTATCCCTTCGCCCCCTTCCTCGGCGGCCGGGCGGCCACCGACCTGGAGTGGCGGGGAGAACCGATCCCCTCGGACGCGATGGTCCTGCTCGACCTGTACGGGCAGAACCACGACCCGGACCTCTGGACCGATCCGTACACCTTCGACCCGCGGCGCTTCCTGGAACGGCCGCCCGAGCGCGACGAGCTCGTTCCGCAAGGCGGTGGCGACCGCGCCACCGGCCACCGCTGCCCCGGTGAGGACATCACGATCGCGCTCCTGTGCGCCCTCGGCCCACGACTGGCCCAGCTGACGTACGACGTGCCCGAGCAGGATCTGCGGATCCCGCTGAACCGCATACCGGCCCGGGTACGCAGCGGATTCGTCATGGAGGCGGTCCGGGTGTCGGTGCCGGCCCGGCTGTCCGGGCAGACGGCGGGCTGACGGCACCGGAAGGGACCGGAAGGGCCAACAAAGACCGGAAGGGACCAGGAGGAGGAACGCGATCCGATGATCACTGGCGATCATGTCCGCGAGCTGCTGAACCGTGAGGACGACGCCGTGCTGGTACTGCTCGGCGGCCGTGCCGAGGTGGTCGGGGCGTCCGAGCTGGACTCGGAGCGCTGTCGCGGCGCACTGCGGGTGCTGTCCGCCCGGGATCTGAGGGAACGTCCGGGCCACGCCGCGTCCGCGCCCGACGATGCCGACGCGGTGGCCGCCGCTCTCGACGCGACCGTGCGGCGGCAGGGCGGCTGAGCACGGCTTCGGCGGGCACCAGCGCGGGCCGGCCGCAGGCGCGCAACGGCTCGACGAAGCGGCGCTGAACCACTGGTGGGACCGGTGCGCGACCTGACACCTCGGAACCGGCGGTCATATGGGCCTTTGCCGCCGTCTGGCCGTGACGCTGTACTCGGCGTTCCGGCGCTGTGCACGTGGACGGAGCCCGGGGCCTGACGAGCCGTGCGTTTGTGCCTGTGAGAGGTGGGGCATCCGGCGCCGGGAGGTGATCGTCATGCCCCGACCCGGAAGCAAGAAGTACGACACCGAGCGGGCCAGGCTGCGCAAGGAGGCGGAGCGGTCGGGTATCTCAGACCATGACGCCGGCAAGGCGGCCAACGACGCCCTGCAACAGGACCCGCAGCGGCAGAGCCGGGGACCGCGCACCGAGCGCGGCCGCGGTCCGAAGGGCGAACGCCCCGAGAACACCGGCTGACAGCACGGTAGTTGCCTCTCCACTGAGCTGGGACCGTCCTCCTGGGCGGCCCCGCTCAACCCGTGCCCGCTCAACCCGTGTACCGGCGGGCGGTCGACCGGCGTTGGGGGTCCTCCAGCAGCCGCAGCCGTGACTCGACCTCCGCCGGCAGCACCCGCCGTTCGCGCAGCACCCACGGCAGTGCGGCCGTGGCCTCGGCGAAGGCCCGCAGGGACACGGTGTCGCGCGGGACCGTGCGGGCCAGGTGCACGGTGCGGTGCAGAGCGCGGCCGGCCGGGCGGCGCAGCCAGGTGAACCACAGGGTGTTGCGGATGCCGTGGGCCCGGCGCAGCGTGGCGTCCCTGACCGCCGACGGCTGGTGATGGACCGTCAGATGGTCGGCGTAGGTCAGCCACCAGCCGTCGCCCGCGAGGTCCGCGGCGAGCAGTTCCTCCTCGCCGCCGAGCCACAGGCGGGGATGGAAGCCGCCCGCGGCGCGGAAGGCGTCGGCACGCAGGACGGTCGCCGCGGCAAGGAAGGAGCCGAGCGCCGGTCCCGGCAGCCAACACGGCCGAGGCAGGGGCGAGTTGCGCAGTTCGCCGACGATGGGGTCCTCGACGCCGTCCGGTTCGACGACGATGCGTGCCGTGACGGTGCCGAGCGCGGGATGCCGGTCGAGCAGGTCAGCGGCCCCCGACAGGGCGCCGGGCGCCCACCAGGAGTCGTCGTCGCAGAAGGCCACGTAGGGCGTGTGCACATGGCACACGGCCAGGTTGCGGCCGACGGCACCGAGGTTGCGACCGGGGCGCAGCAGCAGTACCTCGGGGTGGTGCCGGGCGACGGCGACGGCGGTGCCGTCCGTGGAGGCGTTGTCGGTGACGATGACCCGGGGCCGCTCCGGCAGTTCGGCCAGCCGGTCGAGGGTGCGCAGCAGCTCGGGGCGGCGGTTGTGGGTGATGACGACGACAGTCGTGCGGGGATCGGTCATACCGTCGCTCCGATGGCCGCGGTGTCCGGGAGGTCCAGGGTGCGGGCGGCCCGTTCGACCGGCGGGGGCAGCGGCCTGCGGGCGCACAGGGCGGCGGGCAGGCGCGCGAGGGCCTCGCGCAGGGCCTGGCGAGCGTGCGGATCGTGGCGGGCCTCGCCCGCCAGGTCGCGGGTGCGGGCGAGCGCGTAGGGCAGCGGGCGGCGCAGCCATGCGGTGAGCAGGGCGTTGCGGCGGACGACGGCCGGGCGGCCGGTGCGCGGCGACGGGGCCGGGTGGTGGTGCGCGACCACGTCGGGACAGTGGGTGACCCCCCAGCCGCGGGCGGCGAGGTCGTAGGCGAGCAGCGTCTCCTCGGCGCCGAAGAACAGCAGCGGGTGGAACCCGCCGGCATCCAGGTACGCCTCCCGGCGGACGACGCAGGCGCAGGCGAGGAAACCGAGGACCTGCGTGCCGGGGAGGTCGGTGGCCCGGCCCAGGGGGGAGGTGGCGAGCACCTCGTTGAGCGGGTCCGGTGCGGCGGCGTGGCCGACCAGGGTGCGCGCGGCGAGCAGACCGAGCCGCGGGTGCGCGTCGAAGAGGCCGACGGCGTGGCCGAGGGCGC
The DNA here is from genome assembly GCF_030816965.1 of Streptomyces canus. Taxonomy (NCBI): domain Bacteria; kingdom Bacillati; phylum Actinomycetota; class Actinomycetes; order Kitasatosporales; family Streptomycetaceae; genus Streptomyces; species Streptomyces canus. Next base: position 176,251 of record NZ_JAUSYQ010000002.1, read on the forward strand.
CCGGCGCCCACCAGGAGTCGTCGTCGCTGAACGCCACGTACGGGGTGGCCAGGGCGCGCACCCCGTGCGTGCGAGCGAGGGCTCCCCGGTTGCGCGGCAGGCACACCACGCGTACCTGGGGGAAGTCGCGGGCGAGCAGGTCGCGGGTGCCGTCGGTGGAGGCGTTGTCGACGACCACGACGGGGGGCCGCTCGGGCAGGTCGAGAAGGTGACGGAGGGTGCGGGCGAGCGTGGGGGCTCGGTCGCGGGTGGCGATGACGACGCCGACGGAGGCCTGGTTCATGTCGTGTCGGTGAGTCGGTCGAGGGCGTCCAGGACGTCCTCGGGGCGGATACGGAGCAGGACCGGGTCGGTGCGGCGCCCGTGCGGATCGCCGTCCGGGCCCGGATGCCACAGGACCTGGTGGCGCGGGTGCGCGGGCGGCCCCCAGCGGCTGGGCGGCACCGGACCGAAGAGGGTGACGGAGGGGGCGCCGAGGGCGACGGCGAGGTGGGCGATGCCGGTGTCGCCGCTGACCACGGCGCGGGCGTCGGCGACGAGTGCGCTCAGCCGCCCGAAGGGCAGGCCGCCGCCGAACACGTCGGTGTCGGGCAGCCGTGCCTCCTTGGCCAGCCGGGCCACCAGGTCCTCCTCGTCCGCTCCCCCGGTGACCACGACCCGGTGGCCGCGCTCGCGCAGGGCGTCGGCCACGGCGGCGTAGCGGTCGACGGGCCAGCAGCGCGAGGGCGCCCCGGCGCCGGGATGCAGGACGACCGCGCCGGACGCCGGGGACGACTCCGGTGGGCTGGGCAGCCGCAGGTCGGTGGCGTCGGCGGGGATGCCGTACGCCTGGAGGAAGCGGCACCAGCGGTCCCGTTCGTGTTCCTCGGCGTACCAGGGCGGCCCGTCGATCTCGGGCGTGCCGGGGTGCGCGAAGGCCAGCAGCCGGCCCGGCCGCAGGGACTGCAGGAGCCGGTGGCTGGGCGGGCCGTTGCCGTGCAGGTCGACGGCGACGTCGGGCGGCGGGCCGGTCCAGTCCAGGCGGCGCGGTACGGCGCGTCCCGGGGCGGAGGCGGGCAACAGCCGGTCGACCGCTCCCGTGGCCGCGGCCACCGGGGCGAGCTGCTCCGGGGCGGCCAGGACCAGTTCGTGGTCCGGGAAACCCCGGCGCAGCGCGCGCAGTGCGGGCACACCGGCGAGCAGGTCGCCGAGCCCCAGGGCGCGCAGGACGAGCAGGCGGGGAGGTGCGCTCACCGGGCTCCTTCCCGCACCCGTGCCACCAGCGCGGTCGAGGAGCGGCCGTCGAGGTACGGCAGCAGGACGGCCTGTCCGCCCCACTCCTGGAGCAGCACGGCCTCGGGCAGGTCGGCACCGGAGTAGTCGCCGCCCTTCACCCAGATGTCAGGACGCAGGTCGGCGAGCAGCCGCTCGGGGGTGTCCTCGTCGAACACGGCGACGCCGTCCACGCAGGCCAGGGCGTTGAGGACGCGGACGCGGTCGGCGAGCGGGTTCACCGGCCGTTCCGGGCCCTTGCGCCGCCGCACCGACGCGTCCGAGTTGACGCAGACGACCAGGCAGTCGCCGAGCCTGCGGGCGGCCTGGAGCAGGCCGACGTGTCCGGCGTGCAGCAGGTCGAAGCAGCCGCCCGCGGCGACGACGGTGCCGCCGGTGGCGCGCATCCGCGCGACCAGGTCGCGGGGGTCGGCGTCGGGGAGGTCCGCGGGGGCGGCGTCCGTGACGCCTCCGGCCCCGCCGGCGCCGACGAACTCGGTCGCCGCGGCGACGGCGCCCTCCACCGCCTCACCGACCAGGGCGCCGTCGGCCAGCAGCCCGGCCGCCGTGGCGGCGAAGCGGTCGCCGGCACCGCAGGTGTCCCCTTGGTGCGCGGTGGCGGCGGGGACGAGCAGCGGATGATCCCCGTACGACAGCAGGGCCCCGCTGGAACCGAGGGTCACCGTGACGGCGGCGACCCGCCACTGCTCGACCAGCGCGGCGGCGTCGCGGGCGGCGTCCCGCAGGGAGTTCCCGTTTCCCGCCTGGTCGGCGAACGCGCGCGCCTCCGACCGGGCCGGGGAGACCAGCCGGGTGCCCGGCACGGGGGGTCCGCCGCGCGGATGCGGGTCCCAGACCAGCGGCGGCCGTTCGGCGAGTACGTCCCGGAGGGAGTCCGCCGCGCCCCGGCCGTAGTCGGAGACCAGCACGGCGGGCGCCGCACGGAGCGCGTCACGGGCCTCCTCCGTGGCCTCACGGACGCGGCCCGTGCCCCGGTCCAGGCGGACCACCGGGCTGCCCTGCGCCAGCACGCGGGTCTTCTCCGGCAGTGCGCCGATCAGCGGGAGCTCGATCAACTTCATCTCGCGTGAGAGGAGTTGGCGCAGCTCGTCGCTGGCCGGGTCGTCGCCGAGACCGGTGATCAGGGTGACCTCGCGGCCGTCGCGGGCGGCGAGGTGGGCGGTGAGGGCGGCGCCGCCCGGCCGGGTCCGCTGCGCGCAGTCGGCGACGACGGGCACGGGCGCGTCGGGGGCGAGACGCTCGGCGGTGCCGGTCAGGTCGCGGTCCAGCAGCGCGTCGCCCACGACGACGAGGGGTGCCTTGCCCCCCACGTCAGCTCCCCTTCCGTTCCAGCGCCGCGTCGAACGCCACGCAGATCATGTGCACCGCGACCAGGTGGAGTTCCTGGACGGTCGCGGCGGAGCCCGCGCTCACGCACAGGGCCTCGTCGCTGCCCGCCAGCAGGGGGTTGGGAGCCGGTCCGGTCAGCGCCCACACGTGCAGGCCCGCCGCGCGCCCCGCATCGGCGGCCGACAGCAGGTTGGCGCTGGAGCCGCTGGTGGACAGCAGCATCAGCACGTCGCCGGGGCGGCCGTGGGCGCGCACCTGGCGGGCGAACACCGCGTCGACGCCGTAGTCGTTGGCGATGGCCGTCGTGCTGGAGGTGTCGGCGTGCAGGGCGATCGCCGAGAAGGCGGGCCGGTCGTCGCGGTAGCGGCCGACGAGTTCGGCGGTCAGGTGCTGGGCCTGGGCCGCGCTGCCGCCGTTGCCCGCCGCGAGCAGCCGCCCGCCGCCGCCGAGCACCGCGGCGAGCTTGCGGCCCCACCGCTCGGTGATGGGGGCCGAGGCGCGGAACGCTCCGAGGGCGTCGAGGAGTTCGTCGCAGTGCGCGGCCAGCGGGGATACCTGGGTACTCATCACGCCACCTCCGACGGCATCTCGTCACGTGCCGTGACGCGTTCGTAGACCTCTTCGACGCCGTCCGCGACGCGCTGCCAGGTGTAGCGGGCGAGGGCGCGTTCGCGGCCGGCCGCGCCCAGGGTGCGGCGCAACCGTGCGTCGGCGAGCACGTCGCGGACGGCCTCGGCGATCGCCCCGAGGTCACCCGCCGGTACCAGTCGCCCCGTCACCCCGTCGGAGACGGTGTCCCGGTGGCCGCCGACGTCCGTGGCGACGACGGGCACGCCGCAGGCCATGGCTTCCAGCGGGACGATGCCGAACGGTTCGTACGTCGGTGTGCACAGGACCGCGTCCGCGCTGCCGATCAGCGCGGGCATCCGGGCCGGGTCCACGGCGCCGAGCAGTCGCACCCGGTCGGCGAGTCCCAGCTGTTCGGCCAGGCGCAGCAGTCGCCGGGCCTCCGGTTCGGCGTCCAGCAGTTGGGGCGGAGGTCCTCCGGCCACCACCAGTTCGGTGTCGGGGATCTGGGTGAGGGCCCGGATGGCCTGGTCGTAGCCCTTGCGGCGGACAAGCCGTCCGCAGGCCAGCAGCCGGTGCCGCTCCCGGCGTGCCGGGGTGTCCGCGGCTGATGCCCCGGGCCGGAAGTGGCCCACGTCCACTCCGCACGGCACCACGGACACCCGCCGGGGCGGCACGCCCATGTCGGCCAGCTCGTGCACCTCGTCGGTGCAGGTGGCCAGGACCCGGGCGCAGCCGCGACCGATCTGCCGCTCCAAGCCCACGCGTTCGGGAGGACTGGTGTCCTCGTGGCCCTGGTGGCGCCGCTTGACGGTGCCCAGGGCGTGGAAGGTCTGCACGACGGGGAGGTGGTGGGGCCGGGCGCCGGCCCGGGCGGCCAGGCCGGACATCCAGAAGTGGGCGTGCACGACGTCGGGCCGCTCACGGTCCCAGACGCGCCCGAGGTGGGCGCCGAAGGCGTCCATGTACGGGAACAGCTCGTCCTTGGGGACCGGTGCGGGCGGTCCGGCCGGCACGTGCTCCACGACGGCGCCGCCGGGCAGGGCCACGCGATCGGGCAGTTCGGCGGAGTCGCGCCGGGTGTAGACGGTGACGTCGTGGCCGCGGCGTGCCAGTTCCTCGCTGAGCCGGGCCACGTACACGTTCTGACCACCGGCGTCGACGCCGCCGAGCGCCGCCAACGGGCTGGCGTGCTCGGAGACCATGGCGATCCTCATCGGGCCACCTCCTTCAACAGCCGCTCCCAGTCGTCCAGGAAGCGGGTCAGTCCGTAGCGGGCGAGCGCCGCGGCGCGTGCGCCCTCGCCGACGGTGCGGGCGTGCGGGGGGTCGGCGAGGAAGTCCCGTACGGCGTCTTGCAGTACGTCGATGCGGTTGGAGACCACTCCCGCGCCCGGCGGCACCGCCTCGGTCACCTCGGTGGTGGCGAGGGCCACCACCGGCATGCCGAGGTGCATCGCCTCCAGCAGGGACAGCCCCAGGGAGGTCCAGCGGACGGGGTGGAGATAGAGGCGGCGCCGCGCCATCGCGGTGTGCAGCTCGCGCTGGACGAGTTCGTGGGAGCGGCAGCGCTCGTCCGGAAGGCCGAGGTGTCCGGCGAGCCCTTGGGTCCTCATGCCGAAGACGTCCAGCGGGGCGGCCTGCGCGAACCCCGGCAACAGGTCGGTGCCCACCGTACGACCGCGCCGGACGGGCTCGTTGACGACGACGGCGGCCCGGGGAAGCTCGCCGGTCCACAGGTGACCGGGGTCGACGATGCCGTGCTCGATGACGGTCGTGGGGGTGCTTCCGGCGTCCCACATCAGCCGGTTGAAGTGGGTGACGTGGACAAGGGTGACGCCGGGGAGGTCGGCGGCCGGGTGGCGGGTGTCGGGCACGGCGCCGTCGGGGGCGTTGTGCTCCAGGTACACCAGCGGCGGTCGGCGGCCCAGCCACTCGTCCACCAGGGGGAGTTCGTGGGGGCGTTGCAGGACGACGAGGTCGATGTCCTCGTCCCGCAGCCGCTCGGGCGGGACCTCGACGACGGAGTCCGGCCAGTCGAAGGTGCGGGCGCGGCCGAGGCCGTCGGGTCCGCGGTCCGGGGTGACGGGGACGACGTAGGTGTGCGGGCCCTGTACGAAGGCCGTGGTCCACGACCCGTGCACGTGCCACAGCAGGATCCTCATGTCTCCCCCAGGGTCTGCTCGTCGGTGGTCAGGAGCTTCTCGACGGCGGCGACCACGTCGTGCCCGGTCACCGAGTCCAGGCACGGATGGCCGGGGACCGGACAGGTCCGGGCCCTGCTGTCCGCGCAGGGCGCCAGCTGGTCGCCGAGCAGGACGTACGGCACGCCGTACGGCCGCCAGCGCTCGGCGGGCACCACCGGCGCGAAGAGCGAGACGACGGGGGTGCCGACGGCGGCGGCGAGGTGGGCGGGCGCGGTGTTGCCGGTGACGACGGCGCCGGCCCCGGCCAGCACGCTGGCCAGTTCCCCAGCAGCGGTCCGGCCGCCGAGGTCGAGGCCGTGCTCGCCGGCGACGTACGCGGTCAGGTCCCGTTCGTCCGGCCCGCCGGTCACCACCACGCGGTGGCCGGCCGCGGCCAGTTCGCGCACGGCCTCCGCGCTGCGCTCGCGGCTCCAGGCCCGGGCGGGGACGCTGGCGCCGGGATGCAGCACGACGTACGGACCGGGTCCGGTGAGCGCGGTGGTGACCGGCGGGGGCAGCACCCGCAGCCGCCCGTCGTCGGGCCGGGGGAAGCCCGCGGCCTTGGCGAGGTCCAGCATCGCTTCCGCCTCGTGCGCGTGCGGCGCGCGGTGATGGCGCACGTCGAGCAGCGAGCCGGGGTAGTCCTCGCTGTCCGCGGCGATGCGGTCGACGCCCGCGAGACGCAGCAACAGGGCGGTGGGCAGCGGCGACTGGTGGAAGGAGGTCAGGATCAGGGCCGTGTCGGCGTCGATCGTGTCGATGAGCAGCTCGACTTCTCCGCGACCGACGGGCGGCGGGCTGAACCCCACCCAGGGCGCGTCCCAGACGAGGACGTCGTCCACGCCGGGCAGCAGGCGGGCGGCGGGGGCGCCCTGCGGTCCGCACAGCAGGGTGACGGTGTCGGCGCGGGCGGCGACGGCACGGATCGCGGGCCCGGCGAGCAGGACGTCGCCGAAGCTGTCGAGGCGGGTGACGAGTGCCTTCATCGTGGCCTCCCGCCGGTGTCGTAGGCGGACTCGAAGTGCCTCTCGTCGGCCAGGACATCGCCCCGGGGCGGTCCGGTCAGCACGGCGCGCACGGCGGTCAGGAGATCCGGGGCCACATGCCCGGCACGCGCCGTCTCCTCCGGCAGCGTCTCGGGGGTCGGTACGAGGATGCCGTGGGCACCCGCCCGGGACGCGGCCTCGACATCGGCGCCGATGTCGCCGATGACGACGCAGTCGGCGGGCTCGGTGCAGATCCGGCCGGCCGCCCACAGGACCAGGCCCGGTTGGGGCTTGCGGCAGTGGCAGCCGTCGTCGGGGCCGTGCGGGCACACGCCCCACACGTCGAAGGGGCCGAGCAGTTCGTCGACACGCCGGTTGACGCGGCGGACGTCGGCGTCGGTGAGCAGTCCGCGCGCGATGCCGGACTGGTTGGTGATGACGCCGGTGCGGATGCCGCGCGAGCGCAGCAGGCCGAGGGCCTCGCGGGCGCCGTCGACGGGGCGGACACGGTTCGGGTCGCCGTTGTAGGGGACGTCGTGGACGAGGGTGCCGTCGCGGTCGAACAGCACGGCCTTGACAGGGCTCATGACGCCACCTCCTGCCAGGCCGGGGCGTTGCGGTGCCGCTGGAGGCCGCTGAGCCAGTGCCAGGTCGCCGCGGGCGGGATGAGCGCGCTGGTGGCGAGCATCGTCGTCACCTCGTGGCGGGTGCGCGGTCCGGGGGCGATGCGCGCCCACGCGAACTCCGCGGTGCCGGCGGCCCAGCCGAGCGCGGCGGTCGCGGCGGCCCGGCCGTGTCCGGTGACCGCGAGGGCGCACGCGGCGGCGCCGGCCGCGGTGACCGCCAGATGGGTGCGCAGGCGCCCGCGCGGGGCGCCCGCTCTCTCCCACCAGTCGGGGCCGTGCAGGTAGCGCATCAGGGCGTCGTCGGCGTTGCCGCGCTGGGCGCGCAGCGACACCCAGCGGTCGGCTGGCCGCACGGGGTGACGGGTGGTGCGGCGGCCCTGCTGGATGCGCCAGCCCGCGTCGAGGACGCGCAGGGCGATGTCGGCGTCCTCGCGGAAGGCCCGCCGGAAGCGTTCGTCGAAGCCGCCGACCTGCTTGAGGGCGTCGGCGCGGAAGGCCATGTCTGCGGTGATCCAGCGTGCCTGCGCGAGACCGGCGGTGCCCCGCTCCCAGTCGGTGGGGCGGCGCTCGCCGGGCGGCGGTACGGCGATCACGCCCTGGACGCCCCCGGTGTCGGGGCTCGCGTCGGCCAGGTCCTGCGCCAGCTGCTCGCACCAGTGCGGGCCGACCTGGACGTCGTCGTCGAGGAAGGCCACCCAGGGCGCGGCGACCGCGCGCAGGCCGGTGTTGCGGGCGGCGGCGGGTCCGCGTCCCCCGCTCGCCACGACGCTTGTGCGCTCGCGCAGGTCACCGAGGACGCTCAGCGCGTGCTCCAGCGGGCCGGGACCGGGGGCGGGGCGGTCGTCGACGAGGACGATCTCGGCTGGTTTCGGTCCGGTCGCGGCGACGAGCGCGCCGAGACAGTCGGCGAGGGTGTCGCGCACCAGCGTCGGTATCACGACGGCGTAGGACGGGCTCATGCGAACGCCCTGCCCCGGCGCACCGCGTACGGGCCGATCGCCAGCAGGTCCACGGGCGCGGAGCCGAAGCACTCCAGCGCGTCGCGGGGGTCGTCGACCATGGGCCGGCCGGCCGTGTTGAGGCTGGTGTTGACGACCACGGGCAGTCCGGTACGCCGCTCGAAGCCGCGCAGCATCCGCGCCACCAGCGGCTCCTGCCGCTCGTCGACGGTCTGGATGCGGGCGGTGCCGTCGACGTGCACCACGGCCGGGATGCGGTCGCGCCACTGACGTGCCACGTCGTGCACGAACAGCATGTACGGGCTGGGCAGCGGCCCGGTGAACAGCTCGTGGGCCCGGTCGGCGAGGACCATGGGCGCGACGGGCCGGAACTCCTCGCGCCCCTTGACGTGGTTGAGCCGTTCCAGGTTCTCCGCACGCCCCGGGTGGGCCAGCAGGGAGCGGTGCCCCAGGGCGCGGGGTCCGTACTCGCTGCGGCCCTGGAACCAGGCGACGACGCCGTCCCGGGCCAGCTCCTCGGCCACCGTCTCCGCGATGTCGTCCGGCTCCTCGTACGGTACGGCCGCCTGCTCGAGCCAGGCCCGCAACTCCTCGTCGCTCCAGCCGCGGCCGAGGTCGGCGCCGGACATGGGCAGCGGGCTCTCCTGCTGTGCGACCACGTGGAGGGCTCCGCCGAGCGCGGTCCCGGCGTCACCGGCGGCGGGCTGTACCCACACGTGCCGGTACGGGCCCTGCGCGGCGATCTTGGAGTTGGCGACGCAGTTGAGGGCGACGCCGCCGGCCAGGGCGAGCGCCTCGCCCCCGGCCTCGCGGTGCAGCCAGTGCGCGAGTTCGAGCAGGAGTTCCTCGAGGACCGCCTGGGTGCTGGCGGCGAGGTCGGCGTGCTCCTGCGTCCACGGTTCGTTCTTGGCGCGGGCCGGGGCGAGGGCGGCCCAGTCGACGCCGCGGGCGCGGAAGCCGCCGTCGCCGGTGGGGTGGACGTACTGGCGCAGCTGGGGCAGGAAGCGGGGCTTGCCGTAGGAGGCGAGCGCCATGACCTTGTACTCGTCGCTGCTGCGCAGGAAGCCGAGGTGCTCGGTGAGCTCCTCGTAGACCAGGCCGAGGGAGTCGGGCAGCGCCTGCGTGGCGAGGATGTCGAGCTTGCCGTCGCGGTAGCGGCCGGCCAGGTGGGAGGCGGCCTCACCGCGGCCGTCGAGGACCAGGACGGCGCTGTCCGGGTGCGGGGAGGCAGGCCCGGCGGAGGCGGCGTGCGCCACGTGGTGCGGGACGAAGACCACCCGGTCGGGGTCGAGTCCGGGCAGGGCCTCGGCGAGGAACTCGGGGGCGCGGCGCGCATAGTCCAGGCGCAGTGGGTCGAAGGGGTCGTTCAGCCCCATCTCGTGGGCGGGGCGCGCGAGCGTGGGATCGAAGGAGTAGGTGACGGCGTCGAGCTCCTCGGGCCGGATGCCGGCGTGCTCCAGGCACCAGCGGGCGGACAGCTCGGGCAGTTCCCAGGCGGAGAACGGCACGGGCCGCTTGCCGTGCTTGCGGCGGCTGAACCGCTCCTCCTCGGCGGCGGCGACGGTGTGGCCGTCGACGACGAGAGCGGCAGCGGGGTCGTGGAACAGGGCGTTGATGCCAAGGACGCGCATGGGGGGTGACTCCATCCCAGAGGCTCGTGGGAGTTCCTGCCGCGGTTTCGCGAGTGCCGCGAGCGCGGCTGTGTCAAACAGTTGGAGACAACTCATGACAAATAACCGCATATACAACTTTTCGCAGTGTGCCGGAAGCCCAGCGCGGCGGCACGCCGAGCGGACGCGGCTGCTGACTGTCGGGGCCGAAGAATGCCTCGGCCGCCCCCTCGTCCCGGGCCGATGAGGCGGGGGGCGGGCTCGGCAGACGCACCGGGCCGGCGTGAGGGGGCCGAGGCTGGAAGAAACCCGACGGCGGAGGCGGCGCGGCAGGCGGCAGCGTCGGCGTGGATCCGAACGGGGGGCTACGGCGGCCTCACGTCGTGCTCGTCCCCCGGCACGCCCGCGTCACCTCACCGCCGGAAGGATCAGGCAGCGGCCGAACGGGTGAACCAGTCGATGGTTTGTTTGAGGCCGTCGGTCCAGTCCGTGCGGGGCTGCCAGCCGAGACGTTCGTGGGCCAGGCGGGTGTCGGGTTTGCGGCGGCCGGGGTCGTCGACGGGGCGTTCGACGAAGCGAATGGGGGAGCTGGAGGCGGTCAGGTCGACGATGCGACGGGCGAGGTCGAGCATGGTGATCTCCTGGCTGCCGCCGATGTTGACGGGGCCGGGCTCGCCGGAGGCGGCCAGGGCCAGGACGCCCTCGACGGTGTCGTCGACATAGCACAGGGAGCGGGTCTGGCTGCCGTCGCCGGCGACGGTCAGCGCGGTGCCGTGCAGGGCCTGGGCGATGAAGGTGGGCACGGCGCGGCCGTCACCGGTGCGCATGCGCGGGCCGTAGGTGTTGAAGATGCGCACGATGGCCGCGTCGGTGGCGTGCACCGTGCGGTGGGCGGTGACCAGGGCCTCGGCGAAGCGCTTGGACTCGTCGTAGACGCTGCGCGGGCCGATCGGGTTGACGTTGCCCCAGTAGCTCTCGCGCTGCGGGTGCTGGAGCGGGTCGCCGTAGACCTCGGAGGTGGAGGCCAGCACGAAGCGGGCGTCGTCGGTGCGGGCGCGGTGCAGGGCGTGGCGGGTGCCCTCGCTGCCCACGGCGAGGGTCTCCAGCGGCAGGCGCAGGTAGTCGGCGGGCGAGGCCGGGCAGGCGAAGTGCAGCACCAGGTCGAAGCGGCCCGTCAGGCCCTGCCAGGCGGCTGGATCGGTGGCATCACCGTGCACGAAACGAAACCCCGCATGCCGGCACAGATCGGCCACGTTCGCACGCGAGCCGGTGGCCAGGTTGTCCAGGCACACCACCTCACAACCCGCCTCCAGCAACCGCTCACACAGATGGGAACCCACGAAACCGGCCCCACCCGTCACCAAAGCCCGACGCCAGGCCCATCCGCTCATAGGACACTCCTCGCTCTCGCGGCTCATGTGCGTGCTTCCCGATTCACCCCATGACGCGTGCGCATGCCGCGCCGCGCGGCGGGGGCCGCCGGCCGGCCGGGCGCCTCGGGGGCGCGCAAGCCGCTTCAGTCCTGCTTTCCGCGGCCGGTGAGCGCGTCGCGCAGGCGGTCGACCATGCCGGTACCGGGTGCGAGGATTTTGTTCGCGGGCGGGGTGTCCGGCGCGGACGGATGCGGGCGGGTCGGCGCGTGCCGCTTGGCCGAACGCACCTTCTCCCCGAGGTCCTCCAGGGCATCGGCGGAGCAGACGTCGGCCAGAATCGGGAAGAGCCGGCTCTCCTCGTCGCTGACGTGCGCCGTGACGGAGTTCTTCAGCCGGAGGATGAGCGTGTCGAACTGCCCGTCCCCGGGCTGGCTGCCTTCGAGCTCCTTGAGCATGCGCTCGACGTCGGCGTGGTCGGCGATCTCCTTGTCGGCGAGGTCGTCTCCCCCGTCGACGTACCGGCGCACCGCCGGGTACAGGTACTCCTCCTCGGCCACCGAGTGCCGGATCAGCTCCATGGTGAGCCGGTCGGCCAGTTCGCGCCGCTGCGGGTCGGGACCGGGCAGCGCTTCGATCCGCGCGAAGAGGTCGTCCACCTCGCGGTGGTCCGTGGTCAGTTCCTGGATGACGTTTCCGCCGTGTCCCATGGGTTCTCCACTCCGGGTCGTTTGCAGCGCCGCCGCCATCCGCGTCGCACGAGCACGCCGCCGACTCGGCACCCAGCACGGATACCTCCCACGCGCGCGCCGACAACATCACGCCGGTCCGCCACTTCACCCGGGCGGCCGACAGGGTGTTCGCCGGTGTCCCGGAGGCGGACGCCGGAGAGCCGGCACCGCGCCGGTCGCCACGCCCGGAACGACGCCAATGCGCACGCCTCCTCGGTCGGTGTCAGACGAGGGATCCAGGGCCGGTCAGCGGTATCGGAGCAGGAGTCCGTCCACGTACGCCTCCAGCCGTTCTGCCAGCACCTCGGACGTCAGATCGTCCCGGCCCAGTTCACGCCACGGCCCGGCCGGCTTCGCCGCGTCGGGGCAGTAGTGCAGGGCGTCGAGCAGTCGCCAGTACAGGTGGTCGGGGTTGTCGGCGAGGTCGCGGCCGCCGTGTGCCTCGTACCGCTCGCGGAAGTCCAGCCCGTACGCCGGCCCGTGCAGCAGCGCGAGCGCGGTCGAGCAGTGCGCCACGTCCAGGTCTGCAGGTCCCCACGAGGTCTCGACCCAGTCCACGACACCGGTGATCCGCAGCTTGGGGCCGTCTCCCGTGAAGAGCACGTTCCCGGGGTGGAAGTCGCGGTGCAGGAAGCAGCCTTCGTACGGCGGTGGGTCGCGGCGGATCACGTCGACGGCCCGCTCCCACAGGGGGCCGTCCGGGGTGCGGACGCGTTCCGGGGACGTCCACGCCTGGTACGTGCGCGGCCTTTCGTCCGGTACGACGCTGTGCACGCGGGCGAGCTGGGCCGCGAGCAGGTCCAGGCGCCGGTCGAGGTCCTCCCCGTCCACGCGGACGCGGCCGGGCAGCGCGGACATCAGCAGGGTCGGGTGGTCGCAGTGTTCGGCCGTGGCGTCCACGGCGACGAGCTCGGGAGCCGGGATGCCTTCCTGCCCGGCGAGCAGCGTCAGGACGTTCGCCTCGCGGGTCAGCAGCCCGGGCCCGTGGTGGCGGAAGAAGGGCTTCACGAAGGCGCGTTGTACCAGGGCCGTGCCGTCGTCGAGCGTGAGCCGGCGCATCTGGGAGCTCCAGCCACCGGCCAGCAGGCGCATGTCGGTGACCGAGCGGCCGTGGCCGAGCTGCTTGGCCACCCACGCATGCGTGGCCGTCCAGCCACGGTCGTCGAGGCCGGTCAGCACCGCCTCCACGAACTCCCGCCGGTCCTCGCCATGATCGCGAAACCAGATTCCCAGCTGGTGCTGCGCGTCCGGAAGGTCGAACCGCGTGTACTGGGCGCGCGCGGCCAGCGCATCCTGTACGGCCTCGGTCACCGCCGACGGGATCACCGCGTCCGTGCCCGGCACGGCGAGCACCGCCCGGCCCTCGTACGCCCGCAGCACCTGAAGCGCGGGCGCCTCCCGCCAGCTGTCCGGCCGCCGGATCATCCCGCTGAACCGGCCGTTCCCGTCCTCGAAGGGCACGTCCCACGCCTCGGCGGTGTACACGGCGGGCGCGCACAGCCCCAGCGCCGCCACGCGATCCCCGTAGTGCCGGACGAGATCGGCCACCGTCTGCCCGCTCATGCTGAACCCCACAAGGACCAGCGGCCCGTCCACCCCCGCGTACGCGTCGATCACCGAGACGGCCTGCTCGAACCGTCGCCGCAGGCTTAACTCGCTCACTTTGCCGGTGCTTTCGCCGTGCCCGGAGAAGTCGAAGGCGAGCCCGCGACAGCCGTGGGCCACGAACTCCCGTACCAGCGGGTGCAGTCGCTCCGTGCTGCTGGTGCCTGCGCCATGCATCACCACAACGGTGCCCCCGGATGGATCACCGCCGTACACACCGCTGAGCCGTTCACCGTCGTGGTCGTGCGCGAAGTCGAAAAGCATGCCCCCTATTCACTCACGCCGTCGTCTCCGTCTTTCGAGAGCGGCACCGCCAGCACCCGACCCTGATCTCCGCTCTTGGGGCGGCGGCTGAGTTCGGCGGCTACCGCGCGCGGGGGCCGCCTGTGGCGGCGGCCCAGCCGGTGGCCGCCGATGGAGACGCCGAGGACCTCGCCGAGGACGGCGCAAGGCGTCGGCGCTGCGAGGTCCATCGGCACGCTGTTGCGCCCGCGCCGGGAGGGCAGGCCGTAGGTCGCGAGGCGCGTGCGTAGTTGGCGGGGCTGCGGTGGCGGCCGGGGTGGGTGCCGGGAAGGAGCCAGGCGTGGTCGGTGCTCCGGCCGAGCGCGAGGGCACCGTCGCGGTCTTCGGCGAGATGGATCAGGAACTGGTGCAGTGGTGGGGGGCACGGTGACGGGGTGAGGGCCGAGGGGAGACGGACGCCTTCGTCGGTGGTGATGGAGTCGTCGTGCAGGAAGCGGTGGACCAGACGCCGGCGGTCGGCGTCGCCGGCCAGCGTCCGGTACGGCCTGCCGCTGGGCATCGGCGGGAAGCGATCGGGCGCCGTATCACGAGATGGCACCGCTCCGACCTGCGCGCGTCAGTACTCAGTGACACGCTCAGCTTCAGCGCAGCCCTCCGGTGCACCCGCCGAGCAGCCCGCGACTGGAACACCTATCTGACCTCGCGATCCGACCAGACACCAACCACAGACTCGGAGCATCCTGGAACGGATGCTGAGCCGATCAGCTGTAGATGTCGCGCCCGGGCGCGCACATGGGGTTCGTCGCTGCGGCATCGCGGCGGATGAAGATTGCGGATTCGCCGCCGTTGACCGGGATCACCCAGCAGAGCTGATAGTGCCGGCGTAGGACTTCCCGCTTGGTGATCTCTGCGGGGGTGTTGTCCAGGGGCTGGCCGGGTCGATCGCGCAGGACGTTGATCTCAGGATGCTGGAGCATGCGCTGCCGGATGACGTCTGGGGACGCCTCGACGCCGTACAACGTGCCGGATGCAGCTGGTGTCTGCTGCAGCGCGATGTCGTCGAGCGGCCCGAAGACGGCGGGCCGGGCCAGGACCCACGCGCGGCGCCGTGCAGGCTGGAACAGGACTGGTTCGGGGGCGCCCGGAACGGTGACGGTGAGCCCCCAATAGCTTTCCACGGTGTCGGTGCGACTGGCCGGGGAGCGCATCTGCCAGTACCAGGGGCCGAGCGCTGAGAAGAGGGCGAAGGCAACGGCTGCCGTCGCGTACATCCGGCGCCGCCTGCGCGCCGGGTCCGCCTCTGCTCGGAGGATCCGCTGCCAGTGCCGTAGGGCCTGGCCGACGAGGAGCGCCAGCCCGGACATGCAGTAAAGGACGTAGCGATCGACGTACCACGGGTGGACGAGGGACACCGTCAGCAGGAACCCTGCGGGGACGATCAGGAGCGGTACAGCGGTCGTTGGAAGCGTCAACGCTCTGGCCGAGCCCTCGTCCTGCCGACGAAGCAAGAGGCCCAGGGCGGCTGCCACGACGGCAGGAACCACGAATCCCAGCCAGTCCTGCAGGCTCGGCCGGCCCAGCCAGTCCAGCTGCGCCGGCGCCTGACCAGCACTCACCACGGCCAGCGGAGCCACGGCACAACCGGCGAAGGCGATGCCCAAAAGCCAGCGCCTCCCGAGGCGTGGCATGTGCCCACTGCGCCAGAGCGTCACGGCGTGCGCGAGGATGACCAGCAGAGCGAAAACATGCAGCCACCCGCTCAGCAGCAGCAACCCTGCATACCCCGCCCACCAGCGTCGTCGGCTGTCCTGCAGCGCACGCACGAAGAACCACGTCGCCCATACCACCGCGGCGCTCACCAACGCATAGGAGCGGGCCTCTTGCGCGTAGAACTGCACCTGTGGGACGCACAGGAAAGCAACCCCGGCCAAGAATCCGGTCGCCGGGTCACCGAGCCGGCTGCCGATGGCGTGGACCCCCAGCACAGCGGTGAGCGTGCCGAGTGCCGAAAGGACTCGCAGTGTCAGGACGCCGTCGTCCCATGCCCCAAGTACGAGATGGGCCAGGAAGTAGTACAGGCCGTGGACCGCGTCGATGTTCTGCACCAGGAGCCACAACTCGCCGAGAGAGCGCTTGGCCACGGCATAGCTCACCGTCTCGTCCCGCCACGACGACGCGTCACGGTCGAGCTTCCACAGACTCACCAGCCAGACCAGCAGAACGAGAAGAACCGCGAGCAGTTGCCGATACCAGCGGTTCAGTCGATCTCGATCAAGCACCGGATGCCGCAGGTCAGGCGCCCCCCACTTCTTGAGATAGCTGAGCACCGTTGTCACGGAAGCCCGGTGCGGTGAACGCGACGCACGTAAGCGCTCGAACAGAACCCGACGACTCTCAAGCCTGACTGCCTGCACACGGCTTCCCCCCACGATCAACCTCCGTCGCTCCGGACCCAGTTGTACCGATCAAGCTGCATTAGACGGAACATACCGGCTGTCCGAGCCCGGTGATCGTGCGGCACCGAGGGGTCGGCGGGATGGCGGTGGCGGGTAATGGGAGAGGAAGAGCCATGGGCGCTTGTCGCCCCGGTATGAGGATCCTTCGGTCGCCCACCGGGGAATAGCTCGTGGTTGGATTACGTGACGCAGCAGCCCGCCCCGGCCTCTCCCCCGCCTATGTCCCCCGCCTGACGTCACCGCCACACTGACGGCGGCTCGGCGCGGCGGTCCCGGCCGGTCAGCGGATGTTCAGGCTCTTTGCCGACGCCGATGTAGTTGTCCTGGGTCTTCGCCGTCCCCGCTGCGTCGCCCGTGCACGGATCGGGACTGCCCGCAAGGAAGCCGTTCGCCGAACCACGCTCACCCTCATCGACAAGGAGATTTAGCGGTCAACGCCGAGGTCGACTCGCATGGACCGGCGCAGCGCGCCCACCGACCGCCAGACCACGTCATGCAGTCGCGGATGCAAGTCCGCAAGTTCCGACGCGTACGCGGACGGGTCGGCCCCGTACCGCTTGAGGTCACCGTAGAAGTGGTTCAACTCCTTCTTCGCCGCGCGAGAGGCGTCGAACACCACGTTGGGCACGACCATCTGCGCTTCTGCATAGCTGTCCCGGTAGGCCAGCCGAGCAGCTTCGAGGCTCTCCAGGCATGCGGGCACGTCCTCGTCATTCTCCAGCGCATGGAGGTAATTGCTCATCGCCGTCAGGTACTGGCGTGCGGAGGTGTTCAAGGTGATGTAGCAGGTGCGCCGCCGCTCCAGGTTCTGTTCCAAGTTCTCCAGACGCCGCGCTCGGTCCGCTCGGCTCTGTGTCAGCACGGCGGCCCCCAGTGTGCCCGCGACGCCCACCACGGCGATCCATATCCCCGACCAACTCGCGTCCACACGACCCCCGTTCAGTTGGCGCACGGTGTGAGGTACCGGCTCCCCATCGTGCCGGGCCACGCGTCCAGTGTCGCGGCTTCTGCGGAGACTGCCGCAGGCCAACTCCCGCGATGTCTCCCGGAGCGTTCCCATTCCCTGTTGCTGGACCCAGGGTCCATCGACGCGGCCGTCCCGAAGGATCTGGACCTGCACCTGGTCCTGGAAACGGCCAGGCGGTCATCCCCGACACCCTCCTCTACTACCGGCAAGCTCACGCCGACAACGGCGGCGCCCCGATGCTGCGGGCGTTCGTCGAGGTCGACCGGGCGACCATGGGGCCGGAGCGTCTCGGCGCCAAGCCGACCGCCTACGAGCGCCCGCGCCGCTATGTGCCTGCGGTCCCGGGCCCGGCCAACCCTGCAGGGGCCGGGGCGGGAAGAGTGGCGGCGACGCTACACGCTCTTCCCGCGGCTGCTGTTCGTCCTGGACGGCACCGGCCCCGTCGCCATTGAGAACCGGATCAGCGCCCTGCGTGCGGCCGCCGGGGAGTTGAAGCTGTTCGGCTTCCTGCACGAAGTCCCGGTCCTCGCGGCCCCGCTGACCGACCGCCTCCAGCACGGCCCCTCCGCACCCGTATGGCGGCCTGTCCAGAATCCCGGCAGCAGAGTCAGCTGGAATCAGCCCCGATACGGGTAGCCCACCCCTAGCGCCTAACAGCAGGCCGCGGGCGGTCTCCACCGCGACCGGTATCAGGGCCTCAGCGCAGTCACCGGCTTCAGCGCACAGGGCAAGCAGGCGGCGGAAAACGTCCGCGTCGTCCTTGATGCGCTGCTTGGCGACCAGCTTTCCCGTCTCGTCGACCAGCGCCACGTCGTGGTGGACTTCCGCCCAGCCGATCAGTTCGCAGCCCCAGCCCCCCCCACGGTCCCCGGTCTCTGGAAGGAACTCGGCGGCTCGCGTGCTGAGGGAGAGGTGGCCGCACGGACGGCCCAGGTCACGATCATGACGTCATCGTGGAGATGTGCGACGTACTCCGGCAGATGCACGGTGCCGGGGCCCTCTGCCTGTGGAGAGTGGTCCGGCTCCAGGTCTTGAGTAGGGGTCACCCGTCACCGTGCAGTGCCATTGGGCCTTGAGCATCGCTCGATGGCATTTCGTCACTGGGCATCGCTGCATCTCGCCGGTAACCCAGTCTTGGCGTGTGTGGACGAGTTGTTGGGGGCCATGGCCGGCCGCTGCGCGCTGTTCGCTAGCATCCCTGCGCATGACGATGCGGGGGTGGCGACTGGGTGTCGTGGCGGTGCTGGCAGCGATCTGTGTCTCCGGTCCAGGACGCCCGGAGGTCATCCGTACGGCGTCGGACCTCGGCCCCCTCCCGGCCGACCGCTACGACTTCACGCCGCAGGACTACCAGCGATCGCAGCGGGCATCGGCGTTGCTGGTCCGGCAGTGCATGGCGCAGCGTGGCCACCCGGACTTCCCGCTCGACCCCCGCTACCCCAGCGACCCCTTCGTCGCCACCGCGGTCAGCACCGACTACGGCGCCCTGGATCTCGCCACCGCCCGCCGCTGGGGCTACGGCTGGGACCCGGCAAAGTCCCGGGCTTTCCGGCCGAAGGGCCGCCGGATGACCAACGCCGAGTATGCGGACTTTCCCGCCTGCAACGCCGGGACGAACCGGCGGCTGATGCGCGGCATCGACCTCAAGCGGGACTGGCTCTACGCGAGTACACGGGCGATCGAGGTCGACAAGGCGGTCAAACGCGACCCGCGCCTCCGTGCGGCATGGGATGTGTGGTCCCGCTGTGTGGCAGAACAAGGGTTCCCGCGCTATCCCGACCCCGTCGCGGCGTACACGGACACCGCCTGGCAGCGGGGCCATGACGGCAACACCCGCCATACACAGCGGGAGCGGGCCACCGCCGCCGCGGACGTCACCTGCAAACGCCGCCACCATACAGCCGAGCTCTGGCACGCTGTACGGGCGCGGAAGCAGGCCGTGGACATCACTCGGCACCGCTACCGCTACGCCGCCGGACTGCAGGCGCTGCACACGTACCGATCCAACATCGCCGAGGTGCTGCGAAAGCTCGACTCCCGGTAGTTCGTCAAATCCGGAGGTAAAGGTCGATGCCGTGTCCGGTGGTGACCGCGTCGATCAGGGCCTGGAGCTCATGGGGTGGATCCGTGTGCGTCCATGCTTGCCAGCATCGGGTGAGGGTGATGGCCGGGGCGAGCCAGGACCGTATGACGCGCAAGGCCCTGGGCCAGCAGGGCCGTTGGGACTGGTTGAGTAAGGGTGGTCCCCTCTCTGGCCCCTTGTTGGGGGCACGGGTCCGGCGCGGTGGCATCCGGCGGTCCGGGTAGGGCGAACCACTGGTCTCCGCAGAAGGAGAAGGCACAGTTGACCGGGGTCTGGTGGCGGCGGATGGCGCGTGCGGAGCGGACCTGGAAGTCGGCCCAGTCGAGTTCGTCCTTGATCTGCTCATAGCTCTGCTCGATCCACGGCCGCAGACCGTAGAGGCGGACAGTCTCGGCGAGGTCGGCAGGCGGGCGCACTGGCCATGGCGTGGGGTGCGTCGGGGTGGGGCAGGTTGTGGCCAGGTACCACGTGGTCTTCTCCGGCAGCCGGGCCGGGTGGGTGGTGGCCACGACCGGCCGGCAAGGTGAGTCGGGGCCGTATCCGTCCGGACGGGCATCGGCGGCTCACCAGGTCTCGGTGTGCCCGTCGCGCCATCGAAGCCGCCCAGGCTCTGACCTGGCGCGGTGCCAGACGTCCTGGTGACTGGACGGCCGTGGAGCGTCAGTTGTGCGGCTTGAGCGCCACCACGTAGGCCAGGACCGCCACGCGCAGTGCGAGGTACCAGTCGTCGCTGATGGAGTAGGCGCAGTTGGGGACCACCGGCCGGCAGCCGAATCCCGCCGCCTTCCCACGGGCCGCGAGAGAGCAGCCAGTTGCGGTTTCGTACGGAAGGCCGGGTCGGAGCGGCCGCGGGCGAAGTGATGGGCGGGGGTATAGGACGTCGCGTGCAGCAGGTAATACACACGGCCGTCGGTCCACACCGTGGTCACCGTGACGATGCCGGTGTCCGTCTTGCCCAGCCGGCCAAGCCACTGCCTGCCCACATGCGCACTCGCCGTCCCATCCTTGCGGTCACCGGAATCATCGATCACGATCCCCCGCCGCCGTGCGGACCCGTCGCCGAATCCGCACGCAGCAGCTCAAGCCGCCGGTCGTTGACCTGCTCGACCTCCACGGGCGACTCGACAGGAAGAACTGCCTCTGCGCCCGCCGGGGGCGGCTCGTAGTCATCTGTTTGCAGCTCATGCTCAGACCAGGGTGGAGATGAGGACAACGCGAACGGTCAGTCTCAGGAGTGCCATTCGGTGAGTTCGTGACCGCCCGGCATGACGCCGGTTCTGGGCCCGAGTCAGCTCCCTGTCGGCGGCCCGCGCAGCGTCGAGTCCTTCCTTTCCTCAAGTTCTCCGCGCTTCTCGGGGAGTTCTTGTTCCAGCACGACGCGTCGTTGCGGTTGGCCGATGTCGGGTGAGGCCCCGAGCCCGGACTCTCTCCATGCCTGATCGCCGAGCTGCTCGGACAGCCGCTTCTCCAACTGGCGTACTCGCGCGGCGAGGCAAGTATTCCGCTCCAGCGCGTTGGCCAGGTCGGTCTGCAAGGAAGCTCGGCTGACGACAGCCAGTCGGCCCTCCTCCACAGGTGTGTCAGCAGCGGTGTGAACTCGTTCGATCAGGTCACGGTGACGGTAGAGGAAGCTGCGGCCGACTCGGGCAGCTCGGGCGAGGCCGGAGACGGTGATGTCGTCTCCGGTTCGCAGGACCGCATCCAGGACCTTGATCACGCGGTCCCGGCGCCGAGTGGAGTCAGCTCGCTTGCCTTCGATCAGGCTGGAGGCGAGTTGGCGTCGGATCTTCACCGCTTCGCTGACCGCCTGCAGTGCCTCCTCCTGGCGCCCCAGGACCCCAGCCGCATGGAATCAGGGCACCGACGTCACCCTTCACCTATGTCAGCTCCGAGAAGCAGGCGCAGGCCGTCGTCGATGACGTGCGTCTCAAGGGAGCGAAGGCCATCGCCTTCAAGTGGCGTTGAAAGAGGGGGCCGCCACCGTGCGTCCCCGCCGTCTGGGGCGGATAGAAAACCCCCCTCTGTCTTCACTCTCCCATCCCACCAGCACGGTGGTATGGACCGTCCAGCCCCTACCCCCGGGACCAACGAGCCCTGGCGGCACCGAGGAGGGGCGGGTCGCACGTCGACTGTCGGGTCAGCCGGGCCAGGTGCCGGTCAGCTGGCGGGCGGCGGTGGCGCCGCCGCGGTCCACGGCGGCTTTGACACCGGCGAAGATCGCGCCTTGGAGGACGGCTGCCGACAGGACCTCGCGCCAGGTGCGGTGCTCGTCCGTGGCGTCGGGAGCGTCCTCGTCGTGCCCGAGCTTCTTCCAGACCTGCTTGAACACCGCACCGGCCAGCACGCCGCTGACGGCGCCCATGGCCATGCCGACCGGCTTGTAGGCGATCTTCGAGGCTTTCATCGGTGCCTCCTGGAGCGGCGGATGAGCAGCAGTGCGATGAATGCGCCGGCGGCAGCGGCGAGCAGCGGGGTGCGGTTGGCGCGTGCCGCCTGCATGCCCTGGCCGGCCTTCTCGCGTACCGGCTCCGGGGCCTTCTCCCGGGCGAGTTGCCCGGCATGGGCTGCCTTGTCGCGGACCTGCTCGGTGGCTGCGGCGGCCTTGGCGCGCACCGGCTCCGGGGTCTTGTCCTGCACCACGTGGGCCGCGTGCGTCGCCTTGTCCCGCAGCTGCGCCCTGACCTGTGTCGTCTTCTCGGCGGCCTGCTGCCTGACGGCCGTCGCCTTCTCCTGGGCGCGGGTCTTGACGTCGGTCTTGGCCGCGAGTGCCTCAACGGTCTCGCCGAGTTCCTCGCGGGTCGCTTCCACCTGCTCGCGCAGTTCCTCCGGCGAGGGTGTGCCTTCATCGCCGGTGTGCGCTTTGTCCTGGGTCATCGCTGTGCCTTCTCCTTGATCTCGGCTACATCGGCCTTGACGCTGTCCATGGTCTGTTCCGGCGCCGGAGGGGATGCCTTGCTGATCTGCTGTTTGCCCAGGGTGGCCATCAGGGCGGTGACGGCGGCCAGGACGCCGGTGACGATCAGCGCCGCCACCCACACATCCATCACGAGCGAGAGCGCGGCGATCACGGTGGCGACCAGGGCCTGCAGGGTGAGGACACCCACCAGGCCGGCGCCGCCGAACAGGCCGCCGCCCTTGCCGAACCGCTTACCCTTCTGGGTCATCTCCGCCTGTGCCAGGCGCATTTCGTCGCGGACCAGCTGTGACAGCTGCTGCGAGGCACGCTGGACCAGGTCGCCGACCGGTTCCTGCGCTCCGCTGCCGGTGCGGGGAGAGCCTTCTACTGTCATGGGTGTTCACCTGTCTTTCATCAGCGTTTCCGGCAGGCCCTGCTCGCCACGGGGTGCCCGTGAGGGGCGACCGATCGGCAATCTCCTTCTACCGTCTGATCGCGGGTCCGAGTACCCCGGCATCGACGCACCACCGCTCGCCAGCGCACACGTCGCCGCAGCAGCCGCGGTGCGGCCGGTACCAGGGGGGCCGCAGCCAGCCCGAGGGCACCGCCGGCGGCCACGTCGGAGGGATAGTGCGCGCCGCTGTGCACTCGTTCCGCGGACACGGGCACCGCCGACACCGCACAAGCGGCGCCGACGGCCGGCCACACCGGCGTGACGGCTCCGGCGAAAGCGAAGACGGCAGCCGTGTGTCCGGAGGGAAAGGAGAAGCTGTCCGGCCGATTCTGCAGATCTTCCGCCGGAACCCACTCCCGTGGCGGGCGGCGACGCCGGTACAGCGGCTTGGCTACCGCGTTGGACAGCACCTGCGCCACCGCCATGCTTGTCACCCCAGCAGCAGCCGTGCGACCGCGCCACCCTCCGGCGGCGGCCATCACACCGGCCGCCGCCCACCACACCTTGGTGTGCTCGGCCATCTCCTCCACCGCGGGCGCGACCCTCCGCAGCCAGCGCGGCCCCCGTGCGATCGACCACCTGGCCGGCCGGTGACCCCCGACGCGCAGACCTGCCATCACTCTCATGATCAGCGACTTCCCGTCCCGGTCCGTCCCACACCGATCCCGTGATCGGCCCGACGCCCCCGCCCCAGGGGCCGGGAATGGGCCCGCGACGTTGATCTCCACCACTCAGGACTCAAGGCGGCGGCGGTCCTCCTCGTCCCACTTGCGGGTGTCCCGCGGCCGGACGTACGGCTCCTCTCCGGCCGGATGGCCGCCCGCGACGGCGCGCCGGCGGTGCATTTCGGCGTCGAACTCCAGGCCGAGCAGGATCGCCAGGTTCGTGATCCACAGCCACACCAAGAAGATGATCACGCCGGCGAGGGCGCCGTAGGTCTTGTTGTAGGAGGCGAAGTTCGCCACATACAGCGCGAACCCGGCCGAAGCGATCATCCATATCACCAGGGCCAGGAAACTGCCCGGCGTGATCCAGCGGAAGCCGCGGACCCTCGCGTTCGGCGTCGCCCAGTACAGGATCGCAATCATGATCGTGACCAGGACCACCAGCACCGGCCACTTGGCAATCGACCACACCGTCAAGAACGTGTCCCCGATCCCCAGCGCGGTGCCGACCTGCCGGGCCAGCCCGCCGGTGAACACGACGATCAGCGCACTGATGACCGCCATCACCATCAGCACCACCGTCACACCAAGCCGGACCGGCATCACCTTCCACACCGGACGGCCCTCGGGAACGTCGTAGACCGCGTTCGCGCTCCGGATGAACGCAGCGACATAGCCGGACGCCGACCAGATCGCGAGCGCCAGGCCGACGATCGCCATGATCGAGCCGAGCCCGCCGTTGTCCTGCATCTGCTTCACCGCGTTACTGAGGACGTCCCGTGCCGCGCCTGGGGCGAGCTTCTGGATATTGTCCAGCACCTGCTTCGTCGCCGACTGGCCGACGATCCCCAGCAGCGAGATCAGCGCCAGAAGCGCCGGGAACAGCGCCAGGATCCCGTAGTAGGTCAGCGCTGCGGCCCGGTCAGTCAGCTCATCCTTCTTGAACTCCTTCAGGGTGCCTTTCAGCACCGTCCCCCAGGAGCCCTTGGGCAGGTCCGTCGGAGTATCCGGCGCCTGCCGCTCCACCTGCTCATCCGGTCCGGCACCCGTCCCCCGCCCGGCCTCGACCTCCTGGCCGGCCGCGGTGTGCCTGCCGTTCCTTCCATGCCGTTTCAGTGTCCGTACCATGCCACTCGCGTATCCAGGCGAGCGCATCCCATACGCGGCATATGCGAAAAACCTCACCTCTCGCATGTTTTGTGATCTTTTGTGGCGATAGGGCGCACAACCCGTTTCCCCAGGCGGGCACGGTGCGTGTGAGCTGTGAGCCGAGGGCATGCGGCCATGAGGTCCCGCCGCTCCTGGTCGTGCTGCTCACCGGGGTGTGCGTATCACCGACGCGCGAGCGGCACAGTCTGCCGCCGTACCCGCTGAGCCGCGTGCCCCTCTCGCC
This sequence comes from Streptomyces canus, assembly GCF_030816965.1. NCBI lineage: Bacteria > Bacillati > Actinomycetota > Actinomycetes > Kitasatosporales > Streptomycetaceae > Streptomyces > Streptomyces canus. Next base: position 200,648 of record NZ_JAUSYQ010000002.1, read on the forward strand.
CAGCGCGCTCGCCCGCAGATGACAGGCTCGAACCAGCGCCCGCGAGCACACCCCCACGCAGGTATCCTCACGGGGTGAACACCTACTGGCACGTCGTTCTCCCGCCGCTCTGCGCCTGACCGGGCGCAGACACTGACGGTTTGATCCCCGGCCCCGCCGCCCGCAGAGCGGGCAGGGGCTTTTGTCGTGCGCCCGTTTCGGATCGAGTCCCAGACGCATTCGACGACGGAAGATCACGACTGTGCCGAACCGCACTTCCCCTCTGAGTCCCGCGCGCTCAGCGACCACGGGCCCGCGCCCTTCTCGCACTGGCCTCCTCAGCGGCCCCGCGCCCATCCTCACCGCAGCCGTGCTGTGGGGTACGACCGGGACCGCCAGTTCCCTGGCACCCGCCGGTGCACCAGCGGCGGCCATCGGCTGCGCCGGTCTCGCCCTCGGCGGCATCCTGCTGTTCCTCACCTCCCGCGGCGCCCGCGCGCTACCCGCCGCCTGCACACGCCCCGAGCGGTGGCTGCTCGTCCTCGGTGTACTGGCGGTGGCCGGCTATCCGGTCACGTTCTACCCGGCTGTGGCCCGGACCGGCGTGGCGGTGACCACCGTGATCGCGCTCGGCAGCGCGCCGGTCTTCGCCGGACTGCTGTCCTGGATCATCGGACAGGCCCGGCCCACCGCACGCTGGACCGGTGCCACCGCAGCGGCTGTACTGGGCTGCACCCTTCTGGTCCTGGGCCCACAACTCACCGGCCACGCCTCACCCATGGACCTGACCGGCGTCGCGCTCGCCGCGTGCGCCGGACTGTCGTACGCCGCCTACTCGCTGATCGGCGGCAGGCTCATCACCCGCGGGCACCCCTCCAACGCGGTGATGGGTGTACTGTTCGGCGCCGCCGGACTGCTCGTCCTGCCGCTCGTCGTGTTCGTCGACACGCACTGGCTCGTCACCACTCGCGGCGCGACGGTGGCTGTCTACCTCGCCCTGTTCACCGTCTATCTGGCCTACCGGCTCTTCGGCCACGGACTGCGCCACACTCCGGCATCCGTGGCCACCTCGCTGACCCTGGCCGAGCCCGCCGTGGCGGCGGTCCTGGGTGTCACCGTCCTCGATGAACACCTGTCGAGCGCCTCCTGGTACGGGCTCGCCGTCCTCGCTCTGGCTTTGGTCCTCCTGACTGTCCCCGTCGGCACAGGCGGCCGTCGGGGCCGGTAGCCCCTGCTCTCCGGGTACGGTCCCAAGGTTGTTTCGGGACCGGACCCGGTGACCCGGACCGCTCAAACTTCCATCGCCGTTCGGCGTCGCCCCGGCGAGCGGCCGCCGGGGCGACACGTCATGCTGGGCTGCGTGGCTGTGTCGAGCTGATGCGGCTCCACGCGGCTGGGCGCGGACCGCTGCTGCGGCGAGGTGGGTGAACGGCCGACGTCGAGTCACACCGCCTGCCATGACGTCGCCTTGACTCGCCGCGCGTGAACCAACCCCTCGGCGAGCACTGCCTCCTCCTGTCGCAACGCGCGGCTTGCGACTCCCGAAGTGACCGGGCTCCGCGGTATTGCCACGCGCCGCGAGAGGACCGCCGCCCACAAGGCGGCGGTCCTCTCGCGGCGTTCATGCTCGGGCAGGCCCGTTCTCAGGCGGGACCCTAGCCGCACGCCTTGACGTGCGAGGTCGCCGGTACCGTGGTCATGCGTCCGGCTTGAGGGCCAGATCCATGCGGCGGACCCTATCGGGCCGCACGGTCGTCCTCCGGCGCAGCTCCGCGTAACCGGACGCGGTGACCTGGAGGACGTGCGGGCCCGGTTTCGCCGAGAACACGGTGTAGAAGCCGTCCCTGACGGCCGGGTCCTCGGGCGTGGCGGTGGTGAGGGTGGATTCGTCCGGGTCCGCGGTGTCGCTGACGGTGGCGCCGACCAAGCCGGCGCCGCTTGTGCCGTCTCGGACCGTGCCGACGGTCAGGCCCCCGGGAGTGGCCACCAGGACGCGGGTCTGGACGTTCACGTCGTCGAGTGCCCAGAAGTAGCCCCAGTTGGCGACGAAATGGAAGCGCAGCCGCACGGCGTTGTGCCCGGCGAACTGCCGGAGTGACACGGGCACGGTCAGGTGCTGCGCGGAGTCGCTGACCTTCGGCCCGGTCCAGACGTTCTCCCAGGTGGCGCCGTCGTCCGTGCTGGCGTCCACGGTCATGTGCTGCTGGGTGGGGTTGGCCAGGTACGCGGTCTTGAAGGTGAGTTGCGCCGACTGCGCGGCGGACAGGTCGTATGCGGGGCTGATGAGTTGGCTGTCCTGATGCGGTCCGATGGGTCCGTTGTCGCTCTCGACGACGGCGAAGGCGCCATCGCCGCCGGTGGAGTTGCCGCGTTGGGTGGGGTCGTCGAACTCCCATCCGTTGTCGGTACCGGCCGCGTTCACCACGCTCCAGCCCTGGGGCGCGGTCGCTGTGGACTCGAACGCCTCGGCCCGGTCGGCGCGTTCGAGTCGGTAGCCGATGGCAGTGGCGGTGTCGGGATCGGCAGTCAGCGCCACATTCGCGGTGACGGCCTTGTTGTGGACCGCCACCGGCCGTCCGAGGGATTCGTAGCCGGGCAGGGCGGCGGTGACGTTCAGCGTGTAGTCGCTTCCCTTCGGCAGGCTCATTTCGTAGGCGCCGGTGACCGGGTCGGTCCAGACCGGGGCTTCCGGGGACCCGCTCACGGCGAGTCGGGCGTACAGCGGCCAGCCGTGCCCTGACCCGTCCTTGACGGTGCCGTGGACGCGCTCACGAGGGATCGGAGAGAGTCGGAAGTCGCGGGTGAGGGTCTGGCCGTCCGCGATGTCGAGGGTGACCGGCGTGGTCGTCGTGTAGCCGAAGGCCTTCACCGTCAGGGCGTCAACCGCGCCCGCGGGGAGGTCGAGCGTGTACGCCCCCTGTGCGTCGGTCGTGGCGACGTCGAGCCCGGACCCCACAGTCGCGTGGGCGACCGGCTTGCCGGTGGCCGCGTCCTTGACCGTACCGGAGAGGGTGCCGTGCGGTCCGCTGCGGAAGGCGGCCAGGCCCGCCGGGGTGCCCAGGCCGGTCGGACCGTCGTAGCCGGTGGCGGCGTTGCACAGGTACGCGACGGAGCAGGTTCCGTTCGACCCGGTGGTGATGTCGTTGAGACCGCCGCCGTGCGCGGCGTAGGGGTAGGAGTTGGGGGAGGTGCCGGGGCGCGGGGGCCCGGCCAGCGCGTAGACGGAGGCGATCACCGGCGTCGCGACACTGGTGCCGCCGTAGCGTTGCCAACCGGTGCCCTGTGAGCCGTAGGTCAGGTAGACGGCAACGTTGTCGGCGACGGCTGACACGTCGGCGACGCTCCGCCCCGCGCAGCCTGTGTCCTGCTGGAAGTCCGGCTTCGTCTGATGGGACGCGCACCCGGAGCCCGGCCCGTAGGAGTCTCTGGCCCAGACGGTCTCCGACCAGCCGCGGGCACTGGCCGGGTCGGCCGTCAGGGTTGTGCCGCCGACCGCGGTCACGGACGGGAGGGTCGCGGGGAAGGAGACGCCGTATTTGTTGTCGCCGCTGGCCGCGACCACCGCGACGCCGGGATGGTCGTAGGAGGACCCGTAGGTCGCCAGGTCGGTCGGGTCGTCACCAGTCCTGCCATAGGAGTTGGAGACGTACTTGGCGCCGAGGGCCACGGCCTCGTCCACACCGGCGGCGAGGTTTTCCAGACCGTCGTTGTCTGTCTCCACCAGCAGGATGTCGGCGTTCGGTGCCGCCGCGGAGACCATGTCCAGGTCGAGGGCGATCTCACCCGCCCAGGCGTTGCTGGGGAGCGGGTAGTTGGTGCCGCCGCGCTGGTCCACCTTCCGGAAGCAGCCGTTGGCCGTGGTGCAGGGAGGCAGGCCGTACTGGGCGCGGTAAACGGCCAGGTCTGCCTCGGCGTTGGGGTTGTCGTAGGCGTCGACGATCGCGATGGTCTGGCCGGCGCCCCCGTCGGCGGGCAGGCTGTAGGCGCTCTGAATGTCCTGCGGACCGAGCCCCGCGGGAACCTCGGACGCGCTCAGCCGCATCCTGGCCGGCTGGTCCGTCGCGCGCATGGCGTAGCAGGTCGCGTGCCCCTTGGCCGGGGTGCCGCAGACGGGTGCCAAGTCGGGCTCGGCGTCTGATGCGTCCTGAACTGTGCCGGTCGTGGCCTGCGCGACCGGGGGCGGTGCGGCCTGCGCAAGGGGCTGGACGCCCAGGAGTGCCAAGGTCGCGACACCGAGAATCGCCGCGCCGCGATGGAATGTGCGAAAGGCCGGGAACACGCCTCTCGCACGAGTGGATATCGACACATGAGGCCAATCATGACTGGGCCCTCAACTCGGGCCGGACCAAAGTGAATACGCAGATGTGCGGGCGATCAATTAGCCGATGCCAATTGGCGGCCTGTCAACCCCCGACTTGTTGCCCGCATGTGTCGTCGTCGACCCGATCGAGACAAACCCCAGCAACGCATCCGGCCCGGACCGTGGCCTGCGCCCCACCCGTTCAACACGCCATGCGCAGCCTCGGGGAACAAGCCGCCGACGGGCTTCTCACTTGCGCAGGATCACATATTCCGCACGGTTCACCCTTGCCGAGCAGGGTAAGCAGGCAACAGAATGAAATCGCTCTCCCAGTTCTGAACTCGGCTCCATCCGGGCGTTTTGTCTTCCTCCGGGAAAGCGTCAAATCGAGTCGGGAAGAATAGCGAGAACGGATCGGACGAGGTGGTGCTCCGACCCTTACTCGTTCGAGTTCGGTGTCTCCAACGGCAGCCAGCCTCGTTCGGCTGCGCGGAGGGCGATCTGGAAGCGTGTTCTGGCGCCGAGCGCGGTGCCTGCCTCGCTCACATGCTTTTGCACGGTGCGGCGGCTGATGTCGAGTACCCGGGCGATGGCGTCGTCCTTCATCCCGGTCGCCATGAGGTCGAGGATCGCCTGGGTTCGTTCGTCGAGCGGTGTCGTTTCCCGGGTCGGGCGGGGGGCGGGCCAGTCCTGCCGGCTTTCGAGTGACACCGGCACCGCATGCTTCCAGATGGCCTCGAACAGGGCCGCGAGGGCGGCGACGAGGGCAGGTGAGTGGACCACGAGTGATCCTGCCGAGGGGCGGTCGTCGTGCAGGGGCAGGAGGGCGGTGGTCCGGTCGAACAGGACCAGTTTGACGGGGAGTCGGGAGCTGAGCCGGAACTCGCCCCCGCCGGCACTGCCCCGCAGCGCCGTCTCCAGTGACACCGTGTCCGTGAAGCCCTCGGTGTCGTAGACCGACCGCAGCCGTATTCCCTCGCGGTACTCCGGCTGTGCGGTGCCCCTTTGGTCGGAGGCAGCCGGGGGCCCGGTCACATAAGGCGGCTTGGCCAGGTGCAGTACTTCATGGGTGCTGCCCTTGAGGAGATGCGCATAGCGTGCGGCGACTTCCTCGTTGTCTTCCAGGACCTCCACCAGGTGCGGAGCGTGCGGGTGGGCCGCGACGTCGTAGATCTCGTGAAGTTGCTCCATGTACGACTCGGCGCGGGCCAGTTCGGCGCGCCTGCGGGCCAGCAAGGAGCCCAGGGACGAACGTGGCGGGCCGGCCTTCCACCGCGGGGGCCGGCCCGCGATGGGGATGATCAGAAGCGCGTCCTCCAGAGACCGCAGAGCCGTCTCGGCCTCTTCGCGCGACGCGCCGACCGCTTCCGCCACAGTGAGGGCACTGGCGGAAGCGTGCCCCACCAGATACTCCAGGACTCGGCCGCTGAGCGAGTCCAGCCCTATGCCGGCCCAGGGTCTGTCCGACGTCCCATCCATGCAGCCTGACGCTCCCGCTGTAGTGCGCTTCGGTGTTGAACGTGTCGCTGCCGTATCTGTGCGCACCGGCGGCCGCGGGGCCGCCGCCCGCAAAACGCAAGCGCATGTGCGCAGTTGCGCGAAGCCGCGACAGCCGGATCTTGTCGCGCATGACGCGACACCGTCAAGGTGGGCACGCTCCCACCAGTCCCAAGGACGCGACTGGACCTGCGCACAACTGCCAGTACGCCCATTCAAGTCGAGGGAATCCTTTGACACTCCACCCCTCCGGAAGACGGCGCCGCCTGCTCGTGGTCGCGACCGCCCTCCTGGTCACCGCGGCGACCCCGCACGTGGCCTCCTCCGCAGACATCTCGCCGACCGACAACTCGGCCCGTGCCACCCGCACTTCTGACAACGTTGCCCCATCCGTCGTCACCCTGGTGACCGGCGACAAGGTCACCGTCGCCCCCGGCGCGGCCGGCGGCCCCGGCACGATCACCGTTGAGGGTCCCGGCGGCGAGTCGACCGGCGCCCGCGTGCTGACCGTGGGCGGCGACACCTACGTCTATCCCGACGCCGCCCGCCCCTACCTGGCGTCCGGCGCCCTGGACGCCCAACTCTTCAACGTCTCCCGGCTCGTGGCCGACGGCTACGACGACGCGAAGCTCAAGCACCTGCCCCTCATCGTCACCTACGGCGGCAAGGAGGCCCCCGCCTCCGCCCTGCGCAAGCGCGCCGTCGCCATGCCGGGCGATGTCACCGACGTACGCCCCCTCACCAGCGTCAACGGGGTGGCCCTCGCCGCCGACCGCGAGGACACCGGCGCCCTGTGGAGCGCGCTCACCGGCACCGCGTCCGACTCCGGCTCCGGCTCCGCGAAGGCACCGGACGTCGACGCGGACGCGGCCTTCCGCGGCGGCGTCGCCAAGGTCTGGCTCGACGGCAAGGCCGAGGCCACGCTCAGCGACTCGGTCGCCCAGATCGGCGCCCCCGAGGTCTGGGCGGGCGGCAACACCGGCGAGGGCGTCGACGTGGCTGTCCTCGACACCGGCTACGACCCGGGCCACCCCGACCTGAAGGACGCGGTCGAGGACAGCGCCAGTTTCGTCCCCGGACAGGACGTCACCGACCGCCACGGCCACGGCACGCACGTCGCCTCCACGATCGCCGGCAGCGGTGCCGCCTCCGACGGCAAGGAGAAGGGCGTCGCACCCGGCGTCGACCTGCACGTCGGCAAGGTCCTGGCCAACGAGGGCTACGGCTACGACTCCTGGATCCTGGCGGGCATGGAGTGGGCCGCCCGTGACGCCCACGCCCGGGTCATCAGCATGAGTCTGGGCAGCAGTGAGAACGCCGACGGCGAGACCGTCCTCGCCCAGGCCGTGAACGAGCTGAGCGCCGAGACCGGCGCCCTGTTCACCATCGCCGCCGGCAACGACGGTCCCGGTGCCCAGACGGTCCGCTCGCCCGGCACCGCCGACGCCGCCCTGACCGTAGGAGCCGTCGACTCCTCCGATGCCATCGCCGAGTTCTCCAGCCGTGGCCCCCGCTACGGCGACGACGCCCTCAAGCCCGAGATCACCGCGCCCGGCGTCGGCATCCTGGCCGCCCGCTCGCAGTACGCGGCCAACGGCAGCGGCTCCTACATGACCGCCAGCGGCACCTCGATGGCGACCCCCCACGTGGCCGGCGTGGCCGCGCTGGTCGCCGCCGCGCACCCCGACTGGTCCGGCAGCCGCATCAAGGACGCCCTGATCAGCACCGCCAAGGCCACCCCCGACATCAGCGCGGACGACGGCGGCAACGGCCGGGTGGACGCCGCCGCCGCGGCCTCGGCGACGCTCACCGCCACCGGCAAGATCGACGCCGGCATCCACTCGCCCGGCACGGACACGGGCACGGTCCGGTCCACGGCGACCTGGACCAACACCGGCGACCAGGCCGTCACCGTGGACCTGGCGGTGGACGCCCCCGGCGTTGCCGACGGCGTCTTCACCGTCTCCCCCAGCCGCGTCGAGGTCCCCGCGCACGGCACCGCGACCGCCACCGTCACCACCGACCTGGACAAGGCGGGCGAACTCCAGCGCCGGACCGGACAGCTGACGGCGTCAGCCGCGGGCACCACGCTGACCCGAACCCTGCTCGGCGTCAGCACCCGCCAGCAGCTGTTCCACGTCCGCACCAAGGTCACCGGCCGCTCCGGCGAGGCCACGGACGGCATCCTGACCTTCTACCGCAAGGGCGACGAGTACGCGGGCACCTACCTCTACAGCAACGGCCAGTCCGACGAACTGCTGCCGCCCGGCACCTACACCGTCTACGCCGACTTCCGGGTGGAGGGCACGCACGGCCCCGCCTCGGCCGGATACGCCCGCATGGTCATCCCCCAGGTGAAGGTCACCGGCACCACCGACCTCGTACTGGACGGCACGAAGCTCAGGCAGGTCAAGGAGGTCACCCCGAAGAGGACCGAGAACTTCTCCCGGCGCCTGGACTACTACCGCGTGTTCAAGGACGCCTCCTCGGTGGCCGACACCTCGCTGATCGGCGACGGCTACGACAGCATCTGGACGGCGCCCACCACAGCGCCAGCTGACGGCGAGCAGTACCTCACCGCCCGCTGGCGCAACCAGGAGCCGCTGCTGTCGGTGACCGCCGGCGGGCAGGAGTTCGACGACCTGTGGATCATGCCCGGATCGACGAAGCTGCCCGAGAACGACTACACCCTCGACCTGATCCACCCGGGCTACGGTCTCGCGGAGGACTACGAAGGCGTCGACGCCGCCGGCAAGGCCGCCGTGGTGCCCTGGGACTCCAGTGACGAGGACACGGCGGACGACCAGATCAGGGCCGCGCAGACCGCGGGCGTGAAGCTGCTGCTGTTCGTCAACGACCTCGACGGGCGTCTGCGCGAGCCCGTCATCAAGTCCTCCATCGAGGTGGTCGGCCTGTCCCGCACGAACGGTGACAAGCTCCTGGCGAGCGTCGACGCGAGCACCACGGGCAGTGTGCCGCTGCGGGCGGTCTCCCGCCCCGACACGGACTACCTGTACGACCTGGTCCGCACCTGGAAGGGCCGCATCCCCGCCCACCCCGTCTACGCGCCCACGACCGGTCAACTGGCCCGGGTGGAGACCTCCTTCCGCAATTCCACCGGCCGTGAGGTGTACGAGAACCGCTACGACATCCACCCCTGGACCGCGTACCAGGTCGGCACCAACCGGCTGAGCACGGCCGGCGCGCACCGCACCGACTACGTCAGCACCGACAGCACGTTCTCGTGGGCTGAGGAGGGCGAACTCCAGTCCCTGTCCTACAGCGCATCCGGATCCGTCACCTATCCGGCGGGCAGCACCACGGACGTGGAGTGGTTCGGACCCGTCGTGCGGCCCCGCATCAACGGCAGCGTCCAGCCGCCCGTGCGCACCGGCGACCAGCTGGACGTCGTCATCCCGTCCTGGGGCGACTCCGGCGGCGACCACGCCAACTACGTCGCCTTCGGCAGCACCGACACCACCCAGGAGACCTCGCTGTACCGGGGCGACACCCTGGTCGCCGAGGGCGGCGCCGGGGTGAGCGCGACGGTGCCGGCGAAGAAGGGCACCTACCGTCTGGTGCACGCGGCGACCCGTACCGCCACGGCCGCCTTCCCCTACTCGACCGCCACGCGCACCGAGTGGACGTTCACCTCCGCGGCGCCCAAGGACCCCGACGCCGACGAGCAACTCCCGCTCGTCCAGGTGGACTACGCCCTGCCGACGTCGGACGAGGGCAAGGCAGCCGCCGACGCCACCCTGCTCGTCACTCCGCTGCACCTGGAGGGCGGCTCCAACGCGGCGCTCAACACCCGCAAGGTGGAACTGTCCTACGACGACGGCGCGACCTGGACGACGGCCCGCCTCAGCGGCAGGGGCAACGGCAAGGTGAGCCTGCGCCTGCACGCGCCCGCCTCGGCGCAGTACCTCACGCTGCGCGTCCAGGCCGGTGACAGCCGCGGCAACACCGTGACGCAGACCGTCGTACGCGCCGCGGGAATCGCCGGATGACCTGACCCGACCTCGGCCTGACCGAAGCCGCCCGGCGATCCCCGTACGAGCGCCGGGCGGTATCCGTCCATGCCGCTCCCCTCCTGCACGGGCCGAGTTGACGCACCGTCACCTCCTCTCCGCAGGGTCGGCCCACGCTTGACGACGCACCCCAGGGGGCGGAGCCTGCCACCGCACCCGCCGGCCGTCGCCTACCTCGCCTGCGGCGGACCGGACGGTCACGTCGTGTGTGCCGGTGGGCAGTCGCCCGGCACGGGCGCCGTCGACGACGTGTACTCCCACGATCCGGCCGACGACACCTGGTCACCGCTCGCCTCCCTGCCCACCGGCGTGTGGGGCGCGGCGTACACCACCGCGAACGGCCGATCGGTGCTGACCGGCGCTGCGTCGCCACCCAGGCCACGGCGGACATCACCGCGGCCACCTGGGCGCCCACACCTGGCATCGGCTCCCCGACAACACCACTCCCATGTACCGCGGCGCGACGGCGGCCGGCCTGTACAAGATCGGCGGCAGTACCGGATGGGGCGACAGCGATGCCGTCACCACCACCGAACTCCTGCCCGGCTACGGTCAGACGGGCGCCGACGACACCGACTGGTTCCGCGAGGAGGCCACCACGCTCACCGTCCCTGCGCACTCCGTCGCCACCCCGCGACTCACGCTCGACGCGACACTTCCTGAGACACGGACCCCAGGCCGCTGCACGGCCGCACTCGGCCTCGTCCACGACACGCCGTAGACCGTTCCGCCGGTGCCGGTCTCGATGAAGGTCACCGCGATCCGACCGCACTCCTGACCGGGCGGAAGCCGGGCCGGCACACGACCTCCGTGCCGGCCCGGATCCTCGGCGAGCATCACTTCCAGAGCGTCCAGGCCCGGGAGCCGAACCTCTGCAGGACCCAAAGGGTGTTCCCACAGCGGGTGGTTGGGGTTACTGACGGGCTGCGGAGAGTCGGCCGTCGAAGGTGATGTCGAAGGCGTTCAGGGCGGTCTTGCAGCGCATGGTCCAGCGGGCCTGGCCCTTGCCGGTGGGGTCCAGACTCATGATGGCCATGCAGACGCACTTCAAGGTGGCGGTCTCGTTCGGGAAGTGCCCACATAGGACACCGTCTTACCCAGCTCCTCTTCCAGCACCGCGAACAGAGCATCGCCCAGCTTCGGCCGACACGCCGGCCCGTTCGAGCGCAGAGCCAAAGCCCCACCTGTGGATCGACGAGTGTCTGACAGGCGTCCAGTCCGCAGAGGAAATCGAGGTGCGTGCGACCTCCGGCGCTGTCAAGCTGCGCCGGTGAATCGTGAACAGATCTCCAGGCTCGCCCATGCCGACCACCCGATCAAGTCCCCGCTCGACGACGACTCGGTGCGACAGCTGCTGGAACGTGGCGTCCCACGTGGCGACGAGCGGGTACTCGACCTGGGTTGCGGCGGCGGGGAATGGCTTCTGCGCGCCCTGACTGCGCACCCGCACCTGCACGCCGACGGCGTCGACATCTCCGAGGACGCCCTTCAGCAGGCCCGCGAGGCCGCGAGCCGTCTGGGCCTCCAAACGCGCCTTGCACTGCATCACCAGGAGGCCGCGGACTTCCGTTCTCCGCACTCGTTCGACCTGGTACTCAGCGTCGGGGCCACGCATGCCTTCGGCGGCCTGTTGCCCACCCTCGCGGCGGCGCGTGAGCACCTGGCTCCGGGCGGACGCGTCCTGATCGGTGAGGGCTTCTGGGAACGTGAGCCGTCACAGGAGGCCGTCGAGATGCTCGGGGACTTCACCGACCTGGCGACCACCCTGGACCGCGTCGTCGCCGACGGGTGGACTCCCGTCCACGGGCATGTCAGCACGCGTCGTGAGCTGGACGACTACGAGTGGGCCTGCTGGGGGTCACTGGCCTCATGGGCCCTGGACCACCCCGCCGACCCGGACAGCTCGCAGGTGCTTGAGACAGCCACGACCCGCCGCACCGAATGGTTGCGCGTCTACCGGGACACGTGGGGCTTCGTCAGCCTGGTCCTGCGTCAGACATCCGACTGACCCTGGACAAGCCCCGGTCGCCCCGGTCCTCTCCGACAGATCGTGCAGGCGCTGCCGGGCCCGGGGCCCATCGGTCCTCAAGCCGCCACCGCCTCGGGGCGTTCGGCGAGGCACGCAGACGGCGCGATCTCGGGCAGGGGCGTTCCCAACGCTGGACGCGAAGGAAGCCGACCGCGGCGACACCGTCACGTACGGCGCAACTCCGCGCTGGACGGCCGTACTTGTACCCTCCGGCGCGCAGGCACCCCCACCGCACCATGAAACAACGACATACAGCACCCTGGAACCCCACCACCAACTTCCCTTCACATAACACCCGTTGTCCTGACTGACGGTCTCGTGTTCCACTGACCATTCGCCACATCGATCACCCGCTCCCGGGCGGGAGGGTATCCACGGGGGAGATGCGTGTATGAGGACTTGGGCTTCGAGAAACTCCTCGACGCGGACGGTTTCTTCGCACGCCTGTTAGGGCGGTCGCCGTCGGGTTCCGACCGCAAGTTGTTGTACGGCCCCGACCTGCCCGTGGTACTGCTCACCGGCGGCCCGGGGATGGGCAAGGGGCGGCTGCTGCGGGCGGTGCACGACCGTTTCGCCCGGCAGGTGCCGGTGATCCGTCTGAACTGCGCCAACCCGGTGTACGCGGACCAGGCCGGGCCCGAGCCCGGTGCCCGCTCAGCGGTGACCGAGGCCCTGGTCGAGGCCGCCCTGCTGCTGCACAGCTGGCGGGGAACGGGCGGCGCGTTCACCTTCCCGCGGTTCTTCGCGGGCATGGCGGTGATCGCGACCGGCGTTGCGGGCGGCACCCGTGTGGCGATAAGCACAGAGGTTGAGCGGTACGAGGAGCTGATCCAGCAGCCGCGCCTGCGCGGTCTGGGGACCGGCGACTTCTGGCGCGGCGCGCTCCTCGGAGCCGTACGGAACATGCTGGCCGTCCTGGCCGGACCGGTGCTCGGCCCGTACGGGGCCGCCGGGCTGACCGCGCTGATCGACGCCCTCTTCGAACGCCTGACGCCCCGGGGCGAGGCGGAACTGACCCGGATCTACGGCGAGTACCCCGGCGCGGTCGGCAACGTCAGGCACGGGCTGCGCACGCTCACCGCCGATTTCCGGGCCGGCGGCGAGCGGCGGGGGGACGCGGAGCGCTTCCTGTTCCGGGCGCTGCGCGAGGATCTGGAGGCGGCGTACGGCGGGCTGGGGGGCTGGCTGGGCCGGATCGGCCGCCCGGGACTGCTGCTGGACCACGCCGAAGAACCGCTCGGCGAGCGGCTGCTGCGCGCCGTGCTCGCCGACCGCCGGGACGGGCAGCGCGACCGCGTGGTGATCGTGGGCACGGCGCGCCGGGCGGACGGCGGCGCCTTCCTGCACGGGGGTCTGCCGCCGAGGGAGGTGGCGGCCTTCCGGCCCGCCGACGGGGTGCCGGCCACCTGGTCCCGCCGCAGGGACCCGGAGCAGGACCGGGGCCCGCTGTCCGCCGGGGTGCTCCTGCTGCGGATGCCTTTCCTCACCGGTGACCAGCTCCGCCGGGCGACCGAGCGAATACAGCTGGGCGCGGAGCGGGAGGGCGGTACGCATCGCCGCCGTATCACCGCTGCCGTCGCCCAGCTGAGCGGTGGACGGCCGCACACGGTGATCCGGCTGGCCACCGCTGCCGCCGACCACCGGATGGAGACGGACGCCAACGACCGGGCCATCCTGGACGCCACGCTGCACCAACTCGACGGCAGCCCCGAACGGCCGGTGACGGACGTACTGCTTCAGGAGCTGGTCCTCGACCAGCTGCCGGTGCGGCTGCCGGCCGAGCACCATGACCAGTGGCTCGATCTCCTCACCCACCTGTCGGTGGCGCACGATCTGGAGTGCGCGGACGTCCTGCTGCGCCATCACCAGGCAGGCCGTGTCCTGCGCCTGACGGCACATGAGGTCGCGCGGCTGCTCAACGACACCGGGTGGCCCAGCTGCAAGCGGCACTTCATCGGGGACTTCGGCCTGCGCCAACTGCTGGTGCACCGGCTGTACGGGCTGGAGCGCGACGGTGCCGCCTGGTACGCCGACCACCATCTGCTGCGCGACCACTACGCCGTGAGCGAGCCGAGCGGCGGTGCGTTCCATTCGGCGACGACCCACCGGATGAACCACCACCTCGTCTCCGGCGGCGTCGACGACGTGGTCCGCCACCTCGTCGCCACCCTCCCCGGCCGCCCCCGTCAGTGGTGCGAGGAACTGCTGGAGATCGCCCAGGCGCCGTATCCGGGCGGGGCGGACGAGCGCCGCAAGCGCGCCCAGGGTCTGGTACAGGTAGCCGGTCCCCCGCTGCGCCGCACCGTCGACCAACTGCTGCACGCCGTGTGGCTGTGCGAGGAGCGCACCAGGCCGACCGGGGGCGAAATGGCCCGCACGCTGGAGCAGTTGCTGAGGCAGCTGTCGACCATGGACTTCGACGGCGCCGGAGAACTCGGCCCTACAGCCACCGCGTGGAGCCAACTGGCCGCGAACGAGCAGCCGTTGCTCCGCTGCGACTGCACCGATCAGCTCGGCCGAAGGGAGTAGACGGGGATGCCCAGCTTGAAACCACCCGGGTGGAACAGACTGCCCAGGTGGGGAAAGATCCTCTACGCGCTGGCAGGCGTGGCGGTGCTCGTGGCCGTCGGCGTATACGGCGTTCCCGCCCTCCAGAAGCCGGACACCTGCCACGACGGCATCGAGAAGATCGGCGGCGAGTGCATCGGCGTCGACGGTGCGGGCTACGACTTCGGCACACCGGAGATCAGCGCCGTGGCCAGGGCCATCTCGGAGGAGAACAAGAGGATCGCGAACCAGCCCCACGTCACTGTGGCGATGATGATGCCCCTCCAGTCGGACACGGTGGGGCTGCGGCGGCAGATGCGCAGCGATCTCCAGGGCGCGTATCTGGGACAGCGGCAGGCCAACTCGGGCGAGGGCCAAGTGCCCAAGATCCGGCTGGTGCTGGCCAACTCCGGACTGAACTACGGCCATCAGGACAAGGTCGTGAGCACGCTGCTCGACATGGCCCGCTCCGACAAGGACAAGCTGCGGGCCGTCACGGGCTTCAACCTCACTCTCGACGCCACCGAGAAAGCCGTGGAACGTCTGACGGACAGCGGCGTCCCGGTGCTCGCCTCCCGGATCAGCGGAGACGGGATCGCGAACGTCGACGGGGAGAAGCAACGATTCCCCGGCCTGGCCCGGATCATCCCCACCAACGGCAGCGCGGCCGAGGCCCTGGCCAACTTCAACGGCGAGCGCGGCCGGGAGAACGCCAGGACGGTGCTGGTCTACGACACCCGCCCGGACGCCTACGACGATTCGCTGGCGCGCGCGTTCCGGGGGATCAAGGAGACGGGTCCGGCAGGTCCCGCCGATATGCCCTTCGAATCCCCGGGGATCGACGAGGCCGGCTCGACCGGCAGCCAGTTCGAGCAGATCGCCAACAACATCTGCGGTTCCGCGGCCGACACCGTCTACTTCGCTGGACGCACACTGCACCTGCGGATCTTCGCGCTCACCCTCGCCAAACAGACCTGTGCCGACCGGCACTTCACCCTGGTCAGCGGCTCCGACGCCGCCTCGCTGCGACAGGCCATGTCCGAGAAGGACTGGGCGCAGCTACGCGGCGACGCCGGCAGGGCGAAGGTGACGGTCCAGTACGCCGCCCCCGCGCACCCGACCGCCTGGGACACCGAACTGGCCGCCTGGACCAAGCGGTGGAAGGCGACCCACCACCGCGAGCCCACCGCGAACGAACTCCCCCAGTACCTCACGGAGCCCAAGGCCGCCCTGGACGCCCTCAACGACCTGATCCAGAGCACGAACAAGGCAAGCACAGACCTCGGCTCCACCCCGAACCTGGAGGACTCCCGCACCATGCTCGTCTACGACGGCCTCGTCACCATCGGCACGGCCCTGCACGAGGTACAGGGCAACGACGCCGAGCAGACGCCCAGCCTCGCGGACGTCCGCCAGGAGTGGTCGAAACTCCAGTCGGTGCACCGGGTGAGGGGCACGAGTGGCCTGATCTGCCTGACCAGCGGCGGGAATCCGTACGACAAGCCGGTTGCGGTAGTCGAACTGAACCCGGGCCAGGGCGCCAGCGGGACCCTGAAGTTCGTCGGCCTGGGCTGGCCCACCGGCAAGGTACAGCCGAAGAACTGCGTGATCCCGAGCGGCACTTCCTGAGACAGCCGGCCATCGCCGAACACGGCGGGCTCGCCCGCAAGCCGTGACGTCGCGCGGTAATGCCGTGATGTGAGGTGGCGCGGTCGCAGTGGAGGCCGAGGCGCCGAGAGGGCGGTACCTGACTGCTCAGGTGCGTGGTCGTCACCTGAACGTGTGGCAGGACGGTATCCCGCCCGACCGGCAGCCGGGGGCGTGCGGTGAGGATGAGCGGGAGTTGGAAAAGTGTCTGCAGGGCGTACAGTCCTTACGTCTGCCAGGCCGCCAACGAGGGTGCTCCGATCCGCCTGCCGGACCGGACGAGGACGAGCCACCTGCCTTGGTGGACAAGGACCTCTACCGCCTGGCGCGACCTACTCCCACCGCGCCGAAACCGCGGGCGGCTGGGTATCTGACGCCAATGTCGGCTGCGGGCCCGCGTGGCAGGGTGCTGGCGCTGCCGACACCTGCCCGGCCGCCCGCATCCGCCGCATAGACACCAAGTTGCCACCATCGATCATGAGCTGACGCAGCTTCAGGTTCAGGCTGCCAAGTGGGGGTCCTCAAGGGTCCCCACTCGCATGACAGAGGCCTCCCCTCAAGAAACGATCCTGCAGTCCGGGCGCTGCCGGTCCATCCCACCGCACCGTCCTGGCCCCGTCGCCGGGGGCGGCTGTCAGTCAACGGAGGCCATGAAGTTCAGCATTCTGCGGTTGATCTCCTCCGCGTGGTCAATCTGCGGCCCGTGGCCTGTGTCAGAGATGATCTCGGCTCGGGCGCCGGGGACCAGGCGCGGCACACGCTCCGCCTGCCGCTGCGGGTGCACGAGGAGGCTTCGCTTGCCGAGCACGAGATAGAGCGGAGTCCGGATGGTGGACAGCTCCTCCTCGGACAGGGGAAGTGGAGCCGGGCGGCGTATGCGGTAGGCGCGGCCGGCCGTTCTGATCATCGTGAGCAGTTCCGGCATGACGAGGACCGGCTGTTCGAGCCAGGCAGCCAACCGCGGGCGCAGCGCCTTGGGCGCCAAGGTCGCGAAGAGGCTGGCGAAGATCCAGACGAAGAAGCGCAGCCCCACTTTCTCCAGGCCGCCGGGGTCGAGCAGCGTGACCGAGGCGAGACGACCGGGCTTGCGGTGCGCTTGGTTCAGGGTGAGCCATCCGCCGTAGGAGGTGCCCACGAGATGCACGCGGTCGAGGCCGAGTCCGGTGAGGGTCTCGTCCAGCCACTGTGCGGCGCGCTCGGGTTGGTGGATCGATTCGCGCTGCACGCTGCGGCCGGGGTCACCCGGGGTGTCGATCGCGTAGACCGGGCGGTCGGCGCTGAGGGCGCGAGTGTTCGGGTACCACATGGCGGAGCACGAGCCCGCCCCGTGCACCAGGACGACGGGGGTGCGGGATCGAGCGGCCTCGTCCTCCGGGCCGTAGCGATAGACATGCGTGGTGCCGAAGGACGTCTCCACGTCCTGTTCCGCGAGCGCGGGTGCGCCCAGTGCGTAGACCGCGTCGCAGGCCGCGAAGTAGCGGTCGCGCCAGGCATCGCTCACGTAGCGGCCTATGTCGGCTCGGGCACGGACAGCAGTCTCGGACACGGGCACCTCCGGATCTCATTTTCGTGATACGAACGTACCACAGCGTTGGTACGGCTGTATCATCAAGGTCCCCTTGGGACCTCAACAGTGGAACGACGAGCGGAGAAACGGCCGATGCCCAAGCGCGTGGACCACGCAGAACGGCGCACCGAGATCGCCGAGGCACTGGTCCGGGTCGCCGGGCGACGCGGACTGCATGCCGTGGGCATGCGCGATGTGGCAGCAGAGGCGGGCGTGTCGCTGCGGCTGGTGCAGTACTACTTCGAGACCAAGGAGAAGCTGCTGCTCTTCGGACTGCAGCACCTGACGGAGCGGTTCGGGGAACGGGCCTCCGCCCGTGTGCAAGCCGCCGGGGACAGTCCCGGTCCGCGGGAAAAGATCGAGGCGCTGCTGATGACCGCGCTGCCGACCGACGAGGACAGCCGCACCTTCCACTTCGTCTACACCTCGTACGCCGTTCTGGCCGTGACCGACCCGGCACTCGCCGCCCAACCCTTCATCAAGGACCCGGACGCCGCAGAAGACGCGGTGACCCAGCTCCTCCGGCAGGCGCAGGAGGCAGCCCTGCTCAAACCCGGTGTGGACGCACAGTTGGAGGCAGCCGGCCTGCTTGCCATGTCTGCCGGACTCGGAACCAGCATCCTCGTCGGCCAGCGCAGCCCGGACTCCGCCATCGCCGTCCTGGACCACCACCTGAACCGGATCTTCCGCACCGGTGCCCCTAGTTGACGGGCGGACGCCCCACCCGGACGGGTGTCGGCGTCGATGACGACCTGGTGGGCTGGAGTAACGATCGTTCATGGGCTGCTCGGTGATCGTGCACGCCGCACGCGGCGTACCCGGCGCCCGACGAATCGCCCACGGCGTGCGAGCGATCGAGGACCCGGCTCTTCGTGCCCGCCTGGCTGCGGAAGGCATGGTCCTCGACGTCTGCCCCACGTCCAACGTCGCCCTCGGCGTCGTCGGCAACCCTCTCTGTGCACTCCCTGCCGCACAGGACCAGCCCGCCCGGTGGGCTGGTCCGCACCGCTCAGAGTTGGCGTTCCATCCACATGAAGATCAGGCCGACCGCTCCCGTCCCGGCGCCGTAACAGGCGCCGCGGAGCAGATGTGCGAGAGCGGTGCGCCGCCGTCGCGCGATCCACTTCCCGGCGGCGATCAGCCGTTCCCGGCCCGTGCGGGGCTTGCGGGGGCTGGGGTTCATGGCAGACGTCCTTTCTGGATGGCGTCCTGACGGGGAGTCCGTCCGGCCGGTGGCCTCGGAACCGGTGGCCGGTCAAGGACTCCCCTTCGCTGTGTCGTCCCTGGACCCGCGGATCAGCGGCCTTCGGTGAACTCCTGGAGGCGGGCCACGAGTTGGCGGTCGGGCCGGGCGACGATCACGGAGGAGTGCGGGGTGCGGGCGGCGAGCCGGTCGACCTCGCTCTCCAGGCGGCCAGTGGGCCCGTGTGCGCCGGATCCGTTGGCGCGCACGTAGCGGGCGAAGATCTCCAGGCCGTCGAGGAAGGCGGCGTCCGGCGGGGCGGTGTCGGCCATGGAGTGGGTGAGCTGGTGGAACCAGTGCCGTGCCCGGCGGGATTCGCCCAGGCACAGGTGGTGCAGGTGCAGGCAGTATGCGGCGGCGCGGCTGCCGGCGCCGGCGGCGAGCTGCCACCAGAACTGGGCGGACTCAGGGTGCCTGGTCAGGGACAGCAGGCAGGCATAGACGAGGGCGCCGTCGACATCGAGTTCGTCCTCGGTCAACGGGCCGCGGTCCGGGCCTTCGGCGATCTTCGCGACGTGGGCGGCGGCGTCGGGTTCGTTGAGGACCCACCGGCACACCACCGCGAGGCGCTGTCCGGCCTGGGCGGCGCGGGTGACCTCGGTGGTGGGGGTCCGGCGGGAGGCGTCGGCGGCCAGCCGGCGCAGCCCCGCGGCGACGTCGGCGCCGCTGCGCGGGGCGACCGGAAGCCGGGCGCCTTCCAGGAGGTCGTTGATGGTGGTGCTCACGCTCCCACTCCCTTGTGCTTGGACTTCTTGGGGGTCTCGGGCAGACCGAGCTTGAGGCGCAGGCGTTCCTTGGCGCGGCGCAGGTGGTGGCCGACGGTGCGGTCGTCGATGCCGATGTACCAGGCGACCTTGGCGGTCGGGTAGCCAAGCACGTAGCGCAGCACGATCACCTCGAACTGGCGGTCCGGGAGTTCGGCGATCGCCTCGTACAGTCCGCTGGTGGACTCCATCTTCTGGAGCTTGTCGCGGGCCGTGACCAGCGCCGTGTCGAGGGCCTGGGCGATGGGGCCGTTGATGACGAACGCCGGCCCCCGCCCCTCCGCATCGAGGCGGTTGTGGACGATCCGTCGCACGATCGCCCACGCGCCCTGTTCGAGGTTGCCCGCGCTCAGCAGCTGCGACCAGCCTGCGTGGATCTCCAGGAAGACCTCGTGGATGACCTCTTCCGCGGTCTCCCGGTTACCGAAGTGGACTTCCGCGTACGCATGGAAGACCTCGTGGTGACCGAGGTAGAAGGCCTCGAAGTCCACTTCCAGGTCCAGGGGGACGAACATGGACTGCGAGAGCCCGGCGCCGGGCTCCGTCGGCGAGGCGCCCTCCGGGGCGTCGTCGTACCTCACGACCGGCTCCTGTCGGCAGGGGACATGAGCAAAGATCCTCTCCATCGAGGCAATCAGGGACCCGGCGCCAACTCGTCAGCGCCGAAAGGCCGTTGGGCCTGTGTCCTAGCTAAGTGATTTGCCCGGCGGAACACTCACGCCCGTTCGAAAAAGACACCCAGCGTGCCCGCGCACAGGCACTGTGCAACCTTCAACAAGCGCCGCTAGTCACCCTCCGTGGCGCTCTGACCAGGCGTAATCCCCCCGAAGTACGTACCGAACACGCTTGCGCACACGCACGGTGTTCTGCATCACACCCCACCGCACCGCCGGAGCCCGTTCCCGCGCACGCAGCCATCGGACGCTGCCCGCGCTGTTCGGATAGCGGAAGACGTGGTCTGTGAACGTCACGATCTGCGTAAGGGGGGACGGTCCAGGGGGCGTCTGCTGCCGCAGGTACAGGTGGCGACCCATGCCGCCGAGGAGACCGACGTCCAACCACTACGCCCACCAGCCCCGTCCGACCTGCTGGGCGCGGTGGCCGTCCAGCATGATGCACCGCTTGGCTGGTCTGTCGGCGGCGCTGTTCGCCACCGGCGGGCCGGCGCCGGCCGCCGTTCCCTCCTCCGACGGGCCCGGCGCCCGGATCGTCGCGCTCCCTCCGGCGCCCGGGACAGTAGGGCCGGCAGTGTCGGTGTCGGCCAAGGCTGCGTGCGGCGCTTCGCCGACGACGTCTCCGGCAGTCCGGACCGAGCACGGGCCTCCGGGGTCCACATACGTCTGTGACGCGGGCACTCTGTGCACCAACGTCTGGGATCCGACGACGAGCGACCGGAAGACCCTCTTCTTCTACAGCTGCAACCGTTACCACCTCTCCGACTGACCTTCGAGCGCGATGTGCTGATCTCCTCCTCACACGCGGGCACGCGCGCTCGTCCGGATGAAACCGCGCAGCCCGGACGGTTCATCCGGGCTGCGCCGCGTTCACCGCGCGCTGTCGTGGAGGCGTACGCCGCACCGGAGGGCAGCGGTCAACTCCCATGGGAACGCAGCAGCGTCCCCTCCAAACCGTGCCGGTGAGGAGTCAGCGGCGTCGCACGGGTCCCCCTGGGCTGACCTCGATGCCAGGACTCTGTCGTCAGATGCGGCGCTCATCGTCGTCCGGCTCGGCCGGCAGGGTGGGCCGGGGGCCCTCGTCGGGCACAACGGCGCGCCGCCGTTGACGGTCCGTGGACCAGGCTCTCGCCGGCCCCGCCGACCGTACCCGGCCATGGAGTCCGGTCTCGAACAAGGCAGAGCTGAGAGCGAAGATGTGCGTACGGACGCTCTCTCGTCACGCGCTCCCACCCGCGGATTACCCGGTCACCTGACGCCGCTGGTTACTGACGTTGTTGGCGTGATGTCGTCAAGGCGAGGCCGGTTTCAGCGAGACATCCATCGATGATGTGGCTCCGGTATGGGATCTCACGGGGGCACCTTCACATGGTCGTGCGCGGCCGTGGTCGCCCACGTCGACAGGCAGTCTGTCCCCGAGATGCACCGACGGCACCACGTGTCGCGGATGCTGTCGGTGCACGCGATGTGGCCGGGTCGACGTCGCAGGACGCACAGCGATGAGCTTGCGATCCAGGCCACCCTGAACGGCGAACGGTTCGGACGGGCTGGGGTAGGCCGGTCCGAGCCGTCGCTGTTCCTGCTATTCGTTGCGTGCCGTTTCGGGTCCCGTGATCCGCCTGAGCAGCGGCATCGTGGATGCGATGACCCCCAGTGAGGCGACGAGCCCGGTGAACACGATGGCGTAGTACTGGATTCCCGGTGCCCGGATCGAGTAGCTGAACTGTGCCTGTACGAACAGCTGGGCAGCCAGGAAGCCCATGCCGATCGCCACCACGGCGACCACCAGGAGCGGGACCGCGCTCTCCAGAAGCACCACCCGCCGCAGCACCCCGAGCTGTGTGCCCGTCAGTCGCAGCAGGCTGAAGGGGCGCTTGCGGTCGCGCAGCCCCCCGGCCACGCTCACCGCCAGGCTGCATCCGGCGATGGGGAAGCTGACCAGGATGACCACGTTGGCCAGTTGCTGGTATCCGGCGAGCTGTGCGCCACTTTCGGCATGGACCTCGCGGACGGTCCAAGGGACGTCGCGGTCGGGATACGTGTTCGCGAGGATGGTGCGCGCCCGTTCGATCGCCGACGTCGACCCGTTGGTGGCCACGACGATCTCCTGCACCGGGAGGCGTGCGAGGCGCTGGGCGGAGATGTCGACGGCGGGCCATGCCGCGGGCCAGTGCTGCCAGTAGTAGGTGCCGAAGCTGCCGTAGTTCTGGGTGACCGACGCCGCTTGGGCTCCTGCGGCGCATGATCCGTGGGCGGGCATCCTCGCGAGCTCCGTGCACGAGGCCAGGCCGGCGATCGGCGGGCTCCCGGTACCTCGGGGGCCGTGATAGGCAGGGTCCGTGGTGCCGAGCGGGTTCGTGTGGATCATCAGAACGCCTGTGACACCCGGTACGGAGTTCAGGTCGCCGAGCGCAGCCTTGGAGAGCGGGGCCACGCCGCCGATCTGACGCCCGGTAGCGGAGTCGAAGCCCTGTACGTAGTTGGCGTCCAAGGCGCCGGCGACCGCCCGGTCAGCCTGCGGGATGCTGCGCTCGGCGTTCAGCGAGCCGATGATCCCGACGGCCGCGCTGGTGACGCACAGGGCGAGGACCAGCCCGCTGACCGCGCGGAAGCCGGCCTTCGGGTCGTCCGCGAGCCGCCGGCCCGCGACGAGCAGCGCGGCGCGGCTGGTCTGCCGGGCCAGCAGGCGTGCCCCGGCCATGGTCAGCCAGGGGCCGGCGATGACGAGTCCGGTCAGGACCAGCAGGATTCCCGGGACGAAGACCCAGATCTGCCCGTTGGTGCTCCTGGGCACCCGGCCGATGGTGTACGAGAGTTCGGCGATGCCGACGGCCAGGGGGATCAGCCGGTAGGCCCGCGGCGGGCGTGGCGTGATGCGCCGGGTGACCCCGAGCGGGGAGACCTGCACGCGGCGCAGGGCGATCCGGGCGGCGATGGCGGCCCCCACGGGGACGGCGACGGCGACGAGCAGGATGTCGCCGGTCCGCAGCGTGAGGTCGTCGGCGAAGTACGGCGTACTCGTGAGGTCGACCAAGGCCAGCTGCGTACGGAACACGTAGAAGAGGCCGAAGCCGACGACCGTGCCGATGACCGCGGCGACCGTCGATTCGACGGCCGAAATCATGGAGACCTGCCGGGGCGTGGCACCCACCAGGCGCATGGCGGCGAAGCGCTGTTCACGGCGGGCGGCTGCCAGCCGGGTGGCCGTGCCGATGAGGATGAGCACGGGGAAGATCAAGGCAGTGCCCGCCACTGAGAGGATGAGCTTGATGCCGTTGTCGTCGATGCCCGCCCTCACCGTGCAGTTCGTGCCGTTGCAGCTGCTGGGGGCGACGGTGGTGATCGAGGTGACCCGGGTGGCGTCGTGCTGCTTCGCGAGCTGGCCCGGACGGTGGCCAACGACGACGACCAGGGAGTCGGGACCTGGGAGCGCCGCGTCGCCGACCGTGCCGATCTGGCGGCCGGGGTAGCGGTCGGCGAGTTCGGCGGCCGGGGTGGAGTGCAGAAGCCTGCTGAGGGCCGGTGACGCGTAGAACTCGCCCGGCCCGGGAAGGCGTGAAAGGCCAGGTGGGACCGGGGAGTTCGGGCCGGTGGCCGCGACATCGACGCGGCCGATGGTTTTGCCGTCGAAGTGGTCCGCCCTGAGCAGCCACCACAGCGGATCGGTGTCCGCCTGCGCCGCCGACTGACTCGAGGTGCTCGTGCCAGAGCCGGTGTTGAGCCAGGCGTTGCGGCTGTTCTGGGTGGCGGTGGCGTTGATGGCCGCCAGGATGCTCAGCAGCAGTCCGACCCCGAGGGCGACGGCGGCCACGATGACGGCCAGGCGGGCGGCGGCCTCCCTGCCACCGCTCACGGTGAGGCGCAGGCCGAGGCGGATCACGAGGTGAGCCGTTCGACGAACAGCGGCGTCACCTTGCCGTCGCGGACGATGACTTCGCGGTTCGCGTAGGCGGCCACCCGCGGCTCGTGGGTGACGAGGACGACGGTGGTGCCCTCCTCCCGTACGGAGGCCACCAGCAGGTCCATCACGTGCTCGCCGGTGAGCGAGTCGAGCGAGCCGGTCGGCTCGTCGGCGAACAGCACCTCGGGCCGGGAGACCAGGGCGCGGGCCAGGGCGACACGCTGCGCCTGGCCGCCGGAGAGTTCGCCGGACCGGCGCCCCTCGAGGCCCTCCAGGCCGAGCCGCCCGAACCACGATCGGGCCTCGGCCAGCGCGCTCGCCCTGCGGGACTTGGCGAGCAGGAGCGGCAGGGCGACGTTCTCCTCGGCGGTCAGCTCGGGGACGAGCTGACCGAACTGGAAGACGAAGCCGAACCGGTCCCGGCGCAGCGTGCTGCGTTCGGGCTCGCCCTGGGTGTCGATGCGGCGGCCGTCGAACCAGATCTCGCCGGAGTCGGGTACGAGGATCCCGGCCAGGCAGTGCAACAGCGTGGACTTGCCGGAGCCACTCGGGCCGGTGACTGCAAGGATCTCGCCCGCACGGGCGCAGAGGTTCGCACCCTGCAGCGCGGGCGTCTGCCCGAACGACAGGACAGCATCCCGCGCTTCCACGAGGAAGCCATCGTCCGGACTCATGAGCGCACCTCCGCTGTCAGAGCGGCGAGCCGTGCCACGGTCTGATCCATCCACCGCAGATCGGCCTCCAGGTGGAATACACCGTGATCGGCCAGCAGTGAGTCGATCGTGCTGCCGGTGCGGCGCAGTTCGGTCAGCTCCCGCATCCGCTCCATGTGGGCGGCTCGCTGGATGTCGAGGTACACGCGGGGGTCGCGATCCAGCAGCACCGCCAGTACGACCTTGGTGAACAGCACCGTCTGCAGGTGCGGTTCGCCCGCGACCGGCTCGGTCAGCCAGCTCTCGACCTGCGTGACCCCCAGCTCGGTGATCACGTAGCGCTTCCGGTCCGGCCCCGACCCGGGTCCGGTCTCGCCGACCTCGACCTTCCCGTCACGGGCGAGGCGCCCCAGGGTCGAGTAGACCTGCCCGGCGGGCAGCGGTTTGCCCCGGCCGAAATAGGTGTCGTAGTCGCGCTTGAGGTCGTAGCCGTGGCTCGACTCCCGTTCAAGGAGTCCGAGGAGTGCCAGAGGGACAGTCATACCTCAGTATCTACACTCAGTATCTAGTCGACGTCAACGGACGGCTCGACCCGGTACCAGGCTGGGCGGGTCGGCGCGATCACCTTTAGGCACAGCTCGCACCGAGCGTTTTCACCTTGCGGTTGCAGGTCACAGGGGCGGGCGAGCAGGGCCGTCAGGAGCGACGTGGCGTGCCGTGCGGGCAGGCGGAGCTCTATTCGGATCCGCCTCAACGCACGGCGCCCATAGCGGGCTGCCGAACGCGCCTCGGCGTCTCCTGTGGTCCTGCGCAACCCGTCAACGGAGGGCGGAACGGGGGCCGGGACCTTGGGCCAGTGGCGCTGTCAGCGGCACAGCTTGGCCGTCAGCTGCAGGCCGCACCCTTGATCAGCAGCCCGCACCAGAACGTGTCGCGCCGGTGACGACGCCGGAAGGCGTCCAGCTCAACTGACTCCAGCGGCAGCACCGCCGTACACAGCGGCAGGCGCAGGAGGGCTCCAGCCTCTCGCCGGTCCATTCCTGGCACCCGCCGCCTTCCTGGTCCCCTGAACGCAGTGGATCAAGGAACCGATCGCGCCTACCAAGGCGCCGGCGCCACCGTCCGCACTCCCTACTACGGCCACCGCACACTCCAGTACAACCGCGACCACGCCCGTCTCCGCGCTCCAGGCGAACGCGCCTTCGCCCGCCTGAAGTCCGCCGCATCGGCAGAATGGTCGCAGCAGTCCACACCTTCCTCACCTGCGAATAGGCAGGATGAAAGAAGCTCACTCAGGCAGGCCGTTCTCGTAGAGTGGCTCGCCGGTACCAACCAGGGGGAATCCAACGTGACCGAAGCTACTCAGGACACCGCTGCGGCGGGCGCTGCTCGCAACACGCCTGCTCGGATCAGCATCTGGGCCGCCTCTCTGGGCGTCGGTCTGATCGTGGGCATCTTCATGACGCCGATGTTGTGGCTGCTGTACGGCGGTTGGTACACGTTTCTGGTGTTCGTGTTTGGTGTTGTCGCGGTCCCCGCCGGACACCTCGGCCGCCGTCGGGGCAAGCACCTGGGCGGCCGCGACCGCGGCGTCGCGTTGCTCGGTATCGTGACCGGTTGGGTCCTGATCTTCTGCAGTCTGCTGCTGGTCCTGGCCTACGCAGGACTACTCGCGGGGCTGGCGTACCTCGCCGACTTCACTTCATGAGCAGGAGCCAGGGCTGATGCCTTCTCAGTGGGCGACTCGCGGATGGCCAGGCCCCGCAAGGTCTGGACGTTGCTCCTGCGGCAGGTCGCGGACCAGCTCTACGGTGATCTCGATCTCGGTGCCGCTCATGCGACGTCACAGTTGTGAGGCGGCAAGTGGAGCGGCTCTCGCTCTCCGGACCATCTCGATTCCTCTGGCATCACTGATGCGACCCCAGTACTCCTCCTGAGGCCGACATGACGTAACGGTGGCCGTTGGATCTTCAAGGCTGTGAGCACGATCGGGAGCGGCCAGGAACCGAACTGATGCAGCACACGTCTCCCGCACCATGATCTCCAACGAGCGCCAAGAGCAGGCGAGTTCCACCGTGCTCACCGTGCCGTCAGCGGAGACTGTGGATCCGCCGAAGGTCAACGACTACAACAGCTTCGCCGAGGCGTACGCGGCCGAAATCGAAACCAACCTCATCAACGCCTCCTACGAGCGGCCCGCGATGCTGGCCCTCGCCGGAGATGTGGCCGGCCGGCGGATCCTCGACGCCGGCTGCGGCTCCGGTCCCCTGTTCGCGGCGCTGCGCGACCGTGGCGGCTTGGTGAGCGGCTTCGACGCGAGTGCCGGGATGCTGGAGCTGGCCCGGCGGCGGCTCGGCGACGGTGCGGACCTGCAGGTGGCCGAACTGGGCAGCCCGCTTCCCTACTCTGATGACACGTTCGACATGTAGTCGCCTCCCTGGTGCTGCACTACCTGGAGGGCTGGGGGCCGGCACTGGCCGAGTTGCGACGGGTACTCAAGCCCGGCGGTCGGCTGATCGCGTCCGTCGACCATCCCTTTGCCATCGACCTCATGCACCGCCGGGCCGACCGCGAGGCGGAGTACCAGTACTTCGACACCACCAACTGGACCGAAGAGTGGACCATGGGCGGCCATACCGCCCTGATGAGGATCTGGCACAGGCCGCTGCACGCGATGATCGAGGCGTTCACCGGTGCCGGTTTCCGGATCACGGTCATCAGCGAGCCGGAGCCGGATCCAGCCGCCCGCGAGTTGTTCCCCGAAGCCATCGCGGCCGAGCCGCGCTTCCTTTGCTTCCTGTTCTTCGTCCTACAGGCCGACTAGCGCCCGACCGGGACCGTTCACCGGGGAAGACTGCCAAGTAGTCTCCTGATCATGACCGTTGGCGAGGTTCTCGTCTCGGTGCGCAAGTTCGACGGCCGCCCGCATCGGCACCGTCCGATGGCCCGTCCTCGCGAGGACGAGCAAGGCGTGCGGCTGGGTGCGCAGGTCGGTACGGTCTACAGCAAAGGCGATGTGGGCCCTGTCTGCACAACTGAGGAGCCGCGGATCATGCTCTTTCCCCGCGATGCCTGGTGGACCGCGCAGGTCACCATGGTCGACCTGGACTTGATCCGCTGCGTCGTGGCCCGAAACCCGTGGTCGACTTCAGCGCCTGACCCGGAATCTGTTCATATTTCCTCGGGAGGGACATGATGAAGCTTCTCCTCACGGACTCCGGTATCAAGAACGGGAGCATCCAGGCTGCGCTGGTATCCCTCCTGGGTAAGCCCATCGCCGAGTGCAGCGCCCTGTGCATCCCCACTGCGGGGTACGGGGCCCCGGACGCCGACCCGGGCGGCCCGTGGCGATTCATCAGCGGACGATCCCCCCACCCCATGACCGATCTGGGGTGGAAGTCGGTGGGCGTGCTGGAACTTACCGCGCTGCCCAGCCTCGAGAAGGCGCACTGGGTCTCTTGGGTCCGGGAAGCCGACGTCCTGCTGGTCAATGGCGGTGACGCGCTGTACCTGTGCCACTGGATGCGGGAGTCCGGGCTGGCTGATCTGCTGCCGTCGCTGCCCGACACGGTCTATGTGGGACTCAGCGCCGGGAGCATGGTGATGACCCCCCGCGTCGGGCAGGACTTTGTGGGCTGGAGGCCGCCCACCGGCGACGACAGCACGCTGGGACTGGTTGATTTCTCGATCTTCCCGCACCTGGATCACCCGGCTTGCCCGGAGAACACCATGGCCGCGGCAGAACGATGGGCGGCTCAGATCGGGCGGCCCGCGTACGCCATAGACGAGCAGACCGCCATCAAGGTAGCCGACGGCGCCGTCGAAGTGGTCTCCGAGGGCCACTGGAAGTTGCTCAACCCGACCTCATGAAGCCCCCCGGCGCGTTGCACGGCAGCCGAGCGGAGGGTGGCGCATCAGCAAGACGACGGGGTCCTCCCATGGTGGCTTGTTCGGTCTGCTCACTCCGGGTCAACGGTGACCGTCGTTCCCGTGGTCACGGGCGTCTCGCCAGCCCCAGACGGCGTCTCGACGACGTCATCGTTCTCGGTGCTGCCGCCGCTCACTGCGCCTGTCTTCTCGGTGGGGTCGTTCGTGACGTCCCTCTCCTTCTGCCGCCTCTTCAGGGCGAGTTCGCTGGCCATCTTCTCGGAGTACAGCCTCATCTCAGCCTCTGTCCGGTGCTCGAACATTGTTGCCTCCATGTCAGTTCGTGGGGTGCGACACGCACAGGTGGGTCCGCTGGGCCAGTGCGTCCTCGTGCTGCGCCCATAGGTCCGAACGGAACGCGCGAACGGCGGCTGTCACACATTCCTCGGCTCACACAGCCGTTTGAAGAGATGACCAGGCACCCCAAGCTTCTGTGACATTTCGCAGTGTCCCTGCGGCTGCGCACTCCTGAGCATCGTCAAGGACTACATCAAGAGCCAGAAGCGCCCGGCCTGACCGCCACCCCCGAAGACGCAGAGGACTCCGGCGCCTCGCGCCTCAAGGCCAAGGATCACGTTCCCGCCCGGCCCGTGCAGGTCTCGGATTTCGGGGGTGGCTCCAGTCGCGGATCAGGCCGGTGTCGCCTCGTCTTCGAACTGGATGGCACGGATCTCCCGGCGGGAAGAGATGCTGAGCTTCGAGAACACCTTGCGCAGGTGCCACTCGACTGTGTGCCGGCTGATGAACAACTGGGCGCCGATCTCGGGGTTCGTGAGCCCTTGCCCGGCGAGTCGGGCGATCTGCGCCTCCTGCGAGGTGAGAGCCGTGGGCGTCGCGACCGCGTGGGTGCGGACCTTCGCCCCCGTCGCCTGCAACTCGCCTCGCGCGCGTTCGGCGAACGCCTCCGCCCCGAACCGGCTGAACATCTCGTGTGCGACGTCCAGTTGGGCCCGGGCGTCACCGCGGCGGTTCTCGCGGCGCAACCACTCCCCGTACAGCAGATGCGCACGGGCGAGTTCCATGCGGACCCGGGTCCGGGCGAGCCGCTCGATCGCCTCACGGTAGAGCCGCTCCGCGGAGTCGCCCTCGCTGAGCAGCGCCCGTGAGCGCGCTTCCACGCCCAGCGCCCAGTCGGTGCCGCAGGCTCGCGTCACCTCCGAGAGCTGCTCCAGCGCGTCGGTGGCCGACTCGGGTGAGCCGCTCCGCACGGCCGCCTCGATCAGCTCGACCAGACCCCATCGCGGCGAGGAGAACTCCCGCTGCCCGGCCGCTGCCTCCCGGGCCGCGGCCAGCGCCTGCGCGTACTGGCCGAGCCCGTTGCAGAGCACCGCCTCGTACCAGCGTGTGACGGTGACCATGGCCCCCTGGCCCCGCGGCACCGCCTCGGCCAGGGCCGCGTCGATCAACGTACGGGCCTCTCCCTCGCGACCACGCCAGACGGCCAGGCCGAGGGGGCCCACACGTCCCGGGTTGCTGTTGCCGGTTGCCGCGCACACCGCCTCGATCTCCTCGATCAACGACTCGGCCGCCGCCAGTTCCCCGGCGATGAGGTGCACGAAGGCGCGGGAGTCGAGTGCGTCGGGGAGAGCGCTGAGCGCTCCGGCCTCGCGGGTGACCGTCACATGACGGGTCGCAGCCGCGTGCCAGCGCTCGTCGTCCCACAGCTCCGAGGCGATGACGGACGCGAGCCAGAGCCGGCGCAGCTGCTCCTGTACGGGGAGCCGCTCGTCGCAGAGTGCTTCGAGTGCGTGCTCCATCATCGACACCGAGGCTGGGTAACCGTCGGCGACTCGCACGGCGAGGGCGTCCAGCACCAGGTCGGACACCTGTGGCTGCCGGGCCGGCGGAGCCTCACGGGCGGCCTCGGCCACCTCCAGCAGTCCTGGGCCGCGCGCCAGGCGGCCGGCGAATATCGCCGCCGCCATGGCGTCCAGGTAGGTCTCACGAGCGAGTGCGACATCGTCGAGCCGGCCGAACCGGCGAGCGGCGGCGAGCAGCAGCTGCGGGGCCTCGCCGCCGCGGTTCTGGGCGAACGCGATCCCGGCGCGCAGCACCTCGATCCGCGCTCGGCCCAGTTCGTCGAGGGGTCCGGCCGCCGCCGTGGCGAGGAGGGTGACGGCCGGCTCGAACGCCCCGGCGTGGAGTTTCGCCTGTGCTGCGTCCAACGCGCGCTGTGCGCGTCGCGCGGGATCCTGTGTCAGCGCGGTCGCACGCTGGAGGAAGGCGGCGGCCGCGGCGATGCCGCCGCGTGCGTGGGCCCGGCCCGCGGAGCGCTCCAGCGCGGCGGCCACTGTCTCGTCCGGCCCCCAGGCGGCGTCGGCGAGGTGCCAGGCCCGGCGGTCGGGGTCGAGCCGGGCATCGGTGACGTCGGCCAGCGCCCTGTGCACCTCTCGACGTTCGCTCGGGCCCGCCGCTCGATAGGCCGCCGAGCGCACCAGCGGGTGCCGGAACCGCACCCGGGTGCCGAGTGTGATCAGGTCCGCCGCGCCTTCGTGCGACACGGCGATGTCGGCGTCGATGCCGAGGCGGCCGGCCGCACGCCTCAGCAGTGTCACGTCGCCCAGCGGTTCCGCGGCGGCGATGAACAGCAGGCGTCGGGTCTCGGGCGGAAGCGCCTGAACGCGGCGGAGGAACCCCTGCTCGATCTGGCTCGACAACGGCCATGCGTCCGGACGCCCGAGCCCTGCGGCCATCTCCGCCGCGGTCAACCCGCGCGGCAGCTCGAGCAGGGCCAGCGGGTTGCCGCGCGACTCGGCGAGGATGCGGTCGCGCACCCGTTCATCCAGCGGACCGGTGACGACCGAGTGGAGCAGTGTCCGGGAGTCACGCTCGGTCAGCCCCGTGAGGGACAGCTCGGGAAGGCTGCCGAACGTATGGCCGGCACTGGGTTCACGGACGGCGAAGGCGAGCACAACCGATTCTGCGAGCAGTCGGCGGGCCACGAACTCCAAGGTCATCGCGGACGCCTTGTCCAGCCATTGCGCGTCGTCGACGATGCAGACCAGTGGCTGGTCACCGCCGGCGTCCGCGATGAGACTCAGTGTGGCCAGACCCACAAGGAACCGGTCGGGCGCGGCGCCGGCGCGCAGACCGAAAGCCGTGGCGAGCGCATCACGCTGAGGCTCGGGCAGCTGGTCGAGTCCGGTGAGCAGAGGAGCGCAGAGCTGGTGCAGGCCGGCGTAGGAGAGTTCCATCTCGGACTGGACGCCGGCCGCTCTGATGGTGCGACATCCGGTGGCACGACCGAGGAGATGTCTCAGCAGCTCGGTCTTGCCGATCCCGGGCTCACCGCGCAGGACAAGGACACCGCTGCGCCCGGCTCTGGCACCTGCCACGAGATCGTCGAGGGCCTTGCATTCGCTCTCCCTGCCGAGAAGCCCGGCCCGTGCACCGCGCCTCGCCATGGCAGCTCCCTTGTCAGGAATGTTCACTGAGTATGGTAATCCGTCTGCTGATCGCCGTGCTCGTGATCGACCATGACGAGTCGGCTCGCCTGCGGGCCCGCAGAACGGCTGAGCAGGCTCACCCGCCCTGTGACGGTGCCGGTCAGGGGACGCGCTTCTGCCCGCCGTGCAGCCAAGAGTCGAACAAGCGGGTGACTACGTGTTGTCAATCGACGTCGGCGCCTGACGAGTCGCTCGCCGGGGGCCCGTCCTGGAGTGCGGCGAGCGCGGCAGCGAGCTTGCCCCGGCTGGTGATGCCGAGGCGGGGATAGATGCGGTACAGGTGGGCTCCGACGGTGCGGTGCGAGATGAACAGGCGCTGGCCGATCTCCCGGTTGCTCAGTCCGCGCGACGCGAGCACGGCGATCTGCATCTCCTGGGCCGACAGCCGGTCGCTGGTGTTCGCGTGCCGTCGGCCGCTCGACTCGCCGGCGGCACGCAACTGCTCGCGAGCCATCTCGGCCCAGGGCAGCGCGCCGACCCGGTCGAACTCGTCGCGGGCGCTGCGCAGCGGATTCCGGGCTTCGACGTTGTGCCGTTGCCGACGCAGCCGACGGCCGTGGTGCAGGTGCAGCCGGGCCCGGGCCAGGGCCCAGCCGGCGGGCAACGCGGCCAGCGCCGCGGTGTAGTGCTCCTCCGCCGTGTCGTCCGGCGCCAGCACCGCCTCGGTGTAGACGTGGGCCACCACCATCATTTCCGAGGGCAGTCGGGCGGCCAGCTCGGGGAGTCCATCCAGTAGTTCCCGGGCCCGCTGCACGGTACCCGCGGCCACTGCGGCGTCCGCCAGGTCCGGTGCGAGCAGCCAGCGGCTGACCGAGTGGTAATGGGGGTCCGTCGGATCGAACGCGCGCGCGAGTGCGTCGTACGCCTCGGCCGCGCGGCCGTCGAAGAGCGCGAGCAGGCCCTCTACCTGCTGCGCCATGACGGCGGCGAACGGCATGCCCGGGAACAACCGGTGGGCGCGCAGTTCGCCGAGCGTCCGCTCCGCGGCCTCGGTCTCTCCGCGCAGCGCCGCCACCAGACTCTCTGTCGCCTTCACCCCCAGCCAGACGATCCACTCCTCGGTCTCCTCGGCCAGTGCGAGTCCCTCGCCGGACTCCTCGCGGGCCCGATCGAGCTGACCGAGGTACACCCGCGGCCAACTGCCCGCAAGTGACCGGGCGAGCAGCCCGAGCCTGCCCTGCGACCGCCACGCCGCGGCCGCCAGTGACAGGTACCGGGCGGCGAGGGTGGCGTCGCCCAGGACCATCGCGCCGCTGCCGAGGAAATGCATGATCCGGCCGTCCAGGCGGTCCGGCCGGAGGCTGCCGAGCCGTGCGATCACCTCGGCGCCGTACCGGAACGGTTCGGTGTACGCCCGTACCGTCAGCACGACGGGAGCATCCGGATCGGGGTTCCATCGGTCCAGCTCGGCCGCGGCCAGCGTGCGCACCCGTGCGTCGCCGTCCTGGAAGAAGCACCGGGCGGCCGCCCGCCACAGCAGGTTCTCGGCGACCTGCACGCCGCCCGCGTCGAACGCGCCGGCCGCTGTGGTCACCATGTCCTCGATCCGGCGGTGCGGCTCGTCGGGTTCGAACGCCGCCTTGTCGGAGACGACCATGAGGCGGGCCCGCTCCAGCGGGCCGAGTTCGCTCATGTCGGCCCGGTCCAGCAACAGCTGGGTGTGCACCCGGTCATTGATCTCGCTGGCCGACTCGACCGCCCGGACGAGGATCTCGGTCCTGCGGCGCGGGTCCTGGACGAGCTCGGCCGCCTGGCGCAGGGCCGGCACGGCGGAGGCCACCTTGCCCCGGGCCAGCGCGGTGTCGGCGAAACGTTCCAGCCTGGCGGCGAGTTCCTCGTCCGGGCCGAGCGTCGCGGCCGCCAGGTGGAGGAGCCGGCGCTCGGGGGTGTCGGCCATGGCCACGGCGATGGCGCGGTGGGTGGCCAGCCGGTCGGCGACCGTGGCACGGGTGTAGATCGCCGAGCGCATCAGCGGATGCCGGAACTCGAGGCTACGGCCGACCAGACCGACCAGGCCCGCGTCGACCGCCTCCTGCACCGCGTCCACGGAAACTTTGGTGCCCGTCAGACGACTCGACACGTCCAGCAACCGGTTCAGTGGTGCGCTGGGCTCGGTGGCCAGGGCCAACAGGAGCGCTCGGCACCCCGGGCTCGCCGAGTCCGTACGCGCGGCGAACGCGTCCTCCAGCCGCTGGGTCAGCGGCAGATCGTCCAGCTGCGATGCGATGTCCTGCACCGTCTTGGGCAGCTCGACCAGGGCCAGCGGGTTGCCCGCGGCGCGCTCCAGGATGAGGGCCCGCAGCGGCGCCGACAGGTCCGGTGCACCCGCGTCGAGCAGTTCGGCGGCGGCGGACCGGCCGAGCGGTTGCAGGTGAAGGTCCGGCTGCGCGCTCGGGGCGTAGGAGTCGGGAGAGTGAACCCGGGACGCCGCCACGACCAGTACGGGAAGATCGCGGGTGCGCCGGACGACGAATCTGAGGACGTCCCGGCTCGGCGAATCGATCCACTGCAGGTCGTCGACGAGCAGCAGGAGCGGTTGCCGGTCGGCCTCGTCGGTGAGCAGTTCGAGCACGGCGAGCGCGACCCGGAAGATATGGGGCTCGATCTGGGTGGCGCTGAAGGCGTCGACCAGCGCGCTGCGGTGCGGAGACGGCAGCTTCCCGATGCCGTCGGCGACCGGTTGCAGCAGCAGTTGCAGAGCCGCGAACGGCAGCCACAGCTCGGTCTCCACACCGGCTGCGCTCAGCACCTTGAAACCGCCCTCGGTGCCCTCGGCACCGACCGAGCGCAGCAGAGCCGACTTACCGAGACCGGCGGTGCCGTGGATCAACAGCGCACTGCCGCGTCCGTCCGCCGCGTCCGCCAGCAGCCCGCGCAGGATGCGCAGCTCCGCGTCCCGGCCGATCATCGCGCGGGGGCTCGGTTCGGCCCCTGGAGGGCCCCGGCTGCTGTGCTGAACATGTGCGGCTTCCTCAGTGCAGGGAGTCACGTTGCACCACATCCTAACCGTGGCCCCCTACACCCTCGGCGCGATCGCACCATCAGTAGAACGACTCAACTCCCGCTGCGCCGAGGCCCGAATCCGAAGGCGGTCACCCGACAGAACCGGCCGAGCCGGTGGGCCCGGCCGGTTCCGCGTTCACCGCGCGCCCGGGGACGACTCCAGCAGGGCTAACCCCCGTTCCGCGATGGGTTCGGCGACGGGTTCCTGGGGCAGAGAGGGCACGGACGGCGGCGGCCCGATGCGGATGAGCGTCTCCCGTGTCTCCTCGGTCAGACCTCCCCAGATCCCGTACCGCTCCCCGTGGTCGAGCGCATACCGGCGGCACGGAATCCGCACCGGGCACCGATCGCAGATCATCAGCGCCCGTCGGACGGCCGCCAGGTCGCCCCGAGGGGGGAAGAAGGTCTCGATGTCGGCACCTCGGCAGGCCGCGGCCGGCCACCGGCCCGCCGCCGGGCGGACGGGCAGGACACCGTTGTTCATCAGGGGCGTACGAGACGCTGTCATCCCATCTCCTCCAGCTTCTTGCCGTTGGTCTCGCGCACCCTGACGGCGACGAAGACGAACGAGAGCACGGCGAAGGCCGCGTAGATCGCGTAGGTGGACGACAGGTTCCAGTCCGACATGCGGGGGAAGCTCTCGGTGACGGCCCAGTTGGCGATCCAGTTCGCGGCGGTCGCCACCGACATCGCGGCGGCGCGGATCCTCAGCGGGAACATCTCGCCGACCATCACCCAGAGCACCACACCCCAGGAGACCGCGAAGAAGAACACGAAGGAGTGGGCGGCGACCAGCGCCACGGTGCCCTGGGTGTCCGGGATGGACAGACTGCCGCCGCTGCCCGTCTTGTACGAGAAGGCCCAGGAGGCGAAGGCCAGCGACACGGCCATGCCGGCCGAACCGGTCAGCGCGAGCGGTTTCCGGCCGACCCGGTCGATCAGCAGCATCGCCACGACGGTGCCGATGATGTTGATGATCGACGTGGACAGGCTGATCAGAAGGGAGTCGGACTGGTCGATGCCCACCGACTGCCACAGCAGCGACGAGTAGTAGAAGATGACGTTGATGCCGACGAGCTGCTGGAAGACGGCCAGCCCGATGCCGACCCACACGATCGGCAGCAGCCCGAAGCGGCCGTCGAGCAGATCGCGTACCCGCGGCTTGTGATCGGTCTTGAGAGCATGCTGGATCTCGGCGATCCGCTCCTCGGAGCCCGCGTACGTGCCCTGCAGGTCGCGCAGCACGGCGAGGGCCTGGACCTCGCGGCCCGTGGCGACGAGGAAGTGCGGCGACTCCGGGATGCGCAGGGTGAGGAACAGGTAGGCGAGCGCCGGTACGATCGCGGCCATCAGCATCCACTGCCAGGCATCCAGGGCGCCCAGCGGGTTCTCGCTCTTGCCGTCAGCCCCTTGGGCGATGCCCCAGTTGACGAGCTGGGAGGCGGTGATGCCGAGCACGATGGCCGCCTGCTGGAACGAGGCCAGCCGCCCGCGATGGTCGGGCGGCGCGACCTCGGCGATGTAGGTGGGCCCGATCAGCGAGGCGAGGCCGATCGCCGTACCGCCGACGATGCGCCAGGCGCCCAGGTCCCAGACGGAGAAGGGCATGGACGAGCCGAGCGCGCTGATCGCGAAGAGAACCGCGGCGAAGTGCATCACGCGCCGACGGCCGACGCGGTCGGCGAGACGTCCGGCGACGGCCGCTCCGAAGGCGGAACCGAGCAGAGCGGAGGCGACGATGGTGCCCGTCTCGCTGGAGGTGACATCGAATCGGTGCTGGATGCCGGTGACGGCGCCGTTGATGACGGCACTGTCGTAGCCGAACAGGAAGCCGCCGATCGACGCGGCCGCCGAGATGTAGGTGACACGCCGTAGGTTGGTCGGGCGGAGCGCGGCCCCTGAGTGGGCCGGCCCCGCGGAAGAGGCGTTCGCGGTCATGGACAAGGACTCCTTCACAGGGCCGGGTACGCATCGGCGCAGGCGGGAGCTCTCCCGGCCAGGCGGGCGTACCGGTCGTAGGGGACGTGGATCGGATGGACGACCGCGCTGATGAGTGGGCACCGGTCGTCGTGCCGGGCGGCGAGCATGCCGCCGCTCAGACGCCGGCCGTCGGGGCTGAGAGCAGTTCGTGCAGGCGGGCGAGGTTCGCGGCGCCGATGAGGCCGGCGTCCGATCCCACGGTGGCGGTGCGGACCTCGGCGTAGACGCGGTGCTCGCCGCCGCCGAGGGCCCGACGGTAGGACATCTCGGCCGGACGCCTGATCAGCTCGCCGGTGTCGCCGAGGCCGCCGCCGATGACGAGGACGGACGGGTCGAGGATGGAGGCGAGGTCGGCGAGCGCCTGGCCCAACCAGCGGCCCGACTGCTCGAACACCTCGAGGGAGAAGGGGTCGCCACTGAGGGCGGCCTCGGTCACATGGTGCCCATCGAGGCCGTCGGGGGTGCCGTCGCCCAGCGCGAGCACCACCGCGGCCCGTGCCGGATCGGCGGCCGCCATCTCGCGGGCGCGGCGGGTGTGGGCCGCCCCGCTGGCGTACTGCTCCATGCAGCCGCGCTGGCCGCAGGGGCAGGGGAGCCCGTCGGGGACCGCCCGGTAGTGGCCGATCTCGCCGGCCATGCCGAAGCGGCCGCGGAAGAGCCGGCCCCTGCTGATGATGCCGCCGCCCAGGCCGGTGCCCGCCATGACCATCAACATGTCGTCATGCCCGGCACCGGCTCCATGGATGAACTCGCCCCAAGCGGCGGCGTTCGCGTCGTTCTCGACGACGACCGGAAGCCCGGTGGCCTCCTGGACGATGTCCCGGATCGCCTTGTCGTGCCAGCCCAGGTTGGGTGCGAAGCGCACCGTCGAGCGGTCCGCGTCCACGTATCCGGCTGCTCCGACACCGACCGCTCGGACGTCGTCCCAGCCCTTGCGGACCCGCTGGACCGCCTCGGCGATCGCCCCGGCGATCCGGTCCGGGTCGTGCGGGGTGGGGACGCGAACCCGGGAGACGACCTCCCCGCCGGGGTCGACCGTCCCGGCGGCGATCTTCGTGCCGCCTAGATCGACGCCGACGGTCAGACCGCCGTTCTGGTCGTTCATGCGGCACCGCCCACGCCGTCGAACCGACGGTGCGCGTGCCGACACCTGTGTCCGCCTGACAGGCTGACGGGGCCGTGAGACATGATGTGGCTCCTGACGTTGTGATTTCGTGTGAACGAGGGGAAGTTGCCTCGTCACCAGACGGAACAACGGGCATGGCAGCGTCGGCACCCCGTGAGGCGGCGGTTCGCCGCCGGTCCGTCTACAGGATCAGCTTCCGTAATCCGGTGGCGCGTTGCATGAGTCATTCGACTGTGTCCAGCCGTAGTCGCTCGCTGTGTCACACATCCGTGCCGTGCGTTGTCTTCTAAGCGAACCAAGTTGGATCGACCGGAGGTGTGACACGATGTTGGACAAGACATCCATGAGCGGACTCGACGAGCACGGGAGCCAGGACGGGACCGGGCCCAGGATGCTGGCGGACGTCAAGCCGCCCTTCGTGCCGGAGGGTGCTTCGGCGATGACCGTGGTGGTCGAGTGGCCTCCGGGACACCCCGGGACGCCGCCGCACCGGCACTCGGGGCCGTGCTTCGGCTACGTCACCGAAGGCGCCGTCCGGTGGGAACTCGAGGGCGAGCCCGAGCGGGTGATCAAGGCCGGTGAGACTTTCTGGGAGCCGGGCGGTGACGTGATCCACTACCAGAACGGCAACGCCCTGTCGGATACGCCGGCCAAGTACGTCGTCATCATGCTGTGCGCGCCCGGCCGGCCGATGCTCACGCTGGTCGAAGAGGAAGAGCTGTCGAAGCGGGCCCACCTGCGCGCCCCGCGGCCTTCCGAGGACTAACCACGGCCCGGAGACGAGAGTCCGCCACGTCAGATCTCGAAGGGGGACGCTGTGGCTGGTCATGGATCGGCGCCGCGCAGCACGACCGAGGGGCTGGTAGGACGCGACCGGGAACTGGAGCTGCTTCGGTCGTACGTCGACCAGGTGCTCGGGCGCGGTGGGGTGCTGGTGCTGTCCGGGGAACCGGGTGTCGGCAAGTCCGTGCTTCTTGATGCCGCGGCAACGGCGGCGACGGCGGCCGGTGCGCTGGTCCTGCGCTCCGACGGGGTCGAGTTCCTCGCGGATCTGAGCTTCGCCGGACTGAACCACGTACTCGAACCCCTGCTGCACGAGTACGACGGGCTCGACCCGGTGCACCGGGAAGCCCTGACCGTGGCGCTGGGCGCGAGTGACGGCGCCCCGGTGGATCGGCTGGTCCTCTACGGGGCCGTACTGGCACTGCTCCGCCGGGCAGCGGGCAGCCGTCCCGTTCTGCTGGTCATCGACGACCTGCAATGGATCGACCGGGCGAGCGCCGCGGCGCTCGCGTTCGTCGCCCGGCGGCTGACCGGGAGCCGAGTGGGCCTTCTCGCAGCCTCGCGGCCGGGGTTCGAGAGTTTCTTCGAACGCGCGGGGCTTCCCGAACTCACCGTGTCCCCACTGGACGACAGGGCGGCAGCCGCCCTGGTCGGCACCCACTTCCCGCTGCTCACCGGGCAGGAGCTGCGTCGGGTCCTCGCGCAGGCGCGGGGCAACCCACTGGCACTGCTGGAACTGCCGGCCGCGCTCGACGACTCGCGAGGCAGCGCGGGAGTGCTGTTGTCCGAGGTACTCCCGCTCAGCCGTCGGCTGCGGGACCTGTATGGCTCCCGGGTCGCGGAGATGCCGGCCCCCACCCGGCGGCTGCTGCTCCTGGCCGCGCTGGAGGGCGGCGGCGACCTGTCGGTCCTGCGCGCCGCCTCCCCCAGCGAGGACGTACTGACCGTGCTCGCTCCCGCGGAGCGGGCGCAGCTGCTGCGGATCGAACACCGAGGACTGGGGCGGCTGTCCTTCCACCACCCACTGATCCGCGCGACCGTCGTGTCGGGCTCGACCAGCGGTCAGCGCCTGGACGCCCACCGGGCCCTGGCCAAAGCGCTCACCAGTAAACCCGATCGCATGGCCTGGCACCTGGCTGAGGCGACACCCGATCCCGACGAGCAGGTTGCCGCGCTCCTGGAGGACACCGCACACCGGGTCCGCCGACGCGGCGACGCCGTCGGCGCCTTCAACGCGCTGGTACGGTCCGCCGACCTCACTCCCGGTCCCGCGGACCGCGGCAGACGGCTCGCCGAAGCCGCCTTCGTGGGCGCGGACGTGACCGGAGAACTGCGCACCGCGGCCGAACTGCTCGTGGAGGCCCGGCGTGCCGACCCGGAACTGAGGGGATCACTGCGGGCGGCGGCCGCGGCCTCCCAGGTGCTGCTCAACCGCGACGGTGATGTCAACACCGCGCACCGGCTGCTGGTCGGTGCGATCACGACCCGCGACGGCAGGTCCGACGGCGACGACGAGGCGCTCTTCGAGGCTCTGTGCACCCTGCGCAAGGTGTGTCTGTGCGCGGGCAGACCCGAGTTCTGGGACGCGTACCAGGCCGCCATGTCGCAGCTGACCGTACCGATGCCTCCCCTGCAGGAACTGCTCGGCGACGTCTACGCCGACCCGGCACGCTCCTCCCCGACAGCCCTCGGCCTTCTCGATGCGGTCATCCACGACCTGCACCGGGAGACCGACCCGAGCCGGATCGAACGGATCGCGATGGCGGCACTGTTCGTGGACCGGGCGACAGGGTGCCGTGCGGCGCTCTGGCCCGTCGTCGAGGACGGGCGCGAAGGCGGCGCGGTCACGTCGGCGCTCATCGCGCTGGTGGTGCTGTGCCTGGACGACTTCATGACGGGTCGGTGGGACGAGTGCGGCCGTCTCGCCGCGGAGGGGCTGGCGCTGTGCGAGGCCCACGGCTATCAGATGCTGGCCCAGCAGTTCCACCGGGCCCAGGGCCTGCTGGCCGCGGCGCGGGGCGACGACGGCACGGTGCGGAGGCTGGCACAGAGGATCACGGAGTGGGCGGTACCCCGCGGTGCGTGGACCGTCGAGCACTTCGCGCGGCACATGACGGCACTGGCCGCCCTGGGACGCGGTGACCACGAGGACGCCTTCCTCGACGCCTCGGCGATCAGCCCTTCAGGCGTGCTGGCCCCGCATGCCCCACTGGCTCTGTGGGTTCCCATGGACCTTGTGGAAGCCGCGGTGCGCAGCGGACGCCGAGCCGAGGCACTCGCCCATGTCGCCGCGATGCGGGAGACGGGCCTGCCCGGAATCTCCGGCCGCCTGGCACTGGTCACCGCCGGTTCGGCCGCGCTCGCCGCGCCCGAGAACCGGGCCGCCGACGCCTTCGAGGAAGCGCTCGCCGTTCCCGGTGCCGAGCGCTGGCCCTTCGACCTCGCCCGGGTCCGCCTGGCCTACGGGCAGCACCTGCGTCGCGCACGGGCCGCCCAGGACGCCCGGACGCACCTCGCCGCCGCCCTCCAGACCTTCCGCCGTCTCGGGGCCGCCCCCTGGGCCGCGCGGGCGGCCGAAGAGCTGCGGGCCACCGGCCGTACCGCCACCTGGGGGGCCCACCAGCACCTGGGGGCCGGCCCGCTCACGGAGCAGGAACACCAGATCGCCGCACTCGCCGCGACCGGGCTGAGCAACAAGCAGATCGGCGAACGTCTCTTCTTCTCCCACCGGACCGTGGCGGCCCACCTGCACCGGATCTTCCGGAAGCTCGGCATCACCTCGCGTGTCACCCTCGGCGAGGCCCTGGCCGCTCTGCCGCCTCAGCAGTCCCGGGCGCAGCGGTCTGCCACCTCTTCGCAGACCTAGAAGGCGTTGCTTCCACTGAGGGACGCGAGCGCGTCCCTCAGTGCCGCACGTGAGGCGATTCCGAGTTTCGGGAACAACTGGTAGAGGTGCGAACCAACGGTTCGGGGCGAGAGGTGGAGACGTTCGCCGATCTGCTTGTTGGTCAACCCGGAAGCGGCGAGTACGGCGATCTCCTGCTCCTGCGCGGTGAGGGTCACGGAACCGTGCTTCGCTCCGGTGCGGGACCGGCGGGTGGCGCGGAGTTCACCCGTGGCCCGGTCGGCCCACGGCCGGGCGCCCAGGTGCTCGAACACCTCGGCCGCCGAGTCCAGTTGGGCTCGGGCCTCCGTGACGAAGCGCATGCGCCTCAGACGCTCCCCGTAGGCCAGCCGGATCCGCGCCAGATCGAAGGGCCAGTTCTGCGCTCCCGGGACGTCCAGCGCCTGCTCGAAGCACCCGACCGCGCCGTCATCGGGTGCGACCAGCGCGGCCGAGCCCGCCACCAACAGCGCCAGCCGCGGCGAGAGAGCCGCGACACCGGCTTCCCGCATCGCACGCACGTGTGCCCCCGCCTCAGCGGTGCGCCGGGTGTGCACCGCCGCTTCCACGAGGTCCATGCAGCCCCACAGCGCGTACGGAGCGTGGGGCGCGAGTCGGCCCGCAGGGCTGATCGCCACGGCGTGGCGGTACGCGCATTCGTAGTCGCCGGCACCGAGTTCGGCGAGGACTCGCGCATGGCCGGCGAAGGCCGCCGCCGCCAGGACTCCACGAGGCACGGCCCACTGCGTGATTCGGTCGGCCGTACTCCGGCTCTCTTCGAAGTGCCCGTGGACGGCGGCGAGCAGGGCCTGGTGGTATTGGAAATACCAGGAGAAGAACGGGAATTGGCGCTCCTCGCAGATCCTCAGGCCCTCGGCGGCCAGCGTTTCGGCCTCCTCCCACCGGCCGGCCGGGAAATCCTGCAGGCACAGGTGCATGAGCGCGTCGATGTGCCGGCGCACGTGGCCGCCCCGGCGTCCCCGACGGACCGTTTCCCAAGAGACGCCCCGCAGTTCCGTGAGCCGGTCGCGGCGGACGGGAGCCATGCCGTGACGGCCGACCGAGCCGGTACCGGCCGGGTCCCTCCACGTCCTGCCACAGGCGGAGAGCAGCGGCGGTGCAGCCGGCTTCAGACGGTCGAGGGCCGCGTGGAAGGGTTCCCACAGGGCATCGCGACCACCGGCCCAGCACACCAGCTGCAGCAGGTGCAGTGCCTCGATGAGAACGTCGTCCTCGGCGTCGTATCCGTGGCTGCCGGTCTCGATGGCCTCCACCAGGAGACGGTGGGCCATGTCGATGTCGCCGTCACCGCCGTTGAGCAGGAGGAGAGCCGCCGTGGCGGCGGTCAGCGGAGACCCGGTGAGGTCCGGGTCCGCGCACCGGGCGCGGTCGAGGAGTTCCGACGCCGCGCGCAGCTCACCGGTCGCGTCGGCACCGAGGTATGCGGCCCGGGTCAGTCGGCGTCCTCGATCGGCGGGACGGGGGCTCAGCTCGGCGGCCCTGGTGAACGTGGCGACCGCTTCTGCGGCGTCACCTCGCGCGGCGGCGCGATGCCCGGCCTCCTCCAGCAGGGCGGCGACACGCTCGTCGGGAACGAGCGTTGCCCGGCCCAGGTGCCAGGCCCGCCGCTCAGGAGTCTCCGCGCGGATCTCGGCCAGGGTGCTATGGGCCTGGCAGCGCTCGGTCAGGGTGCTGGTCTCGACGACCGCGGCCCTTGTCAGCGGATGCCGGAAGACGAACCGTCGGTTCGTGTCGTCGAAGGTGATCAGACGGTCCGACTCCACCGCTGACAAGGCCGTAAGAGCCTTCGGGTCGTCCGATCCGGCACGGAGGACTCCCGGATCTCCGGTGTCGTCGAGGGCGAGCAGCAGCAGAAGCCGGCGCGACTCGGCCGGAAGGCGGGCCACGCGCGAAGCGTGGCGGCTCCGAAGACGTGGGGAGAGGGGCAGTACGTCGGGCAGATCGGCCGGCGCGTCGCGTTGCGGACCGCTCAGCGCGGCGGGCAGTTCCACGAGCGCCAGCGGGTTGCCCTGCGCCTGCGCCAGGACGCGGTCCCGCGCCGGTCCGGCCAGTCCCGGAAAGCGGACTCCGAGCAGTTCCACGGCCGC
Source organism: Streptomyces canus (assembly GCF_030816965.1). Lineage (NCBI taxonomy): Bacteria > Bacillati > Actinomycetota > Actinomycetes > Kitasatosporales > Streptomycetaceae > Streptomyces > Streptomyces canus. The sequence continues at coordinate 244,737 of NZ_JAUSYQ010000002.1, forward strand.
GTCGCGATCCAGCGGCGGCAGCTCGTACTCGGTGAGCCCGGCTCGGTCGAAGCAGGTCTCGGCTCCCGATCTGCAGGCGGCAAGGAATCCGATACGGCTGCCCGCCGACCGACGGACGACGAAGCCCAGCACCTCCGAACTGGCCCGGTCGACACAGCCGAGGTCGTCCACGACGATGAACACAGGGCGTTCGGTTGCCGCTTGGCGCAGCAGGAAGATCACCGAGTCGGAGACGCGAAGACTGTCGGGCACCGGATCGCCCCCGTAGCCCAGCGCACTGCGCAGAACCCTCCGATGCGTGTCCTCCAAGCGCTCGATCCGGTGGTTCAGCGGCAACAGCAGCTGGTGAAGTCCGGCGTAGGCGAGCTCGGACTCGAACCGGACGCCGACGGCCGACAGCACCCGGGCACCCGCCCCGGACATGCCCCTGGCGACCTCCCCGAGCAGGGCGCTCTTGCCCACACCCGGCTCCCCGGAGAGCAGCAGGGCACGGCCCGCGGCCGAGCCCTGCCCGAGCAGCGCCGTGATCTCCCGGAGTTGCCGCGCACGCCCCACCACCTCAGGGGGCTGACCGGCGTCCGCGGCAGGGGTCTTGGGCAACCGTTCGACGCGCGAGCCGAGTGACATGGGTCCTCCGAACGTTTGCGCCGTCCTTCCCGCTGTAGGGCGGGAAGCCTTGGGCTCACCGTGCACCGGTCGGCGAGGACAAACATCAGTCACGTGACTGCATGGCGACTTGCGGGTCATTTGACTGATGGTGCGAGCACACGAGGGCCTCGCAGAATCGTGATGTACCTGAATCACACGAGCGGCGCAGGACGCATCACACCGTGTGCCCTCCGAACCTCCCTTGACCCACAGATCTACCGAGCGGTGATGTGATGAGAGAACCCGACAGTTGTACGCCGGTGGTGTGCCGGATGCTTGTCCGTCTGGTCGTCGCCGAAGGAGTGGACCGGCCGGTGATGCTTGATCTGTCCTACGACAGAGCCGATCCGTACGCGGTGTCCCTGACGTTCCACATGCGCACGGACACGACCGTGCACTGGGTGATCGGCCGCGATCTCCTCCTGGACGGGCTGGAGAAGCTCACCGGCGCCGGCGACGTCCAGGTCTGGCCCTGCCGGGACCCGGGGGCGGACAGGGTACACATCGCACTGTGCCCGTATCCGAAGCAGGAGGCGGTCGTGGTGACCGCCCCGGCGCGAGCCCTCAGGGCATTTCTGCGGCGAACCCTCGCGGTGGTGCCGCTCGGTACCGAGGAGTGCCACCTGGACATGGACGGAGCCGTCCACCAACTCCTGAGCGGCCCCGGTGAGTCGCTTCGATAAGGGCCGTCCGAGCCGGACTGACCGACGCTCCACGGGGACGAGGTCGCGGACCCGTCCCCGGCGCACCGGCACCCCGCCTGGCTCGAGGTGCGGAAGGAGCGCGCCGAGGACGTCCAGCTGCGGACAGCCGACTGGATCACCTGGTTCGCCGGACCGATGCGGTTCGTCTCCATCCACGTGGCGGCGCAACACGCAACTCACGGAACTCGTCCACAGGCTCACCGTCGAGATCCAGAAAGCGGTCAAGGCCAAGGCCGCCGGTGAAACGGACACAGGCGAGAACGCCGAGCAGGTACACACCGCGACGGCCTGAGCCGCCGTCGCATGTCACACCGGCCCGGCCTGAGCGGTCTACATGGTGACGGACAAGAAGCAGAGGTAGTCATGCGAGAGATTCTGATCGTCGGCGGCGGATACGCGGGCTTCTACACCGCCTGGGGTCTGCAGAAGAAGCTGCGTACGGGCGAGGCGCGGGTCACGGTCGTCGACCCGCGCCCGTACATGACCTATCAGCCCTTCCTGCCCGAGGTGGCGGCCGGTTCGGTGGAGGCACGTCACGCCGTCGTGTCACTACGGCGGCACCTGCGGGGCACCCGGCTGATCTCCGGCACCGTGACCGGGATCAGCAACGCGGACCGTACGGTGACCGTCCGCCCGGTGCGCGGCGAGGCCTACGAGCTTCGCTATGACATCCTCGTGGTCACCGCCGGCGCGGTGACCCGCACCTTCCCCATTCCCGGGCTCGCGCAGCAGGCCATCGGTCTCAAGCACGTGGAGGAGGCCGTAGCGATCCGTGACCGGTTGATGACCGCGTTCGACCAGGCCGCGTCGCTGCCGGCCGGCCCCGAGCGGCAGAAGCTGCTCACCGTCACGTTCGTGGGAGGCGGGTTCTCCGGCGTCGAGGGCTTCGGTGAACTGCTGTCACTGGCGACCGCGATGCTCAGGTCCTATCCGGAACTGAGCATCGACGACCTGTCCTTCCACCTGGTCGAGGCCCGGGGCCGCATCCTGCCCGAGGTGAGCGACCGGCCGGGTGCCTGGGTGGTACGCCACCTGGAACGCCGCGGCGCACATGTCCATCTCAACACGCAACTGCTGTCCGCCGAGGACGGCCACGTCGTCCTCTCCGACGGAGCGGAGTACGACTCCGAGCTGATCGTCTGGGCCGCCGGCAACGCCGCGAACCCGGTCGTGCACAACCACACGGACCTACCCCTCGACGAGCGCGGCCTGCTGCTGGCCCGCGCCGATCTACGCGTGGGCACCGACGCCGAACCCGTGCCGGACGTGTGGGCCGCCGGCGACGACGCGTCCATCCCCGACCTGGCCTCGCCGGTGCCGGGCGCGCGCACGGTGCCGAACGCCCAGCACGCCGTGCGACAGGGCAGACGTCTCGCCAGGAACCTCGTGGCCGACCTGCGCGGGCAGCGAGTCCGGGACTACCGGCACGGCAGCCTGGGCGTGGTGGCGACGCTGGGGCTGGGGCGGGGCATCTTCCAGTACAAGGGCATCGTCATCAGGGGATTCCCGGCGTGGCTGATGCACCGGGGTTATCACGTGCTCGCGGTGCCCAGCTGGGAACGCAAGATCCGCGTTCTGGCGGTCTGGCTCACCGCGGCCCTGACAGGCCGGGATCTCGTGTCTCTAGCCTCCGTCCAGCGCCCACGGGACGCCTTCGTCAACGGTGGGCAGCCGCAGGACCCGAGCGCCGGCCGTGCGAAGGAAGGCAGCGCACCATGACCATGTGGGGTTCTCGTTTTCATTGGGGGTACGCCGTGTCCGCACGCGAGGAGGCCGCCCGCGGCCTGCCCGACATCGAAGGTTTCTTGTACCGGGAGGCTCACAGGGGAGCGACGCACCGCCGCGTGGCGGCATTCACCGCGCGCGTGGAGGGGCTCACCCCCGAGCAGAAGCGGGACATCGAGCAGTGGTACGTCGACGAGCAGAAACACGTAGCCCGCATGGTGACCGATCACATCGCCGAACGCGTCGGCGCGATGGAGGCGCAACACCACGTCAGGATCCGGCAATGGCTGCGGGGAACACTCACCGGGATGGTGCTGATCACCCTGGCGATCATCGCCTGCGTCGTGGTGATCCTCGGATCGTCCCGGTGACCGCCGAGCGCTAGGAACGCCCGGTGCGATACAGGCCCCGGCCGGCGCGCTCAATACGGGAGGAGGCGACGAGGCGATCGAGTGTGCTGCGGACCGCGTTGATGCTTCCGCTGTCGGCGTCACGGCCTAGCGCCGCCGCGACCTCGCGGGCTCGCACCTCCGCGTCACCGACCTTGGCGAAGTACGCCACGATCTGCTCGGTGAGCTTGCCGTACTGCTTGTCGGGCTCGTCCACCTGCTCGGCGGAGCGCGGAGCGACCAGCGCGCTCTCGAGAGCGCCGAGGGCCCGCTGTACGGAGCCGAGATGTGCCACGATCGCCGCCAACTCCCTTTCCAGCGTCTGCTTCTGGAAATGCAGCCGGGCCAGTTCCTCCTGGAGCCCCTCGGCGGTGACCTCGATGCTGTGTGCCGTACGGCTCGCGGAGACCATGAGTTCTCCCCTCCTCAACCCTTGTCGACATCATATGCAGTGGTTCGAGTGTCAGACAGGTCATCTCAGTGTCTCGAACAGTGTGACTTTGCAGGGCCGTGAAAAAGCATCGCCCATTTCTGTCACACGTTCCCGTCGGTCGTGGTCCTCCCACGGCTCGTCGATCGGCAGCGCATCGCCCTGGTCCATAGGCCATCCCCGCTCTCGCTCGCGCTGCCCCGCACGCGGCAGGAGCGTGGGCTCAACCCGTGAGACCGGGAACCATGCATTGGCGTGAACGGGCAGCTTGCCTGCGCGTAGATCCCGAGCTCTTCTTCCCCGTATCCAACAGCGGTCCCGCACTTCGGCAGATGGACGAGGTGGAGGCTGTGTGCGGCCGTTGTCCCGCCGCAGAGCAGTGCCTCGGCTGGGCCGTGCGGGCGGGACGGCATCTGGGGCGGAACGGCTGGCCATCAACGTCGTCCAGTCCGCCTGGAAGCGCCGGGAGTCCTGTGACAGCCCCTCGATCCCGGAGCGGATGGACCACCACGCGGGCCCTGAAGAGGTGGCCGAGCGACAGGACGCCGTCGAGCGAGCGGTTCTCCTGCTGATGGAAACCCTGTCTCCGAGGCAACGCGCCGCGTACGTCCTGCGAGAGGGCTTCGGCTGCCCGTACGACCGGATCGCCGAGATCCTGCACCTCAGCGTCGTCAACAGGAGGCAGCAGCTTGCACGCGCCCAGCGGCGTCTCAACGGGAACCACCGCAGGCAGCAGGCCGACTCCGTCGCGCACCGGCGTCTTGTTCAGGCGTTCGTCTCGGCGGCCCGGACCGGAGACCGCGGACACCTGGAAAGACTGATGCGGGCTGTCGGCGGTGACCGCTGCGGCAGGTGTCAACGGGCCTGGCCGGGCGGGCGGAATCTCGTCGACGCAGACGTGCCCGGGCCGGGTGACGGCGTACCGGACGTCGTCGGCGATTTTCCTTTCGGGCTCTGCCCGTCGCGACGAGTCCAGGCTCGACGGGGACGACGCGTGCCCCGCGCCGTCGCCTCCTGCCGCAACGCCGCTGAGAAGGCAGTGATCCCGAACCTGGAACCTGGTGGCCGCTGCACGACGCCGGCGGTCATGGACCTACGCCCCGAGGTCGAGGAGATCTGCACCGCGGCACCCTTGCTCCGCGGCAGGTGAGCAGGTCGGCGCACATAGATGCCGTTCGGTGGCGGGCATACGCGTCCGCTCCCCCGCGTCGGCACCGGGAACGGTCCGCTCAGCATGACGCGCGTCGTCACCAGGATGTCCAGCGCGTCGAAACGCCCGACGGTCGCCTTCGCGGCCTCCTGCACCGGCCGCCAGTCGGCCACGCCCAGTTTCAGGACGGGCATCTCGCCGGAGCGACCCGGGCGTCCGCCTTCGACAGGGCGGCGGCCGTGGCCCGGCCGAGGAGATCAGGGGCAGGGCGCATGCCGGTTCAGTGCGGTTGAAATGACGTTCATGCGCTCGGCGAGGACCGCGAGTTTCCGGCGCAGTTCCGTGACCCGGTTACGAAGCTCGGCGGCTTCGGCGGTCAGCGATTCGAACGTGGGACGTGGGTGGCCCTCTCCTTTCGGTGAGGGCCACCTCGAGAACCTACTTCTGCCGTGCGAGCCAGTCGGCGAACCGGGTCTCCGCGACGTGCGCGTCCGGGCCGGGCAGGAGCGTGTTCTCCTGCAGCGGGGCGCCCCAGTACGTCGCCTGCGGATCCGTGACGATCTTGCGGGGGTCGTTCTGGGCGGTCAGTCCCATGCGGATGAACTCCTCCAGCTGGAACGCCTCGGGGCCGGCGACCTCCACCACGCCGCCCACCGGTGCGCCGACCGCGGTGCGGGCGACCGCCACGGCCACGTCGTCGGAGACGATGGGCTGGATCTTGGCGTCGGGGAGGTGCACGGTGTCCCCCTCGGTGACCCCGTCGGCGAGTCCCTTCGCGAACTCGAAGAACTGGGTGGCGTGGACGATGGAGTAGGGGTTGCCGGACGCCTTGATCAGGTCTTCCTGGACCTGCTTGGCCCGGAAGTACCCGCTCCCCTGGAGACGGTCGGTGCCGACCACGGACAGCGCCACGTGATGCGCCACGCCGGCCTGGGTCTCCGCCTTGAGCAGATTGGTCGTCGAGGTCCGGAAGAACTCCATGACGGCCTCGTCCTCGAACGAGGGCGAGTTCGACACGTCGACCACCACCGACGCACGCTCCAGGACCTCGGCAAGGCCCTCACCCGTCAGGGTGTTGACGCCGGTGTTGGGGGACGCGGCGACCGCCTCATGCCCGTGCTCGCCGAGCCGGGCGACCACCTTCGAGCCGATGAGCCCGGTTCCACCGATCACTACGACCTTCATGACGGAATTCCTTTCGAGTTTCCCTGATGCCTCTATCAGTAGAGACCGACCACCCGATCTGTTTGTGACACCTCCTATTCGACGAGTCTGCCCGTGGCCGAGACTTCCTCCATCAGGGAGGAAATCTCTTCGGGGACGGCCGGAAGGCTCTCGCGGGTGACGCCCGTCGTCGGGGACCACACGAGGTTGACCTGCAGGGCGGGATCCATGTCGGGATAGTCGCTGCGGTTGTGACAGCCACGCGTCTCCCGGCGCTCCAGTGCCGCTTCGAGGGTGGCCCGGGCCGCGAGCGCGGCGGACTTGAGGTCGAAAGCGTGCCCGAGGTCCTGATAGCCGGCGATGTCCGGGTGGATGCCGACATCCTGCATCCTCTTCTCGATCGCCGCGAGTTCCGCCAGTCCCGCGCGCAGGCCGTCTTCATCGCGTACGACGCCCGCGTGCTCGGTCATGGTGTTGCGGATCGCGCGTTGCAGGGCACGGACGTTCTCCGGCCCGTCGGCGGCGAGGAGGTCGTCGATCTCCGCGCGGGCCTCCGCGATGGCCGACGCCGACCGCGGCTGCGCGGTCAGGGACTCTGAACAGGCGGCAGCGGCCTGGCCGGTAATGCGGCCGTAGACGAGAAGCTCGATGAGGCTGTTGCCACCGAGACGGTTGGCGCCGTGCAGGCCGCTCGACGCCTCGCCGATGGCGTACAGGCCGCGGACGTCCGTGCTGTGGTCCTCCGGGCGTACCCACACCCCGCCCATCGAGTAGTGCGCCGTGGGCGCGATCTCGATCGGCTCGCGGTGATGTCGAGCGTCTGCAGATCCAGCAGGGTCTGGTAGACACGCGGCAGACGCGTCATGATCGTCTGCCGGGGCAGGTGCGAGACGTCGAGCCACACGCCGCCGTTGGGGGTGCCGCGTCCTTCCTTGATCTCCGTGTACGCGGCCAGGGCCACCCGGTCGCGGGTGGACAGCTCCATGCGGTCGGGGTCGTAGCGCAAGACGTTGTTCGCTGACAGCCATGGTCCGCTCCGTCCGCTGGGGCCTTCATCCAGTACGACCGGGCAGTCCCGCGATCTTTGACACCACGGCCGTGGCTTCAGGAGGCCAGCGTGATGGTGGTCGGCGTGCCGTGCCAGGCCATCCTCGCGTAGGGGCACAGTGCGTCGGCTCTCTGCAGGAGCGGGGTGGCGACCTCGGGGGTGACGCCCGGCCAGCTGACGACCAGGTCGATGTGCAGGACGTATCCGCCGTCCTGCGGACTGTGGCCGAACGCCACGGTCGCCTCGACGGAGATCGCGGCGGGGTCGAGCGCGGCCTGTCGTGCGACGACGCTCAGCGCGCCGTGGAAGCAGGCCGCGAACCCGGCGGCGAACAACTGCTCGGGATTGGTTCCCCGGCCGTCTCCGCCCAGTTCGGCGGGCAGGCGCAGGTCGAGGTCGAGAATTCCGTCGTCCGAGCGTGCCCTCCCCGAGGCTCTCCCATGGGCCGTCGTCCCGCCGGTCACGGTCACCGCCGTGGTGTAGAGGGGAGCGAAGGAGTTCCCGTCGAGGTCCTTCTCGGTGGACAGGTCGTGCGGCTGGATCGGCTCGGTCACCGCCTCACACCCGTGGTGCTGCGACGTGCCGGACCAACTGGGCTGCAAGTCATCGTGAGCGCACCTTTGCGTCGTGGCGTCCTGGATACCGGACGACCAATGACTGGAAGACCGACGAGTACCGGCTCTTGTGACGCGCGCGGGCTCTTTGACCGCGGTCCTCAGTCTCCGGGGCCCCAGATTGACCGGCCTCGTACACAGGTCGCCCCACGCGGTCGGCATGGTCGCCATGGCATGGATGCCGGCGCGGCACGGCAGCGTCACGCACGCGCGCACCGGCGACATGATCACCGGCGTACTGACGATCTGTCTGCTGGCCTACGCTCTCCGGTCGCTGACCCGGGACATGCCCACGCTGCTCGGGGCTCCGGGCGTCGTGGGCATGTCCACCGACCTCGGTGGGCCCTGCGACCGCTTCCGGCAAGGATCGACGGCTCTGGGCACGGCCATCATGCTCCTCATGCACCACTGACACCGGGCGGACCGTGCTCAATGTTGTGGCCGACGGTGTCACACATCTTGTGTCAGCCCGGTCCAGAGGGGTGAACCAGTCCGATTCGGTGTCCATGGCGCGAAAGGTGGATCATGAGGGTAGCTCGTCGCCGGATTTCACGCGCATCAGCACATTTCGGTTTCGGCGTCGGCGGCTCGGTCCACCCGCCCCCACACCCCACCACGGCAGGTCTGCGCGCCCTTCCACGTCCCGTGGCCGCGGTGGTGGGCGCCGGTGGCGTGCTCGGAGCGGCGCACATCGGTGTCGGGTACGCGCTGGAGCGCCACGGATTCGCCCCAGACATGATCATCGGAACCTCGGTGGGTGCCCTCAACGGGGCCATCGCGGCCGCCCACCCCCACAGGGCCATGCCATGGCTGGACGACGTGTGGACCCAATTGCGTCGCCGTGACGTGTATCCGCTCGGCTACCTGTCCTCACGGAGCAGCGTCTTCACCGATCGCGGCCTGCGTCGGCTGATCGCCCGGGCCGGGCTGCCCTCGCGGATCGAGGAACTGGCGGTCCCGTTCACCGCGGTGGCCACGGACCTGGTCACCGGTGCTCCGGTGCTGCTCGACCGGGGGGACCTCGAGTCCGCGCTGCTGGCCAGCGCAGCCATTCCCGGGATGCTCCCCCCGGTGGATCGTGCGGGCCGGACCCTCGTCGACGGCGGGCTGATCGCCTATGTCCCGGTACTGGCGGCCCTGCAGGCCGGGGCGGCCAGCGTGGTGGTGGTGGCAACCGGGCCGGAGAGCTCGCCGTTGCGCCCCACCATTCCGCGCCGACGTGCCAGTGCGATCGCCGCCAGGGCCGGGCTGCTGCTGTTGCACCACCAGATCGAGCGTGACCTGCGCGAGGTGTCCCAGCACATCCCGACCGTCGTGCTGCCGACCGGCATCGAAGCCTGGCCCGCACCGTGGGACTTCGGCCAGTCCCAGCGGCTGATCAGCACGGCGTGCCTCACAGCCGAGCGCTTTCTGGACGGGCTGCGCATCAGCGGGACGGGGCTGTATCGGGCCGACGACTTCTCGGCGGCATCGGGAGGCCCGGGCGAGACATCAATTTCTTCCATGGCGGAGGTCGGCCCGTGAGCAACATCGCGTTTCTCAGCATCGGCATGCACGGCCACGTCAACCCGACGCTGCCGATCGTGGCCGAACTTGTTCGGCGCGGCCACACCGTCGTCTACCACACCTCGCCCGCGTTCCGTGAGGAGATCGAGGCGACCGGCGCGAGCGTGTACCTGTACCCCGGGGGCGATCAGCCCTTCCCCGATCCGCCGACACCGCTCACCTGGATGGAGTCACTGGCAACCACCGCCGTCCACCTGCTGCCCGCCGTGCTCACCGACCTGCGCCGCGACCGACCCGACCTGATCGTCCACGACAGCGCCTGTCTGTGGGGCGCGGTGGCCGCCCGCGAACTCGGGGTACCGGCAGCCTCCTCGTTCACCACCTTCGCCCTCAACCGGCATGTCCCCAGCCCCACCCATGGCTCCTTGGACCTGCTGACCGCGGCGACGGCTCAACCCCGCAGTGTCCAGGGCTACCTGCGATCCCGCTGGGCACTGCACCGCCGCTTCGACGCACGTGGGCTGCCCCTGCTCGACCTGGCGAACATCCGCCAGCCGCTCAACCTGGTCTACACCTCACGGGCCTTCCAACCTGCCATCGAGGACTTCGACCAGTCCTACCGATTCGTGGGCCCAAGCATCGGCGCCCGACGGGCCGACCCGTCGTTCCCGACCGACTGGCTGCGGGACCCGGTGCTGTTCGCCTCGCTGGGCACGGTGTTCAACGCCGCCCCCCAGTTGCTGCGCAGCCTGGCCACCGCGCTCGCCCCGCTGGGCGGCACCGTGATCGTCTCCACCGGGCAGACCGATCCCGAGGCACTGGGTCCGTTGCCGGCCAACGTGCTCGCCCGCCGCTTCGTGCCGCAACCGGAGGTGCTGGCCCGCGCGGCGCTGTTCGTCACCCACGGCGGGATGAACAGCGTCAACGAGGCCATGTACGCCGGGGTTCCCCTGCTGGTGATCCCCCAGGGTGCCGATCAGCCGATGGTGGCCCGGCGCGTCGTCGAGCTCGGCGCCGGCCTGTCGATCCGTACCCAGGACGTCGCAAGCGGGTCGGTGGGCGTCCTCGCCCGGCAACTGCTCCACGACCCCCGGTTCCGAGCAGCCGCGCGCACCCTGCAGGTCGCCCAGCGCGAGGCGGGGGGATATCGGCGCGCCGCCGACGAACTCGAGCGGTATCTGTACGCGGCCGGCCCGGCCGGTCAGTCGTCTCCGCCGGTCCGGCACAGCGAGGCCGAGTGATGTCCCCCGCTGTCGTTGTCCTGCTGGTGCTCTCCGGGCTGTCGGAGGCCGCTGGGCGCATCCTGCCTCTCGTAGCGCGCCGGCCTGGTATGCCGCGGACTCTCGTGGCCGCGTTGCTGCTGCCCGCCGGCCTCGTCGAGGGTGTGGTGTTCGCCCTGTGGCCGCTGACCGCGTGGGCCTTGGCCGAGTTGGTGCTGTCCTCTCCATCGCCAGGAACCGGCCTGGTATGGACACCAAGTGTGGTCGCCCCACTGGTGCTCGCCGCCGTCCTCGCCTTCCCGTTGCTCGGGCCTCTGCTCCACCTGTTGCTCTTCGTGGGCGTCGGGACCGGTCTGGTCGGCCCGCTCGCCGCGGCAAGCGGGCTGCACTGGTGGAGCGCCGCCGGTTGCGTCGCCGTCGCCGGGGCCGGGCTCGCTCTCGCAGTGGAGACCGTCCGGCACCTCGTCGTGAAGATCAGCGCGACCGGAGCACAGGAGGCGATCGCATGAACGATTTCTTGCTCTGGGCCTGCGTGGTCGGGCCTGCTCTGCTGGCCGAAGCCCTGCTGGCCCGCTACGAGGTTCTGGCCTATGGTGCCGGCTGGCGGGCCCCCGCCACCGAGCTCCCGGAAGGCGTCCCCTACGCCCGGGGGGCGGCCCCTGACAGTCCACCAGGTGCCTACCTGGTCTACCTCGACGGCATCGGCAAACGCCGCGTCCGTGACAGCCGGGACGGCGGCCAGCTGGTCGAGGCCCTGATCGCCGGAGCGCCGGAGCTGCGAGTGCTGGGACAGATACAACCCTATTCGCCGCTGGCCGACCCACTTGCCGACCGGCCGGTGTGGGCGTGGCTGCGCCGCCGCATCGGGCTGCTGCTGTTCCTCCACAACGTCATGCAGACCTTCGTCGCCGCCGACCACCGCTACCGGCCCCTGTACAACCGGGCCGTCGGCTCCCAGATCGCCACTCAGCTCCGGCTCGCCGGCTACCATCCCGACAGCGGTATGCCCGTGGTGCTGCTCAGCTACAGCGGCGGCGCCCAGGTCGCCACCGGTGCGGTTGACGAGCTGTACACACTGCTGCGCTGCCCGCTCCTGCTGATCACGCTCGGCGGATTCCACAACGGGGCCAACGACCTCACCCATGCCGAGCACCTGCATCAGCTCACCAGCGCGAACGACCGGATTGAGCAGATTGCCACCTGGATCTTCCCCCAGCGCCGGCGACTCTTCCGGCGTAGCGGATGGAACCGGGCCGTTCGTGCCGGGAAGATCACCGTGCATCGGCTCGACCCGGCCACTCACTTTGGTCCGCAGAGCTACATCAGCCCAACGGCTAAGCTGCCAGATGGCCGCAGCCACCTCGACCACACCGCCGACACGGTGATCGCGATCATCCGCGCCCATCACAGCGCGACCGTCACACAAGGCGACCCGTTGCCATGAGGGCCCCGACCAGGGCGCGCAGCGCAGGATCCGGCACGATCGGTCGCGACGCGACGTGCTCGGACACGGGAGATGAGCAACGGAGCCGGGGCCCAAAGGGCTGTTCAGGCCCGGCAATTCCCACTACGGGCCGCTGTCCCCGAGTACAGCAGCACGCCCCTGAGACAGCCCTGGCCCGAGGAGCGCCACTCGCCCCGCGAAGGGTCCCGGCCGCGGCAACCCCGCCGAAGGACTGAACGTCCAGGCACGGGAGCCGCGCCCCGTACCACGTCTCCCCACTCGGACTGACCCTTTTCCATCCTCGGGTCGAGCTGGACAGACGGAGGATGAGGACGGCTTGGACGAGGCTGGTGATTCGGGTCGTCGAGCAGCGGAGCCTGCGGAGGATCCGCCAGGACTTGAGAGTGGCGATGGCCTGTTCGACCAGGGCCCGGACCTTTGCGTGGATCGGTTGGCGGCCTGCTGACCGACGGAGAATGGTCCCACCGACCGCGGTACGGGAGGCGGACCGTCCCGCTTGCGCCCTGGTAGCCCTTGTCCGTCCAGCAGGTGATGCCGGCCTCGGCGAGAGCGTCGATGATGCCGTGCTCGCGGGCCGCCCGGACGTCATGGACGGCGCCGGCCAGGGCCGGTGAAGCCCACAGCAGACGCCCCTTCGGGTCGGCTACGACCCGCACGTGCATGCCGTGCCTCTTGTGTGTGCCTGAGGAGAAGGGACGGTCTGCGGCGCTCCGGTCGATCGGCAGGAGCGTCCCGTCCAGGATCAGACACGCCTTCATCGATGCGGCCCGCATGGCTTCGGCGAGCCTGGGGGTGAGGGCGGCCAGGAGCCCGACGGCCTCGGTGACGTAGCGGTGGACGGTGGTGGTGCCGATCCCCGAAACCAGCCGTGAGCTGAGCATACGGCTGGCCGTTGCGGAGGTGGACGAGGGTGGGCAGGGCCTGCCGGCCCTCGCTCAGGCGCCGCCATCGGGTGCCGACAACACGACGGTGTTCCCTCAGGGGGGCAGTGAGGAAGCAGGGCAGAACTGGACACGTCGACGCCGGACGGGTAGACAAACATACGAAGCCTCTCGTGGAGACGGTTCTCTTGGTCGAAAACCCATCCACCAGCGGCTTCATCCGTCCGTCAGGCCAACTGACCACCCTTCAGGTGAAGTTGGAAACGGCTCACTGTACGGCTGACCGCTGCTTTGCCCCGCCTGGGCCGGGACCTACGTATTCGATTGCGTAGTTCTACTGGTGCCTCCGGACGGCAGCGTCGGGAGACTCGTCCCATGAGCTTCCCGACGGAATCGTGGTGTCACGCCGGGCAGCTCGCTGCCTCCCTACTGGGCAACCGTCGCCGACGGTCCAACGGGGAGCGAACGCTGTCCAGTCAGTAGAGCCCAGCTGAACATTGGAGAGTCCTCCGTTGGTTTCCAAGATTCGCGTCCTTCTGGGCATGCTCGTGCTCCTGGCGCTGGCCATCGGCGCCATCGCCCTGCTCGCTGCCATGAAAGCCGATGCTGTCTGGTTCACGATCATTCCTCTCGGCATCCTCTTTATCGGCGCGTCCGTCGCCCAGTCGCTCGGATGGTTCGGCAAAAAGGCCGGTGACTGACCTGGCGGCTCGCAGGTCGGGGTGGATGGTCTACGAGTGGATGACCAGGCAGGTGAGGTCGGCGGCTCGCGGGGCACACGGTTCTACTGCAGCCCGCGAGCACGGCATCATCGACGCTCTCGCCGCGGCCGGCATCACGGAGGCAACCCCGGCGACCGCCACAGGCTGGAGCCGGCCGACGTCCGCTTCGCCTGACGCGGCGGCTGCCCCAAGGATCGGTTCGGCACGACTCCGGACGGCGAGCCGGGCCTCACCAGCTGTGCGCGGGCCCGCTCAGGCCGTTGCCGGGGAAATCAGGTCGGCACAGCTCGGCAGGTCCACGCGTGCGCGTGACGGATGCCGCTGTCACATTGCGAGCCTGCGCATCTCCACCACGTGCAGGCCCAGCGACTGGAACCGCGCCAGCAGCCCGTACAGATGCGCCTCGTCGGTGACCTGGCCGAACAGCAGCGTCTGTCCGGATATGACGCAGCTCTCCAGCTCCGGGAACGAATCGGTCATCGTCCTCGACATCTCTCCTTCGACGCGGATCTCATAGCGCATGAGCACGCATCCCTTGCAGCGGTGCGGCCGCTCCCGGCTGTCCCCTCACCTTCATGCTCTGTCGTCACCCGGCGCATGGCATCACCCCGACCGGGTGACCCCGCCCGGCCCTCGGAACAGCTTCACAGCAACCGCAGTTCCCGGCCCCGGCGCACCGCCTCGCCACGCCGGGTCACCGCGAGTTTGCGATAGATGTTCTTCAGGTGGGTCTTGACCGTGTTGACGGACAGGAAGAGATCGGCGGCGATCTCCTCCGTCGACATCGTCTGCGCCAGTCGCCCCAGCACTTCGCATTCGCGCTCGCTGAGCGGTTCGATCACGGGCGCGGAGGCCATATCGCCGGGAGCCACTGCACTCGCCCTTGTGGCCGGCCGGGCCGGAAGCCAGCCGTGTGCCTGCCACAGAGCAGGCCGACGGTCGAGCAGAGCCCGCAGCCAGGGCCCGGCCTCCAGGAACGGACGCCGCAGGTGTTCGGGCCCGGCGGCGGCCAGGGCGCGGGCGACGAGGTACTGGGCCGAGGAGTCGTCGTCCAGCGCGTCGGCGGCCTGGGCGCGCACGAGCAGGGCCGGGACTGTGATGGCGGGTCCGCAGCCATTGGCGCCGGGGACTGCGTCGGGAAGGGAGCGTGCCGCTTCGCCCTCGCCGCCCGCCAGTCGCGCACGGACCGAGGCGATCGCGCACTCGGGTACGTCGGCCGTCCGAGCCAGTACGTCCACGGCTGCCTGCGGGCGCCCCTGGGCCAAGTACGCGGCGGCCCTGGCCAGTACCACCTGGCTGTTCACCCACGGTGAGGACGTTACTGCGGACGGCAGTTGCCTCATGTCGACGAGGACGCGAAGGGCCCGCTCGGGTTCGCCTCCGGCCAGCAGCAGCCGCGCGTGCACGATGGTCAGCCACGACGTGACGATCGGGTCGCGGGAGTCTGCAGCGGACAAGGCAGCACGGTGAAGATGTGAGCGCGCGGCGGTCAGATCGTCGTGGTCGATTCCCACGGCGGCCAGCACCAGTTGCCCCACGGAGGTACGGACGGAGGGCGGCAGGCCGGAGCGCTCCGCCTCGGCCATCGCCTCCCCCGCATGCGCCTCGGCCCGACCCGGCCATCCCCGCAGAAAGTCGATCAGGGCCAGCCGACCGAGTGATTCCTGCCGGGGAACAGCCGTCGAGGGGCCGTCGGACACCTCCGCCGCGGCGGACAGGGCCGATCCGGCCGCGTCGAAACGGCCCGACCACAAGCGAGCCGATCCGAGACCGGCAAGCATCAGAGCCGACACCTCCGGATGCGCCTCGAGACGCTCCGTGAGGATGTCACCTTCGACGAGTTCCTCGGCCCGCCGGGCAGCGGTCTCGGCCATCTCCGCCGAGCCGAGCATCCCGCCGACCAGGACACGCAGGAACGCGCAGGTCAGCCGGGCGGCCGAGGTGCCCCGCGCCTCGGCCGCGGGAAGGTGCGCCTCGGCCCGGTTCAGATCCTGGAGACCCCGGTCGATGTCGTGTCGAGCCAGCGCGCAGGCCGCACGGACCAGGTCCGCGGCAGGACCCGACGTATCCGGTGGCATCCGGGAGAACAGCGCGCCGAGGCGGTCCGCGTCGAGTCCGGTGAACAGCTGTCCGATCGCCAGATCGTCGACGAACCGATCCGCGGCGAACTCCCAGTCCCCCGCGTCGGCCGCGTGCGGCAGGGCCTCTGCGAGCAGTCCGGCATCGCTCAGCCACCTGGCGGCCCTGCCGTGCAGCTCCCGTTCCAGTCCGGGGTGCCTGGTGTTCAGGTGGGCCCGCAGGATTTCGGCGAACAGGGGATGCAGCCGGTACCAGGAGTGGCCGAGGGGCTCGACGAACGCGTTGGCGCGTTGCAGCTCCGCAAGGATCGCTGCGGCATCGTCCCGACCGGTGAGGGCGTTCGCCAGGCCGGGCTGGGTCCGTTCACAGACGCTGGCCCTCAGCAACAGGTCCTGGCTTGCGGCGGGCTGTGCGTCCAGCACCTCGGCCAGCAGGAAGTCCGCGACCGTGCCCTGTCCCGTCTCGAACTCCTTCAGGAATCTGTCCGGGTCCTCCGCTCGCTGTGCGGCGAGGATGCACAGGCGCAGACCCGCGGCCCACCCTCCGGTCCGTTCGGTCAGTGTGCGGGCGCCCTCGTCCGACAGGGGCAGGCCGTGCCTGCTCGCCACTTCGGCGGTCTCGTCGGGCAGAAACGCCAGGTCGGCGTCCCGGATGTCGGTCATCTCCCCGGCAGCGCGGTACCGGTGCAGGGGGAGCAGCGGCTCGGTACGGCTGATGAGCACCAGGCGCAACCCTGCGCCGGCATGGCGGAGCACGAACTCCAGCCCCTCGGCGACCTCCGGAGCGGATACCCGCTCGAACTCGTCGAGAATGAGGATCGCCGGCTCGGTCCGTTCGTTCAGGTGCGCGGCGAGGCGGGACAGGAGCGAGTCGTCCACCTCGCCGGGGCGAGCCGGAGTACCGATGTCGTCGGGCAGCGTGATCCCATGGTGTCGCAAGGCCGCGAGCACATACGCCCAGAAGACCCCGGGGGCGTTGTCACCGGACTCGACCGTCAGCCACGCCACCGGCTTCGTCAGCGTGGCGACGACCCAGTCGGCGACGAGCAGTGTCTTGCCCGCTCCCGCGGGGCCGTTGACCAGTGCCAACGGGCCCTCCAGGGCCCTGGTGAGGCACTCGGTCACACGCGGCCTGCGGACGAAGGTCTTGGGCACGGCGGGGACGGTGAACCGCGCGGCGAGAACAGGGGCGCCGTTCGGCGTCAGAGCCCCGGCGGCGCCTTCGCGGGAAAACCCGCCGGGTGCATGGGGCATAGCTTTCACTACGCTGCCAGAAACGCCCGAAGTGTCAAATCGGACAGAATCTCGATCTGGACGAGCACCGGCGTCTGTTGCGTGTGGCGCGGCGTTCGATCAGTCCTCGGTGTACGCACTGGGGTGTTCGGTGCCCACGCCGGCAGGCGGATCGGTCGCCTGATCGACAAAAGTCACAGCGCCGTCGGCATCGGTCAGGCCCCCGCGTGATCGGCACAGACGCTGGACACGTCATCACCAGCGACACCGTCCACCCCACCACCATGGGAAGTGCTCACCATCGTGTCACCTGGTACCGGTGATGTGTCCGGCCCCGGCAGGTCCCGAGACGGGAGGCAGACGTGAGGAGACTGCCATGGCCAAGCCCTTCCGAGGCGTCGTCAACCTCGAGATACGCGACTCGGTCCCGGACTGTGGCCCGTACGAACAGCCAAAGGCCCCACCCGGCTCACCGAACGTGCTGTACATCGTGCTCGACGACGTGGGCTTGGGAGCCATGAGCTGCTACGGCGGCCCGATCGACACGCCGAACATCGACAGGATCGCCGCGAACGAGCTGCGCTGCGGCCCGTGGCACACGACCGCGCTGTGCTCGCCGACCCGCTCCTGCCTGCTCACCGGCCGCAATCACCACCAACGGCATGGCATCAGCGGGTGCGCCGTCGGCTTCCGGAATGCGCCACACTCGGTGAGATCCTGGTCGCCGGTCGCCCGCGGCTTCGAGCGCTTCCACGGCTTCCTCGGGGCGGAGACCAGCCAGTGGTACCCGGATCTGGTGCACGACAACCACCCCGTCGAGCAGCCGACCATGCCCGAGGACGGCTACCACTTCAGTACCGACATCACCGACAAGGCGCTGGAATTCATCGGTGATGTGAAGGCGATCGCTCCGGACCGACCGGTCTTCCTGTACTACGCCCCCGGCCGCGCACACGCGCCGCGTCAGGTGCCGCGCGAATGGATCGAGCGCTACCGGGGCCGGTTCGACGCGGGCGACGAAGCGCTGCGTGAGCAGACCATGGCCCGGCGGAAGGAGACGGGACTGCTCCCGCAGAACACCGAGCTGCCGCCACTGAACCCGATCGGAACCCCGTAGAGTCGCACTGGCCCGGAGGGAGAGGCATTCCCGCCACTCGACTACACCCGGCCCTGGGACGCTCTCTCCGACGACGAGAAGCGGCTCTTCTCCCGGATGGCAGAGGTGTACGCCGGGTTCCTCTCCCACTGCGACGACCTGATCGGCCGTCTGCTCGACCACCTCGAACAGACCGAGCAGCTGGACAACACCGTCCTCGCGGTGGTCTCCGACAACGGAGCCATCGGCGAAGGCGGTCCGGGCGGATCGGTCGGCTGGAACTCGCTCGGTACCGGCCGAAGTCGGGGCTGCCGTGACGACTCGTCGGGTGGCGACAGATCATGAAACACATGTCTGACACATCTCGACGAAGGCTCCTCGCCGCCTTCGCGGCCTCTGCCGCCGCCCCACTCACCGGTCTGGCCGCTGCCCCGGCGCGTGCCGCCGCGGCCGCGGACGTACCGGCCTTCCCGGGGCCGGATGGCCTGTCCTCGGCCCGTTCGTGGGTGAGCATGGCGCCCCTGGACGCCACGCACTTCACCCCGGTGGCCCTCACCAACCCGCTCACCACCACCCTGCTTACCGGCACCGCCACCCGCACCGAGGTCACCTCCGGCGGCAAGCGCGTCGCGCTGCTGACGCACGGCGCGCGAACCGTCGTACTGCCCGGCCCTCAACGGACGTTCGCGGAGAACAAGCGGCCCTTCGCGGACGAGTTCCAGCGGACACTGCCGGACCTCGCGCTGGACGAGGAGGACCGGGTGTACTGGGGCACCTCGCCCGGCGGCGGCAGGTGGATCACGTCCGACACCTTCAAGACCGACTTCTCGGTTGTACCGGGCAGCGGGATCATCGACCTCACGACCGCCGGGTACAGCCGGCACGCCAGCCTGCTCGACGACCAGATCACCGACGTCGACGTGCGCTGTACGGCCAGGTTCGACAAGGTCCCGACAGGGCAGGCCTGTTCGTTCGCGTTGAGCTTCGGCTACGTCAGCACCCAGAACCACTACCGGGCGAGGCTGTCCTTCCTCACCTCCGGGGCGGTCGAGATGCGGTTGGAGAAGGAGGTCGACAACGACGTGACCGCGCTGGGAGCGGCGGTCACACTGGCCACGGGTGTGCGGGCGGGCGCCGACTGGACGATCCGGGTGCGGCGGGAGAGTGCCCGGATCCAGGCGAAGGCCTGGCCGTCCACGTCGCCTGAACCGTCTTCGTGGGCCTTCGACCTCACCGACTCCACGCCCACCTTGACCAAGGGCCGGGTGGGTCTGCGCGCCTTGGCCAACGACGGCTGCACCAACCTGCCGGTCCGCCTGTCCGTGAGCCGCCTCGAAGTGGACGCCGCGAACTGGGCGATCCTGCCGACCGTCGCCCACGGTGACTGGGTACGTCTGCTGCCGGAGCCCTTCGACGGGACCTGGACAGCCGAGCTGGAGCAGACGATCCGCGGCTGGGCCGGATCCACCGTCCCCGACGTCCTCGCGTACGCCGCGATGTTCCTCGGCGGCGCTGCGGCGGTCACGGCCGGCGCCGGACCGGCCCAGGGCAAGCAAGTGCTGGGCGAGGCCGGGTACGGCTATCTCGACCCGCACGGCTACCGGCTCGAGGGCGCCGACTTCCACGAGTACATGAAGGTCGGCTGGACCTTCCCGGACGGCACGTACAGGGGACCGTCCAGCAAGCAGGTCGGCAACCTCGACTGCTCGGGCTACACACGCATGGTCTACGGCTACCACCTGGGCGTGCCCCTGGCCGCCGAGGAGGACACCTCGGGCACGCGGATCCCGCGCAAGTCCCGGCACATCGCCGACTACGCGCCGGGCGTGGTCGTCGACCGTGCCACCGGGACCACCCCGCCGACCGCGGCCCTGCTCCAGCCCGGCGACCTGGTGCTGTTCAACGCCGACTCCGGTGACGACGGGGTCAGCCCGACCCTCGACCACGTGGGCATCTACCTGGGTCTCGACGACGCCGGCAGACGCCGCTTCCTCTCCAGCCGCAAGACGGCCGACGGGCCCACCATGTCCGACCTGGGCGGTGCGTCCCTGCTCGACGGCTCAGGGACGTACGCCAAGACACTGCACACCGTGCGCCGTATCTGAGCCAAGCCGGGAGCCACCACGTCCCGCAGGAACCGGTGGGTGTGGATCCCTCCCTGGCATCCGTGCGGCCGTGCACGCTCATGTGCTGCTGGGCCAGGCGGAGTTCGCCTGGCCCAGCACGACCCGGTCGCGACTCGCGCGCGGCGTGGGCGGCTACGTACGCACCGGCGACGGCCTTCGGCAAGGCCGGGCACCGCTCTACGAGGCCTCGACCCGCGCCGTCACCGCAACCGCCCTGGCCGATCCGCCACTGTCCTGACGGCGAAGCCCGCGCGCAGGCGCTGTTCCAGCGTGATCTGTGACACCGCTGTGACCGGAGGTGTGGCCTCCGCCACAGCCCGCGACGGTGTCCCCTGGTGTGGTGGGCGGATGTCCACCACCTCCCGCACCGCTCCCGCCGTCCTCGCCGCTGCCCTGCTGCTCGCCGCCTGCGGTTCCGAGAGCGTCTCGCCGGGCGGAGGTGCCGACGGCGGCCGGGTCCGGCCCGAGGCACTGTGCCCCTCGGACTTCTCCCGGTACGGCAGTTCGCCGTCCTCAGAACCGCCGGTTCGTCCCTCCGGCACACCGTCCGCGCTCCCCCTGCCCTCCGTCGGAGGTACGGCCGAGGACGGCGTCAAGATCACCGCACTGTCGGCCTGGGGCCCGGAGAGCGGCTGCGCGGGAGTCGCCTACAGCGCGGACTTCGAACTGACCAACCAGCAGACGGAAACCGCGACGTACACGCTGACCTTCGGGTTCCTCTCGGCCTCCGGAGGCGCGGTCGACAACGCGGAACAGACCGTCGAAGCGGTCGAACCCGGACGGACCGTCGAGGGCACCGTCGTCATCGGGGAACCGGTCGGGCACGCACCCGAGGTGACGGGCATACAGGTGATCAAGATACGTAGCGTCCCAGAAGCCGAGGCGTCGTCCGCCTCGGGAACGTGCCCGAAGTCGGGCATGCACCTCTACGCCGACCAGGGGGACGCGGCCATGGGGCTGCGTGTCGTAGGCCTGCACCTGGTCAACTGCGGTACCGAGCCCACTCAGCTCAACGGCTACCCGAAGCTCACGATCCAGGACGACGATCACCAAACCGTGGACGGCGTACAAATCCTCCAGGGGACCGATCAGATCAGTACCGGCCTCGGTGGGGACAGCAGACCGCGACCGGTCGTCCTGCACCCCGGTGAGGCCGCCGTGGCCGGGCTGGCCTGGCGGAACACCACCCAGGCCGGCGAACCGGTGAACGCACCCTACGTCCGAGTATGGGCGACGCCCGCAGCCGATCCCGTGACGGTGGTGCCGGAACTCGACCTCGGCACGACCGGAAAGCTCGGCGTCGGTCCGTGGCGCAAGGACGAGACGCACCGGGAGCCCGCCCCTGCCACCACCGCCGCGCGTCCGTGACCGCGCTCCTCGCCCTGCTCGCGTGCGCGCTCACCGTGCACCTGCTCGTGCACCCGCGTACGGCATCCGGGATCAAGGTCGTCCTCCTCACCGCGCCCCCGGTGGCCGGAGTCGTCTGGCTTCTGGAGGAAGTGTTCAAGAGGCCGCTCACCGCCGTGGCCGTCGCCGCGGTGTTCGTGGTCGTAGTGATCGCGCTGCTCGGGCTCCTCGGCCACCCCCGCCTGCCGACCTGGACGAAAATGATCGTGTTCGGCACGGTTCCGGTGGCGGCGCTGGCCTGGCTGCTGGTGGTCACGGCGGACGACACGCTCAAGGACCCCGGCGAGGACCCGTGCTCCATGTACTACGGAGGCATCGGCGTCTCCAAGGCGTTTCCCCCACAGGCGTACTGCCGCTACCAGGACGGCAGCACCCACGACCTCGCGACCGGCACCCAGTTCGTGTTCTGGGTCTGCTTCGCCATCAGCCTGGCGCTGCTGTCGATCGGCCTGTGGCAGGCCGTACGGGACCCGAGAACCCTCGTGCGGCAGTTCCGCTCCGGGGTGAGTCAGTCCACTCGAGGAACCCCATGAGCTGCGTCACGGCCGGCGATTGACGTAGGTGTCGCCGGATGAATCGACTTGGCCGGCGCTCGGCGGAGAGATCATGATGTGGGAATGCCTGACAACCGACCGACTGTGGCACCGCATGTGGTGCGGCTCCCCCAGTACACGAAGGCGGACCAGGAGGAGATCCTGGGCAACGGCGATGATCCCTTCGGTGTCGCCTCCGCCGGCCTGACCTGGCTGCCGAAAAAAGAACACTTCGGAGTCCGACACGAAGACCGGCTCGTGGCACACGCCGGCCTGCTGCGACTGCCTGTCGCGATCGGCGACGCCGAAACAGATGTGGTGGGAGTCGGCGGGGTGGCCGTCGCACCCGGCATGCGAGGTCAGGGTCTGGCTCGGCTCGTCGTCACAGCTGCGCTGGAGCACGCCCGCACGATGGGTCCTCAGCATGCACTCCTGTTCTGCCGGCCTCCCCTCGTGCCGCTCTACCGTCGCCTCGGATGGCACTCGCTCGACACGGACGTACTTGTCGAACAACCCGAAGACCGCCTGGTGACCATGCCGCTGCGGACCATGGTGACGCCGCTGCGCGACGGTGCCCGCCGGCCCTCAGGGCCAGTACGGCTGTTCTCGCCCCCTATGTGACGCAGGGCCACCCAGTACGGCGGCAAGGGGCTCGTCGAAGGCCTCGCACCTTTCATGATGCTCAGGCGTCAAATGTTCGGCCGTGCTGGCTTCGCCCCGTTGGAGAAGAGGGTTCTGCCGGCGTGACTCCTGCGGAACATCAACAAGCGGGCAGATCGGCCGAGCGGTCCACGGTGCTGGGACGCGCAAGCCTATAGACGCCGGCTTGATCTGACCGCGCCTGCAGGCGGCCGCTGTCGGAGATGACGGTGGTGGTCACCGACGCGATGAGCAGCGCCCCGGCAGCGCTCAGCCGCAACCACACGAATTCGCCGCCCTCAGCCACGAGTTCCTCGGCTGCCCGCCATGCTGGGCGTGCCGCAGCTCACAGCAAGTGCGGATGAGGGGCGGGGAACAACCGGAGCTGGTTGGCCGTTCCTTCATATGTGGCTGGTGGAGGGGACAGTGTCCCCGGGCCTCACCTATAGCCCATGGGGACGATCGTTCGGCTGAAGCCCCGTGGAGCCTTTCGCCGAGAGGCGACCGCCCTCCGCACGCCACCGCACACGGCCCCGGCTGGTCTCCCCCGTCCAGCCGGGGCGTTCGTGCGCCGACCGTCCGCCCGGCCCCGTATCGGAAGACTGTCCGCCGCTCTCCCGGGCGCGCCTGTCCCCCAGCCGTTTTTCAGGCGAGATGAAGCGTGCTCAGGGCCGTGGTCCAGTCGGTGACGATCGCCTGCTGGGCGGCGGCGAGGGTGACTGTGCCCTTGCAGACCGCGGTGTGCAGTTTCGTCTCCACCGGGTCCTTCGCGTTGTTGACGCCGGAGCCCTTCTTGTGGCCGGGGTCGGCCGGTTCGACCCACAGATTGCGGTAGTCGTTGGGGTCCCCACCCAACTGCAGGCTGATCAGGTGGTCGTACTCGGCATCCCCCATGCGTCCGGTGAAGCCGTAGGAGGCGGCGTTGAGCTTCTTCTCTTTGCCTGTCACGTACGTGGAGGGGCGTACCCCGGAGGTGTAGCCGCCCTTGCGGCAGATCGTCGAGGCCAGGTCCGCCTGCGTGACCGCCGGGGATATCGCGCCCGGCGTGCACGTCGGATCCTCCAGCGGTTCCCCCTTCATGTACCGGTAGTGGCAGGAGCCCGCGGCGGGTTGCTGCTGCACTGTGTAGTGCTCCTGCGGGCCCGCCCCCACCGCGATCGTCCGCCCCGAGCCGGCTGGCGCTCCCGTCGCCGGGCTCTGCGTTCCGGACGACGTCGACGTGCCGAGGGAGACGGGTGAACAGCCTGCCAGCAGCAGGCTGGTGAGCAGGACGGGTGGCACGGTATGGCGGGCAGAACGCATGACGGTCCCTCACAGGAAGACGGTGGCACGGTGGCTGAGCAGATGCTCCTCCATCCCGATGTCCGGCCACCGCGCGGGGTCCGGCTTCGTCGTCCGCCACGTCCCCGCGCCCTCAGGCGAGGTCGACCACCACCTGCGAACGGACCCCTGGAACACCTGACACACCACAGCGCTACGACGACATCGTCCGCACCCCGTCCCGTCGCGCTCCGTGGCAGGGATGCCCACGGGCGCGGGGTGTTGTCGGGGGCGCGGTGCGGTGTGCGGGCCACGTGCCGGCCGATGCACTGGTGGATGCCCATGCCGAAGCCGACGTGGCCGGAGGTGGCGCGGGTGAGGTCGAAGCGGTGAGGGTCGTGCGGTCGGTCCGGGGCGCGGTTGGCCGGGCCCGGAAACATGAGGATCTTCGTGTCGGTCGGAACGACCGTGCCGGTGATGGTGACGTCGGTGGCGGCGGTGCGGAGGAAAGCCCCAGCGCTTCGGCGACCGAACTCTTGCCCGCACTCGTCCGTGTCATGACGTTGTTGGCCTCCTCGTCACTCCAGGTGTGCCATCTCGTACATGAGGTCCCCGTTGTCAGACTTGGCCGGCATAGGAGGCGAGGCGGTCGGCGAACGCGGCGACGAGGCCGCGCAGTTCATCTGGACGTTCGATGACGAACGGTCGGTCGAGTGAGGCGAGTACTGGAGGCAACCAGTCGAGCTGCTCCGCCCGTATCTCGACACGCAGCCAGCGCCCGGTTTCCGGATCCGCGCCTGCCGCGGGCTCGTCCACGCTCGCGACACTGGCGGGAAGTCGGGCGCGGATCTGCTCGACCGTCCCGTGGATCCGCAAGGTCACGTGATGCCGGTACTCAGCCGTGGCGAACCCGGAAAGGACGCGCTGTGCCGGACCGGGGCCCACGGGCGCCTCGAATGAGCCGGGCAGGGTCCTCGCGTCGGCGATGCGATCGAGCCGGAAGGTCCGGTCCTGGTCGATCTCCGCGTCCGTGCCCGTGACGTACCACCGGCCCGAATGGGCGACGATCCCGTGCGGGTGCAGCCTCCGTTCGCTGCGCCGGCCGTCGCGGTCGGTGTACCTGATCGAGAGTGGTCGGCGGTGGCGTACCGCATCGGCGATCGCGAGCAGGACACCGGCGTCGGGGGTGGCGAGCTCGCCGGGCGAAGCCGTGAAGGCGAGGGACTCCAGGACCGTGTCGAGTCGGCGGGCGACGCGCTCGGGCAGCACCCTGCGGATCTTGGCCGCAGCGGTCTCGACCGCCGTGTCCGCCGTCGTCATCAACCCCGCTCGGCGGCCGGCGGCCAAGCCGAGCAGCACAGCGAGCGCCTCGTCGTCGCTGAGCATGAGCGGAGGCAAGCGGTAGCCGGGGCCGAGCCGGTAGCCACCGTAGCGGCCGCGCACCGCCTCGACAGGCACCTCGAGGTCGACCAGGTGGTCCACATACCGCCGCACAGTGCGGCCGTCGACGCCGAGCCGGTCGGCCAGTTCGGCAACCGTCCGAACGCCCCCCGACTGCAGCAACTCCAGCAAGGTGAGCACGCGGCCAGTAGGTCGGGACATGCCCAGAGCTTAGCGACGATAGTGGACTGATTCTGTCCTCTATTCGTTCTAGCGTGCGACGTGCAACGGCTGCGCGACTTTAGGGAGAACACCATGGACTTCGTCTCGATCCGCATCATCACCGGCGACATCACCCGCCTCGTCGAGTTCTACGAGAAGGCCACCGGGGTGCAGGCGGCCTGGTCCACCGAGGATTTCGCCGAACTCAAGACCCCCAGCGCCACCCTGGCCATCGGCAGTACCCGCACGCTGCCGCTGTTCGCGCCGGCCGCCGCTCGCCCGGCCGACAACCACAGCGTGATCATCGAGTTTCTCGTCGACGACGTGGACCGCGTGCACGGGAACCTGACCGGCTTCGTCGCCGACTTCGTGAACGAGCCCACCACAATGCCCTGGGGCAACCGATCGCTGCTGTTCCGCGACCCCGACGGCAACCTCGTCAACTTCTTCACCCCGGTCACCCCGGCGGCCATCGCGAAGTTCGCTCGTTGACGCCAGGCGCAACCGCCCGCGCGGGAGCCCTGGGATGCCGGGGCTCCCGATGAACGCCTGGTCTACGACAGTTGGATACCGAGTCGTTCCGCGAGTTCGTGGGCGTTGATGCCGTACGTCTCCCGGATCCGTACGCCGTCCGGGCCGACGTCGAAGACGCCGTGGTCGGTGTAGACGCGGCTGACGCAGCCGACGCCGGTGAGCGGGTAGGTGCACTGCGGTACGAGTTTCGGCTCGCCGGAGCGGGTGAAGAGCGTCATCATCACGTAGACGTCCTTGGCGCCGATGGCGAGGTCCATGGCGCCGCCGACGGCGGGGATGTCCTCGGGCCTGCCGGTGGTCCAGTTGGCGAGGTCGCCGTCGAAGGCGACCTGATAGGCCCCCAGGACGCAGACATCGAGGTGGCCGCCGCGCATCATGGCGAAGGAGTCGGCGTGGTGGAAGTACGCCGCCCCGGGCAGCTCGGTCACCGGGACCTTGCCGGCGTTGGTCAGGTCGGGGTCGACCGCGTCACCCTCCGCCCTCGGACCCATGTTGAGCATGCCGTTCTCGGTGTGCAGCACCACCCCCGAGTCGGCGGGAAGGTGGTCGGCGATCTTGGTGGGCTGGCCGATGCCGAGGTTGACGAAGGAACCGACGGGGATGTCGCGTGCGATGACGGCGGCCAGCTCGTCCATCGAGAGCCGGTGGTCGGCGCGCACCTGGTCGCTCGGCGTGATGGTCATCGTGCCCCCTGAACGGTGTACTGACGGGCCTCGACCTGGACGACCCGGTCGACGTAGATGGACGGGGTGACGACGGCCTCGGGGTCGAGCTTGCCGGGCTCGACGACCTCGTCGACCTGGACGATGGTCGTCGTCGCGGCCGTGGCCATGACCGGTCCGAAGTTGCGGGCCGTCTTCCGGTAGACGAGGTTGCCCATCGCGTCCGCGACGTGCGCGCCGATGAGCGCGTAGTCGCCCTTGATGGGGTATTCCAGCAGATACCTGCGGCCGTCGATCTCCCGCTCCTCCTTGCCCTCGGCGAGCGGTGTGCCGACCGCGGTCGGGCAGTAGAACGCGCCGATGCCGGCACCGGCCGCGCGCATCCGCTCGGCGAGGTTGCCCTGCGGCACGACTTCGAGCTCGATCTTCCCCTCGCGGTAGAGGCCGTCGAAGACCCAGGAGTCGGCCTGGCGCGGAAAGGAGCAGAGCACCTTGCGCACCCGGCCGGCGGCCAGCAGCGCGGCGAGCCCTACGTCACCGTTGCCGGCGTTGTTGGACACGATCGTGAGGTCCTTCGCACCCTGCCGGATGAGCGCGTCGATCAGATCGAAGGGCATCCCGGCCAGGCCGAAGCCGCCGACGAGGATCGTGGAGCCGTCCTCGATCCCGGCGACCGCGGCGTCGGCGCTTTCGAGGATCTCCGCCCGGCTCATCGGTCTGCCCCCGTGACATCGCAGTTCTCGAGTACGACGGCCAGGCCCTGACCGACCCCGATGCAGATCGCGGCGACGCCGTAGCGCTGCCTCGTCTCGCGCAGCACCTTGGCCAGCGTGGCGAGGACGCGGCCACCCGAGGCGCCCAGCGGATGCCCGATCGCGATGGCACCGCCCTTCTGGTTGACGATGCCCGGGTCGATCTTCCACGCGTCGACGCAGGCGAGCGACTGCACGGCGAACGCCTCGTTGAGCTCGACCGCACCGACCCGGTCCCAGCCGATCCCGGCCCGGGCCAGCGCACGGTTCGCGGCCTCGACCGGGGCGTAGCCGAAGGCCTGCGGCTCCAGCGCCATCACACCGCGGCCCGCGATACGGGCGACCGGGTCGGCCCCGATCACGGCCGCGGCCTTCTCACTGCCCAACAGCACCGCGGAGGCACCGTCGTTGAGCGGGCTGGCGTTGCCCGCGGTGATGGTGCCGCCCTGCTCCGCCGTACGGAAGACCGGCTTGAGCCCGGCCAGGACCTCTGGCGTGGATCCGGCCCGGATGCCCTCGTCGCGGGCCAGGTCGACGCCCTCGACCGGCACCACCAGGTCGTCGTAGAAGCCCGACTCCCAAGCTGCGTGGGCAAGTTGGTGGGAGCGGGCGGCGAACGCGTCCTGCCGCTCGCGGGAGATCCCGAAGCGCTCCTGGAGCTGCTCGTTGGCCTCGCCGAGGCTGACCGTCCACTCCTTGGGCATCCGCGGATTGACCAGCCGCCAGCCGAGCGTGGTCGAGACCGCGGTGACATCGCCGGCCGGGAACGGCTTCGCCGACTTCGGCAGCACCCACGGCGCACGCGTCATCGACTCCACACCGCCGGTCAACACCACCTCGGCATCGCCGGACTCGATCGTGCGGCTCGCCGTCATCGCCGCGTCGAGGCTCGACCCGCACAGCCGGTTGACGGTGGTGCCGGGCACGCTCACCGGAAGCCCGGCGAGCAGCGCCGCCATGCGGCCGACGTTGCGGTTCTCCTCACCGGCGCCGTTGGCGTTGCCCCACACCACGTCGTCGATCGCGGCGGGGTCGAGACCCGGCACCCGGGCGAGCGTGGAGGTGATCGCGGCGGCGGCGAGGTCGTCGGGGCGGACGCCGGCCAGCGCGCCGTTGAAGCGGCCGAACGGCGTGCGTGTGGCGGAGTAGAGGAAAGCACTCATAGGAGCGACGTTAATCCCGGGCCGCGATATTCTGAAGTACGCATATCTGAGCCAATTGATACGGACGACATATGGATCTGCGTCACCTGCGGTACTTCGTGGCGGTGGCCGAGGAGCGGCACTTCGGTCGTGCCGCCGAGCGGCTCCACATGGCCCAGCCGCCTCTCTCCACGCAGATCCGCCAGCTCGAAACCGAGCTCGGCGTCGAACTGCTCCACCGCACCACCCGCCGCGTCGACCTCACCGAGGCCGGCCGGGCCTACCTGGAGCGGGCACGCGGGATCCTCGCCGACGTCGACGACGCCGGCCAGCACGCACGGCTCGTCGCCGCCGGCTCGGTGGGCCACCTCGCGATCGGGTGCGTGGGCTCGGCGACGTACAGCCTTCTGCCCGCGCTCTCGCGGCGGCTCACGGAGGAGCTTCCCGGCGTCGACTTCTCCTTCCGCGGGGAGATGCTCGCACCCGACCAGGTCGAGGCGCTGCGCACCGGCGCGATCGACGTCGCGCTGCTGCGTCCTGTGGCCGCCGACCTCTCCCTCACCGTGCACACGCTGCGCCGGGACCGGCTCGTCGTCGCCGTACCGCTCGACCACCCCCTCGCCCGCCGGAAACGGCTGCGCGCCGCGGACCTCGCCGGTGCCGACCTGATCGTGCACTCCGCCGACCGCCGGTCGGTGATGTACGACGTCGTGCTGGGCCTGCTGCGCGAGGCGAGCGTCGAGCCGCACATCCGCCACGAGGTCGGTGAGACGTCGACACTGGTCACGCTCGTGGCCGGCGGCCTCGGCGTCGCCGTCGTGCCCGAGCCCGTGACAGCGCTGGCGCTCGACGGCGTCGCCTACCGACCGCTGACCGGGGCCGACGCACGCGTGGAACTGGCCGTGGCCCACCGCGCGGACCGCTCCGAGCCGCACCTGGCGCGCACCGTGGGGATCATCCGGGCGATGTTCTGAGACGCACGGGCGCCGGACGGCGCGACGTGGCTGAACGTGTGCTCGTGATGCTGCCCCGCCGGAGTCGGGCAGGGCCACGGCGTGTCCGGCCGGGCAGGTCACGACGGACCCACGGAACGGTCATTCGGCTAACCGGGCCAGCGCCTCGCGACTGATCCGCTCCGGCTGCTCCAGGTGCAGGAAGCGGCCCGCGTCGTCGACCCGCCGCTCACCGACGGCGGTGATCGCCGCCACCGGTGCGCTTCGACATCGTCGTCGCCTCCGCGGGCGCATGACCTGCCTGCCGCTGCGACCAGAAAACGTGAGCGGTGAGTGGGAACGAAGGTGACCGCCGGGGTCAACCCTGACGATCGTCAGGGTCCGGTGTTGCCGTTCGGCTCGGGTTCCCCATGGGCCCCCGCTCTACGTTCGGGCCTCATGGAACGAGAACCGCGAAGGAAAGTCCCAGCAGTTCGGCCGCTCGGCGCGTTGGCCGTCCTGGGCGTGGGTGCAGGAGTCGTCACTTGGCTGTCCCCCGGTGGGCTGGGCGAGGCCGGTCCTGTCGAGGTCACGGGTGGCGCTTCGGCGTCCGTGTACCGGTCGCTGACCAGGGCGGCGGAGGAGGCACCCTCGTGGCTGGGCCCTCTCCTGGAAGTGGCCACCGAGGCCACTCTTGTGATCCTCGGAATGTTGCTGGTCTGGATGTGGGGGACGGCAATCCGCCGCAAAGACACACGAGGGGTTGCCGGATCTGTGCTGACCGGGCTCGGCACCTTCGCTGCCTATGCGGTGAGCGAAGCGGTGAAGCTGGTAGTGGACGAGGAGCGTCCTTGCCGTGCGGTGCACGTGGGCGCCGAACCCGTCGCGCAATGCCCCGGGCCAGGAGACTGGTCATTCCCCAGCAACCACGCCACCCTGGCCGCCGGTCTGGCCGTCGGTCTTGCCGTGCTGCGGCCCCGCCTCGCCTGGATCACGCTGCCCATGGCCGGGGCCGCTGCGCTGCTGCGCGTGCTGGTGGGAGTTCACTACCCGCATGATGTGCTCGCCGGCGCGATGCTCGGCGGCGCTGTCGTGGCGGCCGTGCTCCTCGCGTTCATGCCCCTTGCCCAAGTGGCGGCATCACGGCTCGGAAGGCTGAGGCGGAATGATCCCGGCCTCGTGGGCCACCACCGCGGCAGCGGCCCGGTTGTCGACGCCCAGCCTCGCCAGAATGGAACTCACATGGGCTTTGACCGTTCCCTCCACCACATGGAGCCGCCGGGCGATCTGCCCGTTGGACAGGCCGCTTCCGACAAAGGCCAGTACCTCTCTTTCCCGGGCGGTGAGGGCGGCGACCCTATGCCGGGCGGCGGAGCGCCGACCGGCCAGGCTGCCCACGTCCGTCGCGGCGAGGTGCGCGATGACCCGGGCCGCGACCTTCGGTGACAGGTAGGCGGCGCCTTCGGCCACCGCGCGAACTCCGGTGATCAGTTCCTCGGGCTCACCCGACTTGATCAGGAAGCCCGCTGCACCACCACCGAGCGCCTTGAGGATGTAGTCGTCCTCGCCGAAGGTCGTCAGCATGATGACGCTCGTGGTCGGCACTGTGTTGTGGATCTCCGCGGCGGCGTCGATGCCGTTGATTCCCGGCATGCGGATATCGAGGACGGCCACCGCGGGACGATGGCGTCGGACCAGTTCCACGGCGTCGTGCCCGTCGACGGCCTCGGCGACGACTTCGATGTCCGGATCCGTGGCAAGAACGGCGCGTACTCCCGCGCGGATCATCGGCTCGTCGTCGGCGATCAGCACCCGGATCATCGAACGCTCACGGGGTGATCGTGTCCAGGGACACCAGGGTGTCCTTCCGGAAGCACAACTGGTAGGCGTCGCCGGACCGATCGTCGAACCGGTTGGCCGTCATCGCGTAGTACTCGCACGTTGTGCCGTCTCCCGTCGGCTCGGCAGTCAGCGGTTGATGGTTTGTCTGCCGATCCGGCAGGAAACGCTCCACCTCGGCACGATCTTGCCCCACATGAAGCCGGGCAAAGTCGCGGGGGTCCAGGACCGACCGGGCCGCCGACAGCGTCTCCCAGCCCATGAGAGCCCCGCTCAGCAACGCTCCCGTGGCGAGGGGCACCATGACCGCGGCGACCAGGGCCCGGCCGACCCGTCGCCGAGCGCGGCGATGTTCCTGCGGCAACTCGTCCCCTCGAGGGGCTGACGGCACGAGCGGCGGTGGCGGCGAGGGCGTGTGCGGGATACGCGCGACGACTGCGTAACCTCCGTCGCGCGGGCCGTGGTCGAACGAACCGCCGGTCAACCGCACACGTTCTTCGAGACCGATCAGGCCACGCCCTCCACTGCGAGGCCGGAGCCTGTGGTCGGCCGCAGACGATGGCGGGCCGTTCTCGACGACGACCTTCGTTTCTGTTGCCGTATGGGTCACATGGACAGTCGCGGTCGCGCCGGACGCGTGCTTGGCGACGTTGGTGAGAGTTTCCTGCACGACCCGGTGAGCCGCCCGTTCGACCACGGGCGGCAGATCGTCCGCCTCGCCGTCGATGCGCAACTCCACGGTGAGGCCGGCCGCGGAAGCCTCGGAGGTCAGAGTCGTGATGCTGGAGTTGCTGGGGGCCATCGCTGCGGTTTCGGTCTCCTCACGCAGGACACCGATCACCTCGCCGAGACGCTCCACCGCGGCAGCGGCTCTGGCTCGGATGTCCCCGGCGGCCCTTTGGTGGCGTTCTTCAAGGTCCGGCGCGAGTTTGAGAGCGCCGGCCGACAGGGCGATCAGGCTGAGGTCGTGGCCGAGTACGTCATGCATGTCCTGGGCGATACGCGCCCGTTCACGCAACCGGGCTTGATCAGCGATCAGTTGCTGCTCGCGTTGCAGCTGATCGGCACGCTCCCACCCGGCCCGGACAAGCTGCTGATACTGGCACCAGAACCGGCCGGCGAACCATGGCAGCATCGTGGCGGCCACCACCACTGCCACGAACCGGCCGGCCAGAGGGAGCCAAGCAGGAACGACGGAGAAGGCCACCAGACTGCCCGCGAGTATCGCGACCAGGGCAAGCGCTGTCGGCGCCGTCCGTCCAGGCCGTCGTCCTGCCAGGAACGCGGCGATGGCCGCCGGGACAGCCCACCACAGGCTCATCACGCTCAGACCGGCAGCCACCGCGGCAGCCGCTGTCAGAACGGTCCCGGAATCAAGTGCCCGTCGTGATAGGGCGGTTCCGGTCACCGTCTCACCGTTGATCACTGTGACGTCCACGGAGGTGACGGTACGGACATCGGGCACCGTCCGACCACTGCCGAAAGTCCAATCCACCGTGCGGTGCTGGTGGAGCGGCGGCAACTCCGCGAAGTCGCGCACAGGTCGCGAACCACCCCAGACCTCACCCTCTCCGGTTACTGGCGGGTTACAAGAGTCTGTAAGATCCACTCCGACCAATTCAAGCCCTACCAGGGGGAAACAACTCATGACCAAGCGCTTTTCCGTCCTGGCCGTCTCCGCGGCCATGGTCGGCGGCTTCTTCATCACCTCGGTGCCCGCTCACGCCGCCACGTCGGCCGACCGGGGCGAGGTATCGGTCAAGGCCTCCGTCACCTGCGACACGAGCCAGCTGCGCCAGCAGATCGCCAACCTCAAGACCAAGGCCGCGAAGCTGAAGCAGCTGGGGGAGACCGCGGCGGCCAAGAAGGCGCTCAACGACGCGGCCGCCCTCCAGAAGAAGCTCGACGCGTGCATCAAGGCTGACGACGACGCGAGCAAGCCGTTCCCCGGATAGGTTCCGGTATCGATGTGTGGCGCTGCCCGTCCCGTTCCAGGGATGGGTGGCGCCACACGCTTGCCCGGCCCACTGACGCGGGCGGATCGTCGTCGCGGACGGCGGAAGTACACGCCGCTGAGGGCTCTTCGGAACAAACCGCCGGATCCGAACGGTAGAGCGGTGGGATCACTCGACCGTGAGTTCTTCCACGGTCGCATCCTGTGTGCCGCGACGCTCGCAAGGGCGGTGAGGCCCAGGGCCGCCTGACCGTACGACGGACGAGGGAGACGGCGTGACGCGAGAAGCGGGACGGCGCGGGGGCAGGAACAGCGACAGGCAAGCACTCCTGTTGGCTGCCGGACTGGCCGATCTGGCGGTGAGCACAGTGGGTTCGGCCCTGGGGACCGACACGGATCGGGTGCCTCTGAGGCAGACGCGGCAGACGCGTGGGCCTGCCGCCCTCCTGGCCACGGCGTGAACGACATCCCGCAGCACTCCCGTTCCCGGCCGCGCGACTGACAGTCGGGAGTGCGAACTCAGACTTCCAGCCACCGAGAGCCGGCCCCGAACGCTTTCACGCCATGTCGGCCGCCCGGGCCCCACGCAACCACGTTCCGCCGACTTCAGTTCCCTTCATCCCCCGCAACCGAGAAGCAACTGCCCGAAGCCGTGGCTGTCGTGGGCACCGGCCCCGAGAC
Organism: Streptomyces canus; assembly: GCF_030816965.1. Taxonomy (NCBI): domain Bacteria; kingdom Bacillati; phylum Actinomycetota; class Actinomycetes; order Kitasatosporales; family Streptomycetaceae; genus Streptomyces; species Streptomyces canus. The sequence continues at coordinate 278,873 of NZ_JAUSYQ010000002.1, forward strand.
GTGCCCCCGCTGCCGGAGCACCGGCCGGACGCGGGTGTGCTCGACGGGCGGTGCCGTCCGCGTTCCGCGACGGGGGCACAGGGCCACGCTGGATGCGCCCAGAAGATCCCCGCACTGCCGGCTCTCGCAGCGTCGGCGACGCCGGTGTGGACGGTGAGTGCTGACCGTTGCCTGCGAGAGCGGCATCCGCTGTCGGATCCTGCTCGCCCTCCGCCGGCGGCCATCTGCCCGGCCGACCTCGCCGACGCCCGTCGGCGCCTGGCTCACCCGGCCGCCGCACGACCTGGCCTGCCTGCGGGACTGCGGCCCCGTCGGCACGGTTTCCTACGGCTGCCGCAGCCGCTACAAGATCGCCGACGAACGTATCGGCCACGCTCTCGACCAACTGCGCGCCGCAGTCGTCGTGGTGAAAGCGGACCAGGCCGGCGCGGACGCATGGTCGAAGGGCTACTGCTGACCAGCGCGACATCCCTGGGACCCGCCCCGCCCGTCGCATACGACTGCCGGTCGCCGCGACCAACAACGTCCTCAGGTCGGTTCTTCGCGCTCGCCGTGCACGTCACCGTCCCTGCCGGCCGCGCCGTGACCGGCACCGGCGACGCGCGAGCCCTGAGGGTGCCTGAAGAACTGCGCTGCCTCACGGCGTCGATCGATGAACTCCGCCGTCTCAAGGGCTCCCGGGTCTGTCTCTTCGAAAAGCCCCAACCCATCCGACCTCTGCTTCAACTTTCTTGCACGCTCTCCCCATTGACACTCCCCTACGCCTCCCCAATCATCAAGACATCCGATGATTGGGAGCCGCCATGAGTACGTATCCAAGACGTCATGTCCTCGGCGTCACGGCGGGTGTCGCTGCCTCAGCCGCTCTTTCCTTCGCCTCCACGACCGACGCCCACGCTGCTCAGGCGGTCACAGAACAGAGCCGGACATGGGCGCCCGTGCCCGCTCCGGTTCCCGTCCCCCTCGACAGCCTCTACGACAACGACGGCATCGACACCGCCTCCGCGCGAGGCGGCGACTTCGACGGCTCCGGCTACACGTTCCCGGGCGAGGAACTCCCGGCGGGCCAGGTGGAGGTGGACGGCGTTCCCTTCGTCTTCCCGTCCTCGGCCGCAGGCGCCAAGAACAACGTCGTCGCGCTCGGTCAGCGCATCGACCTGCCCAAGGGCCGCTACATGGCGGCCTACTTCCTCACCTCGGGGAGCTACGGCAACGCCTCGGGCAAGGCGACGGTGCACTACGCGGACGGTTCGACCACGACGGCCGGCCTCACCGGAGCCGACTGGTACGCGTCGGGCGGTTCGCTGTCGACGCCGTACCGCTACGGTCCGAGCGGCGCGAAAGACGACCACAGCGTCGGCATCGGCACATCGGAGGTATGGGTCGATCCTCAGCGCGACGCGATCGCCATCACCTTGCCGACCACCCACGCACCCGAGCCGAACCAGACCTCGCTGCACGTGTTCGCGCTCTCCCTCCAGCCGGTCGCCCCGGGACGCGCGCTGATCCTGCGCGACGCCCACTCCACGAACTCGCTCCTGACGTCCACCGGCGCCCAGAGCGTCGAGGCCACCGTCGTCAACGCGGGTACCGCTGCCGTCCTGGCCGGCGACGAGGTGTCGGTACACGTCACGGTGCCGGGCGCCCGGACCGTGGAGCCCGCCGCCATCCGCCGCCTCGACCCCGGCGAGCAGGCACGCGTCCGCATCGGTATCCGCAACCGCACGGGTACGGCACCCGGCACCTCCCAGGACGGCGTGGTGACGGTCACCGGCCGCGGCGCCACGGCCGCCACCCAGCGCAGCCGGCTGTCCCTCGGCGTCGCCGACTACCAGCCGACCGAGACCTCCCTCTCCGGTCACCAGGCGCCGTACTGGTTCCACAGCGCCAAGTTCGGCATCTTCATCCACTGGGGCGTGTACTCGGTGCCCGCCTGGGCGCCGGTCGGCACGCAGTACGCCGAGTGGTACTGGGACCAGATGCAGGACCCGAACAACCCCACGTACGCCCACCACCGGGACACCTACGGCGAGGACTTCGCCTACGACGACTTCATCCCGCGCTTCACGGCGGAGAAGTTCGACCCGCGATCCTGGGTCGAGTTGTTCCGGGACGCCGGTGCCCAGTACCACGTGCTGACCTCAAAGCACCACGAGGGATTCGCCCTCTGGGACACCAAGGTCTCCGACCGCAACGCCGTGAAGATGGGCCCGAAGCGGGACCTGATCAAGGAGCTGTTCGAGGCGTCCCGGCGCTACACGCCCGAGCTCCACCGCGGCCTCTACTTCTCGATGCCCGAGTGGTTCAACCCGGACAACCCCTGGATGGGCCACGCCCCGCGCAACCCGTACACCCTCGAGCCCGTGCCCTACACCGGATACAGCGCGGGCAAGGACTTCGTGAAGGACTACCAGGCCCCGCAGATGCTGGAGCTGATCCACGGTTACGACCCGGAGCTCATCTGGTGCGACATCGGCGGCGCCAACGACAGCGTGCACGTGCTCGCCGAGTACTTCAACCACGCGAAGAACCGGTCCCGTCCCATCGACGTCACCGTCAACAACCGTTCGGGCATCTCGTTCCACGACTTCACGACGCCCGAGTACACGACGTACGACAACACCGTGATCGCCAAGTGGGAGTCCAGCCGCGGACTGGACCCCTTCAGCTACGGCTACAACCAGGCCACTCCCGACGCTTCCTACATGACGACGGAACAGGTCGTGCAGAGCCTGGTGGACATCGTCTCCAAGAACGGCAACTTCCTGCTCGACATCGGCCCACGCGCCGACGGCACCATCCCGGAGATCATGCAGACGCGACTGCGTGAGACGGGTCAGTGGCTGCGGACGAACGGCGAGGCGGTCTACGACACGACGTACTGGTCGAAAATGGCGGAACTGGGTGACGACATCCGCTTCACCGTCCGCCCGAACCGGGCCTTCTACATCCACTCGCTGGCACAGCCGGGCTCGCGGCTCACCATCGAGGCGCCGGTCCCCATTCGCGACGGTGACGCAGTGACGATGCTGGGCCACGACCGGCCACTGGCCTGGACCGTCAGCAAGGGAGCGCTGGTGATCGATGTTCCCGCGGCGGCCCGCAAAGCGGGACAGCATGTCTGGGTCTTCAAGGTGAAGTGGAACTCCTGACCGACGAGGCCGCAGCGGTCCAGCCGCTGTCCCGATATCCGGGTCACGCAAGGCCTGGATGAACCAGTCGAGTACCGGTGCCAGGTTTTCCGGCGGCGACCAGCTGTTGATCACCGCGAGCAGCTGAAGGTACGGCTCCCGGTCAGGATTGTTCGCGGACCTCGTGCCCGGTGGGCAGCCGGCCCAGACCTGGCCTCGCAGGTTGTCCAGCGGCACGTACTCCAGCTGGGCGAGCGGGTGCCGGTCGGGCACGGCCAGCAGGGCGTTCTCGAGGACCAGGCTCGTGGTGCGGATGCCCGGTGGGTCGCGGGCGGGCCAGTGCGTCCACTGCCCGGTCAGTCCACAGGATGTGACAATGCCTCGCTCTTTTGGTCGGGCTGGGCCGTCTCTGGGCCAAATCGCCAGGGCATGGTGGACGACGTCATCGACTTGATCCACCAGGCCGACCAGCCGGGCACCAGCGGCGTTCGGCCACGACTTCCTCGAATGCGGGATCGTCATCGCATCCTGCCGGACTGCGCACGGATGTCAGTACGGATCAGTGCACGCTTGCCCGTTACGCCGCCATACACCCGCGGGGGAAAACCACGAGAGGGAGGAACCCCGACCGACGCGCGGCTGCGGTTCCTCAAGGTGGTGAGTATCTGTCAGCAGGTGGAGTCGCCCACGCCGTGGACAGCTCGTCTACGCGTCGGCGGACCGCACTCCATCGCGATCACCGTGGATCAGTCGGGTCAGCGCTGCAGGGTGAGCAGGCCCGGCCGGTACGGCAGGCTCATGTAGCCGGAGTTCGGCGAGATGTCTTTGAGGAGGCCCTGATAGAGGAACTGCAGGTTGCAGGGATCGATGGTCATGGTCTGGTCGGGGTTGTTGCGGACCAGGTCACCGTGGCTGACGCCCTGGGCCCAGGTGGAATTGCTGGGCAAGCGGCGCGCACCTGCCGCCTCGGCCCTTCGCCGACCTGCCCGACGCCGGCCAGCAGCGGGACCAGTTCCGTGGTCTGGAACATGCCCTTCTCAGCCATCCGGATCCGCGTCGCACGACGATCCGGCGCCCTGGCGCGGAATGACCGCTGCTTCTCTGGATAACCGAACTCGATCAGATGGGTCACGTAGCTGTGCCGCAGCGAGTGCAGGTCCAGCTCCGCCGGCAGGTCGGCGGACCTGTGCGCTGTCTCGAAGGCCTCGTTCAGCCGTCGCAGAGACATCCGGTCGCGCCGCTCGGTGATCCAGAACGCCGGGTGCTTGCCCGGCACGAAAGCGGGGCGCACCTCGCTCACGTACTGGTCGAGAACGCCGACGATCCAGTCCATTTCCGGGACGGTCAGAACGCTGCGGCGCTTGGGAGTTCCGCCCTTGGAGGCCTTGCCGTAACGGACGAAGATCGCTCCGAAACGGCCGTAGTCGGCGACCTTGAGATTCCGGCGCAGGTCGCACAGGTCCAGGCCGCATGCTTCCTGGCGCCGCAAGCCGAAGGCGTAGACCGTCTTCAAGACCATGGCGTCGCGTAGGGCCGCGAGCGAGCCCTTGCGCCGTCGTGCGCGGATCTCCTCGACACGGCCGTCGGCGGCGTCGAAAAGGGTCTGGACTTCGTCGTAGGTGAGCGGACGACGTTCGGCGGATCCCTCGTACTCGCTGGTGTGGCTGACCGTGTTCCACTCGTGCAGGAGCTGGACCGGAGCCCGCCCGAATCGCTCGTTGCATGTGGACGGCCAGCCGAAGCGGGTGTCGGTGATGTAGTCGGAGAACAGCCGTAGGTCGTTTTGGTAGTTCCGTGCGGTCGACACCGCCAGCGGCCTGCCAGGGCGCCGGGTACGAAGGTCGTCGAAGAAGGCCTCCACCTCGGCGGGGTCCCATTGCCACGGGTACTCATTGGTGAAGCGGGCCGGCCGACGGATCAGCGCGATCCGGGGGCGGATCGTCGACTCCCAGTTCAAGAAACGCGTGCGCTGCTGCAGTGCCCAGCCCTCCAGCATGGCTTCCAGAACCGGCGGGTTCGGGGTCCAGGTGCACGACTCCGTCGGCAAGGACCAGATGCGCAGCTCCTGGCATATCAACGACAGCACTCACGATGCATCTGACGCATCATCGTTGAGTCGTTATCGGGTGCCTGGTCAGCGCATCCCAACCAGCCACCAACCTGGCGTCAGCATGAGCACCACCTGCAGCTCAGCGAGTCGGCCCAGCGCGACATGTGTTGCATTCAATGCAATACGGCAGCCTGACGGCGGCAGCGACGGCGTCCACGTCAAGTCCCGTGCCACGTACAGCGGTTACGACGTGGCCTTCATCCGGGTCCGGTGAGCCGAACTGCCGGGGTCCTCGGCAAGCCGGCTTCTCATACGGCGGCCTTCCCAGGACTCCGGCACCGGCGACTGCTTCAGCGGGCACACAGAGAAGTCGTACGACAGTCCGCGGCCGGGCTCCAGATCGGTATACCGGGCAGCCTGCACATGGGCCAGGCATCCCAAAAACGTGGTCAGTGGGCGGCGTTGCGGGGAAAATGGCCGCCATGACGTACGAAGGCTCCTCCATCGACCCGTCCAAGCCCAGCATCGCCCGCGTGTACGACTACCTGCTGGGCGGCAAGGACAACTACGCCGTGGACCGAGAGATCGGCGACGTGTTCAAGCGCGACCTGCCCGGCTCGGTGGCCATCGCCTTCGCCAACCGTGCAGCCCTGACCCGCGCGGTCGGGGAGATCGTGAAAACCACCGGCATCCGGCAGTTCATCGATCTGGGCAGCGGCCTTCCGACCGCCGACAACGTCCACCAGGTCGCGCAACGGCACGCACCCGAGAGCCGGGTGGTCTACGTCGACGTCGATCCTCAAGTCCTCGTCCACGGTCGGGCGCTGCTGGAGAAGGATGAGCGGACCCGGGTCGTCGCGGTCGATGTACGCGACCCCGAAGGTGTCCGCACCCACCCCGACACCCGTGACATGATCGACTTCACGCGTCCCGTCGCCGTCATGTTCAGCGCGATCCTCCACCACGTCAACGACGACGAGGACCCGGCCGGCATCGTCCGCTACTGGCGCGACAATGTGCCTTCCGGAAGCTATTTCTTCATCAGCCACTTCCGCTCCGGGAACAACCCGCAGACGCGGGAGGCCGAGAAGGTCCTCCAGCAGACGTTCGGCCGCGGCCGGTGGCGCACCGACGCGGAGATCGCCTCCATCATCGAGGGCCTGGAGATCCTCGACCCCGGTATCGTCCCCGCACCCCTGTGGCGCCCCGACCAGATCGAAACACCCTGGAACAACAGCGGGGAACGGCAACTCACGGTCTGGGAACACCTCATCGTCGCCGCCCTCGCCCGCAAGCCCTGACCGTCCGGTCGACGCCCTCCCGACAGCCACCGGACAGCGCACCCACGATTTCCCCGACTCCCACCACGACAGCGCCGGCCCCGGCGCCCGCATCCGGCTGCGGCCCGTCACTCGTCGGCGAGCAGCAGATGCGGGACCTCGCGCGTCGCGCCCCCAACGTCATTCGACGAGTGACCGCGCCGCAAGGCCTCGGCCGGCGTTCAGCGCTCCACGCGGCGTGCCAACAGCACCGAGTCCTCGGCCTCGACCGGCCCGGTGTCCCGTTTGAGCGTGCGGGTGCGCTGCTCCACGACGACGGGCTCGAAGCCGTCCGGCAAGCCGGGCAGGAGTTCCGCGGCCAGGAACATCGCCTTGTGGTGGCTCTCGGAGAGCTGCGTGAACTCGTGGGACGGCGCATGCCCGACCACCAGGAGCGACCCGCCAGGAGCGACGGCTGCCGCGAGCCGGCGAGTCACCTCGACCATGCCGCCGTCGGGGGCGTGCAGATAGTGGCTGGTGACCAGGTCGTACGAGCGGTCGCCGGCATCGAAGGTCCTGGCGTCCACCCGCCACCAGTCGACACGGTCGGCCACGCCGGCCTCGTCGGCGTGGCGGGCGGCGCGGGCCAGGCCCTCGGCCGAGAAGTCGGCGCCGGTCACGCGCCAGCCCTGACCGGCCAGCCAGACGACGTCACCCCCCTCGCCGCATCCGACGTCCAGCGCCGTGCCAGGGGTGAGCTCACCAGCGGTAGCGACGAGCTGCGGATTGGGCTCGCCGCTCCAGAACCGCTCCTGCCCCGCGTACCGCTCGTCCCAACCCGCCGGCTCGAACATCGCGGCGACCGACTTCTCGTCGTGCTCGCCGCTTCCGCCGTGCTCGTGGTGACCTGACACCGGATGCCTCCCGTTGCTCGTGATGCTGTGCCGCGTCGCCCCGCCGATCATCCATCCCTGATCGGCGTGCGGGACGCGTTGTCGATGGTGCTCGGACCCGTGCTGATGCGCACACAAAGTTGCCGGACCGGCAAACAGCACGGCTCGCCACCTTCGTCTCGCAGGCGAAGCTGGAGTACACCGAGGCGGGCAAGCACATGGAACCCCCCAGGTTCGAGGCCGACACAGCGCTCTGGTTCTTCCCCCGGCATGCCGGCCGGGCGGTCACCTCACCAGCCGGAAGGTCAACGGTCTGCCGGGCGCCGTTGCCGGCGATGGGGCCTCGTCCTCGCCAGGCACCTGCCGGCCGGTGCCCGCCACAGTCACGACATGGCCAGGATCGGTGCACAGGAGAGCCGCGAGAGCGTCGTCTGCCGCGTCTTGCCCGACACGAATGCACGCGGCCCGCCTGCCGGTCGCGAGATAGGCGAAGACGTCCTTACGGGCGGCTACCAGCCGGCGGATCGCCTGGACGGCCTGGGTGACCGCGGAGGGGTTCACCCCGTAGATCACGACCGGGCCGCGGGCCCGAACCTGGAAGCGCAGGACGAGCCGTGTGCCAATGAACCGGTCGCTGAGGGCCAACCGGAGATCCGGCCACGCCCCGCTGTACGGAGGCGGTCACGTCCCCACCGGTCGCGCAGGCGTCCCTCCTCGAGGCCGTCCATGCCTGGGCCAACTCGCCGACCAGCGCACCGAGTCGACGGCCCGACAGGCCGGTGAGGACAGGTGGGGCAAGGGCGTGCGAGCCAGGGAATCCGTCACAACAGACCCGCACGGCCTTCCTCACATCACGGCCGCTCCTGCGCCCGGCCGGTCCCGGACTGTTCCTGCCAGCCCGCTGTCGCGGCGGCGCGCTCCTGCCACTGCCTCACCCCTGGACCGTTCGGATCCGCTCGGCGGCAGAACTGCTCCAGGTCGGCGCACCTGGCCAGCATGGCGGCCCGGCGAACCGGCCACGCGGGCACGGCCCCGCCGTAGGCCTTGAAGAAGTGGTCGAGTTCCTGGCGGTGCTCGGCGTGGTGCATCCGCACGATCCACTCGCACCAGGCCAGATCCTCGACCGCGTCACCAAGGTGTGCGAACTCCCAGTCGACCACGGCGGTGACCCGGAAGGACACCGGGTCCAGGAGCAGGTTGTTGGGCCCGAAGTCCCCGTGGACGAGCACCTTGCCGGCATCGTGCGCACCCGCCCCGAGAACGCTCGGCGCGGTCTCATGGATGCGACGCAAAAGCACCCCGCAGGCTTTCAGGACCTGCGCCGCGTGACCCGCCTCCACCAGTTCCTGGCCCGGCGCACCGGCCACGAACCCGAGCGTGAGAACCCCGTCGCTCACGCCACGCACCGGAGGTACAGGCAGCTTCCCCTGCAACCGGGTCAACAACGCGTACTCCCGCGCCCGTCTGATCCCCGCATCGGGACCTTCGTAGGTCTTCTCCACCACCGATCCGTCGCCGACGGTGTGGTTGGTATAGCCGTGCTTCAACGGGCGCATCCACCGATCATCCTCCACGGCACCGCACTGGGCCCTACACCAACCCTGGCCTCATTCGCGCACCACGTCGTCATGGCCATCGGCCCTTCCCTCGATGGTCGGAGAGCAAGGGCGTGAGGCCGCGGGTGCTGCGCCCGCTGCCGGAGACGCGCATCAACCCGCAAGCGCGGTTCGGTCACCGGGCCTCTGGAGGACGGCGCGCGTCAGCGCACGCCTGCCGTATCGAGCAGGGTTGTCACCGTGGGCGCGATGAGCCCGGTCAGGTTGTCGGCCTGGATTCCCGCGCGGGCGCTGGCGCCGTCGAAGACCAGGATGAGCTGGCGGGCCAGCAGGTCGGGATCGCTCGCGCCGCCCTGTTCGGCCTCGGAACGGAAAAAGTCCGTGAGGTTCGCTTTGATCCGGTGGGCCACCCGGCTCGCGGGGTGGGTCTGATTCTTGAGCTCGATCTGCACAGCCAGGTACCGGCAGCCCCGGAACTCGGGGGCACCGGCCTGCGACTCCACCCGCTCGAAGACGTGCAGGATCCGCTCGCGCGGTGAGCGGCCATCGTCCGTCGGCGGCAGGAGCGCGGCCACGTAGTCAGCGGCGCGTTCCTCCAAGCTCGCCGCCAGCAGTTCGTCCTTGCTCTCGAACAGCTGGTACATGGAACGCTTGGACACCCCCGCCGCCTTGCACAGCGCCTCGACGCCGATGCCGACACCTTCTCGGTAGGTGAGCGTGGCCGCTGCCTCCAGCAGCCGCTCTCTGGGGCTTGGCTTCACTTTGGTCGTCATACCGCGAGGTTAACTCGAATCGGACAAAATAGAAACCGATCGGTTTCCACGGGGTGTCCGGGTGGCGCCCGGCGATCGCGCGCACCTGAAGACCACTCAGAGGCTCGGCACGATCTCGGAGAAGATCCGCGTCGAGCCGTGACGCCTTGTACGCGCCCGCTACGCCGGGGCGGTGGTCTTCTCGGGCTTCCTCCCGGCGATGCGGTGCAGTCCCTTGCGGTCGTACCAGCCGGTCACGCCGAAGCCGAACAGCGCGGCCGCCGCCAGGCCGACGGCCATCATCACCCAGCCCTGGGCCAGACCCGCGTCACCCTGGGCGTCGTAGTAGAGGATCGAGCGGATGCCGCCGGTGATTGGCCGCAGCGGCTCGAACTCCGCCAGGAAGCGGTAGAAGCCGGGCAACGCCCGAAGCGGCGTGGTGGCACCGGCCGTCGGCACCGCCATCCCGATGCAGACCAGCGTGACCACCAGCATGCCCGGCGTTCCGAACACGGCGAGCAAAGTGAGGGCACCCATCCCGGAGACGGCGATGGCACACACCGAGTACAGCCCCAGCAGCGGCAGGTGGGAGGCATCCATGCCCATGAGGCCGGCCGCGCCCGGCATGACCAGGCTCCCCGTCAGCAGGGACAGTCCGGCCATGAGGGTGCCGGCGATGGCGAGGTCTGCACCCGGGCGGCCCGTATCAGGGGGCGATGCAGGCGCAGCGGGCATATGTCGTTGTGGGTGTAGCCGATAGCGTGATCGACCTGGCCGCTGATGACGTGCGCGGAGAGCATGCCGCAGACCACCAGGACGAGCGCGCAGGAGAACGCCGTCAGGCCCAGGCCGCACACCACGGACTACGGCCAACAGCGCATCAGTATCGGCAAGTTCCCCGAACATCAGCCTGCCGAGCCGCAGTCAGGATTGCTGTGACCTGGTCACCGCGTGGCCTCGGCACTGGACCGGTCGGGGAGGAGGGCGAGGAGTTGTTTCGTGTGGCCGGGGAGTTCTGCCTCCGCCAGGCCAGTGACGATGTCGCGCAGCGACATAGGCTGATCGACCAGGAGGGTGTCGTGGGACAGGAGCCGTGCGGGCACTGGGGTACTGAGCTCGGCGTCGCTGAGCGCCGCACCTCCGGCGAGTGCGCACAGGGCGGCTGCCTGGCCGCTGATGCGGTCCCGGAGCCCGGCGTTGTCGCCTGCGTGCGCGATGGTTTGCTCGATGGTCCAGGTGTCGAGGGCGATCCGGTTGTCGTACGTCGTGTTGGCCCCCGCTGCGATACCCGCGACGGAGGCGATGGTGGCGGCGCTGATGAGAGAGACGTGCGCAAGGATCTGGTCGGCGTTCCACTCGCCTTCTGGCGGGGCGGGGTCGGGGTCATCGGCGTCGGCCACTGTGGCGGCTGCGTCGAGCAGTGCGCGGTAGGCGTCCTGGAGCGGGGCAGTGTCCAGCATGTCTTGCACCTCTCTGTGCGGGCGTATGCGGGATGAGCAAGAGGCGGGGAGTCGCGGCTCAGGTGTGGGTGCGGGACATCTCCCAGGGCGCCTGTGGCAGGACCTCGCCGGTCTCCAGCATCGACTTGAGGTTCGCCAGCACGGCCGGCCAGCCGGCCGAGATACCGCCCAGCATCTCCTGGTTGGGGAGGTTCTCGTGGGTCACGGTGAGGCGGACGATGTCCTGATGCGGTTCGACGAGAAAGGTGACGACAGACGGCTCTCTCGGCGATTCGGCATCGGGGGCGTCGTCAAAGGTGATGACCAGCCGGGTCGGGGGCTCGGCCTCCAGGACACGGCCCACCACGTCGATCTTGCCTGACCCGTCGGCTCGCCGGTGTTCCCAGGCCGAGCCCGGCTGCCAGTCGGAGACGTTGGCGTGTCCCCAGTAGCGCGCCGTCAGGTCGGCGTCGGTCAGGGCTTGCCACACCTGCTCCGCACTGGCGCGGATGTAGGTGACGTATACGTAGTCCGGCACCGGTGTGGGTGCGTTGGTCATGGCGTACTCCTCTGCCTGGTGCTTGATGGCGCTGATCGCTTGCAGGCGGGGTTTGTCGAAGCCGGAGATCCAGCGCTCCTCGATCTCGTGGATCGGGGCCGGGTTGAGGTAGTGCAGCCGCTCCCGGCCGCGCCGTATCACGGTGACGAGACTGGCCCGCACGAGGATGTCCAGGTGCTGCGTCACCGACTGGCGCGCCATGCCGAGGCACTCGCACAGTTCGCGCAGAGTCTGCCCGTTGTGCTCGCGCAGCCGGTCGAGCAGGAGCCGCCGAGTGGGATCGGCCAGCGCCTTGAACACCGAGTCCATCGCTGTTGCTTCGAGGCTCACACCACCAATATGCAGGTATTCACCTGCCTATTGTCAAGGGCCGACAGCGATGGGCAGGACGTCAGGACGAGTGGCAGATAAGTTGAGCGGAGTGAGTCCTCACTCATTGACGGAGTGAGGACTCACTCCGTAGTCTCGTAGTCATGACAGCACCCAAGGAGAACCAGACCACCCGCCGCCGCGCCCCCGCCATGTCGCCGGAGGAGCGGCGCGCGATGATCATCCAGACCGCGATCCCGCTGATCGCCGAGTACGGTGCCGCGGTGACGACCGCGAAGATCGCCCGCGCCGCGGGCATCGGCGAGGGAACGATCTTCCGGGTCTTCGCCGACAAGGACGAGCTGCTGCGGGCCTGCATGGCCGAGGCACTCTCCCCCGAGCACGCGATTCGCGAACTCGACGCGATCGACGTGTCCCAGCCCCTGCCCGACCGGCTCGCGGAGGCGGCCGAGGCACTGCAGGCACACCTGTCCAGGATGGGCGCGATCGCGGGCTCGCTGGGGCATGGCGGCGGCAAGCACCCCGGTACGGTGCGCGGCGCGGGCCGCACCGAGTCGACGACCCGTATCCGCGCGGCCCTGGCGGATCTGCTGGAGCCCGACAGGGCCGCTCTGCGCCGGCCGCCGGAGCAGATCGCGGCCCTCTTCTTCGGGCTGCTCTTCACCCAGCCGCGTACGGACGACGAGCCCGACCTGACCCCACAGGAGCTGGTGGAGGTCTTCCTGCACGGGGCGCTCTCGGAGGGCCCCAAGTGAGCGTGAGGAGAAGGCGCCTGGGGGTTGCGGCCCTGGCCGTCCTGGCCCCCGTCCTGGTGTGGCTGGTCGCGGACCCCCTGCTGGGGCACCGGCTGCGGATCACCGACGGCGAGCAGACACTCGACATCGGCGCCGTGCCTGTGGGCGTCCTCGCACTGCTCGCGTCGCTCTCCGGCTGGGGACTGCTGGCCGCCCTGGAGCGGTTCGGGGCGCGGCGCGCCCGCGCCATCTGGACCGGGGTGGCCGGCGCCGTACTGGCCGTTTCCTTCCTGCCGTTCATCGGCGACGGCATGGACAGCGGCACCCGGGTCTCCCTCGCTCTGATGCACCTGGCAGTGGCGGCGGTTCTGGTCCCGGGGCTGGGCGGCAGGTCCCCCAGGTCGCGAGCCGATGCCGAAAGGGGGTGGCCACCAGCACCAAGTACGGCGCGAACAGCCTCAGACGGAGGCGGTGTGTCGCGCGGTCGGGCGTGACCGGTGTGACGATTCGGCCGTTCGGGAGGGTGTGAGTACCCGGCCGTGGACCGTGGACGCCGACTGGTGGATGCTGATCGAGCCGCTGCTGCCGCCGTGGCCGGAGCGCTCATCGAGGCCTCGCCCGGTGGCTGACCGGCCGCAGGACCGTCCCGCCATCGGCCGAGCCTCGTGAGCTGCTTGACGAATGGGCATCCGTGCGCCCGTACTCCAGCAACGCCGAACGCACCGAAGCTCCGGCCGACTTCGTCCACACCTACAACTACCACCGGTGCCACACCGCACTCGACGGCCAACCACCCATCAGCCGCGTCAACAACCCTTGGGTCAATACAACTAGCTCGGGGGAACCGGCGGGCCGGCACTGGCTCGACGGTGCCACAGCTGCCCAGCTGACGGGCACTGTGTCGGCGAAATGGCGATCCGGTTCTTTGTGTCAGGAGCGTACGAGCGGGGGCTGGCGACGAAGGTGCTGTGCGCGGCCCGGACCGCGTCGGCTCGCCGGTCGCTGCCGGCAGTACATTGGGCGGCGAATTCCGCGGATGTCAACGCCCCCGCGCGGACTCTCCACCTCGAGCTCGAGTGCCTCCCGCGACCCGAGCGGTCCCGCGCCGCTCTTCACCCGAGCCGACATCGGCGACATCGCCTGCGGTCTCAAGGCATGCGCGTTCGATTGCCGGACCTGACTGACGAGCTGACCTGACCGACCGGCACCTGGTCCTGCGGGGACACGCCTGCCCGCACGCTGGGGGAACGCGGGCTAGCGTTTACCGACGGTGTAGGTCAGATGGGTCACTCGGGACGATGCGTCGGCCCCGGTCTGGGCGAGAGAGAGGCGGTCGGGGTCCACGCGGTCGAACAGGCGGATGCCGGTGCCGAACAGTACGGGTGCGAGGGTGATGGAGAACTCGTCGATCACGCCGCTGTCCAGATACTCCTGGATCGTCTCGGCGCCGCCTGCGATGCGCACGTCGCGGTCACGGGCTGCCTCGCGGGCCTTGTCGAGGGCGCTCCCGATGCCGTCGTTGACGAAGTGGAAGGTGGTACCGCCCGGCCGCTCCCACGGGTCACGCCGGGTGTGGGTGACGACGAAAACCGGGGTGTGGAACGGCGCCTCCTCCGGCCATGCCGGCTCGCCGGCCTCGAACATGCGCTTGCCCATGACACTCGCGCCGGTGCGCTCGTACGTCGCCCGTGCGATGTCGTTGTCGAGTCCTTCCTCGCCGCCCTCGCCGAGCTTGAGGTTCTCCCGGAACCACCGCTGCGGGAAGGCCCACGCCTGCAGTTCCGCCCACCTCGACATCCAGCGCCTGACCCTCGGATCGTCCTGCTTCTCGGGCGAGAAGGCGTCCTCGGGCGGCACGGGCTCGGGTGCCATGAAGCCGTCGAGCGACATCGTCACGCTGAAGAACACCTTCCCGGCCATCAGCTCTCCGCTTCCTTCGGGGTGGTCTCACTGCGGCCGGTGTCGTTCCGGGTGAGTTCGGCGACGTAGGCCGCCAAGTTGTTCAGGGTCTGCTCGCCGCCCTCGATCGCGCGGTACTTCTCCACCGCCTCGTCGCGGAGTTCCTTGCTGGGGAACACCGTGCGCATCACGATCCGGGTGTCGTCGCCGGCCGACTGGAAGGCCAGGACCGACTCGAATGCGTTGGGGTCGTCGCGGGACTCGCCGTGCAGCAGCGCGATCCGCTCCGGCGGGACGATCTCCCGCCAGGTGATCCACTCCTGGTAGTCGGTCCCGTCCGGCCCGTGCATCACGAAGTCCCAGGCCCCGCCGACGCGGAACTCGAAGGACCGCGTCGTGGTGGTGAACCCTTCCGGTCCCCACCATCGCGCCAGGTGCCGGACCTGCGTGAACGCCTCGAACACCAGCTCCCGTGGGGCGCCGATGGCCCGGGAGATCACGATCTCGCGCTCCGCCCTAATGCGGTCGGACTCAGCGCCGCTGCTGGTCGTCGTCATTCGCTGGTTCCTCCTGTCTTGCCTGTTGCAGATCTCGCACGTACTCGTTCAGCCGGTCGAAGCTCTCGCTCCAGAACCGCTCGAAGCCGCCCACCCACTCGTGGACCGGGCGCAGCCCGCGGGCGTCCAGGCCGTACAGCCGCTGCTTGCCCGCCCCGCGGACCCGCACGAGGCCTACCTCCCGGAGAACCCGCAGGTGCTTGGACGCCTGCGGCTGCGTCATCCCCAGGTCCTGCGCCAGGTCGGTCACCGGCCGCTCGCCGCCCCGGAGCAGCAGCAGGATCTCCCGCCGCTGCGGTTCGGCGATCGCGTTGAACGCGTCCGAGGTTGTTGCCGCTCGTGCCATGACGTCATCATATGCCTATATCGGCATGCGTCAACGCTCAGTGGCCCCGCCGCGTCAGGGCTGTGTGACAGGTCGAAGACCACGGAACAGCGCCACCTCAACCCGCCCGGCCTGCGACCAACGTTTCCCGCAGGGCCGACTGCATCCCATACGGTCCGGACGGCGCCGTACGGTCCGGGACTCGGGCTCGCGCAGCACAGGCCGCTCGGTCGCGATCGGGGCAGGGGCCGGGCGACGGGTCCCAGCTCAGTCATGCCGGGCGGTCGGCCCATCGGCCGGCTCGGTACTGAGCTGGGTGGTCGCCGGCCGTGGCAGCAGCGGGCTCACGAAGAGGCGCCAGGCTTGCGGAGTCACTGTGACGTCGGCGGGCCGAGCCCGCACGCAGCCCGTCACCGGTTCCGTCTCATGCGCCGGGGAAGACCCCACCGCAGACCGAGACCTCCATGTCGCGCACAAAGCCGTACATCACGCCGACACCCGCGCCGCCCCCTCCGACGCGACCCGGCCGGCCACCACCCGTCGCCGCCGTACCGGAATGCCCATCGTCGGGTTGGCGACGCCCCAGGCCGCGCCCTTGCAGATCAGCTCCTTGTAACGGGCCGCGAAGCGGCCGGTCAGGGCGTGGTCCACAGAGCGGTCGTCGGCGGTGACGAACTGGATCAGGCCCTCCTTGCGGCCGAGAGAGATGCACTGGTTGAAGTAGCGCAGCAGGGCGTTCGGGAGCTTGCCGCCGGTCAGGCGGGCGGCGATGGAGTCGGCGGCCTGCCAGGCCATAGGGGTGCCAGAGGCGCAGGACATGCGCAGCGGCTTGTCACCGGCGCCCAGTGCGTGGCCGGCGTCGCCGATCACGTACACGTCCGGGTGCGAGATCGAGCGCATCGTCGCGTCGACCACTATGCGCCCGGTGTCCGCTAGTTCGAGGCTGGTGGCCGCGGCCAGCGGGTGCACCGTGAAGCCCGTGGTCCATACGGTGACGGCAGCCGGGAGGGTCCGGCCGTCCGCGGTCGTGACCTGGTCCGCCTCGACCGCGGTCACCGCGGCGTTCTCGTACACCGTGATGCCGAGCCTGTCGATGACCTTGCGCAGGTGCGCGCGACCCTTCGGGGAGAGCCAGTCGCCCAGTCCGGCGCGCGTGACGAGGTTGATGTCGAGGTCCGGGCGGGCCTCGGCCACCTCCGTCGAGAACTCCAGGCCGGTCAGGCCGCCGCCCACGACGAGGACCGCCTCGCCCTCGGCGAGCCGGCTCAGGCGCTCGCGGAGCCGGAGCGCGCCGGGGCGGCTCGCGATCTGGTGGGCGTGCTCGGCGACACCGGGGACGTCGTTGTCGTCGGCTCCGCTGCCGAGGGCGTAGACGAGGGTGTCGTACGGCAGTTCCGCCCTCCCCTCGGCGCCCTGCACCGCGACGGTCTTGCGGTCCACGTCGATCGACGTGACCTTCGCGATCTTCAGCTCGACTCCCGTGCCCGCGAACATCTCGCGCAGCGGGCGCGGCTTCAGCTCCTGGCCCACAGCCAACTGGTGCATCCGGACCCGCTCGACGAAGTCGGGCTCTGCGTTGACGAGGGTGATGGCGACGTCCTCACGACGCAGCCGCTTGGCGAGTCGGCCTGCCGCGATCGCGCCGGAGTAGCCGGCGCCGAGGACGATGATGCGATGCTGCATTTTCCTGCTCCTGTCTGCGCGGGTCCGGTGCCTTCTGGCCCGGTCACGCCCCTTGAACCGGGCAGCCCGCCGATTCCTGACAGGAGACCAGAGTGACCTGCGTCACAGGAGTCAGAGGGCTTCGGTCAGGACCGGAGGACCGAAATCGCCCGCCGCCCAACGCTGCGTCGCCCGCTCCAGCTTGTCCGGATTGACCTGGCTGCGCACCGCGACGATGCCCTCGTCCGTGCGCTCCAGGCACATGATGCCGAAGACACGCCCGTCGACCACCGCGACGACCGCAGGGCCGCCGTTGACCGTGGCGGCATAGAGGTCGGGGGAACCGCCGACCAGGTCCCGCTTGGCCCGGGCCGGCTTGAACAACCCGCGCAGGAACTTCGCCACCGCACGTGCGCCCTCGAAGGCACTGGCCCGGGCCGGCACCTTGCCGCCGCCGTCGCCCACCGCGGTGGCGTCCGAGGTGAGCAGCTTGATCAACGGCTGGGTCTCACCACTGGTCGCCGCAGCGAGGAACTCCTCGACGATCCGGCGCACGGCCGCGTCGTCGATCTCGACCCGCGCCCTGCCCTGCGCCACATGCTTCTTCGCGCGATGGAAGATCTGCTGGCTAGCCGCCTCACTCAGGTCCAGGATCTCGGCGATCTCCCGGTGGGAGTACGCGAAGGCCTCGCGAAGCACGTACACCGCCCGCTCGTTGGGCGAGAGCCGCTCCAGGAGGACCATCACGGCGTACGACACCGACTCGCGCTGCTCGACCGTCTCCGCCGGGCCCAGCAGCGGGTCCCCTTCGAGCAACGGTTCGGGCAGCCACTGGCCGACGTATGTCTCGCGTCGCGCACGGGCCGACGTGAGCTGGTTGAGGCAGAGGTTGGTGAGCACCTTGGTCAGCCATGCCTCGGGCACCTCGATGCGCCCGACATCGGCGGCCTGCCAGCGCAGATACGTCTCCTGTACGGCGTCCTCCGACTCGCTCGCCGAGCCGAGCATGCGGTAGGCGATGGCCTCGAGACGCGGCCTGGCCGCCTCGAACCGATCCACGTCACTGAAGGTCAGGGCCATGCCAGGATCCTAACCGGCGCAGCGCGCGGTTTCACTGCGACCGTACGGCCGTGCGGTCGCAGTCACTCCTCCCCCTCCCATGAGGGGTCTTCTCACTATGCCGGTTGGGCTTCGCGACGGATCAGCCCGGCCCGTAAAACGTTCAGGAACTTCCTCCCTCTTCTCTGCACATGGCTCGCCCTGCCACCTTGCAATGCGGCCCCGCCGCACCGGACATGACAGCCATGACCTCGGCACCGAAACAGCAAAGACTGCGCGCAAGGAACAGTTGGCTCCGCTTGTCCGTAGTATCTCCATGCCAAGGCATTCTGTTGCAGTTACGGCATCCGCGCTGCCAGTGCAGCCCACGCCGCCTGGTTCAGCGTTGCGCTCCGCCTCTGCGTCACGGCCGCACACCGAGGAAAGGCCAGCATCATGTCCGAGAGCACGACCGACACCACGGGACTGACACACCAGTACAGCACCCAAGTAGCCACCGATCTCGAGACCAACCTCAAGGAGCAGGAACGCATCAGTGGCGACATCGCTGCCCTGCAACAGCAGTTGGCCGCCCTGCAGCATGATCACAGCGTGCTGGTGAACATCCAGCAGGCGCTCGGCGTCACTCAGACGACCAAGGAGGCCACGCCCTCGACCGAGACCGCCACGGTGCCGGCTCCTCGGCAGAAGGCCAAGGCCGCACCGCGCAGCAAACAAACCGCACGGAAGGCCACCGCCGCGCAGGAAGGCACGACGGCCAAGAAGTCCACCGCCAAGTCCGGGACGAAGGCCGCCCAGCCCACTTTGGTGGGGCTCATCCGCCGCCACCTCGCCGAGCAGGACGAACCGCGCTCCGCTGCGGAAATCGCCGCCACGCTCGGCCAGGCCCATCCCGAGCGTGACATCAAGACCAAGGTCGTACGCGTCACCCTCGAGGGGCTTGTGGCCAGGAGCCAGGCCCAGCGCACGAAGCAGGGTTCCTCCGTCTTCTACACCGCACCGGAAGCGGAGACCACTCCAGCGGCCGAGGCGCAGCCCGAAGAACACTGACAGGTCGACCACTCGGTCGTGAACGCCCGAGCGCGACACCTCGGCCGGATACGGCTTTGTCGGCTCCCGACCGCACCGTAGGGCAGGGCGGTCACAGGTCACATCTTCCGGTCCCCGCTCAGGCGGGGACCCGGTCGGGCATGGTGACGAATACCCACGCCGTGGCCCTGCGTTTGGCGATGTCGGCCCACGACGTGGTCGGCGGGCCCAGCGAGGCCGCACCCCGAACGTGACATGACCGGTGCCCTGTCCTCTCACCGCCGGCGCTCCAAGGGCGTTGTCCGATAGGTGAGTTCGACGAGGGGTAGTCCCTGCTCGCGGGGAGCCACGGCCCGCACGACACGTACTCTCACCCCTGTCCCGGCCACAGCCGGTTCGGTCCTGGCGATCTGGCAGACCAGGGTGAAGCCCTCGTCCATCGCGACGAACCAGGTGCTGAGCGGCGATTGGCCGATGCGGCGCACGAGGGCCCCGGCGCCCGTGCTGCGCTCCCGCTTGAAGGCGGTGGAGCCACCGGCCCTCCCGCTTGAAGGCGGTGGGGCCACAGGCGCGGCAGAACGAACGGCGGTAGGCCGCAGTGCCGCACCAGAGGCAGCTCTGGAAGAGCAGTTCGCTGCGGACCTCCAAGCGGGCGGATCGGCGGTCCCGGTCGTCGCCGCAGGCACGTCATGGTCCGTCCGGAACTCGTTGGGTTCGCGGCTGTCTGTTCGTCCTGCTGCATGCGCGCCGCCAGTCCTTCCACGAGGGCACGGCCGAGTCCTTGGTTGGCGCCCGTGACAAGGGCGGTCCACGCGCATGGCCTTGTAGGCGAGTGCGAGAACGCATCCGCGCGGGCCCGACCGACGAAACTGCACGGCCACCTCCCTTGGGCGGCAGGGGTCTCGTTGATCGGCAGACGATCGCCGGGAGCGTGCCCGGCCCCGCTGCCACGGTGAGACCCAGGGGGCGTACAGGCGTACCTCCGCGGGGTCATGGTGATCACCGGTATGCCCCGGCTGAGGGAGCAATACGTCAGCTCTGCAGGCGATGTGATGCTCCGTCAGCCACGGGACCGTGGAAAGACGCCCGCAGGACACGGGCGTCATCCACGAGGAAGGATCTGTAATGAGCCGCAGTGCGTCAGCCTCCACCCGTATCCGGGTCGCCGCAGGTGCCGCCGTCCTGATCGCCATCGCCTGCACCGCCTCCGCCGCGGCCTCCGGCCGTTCGCCCGGGTCCGACGCCTCCGGCGGGTCCCGGGAAGCCGCGGCCCTCACCGGTTCCGCCAAGCTCTCCCGGACGCTCGGGGACGACATCACCTTCACCTTCGACGCGCACCTCGCCGCCGAACACCGGATGGATCCGGCGAAGGCCACCGGGACCTTCCGCTTCAGCCACTACCTCGACGGCGAGGGCGCCTGGGCGAAGGGGCGGATCGACTGTCTGGTGACCGGCGGGAAGGTCGCCGTCGCCACCGGTGTCATCACCGGCAGCGACCTGGCGGGAGCCAAGGGCAAGCGGGTGGGCTTCACCGTGCACGACGTGGGCCGGCACGACCGGTTGGGCTACAGCTGGGCCTCCGTTGGCAACCCTGTGGAGACCAAGGACCTGCCCAGGTGCGTGAGTTCAGCACCGTTCGAACGCGTGAAGAGCGGCACCGGTGACTTCCAGGTGTTGCCCTGGCAGCCGGACTTCGTCGAGTAGGGGGCACACCGGTACCCTCCTGGCCAGGGGACCGGCGCCCGAAGGGCGGGCGGGCTGCTGGTGTGGTGGTGCAGCTGGGGCGTCGATCGCATGGACCGGTCGACCGGCCGACCGCCGCGCTGACAGGTTTGCCGCGGGCCGCCGGGCTCAGCGCACGGGAAAGCCGTAGGAGTAGCCCTGCTCCTTGAGCCGCGGCAGGATCTGGCGCAGGGCCTCGACGGTCTGCGAGCGGTCGCCGCCCGCGTCGTGGAAGAGGATCGTCGGCCCGCCAGGCAACTCCCGTTCCACGGTGGCGACGATGGCGGCCGTGCCCGGCCGTTCGAAGTCCTTGGAGTCCACGTTCCAGCCGAGCGGGCGCATGCCCCGGGAGGCGGCGAGGTGGCGGCTGTAGGGGGTGAAGGCGCCGCCGGGGGCCCGGTAGTACATCGGCCGTACGCCCCCGGACGCCTGGGTGATCATGCGTTCGGCGTCCAGTATCTCCTGCGCCTGGTAGGCCTGGGGCTTCTTGTCCATGGTGGTGTCGTGGGACACCGAGTGGTCGCACAGCCGGTGACCGGCCGCGACCACCTGCTTGACCAGGTCCGGGTGGGCCTGCGCCTGCGTGCCCACCATGCAGAAGGTGGCCTTGACCCCGTACTGGCCCAGCACATCGAGCACTTGGGGGGTCCACACGGGGTCGGGGCCGTCGTCGATGGTGATGTTGACCCCGCGCGCCCCCTGGTCCGAGGCGTGCACGATGCCCGACGCGACCGGCTTGACGGCACTTCCCTGCGTGGCCGACGTGGTCGCCTTGGCCGACGGGCTGCCCAACGCTCCGGCCTGCGCGGTCCACACCGAGGCACCGGCAGCGAGCAACGTCACCCCGAGCGCCGCCCCGAGCACCTTGCCGTTCCAGCCCCGCCCGCCGTGCCGTGCCATGTCCGTCCCGCCTTCACGCAGTTCCTCGCCGATTCCCTGGTCACCTTGCGACCACCTGGCAGGACGAGCGACGGCGGCCACAGGATGCGTCCGTTACCGATCAAGGACAATTTCGGGGGAGTTCACGGACAACCCGGCCGACGGCGGCCGTACGCAGGCCGGTTGGCCCGGACGGGCGTCGGGCCGACGGGATTGAGGGGGAGTTCACCGGCGGGCATGAACGCACTCCTGTGCACCCGGGTCGACAGCTGCGGGTCGCCGGATCAGGGCTGTGTGGTCACTTCCATGAAATGGGCGGAGTCCTCGTGCTCGCCCGGTGCCGCTGGAAGAGGGAGCGGGACACGCGGTCATGCACCACATGCGGTACGGAACTGCGTCATCGCCCGTGATCAGGTGATCGCCGAGCCGGCCGGGGGCCGGCAGGGGTACAGGATCCGGCACAACGCTCCCCCGACACGCAAGTGGCCAGGGGTGACCGGCGCCGGCGAGCTGGGCCCGCCCGGGATGGAGGTTGATGTGGGCAGGGTGTCGGCGTTCCCGGGCGTAGTCGAAGGTGTCGCCACTGGGGGCCTCGGAGGGCTCCGGGCTCCCGCGCAGAGTGACCTGTGCGGCCTCGTACGACGGTGACGCGGTCAGCAGCCCTGGCAGGAAGAGTCCCAGCAGCCCGGTGGCGTCTCCGCGGTCGGTGACCGGCAGCATCGTCCGCTGCGCGTTGCAGGCGAAACCGGTGCCCCGCGAACCGGCACATCGCGTCATTCCGAAGGAATGCGAAACTCGAATTCGGGACGGTCCCACGGCACGGCGGGCGGGTTCGCGAAGGCGGTCCCGGTCCGCACAGCACCGACGCGGTGGTAGAAGTCCTCGGCGGGAAGATGCGACACGACCTTGAGACGGTCGATCCCGGCGGCACGGGCCTCGGACTGCATGTGCGCGACGAGCAGCCGTCCAATACCCCGTCCCTGCGCTTCGTCGGCGACGAACAGCAGGTCGAGCTCCGGTGGAGCGAGGACGAGCGAGTAGAACCCGAGGACCGGGCCTCCAGGCTCGTCTGCGCCGACAGCCACAAAGGCGCGGTGTGCCTCGATGTAATCAGGACCGACCCGGTAGCCCGCGACTGCGGCTGCGTACTTACCCTCGTAGGCGCTTGAGCCGCGCACGATCCGCGTGAGCCGTTTGGCATCCCGCGCGACGGCCCTCCGAATCGTGATCGGTTGGCTGGTCGGGGACGTGCGTGACCTCATCAGGAGAGTATGTCGCACCGGGGAGTGTCTTCGTACGGCGGGTCGACTGCTCGGGCAGGCGTTCCTGCACCCGCTCCCGGGAGCGTCTCCCCCAGGCCCCGATCGGCCACACCACTGCCGCCGAATCGGCCGCCAGCAGCAACCGCACGCCCGCACCGATGCGGAGGAGCTGGGGAACAGGGTGTTCGACGGCAGCGTTCCGAGTGAGCCTCGTGAGGCGGATCATCCTCGACCTGTTCGCCGGGCCGGCGGCTGGAGCCACGCTCCCACCGCCCCCGTATGGATCTTCTCCGGTCGGGTTCTCGGGCTGATCGCCTCCCCGCCGTGCCGGCGTTGTCGATGGCGGCCAAGCGTCTTGGCCTGGCCGACAAAAGTTGTTGATCATGTGACTGCCGGGTCACCCTCGCCTGGCAGGACTCCCCCGGGCCTGCCGCACGGCACGCACCTGATATCCGGCATCCAGGCCGGCGAACGGTGGTGACCCGCTCACTCCGGCAGGACCAGCCGGGCCGTCTCTCCGGGCTGGAGGCCCACCGAGCGGTCCGGCAGGAGAGAGAAGCCGTACGACGACAGCTCGGGCAGCGGTACCGGGTCGAGCCACAGAGCGCCCTGGCGGGTTTCCAGGCCGGTGAGTCCGCGCTGGACGAGGTCGAGCGTGCCGGCCATGGCGCCCAGATGGATGCCCTCTGCGGTGGTGCCGCCCTGGAGGTCGGCGATGTCTCCGCGCAGGGCCTCCTGGCAGTACCTCCAGGCGTCCGCGCGCCGGGCGCGGGCCAGGACCCAGCCGTGGACCAGGCCGCTGAGAGTGGAGCCGTGGCTGGTGCGGGCCAGGTAGTGATCGACGGTGCGGCGCCAGGTGTCGTCGTCGAGGCGGTGGCCCAACCTCTCGAAGAGGGAGCGGAGCTCGGCCGGGGAGAAGAGGTAGCCGAGCACCAGCACGTCGGCCTGTTTGGAGGCCTGGTAACGGTTGTCGCCCTCCGCCTCCAGGATCCGGTCCAGGCGGCGGATGTCCTCGTACCGCTTGCGGTAGGCGTCCCAGTCGAGTTCGGCGAGGTCGCCATAGCCCTCGAACTGGCTGATGACTCCCTGGTGGAAAGGGACGTGGAGGGTGCGCGAGACGTCCTCCCACTGTTCGAGTTCGCCCCCGTCCAGGCCCGCACGCTCGACGAGTTCGCGGCGCCTGGGCTCAGGCAAACTCTCCAGCGGCTCAAGCGCGCGGCTCAGCACCCAGGCTGCGGTGACGTTGGTGTACGCGTTGTCGTCGAGGCCGGGCTCCGAAGCTCCGGGGTAGGCCTCGTGGTACTCGTCGGGTCCGACCACCCCCCGGATGCGGTGGCGCCGCAGGGACTCGTCGTAGACGGCCGAGTCCGCCCAGAAGCGGGCGATCTCAAGAAGCATCTCCGCACCCTTGGTGTGCAGGAACTCGGTGTCTCCGCTGGCCTGGCAGTACTGCCACACGTTGTACGCGATCGCCGATCCGACGTGGTGCTGGAGCCGGGAGTTGTCCGGCAGCCAGCGCCCGGAGCGCGGGTTGAGGTGCAGTTGCTGGGTCTCCTCACGGCCGTCACTGCCGCTCTGCCACGGGTACAGGGCGCCGCGCCGACCGGTGGCGCGCGCCGCCGTGCGGGTCTGTTCGAGGCGGCGGTGGCGGTAGCGGAGCAGGGCGCGGGACACCTCGGGGAAGTGCAGGTTGAGGTAGGGCAGCACGAACAGCTCGTCCCAGAAGACGTGTCCGCGGTACGCCTCGCCGTGCAGTCCCCGCGCAGGCACACCGACGTCGAGGTCGGCGGTGTGCGGCGAGAGCGTCTGGAGGACGTGGAAGAGGTGCAGCCGCAGGATGCGGCCGGGTTCCCCGGGCACGGTCAGGTCGGCGCGCCGCCAGAGCTGGTCCCAGGCCGTGAGGTGTGTCTCCAGGAGATCGTCGAAGCCGGGGGCGCGGCCGACGCGTTCGACGGCCGCGTGCAGGGGGTCGCTGATCGCGGCGTCGCGTGAGGTGTGCAGGGCGACGACCTTGTCGACGGTCACGGTGCGGCCCGGTTCCAGGTTCAGGCGCAGCTGCTGGACGGCCCGTGAAGGCTCGTGTCGGACGGCGACCGGGGCGTCGGCGGTGAGACGGACGGCCATGCCGATACGGATGTCGGAGGTGCGGGTACGACAACGCAGCCACACCGTCGCCGGGTCGGCAGCGGTTCCCGTGTGCACGTGGGTCAGATGGCGACCGTCCAGATCGCGGTAGCGCGGCACACCTGCGTTGGTCACACCTCCGTCGAGGGCCGCCTCCACTTCCAGCTCCCCTGTGAGGTTCTCGTAGGTGAGCTCGGTGCGCAGCGCTGCCAGATGAGGGTCCCCCATGTGCACCAGTCGCAGCCGCTCCAGGAGTCCCGAGGTGAGGTGCAGGACAAGGCGGTGCCCGGTGACCGCCCCCGCGTCCGGAGTGAGCCACGGTCCCTCGTCGAGGCGGAACCTGAGCGGCAGCCAGTTCGGCAGGTTGACCATGTCCTCGTTCCCGACCGCGCGCCCCGCCACCCGGGAGGTCAGCCGGTTGTAGCAGCCCGCGACATACGTGCCCGGGTAGTGCACCCCGTCCACGGCGCACTCCGGCAGGGCACCCCGGGTCGCGAAGTACCCGTTGCCCAGCGTGCACAGCGACTCCCGAAGCCGCTCTTCGGCGGCGTCGTAGCCCTCGTACTCCCAGGTCCGGTCGGTCACGTCGGCGTCCCTCCCGCAAGCAGCTCTTCGAGATCGCGTACGACGACGTCGGCGCCGTGCCGCAGCAGTCTCGCCGCGGTGTCCGGTCCGGCGGCGCGGTCCACGCCGACGACGAGGGCGAAACCGCCGTTCCGGCCCGCCTCGACGCCGGCCAGGGCGTCCTCGACGACGGCGACACGTTCGGCGGGCACGCCGGGCCTTCGGGCCGCCTCCAGGAAGAGGTCGGGCCGGGGTTTGCCCGCCAGTACCAGCCGGGCCGCCTCGCCGCCGTCGACGAGCACGCCGAAGAGGTCCGACACCCCGGCTCCGGCGAGCAGTTCACCGGCGTGCCGGGACGCCGAGGCCGCCGCCACCGTCCGGCGCAGGGCACGTACCAGCCGGACGGTCCCCGGGTAGGCGGCGACACCGCGTTCGCGCGGCCGCCCGGTGAACAGGCGCTCCTTCTCGGCCGCGACGGCGCGCACCGCCTCCTCCGACGCACCGACAGCGCGTGCGGCGAGGAAGGTGGCGGCGCCGTCGAGGCGGGACTTGCCGTCCCCGTACCGCAGATAGTCGTCCCGCTCATCGAAGGGGCGGCGCAGACCGGGGTTCTCGGGCGGGTTTTCGCGCAGGAAGGCGTCGAAAGCCGTCTTCCAGGCCGCGGCGTGCACGCGGGCCGAGTCGGTGATCACTCCGTCGGTGTCGAACACCACGGCCCGTACGTCCCGCAGCACGGGTGCGAGCGTGTCGCGGGACACCACCGGGTGCGGCGGGCGGCGCACCGTCACACCCGCTGGGGGACGACGGCCACCGGGCACTGGGGTGCAGCAGAGTGTGCCCGACCCGGCCCAGCTGGACGCCGAAGCGGCCGGACCTGCGCCGCGCCCCGACGATCACCAGGTCCGCGGCGGCCGACCGGTCGAGCAGCACCTTGCGGGCCGAGCCCTCCACCGTGGTGCGACGCACCCGGACGCCCGGGTGGTCGGCGCTCGCGTCGTGCAGCACGGCGTCGAGCAGGGCGGACGCCCGCTGCTCGTGCTCGTGGGCCGGGTCCTCGGCCGGCTGAGGGTGATCGGCGCTCGCGTGCGCGGGGCAGCGCCAGGCGCGCAGGGCGTCCAGCGTGCACCCGCGTGCCTCGGCCTCCCGCAGGGCGAACAGCACCGCTTCACCGGCGGAACGCGGAGTCGCCCGCGCCGAGCAGGATCCGCTCGTGGGTGCCGGCCAGGCCGGCCCGGTCGCCGCGGACCACGATCAACGGGCAGTGCGCGCGGGCCGCCACGGCCAGGCTCACCGAGCCGAGCAGCAGACCGGTCAGCTCGCCCCGGCCCCGGGAACCGGTCACCAGGGCATGGGCGTTGTGGCCTGTTGCGAGCCGGGCCTCGGGCGAGGGCCGATCGGAGGTCACGGACGTCACGGACGTAACTGACGTAACGGACGTTCCAGGGGTTGTGCCGCCCACCACAGACCGGCCGTCGGCCGTTCGGCGATGCCCTTCAGCTGGGCACCACGAGGTCAGGGATGGGGCGGGACACGTGCACGCTACCGCTCCCCCACCGGCACCCGCCACACCAGCGTGGTGCCGCCGTCGGGCGGACTGCTCAACTCCATTTCACCGCCCAGCTGTTCGGCCCGTTCGGCCATGTTGAGCAGTCCGCTGCGGCGGCCGTCGGCCGGAATGCCCACGCCGTTGTCGGCGACCGTCAGGCGCAGTTGGCGGCCGTCGCACTCCAGCGCCAGGTCGACGCGGTCGGCCTGGGCGTGCCGGGCGATGTTGGTGAGGGCCTCGGAGAGCACGGCCAGCGCATGGTCGGCGATCTCGCGCGGCACGTCGGTGTCGAGCAGTCCCTCCATGCGCAGGCTGGGCGCGAAGCCCAGCACCGGCGCCGCCTCACCGGCCGCCCGTACGACCCGGGCGCGCAGTCCCGTCCCGGCCCCGCCGTCACGTGCCCGCAGCCCGAAGATCGTCGACCTGATGATCTTGATGGTCTCGTCCAGGTCGTCCACCGCCCGGACCACGCGCTCGGACGCCTCGGGATGCTCGATGAACCGGCCGGCGCTCTGCAGGGTCATTCCCGTGGCGAACAACCGCTGGATCGCCAGGTCGTGCAGGTCACGGGCGATCCGGTCACGGTCCTTGAGCACCGCGATCTGCTCGACGTCCTGGCGCCGCTGCGCCAGTTCCATGGCGACGGCGGCCTGCGCGGCGAAGCCTTGGAGGGTCTCGGTCTCCGTCGTGGTGAACTCCGGCCGACCGGCTTCCCGTGCCAGCAGAAGCACGCCTCGGACTCCGTTCTCGCCCTTGCCGATGGGCACGGCCACGGCGGGGCCGAGTCCCTGGAAACGGGGCGGTTCCGGGGTGATGCGTTCGTCGTGGGAGACGTCCGTACTGACGGCCGGGGCGGCGGTGGAGAAGGCCAGCCCCATCAAGGTCGCGTCCATCGGGAGCACGAGCCCCTTGTGCGCGTCGGAATCCAGCCCGACGGCGATCTCCACGGCGAGCGACCCGGTGTCCTCCATGGGGGACGCGACCGCGGCCAGCGCCGATCCGGTGATCTCGGCGGCCCGCTCGGCGATCAGGCCGAGCACGTCGGTGCGCCCGCCGCCGGACATGAGGCTGTGGGTGACCTCCGCGTTCGCCCGCAGCCAGCGCTCCCGCAGGCGGGAGTCCTCATAGAGGCGGGCGTTGTCGATGGCGACGCCGGCCGCCACCGCCAGGGTCGAGAGAACGGACTCGTCTTCCTCGTCGAACTGCGCGCCACCCCGCTTCTCGGTGAGGTACAGGTTGCCGAAGACCTGGTCGCGCACCCGGATGGGCACGCCGAGGAAGCTGTTCATCGGTGGATGGTGGTCCGGGAACCCGTATGACGAGGGATGCTCGGAGATCTTCGTCAGGCGCAGCGGCTCGGGATGGCGGATCAGCTCACCGAGGATGCCGTGGCCCTCCGGGAAGGGGCCGATCCGGGCGATCTGCTCCTCGGTGACCCCGACCGTGTGGAAGGCGGAGAGCCGCCTGCCGTCCGGACCGATCACACCGAGGGCCGCGTACTCCGCGTCGACCAGCACCCCGGCGGCTTCGACGATGCTGTGCAGCGCCTGCTCCAGATCCAGCTCGCGGCCGACCGAGAGCACCGCCTCCAGCAGGCTGTGCACCCGGTCCCGGGTTCCACGGGCCGCGTCCAGCCTCGCCTGAAGCTCCTCCAAGAGCTCGTCCAGCCTCAGCTGCGGCAGCCGTACACGGGCCTCCTGCGGCTCCTGGGAGCTTGCCACCTGCGTCTCCTCGGTTCCCTCGGACGGGCTGACACCGGCCGCTCCGGTCGTGGACCACGCTACCGGCCGACGGCAGGTGACGGTGCGAGTTCGGATCCGGCGGCAGAGGGCCCGGTGGCCGCCTTTGCCGTGACCGGACGCCTGACGGGCATCCGCCCCTACCCCGCAGGGCCGCACTGAGGCCGTTCGGCCCTGTGCCGGGGACGGACAGCACCTGCCGGGCGGATCCGGCGGTGTTCCACGCTGAGGCCACGTCCTGACCGAGGAGCCGAACCGGGTCCGCCGAGCCGAGGAGCGCAGCGTCATGGTCCGTTGCCTGCACGACTTCCGCGAGGGCCGCCGGGACGTGGCCGTCTGGAGACGGGCCGGGCGGCGCTGTCCGACACCGTGGACAGCGACAGCCGGTGAGGCACGCCGTACCGGACCGGCAGCACTCACCGAACGATCACAGGGAGCGGATCACATGACCGACGGGGATGTGAGCACCCAGGACATGCCCGTCGCCGTCCAGGTACGGACGGACGGCGACGTGGCCGACGAGGCACTCGCGTACTTCCGTGCCAAGGTGCACGCGGCCCTGACCCGGCCGGGACTTCCGGCCGTCAAGGGCAGAGTGACGATCGGCAGGGCCGCCGCACACCAGGTCCTGCCGTGGTCCGCCGGGGCCGACGTCCGGGTGGGCGGCCACCTCGTCGTCGTACGCCTTCGGGAAGGCGACGCGCATGCGCTCGCGGACCGACTGGAGGAGCGGCTGCGCGCCCGGGTGGACAGGGCCGTGCACCTCAAGCCGCGGGAGTTCCGCTCCCGATGAGTGAGTGCCGTCCGGGCCCTGGTCGGGGACCATCGGCCCTTGGCGCGGCCCTCGGCCAGGGAGAAGCTTGAAGTAGGAGCGGCACCGATCCCCCGCGGTGTCGCTCCGCATGTAGTGCGACCGGGCAGTACGCCACGAGTCCCCCAACGGAAAGTCCGTGATGGTCCACAACGCCGGGCGGCCGGCCCACGCAGGCCCGCGCCGCCGCATCGAGCTCGACAGCGCCGAGGCACTGCGACTGCTGGGCAGCGTATCCCTGGGAAGGATCGTCTTCACCCTGCACGCGCTCCCGACCGTCCGCACGGTCAACCACGTCCTGGACTGCGGGGACATCGTCATCCGCACCCACGAGGGCACCGCCCTGACCTCGTGCACGCAGCAGGCCGACGGCCCCGGTGTCGTCGTCGCCTACGAGGCGGACGAGATCGACGCGACGACGCATCTCGGCTGGAGCGTGGTGGTGACGGGATACGCCCGGCCGGTGACCGACCTCGGTGAACTGGACCGCTACCAGGCGATGCTGGAGCCGTGGGTGGAGCAGCCCATGGACCACGCGATCCGCATCCGGCCCGAGCTGGTCACGGGCATCCTGCTGACCGCCGACGGCCGGGCGGGCGGGGGCTGAGCCTTGCCTCACGCGATCGGAACGACGACCAGGGGGCAGTGCGAGCGGTGCAGGAGGGTGTGGACAACCGGTCCCGGGCGGGCGGCCAGGGTGAAGCGTGGCACGGCCTCCTCGGGTCGGCCGTACACAGCCTGCCGCTCCCGCCCGGACGCGGAACCGGATCCAGACGCGGCACGGCCGACTCCGGCTGGTCAGCGGCAGCAGCCGCTTTCTGCGGGTCCTCCGGGCCGCCGGTCCGGGCGGTGTCCTCGAGATACACCCGCACCTGTCATCGGCACAGGCCGGTCCCCTGCCGGCCGTCGGGGTTCTTCCTGCCGCCGTGGGATGACCCGCACGGCGATGTACGCGCCTCACCGTCCCGGTGCTCATGGGCCGAACGGCCCTCTCCACGGCCGGAAACCTGTCCCGAGCGGCCCGTGAGTGCGGCCCTCTCGGCCCATGCCGCCGCCGGCCCGGGGCTGCCAGCGTCGACGGTGTGCCGACCGAGAGGGGCGCGAAGCCATGGCCCACGGCAAACGGACGAAGAAGTGGTTCTGGCGCTGGCGGAACAACCCGTTGAGGCGTTGCGACGACATCGCCGAGGCGTGGATCATCCTGGCACTGTGGGCCCTCGTCGCGGTGGGAGGCACCGTTGTCGGCCTGGTGACAGCGCACGCCACGGACGAGACACTCGCGCAACTGCGTACCGATCGGCGCTCCACCCATGCGGTGCTCGTCACCGACGTGCCGAAGCACGGCTCGGCGGTGCGGTCGTCGGACGGCAAGGTCTCGGTCACCGTCCGCTGGACGACCCCCGACGGCTCCGCCCGCACCGGGCGCACCCTGGTCGACACCGGGTTGAAGGCCGGGACGCGAGTCGTGGTCTGGCAGGACGGCCACGGCGCACTGGTCACCGCACCGCCGAGTGCCGGGGAAGCCGCTGTCGAGGCCGGCGCGCTGGGCACCGCCGCCGGACTCGCCCTCACCGGCGCGGTCCTCGGCGTGGGAGCCGTCGTGCGGTGGCGGCTCGACCGTCAGCGCGTCGACCGCTGGGGACGGGAGTGGGACCTGGTGGGCCCGCAGTGGGGGCACAGGACCGGCTGAAGCCCACACCGCACTGCGCGGCAAACCGCCCGATGTGTCCACGACGGGCAGCACGACGGACTGAACGATGTTCCCGGCCTGCCCTGTCGTGCTGGTTCCCGAGGTGCCCGCCGCCTTCGACACCGCAAGGATGCGGGGCGTGCCGCTGCGTGCCGTGCACGCCCTGGAGGTTCCCTTCCCGCGCCGCCGGGTTGCCCTTCGGTGTGCCGGAGAAGGACCGGGCCGCCCGGGAGGACGACGGGGTGCGGCTGCTCGCCGACGCACGGCGACCGTGGCGGGAGAAGCACTCCGATGTGCACGTGCTGGAGGACGTCCGGCTGTTGCCTCCGGCCCACGCGCTGAGCAGGCGTTCCGCGCGTGCCGGGCTGGTGCTCGTGGGCCGGAGTCAGCGCGGGCCTGGGCCGGCCCTGCGGGCACTCCTGACCGAGGCTCTGTGCCCCGTCGCGGTGGTGCCCACGTAGGCAGGCCTCGGCAGGCAGCCATGGTGCCCGGAACGCGGGCACCATGGCTGCCGTCCGCTATTCACGCGCCAGCTCGGCGGCCACCCGCGCCGCCCACTCCCGGATCGCGGCGAAGTCCCTGAAGTCCCCGCCCTTCCCGGAGCGCAGGATCATCCGGGCCACCGCTCCCTTCGCGCCTTCTTCCAGGCGGCCGCCGAAGGTGGTGTGTTCCCTGACGTCCAGCCGGGTCATGGCCCGTTGCACTCCCGGCACGGGCGGAATGTCCCGCTCGGAGGCCGAGGCGTCGAGCGGCCCGCTGCTGAAGAGCCAGAGCGGGCGTTCGGCGAGGGCGCGACGGTGTCGCCGGACGAATCGGCGGGCGTCCTTGTGCCAGCGTCCGGCGTACAGTGCTCCGCCGACCACGACGGCGTCGTACGAGGAAACGCTCGCCACCGACCGGGCGGGCAGCACGTCCACGGTCAGCCCGTCCTTGTGCAGGACCTCGCCGATGGCCTCGGCCACCTGCGCGGTCGATCCGTTGGTCGTTCCGTAAGCCACCAGCACCTTGCCGGTCATGGTGGTCCGCCTCCTCTCACAGCTTGCGCAGCCAGTCGTCGGCCACGCCGTGCAGGGCTTGCTCGTCGGGGCTCAGCCGGGCGTCGTCCAGGCGCCAGGTGAACTCGTCGACGACGGCTGCCACGCCGTCGATCCGGCGGGTCATCGAGACGGCGATCTCCGTCTCGCTCTTGCGTTCCATCTGGCCGCTGAGGATGACGATGCCTTCGGCCACGGAGACATCGATGCTGCGCGGCGGCAGCCACATGGCGCGCGCCAGCACCTCCTTGATCACTTCTTCGCGGATGTCCGCGTCGGTCCTCAGGAAGACCTGGAGCAGGTCGCGGCGGGTGACGATGCCGACCAGGCGGTCCGTCTCGTCGAGGACCGGCAGCCGCTCCACCTGGTGCCGGGCCATGGTCCGGGCAGCCTCGACGATGGTGTCGTCGGCGTGCACGACGACCGGAGGCGCGGTCATCAGCCGGCCTGCGGTGCGGGCCTTCGCCTTGACTGCCTGCCGCCGGACGCCGCGCGTGAGCGAGACCAGTCGGCGGCGGTGGGCAGGGCCGAAGGGGTCGGGGATGGCGGCCTGGCGCGCCATGAGGTCCGTCTCGGATATGACGCCTATGACCTTGTCGTCCTCGTCGACGACCGGAAGTCCGCTGATCCGGTGGCCGGTGAGCAGCCTCGCGACCTCCTTGAACGGAGTCCCGTACGCAGCCCGGACGACATCACTCGTCATCACGGAACCGACCTTGTTGTGCCTCATGGCTGGTCCTCCTCACGAAGTCGGCGCAGACAGGGGTCGTGGGGCCGACGCGGCAGCAGGCGGATCCGTACGTCCAGCACGGTGACCTGGCCGGGTGCCGCGAGGACCGGATCGAAGTCGGCCTCGGCGAGCTGCGGCAGGTCCGCCGCCATCCGGGACAGGCGCAGCAGCACGTGCTCCAGGCCTGCGAGGTCGACGGGTCCGTTGCCGTGCGCGCCGAACAGAAGCGGTGACTCTCGGCACTTCGAGCATCCAGCGGTTCGGCGAGGGGGCCCATGGGCTGTCCGGGGTGCCTCGGGGGCCGGTCGGCCCATGTTTCTGCGCTGGTCGTACCTGGTGCACAGGAGGAGACCGGTGATCGGCGGCACCGGTCTCCGTCCAGGTGGGTCAAGCATCGGCGGCGAGGGCCGTGAGGTCGACGAGCCGCTTGGTGGCCAGGGAGCTTTCGACATCCGCATGATGCCCGTGAGCGGTGCCTCCGCGGCTGCGGTGAGCGCCTGATGGCGGGTGCGGGGGCAAGCCATCTGCTGACGCAGGGGTGTTCAGGCGTTCCAGGTCCAGTCGGCGACCTCGGGCAGGTCGGTGCCGTGCTCGCGGATCCACGCCTGGTGGCGGGTGCGGGCGTCGGCCATGTGCTGACGCAGGGCGGCGGCGCGGACGGCGAGGCCGGGGACGCGGTCGATGACGTCCATGACCAGGCGGTAGCGGTCGAGGTCGTTGCGGACGACCATGTCGAAGGGGGTGGTCGTGGTGCCGGACTCCTTGTAGCCGCGCACGTGCAGGTTCTTGTGGCCGGTGCGGCGGTAGCTGAGGCGGTGGATGAGCCAGGGGTAGCCGTGGTAGGCGAAGATCACCGGCTTGTCGGTGGTGAACAGGCCGTCGTACTCGAAGTCGCTCATTCCGTGCGGGTGTTCCTCGCGGGGCAGCAGCCGGGTCATGTCGACGACGTTGACCACGCGGACCGCGAGGTCGGGCAGGTGGTGGCGCAGCAGCTGGGCGGCGGCCAGCACCTCCTGGGTGGGTACGTCACCGGCGCAGGCCAGGACGGCGTCGGGTTCGCGGGAGCCGTCCTCGGTGCCCGCCCACTCCCAGATACCGGCCCCGCGGGCGCAGTGGGCGCGGGCCTGGTCCATGGACAGCCAGTCGAAGCAGGGCTGCTTGCCGGCGACGACGACATTGACGTAGTCGCGGCTGCGCAGCACGTGATCCGCCACGGAGAGCAGGGTGTTGGCGTCCGGCGGCAGATAGACGCGGACGACCTCGGGGCTCTTGTTGAGGACGTGGTCGACGAAGCCGGGGTCCTGGTGGGAGAAGCCGTTGTGGTCCTGGCGCCACACGTGCGAGGTCAGCAGGTAGTTGAGGGAGGCGATCGGAGCGCGCCAGGCCAACTCCCGTGACGTCTTCAGCCACTTGATGTGCTGGTTGACCATGGAGTCGACGATGTGGACGAAGGCTTCGTAGCAGGAGAACAGTCCGTGTCGCCCGGTGAGAAGGTAGCCCTCCAGCCAGCCCTGGCAGGTGTGCTCGGAGAGGATCTCCATCACCCGGCCGTGCCGTTCGAGGTGTTCGTCGACCGGGAGCAGCTCGGCCTGCCAGGCCTTGCCGCTGGCATTGAAGACGGCCTGGAGGCGGTTGGAGGCGGTCTCGTCGGGGCCGACGAGACGGAAGTCCCGGCGGGCCGAGGTGTCGTGCATGACCTGTTCGAGGAGGTCGCCGAGGACCCGGGTCGGCTCGTGCAGGGTGGTGCCCGGCTTGTCGACGGGCACGGCGAAGCGGTCGAGATCCGGGACGGGCAGGTCGCGTACGAGCAGGCCTCCGTTGGCGTGCGGACTGGAACCGAGGCGCTTGGTGCCCTCGGGCACGCAGGCGAGGACGTCCGCCACGGGGCGGCCGTCGGCGTCGAACAGCTGCTGCGGGTGGTACGACCGCAGCCAGGCCTCCAACTGCCGCAGGTGCTCGGGGTTTTCGCGCACGTTGGCCAGCGGGACCTGGTGGGCTCGCCAGGTGCCCTCGACGGGCACGCCGTCCACCTCCGCCGGGCCTGTCCAGCCCTTGGGCGTGCGCAGCACGATGACGGGCCAGTGCACCCGCTCGCTCACGCCGTCCTCGCGGGCCGTCCGCTGCATGACCTCGATCCGGTCCAGGGCCTGGTCGAAGGCGTGGGCCATGGCACGGTGGACGGTCATCGGGTCGTCGCCGGTGACGTGGATCGGTTCGTGGCCGTAGCCGCGCAGCAGCGCGTCGAGTTCAGCCTCCGGGAGGCGGGCGAGCACCGTCGGGTTCGCGATCTTGTAGCCGTTGAGGTGGAGGATCGGCAGGACCGCGCCGTCGTGCACCGGGTCGAGGAACTTGTCGGAGTGCCAGGCGGCGGCGAGCGGCCCGGTCTCCGCCTCCCCGTCGCCGATCACACAGGCGACCAGCAGGTCGGGGTTGTCGAAGGCCGCTCCGTAGGCGTGCGAGAGGGAGTATCCGAGCTCACCGCCCTCATGGATCGACCCCGGTGTCTCCGGGGCGACATGGCTGGGCACCCCGCCCGGGAAGGAGAACTGCCGGAACAGCCGCTCCATCCCCTGCCCGTCGCGCGGTACGTCCGGGTAGGTCTCGCTGTAGCTGCCCTCCAGCCAGGAGTTGGCGAGGACCGACGGCCCGCCGTGCCCCGGCCCCCACACGCACAGCGCGTCGAGCCCGCGCGCCTTGATCACGCGGTTGAGGTGGGTGTGGACGAGGTTCAGTCCGGGCGAGGTGCCCCAGTGGCCGAGCAGCCGGGGCTTGATGTGCTCCGGCTTCAGGGGCTCGGTCAGCAGCGGGTTGGCCAGCAGGTAGATCTGCCCGGCGGCCAGGTAGTTGGCGGCTCGCCAGTGGGCATCCAGGGTGCGCAGCTCGTCGTCGGAAAGTACGGTGGCGTCCTGGTGTTCGACGCGCTCTGCCTCGGACATGAGATGGCTCCGTAAGTAGGTCATCGGGCGGTGGAGGCGGCATGGCCGGCAAGGCCGCGGCGAGGGTGCCGCGCAAGTCGTACGAGAAGGAACTGCTGCGCCTTCAGACGGAGTTGGTGAGGCTCCAGGAGTGGGTGCGGGCCGAGGGCGCCCGGGTGGTCGTGGTGTTCGAGGGGCGGGACGCTGCGGGCAAGGGCGGCACCATCAAGCGGGTCGCCGAGCATCTGAACCCCCGCGTCGCCCGGATCGCGGCGCTCCCCAAGCCGACCGAGCGCGAGCGCACCCAGTGGTACTTCCAGCGGTACGTCGAGCACCTGCCGGCCGCCGGAGAGATCGTCCTGTTCGACAGGTCCTGGTACAACCGGGCAGGGGTCGAGCACGTGATGGGCTTCTGCACGAGGGAGGAGTACCAGCTCTTCCTGAGGCAGTGCCCGATCTTCGAACGGATGCTGGTCGAAGCGGGAATCGTGCTGCGCAAGTACTGGTTCTCGGTGAGCGACACCGAGCAGCAGGAACGGTTCCGCAAGCGGCTGGAGGATCCGCTGCGGCGCTGGAAACTCTCGCCGATGGACCTGGAGTCGATCACCCACTGGGAGGCGTACTCGCGGGCCAAGGACGAGATGATGGTGCACACCGACATCTCCGAGGCACCGTGGTACGTCGTGGAGAGCGACGACAAGCGCCGGGCGCGGCTGAACATGATCGCCCACCTGCTGGGTTCGCTGCCGTACCACGATGTGCCGCCGCCGGTGCTGGAGCTGCCGGTGCGCCCGGAGTCGACCGGCTACGAGCGCCCGCCGCGCGATCTTCAGACCTTCGTCCCCGACCACGCGGCGAGCCTCTGAGCAGCCGGTCACCGCGGTCGCCATCGCCACGATCACCATCGTCACACCGGTTCGGGCACGACGGCGACCGGGCAGTCGGAGTGGTGCAGTACCCCGTGGGCCACGCGGCCCAGCTGGAGCCCGAAGTGCCGCGGGCGGCGCCTGGCCCCGAGGATCAGGAGGTCGGCGTCGCGTGAGGCCTCCACCAGGACGGTCCGGGCATGGCCCTCCTCGGTGCGCCGACGCACCACGACGTCGTCGGGAGCCTCCTTGAGTGCCGCTTCCAGGGCGTCCACCGCGTGCTGCTCGTGCAGCCGGGCGGGTTCTCCGGCGAGCAGCGGGTGGTCCGTGGTCTCGTGCGCGGGGCACCGCCAGGCCCGTACGGCCTCCAGTACGGCGCCCCGTCGCCGCGCCTCCTCGAAGGCGAACAGCATCGTCGCCGCGGCGGCCGGCGTGTCTCCGACGCCGACGACGACGCGGTCATGCTGTCCCGGGCGGGCCCGGTCGTCCTGGTCGCCGCGCACCACGATCATCGGGCAGTGCGCGTGCCCGGCCACGGTCAGGCTCACGGAGCCCAGCAGGGCCCCGGCGAGGCCGCCGCGGCCCCGGGTGCCCGTCACCAGCAGGGTGGCCCCACGGCTCTCGTGCACCAGCGTGTACTCGGGTTCCTCGGGCAGCACCTCGGTGAAGATCTTCACGTCGGCCCGGCGCCGGGCGGCCCGCCGGGCGGCAGCCGCCACGATGTCCTCCGCCCGTACCTTTTCGGACGGCCGGCCCAGGTCCTCAGCCGGCCTGGAGCTCTCGTACCGCTCCCACAGCGAGGCGTACACCAGGCGCAACGGCAGGCCGCGCAGGGCGGCCTCGTCTGCCGCCCAGTCGACGGCCCGCAGTGCGGCCTCGGAGCCGTCGACACCGACGACGATCGGCAGGTCCATCGCCCTCACCGTCCCACGCCGAGGTCGAAGACGATCCGGGCCTTGACCTGGCCGCGCAGGACATCGTCGATGGACTCGTTCACGCTCGACAGCGGGCGGGTCTCGCGGATGACCCGGGTACGGCCGGCCGCGTGCAGCTGGAACACCTCGGCGAGGTCCTGCCGGGTGCCGACAATGGAACCGATCACGCTCGTGCCGTTCAGGACGGTGTCGAAGATCGGGACCTGGATCGTGCCGTGCGCGGGCAGGGCGACCATGACGAGCTTGCCGCCGCGCCGCAGCCCGGAGTTGACGGCGGCGAAGGCGGCCTCGTTCACCGCGAGCGCGATCGCCGCGTGCGCGCCGCCGTACCGCTTGAGCACCTCGCCCACGTCGTCCTTGCGGGCGTCGATCACCAGGTCCGCGCCGAGCTCGGCGGCGAGTTCCAGCTTCTCGTCGGTGACGTCGATCGCCGCGACCTGCGCCCCGGCGATCTTCGCGTACTGCACGGCCAGGTGACCGAGGCCGCCGACGCCCGAGATCGCGACGAGCTGCGCGGGCCGCACATCGGCGATCTTGAGCGCCTTGTACGTCGTCACGCCGGCGCAGGTCAGCGGGGCGGCGTCGAAGGCCGTGACACCGGCCGGCACCGGCTGCGCGAAGTCGGCCCAGGCCAGCATCTTCTCGGCGTACCCGCCGTCACAGCCGTAGCCGGTGTTGATCTGCCGCTCGCACAGCGTCTCCCAGCCGGACAGACAGTGTTCGCATCGCCCGCACGCTTTGCCCAGCCAGGGCACGGCGACCCGCTGCCCGACGCCCAGGTGGGTGACACCCTCGCCGAGCGTCTCGACCAGGCCGACGCCCTCGTGACCGGGGACGAACGGCGGAGTCGGCTTGACGGGCCAGTCGCCCCGGGCGGCGTGGATGTCGGTGTGGCACAGCCCGGAGGCCTCGACCAGGACGCGGACCTGGCCGGGGCCGGGCTCGGGGTCGGGCCGGTCCTCGATGACCAGAGGTTCGCCGAAGGCTCGTACGACCGCTGCCTTCATGTTGTCTGCTCCTTGGGGGTGAAGGTCAGTTGTGCGGGACGACGGCGACGGGGGCGGTGGAGTGGTGCAGGACGGTGTGGGTGACCGAACCGATGTGGGCGCCGAACGGGCTGCGTCGGATGCGCCGTCCCACGACGACCAGTGAGGCCGCGCGGGAGGCGTCGACGAGGTGGTTGCCGGGGCTGCCGTAGGAGGACTCCTCGGTGACCTCGACGTCCGGGTACTTCTCGCGCCACGGGAGCAGGACCTCGGCCAGGGCGGTGGTCTCGGACCGGGCCAGTTCTCCGCGGAGTTCCAGGTCGACGGAGAGCCCGTAGGCGTAGTACGGCGGCGGGTTCCACCCGTGGACCACCCGCAGGGACGTGCTCCGGCGGACGGCGGCCGCGAACGCGAAGGCGATCAACTCCTCGTCGGGGCCCTCGATGTCGAGGCCGAGGACGACGGGCCGGAACGGGGCTGCGGCGGACGGGATGCCGACCGGGTCCATCTCGTGCTCGTCGGCAGCCTGTTCGCCGGCCCTCACCAGGACGACCGGCCGCTCGGCATGCGCCACGACGGACAGACCGACGGAGCCGACCATGAATCCGCCGATCCCGCTCAGCCCACGGGATCCGAGGACCAGTAGCTCGGCGTTCTTCGCCGCGTCCGCCAGCGCCTCGGCGGGCCGGCCGGACAACTGCTCGGTGATCACGTCGAGGCCGGGGTGGCGCAGTCGGATGCCCTCGGCTGTCTCGCGGGTCACCCGCTCGGTCCAGTGCTGGTGGGTCTCGGGACCGAGGAGCGGCGCCTGGGCCATGGGGGCCGGAACCGGCTCCCAGACCT
Organism: Streptomyces canus; assembly: GCF_030816965.1. Lineage (NCBI taxonomy): Bacteria > Bacillati > Actinomycetota > Actinomycetes > Kitasatosporales > Streptomycetaceae > Streptomyces > Streptomyces canus. The sequence goes on from NZ_JAUSYQ010000002.1 coordinate 318,753, forward strand.
GGACCAACTTCAGCGGCAGGCCGAGCAGCCGTGCTTCACGGGCGGCCCACTCGGCCGCCGCGCGGCTCTCGGGAGAGCCGTCGAGGCCGACGGTGAGGGTACGGGTCATGATCTCCACCTTCTGGATCGGGGATCCCGATTCGAGCTTTCTCTCCGGACGAGGGCCCCGGCAGGGGCCACAGGTCCCTTCCCTGGGCCGACCGGCCCTGGCCGGTGTCGATGTGGTGCGGCGGACCTCGCCGGCAGGCCCGCCGCGCCTCCCGCGCTCAGCGCAGCCAGCTGCCGCGACGAACCGGAGGAAGCTTGGCCCAGGCCCTGCCGAGGCCGAGGGTGTCGCCGGCGGAGGCGGCGGCCAGGGCGATCAGGACGACGGCGTAGACGAGGTGGTAGTCCGCGAAGGGGTTCGTCGACATGCTCGGCGAACCGTCGAAGAGGTGCTGGGCGGGCGGCCATTCGGCGACCCACATCAGCGCCATCATCACGGTGCCCGCGACGGCCGCGAGCCGCAGTGCCACCCCCGCGATCAGCGCGACACCGATCCCGAGCAGACCGAGCATGAACAGCCAGTCGGCCCAGGTGTCCCCGGCCCAGGAGTGGAAGGTGGACTCCATCGGGCCGGCGGCCACCCCGCCGAGGAAGCCCTTGGTGGGCGAGCCGCCGTCGATCCAGCCCTTGCCTGACTGAGTGGCGTAGCCGAGGCCGAAGGTCTTGTCGAGGAAGGCCCACAGGAAGACGAACCCGGTGAGCAGGCGCAGGGACGCGAAGGTGTAGGCCCGCGCCGTCTGCGTGCCGGTACGTGCCGACACCGCCGACCCGGAGCCGGAGGCGGTCCGGTTCCTGCGGAAGTTCGGCAGGTGGAAGCCGGAGTTCCGGTGAGGGTGCTCGTGCACGGCCATGGTGGTGATCCCTTCGGGGAGGAGCGAGAAGGTCCGTTCGGTGCCTGACGCCCCTCACTCTCGTCGCGTACGGCGGTTGCCACCGGATGCCGAAGGTCCGTGCCCCCAGGGCTGAACGGCCCTGTTTTCAGGGACTGTCGGGCGCCCCCGGTTCAACGAGCCGTCAAGCCATGCGCACGGAACTGCTCCCGTACCCGATCGACCGAATCCCGCGTCGGGCTCGGCGTGTCACGCAGCGGGAAGGGGACACCGAGGGCCTCGTACTTCGCGGCGCCGAGCTTGTGGAACGGCAGGACGTCCACGCGGTCGACGGAGCCGAGCCCGGCCACGAAGCCCGCCAGGCCGTCGATGGCGTCCGGGTCGTCCGTCCAGCCGGGCACCAGGACGTATCGGACCCACATCTTCACGCCGAGCCGGTCGAGGCGGGTGGCGAAGTTCAGGGTGGGGCCGAGCTCGCCACCCGTCAGCCGCCGGTAGGTCGTGATGTCGAAGGACTTGATGTCCAGGAGCACCAGGTCGGTGTCGGCGAGGAGTTCGTCGGTGGCGCGGGCGCCGAGGAAGCCCGAGGTGTCGAGCGCCGTGTGCAGTCCTGACTCCTTGCAGCGGCGCAGGAGTTCGCCCGTGAAGGCGGACTGGAGGAGCGGTTCCCCGCCGGTGACGGTGACCCCGCCGCCGGCCGTGACGACGAAGGCACGGTACTTCTCGATCTCCGCCATCACCTCGTCGACCGTCGCCTCCCGTCCGTCGCGCATGTGCCAGGTGTCGGGGTTGGCGCAGTACAGGCACCGCAGCGGACAGCCGGAGAGGAACAGGACGAACCGGGTCCCGGGACCGTCCACGCCGGTGGACAGGTCCCAGGAGTGGATCCGCCCGTTCACCGTCACCGCCATCGTGCTCACAGCGACCCATGGAAGGTGCGGCTGATCACGTCGAGCTGCTGTTCGCGGGTCACCTGTCCCGACGGCCACACGGCCCTCTGAGGGGTGGCGGGCCCGGACGGCTGTCGGTGACGCCGGGGGTCGTGCTGGGGGTGGTGGGCGTCGGCCACGCCCCAGGCGACCTGCACGAGTACTGTCCTCACGGCGCCGGGAACCGCCCGGCAGCGGGGCCCACCGGGCCATGCCGATGGGGCCGGTCGGCCCTAGTGCGACCGGCCCCGGCGAGCGATGATCGTGCTTGCGGGCAACCCGCCGCCCGTCCGTCGCCGGGGAACTAGGGGCCGTCATGACCGGGACACGCAACTTCACGGAGCAGGATCCGATCCGTGTCTTCCTGCTCGACGACCACGAGGTCGTACGACGCGGTATCACCGACCTGCTCGACGCCGAACCGGACATCTCGGTGGTCGGCGACGCGGACACCGTGGAGCGCGCCCTCGTCCGCGGCCCGGCGCTGCGCCCGGACGTCGCCGTGCTCGACGTACGCCTGCCGGACGGCGACGGCATCACGGTCTGCCGGGAGCTGCGCAACCAGATGCCGGAGCTGGCCTGTCTGATGTTGACCTCGTTCGACGAAGAGGACGCACTGCTGGACGCGATCATGGCAGGGGCCTCGGGCTACGTGCTCAAGCAGATCCGGGGAACCGACCTGGTCTCGGCGGTGCGTACGGTCGCCTCGGGCCAGTCGATGCTCGATCCCGCGACCACGGCCCGCCTGATCCGCTCGCTGCGCGCCGAACCCGCCGAGACACCTGCCCCGGCACCCGAACTGGCCGGCCTGTCGCCCCGCGAGCGGGACATCCTCGCCCTGATCGGCGACGGCCTGACCAACCGCGAGATCGGCAAGAAGCTCTACCTGTCGGAGAAGACCGTCAAGAACCACATCTCCCGGCTCCTGGCCAAACTCGGCGTCCAGCGCCGCGTCCAGGCCGCGGTCCTGGCTTCCCACCTGGAACAGCCGAACCCCGGCGGCCGTCCGGCGAAATAGCGCCGACCGGGCCGTTCAGAGCCCACCCCGGGCCGGACGGCCCCTGCTCCTCCCCGTGCGCCGGGCGCCAGGCTGAGCCGGTCACCGAGAAGCCCCGACGCCTCCTTCGGCGCAGGGCGGCGAGGAGCCCCCGATGCGTCGTGTCCCCGTCCTCTACGCGACAACTCTGGAGGCGCTGGTCTCCGCGGCCGTGGCCGCACCGTCGATCCACAGCACCCAGCCCTGGCGCTTCCGCCTGGGCTCGGACGCGCTCACGCTGGAGATCCGCGGCCACCGCGCGGCCGGGCCGCTGACAACAAGCTCAACGGACTGCGCGCCGGCCACCGTCCGGCAAGTGATCGACGCCTTCGCCGAGGGCTACGAACGCGCCCAACTCCTGGCAGTACGCCAGGAAGAGGCGGCTCCGCCGCGAGTTCATCCGACGACCTCCTCTACGGCCGCAGCGACCTCGGCCGCCTCGCCGAGCGCGCCGAACGCTTCGGCCTGCGCCTGTCCCACGCGCACGCGGTCGCCGTAGCCCAAGGGCCTGCCGCTTACGACGAGGGCGACCCGGTGCCCCGGCAGGTGGAACGCGCGCTCATCTCCCGCTTCGGCGACCGCAGCGTCCTGCTCACCACCAAGGACGGCCGCCTGCTGTGCATCGCCCCCGGTCCCAGGACGAGGTCCTCAGCTACTTCGCCGAACAGGCCCGCGCCGCCACCGACGGCGGCCGGGTCGCCATCGGCCGCCCCCAGTCCGGCCCCGGCGGCGTCGTCCAGTCCTACGAAGAAGCCCTCAACGCCCTCGGACTCGCCGAACGCACCGCACCCTCCCATGCACCGGTTGCGACCACCGACCCGGCCGCGGAACACCTGCAGCTGATCCGCCCCGATGCCTGCCGTGCTGGTCGGAGAGGCACTGTCACACCCGCGTGGGACCGTGAAGAGATGGACAAGCGGCGCGCGGTCGACGCCCGCTCCGGGGGCATGCCGTGCCGCCCGGCAGACGGAGGTGCCCGCACGGCTGCGGGCCTGGTACCAGCCGACCGCGACAGCCACCGCGCGCCCTGAGCCGAGAAAGGCCGCGTCATGACCGACATCGACACACAGTTCCTGCGCAGTCTCTTCGACGAGGAAGGCAGCCTGCACACCGCCGGCCGCACCGCCCTGTACCGGCTCCACGGCCCCGAAGGCCTGCTCTACGTCGGCATCTCCACCTGCCCGCTCACCCGCATCCGCACCCACTTGCAACAACAGCCCTGGGGCCGCCGCGTCATCGCCATCCAGGTCGACTATCCCGACGACGCACACGCAGCCGAACGTGAAGCCGTCCAAGCCGAACGGCCCCTGCACAACGTCGTCTTCAACGGGACAGCCCCTCCCCCACCACCCGACCGGGCATCCCGACTGAGGTCCGAACTCGCCGCGCAACAGCGACGGCTGGAAGAACTCGAGGCGGCCGTGCCCCGGTCCACCACCCACCTACGTCTCATCCTCCGCGGCATCACCGCAGCGCAGACAAAAGTCGCGAAACTCGCCAGAGAAGTCGAGGAAGCGGAGGCCGCTCAGCACTCACCCGGACGGCAGACCAGAGGGGCGAAGCCGTAGGCGCCGCAAGAGAATCAACCAACCGCTCAGCAGCGGGCACCGCGTCGCGCCGCCCCCCTGTGGTGAGGGGAGGGCGATTCGGGGGCCAAGGCCGAGTCGTACGCGACGAGTCGCGAGGACTCGTCGCGGGCTACCGGAGCGGGGGCCGGAACCGGGGCCGGCTGTTCGGTGCTGTTGGTCGAGCTGCATGGGGCCGAGCGCGTCGAGGGGCGCGAGGACAACAACATTGGCTCACCAGGATTCGGCGGGCGACGCGGGCTTTCTCGTAGCGGCGTACCAGCCCCATGGCGTCGGCCGCGAGGACGAGGAATGCCGAATGATCGCTGAGTCGCGGCCTTTGTCGGCATCGACGCAGAGTTACGCCGCCCCGCGTCCAAGGATTTTCAGGCCCGGGCGGGGCCGAATGGGCGGGAAGGCGACTGATCGCCATACGTACTCACCGCTGTTCCGACGGATGGGCCGACTGGCGCAGGTGTGCGTCGATCAGGGCGAAGGTGGCTTCCGGCTGTTCGATCTGCGGAAGATGTCCGGCCTTGGGGACGACTTCGAGTCGGCCGTCGCCGAATGCGTCGGCGTACGCGGCGCCGTAGGCGGGGGTGACGATGCGGTCGCTCTCACCCCAGAGCAGAAGGGAAGGCACCTGGACCTTCCCGAGCCGGCGCAGCAGCGTGGGGTCGTACATGTAGGGATCGCCGGCGAGGAGGCGCATGGTGGCCATGTTGGCTTGTCTGCGCGCGAGTTCTTCGGGCGGGAGGCCGGCCGGGTCGAGGTAGTAGCGGTCCGGGTCGTGCCAGGAGTGCTCCGCGACGCCTCGGGCGTCAAGGGCGAAGAGGTCGGTGATGTGTTCCGTCTCGACCTGCACGCCGACCGCGTCGATCAGGACGAGGCCGGTGATGCTTCCCGCGCTGTCACGTACGGCCATCTCGGCGGCTGTCCAGCCCCCGAGGGAGGAGCCGACGACGAGAACATCGCGCAGCCGGCGGTCGCGCAGCATGTGCAGATAGGCGAGGGCAAGGTCGTCGATGCCGGTGAGCCAGTCGGGGCGGCGGGCGCCGTCCCAGCCAGGGTGCACGGGTGTGATCGTGTGGGCGGTGCGGGAGAGGTGCTGGGCGAGGCCGGCGACAGTGGCGGGGCCTCCGCCGCCGTGCAGGACGAGGACCGGTCTGCCTGCTCCGGCCTCGGACAGGGTCAGGGACAGGTCGGCGTACATGGCTGACGCGTTGGTGGACATGCCGACCATAGTAACTAAGCATCTTTATATAAGCTAGCTTGGTCATGGCGTAGACTCGATGCATGCACGTTGAGCTGCAAGAACTCGGCAGAGCGGTCAAACAGGCCCAGTACCGCCAGCATCGGGCCCTCGACAGCGCCCTCCAGGCCGTCGGCACGACACTGGCCCAGTGGGACGCCCTTCGCGCGATCAGCCGCTCCCCCGGAGCGTCCGCCCGCGAGCTGGCCGCAGCCACGTTCCAGACCGAACAAGCCTTCGGAACACTCGCCGGCCGCCTTACCGCCCAGAACCTCGTGGAACGCCGACCAGGACGCGGTCGGCGCATCGAACACCACCTCACACCCACCGGTCGGCAGATCCTGGCAGCAGGCCACAAGATCGCCGACGAAGTGCTCGCCGACTGCTTCTCCGCCCTGCCGGACGCGGACCGCGCAACCCTCCTCGACCTGCTTCAGCGCCTCACCACAACACGAGACACTTGCTGAACCACCCCGCCTCTGATGGCGGCTCAGGTCTGTCCGGGCCGGGCGGAGTTGTGTTGCCTCGTTGCGGGCCGGCCATGAAAGATCTCCAGGCATTCGGAGACCGCGGTGAACAGCTCCGGGCGGGTGCGCCACCGTCTGCGGTTGCGCAGGTGGACCTGGATCCGGCTCCGGAACGACACCCTCGTCGCGTTGTCCGCGCGCTCCCCGCCGACGGGCGTCAACGCCGTGGCAGCAAGGCCGCACGTACGGGCGCGAGGTCGATGCCGTGGCGGGTGACGTTGCCAACAGGGGCTCTTTGTCCGCAAACTGGATCGACGTCGGTCGCATGCCGACCGTGGGACACCGGCGCGCTACACCCACGCGCCCCTACGGCCCGTCACCTGGACGAGCAAGTTCGCTGTCCGGTCTGATACTTGAACCTCCCGTGCGGCGGTCTGTGATCACGGAAGAGCTGCGACGGAAGGAACTGCGCGTATGTCGTCCGGGTTTGGCTTTCGGCCGTGGGCTCTGGGCATGAGATTCGTGCTGGAACTGGTGGCTCTGGTCTGCTTCGGACTCTGGGCATGGGCCACTGTTCCCGCTCCCCTTCGCTATGTCTGCGTCGTTGCGGCTCCCCTGTTCGTAGCCGTGCTGTGGGGCACGTTTGCCACTCCAGACGATGCGTCCCGGTCGGGGAGGACAGTGATCGCGACACCTGGTCCGCTGCGGTTCCTGCTGGAGCTGGCGGTGTTCTTCGGTGGTGCGGCGGCGTTGTACGCGGCGGGATCCCATGTTCTCGCCGTGACGCTCGGCGGCGTGCTGGTCATGTACCACCTGCTGTCATGGGACCGGGTCCTGTGGCTGCTCAGGCATTGATTCCGCCCCAGCGGGTTCGGGTGGGCGGTACTCCACGCACTCTGCCTGCCGGTCCTCCCGTCTTGTGTCCACGGCGTGCCCGAGAGGACACCTTTACAGGGGCAGGGTGTCCAGCTGCGCCATGAGGCGAGTGCGACCCGAGCGCTCCCAGCCAGGTGGCGAAGTCCATGACGTCAGGGAAGGCCGCCCGTACGCCGGCGAGGTCGACGGTGTAGTAGGTCTCGTTCGCCCAGGTCATCACCTTGGCGACCTCCGGTGCGTGTTCCCACACCACCTCGATCGGGATCTGCGCGTGCGGTACGGGGCGACCCGCCCCACTCAGTGCGACGGCACGCTGCGGGGACCCTGACAGTTCAGGCAGCCGTCGTCTGATCCAGGTTCCCCCGGCTTTGGCGGCGAGGTGAGTGGTGGTCTTGTCGTGGTAGCCGAGAGCCCGGGTGAGGGCGGGTGCGGGTAGTCATGCGGAAGACTGCGCCACGGAATGCCGGTGCGGGCCACGTAGAGCACCGCATCGGGGATCTCTCGCAGGTACAGCTGAGGGTTTCGTCGCCACTTGCTCTCGTCACCTCTGCATGGACGAAGGGCGGCCCTGCCTCAAGCGCCGGGCCGTACGTCAACCGGCGGGTTTGATGCGGAGGACGGCGGCCGCATCCAGGATGTCGACGACCTTCAGGCTCATGGCGTCGTTGATGGTCGCAGCGGGGCCCTCGCCGCAGCTGAACGCGACACCACCTCCGCCGTCCGACGACACGCTGCCGCCACCGGAACAGCCCGAGACGCTGTAACCCGACCCTGTCAGCTGAGCGACCATGTCCACCTCTCCGTCGGCGATCGCGGTCACCTTGATCGGCCCGAGGCCGTACGCTTCCGGAACTGTCACGGCGTCCCCCACGGCGACCTTGATTTCGCACTTCCCGTCAGCACACGGTCCGGTTGGCGAGGGCGACGGCGTGACCGTGTGTGTGGGCTCGGACGCCGACCCGGATCCGGACCCGCTGGGCCGGCTCCCGGCGGTGGGCCCATCCGAAGAATCCGACGAACACGACGTGAGAACGGCGAACACGCAAGCGCCAACAACGGCAACGGCGGCGGTGGATGACGTTCCTCTAAGACGTCGTCTCATTTGGTGAGCCTGCGGTAGCAGATGAGGCTGCAGGCGATGGCGGTGAAGGCCAGGAAGTGCTCGGCCTTGCGTTCGTAGCAGCGGTGCAAACGGCGGCAGCCACCCAGCCAGGACATCGTGCGCTCGATCGTCCAGCGATGCCGGCCCAGCCGGGTCGAGGACTCAATGCCCTTGCGGGCGATGCGGTGCCGGATACCTCGCTTGCGCAGCCATCGGCGCAGGTGGTCGTAGTCGTAGCCCTTGTCCGCGTGCAGCTTGGCGGGCCGTCGTCTGCGCGGGCCGCGCCGGGAACGGATCGGCGGGATGCCACGCACGAGCGGCTCGAGTGCCTGGCTGTCGTGCAGGTTCGCACCGGAGATCCCGATCGAGAGGGGCAAACCGGTCCGCTCGGTGATCAAGTGGATCTTCGAGCCCTTCTTGCCCCGGTCGACAGGATTCGGACCTGTCAGCTCCCCCCTTTCAGGGCCCGCATGTTCACCGAGTCGATCGCGCAGCGCGACCAGTCCAACTCTCCGCGCGCACCCAGTTCGTCGAGGATGAGGCGATGCAGTTTCGCCCAGACCCGGGCGGCGGTCCACTCGGTGAAGCGCCGGTGCGCGGTCGGCCCCGACGGACCGAAGACCGGCGGCAACCGCCGCCAGGTGCAACCCGTCGTGGCCACAAAAATGATCGCAGCCAGCACCTCACGATCCCCGTACCGGCGCCGTCCGCCGCCCTGCGGCCGCGATGGGGCAAGTGGGACCACCCGCTGGAAAAGCTCCCACAGTTCGTCCGGCACCATGCGCTCGACCATCACCACACAGTGCAGACTACCCAGCAGGCCAAATGAGACGGCGTCTAAGCATCATGATGGCCATTCAACCCCGCACCGCCGCCCAGGCAGGTACGCCACGAGACCTCTCCGGGAACGTTCACCACCGCCACTGCAGGCTGAACGTGTCAGCAGAGACCAGCACCTGCGGCCGTAGGCCGCAGGGGTTCCTGCACACCGCTGGTCGTCGGCGACGGCGTGCAACGCCCGGCCGCTTGCGGGCGTCAGGTCTGTCCGGAAGGCCTGCTCTCTGCCGCCCGTCCGCCTCTCCCTTACGGCGCGCACCCGCCGCCGATCACGGCCATGCTGGAGGCGACGGAACGCCGACGGCAACCGGGGCCAGGGGTAGAGGCGGTGAGACGATGACCATCGACGTGACAGTGCGGCGCGAGACCCCGCTGCCGCCCGAGCGGGTGGCTGCGTACGCCGTGGACTGGCGACACGACGCCGAGTGGACGCAGGGCATCCGTACGACGGAACTGACCCGGCAGACGGACGGCGGATTCGGGACGGGCGCCGAGGTCACCCGTACGGCTTACTTCCTCGGCCGGCGCATCGACTACGTCCTGCGTGTGGCCGCGTACGAGCCCCCGAGACTGCTGGACATGGTCTCCGTGGCCGCTCCCATGCCGATGCACGTGACCTACTCCGTCGAGGCGCGCCCGCGCGGCACGCTCGCGGCCATCCGGGTCCGCGGTGGTCCCGGCGAACTTCTGCGCCTGGCATCACCCCTGCTCGCCCGTCAGGTCCGTTCCTCCCTCACCCAGGATCTGCGCGACCTCGAGCGCAGACTCTCCGAGCGGCAAGGAGACATCTGATGGCGTACGACGAAGGGCTCGCCGAGCGCATCCGCCAATATCTCCACACGGATGCCGGCGTCACCGAGAAGCGCATGTTCGGCGGCATCGCCTTCCTGTACCAGGGGAACATGGCCGTCGGCGTGACCGGCGACGAGCTCATGGTCCGCGTCGGTCCCGACGCCGCCCACGCGGCACTCGCCCGGCCCGGGGCGCGGGTCTTCGACATGACCGGCCGCCCGATGCGCGGCTGGGTCGTGGTCGCCGGGTCCGCCGTGACGGAGGACGAGGCCCTGGGAGCGTGGATCGACGAGGGACGCGCCTTCGCAGCGAGCCTGCCGCCCAAGTAGTGGCCCCTGGCCGCTGCTGTGTCCCACGGGCCGGTCGCGCGACGGCGTGGCCCTGGGGTGCGGTGGGTTCGCGGTCCTGGCGGGGGCGCGTTCGCGTATCACCCCGCCGGACCACGACCCCTGTCCTACGGGGTCGCCGAGCGGCAGGCCGGTCCAGGTGCCGCTGTGACCACAGGAGGGAACTTCTTCACAGGCATGCCCGAGCCGTTCCCCGGGCCGGCTCGGCGGCCGCGTCCTGGACGCCGATCAGATCGAGTTCACTGGGCGGCTCCCGGACTTGAGTTCCGCGGTCCCACCGCATCCAGTACGGCCTCCAGCTGCCGCAGCGGATCCGGGCCGGCGATCCGCAGGACGACCGTGTCCGCGCCGGCCGTCGCCAGAGCGCGGAGACGCTCGGCGGCCTGCGAGGCAGGGCCCGAGACGGTGAACACCTCGTGCGGCGGGCGGCCGAGCCAGGCGCCGTGGCCCTCGATGTGCGGGTGCAGGATCCGGGTCACTTCGTCAGCGTCGTCACCGACGCAGGCGAAGGCGAAGACCGTCAGGGCATGGTCGGACGCGGCGCCGCCCTTGGCGGTCAGCGCGCGGGCGTTCTCCAGGTCGCGCGGGCCGTGGCCCTCAGTGATCACGGTGCCGTCCGCGACCCGGCCGGACAGCTCCAGGGAGCGAGCGCGCACAACGCCCGCGACCACCGGCGGCACTTCGACCGGCGGATGTGTCAACTGGACGCCGTCCAGGTGCACTTCGCGACCCTTCAGTTCCACCCGCTCCCCTCTCAGCAGTGCGCGTACGGAAGTGATCGTCTCCTCCAGCAGGGACAGCGGGGAACGGGCCGCGGCACCCACCTGGGCCATCCACTCCTGCACCCCGTGCCCGATCCCGGCCACCAGCCGTCCGGGGAACACCCGTGCCAGCGTGGCCAGTTCCATCGCCAGAAGCGCCGGGCTGCGCAACGGGGCGGGGGCGATGCCGATACCCACCATGATGCGTTCCGTGGCACCCAGGGCCACGGCCGCGGCCGAGACCCCGCCGTTCCACCCGAGGTCCTCCACCACCCACACGTCGTCCACGCCGAGCGCCTCTGCCTGCCGCGCGAAGCCGGGAAGGCCCTCCGGGGCCCAGTCGCGGTCGTACATCACGCCGATCCGTACGTTCGTCATAGGCGGAACCTATGTGGCGGTGGCAGCTCGTTCAACGGGGTATCAGCGCAGGGGGACAGTCATCTCAACCCGGCCTCGGAGCGCAGGCCGTTCCACAGGCAGGTGGTCGGCGTGGCAGCCCGGGCCGATTCTCCGCCCCGTCGGTGCATGGCGCATGTGGCGAGGGCGACGGCTGCGGGTTGGCAGGTCGGGGAAGCCGGGGCGTGAGGACACCGTACGGCGATCGATCGCCGGCCCCAGCCCTACGCCACGGCGGCACAGGCCCTGCCGAAGGCTCTGGAGAGCCACCCTCAAACTCGCCTCACGGCAGCGACCGGCCCGATGCCGTGGGGGACATGGCAGTTGCCCTCATCGACGAGGCGGAGCTGCCCCGCTTCGTTCAGCGCCGCTTCACCATCGGCTGCTGAAGACCAGAGCGCAGATCGCCGTGGGGGAATTCATGAACTCCCCCACGGGCGGTCGTTTCTCCATCAGCCGATCCGAACGGTCGGCTGCTGCCCGTACGTCGGCACGGTGGATCGGGTTCTGGCCGTAGCCATCACAGCACCGCGGCCACGACGACGTGCTCGCCTGTCAGCGGCGGCAGCTTCCCCGTCCGGGCGAGCAATCCTGAGGCGCTCTCGGCGACCCGCGCCCGAGCCAGTGTGGTCAGCTTCCGGAACCGCTCCCGGCTCAGCCCCCGCTCTTCCGCCGGAACGAGCGCTGGCTCGCAGCCGGGCCGTGCGCCCCGCGGATCTTCGAGGCCTGGGGGTTGGCAGCAAGGTCGGCGGCGTCCGCCTGGGCACCGCGCTTGCGGGCCAAGGCCTCGCGGAACTTGCGCTTGAGGTCGTAGTTGCCGTCGCTGTCGGGCGCGAGTGCGGACGTCTCGGGCTCAGCCGGCTCCGAACCTTCTGGGGATGCAGCTTCTGCGGTCATCGTGACCTCCTGGGTTCGGGCAGTGGGACTCACAGCTTGTCATGCCGGACGCGGTACGGGGCGCCGGTGTCCATTCTCAGGCATACGGGTGCGGTGAGGTCCGTGGAGCCTGTGGGCGTGGGCGCACGGCCACCGGTGCTGTGGGACACATGGACCCACCCGTCGCGAGGCTTCACGAAGGGAGAGGTGCGATGGTGACGGGTGGGCTGCGGAACGTTCTGGCCGACTGGACCGACTATGACCGTGCGGGTTTCTCGCTCGCGAAGACCCTTGGGGTGTTTCCGGGCGGCCGCTCGTTCGGCAGCGTCAAGTGGATGTTCTGGGGAGACGGCTCCCCACTCGGATCGATGCTCGTCGACGTCCTCGACGGGTGACCGAGGCGGGCGTGCTGCTGAAGAGCGAGGGCGTGCCGTACCGGTGGAACCCCGACCGACTGGCCCTGTGGCCGACGCGACGGTTCGGTCGCCCGGGCGTGCGATAGGTTGCCCGCCATGACTGAACTCGGTGTCGTCGCCTGGCCACTTGCCCCGATCAGGACCGAGCGGCTCGTGCTCCGCGAGTCCGAGGCCCGGGACCGTGCGGCGTTCATCGAGCTGTTGGCCTCATCGGATGTGCATACCTACCTCGGTGGCCCTCAACCGCGTGATGAGCTCGAGCGCTCGGTGCCCGAGACGCCCGGGCAGCGCCCTGGCCTTTTCGTGATCGAGCTCGACGGAGCGATGATCGGCACTGTCGAGGTCAGTCGGCGCGAAGCGGAGCGTCGCGGCAATGTCCGTCCGGACGCGGGGGAGGCCGAGCTCAGCTACCTGTTCCTGCCGGAGGCATGGGGACGGGGGTACGCCGCCGAGGCGTGCGCAGCGGCACTCACGTGGTTCGCCGACGCGCTTCCCGGCGTGCCGGTGGTGCTCTACACCCAGACCGCCAACGCCCGCTCAATGCGCCTCGCCGCCAAGCTGGGATTCACCGAGGTGCAACGGTTCGAGAAGTGGGATGCCGAACAGTGGATGGGCGAGTGGTCCCCGGTCATTCCGCCCGCTTGAGGCCGACTCGATCGCCTGGAAGCGACGGACCACTTCACCACGCTGTTCTCCCAGGGCTCGTGCTGCTGCCCGCCCGAGCCGGCCGGGCCCGTCGCCTCGGTGGCTGTGACCGGTCCAGTGGTCACGTCCCGGAACCCGGCCACCTCCGCCGATGCGTCTACGGTGCCCAGCCAGTGCCGGTGGAAGCGGGCCGGCCATCGCGATCGCCACCCGTGGGCGTCAGCAGGATCGACCCCTCGAAGTTCAACCCGGCCGACATGCCCCTGAGGGCCGCGGTAGGCGCGCCCGGCATGGTGCTCCCCCGCTCGGCATGATCCTGGCCACCCTTGTCTTCGGTCTGGTGCCGTGCGGGGAGGCGTGGTCCGGCGCAGAAGGGCCGGTCAGCCGTCCTTGCTCACCGCCCGTCGAGGAGGGGGCCGAGCTCGCGGGCCACGGTCGTCAGCGGACGTACGTCCCGCTCCGCCCGGGCCATGAGGATCGCTTCTTCCAAGGCGCTGACCATCAGGGTGGCCAGCGCGGCCGCTCGTTCCCCGGGCACGCCCGTGTCGGTCAGCGGCCGGGCCACCGGCGCGGTCCAGGTGGCGAACGCCTCCGCCACGGCCGCCCGCGTGGACCCGGTCGACTCCGCCCAGTCCACCGTGGCGGCGGCGACGGGGCAGCCTCCCGCGAAGCCGACGCTCAGGGGTCGCCCCCGGCCGCAACGGCAGAGCGCGATATCGGTCGAGCGCCTCGCGGGCATTCGGAACGATCTCCCGATGCCACATCGGATCAGTAAGTTCGGACTCGGTCAGCCAGTCATGCCAAGCGACCTCCAGACCGAGCCAGTACGGGCTGATCGCAGCCTCGCACAGGAACTTGAACGGGAAACGAGGATGGGTGTGAACACCGAGTTCTTCCCCTACTGACGTTGCAAGTTCACCCCTGGGGCCCACGAGGCCGACACGTCAGATCGGAACCTACCCGTCCGGACGCACCCATCGCCGATCGACGGGTCCGCCCGGACGGTGGGCCCCGAACGTCAGGCCTGGTAGGCCACGTTCGCCATCATCCCGGCCTCGCCGTGATACGCGTTGTGGCAGTGCAGCATCCACTGGCCTGGGTTGTCCGCGTCGAAGAAGACGGACAACTTCCTCTTCGGCAGCACGATCGAGGTGTCCTTGCGCGGGCCTGAGGCGCCGAGTTGGTACGTGTGGCCGTGCAGGTGCATCGGGTGCCACATGTCGGTGTCGTTGACGAAGTCCAGCCGTACGCGCTGCCCCTCTTCGATGAGGATCGGGTGGGCGTCGGGGTCGTTCATGTCGAACGGCGTGCCGTTGATGGCCCAGTTGTACTTGTCCATGCCTCCGGTCAGCTTGATCTGGTGCGTGACGTCGGTCTCGGCGGACGTCAGGCGCGCCTCGTCGGCCGCGTGCAGCTGGGACGCCGCCATGATCATGCCGTCGAGTTCCTTCGGGCGGACCGTCGCCTTCGGGGCGCTCCCCGAGCCCGTGCGCACCACGGCGAGACCGTTCGCGTTCTTGCCCTCGGCCAGGGCGACGAGCGGGAAGACGCCGTCACCGAGGGTGACGAGGACGTCGTAACGCTCGCCCATGCCGACGAGGAGGGCGTCCGCTTCCTGGTGCCGGACCGGGAAGCCGTCGGTGTGCGTGATGGTCAGCCTGTGGCCGCCGAGGGCCACCCGGTAGGCCGTGTCTCCGCCGGCGTTGATGATCCGCAGGCGTACCTTCTTGCCGGGCTTGACCGTGTGGACGTCCGGGTCGGTCGCCACCCGGCCGTTGATCAGGTGGTAGGGGTAGTTCACATCGCCCGCGTCGCCGCCGAGCAGGTCGCTCTCGGCGCCCATGAGCATGAACTTCATCGACATGTCGCCACTCGACGGGGCGGAGGCGGACGCGGAGTCGCCCCCCATGTCCATCCCGCCCATGTCCATCCCGCCCATGTCGCCCATGTCGTCACCGTCCGGGCTGTTGGAGGGTGAGCTGCTTCCCATGTCCATGCCGCCCATGCCCTGCTTCAGCTCGGCGAAGACCTCGTCGGGGGTGCCGGTGACGCCGTCGACCCAGTCGTCGAGGAGGACGACCCACTCGTCGTCGTAGTCGAGGCTCTCCTTGGGATCCTCGACGATCAGTGGGGCATAGAGGCCGCGGTCGAGCTGGACGCCGACGTGCGGATGGAAGAAGTACGTGCCCGGGGCGTCGGCGACGAACTTGTACGTGAAGGTGGAGCCGGCCCGGACGGCGGTCTGGGTGGTGGGCGGCACACCGTCCATGTCGTCGCGCAGGGCGATGCCGTGCCAGTGGATCGACGTGGCCGTCTTGTTCGGGAGCTGGTTGGACAGCTCGGCGACGAGGGTGTCACCGATGGACAGACGGACCTCCTTGCCCGGGGTACGGCCGTCGAAGGCCCACGTCTTGGGCATGACGCCGCCACCCAGGTCGATCATGGCGGGCGCGGCGGTCAGGGTGAGCTTCTGCTGCCGTCCGGTGCCCTTGCGCTTCTTCTCCGCGGCGACGACCTCCGAGCCGGAGGGACTGACCAGGGCGTTCTTGCCGGAACCGGAGCCGGAACCGGAACCGGAACCGGAGCCGGTGCTGCACGCTGCGAGAGCGCCCGCGCCGGCGACTCCCAGCCCGGCGAGCAGGGCGGAGCGACGGTTGATGCTGTTCATTGCGTTGTGTCCTCTGCGTCGAAACTGCCGATGTGGTCGCGGAAGTGACGGCACATCGCGCGCCGCCCCGGCGCGGCTTATATGCGCAGTTGAGAGAGGACGGACAGGTCCGGCGGGGCTCGGCCGACCGTGGCGTCCGGAACGCTTACGGCCGCGGCTGCCTGCCGCAGGTTCGCCGACGGGTCGAACCCGACCCGGGTGGGTGCCGCGAGCTGCACGGAGTCGACACTCGCGGTGGTGCAGTGCTGCATTCCCGGGGTGGAGCACCCGCCGTCGTCGTCGGCGCCGTGCGAGGAGTCGTTAGAGACCACCGGTGCCGCCCGGTCAGGCATCGCGTGCGTGGCGGGAACCATGTGCGGCACCGAGGGGGCGTCCATCGCGAACGTCTCGTGGTGGACGAGCACGGCCAGCGCGACGCACAGGGTGAGGAACACCCCGTGGATCCAGCGGACGGTCATGCCGCCGCTGGGCGCCGACCCCATCGCCATGCGCTCCACCTGTGCCGTACTCGTCGAATCCGGTCCCGATGCGGACCGTGGCCCCGATCATACCCGCGGGGGGTAAAAGAGGCTCACCGCCTGAACGCCGACCAACCCCGTCACACACTCAAGGCCGGCACCGCGCAGCGGAACGGCCACGGACGCCGCCGCAACTCGGCGCCGCCGCTGGTACCGCGTCTACTCAGCAGGTTGGGCACAGAGGGATGGGCCGGACGGGGTCATGTGACCGGCACCACAGGTTGGACACTATACCCCTAGGGGGTATAGTGTCGGAGTATCCGGGAGGCCCGAGAACCTCGCCCTCCCGCAGGACGACCTACGTATCCACACGCAGAGGAAGTAGTCATGACGACTGAGACGAACTCCGGCTCCTGCTGCGGCACCGGCTCCTGCGGCTCCGACGCCACGGTCGACGTCCAGGGCGTCGGCGTCACCACGGTCTACAAGGTGTCCGGCATGACCTGCGGGCACTGCGAGGGCGCGGTCTCCCAGGAGATCTCCGCGCTGGACGGCGTCACCGCGGTCATGGCCGTCGCCGGCACCGGCGAGGTGACCGTCACCTCCGCCGCGCCGCTCGACGAGACGGCCGTCCGCGCCGCCGTCGACGAGGCCGGCTACGAGCTCGTCGGCCAGGTCTGACACCCCCTTCGGGCACGGCGGCCCTCGGGCATTCCGCCTCGGAGGCGGTGTGAGACACCTCGATGTGGCGTCGGCCGATCGAGCGGATGTCCTCAAGGACCCGTTCAGAAGGTCAGGGAAGATCAGCAGATCCACGAGCTCAACGCCGAACACTCACCTGGCAACCGACTCGCTGGTGATCAGCGGACCGATGTCCATGGTGACCGCAGCCACCGCACCGCTGACTGCCTCAGCATCAAACCGCGCTCTCGGCGCCGCCTTGGGCGGTGGAACCGGGGATCTCGCGGCGTCGGGCAGCTACGAACCGCAGGGTCTGCCCGCGCCGAGTGCCACCGCGCGGATCGACGGCTACACCGAACAGGCGAATTCCTCCCACGCCGGGACGTGCCGCTCCGCTGATACGGACGCCGTACGTCCCGGCCTGCCCCTGGAGATACGCAATGACCAGCACGGCTCCTGAAAAGGCCGTCCCCGGGACGGTGTCCGCGCCCGTCTCCGCGGTGGAACTGTCCATCGGCGGCATGACCTGCGCCTCGTGCGCCGCACGCATCGAGAAGAAGCTCAACCGCATCGACGGCGTCACCGCGACCGTCAACTTCGCCACCGAGAAGGCGAAGGTCTCGTATCCGGACGGCATCGAGGTCGCCGACCTCATCGCCACCGTCGAGAAGACCGGCTACACCGCCGAGGAGCCACCCCCGCCCGTATCAGGAACGGGAGACGAGGGCGAGGCTCCGGCCGCGGACGGCGAAGTGCTGTCCCTGCGCCGGCGCCTGTACGTGTCGCTGGTGCTGACCGTGCCCGTCGTCCTGATGGCGATGGTGCCCGCTCTGCAGTTCGACAACTGGCAGTGGCTGTCGCTCACTCTGGCCGCTCCGGTCGTCGCCTGGGGCGCCCTCCCCTTCCACAAGGCCGCCTGGACAAACGCCCGGCACGGCGCCGCCACCATGGACACGCTGGTGTCGATCGGCACGCTCGCGGCGCTCGGCTGGTCCGTGTGGGCGCTGTTCTGGGGAGACGCCGGGATGCCGGGCATGCGCCACGGCTTCGAGTTCACCGTCTCCCGTGGCGGCGGTTCCTCCTCCATCTATCTGGAGGCCGCGGCCGGGGTGACCACGTTCATCCTCGCCGGGCGCTACCTGGAGGCGCGCGCCAAGAGGAAGTCGGGTGCCGCGCTGCGGGCGCTCATGGAGCTGGGCGCGAAAGACGTCTCGGTGCTGCGCGGCGACAGGGAAGTACGCATCCCGGTCGGCCAGTTGGGCGTCGGTGACCGCTTCGTCGTACGACCCGGGGAGAAGATCGCCACCGACGGCACCGTCGTCGAGGGCGCGTCGGCGGTGGACGCCGCCATGCTGACCGGCGAGTCGGTACCGGTGGACGTGAGCGTCGGGGACGCCGTCACCGGCGCGACCGTGAACGCCGGGGGCCGGCTGGTCGTCGAGGCGACCCGCATCGGCTCGGACACCCAGCTGGCGCGGATGGCGAAGCTGGTCGAGGACGCACAGAACGGCAAGGCCGAGGTGCAGCGCCTCGCCGACCGGATCTCCGGCATCTTCGTGCCGGTGGTCCTCTTCATCGCGGTCGCGACGTTCGGG
Source organism: Streptomyces canus (assembly GCF_030816965.1). NCBI lineage: Bacteria > Bacillati > Actinomycetota > Actinomycetes > Kitasatosporales > Streptomycetaceae > Streptomyces > Streptomyces canus. Next base: position 337,327 of record NZ_JAUSYQ010000002.1, read on the forward strand.
GCCTGGCTCGGGGCCACCGGCGACACCGTGTCCGCCTTCACCGCCGCCATCGCCGTCCTGATCATCGCCTGCCCCTGCGCCCTGGGCCTGGCCACGCCGACCGCGCTGATGGTCGGCACCGGTCGCGGCGCCCAGCTCGGCATCCTCATCAAGGGCCCCGAGGTACTGGAGTCCACGCGTCGCGTCGACACCGTCGTGCTGGACAAGACCGGCACGGTGACCACAGGCCGGATGGAGCTCCAGGACGTCTTCACCGCACCGGGCGTGGGCGGGACCGAACTGCTGCGGCTGGCGGGCGCGTTGGAGCACGCGTCGGAGCATCCCATCGCCCGGGCCATCGCGACGGGCGCGGCCGAGCAGGCCGGAAGCCTGCCGGTCCCGGAGAACTTCGACAATGTGGCGGGCCTCGGCGTCCAGGGCGTCGTCGACGGACATGCCGTCCTCGTCGGGCGGGAGAAGCTTCTCGAGGAGTGGGCCATCACGCTCCCCCAGGGGCTGGCCAAGGCCAAGGCCGCCGCGGAGGCCGAGGGACGTACGGCGGTCGCCGTCGCCTGGGACGGCGAGGCGCGCGGTGTCCTCACCGTCGCGGACGCGGTCAAGGAGACCAGCGCCGAAGCGGTCGCCGAGTTGCGCAGGCTGGGGCTCACGCCCGTCCTGCTGACCGGCGACAACCAGCTCGTCGCCGAGTCGGTCGCCAAGGCCGTCGGCATCGACGAGGTGATCGCCGAAGTCCTGCCCCAGGACAAGGTGGCCGTGGTCAAGCGGCTCCAGGCGGAAGGCCGTACGGTCGCGATGGTCGGCGACGGCGTCAACGACGCGGCCGCCCTCGCCACCGCCGACCTGGGCCTGGCCATGGGCACCGGGACGGACGCGGCGATCGAGGCCGGTGACCTGACCCTCGTACGCGGCGACCTGCGGGTGGCGGCCGACGCGATCCGCCTGTCCCGCAGGACCCTGTCCACCATCAAGGGCAATCTGTTCTGGGCCTTCGGCTACAACGTCGCCGCGTTGCCGCTCGCCGCCTTCGGCATGCTCAACCCGATGATCGCGGGGGCGGCGATGGCCTTCTCGTCGGTGTTCGTGGTGACCAACAGCCTGCGGCTGCGGTCCTTCAGGTGAGCTGAGCACCGTGTTGCGGATGCCCTGCTCGGCGACGCACTGACATGCTCCCAGGCGTGGTAGCCGGGGAGGACGATCCGTTGGAAGGGGGACCCGTGCAGACATCGGACTGGGAGCCGGTCCTGGCACTCCTGGTGCTGGTCGCCGGAGCCGTCGTACTGGTTCATGGTCTCGCCGTCGCCGTAAGGGCGGTCCGCGAGCCGCTGCACACCGGACCGTTCAGCGGAGGCCTGGAACCGCGGGAGCACGCGCTGTCACGGTTCCACGTCCGCTGGTACCCGGTCACGATGGTCTTCCTGGCCTTCGACATGGAGATGCTGTTCATGTATCCGTGGACGAAGGTCGTCTCGGCGGTGGGTACGTCCGCGGTCGTCGAGATGTTCCTCTTCCTGGGCATCCTGCTGGCGGGCGTCGGATACGCCTGGCGGGAGGGAGCGTTCCGATGGAGCTGAGACGCCGGCTCGCCCGAACGGCCATGTCCCGTCCCGGAGTTCTGCTCGCGGTGTCTCCCGGAGCCACGCCCGAACGGCTGGCCCTGGAAGCGGAGCTCGTGCTTCGGGGATGGGCATGTGTGAGCGCGCCCGCGGAGGCGGATCTCCTCGTGGTCCTGGGCACCGGCCCCGCAGAGGGCCAGGACTGGGTCAAGAATCTGTGGCGCGCCATGTCGGCCCCCAAGGCCCGGGTGTCACTCACGAACGCCGACGAGGTCGCCACGGTCCTCGACCACGGCCTGGCCGCACTCCGGGCCGGGATGCCTCACCCGGAGGAGCACGAGAGCCACGTGAGCGAGGGGCACGGCCGGCATCACCAGCACGGCGGCCATGCCATGCCCAGTGGGCACGGCGAGCACGACATGCACGCAGGGCACGCCGAGACCGAGGACCCTGACACGCACGACGGGCACGATGAGCACCACGGGCACGACGGGCATGACATGAGCGGCGGGCACGACGGACACGGCGACCACCCCCGGCACGACGAGCACCACGGGCACGACCCGCACCAGGGGCACGACCCGCACAGCGGCCATGACATGCCCGGCGAGCACGGATCACACGACGGCGGCCATGACATGCCCGGCGAGCATCACGGGCACGCCGGGCACGTGGGCAGCGGCCACGACGGCCACGACGGCCACGACGGCCACGATATGAGCGGCGGGCACGACGGCCACGACACGGGCAGCGGGCACGCCGGGCATGACGGCCACGCCGGCCACGACATGGGCAGCGGGCACACCGGACACGCCGGCCATGACATGGGCGGGGTCGTGGACGGGTTGCCCATGGCGGGCCGGGCCGATGACAGGGACGGACTGAGGCTCGATCGGCTGCATGTGCCGCTCGGTCCCGGTCTCGTCGACTGGCCCGCGGGGCTGGTGCTGCGGCTGGCGCTGCAGGGCGATGTCGTCCAGCAGGTCGATGTCGACGTCGAGTCGGCGGCTTCCGGGTCCCCGCGTCCGCCCTTCTGGAGCGAGCCGTGGCTCCGTGCCGTGGCGGGCGAGCGGGTGACCCGTGGCGATGCGGCGCGGCGGCTGTGCGCAGCGCACCTGGACAGTCTGGGACGGTTCTTCGCCGTGGCGGGATGGGCCGACATGGCCGCCCGTGCCCGGCACGTACGGGACAGCGCACTGGCGGGGGCGGGCGCCGCCGAACTCTCCGCTCTCGCCCGTCCCTTGATCCGGCGGGCCGAGAGATCGCGGGCCCTGCGATGGCTGACCGCTGGGCTGGGGCCGCTGGCCGCCGAGCACGCGGCGCATCTCGGGGTCACCGGTCCCGCCCTGGTCGCCGACGGAGACGCGTACCGCCGGATGCTCGTGTGGCTCGACGCGGTCGGGCGAAGTGCGGCTGCCTGTGACGACACCAGCGCTCTGGAACCGGCGACCGGAACTGCCGGCCCCCGCGGGCGAGTCGACAGGTCGGGGCCGCCGCCCTCTCGGCCGCTCCTCGATGCCCTGCCCGGCCTGCTGGAGGGCGCCGAGTTCGCGTGCGCGCGGATCATCGTCGCGAGCCTGGACCCGGACCTGGACGAGCTGGCGTACGTGCCGACGGCAGGAGCGGTGTCCCATGGCTGAACGCACACCGCTGTGGGCGGTCCTCGTCCTGCCTTCTCTGCTCGTCGCGGTCGCTCTGGCGACGGCGGGCCTGGACGCCGTGTTCTCGGCGGCCGCGCGGAGCGGACGGCCCGGGTCCCTGCGTGCGGCGGCCGTCCGTGCGGCGGGGCCCGCGCGCGAGGTGCTGCGGCAGCTCGTGCAACAGCCGCGGCGGACCCGGGCGTCCGACCTGCCGCTGGCCCGGATCGGAGCGGCTCTCCTGCCCGTCGCCGCCGTCCTGGCGGCCGTCGTACTGCCGCTCGGCTTCCGGTCGGTGAGCGATCTGCCGGAGGGGATCGTCTGGTTCAACGCGATGGAGGCGTTGGCCTGGGCGGCGGTGTGGCTGGCGGGCTGGGGGGCGAACTCGACGCTGTCGCTGATCGGCGGCTACCGGTTCCTGGCACAGGGGTTGGCGTACGAGCTGCCGCACATGCTCGCGATCACCACGGCCGCGCTGGGCGCGGAGTCGCTGCGGGTGGGTGAAGTGGTCGACGCCCAGGCGGGGCTGTGGTTCGCAGTGTGGATGCCGGCGGCCTTCGGGATCTATCTGCTCAGTGCCATGGCGATGGCGTTCTGGGGTCCGTTCGACCAGCCCGTCGGTCATGACGTGGCGGGTGGCGCGGCTTCCGAGCTGTCCGGGGCGGACCGGGTGCTCTTTCTCGGTGGCCGGTGGCTGCTGCTGGTCGTGGCGGCGGGGTTCAGCGTGCCGCTCTTCCTGGGGGGCGGGCACGGGCCGTTGCTGCCCGGCTGGGTGTGGACCGTGCTCAAGACGGCGGCCGTGCTGGCCTTCCTGGTGTGGGCCAGGCGCCGGGTGCCGACCCTGCGCATGGAGCGCTACCTGGAGCTGGCCTGGGTGGTGTTGACCCCGCTCGCCGTCGTGCAGGCGCTGGTCGTGGCCGCCGTAGTCCTGAATCGATGACGAGAGCGAGGTGTCGTACGTCCATGGAAGTCACGGTGTTCTGGTTGCTTGCCGTCCTCGCGGTCGTCGGCGGCGTGATGGTGTTCCGCTTCGACTCCATGGCCCGGGCGACGTTCTCCCTGCTGGCCTCGCTGCTCTGCGTGGGCGGTCTGGTCGTGTTGCTGGGGCTGGACTACCTGGGCATCGTCATCGTGCTGATGATGACGATCGAGATGGCCATCATGGCGGTCTTCATGGTGATGTACATGATGAATCCGGCCGGGCTGATGCCGATGACGATGATGCACAACAAGAAGGGGGCGGCCGTCGTCTGCGGCCTCGTCTTCGTGCTTCTCGCCGCCGGGATCCTGCTCGCGCCCTGGCCCGCCCGGCGCGGAAAGGCACCCGCCGATCCGACCATGGAGCTCGGCATGTCCCTCATGGGTCCGCAGATGCTGACCATGATGACGCTGGGCATGGCCCTGTTCGCGACGATCGTCGCCACCGTGGTACTGGCGACCCGGCGGGGACGGTACGACCGGCTCGGCGACGACCTGCGGGCGCGGCGCCCGGAGGATCCCGTACGAGGCGGTGTCGGCCGGTGACTCTGGAGCTGCTTCTCCTGGTGGCCGCCGCCCTGTTCTGCGTCGGGCTGTTCGGAGCGCTCACCCAGCAGTCGATCGTGATGCTGATGATGGGCCTCGAACTGATGCTGGGCGGGGTCATCCTGGGCGCCGCGGCCGCCTGGCACTACATCGCTCCGGCGGCCGCCGACGGGCAGGTGCTGATCGTCGTCGCCGTCACGGCGATGGCCCTGGAGATGGCGATCGGGTTCGCCGTGGTCACCGCCCTGTTCCGGTCGCGCGAGGTCGACATGACCGACATGGCGGCGGAGTTGAAGGAGTGAGCGCCCTGCTGTGGGCGCTGGTCGTCCTGCCGCTCGGCACCGGTGCGCTGCTGCTCGTGACGGGACGGCGGGCCGATCGCGCGGCGCCGGCCGTGGCTCTCATCGTGACGGCCGCCGCCCTGGGTCTCGCGATCGCCGCGGCGTTCCGGCATCCGGCGGTGCAGGCGCCGTTCCTCGACGGACTGCCGATGCGGTTCGCGGTGGACGGCCTGTCCGGGCTGCTGGCCGTCACGGTCGCCGCGGTCACACTCGCCGTACTCCTCTTCAGCGCCGCCGAGTTCGGCGCCGACGAGGCCCGGGCGCGCTTCTTCGGCCAGATGCTGCTGTTCTCCGGGAGCATGCTCGCCACGGTGACCGCCACGAGCCTCCCGGTCCTGCTGCTGGGCTGGGAGGTCATGGGCGCCACGTCATGGGCGTTGATCGGCTACTGGTGGCGGGACCCGGAGCGGACGAGCGCGGCCGACACCGCGTTCCTCACCACCCGTACCGCGGACCTGGGTCTCTACCTGGCGGCGGGTGCCGCGCTCGCGAGCGGCCGGGACCCGGCCCTGTCACTCGACGGCCTGGCCCGCGCCGACGACCCGTGGCTGTCCTTCGTCACCGCGGGCATCATCGTGGCCGCCCTGGGCAAGTCGGCCCAACTTCCCTTCAGCTTCTGGCTGTCGAAGGCCATGCAGGGCCCGAGCCCGGTCTCCGCGCTGCTGCACTCGGCGACGATGGTGGTCGCCGGGGCCTACCTGCTGCTGCGCACCGGACCGCTGCTGGAGGCTTCTGGCTGGGGCGACGACGTGGTCGCGTGGACGGGCGCCGCCACCGCCCTGTGTCTCGGACTCGTCGCCGTGGCACAGACGGATCTCAAGCAGCTGCTGGCCGCGTCGAGTTGCGCCCAGATCGGCTTCATGGTGCTGGCCGCCGGCACCACTGCGACCTCCGGCGGCACGCTTCAGCTCATCGCCCACGCGGCGGCCAAGAGCCTGCTCTTCCTCGGCGCGGGCGCCTGGCTGACCGCCCTGGGGACACAGCAGCTTCCCGAACTGCTCGGAGCCGCCCGCCGCAGTCGGACCGTCGGCGTGGCCTTCACCGTGGCCGCGCTCTCCCTGGCCGGGCTCCCACCGCTCTCGCTGTGGGCCGCCAAGGACGTCCTGCTCTCGGGAGTTCTGGAGCGCAGTCCCTGGCTGTACGCCCTCGGGCTGGCCGGGGCGCTCCTGTCCGCGGTCTACAGCGCCAAGGCCCTCTGGTACGTGTGGCGGCGCGCGGTGCCACAGACCGATTCCCGCCGCGTTCCGGGTGGTGCGTTGCCATCCCTGGCGCTGCTGGCTGTCGCCTGCGTCGCACTGACGCCGCTGGCGTTCCCTCCGCTGCGTGACAGCGTCGGACGCGTACTCGCCCAGCCTGATCAATCCGCCCCGCACCCCTGGGGGTTCGCGCTTTCCGGGATTCTCGCCCTGCCGGCCGTCGCGGCCACGTGGGCCTGGGGATCCCGCCCACTGCCCCTGCCAGGACGTGCGAAGTCCGCCCTCCTGGACTGGCTGCACCTCGAGCGCGCCGCCCACCGGCTCCTGGTCGCCCCCGTCCTGCGCCTCGCGCGCGCTGCCGCCGCGTTCGACGACCGGGTCATCGACCGCGCCGTCGACGATTCGGCCACGGTCGCCCTACGGTTCGCCCGCTGGACGGACGGCGTCGTGGAGCGTGCCCTCGACGGGTCGGTGACCGCCCTCGCCGCCGGCACCCGTGCGCTCGGCCGCCTGGCACGCCGCCCGCAGACCGGCCAGCTGCACCAGTACCTCGCCCAGGCCGTCGCGGCCTTCACCGTCCTCGCCGTCGTGCTCGTCCTCGTGAGGTGACCCCCCGATGCTGACCGCTCTAGTCTTCGCGCCCACGGCCGTCGCGCTCCTGCTGTTCGCGCTCCCCCGCCGTACGACCTCCTCGGTTTTCCGCATCATCTGGGTGGCGGTGTCTGCCGTCGAACTCGCTCTCGTCGTCGCGATATGGGCCGGGTACGAGGCCGGCGGCGGCATGCAGTACGAGGAGCGCGCCCGCTGGATCCCCGGAGCGGGCGTCGGCTATCACGTCGGCGTGGACGGGCTGTCGCTGCCGCTGCTCGCCCTCAGCTGTCTGCTGTTCCTGGCCTGTGCGCTGTACTCCCTGCGCGAGAGGCGCCGGGTCCGCGAGTTCGCCGCACTGTTCCTCTTCCTGGAGACCACCTGTCTCGGCCTGTTCGCGGCCCTGGACCTGATCCTCTTCTTCGTCTTCTTCGACCTGTCCATCGTGGCGATGTACTTCGTCATCGCGGGCTGGGGCCATCGGCAGGCGGCCCGGGCCGCGCTGAAGTTCTTCCTCTACACCTTCGTCGGGTCGCTCGCCCTGCTGCTCGGCTTCATCGGGCTCTACCTCGCCGCGTCCCCGCACACCTTCGACATGGTCGAGCTGACCCGGCAGAACCCGCTCGCCGGACGGTCCGTGTACGGCGGCCTCGTCCTGCTGGCCGTGGCGGTCGGCTTGGCGGTCAAGACGCCGACGGTGCCGTTCCACACGTGGTTGCCACCGGCCCACGTCGAGGCGCCGGCCGCCGGTTCGGCGATCCTGGCGGGGGTGCTGCTGAAGATGGGCACGTACGGATTCCTGCGCATCGCCATGCCGATGCTCTCCGATGCCTGGCGGCGCTACGCCCTCGTGCTGGTCGTCGTCGGCGTCGTGTCGGTCCTGCACGGGGCCTTGGTCGCGCTCGCGCAGACCGACTTCAAGCGGATGGTCGCCTACACCTCCGTGAACCACATGGGCTACATCGTCCTCGCCCTCGGTGCCGCCGCGGCGACGGCGGACAGCTCCGAACAGGCCCGCTCCCTGGCCGTCACCGGGGCGGTGACGCAGATGGTCAGCCACGGACTGCTCACCGGTGCGCTGTTCCTCCTCGCCGGAGTGCTGTACGAGCGCGGACGGACGTACGACATGGGCGCCTACTCGGGACTCGCCGCCACGGCCCCGGCCTTCGCGGCGATGACCGGCGTCGCGGCCTTCGCCTCGCTCGGTCTGCCCGGGTTCTCCGGTTTCATCGCCGAGTTCCAGATCTTCACCGGCAGCCTCGGGCCACGGCCGGTGGCCACGGCACTCTCGGTGCTCGGCATCCTGCTCACGGCCGGGCTGTTCCTGCGCGCGCTGAGACAGGTCTTCACGGGGCCGCTGCGCCTGCCCGACGCGCCGGGCACGCCACGCGTGTTCCCCGACATCCGGGCACACGAGACCCTCGCCGTCGTCCCCCTCCTCGTCCTGGCCGTCGTCCTCGGCGTGGCACCACGCTTCCTGCTCGACGTCATCGAGCCGGCCTCGCGTTCCGTCCTGGAGCTGCTCGCCCGATGAACGAGATGAACGAGAACCCGCTCGACCTCCTGCCCGAGGTGCTGTTGGCCGCGTCGGCCGTGCTCGGGCTGCTGCTCGGCTCCTGGCTGCCGCGCGCCCGGCAGTGGTTGGTCGGGCTGCTGGCGGCCGTCGCCTGTGCGGCGGGGATCGTCGCGGCATCGGTGGCCGCGGCTCAGCCCGCCACGACCGCCTTCGGCGAGGCCTTCGCCGTCGACCCGGTGACGAGCACGTCCAGGGTCGTCGTCCTCGGCGGCACGCTCCTCGTCCTCGGCATCTCCTTCCGTCCGCTGCGTGGCGATGCGCGGGAGAGCGAGTTCTACGTCCTGGTGCAGCTGGCAGCCCTCGGCGCTCTGATGATGGCGGGCACGCAGGACCTGCTGCTCTTCGCCGCCGCCTATCTGCTGGCGAGCATCCCCGCCTACACGCTCGCCGGCTTCCGCAAGGACGGGCCCGGCACCGAGGCGGCCCTCAAGTACTACGTGGCCGGTGCCCTGTTGGGCGTACTGATGCTGGCCGGCATCACGGTCCTGTACGCGACCGGACGCGCCACCGGGTATCCGATGCTCGGGGACGCGTTCCGCGACGCGCCCGGGGCGCTGCTCGCAGTCGGCGCGATCGGGCTGCTGTCGGGCGTGCTCTTCAAGGCCGGAGGTGTGCCGGCGCACTTCTGGGTGCCCGACGCCGTTCAGGGCAGCAGCCCGCCGGTGGCCGCGCTGCTCACCAGCATCCCGAAGATCGGGGCACTGGCCGCGCTTTTCCGGCTCGGTGACGTCGTCTTCGCGGACAGCACGCTGCCGTGGCCCGCGCTCGTCGCCGTACTGGCCGCCGCGTCGATGACGCTCGGCAACCTGGGCGCGTTCTTCCAGCAGGACGTCAAGCGCCTCCTGGCCTACTCGACGATCAGCCAGGTCGGGTACCTGCTCATGCCGGTCGCCGTCGCGGGCCGCGCGGACCTCGCCCAGCAGGCGCTCCTGTACTACCTCGCGGCCTACACGGTCACCAACCTCGGCGCGTTCGCGGTGGTCTGCGCCCTTCCTCGAGCCGACTCCCTGGACGACTACCGGGGGCTCGCCAAAGAGCGTCCGCTGCTGGCCACGAGCCTGGTCGTCTGTCTGCTGGGGCTCGTCGGCACCCCGCCCACGGCGGTCTTCCTGGGCAAACTCGAGGTGTTCGGTGCCGCGTTCGACGGCGGGTACGCGTGGCTCGCCGTCGTGGCCGCCGTCAACACGGTGGCGTCCCTCTTCTACTATCTGCGCTGGATCGTGCCCACTGTCTCCGGGAGCGGGTCCGAGTCCCTGGCCGACGGCGACCGGGCGGCACGCGTCGTCGCCTACGTCGCCGCGGCCGTGTCCCTCGGGCTGGGCATCGGTGGCGGACCGGTCCTGGACGTCCTGACCGGACCGATCACCCACTGACACCCACTGACGTACGTTCGTGAGCCGTCCGGCCGCCGCGGGGACCGTCGCGCGCGCAGTCTGTACGCCATGACCGGCCCCTGCGTCGCGTCCGGCCGCCCCGCGGGCAACAGCAGCGCACCGACGGCGGCCACCACGGCGGCGATGACCGCACAGGCGGTGAAGGCGTTGCCGAAGCCGCCGGTCCCGGCCGCCGTGCCCGCGCCGCCGTGCCGCGCAGCCGCCTTCCAGGCCGGCTCCGGCGATGGCCGAGATCACGGTGACGCCGAGCGCCGCGCTCGTGCGACGGCCGAGCGTCAGGCAGGTCTGACCCGTCCATGAGTGCCTGGACGACGTCGTCGGGATCGAGCACGGGGGCGGGCGAGAGCGCGGCGGCCGACCCCGAAGGACCTGAGCGACACGGCCGTGCGCGCCGACGGCCACATCGCGGCCGTACCGGGCCACGGGTGGCCAGGGTGGTACACGAGGGCGGATCAACTTGCTCTCCCGCGGTCGCCACGACAGCAGCAGCCCGTTGGCGGCCGCGACCGCCGACAGCACCCCGACCCGCAAGCCTGGGACCGAGCAGGATGGAGGCGCATCCGCACGACTCGAAGACCGCGATGGGGGAACCGGGAGAGAAGCCCTGACACACGAGAGGGAGGCGGGTGCGCGAGGCCCGGATCCCCGCACCGGAGAAGAGGCGACGATGGCGCGCGAACAGGACTCCCGGCAGGCCGTCCCGAACACGCCGGGAATGCGCCCCGACAGCGACGGTGTCACACGTCGCCGGCCGCTGCGGAGGCGGCACGTCGAGGAGACGGTCGAGGTCGCCGTGCCGGTGCGGACGGCGTACAACCAGTGGACGCAGTTCAAGACCTTCCCCCGGTTCTCGCGCGTGGTGCACGGCGTCGAACAGGTCAGGCCCACGGTGACCGCCTGGACCATCGGCTACGGACCGCTGCGCCGCCGTTTCGCGGTGGAGATCGTGGAGCAGGACCCCGACTCCTACCTGGCCTGGCGTGGCCTGGAGCAGCGCCCCTCGCACCAGGGCGAGGTGGAGTTCAGGCCGACGGAGTCGGGCGGCACCGCCATCACCGTCCGGATGCTCCTCGAGCCACGCGGGGCCGCGAAACGGCTCACCGGCTCTTCCAAGATCACGCAGGTGACCGCCCGGCTGGTCCGCCGCGAGCTCCAGCACTTCAAACAGTTCATCGAGGGGCTGGGACAGGAGGGCGGGGCCTGGCGCGGCACCATCCGCAACGGCCGGGTGCAGCACGATCACCCGGAACCGCCGAGGAGCCGTGTGGCCCAGTGGCCCGTCGGCTGACCCACGTACCGCAGGCGGCAGGACAGACGTGGCAAGAGAAAGGCGAACCGATGCAGAACCCGCCCGGCGAGGAGCCGGAGACCACCCTCTCGGTGACACCGCCCAAGAAGTGGGCGGCCGGGGTCCCCGCGGTCGTGCACGCGCTGGAGTACTCCCTGGAGCAGACCTCACCGCGCAAGACCGGGGTGGACCTGCTGGCCATGAACCAGGTGGGCGGGATCGACTGTCCCGGCTGCGCCTGGGCGGATCCGGCCCCCGGACAGCGCCATCGCAACGAGTACTGCGAGAACGGCGCCAAGCACATCAACGACGAGGCCACGAACCGCCGGATCACCGCCGACTTCTTCCGTGAGCACAGCGTCTCCGACCTCGCCGGGCGCTCCGACATGTGGCTCAACCAGCAGGGCCGGCTCACCGAACCCATGATCAAGCGACCGGGCTCGGACCACTACGAGCCCATCAGCTGGAACGACGCCCTGGGTGTGCTCGCCGGGGAACTCACCTCGCTCGCCTCCCCGGACGAGGCCGTCTTCTACACCTCGGGCCGGGCCGGCAACGAGGCGGCCTTCGTCCTGCAGCTCTTCGCCCGCGCCTTCGGCACCAACAACCTGCCCGACTGCAGCAACATGTGCCACGAGTCCAGTGGCTTCGCCCTGAGCGAGACGCTGGGCACCGGCAAGGGCACCGTCAGCCTCGACGACCTCCACCACGCCGACCTGATCTTCCTGGTGGGGCAGAACCCCGGCACCAACCATCCGCGCCAGCTGACGGCCCTGGAGGAGGCCAAACGCAACGGCGCCCGCATCGTGGCGGTCAACCCGCTGCCCGAGGCCGGGCTACGGCGCTTCAAGAACCCGCAGAAACCACGTGGGGTCGTCGGACGGGGCACCCAGATCGCCGACCGCTTCCTGCACATCAAGCCAGGTGGCGACCTCGCCCTCTTCCAGGCCCTCAACCTCCTGCTGCTGGAAGCCGAGGACGCCCGGCCCGGCACCGTCCTGGACCACGCCTTCATCGACGCCCACACCGCCGGCTTCGAGGAGTTCGCGCAGCATGCCCGCACCGTCGACTGGGACGACGTGCGCGCGGCGACCGGACTGAGCCGCGAGGAGATCGAGAAGGTCCACGACGAGGTCCTGCGCAGCGAACGTGTCGTCGTCTGCTGGGCGATGGGCATCACCCAGCACAAGCACGGTGTGCCCACCATCCGGGAGATCGTCAACTTCATGATGCTGCGCGGCAACCTCGGTCGCGCCGGCACCGGCGTCTGCCCCGTCCGCGGGCACAGCAACGTCCAGGGCGACCGCACGATGGGCATCTGGGAGCAGATGCCGGACTCCTTCCTCGACGCGCTGCAGAAGGAGTTCGGCTTCGATCCGCCACGCCCGCACGGACTCGACTCGGTGAATGCGATCAAGGCGATGCGCGAGGGCCGCGTCAAGGTGTTCCTCGCCCTGGCCGGCAACTTCGTACGCGCCGCTCCCGACAGCGAGGTCACCGAGGAGGCCATGCGTTCGTGCCGGCTGACCGCCCACATCTCCACCAAGCTGAACCGCTCGCACACCGTCTGCGGTGACACGGCGCTGATCCTGCCGACCCTGGGCCGCACAGAACGCGATGTACAGGCCGACGGCGAGCAGTTCGTCACGGTCGAGAACTCCATGAGCGAGGTGCACACCTCCCAGGGGCGCCTGGAGCCGGCGTCCCCCCTGCTGCTGAGCGAGGTAGCGATCCTGTGCCGGCTGGCCCGCCGCACCCTCGACGGCAAGCCGGACATCCCCTGGGACCGGTTCGAGGGGGACTACGGCACGATCCGTGACCGCATCTCCCGCATCGTTCCGGGATTCCACGACTTCAACGCGCGGGTGACACGACCCGGCGGCTTCCAACTGCCCAACCCCGTCAACGAGGGCGTGTTCAACACCTCGGCCGGCAAAGCGCTGTTCACCCGCAACGAGCGCGTGATCCCCAAGGCACCCGAGGGCCACCTGCTGTTGCAGACCCTGCGCTCGCACGACCAGTGGAACACCATCCCCTACACACTCGACGACCGATACCGCGGCATCCACGGCAGCCGCCATGTCGTGCTCGTCAACCCGGCCGACCTGCGCGAACTCGGCCTCGCCCAGGGCGATCACGTCGACCTGGTGAGCATCTGGGCGGACGGCACCGAGCGCCGCGCCGAGAACTTCACGGTCGTCCCCTACCCGGCCGCACAAGGCTCAGCCGCCGCCTACTACCCCGAGACCAACGTCCTGGTGCCGCTGGACAGCGTCGCCGACATCAGCAACCAGCCCACGTCGAAGGGCATTGTCGTCCGCCTCGAGCCCACACCCGCCTGACCGGAAGGAACAGGACCGCAAGTCGCGGCCCGCGCCCGACAGCACCTACGTGTCCGCCGGGCGAGTGAACCCGTAGGCGCGCTCGACCTTGGCCACGTGGAGCGAGAACGAGGCATACCAGTGCTCGCGTCCGTACGCTCGGGCCAGGGTGTGCTCCGCGTGATTCCGCCATGCGGCGATCGATTCCTCGTCCCTCCAGTACGACACCGTGATCCCCAGGCCGTTCGCACCGCGAGCGGCATCGACACCGAGGAATCCCGGCTGGTCGGCTGCCAGTTCGGACAACCGCTCGTCCATCTCCCCATAACCGTTGTCGTCGGCGGTCCGCACTGCCGTGAACACCACCGCGTAGTAGGGCGGGGCGGGCAGCGACGCGGGCACGGGATCGGTCACGCGAGTCCTCCGACGGACGACACCAGCAGTATCGCCTCAAACGATCTCGCGCCCCCGCCCGAACTCACAACCCCGCTGACCCACGCTCCCAGGGACCGCGATCGGCCGAATGCCGTCTGTCCACGGATCGGTGAAGACCCATAGCGTGTGCGGCCTTCGCGTTCTGGGAGGTCTCGTGAACGGTCTCCGTGCGGTCGTCGTCTGTCTGGTGATCGCGTGTGCCGCGGTGGTGTCGCCGGCTGCGGCCGTGACACCGAATCCTGCCGTGACACCGAGCTGGTCGGCGCTGCCGGTGCCGGCGGCGGCCCCGCCCGTGACCGTGTCCGATCTGGCCGCCCGCGGGCCGGCCGAGGGGTGGGCGACCGGGTACGAACAGGCCGCCGACGGATGGCAGCCGATGCTGTACCGGTGGAACGGCAGGGCGTGGAGCCGGGACACCACCTTCCCCGGTGCCGGTGAGCCGGGCCGGCTCGGCAAGGTGCAGTTCGTCGGCACGGAAGTGTGGATCTTCCACGACCGCGCCGGAGAGGGCGAGATCCTGCGCCGGTCGGCGGGAGGGTGGAGTGCCCTCCCGCTGCCGCAAACCCTGTGGACCTACCAGGACTTCACCGCGACAGCGGGTGGCGCGTGGGTGGTCGGTGAGGACGACACCGGGCTGAAGGTGCTGCACTACGACGGTTCCCGCTGGACCGCACAGGCCACGCCGGCCGACGTGCTGTACCTGATGGGAGTCACCGCGCGTACCCCAGACGACGCCTGGGCCTGGGCGGACACCAGCACCGGGACCGCCGTCCTGCACTGGGACGGCACGGCATGGCAGGACGCCAAGGTGCCGCTGCCGCCGAACAGCAACGTGCACACGCTGCTGCTCGAACCGTCCGGCCGGATCACGATCGGTGGCAGCCAGTACACGGACGGCGTGGCCGGCACCTACCTGATGGCCTTCGACGGACACGTCTGGCACACCGCCCACCCGCCGCTGGGCGACACCTCCACCGAGGCCATGGTGCGCGGCCCGGACGGCGCACTGTGGCTGCCGGTGCGCAGCGACCGCGCGTTCCAGTCGAAGTACGCGCGGGTGAACGGCTCCCGCACCACCTACTCCTACGGCCCGGAGCGCACGAACGCGATCGACGTCGAACCGCGTGCGCTGACGAGAGCCGGGGCCTCACTGCTGTCCTTCGGCACCGTGGAGATCTACGGCTCGAAACCGAACCTGATGAGCGAGCGGCTGGGAGGCTGAGCATGACAAGAAGACTTCTCGTCGCGGCCCTCGCTGTCGCCATGGCCCTCATCACGGTCATGGGCTCGGCCGCGGCGCAGCCGCTGTCCTGGCAGCACGTTCCGGTTCCGCCAGAGGTACGCCCACAGGCCGCGCTGAACGAGGCCGTGGCAGTCGGTCCGGACCAGGCGTGGGCGGTGGGCACCGACGCCGTGGGACGTGAGGCGCCGGGCTTCCCGCTGGTGCTGCGCTGGGACGGAACCGCGTGGCACCGCCAGAGCCTGTCCGGGATCGGCTGGCAGGGAGAGCTGCTGTCCGTCGCCGCCACCTCACCGACCATGGTCTGGGCGGTCGGCCGCGATGCGGCGGGCGGCGCCCGTCTGCTCCGCTTCGACGGCATCGCCTGGTCCGAGAGCCGGCCGCCGCCCGGTGTGGTGCTGACCAGCGTCGTCGCCGGCGGCGGTGAGGCCTGGCTGATCGGTTCGCGGGACGGTGGCCAGGTACTGCTGCGCCGGGACGGGAGCGGCTGGCGGGACCTGCCGGTGCCGGCGGGATCGGTGTACGGGCTGCACATACGGGCGGCCGACGACGTCTGGGCCGCGGGCGCCACCGACTCGGGTGCGGCCGTGTCCCATTGGAACGGCCAGGCGTGGCAGCAGACGATCGTGGACGGCTTCCCGCGGTCGGCCGTGGGCAGTGTGCTGGCGGTCTCGCCGACCGAGGTGTGGGCGGGTGGCACGGCCGGGTTCGTCGGCGGCCCGCCGGGCCGGCCGATTCCGCCGCTGCTGCTCCGCTTCGACGGGCAGACGTGGAGCCGGGTGAGCGTCCCCACCGATTTCGGCTCGATCAGCTCACTGGCGGCCTCCACGTCCGGCGGACTGGCCTGGGTCTCGGTGGCCCGCTCGCAGAAGTGGGGCCCGGCCGGCAGCTCTCCGCCGCTTGTCCCCGGGCCGGATTTCCTCGCCTGGAACGGCCAGTCGTTCACCGAGTACGGCGAACCGGCGGTGGCCGACGAGGGAGACTCCCGGACACTGCGGCTGGCGCCGGTATCAGGCACGGACACGGTGTGGTCGGTGGGCCGCGCCGACGGCCCCGAAGGCACCTTCGCGCCGCGTACGCTGCGCTTCGGCTGAGCAGAAACCCATCCTCTTCCCCGGATGACTCCGCGCATGCGCGGCTTCCCTCGTTCGAGAGACATACGGCACACCCCCCTGAGAACTCGCCGCGACGGGGTAACCGAGTTCGGGTAAGGGCGGTCGGACGGACTGTTGCCGTTTGACAACAAAAGCCGGGAAGCAACACAGTAAGCGTGTCGGACGTACGGGGAAGGACCTGGAATGCTCCGGTGGACGGAGACCACTCCGTGTACTGGTCACCCATGTCGAGAGGTGACAAAGACGCTGTCGGCGCGATGGTCGGTTCAGGCGGTCCGGCTGCCGGAATCCGCCGCGTCGTCGTGTATCTGCGTGGCCGCGGCGACGCAGAACGCCTCCAGCCCCTCCAGCAGCGCGACCCGCTTGGCGGCAGGCATGTCCGCCAGCACGGTCTGCAACTCCCTCTCCCTGCGGACGCGCAGGTCGACGAGGAAGGCGCGGCCTCGGCCACTGAGATGCAGCCGCACCTCACGTCTGTTCTCCTCGCTCACGACCCGCTCGACGAACCCGGCCGCCACCAGCCGGTCGCACAGCCGACTGGTGGACGGCGGGGTCGAGGCGAGGGACTCGGCGAGGGTGCGCAGGTTGATGCCGTCGTGGTGTTCGAGGATGTGCAGCACCCGAAGCTGTGACGCGGAGGTGGGCGCGGTCGAGGCCCGGCCCCACACGACCTCCAGCAGCTCGACGGCTGTGGTGGTCACGCGTGCGACCTCATCGCGCTCTGAGCGGCGGCGGAAGTCAGTCACGATCACACTCTCGCAGGCACTGGGCTGCTGTCAGCGTACTAGGCACGCGCGCTGACCACACGGGACAGGGTCGGCCGAAGCGGTCCATCGAGGGGGCGCCCTTCGCGAGAGGGACCCGTTCGCCGTCCGGCCGAGGAGAGGTGTTTTCGCATCATGAAGAGATTTCTGGCCGTTGAACGTGCGCTGCGGACAGCGGCCCCCCACGAGTTGCTCGACGTCCTCCGCGCCGTACTGATCGAGCAGTACGGCGCGGAGGACGTCGAGCTGTTCATGGCCGACTACAGCCTGACTGTGCTCCAGCCGGTGTCTGTGCTGCCGCACACTCTGGTGCCGGTGTCGGTGCACAACAGCCCGCCCGGCCGGGCCTTCGGTGCCCAGAAGCCGTACCGGGAGGAAGGGCCGAACGGGCGGACCCGCCTGCATCTGCCGGTCAGTGTGCGCGGCGACCGGCTCGGCGTGCTGTCGCTCACGCTGTCCGACAGCGACGCCGCGCACCGCTGGGAGTCCGAACTGGCCGACATCGCCGACGTACTGGGTCACGAGGTGGTCGTGGCCGAGCGGGACACCGACGTGTATCTCCAGGCGCGGCGCAAGGACCGGCTGACGCTGGCCGCCGAGATGCAGTGGCAGCAGCTGCCCGGCCGCGCCTGCTCCCGCCCCGAGTACGACCTGGGGGCCCAACTGGAGCCCGCCTACGCCATTTTCGGCGACAACTTCGACTGGTCCGCCACCGCCGACCATCTGATGCTGTACGTCACCAACGGCATGGGCGAGGGCATAGAGGCGTCCCTGCTGACGAACCTGGCCATCAACGCGCTGCGCAACGCACGGCGCGCCGGGCTCTCCATCGCGGACCAGGCGGCCCTGGCGGACCAGGCCGTCTACGCCCACTACCGGGGGCGCTGCTACTTGTCCGTCCTGATGTTCGACTTCGATCTGGCCACCGGCCGGGCGAGCGTCGTGGACGCCGGCTCCCCGCAGTTGCTGCGTCTGCGCGACGGGAGCGTGGAACGCGTCACCTTCGAGGCCCAGCTCCCGCTGGGCATGTTCGAGGAGACCGACTACGTGGCGCAGGACTTCCACGTCGAGCCCGGTGACCGGCTCGTCTTCGTCAGCGACGGCGTCCACGCCGTGGCCTCCCCCAAGGGAGAGGCGTACGGGGAGGCGGCGCTCACCCGGGCCATCCACTCCACGCGACTGTTGCCCGCCGCAGAGGTGCCGCGCGCCGTCCTGCGGGAGCTGACCGGCCACCGCGGCGAAGCCATGCCGGACGACGACGCGCTGATCGTGTGTCTGGACTGGCGCGGCAGGCCACAGTTCGAGTGACGGACGAACCGACCCCATGGCGGCGACCGCATGTTGTTCGCCCCACACGCTCGCGTTAACGTTTGCCATGCGGCAATAATTGCCACATGGCCTGACCGCCCGGCGGGCCCTACGGCCTCGCAGGCAGGGAGACGATGCAGGTGGCGGAGCACGACACGGCCCCCGGAACGGCGAAGGAGCTGGGTGCCTTTCTGGAACGGCGTCGTGAACAGATCGCCCAACGCTGGGCGGACGCCGCCCTGTTCCGTACGGTCTTCACCGTCTCCCGGGATGAAGCGGTCGAGGCGTGCAAAGCCGTGGTGGACACCCTGGCCGACGTGGCCCGCTCCGGACAACTGGAGGATGTCGAGGCTCCGGGATTCGGCACCGTGAGAGACCAGCTCGGCCGGATGGCCGCGGCCCGGGCCCGGGCCGGGTTCACGCCGGTGCAGATCGCCGGCGAGGTCGCGGGCCTGCGCGAGCCGGTGACCGCACTGCTGCGTGCCGAGTTCCAGGACGACTCCGACGACGCGCGGGTCACCGCGTGCACGCAGGCGCTGGCGGTCCTGACCGCCACACTGCGCCTGGTCATCCTGGAGACGACGGTGAGTGCGGGCGAGGAGCTCATCGCCCGGCAGCGCCAGCAGCTGCTGGAGGTGGCCACCCCCGTCATCAAGCTGTGGGACGGCGTCGTCGCCGTGCCGCTGATCGGCACCCTGGACAGCGCCCGCAGCCAGGTCGTGATGGAGAGCCTGCTGGAAGCCATCGTGGACCAGCGGGCCGCCTACGCCATCCTCGACATCACCGGCGTCCCGACCGTCGACTCGCTCGTGGCCCAGCACCTGATGAAGACGGTCGCCGCGGCCCGGCTCATGGGCGCGGAGTGCATCGTCTCCGGGATCCGTCCCGCCATCGCGCAGACCATCGTCCAGCTCGGCATCGACCTCGGGTCGATCATCACGCGGGCCGGTCTCGCCGACGCGCTGGCCTACGCTCTCACCCAGCAGGGCATCGTCGTCTCCGCGCGCCCACTCACGGACGCGGGCTCGCGGTGACCGGCCTCCCCGCCATGCATCCCGGCCCGGGCCCCGTACCGGTACTGGCGCTGGGAGACGTCCTGCTGGTCACCCTGCTGGGAGAGCTGCACGACGGGGCCGCCGAACAGCTCCAGCACGACATCTCCCAGCGCATCGCGTCCAGTCCCATGCCCGTCGCCGGTGTGGTGATCGACCTCTCGGGCGTGGAGATCATCGACTCCTTCCTCGGCCGTGTCCTGGCCGAGATCGCCGCGAGCGCGCGCCTGCTGGCCGCGCGCACCGTACTGGCCGGCATGCGTCCGGCGGTGGCCATCACCCTGGTCGAACTGGGTCTCACCCTGCCCGGCCTGAGCACCGCCCTGAACGTCGAGAAGGCCCTGTCCCTGCTGGGCCGGGCCTCCTCGGCGGCTCCGACCGCTCACCTGGAAGAGGGTGCATGATGCATGCCCCCATCACCTCGACCACGCGTCTGCCCATCGGCTCGGACGCCGACCTGGCCTGGGTGCGACAACAAGTGCGCCAGACCGCTGCCGACCTCGGCTTCAATCTGGTCCAGCAGACGAAGCTGGTGACCGCCGCCAGCGAACTGGCCCGCAACGCCCTCGTGCACGGCGGCGGCGGGCACATGGAGATGACGGTGCTGACAGAAGGCGCCCACCGCGGACTGCGGCTGTCCTTCGTCGACGCGGGCCCCGGCATCCGGGACGTCGAGCTCGCCATGACCGACGGTTACACCACCGGTGGCGGTCTGGGCATGGGATTGAGCGGGGCCAAGCGGCTCGTCAAGGAGTTCGCTCTCGACAGCCGCCCCGGCGAGGGCACCACCGTCACCATCACCGACTGGGTCTCCGGCCTGCCCGCGCCCCGCACAGGTGCGCCTTGAGCAGGGTGTGGGACATCCCGGTGCAGGACAGCACCCGGGTCCGGGACGTACGCGTCGCCGCCGAAGCCGCCTGCGCCGACGCGGGGCTGGACGCGCATTCCACGGCGGTCGCGGCGCTGGTGGCCACCGAGTTGGGCACGAACCTCGTCAAGCACGCCGGCGGCGGCCGCGTCCTCATCAATCTGGCCGCCCCCTCCGACACGTGCGCCGAGGATGTGCCCTGCGTGCAGATCGCCTCACTCGATCACGGACCGGGCATCGACAACATCCCGGCAGCGATGCGGGACGGTCACACGACCGCCCCGTCCTCCCTGGGAGCGGGCCTGGGCACCTGCCGGCGCATCTCCAGCGAGTTCGACCTGCACAGCCGACCGGGTCGGGGCACCGTCGCGGTGGCACGCATCGCCCCGGCCCGGGCGCCCGGCGGCCCTCACCCCCGGGAGGCTCGCTCGCGTACGGGCACCCGGGCCGGGGGGATCACCACGTCCCTCGCCCATGCCGAGCACTCCGGAGACGCCTTCAGCCGGGTGCGCTCCGGTCCACGCGTCACGCTGATGCTCGTGGACGGGCTGGGCCACGGGGAGAAGGCGGCCGAGGCGTCCACCGCCGCCGTGGAAGAATTGCGCCGGTGCGCTGATCTGCCGCCGGCCGAGATCCTGCGGCAACTGCACGCAGCCCTGCGGGCCACGCGAGGCGCGGCCGTCGGCGTCGCACAGCTGGACGAGGACAGCGACCGGCTCTCGTTCGCCGGTGTCGGCAACATCGGCGCCAGACTGCGCACCGACGGCGCGTGGCGGCCCCTCATCTCCCACCCGGGCATCGTCGGCGCCCACTTCCCCGCCACCGTGCCCCTGACCGCGACCGACTGGGCGCCCGACAGTCTGCTCGTCCTGCACAGCGACGGGCTCCCCAGCCGCTGGGTGCCCCCCGGCGACCCCCGACTCGCCGTGCACGACCCGGCCGTGGTGGCCGCGGTCGTCCTGAGGGACGCCGGCAGCGCCGCCCGCCCCTTGCGCGACGACGCCAGTGTGGCCGTACTGACCCCTGCTCCCCGGACGGACCCGCATGACCGCACCCCCTGATATCTGGACCATCGCGTCCGTCGCCGACGCCGCCCGGGCCCGCGCCGCCGTCGACCGCGTCGCCACGGACGCCGGGGCACCGACGCTGGAACGAGCCCGCTTCCTGACCGCCCTGACGGCGCGGCTGCGCCGCTGCCTCGACCAGGGGGGAGAGTGGGAACTCCTGCTCCACGTACGGCAGTTCGCCAACGGACAGACCGGTCGACTCGAGGCTTCGCTGAGCCCGGTGGGCCAATCCGGGCCGGGCCCGCTGGACGAAGCACCCTCACTCACGTGCTCTCTGCCTCGCCGGCCCGCCCAGGACCGTCCGAGCGTCACCACCTCGCTGCCGGAGGCCCTGCTGCGCGCCGACGAGAACACCGCGGCGGTGCTGGACCTCCTCGACGAGCAGGAAAGTCTGGTCCGGCTGCACCGGGAGGAACTGCATCAGACCAACCAAGGCGTTCTGGCGCTCCATGCAGACCTGGAGGCCGCGGCACTCGCCCAGCGCGACCTCCTGGAAGCCGAGCGAACCGCGCGCGCCGAGGCGGAACGGGCCCGGCGCCTGCTGACCTTTCTCGGTGACGCCAGCGCCGCCATCACCTCGTCCCTCAGTCATATGGCCATCCTGCGCCGCCTCTCCGACATACTGGTGCCCGACTACGCGGAGCATCTCGACGTCTGGCTCTTCGACGAGGAGGAGTACGCGGACCACGACGACGAGCACACACACCGCGTCCGGGAGCACTCGGCGGCCGCCGTGGCCGCCGCCCGCACGGGCCGTCCCCAGCACGCCGCGGCCCACCCGGGCACCCTGCCCGGCGTCGACGACCTCCCGCCCTCCGTACTGTCCCCCCAGCGACCGCTGCTGGCCATCCCGCTCGTCGCACAGCGCCTGCTGGGCGTCCTCACCCTCACCGCCCCCGGCCCCCGCTTCGACGAGGACACCTCCGTCATGCTGGTCGAACTCGCCCGCCGCGTCGGCGTCGCCCTGGACCACGCCCACCGTTACCAGCAGTACCGCAACACCGCCGAAGCTCTGCAGCGCGCCCAGCTCACCGAATTGCCCACCCCGCCCGGCCTGCTGCTCGCCGCGCGCTACCTGCCCGCCACCTGGGGCATGAACATCGGCGGCGACTGGTACGACGCCTTCCTCCAACCCGACGGCAGCCTGCTGGCCGTCATAGGGGACGTCACCGGCCACGGACTGCACGCCGCAGTCGTCATGGGCCAGTTGCGCACGGCCCTGCGCGCCTACGCCGTCGAGAACGCCACCCCCGGCGAGATCCTCACGCGCCTGCACCGCATGCTCGGCCACCTGCAGCCGGACCTGTACGCCACCGCGCTGATCGCCCGCTTCCGGCCGGGCGAACCGGAAGTCGTCTGGGCGTCGGCCGGCCACCCGCCCGCGGTCGTGCGCGCCACCGACGGCGCCGTACGGGTCCTGGATGCCAAACCCGGCGTGATGCTCGGCATCCCGCTGCACTACGTGTACACGGATCAGCGGGCCGATCTGCCCGCCGGTTCCTCCCTGGTCCTGTACACCGACGGCCTGGTCGAACGCCGGGGGCAGGGCATCGACCCCGGCATCGGCCGTCTGAGCCACGCCCTCGCGGCGCTGAACACACCGGAGTTGGAACAGGACCTGAACGCCGCCGCCGACGCCCTGCTCAAGCCCCTCCTCCACGACTCCGAACGGGACGACGACGTCTGCCTGCTGCTGTGCCACACCGTGACGCCGTGAAAGCCCCTGAACGACAGCCGAACCGGTGGTCGCACAGGAGGTGACACTCCTGCGCGCGGCGACCGCCTGGGCGTCCTTTCCGTACGTCTGCCCGCAGGCACCGTGGGCCCGCACGCCCTGCCCCGGCTCGGCGACTTCGCCACGGCACCCGGACACGAGCTCACCAGTCACCGGTGCTGACCGCGATGAGACGGTCGCCGGCCCGACGTGCAACCTCGCCTCCGTAGGCCGAGGGTGCGGCGGGCCTGGAGGTAGAGGTGGGTGTCGCGGCCCGCGGTCTTCGGCGAGCGGGTCCTGCGCCCGGTCCTCGGCGCCGGGGCTGACCGTCCGGTCAGCGTTCGGGGTCGCCGATCGGCTTGCCGGTATCGCCCTGAGCGGTCAGGAAAGCCCGCAGGGCGCCGCCCAGCGCCGCCCGCTCGCCGGGTTCCATGGCCGCGAGGACCACGGCGAGCGCCTGGGATCTGCGCGCAGCCACTTCGTTCAGGATCTGCCGGCCGCGCCCCGTGAGAACGAGCTGCACCTCACGTCGCCTGTGCGGATGCAGCAGTCGCTCCAGCAGGCCGGCCGCCTCCAGCCGATCGCACAACCGACTGGCAGTCGGTGGCCCTATGTCCAGGCTCTCCGCCAGAGTGGTGAGATTGAGCCCCGGTTCCGACTCCAGGACCCGAAGAGCCCTCAGTTGGTGCGGCGACAGCCTCAGGCTCGCCCCCTGGGCGGCCACCGACCACACGTTCGCGAGACCGTCCACGGCATCGGCGATCTCCCACGCGACGGAGAGCGGGTCATCACCCGGCCCGCTCGACCGGCCGTCCCCCGAGCCACTGAGACGAGTCACACACGCATCGCTTTCAGTAATCGCCTGGCCATGCAGATACCGCCCTCATTCAAACGCGGTACCCGATGAGTCGTCGAGCAAGCACATGACCGCTCCTCGACCCGACCCGAGCGCCACTGGCGGCGAACACATCAGGCGGCTCGGCCCGGACGCTTCGCGAGATCCCGTGAGTCCCGGCGGACGGCACAAGGCAAAGGCAAGGAGAGAACTCTCCTTGCCACTCTCAAGTTATAGCGCGCAGGGGGGCTTGCGGCAAGACCCGGGTCACCGCGCACAATCGTCGGCCGAGGCCACAACCTGCGGAAATGGGGAAACGACTTGTTCTCGACCGACTCGTCGACGGGGAACGCAACCGGGGGCGGTACTGCGATGACAGAGCGGTACGTGCTGGATCTCCAAGACATTGACGAGAGTCAGATCGCCGTCGTCGGCGGCAAGGGCGCCCACCTGGGTGCCCTGTCACGGATCGAAGGCATCCGGGTACCGGCGGGCTTCTGCGTGACGACGGACGCCTTCCGGCGGGTCGTGGCCCAAACGCCGTTGGTCGCCGATCAGCTCGAACAGCTGTCGCGCGTGAACGCGGACGACCAGGAGGCGATCCGCACACTCGGCGCGGAGATCCGCCGGACCGTCGAAGAGATCGCCATCCCGGGCGATCTCGCGGCGGCGATCACCCAAGCGCTCGCCCGGTCCGGCGAGCAGGCCGCCTACGCCGTGCGATCCAGCGCCACGGCGGAGGATCTGCCGACGGCCTCGTTCGCCGGCCAGCAGGACACGTACCTCAACGTCGTGGGACCGAGGGCGATCCTTCGGCACATCAGCCGGTGCTGGGCCTCGCTGTTCACCGAACGGGCCGTGGTCTACCGCCGACGCAACGGCATCGACCACCGTACGGTCCACATGGCCGTGGTGGTGCAGCAGATGGTCTTCCCGCAGGCGGCCGGCATCCTGTTCACGGCCGACCCCGTCACCGGCGACCGGACGGTTGCCACCGTGGACGCCGGTTTCGGCCTGGGCGAGGCCCTGGTCTCCGGTCTGGTGAACCCGGACGTCTTCAAGGTGCGGCACGGCGAAGTCGTAGCCAGGACGATCTCCGCCAAACAGCGTGCCGTTCACGCCCTGCCGTCCGGCGGCACACAGGAGGTGGGGACCGACCCGCAGCGGCAGGAGCAGCCGGCGCTGACGGATGCGCAGGCGGTCCGGCTCGTGCAGCTCGGCAGGCGGATCGAAGCGCACTTCGGCCGCCCGCAGGACATCGAATGGTGCCTGGTCGACGACGGATTCCACATCGTGCAGAGCCGGCCGGTCACCACGCTGTTCCCCGTCCCCGAGAGCGGCGACCAGGAGAACCACGTCTATGTCTCCGTCGGTCATCAGCAGATGATGACCGACGCCATGAAACCCCTGGGGCTGTCCATGTGGCGGCTGACGGCCATGGTGCCGATGCACGAGGCCGGCGGGAGGCTGTTCGTCGACGTCACCCGGCGCCTGGCCTCGCCCGCGAGCCGCGCCGGCCTGCTGGACCTCATGGGGAAGGGCGATCCGTTGGTCCGGGACGCGCTGGAGACCGTCCTGGACCGCGAGGACTTCGTCCCGTCGCTTCCGGACGCGCCTCCCGGCGGGCCGTCGGCCGCCGGCCCGCCTGCTCCGATCGCGACCGATCCTGCCATCGTCACCGGACTGATCGAGCGCAGTCAGGCGTCCGTCGCCGCCCTCCGGCACGAGGTCCGGACAAAGACCGGCCCGGAGCTGTTCGACTTCCTGCTGGAGGCCTTCGAGGAGCACAAACGAGTCCTCGGTGATCCGACGAACCTTCAGGTGATCATGGCGGGAATGGAGGCCACATGGTGGCTCAACGACAAACTGGAGGAGTGGCTCGGCGAGAAGAACGCGGCTGACACGCTGACGCTGTCCGCCCCCGGCAATGTCACGTCGGAGATGGGACTCGCGCTGCTCGACGTCGCGGACGCGATCCGCCCGCATCCGGAGGTGGTCGGGTTCCTGGAGGGGGTCGAGGACGACGGCTTCCTCGACGAGCTGGCGAAGCTCCCGGGCGGGACCGAAGCGCGCGATGCCATCGAGGCCTACCTCGACCGGTACGGCATGCGCTGCGTCGGCGAGATCGACATCACGAGGCCGCGTTGGCGCGAGCGCCCCAGCACCCTTGTTCCCGTGATCCTCGACAACGTCAGGAACTTCGAACAGGGCGCGGCCCGGCGGCGTTTCGAGCAAGGGCGCCAGAAGGCGCAGCAGAAGGAACAGGACGTGCTGTCACGCCTGCGGACGCTGCCGGACGGGGAACGGAAGGCCGGCGAGACCAAAGGCATGATCGAGCGGGTCCGTACCTTCATCGGGTACCGGGAGTACCCGAAGTACGGCATCATCAGCCGCTACTTCGTCTACAAGCAGGCCCTGTTGGCGGAGGCCGAGCGCCTCGTTCAGGCGGGCGTGCTGGCCGACAAGGAGGACGTCTTCTACCTCACCTTCCAGGAGTTCCACGACGTCGTGCGCTCGAAGCAGCTGGATGCCCAGCTCGTCCAGCAGCGCAAGGACGCGTTCCGCTCGTACCGGGCGCTCACACCTCCCCGGGTCCTCACCTCCGACGGCGAGGCTCTCACCGGGGCATACCGGCGCGACGACGTGCCGGCCGGTGCCCTGGTCGGCCTGCCTGTCTCCACCGGGACCATCGAGGGAAGGGCGCGCGTCATCCTCGACATCGCGGAGGCCGATCTCGAAGAGGGCGACATCCTGGTCACGACCTTCACGGACCCCAGCTGGTCGCCGCTGTTCGTCGGCATCGCGGGCCTGGTGACGGAGGTGGGCGGTCTGATGACCCATGGCGCGGTGATCGCCCGGGAGTACGGCTTGCCGGCCGTCGTGGGCGTGGAGCAGGCCACCCGTCGGATCCGGGACGGACAGCGGATCCGCGTACACGGAACCGACGGGTACGTCGAGATCCTGCCTTGACGGGGACCCACCGAGAAGCCAGTCCGTGGCCGCGGTGGCGGGCCGACGGCTCACGGGGGTGACCCGCTTCCGTGAGCATGTTGATCAGGTGGCGCTCCTGGCGCCCCGGTCATCCGCGGTGAGGGGGCGGCCGGGATTCTCTCGCAGCGCCGCGCCACGCCCGACAGTCGGCCGGCCCTCGATGGACGACCGAACCGCCGGTGTCGTCCGCGATGGCCGCACGATGTCGCGGGCCACGCGGCAGACCTGCCTGGTGCCGTGTGCCGCCGGTCAGTCCAACGGGGCCGCGATCGCGTCGGGGTGATCGGTGAGGTAGTCCTGGAGCACCGACAGGAAGCTCGGGTCGGGGTCGAGGCCCAGTGCGGCGGCGCGTCGGTGGTCGAAGACGGCCGGCCATGAGCCGACGATCGCTTCGACTGCCGGGTCGGGGGCGAGGGTGACACGGTCGGCGACGGTGTCACCGGCCACCTGCCGCAGGGTCGCGAGCATGTCGGCGACCGAGACGGTCACGGCGGGCAGGTTGACCGGCAGCGGGCCGTCCAGGCGTCCCGGTCCGCTGCCGCGTTCCGCCTCGGCGACGCGAAGGATCCCCGCCACGGTGCGCCGAGGGGAGGACAGGGCCACTTTCAGGCCGGGATCGACCGGGCAGACGGCGGGCAGGCCCGCGAGCGGCTCGCGGACGATGCCGGACAGGAAGCCGGAGGCGGCCGCGTTGGGCCTGCCCGGACGTACCGCCACTGTCATCAGCCGCACGACACGCCCGTCGACGAAGCCGCGGCGGGTGCAGTCCGCGATCAGGTGCTCGCACATCAGCTTCTGGGTGCCGTAACTCGACCGCGGTACCGGCACCGTCGTCTCGCTGACCGCCGGTGGCAGAGGCAGGGCCGGGTGGGAACCGTAGACGGCGACACTGCTGGCGAACAGCATCCGCACCACCGGCCCGTCCGACCGGGACTGCGCCCGCGCCGCCTCCAGCAGCGCGCGCGTGGCGTCCACGTTGGCACGCATCCCGAGATCGAAGTCGGCCTCGCACTCGGCCGATACCGCGGCGGCGAGATGGAACAGCACGTCCACCGGCTCGGCGAAGATCGTGTCCAGGTGCTCAAGCAGTTCCCCGTGCACCACTTGGACCGCCGCCCCGGCGCCTTGCGAGTCGCCGGGCCAGACCACGCGGTCGACCAGCACCAGACGGCTGATCGGCTCACCGCCGAAGGTCCCCGCCCGCAACAAGGCGCCGGCCAGCAGTCGTCCGAGGAACCCGGACGCACCCGTCACGACGATTCTCACCCGTTCATCTCCTCCGCAGACAGCTTGTCTCATCGATGTCGTACCCCGCCGGGCTCCGGCACCGCCGGTTCTGAGGGCCTTCTACGGGTGGTGTCGTCGCGCTGTAATACGTTACGACTGTGATCGACTACGACGCCGAGATCGAGCGGCTACTGGGCGGACCGCCGAGCAAGCTCGCACCGACGGAGCGGACGAACGCGCCGGGTACGGCTTCCGCACCGGACGTGCCGTGCGGCACGCCGAGTTCATCGCCGAGGCCCAGGACTTCGCCCGCCGCATGATCGAGGGCGGCATCAGTTGGGCCCCGCCACTCGCGTCGGACGCTTCCTGAAAGCACCCGCGTCCCGTCGTGGCCGCCTGCGGATACCAGGGCAGAACTCGCAAGCCAGGACGCCCCGATGTGCCGAACTCGTGAAAGATTGACGGGAGTTGTGAAGAGCGACAAGAATGCGGCTCGCTCGCTGTCAGTGAAGCGAGCGAAGTGACGCGAGTGGCTGAGACACGGGTTGCATTCCCACTCACCGCCTGCCGCGGCTGCTCGCGTCCTGCCACCTCCCACACTCACGAATCCGCCAGGACATATCTTGACGCGCCTTTCACGCTCCAGAACGTCGGCCGCTGTTGCCGCGACCGCCTTCATCGCCACTGCCGCCCCCCTGTTCGGGGCCACTGCCGCCGGCGCCACACCCGCGGGCGGCTGCCAGACGGCCACAGTTCAGTACCGCCTCGTCGACGCCGCCGGAAAGCCGGTCGATGCCGACTGGACCTCACAGGGCGGCTTCCACCAGTGGTCCACCGCCCCCGGCACCGTCGAGGTGCGGTTGGCTCCGGGGCAGACGGTCGGCGAGGGCTGCAAGTACCCGGTCTCACTGGCCGAGTACACCACCGAGGGGCCCAACTGGTACACCTCCGGTCTCCAGACCCTCGCCGACCACGCCACGGTCTATCTCGGCGCCGAGGACCTCCCCGGCGCCGACGACGCCAAGCGGACCTGGCAGAAGCTCACGGTGAAGACGCCGGACTGCTACGGGCAGATCGACCTGTACGGCGACGACGTCGTCTACGACGGCGGGTCGGGCAACGGTCATGGGCCCGCGCCCTACCAGCCCGACAACGTCGTCACGCCCTACCACCTGATCGCGGCGTGGAACGGCGGCGACAAGTCGTGCACCCCTGAGCAGCCGAACTCCCCCACGCCCCCTGCATCCCCGTCCACACCGGACAGCCCGAGCAGCCCGCCCGCCAGCCAGCCGCCCGCGGACCA
The DNA here is from genome assembly GCF_030816965.1 of Streptomyces canus. NCBI lineage: Bacteria > Bacillati > Actinomycetota > Actinomycetes > Kitasatosporales > Streptomycetaceae > Streptomyces > Streptomyces canus. Next base: position 366,664 of record NZ_JAUSYQ010000002.1, read on the forward strand.
GACGACTCCACCCGCCACGTCCACGACCCCGCCCCCCACCTCCTCCACTCCGCCCACCACCCCGGACGTCCCTCCGCTGGAGTCGACGCCCCCCACCTCCCCGGCGCCCTCGCCCAGCGACAGCACCCCGCCGCTGGCCGAGACCGGTTCGAGCGCACCGGTCGGCCTGATAGCCGGCGGCGCGGCCGCAGTGATCGCCCTCGGGGCGGCCGCCCTCTACGGCACCCGCCGCGCACGGCGCTCCTGACCAGGACCGCAGCCGGCACCGCCATGCGGTGAGACATCCGGCAGTTTCGCCCCGGGCACCGGACACGCCCGGTCGGCCGGGACAAGGGCCTGGGGCGAAACGCGGTCGTTGCGGCACCTTCGTTTTGCGGCTGCCGGCCGAGGACACCGCCGAAGACACGACCGAGGTCGAACTGGACGCGGGCTGGAGCACTCCCAGCATGGGACGTCTGCCGCTGCCGCTCCTGTTCGGCACTGACCGTCGCGCAGCACCTGGAAGGATCACGCCTCAGCGACCGAGGAGAAGCCACCGTCAGCCGTCAGTTGCCCCAGCTCGAAGAGGACGGCCTGCTGCGCCGGGTGGCCCATCCGTCGCGGCCCAGGACCGGGCTGCTGGAACTCACCGGCACCGGCCACGCCCGGCTGGCCCGCGTCAGACAGCACCAGCGCGAGGGACTCCGGGAACGGCTCGGCCAGTGGCCGGACGAGGACGTCGAGACGTTCAGCCGCCTGCTCCACCGGTTCGTCACCGAACTGGAATGACATCCACCGGTCACGGTCCTGGAGGCGTAGCCGGCGTATCCGAGCCGTCGTCAGTGACCGCCCCAAGAGGGCGGAACGGAGACCCCTGTGAAGCTCTGCGCGCACATCCACCTGTTCACCCCGGCGCCGGGCCCAGCAGGGCCCGCGTGGTCGTCGGACCGGTGGTGAGCAGCGTGCTGTATGCCGAGGACCTGCGGCCCGGGGACGTGTTCGAACTGGGCAGCACTACGGTCGACAAGGACGAGATTCTCGAGTTCGGCCGCCGCTTCGACCCGGTGCCCCTGCACACCGACGAGGACGCGGCGGCCGCGAGCCGCTTCGGAGGCCTCATCGCCAGCGGTTTCCACACGGTGGCAGTCCTGCAACGTCTCCTGGTGGACGCGGTGTTCTCCCGCTCCGGCCTCATCGCCGGCCGCGAGATCGACTCCGTGCGCATGCGGGCGCCGGTCCGTCCCGGGGACATGCTGCACGGCACGATGGAGATCGTCGAGATCCGCCCCCGCGACGACGGCACCGCCGTCGTCCACAGCCGGGGCACGCTGACCAACGGCTCCGGCACCGTCGTCCTGGAGCTGCGGGGAACCACGCTCTGGGAACACCACCCACCGACCGGGGCGGCTCGGCCCGAAGCCTCGGCGCATCCCACCGGCCGTTGAAGCACGGACCGAGGACCGGCGGCTGCGCCACGGACGCTCGAGAGAACGCTGAACGGAGACGCACCTGCACATCAACGTGCGCATCAACCGATTCGACCACCTCCAAGGGAGGGAGCGCGCTGCGTGCCGAGTCGGCCGCCGCGGGAGCCGCGGCCGAGGCCGCCGACGTGAACCGGCTGTCGGTCATGGACCACTACGTCCAGATGGAGTTCACCGGAGGCGCCGAGGCGCCCATGCTGGAGGCCTGCACGACCCTGGCCTACCTGGCCACCCCTTCGTCCACCGTGCGGCTGGGCGCCCTCGTCACCGGGGTGACGTACCGCCACCCCGGACTGCTCGCCAAGATCACCCCTACAACTCGGACAGCTGCTCCCCGGCGGCTGCCGGACCGGACACCTCGGCACGGCCAACACGTACGCGCAGTCGCTGTGCAGGAACGGCTGGTGCGCGTACGTCTACGAGCTCTACTTCGAGAAGACCAGACGCCAAACGGCCCCGACGCCTTCGGGCACCGCCACGACTGGGAGCCCGACGTGGTGTTCCAGAAGCAGGGCGAGGCGCGGAACGCACAGGAATCACAAAAGAGTGACAGGACGATTGACGCGCTCATTTCCAGGCCCTACCTTCTGATCGATTTACCGAACTCCGTTCGAAATACCGGCCACTGAGGTGCCCCCGCACGCCACCCTGGAGAGCACGATGAGCACAAACCCCCACCTGTCCCGCCGCGGCCTCCTGGGCATGACGGCCGCCGTGCCGCTCGCCCTGACCCTCGGCACGGGCACCGCGCAGGCCGCCGACTCGGCGTACGCGATGGTGTACTTCACCGAGTCGACCAACCTCGGCGACGGCACCGACTACGGCCTGCACCTGGCCGTCAGCCCCGACGGGCTGAACTGGACGCCGCTCAACCAGAACAACCCCCTGGTCACCCCCACTGCCGGCGCCCTGGGCCTGCGCGACCCCTTCCTCATGCGCAAGCAGGACGGCACGTTCGTCGTGCTCGCCACCGACCTCAAGGGCACCGACTGGAGCTACAACAGCCAGTACATCCACGTCTGGGACTCCGCCGACCTGCGCACCTTCACCGGCTACCGGCGCCTGAAACTGCACGACATGACCACCCACAGCTGGGCGCCCGAAGCGTTCTGGGACGCGGGGCGCGGCCAGTACGCGGTCATCTACTCCTCGGTCAACTCCAGCGGCCACAACGTGATCATGGTCAACTACACCAGCGACTTCGTCACCGCCTCGGCCCCGCAGGTCTTCTTCGACCCCGGCTACGACGTCATCGACGGCGACATGGCCGTGGGCGTGAACGGCTACAACTACCTCTTCTTCAAGAAGAACCAGACCCTGGTCAGCGCCAGATCCACCACCCTGAACCCGGGCAGCTTCACCGAGTACAGCACGGGTGTGGCCCACGGCGGCACCGAAGCCCCGACCGTGGTCAAGTCCCTCAGCTCCGGCACCTGGTGGCTCTGGGGAGACACCTACACGCCCAACGGCGTCTTCTACGCCTGGCAGTCCACCAGCCCCGCCTCCGGCACCTGGAACGCCCTCGACCAGAAGACCTACACCCAGCCGGTCAACTCCAAGCACTGCGGCATCGCGACGATCACCACGGCCGAGTACAACAACCTGCTCACCAAGTGGGGCGCCCCGGCCTGGAACCGGCTCAAGTCCTACAACTACCCGGCGCGCTACGTCCGCCACTCCGACTACACGGGCCGCATCGACGAGTACCCGATCGAGCCGTACAAGGACTCCCTGTGGACCCTGGTCCCGGGCCTCGCCGACAGCTCCGGAGTCTCGTTCCGGTCGGTCAACTACCCCGACCGCTACCTGCGGCACTACAACTACGCCCTCCAACTCGACGTCAACGACGGCACGTCGACCTTCGCCGGCGACGCCACCTTCTACCGCACGGCGGGCCTCGCGGACGCGAGCTGGACCTCCTTCCGCTCGTACAACAACCCCACGCGCTACATACGCCACTCCAACTACGTCCTGCGTATCGACCCCGTCTCCACCACCACCGAGAAGCAGGACGCGACCTTCCGGGTCGGGTACTGACCACGGAAGGCACCCCCGTGTCGGACGTCTCCGCACTCGGCCGGGCGAGACGCGTCACCGCGCGCGTCCTCGCCCTCGGTCTCGCCCTGGCCGGCCTGACGGCTCTGGCCGACCACGCTCCGTCGGCGTCCCTGACCGCCGAGCCGGTCGCCGTCAGCACCAGCCAGATCGGGGTCGTAAGGCGACCGTCCGGGTCGACGGTCAGTACACGTTCGTGGTCTCCTTCCCGCCGACAGGTTCGGCCTCGACCTACCGGACTGTGTCCGCACTGGCGCACCAGGCCAAGGCCCCGACACCGTGCGCTTCGCGGCGGTCTCCGGCAGCACCGCGCCCGACATCGACGCGACCGGGTCCAGGGCACCCCCGGCACCAACGGCGTGGCCCTCGTCGGCGCCGCCTCGAATCGCTGCGCCGGCCTAAACGGCCAGACCAAGCAGCAGTGGACAATCAACTGACCTGACCTGACCTGCGCCTGGCGTTCGTCCCTGCCCACCGTCCTTGGAACGGTGGGCAGGACGCTCGCGGGGTCGTCCAGGGGGGCGGCGGTCTTCGACGAGGACGGCTTCCACCGGACCGGCGACATCATGGCGTCTTCGTCACCGGCCCGCTCGTCCGGCAGGTCCACGTCCACGGCGACAGCGAGCGTGCCCTCCGCCGAGGCGGTGCGGCAGGCCACCATTCATGACGAGCTCAGGCGGGCGCCGGCCGAGTCACTGCAACTGGTGGCACGACAGGCCGAGTTGGAGCCGTACGGGATCCGCCACGATTTCCGGTCGGGACCGAGCCGTGCAGGCGGTCAGCAGGAGGTGTGCTGCCTGACCTGCGCGAGGCCGGGCCCGGCCAGCCGGTGTTCAGCGCCGACAGCGAGTCGACGTCCAGGTCGGTGATTCCGGGGCCCGACGACCGTCGTTCGCGGTCGGTCCCGCATACCGCGCTGCTGATCGGCGCCCACGGTTCTCTCGGCCGGTTCATGTGCCTCGACTGGCCCGAGCGTCTGTCCGTCACCGGAGGGAGGCTGGTCTGCGTGGTGCGCAACCGTGACGGTGCCGACACCTTCGACAGTGGCGACGCTTGAACTGCCACGCCGCTACAGGGTCCTGGCCGCCCGTCATCTCGACGTGCCATCCTGTGACATCGCCACGGGGGCACCAACCAGCGGTTCAAACTGAACGCGGTGACCGCGCTCGGCAACAGCCACGACTACCAGCTCACAGGTCGCGGCGCTCTCCCTGTCGAACCGCGGACAACGGCGTCCGGCCCCTCTAGTCCTCGATCACCAGCCCCTTCGACGCGAGAAGCGGTTCGAGACCGCACATCTCGATCACGGTCTTCCCAGCCCGGTACGCCGCGATGTACCCGGCCTCGGCGTCCACGCGTTCCTGGGACGCGGCGACCACTTCGGCGACGTCCTCGCGGCGGACGACGACCACGCCGTCGGCGTCGGCGCGCATCACGTCCCCCGGGCGGACGAGTACGCCGCCGACGGTGACCGGCTCGCACATCGGGCCGACGGTCTCCTTGACCGTGCCCTTGATGGACAGGCTGCGGGAGAAGACGGGGAATCCCAGAGCACGCAGGTCCTCGGTGTCGCGGACGCCCGTGTCGGTGATCAGGCCGCCGAGCCCCTTGGCCTGGCAGGCGTTGGCCAGGACGTCTCCGAAGGAGCCCGCCTCCTCGTAGGCGCCGGCGGACACGACGACGACATCCCCGGGGCGGGCGTAGGCGATGGCGGTCTGCAGCATCAGGTTGTCGCGCGGTGCGCACTGGACCGTGAAGGCGGGACCGCACAGAGACATGCGGTGGTCGACCGGCTTGATGACCGAGTCCAGCGCCCCGAGCCGGCCCTGTGCCTCGTGGATGGTGGCCGAGGAGAAGACACGCAACCGCTCGACCAGAGCGGCGTCCGGCCGCTCGAACTTCGTGCTGACGCGGATCATGACGGGCCTTTCAGACGGTTTGGAGCGGCGGACGGGACGCGGGACAGGTCGGAGCAGGCCGTCGCGAGGCGCGCGCATGCCTCGGTGAGGACGTCCGTCGACGTGGCGAACGAGATGCGGAAATAGCCGGGTGCGCCGTACGCGGCGCCGTGGATGACCGCCACCTGCCGGCTGTCGAGCAGGTAGCGGGCGAAGTCCTCGTCGTTCTCGATCCGGTTTCCCGAGGGTGTGAACTGCCCTATGGCGTCCCGGCAGTTGACCAGGAGGTAGAAGCCCCCGTCGGGGACGGTGCAGCTCAGACCGGGGATGTCGTTGACGAGCTTCACCGTGGCGTCGCGGCGTGCCCGGTAGACGCGCACGGTTTCCTCGACGAAGTCCTGCGGCCCGGTGAGCGCGGCGGCAGCGGCGGCCTGGCTCACGGAGGAGGGACAGGAGGAGGTCTGGGACTGAAGTGTGTTGATCGCGGTCACCAGATCCGTCGGGCCCACGCCGTAGCCGATGCGCCAGCCGGTCATCGCGTACGTCTTGGAGACGCCGTTGGTGAGGAACACCCGCTCGCCCAGGCGTGGTTCGACCGCTGCCAGAGACGGGGCGTCCTGGTCGCCGTACCAGATCTCGTCGTAGATCTCGTCGGTGAGGACGCGGACGTGGGGGTGTTTCAGCAACACCTCGGCGAGCGCGCGTAGTTCGGTGGTGGTGTAGGCGGATCCGGTGGGGTTGCCGGGGGTGTTGAGGATCACCCACCGTGTGCGCTCGGTGAGCGCGGCCCCGAGCCGCTCCGGGGTCAGCTTGAAGCCGTCCGACTCGGGGCAGTCCACGATGACGGGGGTGCCGTCGTTGGCGCGGACCATGTCGGGATACGACACCCAATAGGGGGCGGGGACGATGACCTCGTCCCCCTCGTCCAGGGTGGCCATCAGGGCGAGGAAGATGACCTGCTTGGCTCCGCCGCCGACCGTGATCCGCGCGTCGGTGCACTCCAGGCCGTGGCGCGCGCGAAACTTCCCGGCGATCGCGGCGCGCAGGCTCGGCGTTCCGTTCACGGGGGTGTACTTCGTCTCGCCCGCCTCGATGGCCCGGATCGCGGCGGCCTTGACGTGGTCGGGGGTGTCGAAGTCGGGCTCGCCCACGGTCAGGTCGAGGATGGTGAGCCCCTGGCTCTTCAGCTCGCGCACGCGCTGTGCGGCCGCCGTGCTGGGCGAGGGATTGATACGGCGTACCCGCTCTGCCGTGTGCATGTGATCAGCCTTCCCTGCGCTCGAAGTTGAGGCCGCCGGGGACCTGGAAGGTCGGCAGGATCTCGACGTGCCCGATGTTGACGTGCCGGGGCGCGTCGACGGCGAACTCGATGGAGTCGGCGATGTCCTCGGGCTTGAGGGACTCGTAGCCGTCGTAGAACTGCCGCTGGGCCTCCTCCATGTCGCCGAGCAGGCGGCCGAAGATCTCCGTCTCCACGCGCCCCGGGCAGATCTCGGTGACCCGGACCCGGCGGCCGTAGCCGTCGACCCGCAGCTGGCGGGAGAGGGTGTGCACGGCTGCCTTGGTGGCGTGGTAGACGGTGTTGCCGCCGAAGTTGTAGACGCCGGCGATGGAGCTGATGTTGACGATGTGGCCGAGGTCGCGCTCGACCATGCCGGGCATGAGCAGGCGTACCAGGTGCAGGACGGCCTGGATGTTGACGGCGACCTGCTCGTCGACGGCGAACTCGTCGGCTGTCAGGATGTTGCCGGTGCGAGAGACGCCGGCGTTGTTGACGAGGACGTCGATCTCCAGGCCGTCCAGGGCGGCGGTGAGCGCATCGGTGGCGGTGATGTCGACGGCGTGCGGGACGCAGCCGGTGTCGCGGGCGAGGGCGTCGAGCCGTTCGGCGCTACGCGCCACCGCGTGGACCTCGAGGCCGCGCTTGGCGAGTCGCTCGACGACCACGGCTCCGATGCCGGTCGACGCTCCGGTGACGAGGGCCGTCCTGTAGTCGGAGATGGGCATGCTGGTGTGCTCCTTGGTGGGAGGGGTGCGGGTGCGGGTGCGGGTGTCTGTCAGGCGTCGCGCAGGGGCAGGTGGGCCCGGTCCTTCACCCGGGAGACGGCGATGAGCGTGCCGAGTGCGGTGACGACGGCGTAGAAGGCGGGCATGTTGACGTCGCCCGTGCGGTCGATCAGGTACGTCATCAGCAGCGGGGCCGTGCCGCCGAAGAGGGCGGCGGAGACGTTGTAGCCGAGGCCGTAGGCGGAGTAGCGGACGCGGGTCGGGAAGAGTTCGACGAGCAGGATGTGGACGACGCCGGTGTGCCCGGCGAACACGACGGCCATGAGGCAGGCGCCGAGGACGGCGAGGCCGACGTTGCCGGTGCCGATCAGGAGGTAGCACGGGATGCCGACGACGGCCATGGCGATCGCGGCACCGGCGATGACCTTCTTGCGGCCGATCCGGTCGGACAGCCGGCCCATGTAGGGGATGGCGATACAGATCGCGACCAGGCTGGAGGCGGTGACGAGGAGACCCTGGACCTTGCCGAAGTTCAGCTCGCTGCTCATGAAGGTGGGCATGTAGCTGAACAGGACGTAGTACCCGGAGCCGTTCATCAGCGGGATGAACAGGGCCAGCAGCATGGCCCGGCGGTGCTCGGATGAGCTGAACGCCTCCTTGAGGGGGTTCTTTGACAGGCCGTCCCCTTCCTTCAGGCGCGTGAAGTTGGGCGTGTCGCTGATGCGCCCGCGGATGTAGATCCCGGTGATGCCGAGCGGGACGGCGAGCAGGAACGGGATGCGCCAGCCCCAGGACTCCATGCGCTCGGCGCCGAGTCCGCTGGTCATTGCGGCGGCTATCAGGGTGCCGGTGAGCAGGGAGAGGAACGAGGCGATCTGGGCGTAACTGGTGTAGAGGCCGCGTTTGCCCTCAGGGGCGTGCTCGGCGAGGAAGCTCATCGCGCCGGATGCCTCGCCGCCGACGGAGAAGCCCTGGGCGACGCGCAGCAGGATCAGCAGGGTGGGCGCGGCGACGCCGATGCTCGCGTAGGTGGGCAGGATGCCGATGGCGGCGGTGGCGGCACTGATGAGCATGATGACGAACACCAGCATGCGCTGGCGTCCGATGCGGTCGCCGAGGTGGCCGCAGATGATGCCGCCGAGGGGGCGGAAGAAGAAGGAGACGGCGTACCCGAGGAAGACGAGCTGGACGGCGTTGTCGGAGCCGGGGAAGAACACGGCGGCGAGCGTTCCGGCCATGAAGCCGAAGATGCCGTTGTCGTAGAGCTCGGCGAAGATGCCGACGCATCCCGCGAGGGTGACTTTCCTGGCTGTTCTGGCATCGACGGTGTTGGGGACGGGGACTGGCTGAGCGGCCATGGTGGTCATGGCGTCTCCTGTCTTGCAGCGGGGTGGGGACGAGGGGCGATCGGCTCCGTGCGGGCGGGCGAAGGGGCGGCCGTGGGGACGAATGGACGGCTGGGGCCGGCTGGGCGGCGGCGGAGACGGCTGGGTGGTGGCGGAGACGGCTAGGTGGTGGGGGTCGAGGGTCAGCCGACAGCGGGAGCGCGGATGCGCAGGGCGTCGAAGGCCGTGCGGACGCGGGTTCTCAGTGCGTCGACGGCGTTTCGCTGGGCGCGGTGGGCGGTGACCGCCTGGTCGACGGTGCGGTGGCGGAAGCGGATGGTCTGCCCAGGGCGCACCTGCCCCAGGGCGGACAGACCGGTGGCCGTGACGACCGCGAGCACGGGGTAGCCGGCGGTGACACCGCGGCCGCGGTGCAGGACGAGGAGTTCGTCTCCGGCCGGCACCTCCACGGCGCCGATGGGAACGCCGCGGGAGAGGATCTCGCCCCGGGTGACCCGCCGCGGCACCTCGCCCTGCAGCCGCAGGCCGATGTGGTTGCTCCGCGGGCTGACGGTGAAGGGGGCGTCGAACAGTCGGCCTGCCGTGTCTGCGAACTCGGCCCGGTCGGGGCCGTCGGTGACGTCGATGGTCCAGGTGGTGGGGAACGGGACGACCGGGGCGTTCAGGCGGAACAGCGGGATCCGCGAGAAAGGGTGGTCGAGGGGCGGGCAGGTCGTACGCAGTACGAGTTCGTCGCCGCCGCGCAGGCTGGGACCGAAGCCGAGGATGGTGTCGGGAGCGCAGCTGCCCTGGAGGTAGTCCGCCTCGAACGAGCCGAGCACCGCCAGGTAGACGCGCAGTCCGCGCCGGATGCCGGTGACGCGCACGGTCTCACCCGCGCGCACGCAGAGCGGTTCCCACTGCGGGCGGACGACTCCACCGACGGTCAGTTCGGCGGGGGCGCCGGTCACGGCGATGAGGATGTCGGTGGAGGGAACGCACGCGAAGTCGAGAGCCGTGATCTCCAGCAGCGGGGCGCGGTCTTCGTTGCCGCACAGGACGTTGGCGACGCGCGCCGAGTGCTGGTCGGCGGCTCCGCCGGCGGGCAGGCCGTAGCGGGAGCGGCCGACCCGGCCGAGGTCCTGCACGGTGACGAGGCCGGCGGTGCGGATCGTGAGGGTGTCAGCCATGACAGGCCGCCAGGGGCGTGCCGGCATGCAGGTCCCACTCGTCGGGCGTGATGGGGACGAAACGGAAGGTGTCCCCGGGCCGGTAGGCGGTGATCGGGTCGCTGTGCAGGTCGAGGACGCGCACGGGGGTGCGTCCTAGGAGGGGCCAGCCGCCGGGCGAGGGCATCGGGCAGATGACGGCCTGCCGCCCGGCGACGGCGACCGAGCCGGGATCGACATGGGTGCGGGGCGACGCCAGCCGAGGCACCGGTCCGGGGAAGCGCGGGCCGTCCGTCATCGGCGCCCCAGCCGGTGCGCCGAGGCAGCGCACGGTGAGGTCGGTACCGGAGTGGAGGGCGATGACCTCGCTCTCGGTCAGGTCGAGTTGACGGGCGACTTCGGGCAGATCGGGTCCGTGCTCGCCGCCGTAGACGACGGGGACGACGAAGCGTCGAGACGGTGTCGTCGGCGTGGGATGCGGCCCGAGGCGGGCGGCCTCGTGCGAGACGACACGCCTGACGGTGTCGTGGTCGGTGCGGGTGCAGTCGAACTCCACGAGCAGGGCGTCGTAGGTGGGCACCACGTCGTGGACCCCGGTGAGCCGGACGGCGTCCAGGGCGTCGGCCAGGGCGTGGACGAGCCGCCAGGCGTCCTCGGCCGCCAGGCCCACGGCCCTGGCGGCCAGAGCGGAGTCACCGCAGTCCGTGACCGTGAGGTTGCCGTTCATGTCAGACGCCCTTCCCGCTCAGCACTTTGTCGAGAGAGGTGATCTCGACACCGGCGGCCATGAGTTGCTCGCGGATGCGGCCGGCCAGCGCGATCGCTCCGGGGCTGTCTCCGTGCAGCAGGACGGTGTCGCAGGCGACCGGGATGTCCGTGCCGTCGACGCTGCGGATGACTCCCTCGGTGACCATGCGCAGCGTCCGCCGGGCCACCTCGTCCGGTTCGTGGATCACCGCTCCGGGCTCGGAGCGGGGGACGAGGGTCCCGTCGTCGCGGTACGCGCGGTCGGCGATGCCGACGATGCCCACGCGCAGTCCGCGCGCCCGGGCCGCGTCGGCGAGCTCACCGTCCTGAGCGAGGACGATCAGCGACTCGTCCAGGCAGGCGACGGCGTCCACGACGGCGCGGGCGTAGTCGGCGCGTACGGCGACCAGGTTGCCCAGGCGTCCGTGCGGGGCGACGTGCCGCACCTGGGTGCCGTGAGCGACGGCGAACGCCTGGAGGGCGCCGATCTGGTACAGCACGTCCGTGCGGACCTCCTCGGGCGTGAGGTCCATCGCGCGGCGGCCGAAGCCGACCAGGTCGGGAAAGCTCGGGTGAGCACCCACGGCCACCTGCCGCGCCACGCAGGACCGGACGGTGGCGTCCATGATGCGCGGATCACCCGCGTGGAACCCACAGGCCACATTTGCGGACGTCAGCATCTCCAGGAGGGCTTCGTCGTCGCCCGTCGTGTAGGCGCCGAATCCCTCGCCGAGATCGGCGACGAGATCAACCATGGGGGCCATGACGTCCTCCGGGAGAGAATATGAGGAAGGAGATGCCGGCACGCCTTCGTGATATCCGGAAAGGTCAGCACTTTCGAAACAAAGGCGAGCGTCACAAGCAGACGGAATTCCTGGGAACCGATTCACTTCGACTCTGTCAAGCGGTTCCGGGTTGAATGTTCCGCTCAACTTAGGCCCATGCTCGCGTGATCGCCAATATGTGTTCGGTCTGGCGTTATCGCGAACGGCTATGACCCCCTCACACCTGGGCCCCGCCAGGGCTGTGCTTCGGGATCGCCGCTCCCTACGATGAGGCTCCGCTCCCCGTGGAAGGCTCCGCATGGACACCAGGCGTCTCTACTCGTTCATCAAGATCATTGACGCGGGGAGCATCACGCGCGCGGCCGACATCCTGCACATCGCGCAGCCCGCGCTCAGCCAGCAACTGTCCGCGCTGGAAACGCAGTTCGGGCAGCAACTGCTGATCCGCAGCAAACGCGGAGTCGCCCCGACCGAGGCGGGCCGGGCACTGTACCGGCATGCCCAGCTCATCCTGAGGCAGGTGGACCTCGCGCACGCCGCGGTGGAGGTCTCCGGCCGGGCTCCCGCCGGCAGCGTGTCGGTGGGCCTCGCGCCGTACAGCCTGGGCGCGGCGCTCGCGCTGCCGCTCCTCAAGAGTGTGCGCGAGCGCTACCCGGACATCCTGCTGCACATCAACGAGAACTTCGGCGGCGTGATCAGCGAGGCCATCATGACCGGGCGGATGGACATGGCGTTCATCTACGGGGCCGGCCCGCTGCGGGGCGTGCAGTTCGAGCCTGTGCGCACGGAGGACCTGTTCCTCATCGGGGCCTCCGGCGCGACGGCGCCGCCGGGACAGGGCGAGGTGAGCCTCGAGGAACTCGCCGGCGTGCCGCTGCTCCTGCCCAGCCGCATCCACACGATCCGGCAGGTGGTGGACGCCGCCTTCCAGCAGGCGTCGCTCCGTCCGAACGTGGTGGGCGAGGTCGAGTCCGCGCTGACGCTCGTCAACGCCGTGGACGCGGATCTCGGCGCCACGGTCCTGCCCTGGTCGGCGGCGCGCGCCATCCTGGATGTCCGCTCGCTGTCCGTACGCCGCATCATGGATCCCGTCATCCAGGTCAAGCTGTCGCTGGTGACGTCGGACAATCAGCCCCTTTCGGAGCCCGCCCTCGCGGTTCACGATCTGTTCCTCGAACTGATCACCACCTTTGACGGTGCTGTCGACGGGGATAAGGATCGGCGATAACGTCAGACGAATCCGTTATTTGTTACCGGCGACCGTCCCGGCTAGCGTTTCCCGAAACGATTTCTTTCGACGCCAGCCGTCGGTCGGCAATGCACGGCTCGTCACTGGAGACATAGATGAAAAGGCGCGTCCTCATCACCCGTGAAAACCTGCCCGGCAGCGGCCTGGACCGCCTGTCCGGGGTCGCGGAGGTGGTGGCCTGGCCCGGGAACGGGAAGCCCGGGGCCGCCGACCTCGCTCCGCTCGCCTCCGGGGTGAGTGGCGTTCTGGCCCTGGGCAACGATCCGGTGGACGGTGCGCTGATGGACGCGGCGGGCCCCTCACTGCGGGTCATCTCGCTGGCGAGCATGGGCTACGACAACGTCGACCGGGCCGCGGCCGCCGAGCGCGGCATCGTCGTCACCCACACCCCCGGCGTGCTCGCGGAGACCACCGCCGATCTCACCTTCGCCCTGATCCTCGCCGCCCGCCGTCGGATCGGTGCCGCCGAAGCGAGCCTCGCGTCAGGCTCCTGGGGGCTCTTCCGGATGCACGACTACCTCGGCCTGGACATCCACGGAGCCACCCTCGGCCTGATCGGCTACGGTCAGATCGGCCGCGCGGTCGCCCGCCGGGCCCACGGCTTCGGCATGCGCGTGCTCCACCACGACCCCCACGCACCCGACGACGCCCTGTCGGCCTCGGTGAATCTGGCCACGCTGCTGACCGAGTCCGACATCGTGTCCCTGCATGTGCCGCTCACTGCGGAGACGCGGCACCTGATCTCGGCCCGCGAACTGGCCGCGATGAAACCCACGGCCACCCTGGTCAGCACCTCCCGCGGCGGTGTCGTCGACGAGGAGGCCCTGCTGCACGCCGTCCGGGAAGGACGGCTGCACTCCGCCGGGCTCGACGTCTTCGAACGGGAGCCGATGGGAACGGAGTTGTCACCGCTGGTCGCCGAGCCCCATGTGGTCACGCTGCCCCACATCGGGTCGGCCACCGAGGCCACCCGGGCCGCCATGGTCGACCTGGCCGCCGACAACATCCTCGATGTCCTCGCCGGTCGTCCCGCCCGGACCCCCCTCCCCGGAACCCCGGCGGTGCAGAGCATCCCGGCCGGGAGCACCGGAGTACGCGCATGAGCCACCCGCTGTTCGACATCGCCGGAAAGACGGCCCTGGTCACTGGCTCCAGCCGCGGCATCGGCAAGGCGCTGGCCGAGGGCCTCCTGGAGGCCGGCTGCACGGTCGTCCTCAACGGACGCGGCACCACGGCCCTGCAGGCGACCGCTGCGGAACTCGCGGGCTCCTTCGGGGACCGGGTGCGGACAGCCGCCTTCGACGTGACGGACTCGGCTGCCGTTACCGCCGGCATCGCCGGTGTCGAGGAGGAGGCCGGGCCGATCGACATCCTGGTGAACAACACCGGAGTCCAACACCGCAGCCCGTTCCTGGAGTTCACGGACGACGACTGGCACCGCCTCCTCGACACCAACCTCACCAGTGCCTTCCTCGTGGGACGCGAGGTCGCACGGCGCATGGCGCCCCGAGGCCACGGCAAGATCGTCAACATCTGCTCACTGCAGAGCGCAGCGGTCCGGCCGGGTATCGCCGCCTACTCCGCCACCAAGGGCGGCCTGAAGATGCTCACCAAGGGCATGTGCGCCGACCTGGGCCCGCTGGGCATCCAGGTCAACGGCATCGGACCCGGCTACTTCGCCACCGAACTCACCGCGGCCCTGGTGGCCGACGAGGAGTTCAGCGACTGGGTCCGCAGACGCACACCAGCCGGTCGCTGGGGCGACGTCGCCGACCTCGTGGGCGCCCTGATCTTCCTGGTCTCCCCCGCGTCCGACTTCGTCAACGGCCAGGTGCTCTACGTCGACGGTGGCATGCTCTCCGTCCTGTGACGGACGCCGCCACGGAAGGAACCCACCATGCAAGCCTGCGTCGTCCACGCGGCAGGAGACCTCCGGGTCGAGCACCGCTCCCCCAGCCGGCCCGGCCCGGGCCAGGTGACCGTAGCCGTCGCTCTCGGCGGAATCTGCGGATCAGACCTGCACTACTACCACCACGGCCGGGTCGGCGACTTCGCCGTCCGGGAGCCGATGGTGCTCGGACACGAGGTCGTCGGTCACATCGCCGCCCTGGGAGCCGACACCGAAGGACCGGCCGTGGGAACCCCGGTGGCAGTGCACCCCGCCACACCGTGCGACCGCTGCCCCGACTGCGCTGCGGGCCGCCGCAACATCTGCGCCGACACCCGCTACCTCGGCAGCGCCGCCCGCACGCCCCATGTCCAAGGCGGTTTCGCCCAACTCGTCACGGTGCCGGCGGCGCAGATCCGCCCGTTGCCGCCGGAGCTCGCCCTGCGCCGCGCCATCCTGGCCGAGCCCCTGTCGGTGGCCCTGCATGCCGTGCACCGGGCCGGTGACGTGACGGGCAAGCGCGTCCTGGTCACCGGCGCAGGGCCGATCGGCTGCCTGGTCACCGCCGTGCTCCGCCACGAGGGCGCTGCCGAGATCGTCGTCAGCGACCTCCTCGACACCCCCTTGCGCATCGCCACCGCATCCGGGGCCACCGCCACGCTCCGGCCGAACGCTCCCGAGGCCGGCTCGTGGCCGGCCCCCTTCGACATCGCCATCGAGGCGTCCGGAGCACCCGCGGGGCTGCGAAGCTGTGTCGAACGAGTTCGCCGCGGTGGCACCGTCGTACTCCTCGGTCTGCTGCCACCCGGCGAGGTGCCCCTGCTGGGCAACGTCGCCGTCACCCGCGAACTGGAACTCCGGGGCGCCTTCCGCTTCGACTCCGAGTTCGACGAGGCGATCGGTCTGCTGGCCCAGGGCCTGACCGTCGACGCGATCGTGACGCACACCTTCCCGCTCGCCGAGGCCCGCGCCGCCTTCGACATCGCCCACGACCGAGACGTCGCCTCGAAGGTCCTGCTGGACCTGGCCCGTACCTGACGAAGGACTCGACGGCCCACGACGAAGCCGGTGCTGCCGGAGCGGCCGTCGTCGTCACCGACTACGTCGGCCTGGGCACCACCGACCGTCTCCACGCCTACGTCAACCGCCTCGAAGAGGGGCATGCGGTGCTGGACGTCGTCCGTACGGCGCGCGCTCCCCGGTACGTTGCTCACCGTCGCCTCCCGCGTCGGCCCGTAGGGCTGCAGCGAGGGCGGTGGTGCCACCGCCTCGGCGGCCGAACTCCAGCCCACCGGCCGCACCACCCACCAGTGGTGCGGCCGCTTCGTCATGTCCGTGGCGTGCGACCGGTGTCAGTTGCCGGTCCGTGTCGCCCTCGCCACCAGCAGCACCGCGAGCAGGCCGACGACGACGAGGACGTGACCCGAGGTCGTCAGCGCGCCCAGCGTGCCGAGTACCGCGACGCCGAGGGCAGAGCCCGCCTGACGGATACCGTTGAGCGCTCCCTGGCTGGTGGCGGCGTACTCCGGCGGTGCCGACATGGCCATCGCGGCGGCCGCGCCCGGGATGGACAGCGTGCCGGTCGCGGCGAGGGTCAGCTCGGCGGCGACGAGCAGCGCGAGCGGCGGGTTGCTCCCGACGCAGAAGGTGAGCAGGACGCCGGAGACGACGGCCGCCGACATGCCGGTCAGCAGGATCGGACGGGGGCCGAAGCGGGCCACCAGCCGGCCGGTGAAGAAGGGCATCACGCAGACCGGGAAGGCGATCGGGAGGCAGGCGAGGCCCGCCTTGAACGGAGTCAGCGAGTAGGTGTGCTGCATCCATACGGCGAACATGTACATGCCGCCGAAGTAGGCGAAGCACGACACCGCGGCTGCCACCATCGCGGCCCTGACCTTCGGCAGGGCGAGCAGCGCGGGTGGCAGCACCGGGGAGGCCACGCGGCTCTCCATGAAGGCCAGCACGGCGAAGGCGAGCAGCGCGGCGACGATCGGGATCAGAGCGAGCGGCGAGCCCCAGCCCTCGATGCCCGACTCGACGAAGCCGAACGTCAGCAGGCCGAGACCGAGGGTGGACAGCAGCAGTCCGGGACGGTCCAGGGCACGGGACGCCCGCAGCGGCGGGACCGGCAGCCGACGGGCGATCAGCAGCGCGGCGAGCGCGATGGGCGGGTTCACCAGGAACACCAGGCGCCAGCCGCCCAGTTCGACCAGCCCTCCGCCGAGCACGGGCCCGGCCGCGGCGCCGAGGCCGCTGAGCGCGGTCCAGGCGCCGATGGCCCGGGTGCGGCGGGCGGGGTCGGGGTTGAGGTGGATCAGCAGTGCCAGCGAGGCCGGGACGAGGCCCGCCCCCGCGGCTCCGAGGAGCGCGCGACCGCCGATCAGGGCGCCGACGTCGGGCGCGGCGGCGCACACCGCCGAGAGCACGGCGAACAGGCCGAGGGCACTGGCGTAGACGCGCCGGGCGCCCCAGCGGTCGGCGATCACGCCGCCGGCGAGCAGCAGTCCGGCGAAGACGACGGTGTACGCGTCGACGGCCCAGGGCAGGGCCGCGGCGGCCGGGTGGAGGGACTTCTGGACGTCGGGGACGGCGACGTTGAGGATCGAGGTGTCGAGCAGGACGAGCAGGTTTCCGGCCGCGATGCCCACGAAGGTGAGCCGGGAGCGGGCCGGGGATGCGGGGGCTTCCGGGGCGGGGGGAGCGGCGGTTCCGGTGGCAAGGGGGAGGCTGTCGGCAGTGGTCATGCGGGCAGCGTGGTTCAGCGGCAAGGGGAGCGGCGACGTCGTAAGTCCGATAACCCCATCGGAAAGTCCGATGGGGTGGCTATGTTGGTCAGGTGGACTCTCGCTATCTGCGCGCCTTCGTCGCCGTCGCCGACCAGGGCGGTATCTCCGCCGCCGCCCAGGCGTTGGGATACGCACAGTCCAGTCTGAGTGCCCAGCTCAAGCGTCTGGAGGCGAACCTCGGCGTGGCCGTCCTGGTGCGCGCCGGTACCGGCGCGGTGCTGACGGAGGCCGGCGAGCGGCTGCTGCCGCACGCGCGCGAGGCGCTGGAGCTGGAGGAGCGGATGCGGCGGGCCGCGCGCGGCGACCGGCCCCGGCTCAGGATCGGCGCGCAGGAGTCGCTGGCGCACGTGTGGATGCCCGATGTGCTGGCGGCGCTGGAGTACGGCGCGGCCGGCTCCCGGGCCGGCGCGGACGTCGAGCTCACGGTGGCGAACCGAAGCACTCTCGAACAGTCCTTCGGAGCGGGCGAGTTGGACCTGGTCTTCCAGTACGACAACGGCGTACGGGCACTCGGCCCGCATGCGGTCGTCGGCCACGACCGCACGCTGCTGGTGGCGGCACCCAGCCATCCGCTGGCGCGGCAGGAGCTGGTGACGCCCGAACAGATGCTGGCGTACGACTTCCTGGTGGCCGAACCGGGCTGTACCTCGGAGATGCTGGTGGACCGGTTCGGGCGGGATCTGCTGGCGGGGGCCCAACTGGCGCTGGTCCAGGGGTCGCTGTCGGCACTGCTGCGGCTGACGGGGCACGGGCACGGCGTCTCGCTGCTGCCCGAGCTGGCCGTCACCCGGGAGCTCGGCGAGGGTGAACTCGTCGAGCTGCGGCTGGCCGAGCGGATCCGCCCGGTCAGCATCGTCGCCCAGTGGCGCCCTCGTCCGGGCCCGGCCGAAGAGGCCCTGCGCGCTCTGCTCGAGCTGGCACGGCGGGCCGACCCGCTGCCCGAGGTGACCCGCACGGCCCGCTCGGCACGGGCTTCCTGAACGGGCTCCGACTCACACACGGCACAACGATGCCCGGCTGCACGGGAGTTCCCGGCCACCGGGCATCGGCGGGTACGTCGTCGAGGCGACACGCTCACCTCATACGGCCTCCCCCGCGTTCGCCAGCCGCTTCACCGACGCGGTGATCTCCTCCTCCGCCGCCTCTCGCCACACCGAGTCCGCGCCCTCGACGGACTTGCCGGGCTCCAGGTCCTTGTAAAACGCGGTTCGCCCGTACGCCGCCGCGGTCACCGTTCGTCTCGCGCGACGTCCGGTCCACCCGCGGAGACGGGGAGTGCCCGTGTCCGGACAGTGGGAAGCGGTGGTGGAGGTCGATCGGCCCGCGGAGGAGGTGTTCGCCTGGCTCGCCGACAGGCGCAACGATCCTCAGTTCAGTCCTCGGGTCCTCAGCATCGAGAGGATCCAGTTCCGCGTCACCGTACGCGAAGCGCCGGTGCGGCTCCGCTGGGCCGAGGTGTCCAAGAACAGCGTGACGGCGCGCTGGCTACGACCTGGAGCCCCTGGCCGACGGCAGGACCCGCGTGCGTGTCTTCAACTTCCTGGAGGGCCACGGCCTGGGCGAACTGCTGGTCGGTCCGGCGTCGGCCGCGCCCCGCAAGGACGCCCCGGCCTTCGGCATCCGGATCAAGACGGCCGCCGAGAAGGCGATCGTTCCTGGCTGACCTTTCCACGGGCAGCCGAAAACCGCCCTTGGAGACCGGCGACGACCGGCTGCGCCGCCAGGCCTCCAAGCCTCCAGGAAGGGAGCACGGGTCGGGGACCCGATCTTCTGGTGTCCGCGGTCTTCGGCCGCGAGGCCCGTTCAGCCAGAAAGGTCCTGCAGCGGATCGTCGAACAGCGCGAGGCGGGCCGTGATGCGCTTGCCGACGGGCTCTCGGCGTACCTCGATCCCCTGTACCACCGCCATCACGATCTCCAGCCCGTGCTGGCCCACCCGACCGGCGTCAGCGGCGCGGGCCAGGGGAAGCGTCGGATCGGTGTCCCACACCTCGATCTCCAGCATGGCGTCGTTGACGCGCAGCTGCAGCAGCACCGGCCCGGGCGCGTATTTCAGCGCGTTGGTGACCAACTCGCTGACCACCAACTGCCCCAGGTCCATGGCGCGGGCCGACACCGGCAACCCGTACTCGCCCTGCACCCGCGCCAGGAACTTCGACGTCTGGGCCCGAGCGTCGGCGATACAGCCGTCCGCTCCGTCCAGGGCCACGGTCACCTCGGCAGGTGCGGCTTCCGGCATCCACGCACACTCCTCAGGCAGGACCCGCAGCCTGCCGACCATCTCCAATACCCCGTTCATGGGCGCGCGGATACCCCGTCATCCCCGCCTTACTCCTGTGCCGCGCTGTTCTTGTGCTGCCCACGAACGAAAGGGCCGTCTCATGCATCGTGCTCGGGCTTCCTGGGCAACGGTGGCACCAAGGACGTGACAGCCCCCATCGAGTGCGCAGAGGACGCAAGTGGCAGACAACCGGGAAGCAGTGGGACACGGCAGACTGTCCGTGGTCCGGACCGACGCCGACGGCATCACCGTGCTCGGCCTCGACGGAGAGATCGACCATCAGAGCGTGGGCGGCCTGACGCGGACCCTGTCCGTGGCCGACGCCCCTGAGGGGCCCCGGGTGGTCATCGATCTGAGCCGGGTCACCTTCATGGACTCCAGCGGTGTCAACGCTCTGATCGCCGCCTTCCAGTCCGCTCGGGCCGCACAGGGATGGCTGCGGCTCGTGGTGGTGCGCGGCGCCGCGCTGCGCACGTTGCAGCTCGTGGGACTCGACACCGTCGTCCCCTGTCACCCGACCCTGGAGGAGGCCCTCGCGTCGGTGCGGCCAGGCGCGTGAAAATCGAGCCGGGTACCCGGGATCACACCCCCCATGCCGACTTGACGACGTCTTTTTTCGGCCTGCCACCACGCTCCCACCAGGCTTTTGTCGCCGCTGCGCACCTGGGTTAATCTTCGACGGATTTCTCATCGGTCAGTTCCGTGGGGTGCGGAATTGTCGCTGGTGAGCGGGCCCTTGACGAGCCCGACACGGTTCCGAGTCCTCGTGCGGGGACTCTTGGGGAGCGGAACGAGGGTGCGCATGAGCAGCACGTCGACTCAGGACCGGGAGAAGGCTCCGGGCGAGCAGGAGCTACGGCAGTTGCTGGCCGGGCTGACCGCCGTGCGCGACGGCGACTTCGGTACCCGGCTGCCGTCCGACGGACAGGGCCTGCTGGGTGACATCGCCACGGTCTTCAACGGCATGGTCGACCAGCTGTCCCTGTTCACGTCGGAAGTCACACGGGTGGCCCGCGAGGTGGGCACCGAGGGCACGCTCGGCGGGCAGGCCGAGGTGCCGGGAGTCTCCGGCACCTGGGCGGACCTGACCGACTCCGTCAACGCGATGGCGGGCAACCTGACCACCCAGGTCCGTGACATCGCCCAGGTGGCGACGGCGGTGGCCAAGGGCGACCTCTCGCAGAAGATCGACGTGCCCGCGCGCGGGGAGATCCTTCAGCTGAAGGAGACCGTCAACACGATGGTCGACCAGCTCTCCGCCTTCGCCGACGAAGTCACCCGCGTCGCCCGAGAGGTGGGCAGCGAGGGCCGGCTCGGCGGGCAGGCCCAGGTGCCCGGAGTGGGCGGTGTCTGGCGGGACCTCACCGATTCGGTCAACTTCATGGCGGGAAACCTCACCGCGCAGGTCCGCAACGTCGCCCAGGTGACGACGGCGGTGGCGCAGGGCGACCTCTCCCAGAAGATCACCGTCGACGCCCGCGGCGAGATCCTCGAACTCAAGAACACCATCAACACGATGGTCGACCAGCTCTCCGCCTTCGCCGACGAAGTCACCCGCGTCGCCCGAGAAGTCGGCACCGAGGGCCGGCTGGGCGGGCAGGCCGACGTCAAGGGGGTCAAGGGCACCTGGCGCGATCTCACGGACTCCGTGAACTTCATGGGCGGCAATCTCACCGCGCAGGTCCGCAACGTCGCCCAGGTGGCCACGGCCGTGGCGCAGGGCGACCTCTCCCAGAAGATCACCGTCGACGCCCGCGGCGAGATCCTCGAACTCAAGAACACCATCAACACGATGGTCGACCAGCTCTCCGCCTTCGCCGACGAAGTCACCCGCGTCGCCCGAGAGGTCGGCACCGAGGGCAACCTCGGCGGGCAGGCGATCGTACGGGGCGTGTCGGGGACCTGGAAGGACCTGACGGACAACGTCAACGTGATGGCCTCGAACCTGACCGGGCAGGTTCGTTCGATCGCCCAGGTGGCCACCGCCGTCGCGCGCGGCGATCTCTCCCAGAAGATCACGGTGGAGGCCAAGGGCGAGGTCGCCGCCCTGGCGGACGTCATCAACACCATGGTCGACACGCTCTCCGCGTTCGCCGACGAGGTCACCCGCGTGGCCCGCGAGGTCGGCACCGAGGGCCGCCTGGGCGGTCAGGCGCACGTGCCGAACGTGGCCGGCACCTGGAAGGACCTCACGGACAACGTCAACTCGATGGCCAACAACCTCACCGGGCAGGTGCGCAACATCGCCCTGGTGACGACGGCGGTGGCCAACGGCGACCTGTCGAAGAAGATCGACGTCGACGCCCGGGGCGAGATCCTGGAGCTGAAGACCACCATCAACACGATGGTCGACCAGCTGTCGTCGTTCGCCGCCGAGGTCACCCGTGTCGCCCGCGAGGTCGGCAGCGAGGGCCGCCTCGGCGGACAGGCCGAGGTGGAGG
The DNA here is from genome assembly GCF_030816965.1 of Streptomyces canus. Classification (NCBI taxonomy): domain Bacteria; kingdom Bacillati; phylum Actinomycetota; class Actinomycetes; order Kitasatosporales; family Streptomycetaceae; genus Streptomyces; species Streptomyces canus. The sequence continues at coordinate 388,757 of NZ_JAUSYQ010000002.1, forward strand.
GTGTCGAGGGCACCTGGAAGCGGCTGACGGAGAACGTCAACGAACTGGCCGGGAACCTCACCCGGCAGGTCCGCGCGATCGCCGAGGTCACCAGCGCCGTCGCCGAGGGCGACCTGACCCGCTCGATCACCGTGGAGGCCTCCGGCGAGGTCGCCGACCTCAAGGACAACATCAACTCCATGGTGGAGTCCCTGCGCGAGACCACCCGGGCCAACCAGGAGCAGGACTGGCTCAAGACCAACCTGACCCGGATCTCCAGCCTGATGCAGGGCCACCGTGATCTGCCGGTGGTCGCCGAGTTGATCATGGACGAGCTCACGCCGTTGGTCTCGGCCCAGTACGGCGCCTTCTACCTGGCGGAGGACACCATGCGCGGGCCCGAGCTGCGGCTGGTGGGCTCGTACGGCTATCCGGACGACGACGAGCGGCCCACCCGTATCCCGGTCGGGCGCTCGCTGGTCGGGCAGGCCGCGCGCAACCGCCGTACCGTCACCGTGGAGGAGCTGCCCGCCGGGTACGTCACCATCTCCTCGGGCCTCGGGCACGCCCAGCCCACCGCTCTGGTGGTGCTGCCCATCGTCGTCGAGGAGCAGGTCCTCGGCGTGATCGAGCTGGCGTCCGTCACCCGCTTCACCCAGATCCACCAGGACTTCCTTGCGCAGCTGATGCCGACCATCGGCGTCAACCTCAACACCATCGTCGCCAACGTCCGCACCGACGAGCTGCTGGACGAGTCCCAGCGGTTGACCGCCGAACTCCAGGCCCGTTCCGAGGAGTTGCAGGTCCAGCAGGACGAACTCCAGCGCTCCAACGCCGAGCTGGAGGAGAAGGCCTCCCTGCTGGCCTCGCAGAACCGCGACATCGAGGCCAAGAACCTCCAGATCGAGCAGGCCCGCCAGGAACTGGAGACCCGCGCGCAGCAGTTGTCGCTGGCCTCCAAGTACAAGTCGGAGTTCCTGGCCAACATGAGCCACGAGCTGCGCACCCCGCTCAACAGCCTGCTGATCCTTGCCCAGTTGCTGGCGCAGAACCCCTCGCGCAACCTCACCCCGAAGCAGGTCGAGTACGCGGGCATCATCCACTCGGCGGGCTCGGACCTGCTCCAGCTGATCAACGACATCCTCGACCTGTCCAAGGTCGAGGCGGGCAAGATGGACGTCGCCCCCGAGCGGGTCCCGCTGCGCAAGCTCCTCGAGTACGTCGAGGCGACGTTCCGCCCGATGACGACGCAGAAGAGCCTGGACTTCACGGTGGCCACCGCGCCCGGCACCCCGGCCGACCTGCTCACCGACGACTCCCGGCTGCGCCAGATCCTGCGCAACCTGCTGTCGAACGCGGTGAAGTTCACCGAACAGGGCGGTGTGGAGCTGCGGATCGAGCCCGCCGCGGACCGGGAGGTGCCGCCGGGCGTGCACCGTGGCGGCCCGGTCGTGGCGTTCCGGGTCAAGGACACGGGTATCGGCATCCCGCAGCAGCAACTGGAGACGATCTTCGGGGCGTTCCAGCAGGCCGACGGCACGACCAGTCGCAAGTACGGCGGCACAGGGCTCGGTCTGTCCATCACCCGCGAGATCGCCCGTCTGCTGGGCGGCGCGGTCAAGGTCGACAGCACCCCCGGCCAGGGCAGCACGTTCACCCTGTATCTGCCCGTCGCGCGCGCCGACTTCGAGGAACTGATGGAGGGAGGCGGCCGTCCGGCGGAACAGCCGTACGACGCCTCCGCCGGCGAGGAGGCGGCCGAGCCCCGGCAGCTCGCCGCTCCCGCGCCTTCCCCCGAGCAGCGCAGACGCCGTCTGCTGGTCATCGAGGAGCGCCCGCGCGGTCTGCTCACGCTCGTCGCCGAGCGGGCCGTCGCGGACCTCGCGTACGACTCCGACGATCCGCACGGGGGGATCGACATCATCACGGCGGTGGGGGCGCAGGAGGCGGCGAGCACGCTGGCGGCCGACCCCTGCCACTGCGTCGTCCTCGAACTCGGCATGCGGCACGACGAGGGCGCCGACTTCCTGGAGGCCATGCGCGGCGACTCGGCGCTGGCCAGCGTTCCGGTTCTGGTGCACACCGGGCACCGGGTCGACCTCGCCCAGGAGCAGGGTCTGCGGGCCCTGGCGGGTGACCGGCCGCTGGACTTCCTGGCCAGCCTGGACGACCTGCGCGAGCGCATCACCCTGCACCTGTCCGCCGAGCAGCCGGGCGACGTGCTGTCGCTGGTGCGTCCCGAGGAGCCGCAGCGTTCTGCCGCACAGGCGGTGGACGGCTCCTTCCTCGGCCGGACGGTCCTCGTGGTCGACGACGACGCGCGCAACCTCTTCGCGCTCAGCGGGGTGCTGGAACTGCACGGCTTCCAGGTCCTGCACGCGGACAACGGCCGTAAGGGCATCGAGATGCTGCTCGCACACCCGGACATCTCGCTGGTCCTGATGGACGTGATGATGCCGGAGATGGACGGTTACACCGCCACCACGGAGATCCGCTCGATGCCGCAGTACGCGGAGCTGCCGATCATCGCGGTCACCGCGAAAGCCATGCCCGGCGACCAGGAGAAGAGCCTCGCGTCGGGTGCCAACGACTACGTCACCAAACCCGTCGACACCGGCGACCTCATTGCCCGGGTCCGACGGTGGCTGCCCGCGTGAACCCACGCCGAGACCACCAGCCGACCGCGTGACGTCCCAGCCGAGGAACAGGCCCACCGTGAGTGATCTCCGTCAGCCGCCCGAGCCCCAGAGTCCCGCCGTGGACAGCCAGCCCGCCGTCCACGGAAACGACAGTGGCGGGCAGTCCTCTCCCGTCGGCAGGCTGGCGGCGACCGTGGAGCGGCTGCGCCGGGAGGTACGGGCGGCGCAGGCCGAGGCGGACGGGCGGGCCCTGATCGAACTGGCCAAGGGCATCCTGGTCGAGCGGCTGGGCTGCGGTCCGGCGCAGGCCTCGCGGCAGCTCGCCGGGCTCACCGCACAGGCGGGCGTGACGCCGTTGGAGTTCGCGGTCGAGGTGATCAACCAGGCCTCGCGCGACCGCGTGTCGGAGGTGACCAACCAATTCCTCGCCGCCACCGCCGACCCGCTCGAGGGGCACTCCTCCGCTGTACGGCTGCGTACCGCCGAGAGTGGTGCGCTCGCCGCCCAGGACACCCAGGCTGTCGCCGACTCCCTGCTGGAACACGCGCTGACCCCGCTGGGCGCGGAGGCGGTGGCCATCTGGGCCCTGGGGCCCGACGGGTCCCTCGCCCTGGCGGGCAGCGCCGGGTTCTCCACGGCCGAGGCCGGACGCTGGCGGCATGTACCGCCGGGCGTGACGACCGTGGCGCGCCGTGGGCTCGCCGAGCGCACGGGGCAGTGGATCCGCAGTCTGTCCGAAACCGGGCTGCCGTCCATCGGCCAGCACCACCACTCCGACGGCGGCCGGGTCGCCGTACCGGCGGAGACCGGCGGGCGCATCCACGGCGTACTGGAGATCGCCTGGGCCGCGCCGCTGGAGCCTCCTCCCCCGCCGATCGTCCGTCAGATAGAGGCGCTGGCCGAGCTGTGCGCGCACACCCTGGAGACGTACGCCCTCCACCATCCCGACGGCGCCCCGCTCCCGCGCGTTCTGCCGGACGTCTCCGAGCTGATGGACCTGGCCGACGGTCTCCACGACCCGGCGCTGGTGCTGGTGCCGCACCTGGACTCCGACGGACACCTCGTCGACTTCCGCATCCACCACGTCAACAGCCGCTTCCTCGACCCGGCGGGCCGGCCGCGGGGTGTCGTGAGCGGCGCGCTGCTGCTGGAGGCGTACCCGATGGCCGCCGGTCACAGCGAGTTGTTCGAACGCATGGAGCGGGTCTACGCCACCGGTGAGCCCTTCCGCGCCCACCGCATGCGGCTCACCGCCCTGGTGGACGACGTCCCGCTCGCGGCCGTCGCCGACATCAACATCAGCCGGCACGGCGGCAGCGTCCTGCTCATCTGGCGCATCGAGGACGAGACGGCCCGCCTGGCGAGCCTGCTCCAGCACGCCCAACGCCTGGGCCGTATCGGCGGTTTCGAGGAGAACCTGCTGACGGGCGAGATCACCTGGAACGGTCAGCTCTACCACCTCTACGGCAGGCCCGTCTCCGACGCCGCCGTGCCACTGGAGGACCTGCCCGCGCACGCCCACCCCGACGACGCCGTCGCCATCGGACGGTTTCTGCGCACCCTGCTCCACCAGCGCCGTCCCGCGTCCACCGCGTTTCGTCTGCAACGCCCCGACGGGGTCACCCGCCACATCCGGGTCGTGGCGGAGCCCGTCCTCGACTCCGCCGGTCAGCTGTATGTCGTACGCGGCGCCTACCAGGACATTTCCGCCCACCACTGGACCGAGGTCGCCCTCGCCGCCACCCGGGACCAGCTCGCCCACAGCGAGCAGCAGGCCAGCGAGCGCAACCGGCTGACCCTGCAGTTGCAGCACGCCATCATGCCCCCGACGCGGGCGCCGCTGGAGGTTCCGGGGCTGGACGTGGCGGTGCGCTACCGGCCCGCGGAGACCCAGCATCTGGTCGGCGGTGACTGGTACGACGCGGTCGTGCTGCCGTCCCGGCTGGTGCTGCTGTGCGTGGGCGACGTCGCCGGGCACGGCATCGAGGCGGCCACCAGCATGGTCGTGCTGCGCAACGCGCTGCGCGGGCTCGCGGTGACCGGCGCCGGGCCCGGCCAGCTGCTGTCCTGGCTCAACATGGTGGCCCACCATCTGACCGGCGCCGTCACCGCCACCGCGGTCTGCGGCCTGTACGACCCCGAGCACCACACCCTGCGCTGGGCGCGGGCCGGGCATCTGCCGCCGGTCCTCGTACGCGGCTCGGATGCGGCACCGCTGCCGCTGGTCAAAGGGCTGCTGCTGGGTGCCGTACCGGAGGCCACGTATGAGGAGCACGAGGTCCAGCTCGCCGTCGACGACACGCTGCTGATGTACACGGACGGTCTGATCGAACGCCGGGACCGGTCCGTGGAGGAGTCCCTGGCGCAGTTCCTGACGGTCGCACGTGCGGTCCCGCCCACGCTGGACCAGCAGTTGGACCGTCTGCTCACCCACAGCAGGTCCGACACGGACGACGACACCTGCATCGTGGGAATCCGCGTGGCCTGAGGCACGGTCGGCCTCAGTGCCGCGCCACCACCCGCAACGTCGTGACCGACGGGTCGGCGGCGTCCGGGATCAGGACGCCATGGTCGACTCCGCTGCGCAGATAGTCGAGGACCTCGTCGGTGATGACCTCACCGGGAGCGATCACCGGCACACCCGGCGGGTACGGGCTGATCATCTCCGCGGCGATGCGGCCGGCGGCACGGTCGGCGGGGACGTGGTCGACCTCGGCGAAGAAGGCCTCGCGCGGCAGCATGGCCTGCTCCAGTTCCAGGGCCGACGGCTCGGGCAGGTGCACCGGCGCCCTGCGCTCAATGGATTCGGCGCCCTCTGTGAGGGCGCGCAGGGCGTCCAGCAGCGTCTTCTCCGTCTCGTCGTCGTCGGCGTGCGTGATCGAGGCGCTGATCCGGCAGGTGTCGGAGCCGCCGATGTCCACGTGCCGTTCGGCCCGCAGCCACTCGGCGGCCTGCATGCCGCTGATCCCGAGCTCGCGTACGTCGATCACGACCTTCAGGGGGTCGAAGTCGGCGGCGAGCCCCTCCTCCACGACCTCCTGCCCCATGGGCCGCAGTCCCGGCAGATCTCCGGCCGCCAGCCGGATCCGTTCCGCGCGGTGCAGCGCGGCGCCCAGGAGGTCGTGGCCCTGCTCGACCATCTGACGACGCCAGCCGTCCAGGGTCAGGTACACCAGCGACGAGGCACTGGTGGTGCCGAGCAGGTCCTCCCGCTGCTTGAGCGCTTCCGGCGAGACCCGGTCGTACTGGAGGTGGAAAACGGAGCTCTGTTCGATCGCCCCGCCCATCTTGTGGACACTGGTGACCACCAGGTCCGCCTCGGCGTCCATGCCCCAGGCGGGCAGCTCGGGATGGAACGGCAGGTGGGCGCCCCAGGCCTCGTCGAGGATGAGGGGGACCTCGAACTCGTGGCACACCCGGGCCACGCCCCGGACGTCGGCGCAGGTACCCCAGTCGGTGGGGGTGATCAGCAGCATGCCCTTGGCGTCCGGGTGCTCCTGGAGACGGCGGCGTACGTCGTCGGGCTCCGGCGGATGGGCGATGTGCCGCTCGCGGTCGAACTTGGGATGGACCCAGATCGGTTCGACGCCGTTGACGACGACTCCCGAGATCACGGACTTGTGCGCGTTGCGCGACAGCAGCAGCTTCTCCCCGGGGCCCGCCACGGCCAGCATCGCCGTCTTGACGGACAGGGAGCTGCCACACGTGGAGAAGAACGCCTGCTCGGCCCCGACCGCGTCCGCCATCAGTTCCTGTGCCTGGCTGAGCACGCCCTGGGACTGACGGCGGTCGTCCAGCCCGTTCAGGGACAGGACGTCCGAGCGGAACACATCGAGCCCGACGATCTCCGCCACCCGCGGGTCCACGCCGCGGCCCTGCTTGTGCCCGGGCGGACCGAAGACCGTGTCTCCGCGACGCCGGAACTCCTCCAGCGCCTCCAGCACGGGCACCCGCGAGTGATCCATGGTTCCTCCCAAGTCCGTCCCGCCCGTTCAGTTGTCGAAGCCGTACGGCCCACTCGGTCTGAACACCGTGTTGACCGCATGAGCCCGCCGAAACGCCCAGCACAGCCGTCCGGCCCCCTGGAGGCTCAGAAGGGGTGCAGGTGCCGCTCCATCCAGTCCGCCGCGGTCCGGCGGAACAGGCGCCGGTTGTCCGCGCGCAGGAAGTCGTGCCCCTCGTCACGCAGGACGAGGAGCTCGGCGGGGACACCGCGCTCCCGGGCGGCCCGCACGAACTGTTCCGACTCCCCCGGCGGCACGTTGGTGTCGTGCTCGCCGTGGACGGCGAGCAGCGGGGCCCGCAGCGCGTCGATACGGCTCATCGGTGACAGGGCGTGCAGCAGTTCGCGGTCGCGCTCGGGGTGGCCGTACTTGTGCGCCGCCGATTCCGCGATCCAGGGCTCGGTGCCGGCGAAGAAGGTCAGCAGGTCGGACATGCCGCAGACGGCGACGCCGGTGCGGAAGAGGTCCGGGTGCCACACGAGGGAGGCGAAGGTCAGGTAGCCGCCGTACGAGCGCCCCATCACCGCCAGCCTGGTCGGGTCCGCGGGGCCCGCCGTGACCGCGTGCGCGGCGCAGTCCGCGACGTCGTCGAGCGCGGCGTAGCGGCCGGTGCCCAGGTCGGCGTCGACGAAGGACCGGCCGTGTCCGCCGGAACCGCGGACGTCGGGGGCGAAAACGTCCAGGCCGCGCCCGAGCAGCTCGTGGTACAGCGGGTCGAACACCGGGCGTTCCTGGTCCTCGGGGCCGCCGTGCAGGTGGATCACGCAGGGTGCCGGCTCGTTCGGGGCACGTCCCGGAGCCCGGTAGTACCAGCCGCTGAGGGGCAGGCCGTCCCTGGCGGCGAGGCGCGAGAGGACAGGACGTACCGGTGGGCGGCCCGGCGGGACGGCGTCCTCGTCCCGGGACGACCACGGGGTGCGCAGCAGGGACACGCCTTCGTGGGCCCACCACACGCCGGGGCGGCGTTGTGAACCGGACAGCGCCAGCAGCAGCCGCCCCGTCCCGGCGGCCGCGACCCGCGTGACGACCTCGTGGGGCAGCGGTACCGGCCGCGCCGGTCCTGCGGTGTCCGGGGCGCCGTGCCCCGGGGAGGTCTCGAGGACCTCGAGTTCGCCGGCGCCCCGCACGTTCCAGGCCAGCACGGCCGTCCGGCCGTCGTGTGCCATCGCCAGCAGTTCCAGGCCGCTGTCCTCGCGTTGCGCCACGACGGTCCTGCCGCGCGGCGTGCCGTCGGCGCCGAGAGCGACGGCGAAGAGGGCCGCGTACTCGCGGTCGGCGTCGCTGCGCAGCCACAGTGTCCGCCCGTCGGGCGAGAACCGGCCGATCCACTGGTCACCGTCGGCGACCGGCAGGGTGAGGGTGGTCGCCGCGTCCGAGGTGCGCCGGACGACCGCCTCCCGCCGCCCGCGCGGCCCCCGGCGCAGCAGCGCGAGCCGGCCGTCGCGGCTGAGGTCGCACACCCGGAGCGTGGGGGCGTCCGGTTCCGTGGCGAGCAGCACGGGCGAGGCCAGACCGTCGGGATCGATCAGGTAGGCGGACAGTCCTCCGCCCGGCCGGGTCGCCGGTGTCCCGCCCGGCCCCACGGCGTACGCGGTGGTACCGAGGAGGGTCGCTCGGCCGTCCCGGGCCGTCCAGTGGGCCGGGACGGCGTCCGTCGAACCGTCTCCCTGGACGCGGGCGGGGGGTGGCGCGGCGAGGGTGACGGCGACGGCCGAGCCGTCGTGGGCCCAGCAGCCGAGGTAGGCGGAACTGTCGGGGTCGGCACCGGCCAGCAGGCGACGGCCGGTGCCGTCGGGGCGCACGCACAGCACCCGTGAGTGCTCACCGCCGCCCGGCGCGGTGGTGTACGCGATCCAGCGGCCGTCGGGGGACCACGACACCTCCTTCACGGGATCCGGCGAGGAGTCGAGCAGCCGGATCCCCTCCCCGTCCACGGGCCCGGCCCACAGCTGGGGGACGCCGCCCCGGTCGCAGATGAAGGCCACCTCGGTGCCGTCGGGAGCGGCGGAGGGATACCAGCAGCCGTGCGCGTGCAGCCGGGTCACGGCGTCCCGCGGGCCTTCTGCCTCGGGCAACGCCATCGAGGCGGGGGCCGCGGCGCGGGCGGGCCCCTGCGCCGGGACGGGCGCCGGTGCGTGCACGGGCCGGGGGTCGTACGCGCCGGTCACGTGATTCCGTGCGTCTGAAGCCATGTCTCCAGCAGTGCCACCTGCCACAGGGCGTTGGCGCCGCGTTTGGTCCGGTGCTCGTCGGGCGCCGCCAGGAGCTCGGCCACGTACGACTCCTGGAAGATCCCCCGCTTCTTCGCCTCCGGTGCCGAGAGCGCCTCGCGTACCCGGTCCAGGACGGGGCCGGCCATGTGCCGGATGGCCGGGACGGGGAAGTAACCCTTGGGCCGGTCGACGATCTCCGACGGCAGGAGCTTGCGTCCGGCTTCCTTCAGTACGCCCTTGCCGCCGTCGGCGAGTTTGAGCTCCGGCGGGCAGGCCGCGGCCAGCTCGACCAGCTCGTGGTCGAGGAAGGGCACGCGGGCCTCCAGCCCCCAGGCCATGGTCATGTTGTCGACCCGCTTCACCGGGTCGTCGACGAGCATGACGTGGGTGTCCAGCCGCAGCGCCGCGTCCAGGGCTGTCTGCGCGCCGGGAAGGGCCATGTGGTCCCTGACGAAGCGGCCCGACACGTCGTCCTCGGGCAGCATGTGCGGCTGGAGGATCCGCGCCAGGTCGGCGTGGGGACGGTCGAAATACGTCTCGGCGTACCTCTGCGGCTCCTCCTCCCGCGCGACCGCGGCCAGCTCCGGGTACCAGTGGTATCCGGCGAACACCTCGTCGGCGCCCTGCCCGGTCTGTACGACCTTCACCTCCTTGGAGACCTGCTCGGACAGCAGGTGGAAGGCGACCACGTCGTGGCTGATCATCGGCTCGCTCATCGCGGCGACGGCGTCGTCCAGGCCGGTCGAGACCTGCTCGGAGGGCACCGTCATCCGGCGGTGGTCCGTGCCGAACTCCCGGGCGACCAGGTCCGAGTAGCGGAACTCGTCGCCCTTCTCGCCGCCTTCGGCCTCGAATCCCACGCTGAACGTCTTCAGGCCTCGCTGACCCTCCTCGGCGAGCAGTGCGACGATGAGGCTGGAGTCCAGGCCGCCGGAGAGCAGGACGCCGACCGGCACGTCGGAGACCATCCGGCGGCGTACGGCCGTGCGCAGCGCCTCCAGCACCGCGTCACGCCACTCCTCGGGCCCCATGCCCGCGTACTCGGCGCGACGCGTGTAGGACGGCTGCCAGTAGCGGTGGTCGCGGTGGCTGCCGTCCGGTTCGATCACCCGTACCGTGGCCGGCGGCAGTTTGCGCACTCCGTTGAGGACGGTGCGCGGCGCGGCGACCGTGGCGTGCCAGCTCAGGTACTGGTGGACGGCCACCGGATCGACGGAGGTGTCCACGTCCCCGGCAGCCAGGAGAGCGGGCAGGGAGGAGGCGAACCGCAACCGGTCCGGTGTCGGCGCCAGATACAGCGGTTTGATCCCCAGCCGGTCACGGCCGAGCACGACACGGCCGGTGCGGTGCTCGACGAGCGCGAAGGCGAACATGCCGTAGAAGCGCTCCACGCAGGCGGTTCCCCACTGCCGGTAGGCGTGGAGCACGACCTCCGTGTCGGATGTCGACTCGAAGCGGTGCCCGAGGCGCCCGAGCTCTTCGCGCAGCTCCCGGTAGTTGTAGACGCAGCCGTTGAAGACGCCGGTGATCTCGCCGTCGGCGTCGGTCATCGGCTGGGCGCCGAGGTCGGACAGGTCGATGATCTTCAGTCGTCGGTGCCCCAGCGCCACCGCGCCCTGTGTCCAGATGCCTCGGCCGTCGGGCCCGCGAGCGGCGAGCCGGTCGGTCATGCGCTCGACGGCCGCGAGGTCGGGTCGCCTGCCGTCGAAGCGGATCTCGCCGCTCAGACCGCACATGACGCTCCGCCCCCTTCCCAGGAGCCGGCGGACACGAGCCTGGACGGGAAGCCCGGGTCGCGCCTGCCGGTCGCGACCCGGGCGGTATTGCTGGACATGAACGAAACCTCTCCTCGGGTTGTGTCGGTGCAGTTCGGACGGGCGAGGCGGTGGGACGCATCGCGCGCGACCGGGTCAGCTGCCCAGGACCTCCGGAGCCCCGGATCCTGCCGCACCCGCGGCGGAGCGCGCGACCTTCCTGCGGGTGGCGGGGGCCGGCCTGCGGTGTCGCCGCTCGCCGCGGGTTTCCGCGATCAGCAGGTCCGTGCAGGCCAGCAGGTCCTCTTCCCGTGTCTTGCGGCGCATGCGCTCGGCGGCGCTGCCGTCCGCCAGGGCCGCCTCGGTCAGATCCCTGACGGTCTGCCAGTCGCCGTGGGCCTCCAGCGCGGGACGCAACCGGGCCAGCAGCCCGCGTACGACATCGGCGGCAGGCGCCTCCCGGTGGGTCCTAGGATCCACCAGCGCACCCTCCAGGCCGGACCGGGCAGCCCGCCAGGACGCGCCGCGCAGCCATTCGTGGCGGCCGTCGCACACCGCCGCGCCGGACGCGCGCCGCTCGATGGCCTCGGTCACCAGGGCACGGAACAGGCCGGCCACGAGCACGACGGTCTCCGCCCGCGGGCAGGCGTCGCAGATACGGAGTTCCAGCGTCCGCAGGTGCGCGGAGGGGCGAACGTCGTAGTAGATCATCCCCGGGTCGCTGATGACCCCGGCCCGGACGAGGTCACGTACCGCGGCGTCGTAGTCGGCCGCGCCGGGGAAGCAACCGACGGGACCCGCGGTGGGCCAGCGCTGCCAGAGCAGCGTGCGCCAGCTGGCATAGCCGGTGTCGGCTCCCTGCCAGAACGGCGAACTGGCGGACAGCGCCAACAGCACGGGCAGCCAGGGAGAGACCGCGCACATCACCTTTACGGCCGTGTCGCGGTCGGGTATGTCCACGTGGACCTGGGCGCCGCAGATGAGCTGTTCGTCGGCCACCTGGCGGTACTCCTCGACCATGTGGCGATAGCGCGCGCCGGCGGTGGGGTGTCCGGAGGCGGCCGGGGCAAGCGGTGCTGTGCCCGCGGCCACGACCGCGAGCCCCAGCGAGGAGGCGGCCGCGTCGAGCCTCCGTCTCGTTCTGGTGAGGTCGGCGTACAGGCCGGCCAGGGTCGCGTGCACCCCGCTGTTCGACTCCACGGTGGACTGGTGCAGTTCCGTGGTGAAGGTGCGCCGGGGAAGCCGACGCAGGACCGCGTCGGCACGCGGCACCAGCAGTCCGCTTTCCACTTCCAGGATGTGGAATTCCTCCTCGACTCCGATGCGCATGACCACAGTCGCTCCTTGAGGTGTTGCCGAAGGCCCCGCCTGTCTCAGGGGTGACCCCCAAGTGCCCACGAGATCGACCGATACGCGTGAAATGCGCGTTTGAAGCAGATCACCCACAAGTGAGCAGGGTTCTGGGTCAGCCGTCGGTGGTCCTGTCGACCAGCGCGCCGTACGCCAGCTGCAGCGCGTCCGCCCCGGCCAACGCGGCCAGCGCGCCCATCGCGGTGCGCGTCGCGCGAGGCCACAGGAGCTGTCCGGCGGTCAGGGTCGACGCCACCCAGACGCTCATGCAGAAGGGGCAGGTCATCAGCTCGCCCACCGTGTCCTTGCCGTTCCCTGGCTGCGCCTCCTCGTGCAGTTCGGCGGGGCCCTGCGGACCGACGTACGTCGTGAAGGGGGCGCGCAGCGGGCTCGTCACCGCTGCCTTGCTGATCAGCCGGCTGAGCCGGAACGTGGCCACCGAGGTCAAGAGCACGTCCCAGGGTTCCGGCCGGTCGGGCAGCGGGCGCCCGCGAAGGCGTACCGCCGCGGCCCAGCCCCCCGTGTAGGCGCCGAACGCCGCCATGGCCGTGAGATAGCCGCGCAGGGGCCGGTCGTGCGTGCCCGCGTAGCCGCGGCCCGTGCGCCGGAGGAACGCCTGTGCCCGTCGTCTCATGCGGTTGTCAGTCGGTGTGGCCATGGGCGGATCCCCGTCCTGATTCGTTCGATACCGATCCGGTTCCCAGCTCTCGTCCACCGCGCCGATCCGGTGCGGCCTTCCGTGACGATGTGGGGTGGGCAGCGCGTGCATCGGTCCGACGCGCGTCTGCGAAGGGTTCAGCTGCGCCCGGTCGAGGTGTGTCCGACCGGACTGCGTCGATCACCGGTCCAGCCGCTGTTTCCGTTCCAGATGACGTCGTCGCCTGCTCATGGCCAGCCGGGTCTCCCTCAGCACGCGCCGCAAACGAGGACGCTCAGCCGCCCGGCCGGACGACCGCGCACACAGCCGTCCGACGGGTCGCCAGGTGCGCGGTGCGCAGTTCCCCTGCCGCCAGCCGTTCCAGCAGCGTCGGGAGGTGGCGTCGGCCGTGCTGCTGGGCGCCCCGCACGGTCAGTGCCGTACGGCGGGTCCGTCTGGAGCCGCAGCTGCTGCTCCACCTGGTCGTACAGGTGGACCGGACTGTCGCTGCGCGCCTCCATGCCGACCGCCTCGATGCACACGCCGGGGCCGCGGCCTCCGGTGTGTTCGCGCAGTTCCTCGCCGACGTCGGTGGCCGTGCAGTCGATGACCTCGCTGCCGATGTGGCGCTGCGTCATCTCCGGACGTTCCGGGATCCGGTTCGATGGAGATCACCCGTTCCGCGCCGAGCACCATCGTGGCACGTGCCGCCATCCGGGCGACGGCGCCACAGCCCCGTACGGCCCCGCCGAGGTCGGCGCCCATCCAGCCGGTCGGCACCGCGTCGGACGCGAACAGCGCGCTGGTGTCGTCCACGCTTCCGGGACGTTGAAGGCCCCGTAGTCGCCGAAGGGCACGCGGACGTACTCGGCGTGGCTGCTTCTGCCCGGGCACCGTGATGAGCGCCCGAGCGGGCGAGTCCCCCGGGATCGACGTGGTCAGGGCTTGGACACCGCGTGGCGCCCGGCCCTCCCGGACAGTGCGACGTGGCGAGAAGGCCGGGCGGGACCGGTGGGCCCGAGGCCCCGCAGGCACCGGCAGGCCATGGCCAGCAGACCCGTGAACACGGCCAGGAGCAGCAAGGAGGTCCACATGGGCCGGCTGCCGGGAGAATCCCCCATCGTCCAGGCTGACGATGCCGTCCACAGGACGACGCCGGCCGCGTAGAAGGCCCTGATGCGGCGCAGTTGCCTTGCGGCCCCGGCCGCCGTGGTGTCGTCGGTGTGTGTCATGCCGACCCGTGTACCCCGATCGACGCCCACCAGCCTGCGGACCGGGCACCGCGTACCGTCACGCAGTCGCGGTGTGCCTGCCTGACGAGCGGGTCAGTTCGTCTGCGAGCTCGTTCCGCTCTGCCGGGACACCTTGTCCGTCATGTCGACGGTGTCGGCGGACGGAGGCGCGGCAACGTCGACTTCGGTGCCGAAGCCGCTGAAGTCCATGACGACCTTCGCCTGGGCCTGCCGGGCGGATGTGCCGGCCCCGCCGGTCTGCGCGGCGTCCTTGACGGTCATCCGGATCTGCTGTCGGCGGGTGAGTCCGTCCTCGTCGATCCAGAGATCGACGGGCACGTTGTCGCCCAACTGCGCACGCAGCTTCCGCTCTTGGGCCGAATCGCCCTCGGCCAGCTTCGACAGGTCGAGATCGACCCGGTAGTGCGTGGTGGACACACCGTTCACGGTATCCTCGCCCACCTTCCGCACGTCCTTCTCGGACAGGGACTTGGTGTAGGCGAAGGAGTTCGCCGGGTCGCTCATCGCGGGGCCACCGGTGCCCTGCGAGCGATTCAGTCGCTGCAGGTCCACCTTCATCCAGCTCCTGCCCTCGGGCAGTTGGCCGCTTGCCGCGGGGGGCTTCTGGTACAGAACCTGGTTCACGATCCGCTGTTCGAGCTGCTGGCCGCCCTGGCCCAGCCGCATCCGGCTCGTACCGTCTTGCAGGTCCAGCACGCCGGAACCGGTGATCGTCTCGCTGTTGCCGCCCGCCTCGACAGTGGTCGCCAGCTTGATACGGGCCGTCTTCGCCTGCGTGGTCTTCTTGTTGGTCGCCTGGACCACCTGAGCCGGCGAGGACTGCGGCTGTCCCTGTGAGGCGGACCGATCCGCGCTGTCGGCCCCGCTTGACCCGTCGTCGCCGCATCCCGTCAGCAGGGCGACCGACACGATGCCACCGACGCCCAGAGCGGCCGAGCGAGAGGTACGTAAGGACGGTTTCATCACGCCTGACATCCCTTCATCACCTTCTGGTGCCAAAAGTGCTGCGTACCACCGGATGCCCCACCCACAGCCCGGCATACGCGGACGCCGACGGTCGTGTGCCACACCGGACGGCCTGCTGGTGCGGCATACGTACGGAACAAGACATGTGTCCTGCGTACCATCACTACGACAGCGCGTGCGGCAGGAACTGCCACCGCACCAGCGGAGGCAGGCGAGACAGCACGCCCCATTGGATGTCGCGGAGGCCGCAGGCGCGCGCACCGCGGGCCAAGGCCCCAGGAAGAGGTGCGAGCCCATGTCCGAAACCGCCCCCAACACCACCGAGTTGACCTCCCAGTACAGCACCCAGGTGGCCGGTGACCTCGAACGCAACCTCAAAGAACAAGAGCGCCTCAGCGGGGAAATCGAAGCACTCCAGGGTCAGTTGGCGGCTCTGCGGCACGACCACGCAGTCCTGCTGAACATCCAGCAGGTCCTGGGCACCCCGACGACAGCCGATTCGCCATCCACCCCGCCAGGCGCAGTGGTGCCCGCTCCTCGTAAGAAGGCCGCCGCCTCGGACGGGCGGAGGGGCACCCGGAATTCGGCCGAACAGGCCGGAAAGCGGACCGGAAAGAAGGCAGCCGCCAAGGCTTCGACCGTGCGGTCGGGGCCCACCCTCGTCGACCTTGTCCGAGAGCATCTGGCCGACCAGAGGGAACCCCGCTCGGCGGCCGAGATCTCCACCGCGCTGGGCCGGCAGCACCCCGAGCGCACGATCAAGGCCACCGTCGTGCGCACCACACTCGAGGGACTCGTGGCCAGGAACCAGGCCCAGCGCACCAAGCAGGGGACCTCGGTCTTCTACACCTCACTCGACGCGAGCGAAACTGCCACGCCGACCGAGGACAGCTCCCAGCAAGCGGACTGAACGAACGCGGTGCCGAGGCTCATGCCGAGGCTCATTCAGCGGGTCGGCCGTGAGGGGCGGAAACCGCCCCCGCCCCGTCCCTGCCAGCCGGCGGCCGCGAGGACCGCGGCCGCCGCTCCGGTGCCCAGTACGGCACCGGCGACCACGTCGCCCGGATAGTGCACCCCGGTGTGGATCCGCGAGTAGCCCACCGCGCAGGCCAACAGGCCCAGCGGCACCGTGGCGACGGGAAGCGCGGGCCCCACCGCCGCCGCGAAGGCGACCGCGGACGCCGTGTGCCCCGAGGGGAAGGACGCGGACTCCGGCATCGGCACGTGCCGCCCCGGAAACGGCGAGTCCTCGGCCCGGTGCGGACGCGGTCGGCGTACCAGGCGCTTGCCGAGCATGTTCGCGCTCGCCGAGGCGACACCGATGGCCGCGACTCCGAGGGCGGCGGCACGCCGGGGTCGCCCGGGGCACAGGGCGAGCAGTCCGGCGATCGTGAACGAGATCTTGGAGTGGTCCGCCGCGGCCGACAGCCGGCGCAGGGCGTAGTCCAGGGCCGGTGTCCTGGTGACCGTCACGGCCTCGTACAGCGCCTGGTCGAGGGCGGCGAGATCCCGCAACAGCTCGCGGCAGGTTCGCTGTTGGGGCTGCGGTCGGTCAAGCATCGCTCTGCTCCTGGTTCTTGACAGCCGGGAAGGGAGTCCGTTCGAGGGCCAGTCGGACGACACGGCGCCAGTCGACGGACGGGGCAGTGTACGGCGCGCCGGGACGGTTTCTCGGTACCCGAACCCGCAGTGCCTTGGGGCGTACGGTGCACACGACCGGCTGGGGCAGCAGCAGCGCTTCGCCGTCCACGGCCACCGGGATGGTCTCCGCGTCGGCCTCGACGACCACCCGACGCGAGGTCAAGGAGGTGATCCCGCTGGCGCGTTCGCCCCGCAGCGCGAGTTCGGCGGCCTGCGCCGCGCCCTCGATCCGCAGACTGATCACACCGAGTCGGCCTCCGTCCAGGTGGGATCTTCGTCCGACGCCCATCGGGCCGGCCTGCACGTAGGGATTGTTGCTCACCAGCAGCGCGTGCGGGGCTTCGAGGCGCTGGTCGTCCGCCGTGGCGGTCAGCTGTGCTCCGGCCTCGCCGGCCAGCAGGTCCGGCAGCAGTTCGAGAGTGGTGGACGCCTTGGCCTCGCGGTACTCGGGCTTCTGCACGATCTCCGCGTACATCCCGAACGAGACCGTGTTCACGAAGGGCCGACCCGCCACGTCGCCCAGATCGACACGGATCTCCACGCCGTGGGAGAGAGCCTTGAGACCGCTTGCCGGATCGTCGCGGTCCAGACCCAGGTCCATCGCGAAGTGGTTGTGGGTCCCGGCGGCGAGGACCACGAACGGCACTTCGTGTTCGGCGGCCACCGCCGCCACCAGAGCCTGGGTGCCGTCACCACCGGCCACGCCGAGCAGATCCGCGCCCTCCGCGACGGCCTGGCGAGCCAGCGCCGCCGGATCGGGGCTGTCGGCCACGTCGAGCAGGATCACCCGGGCGCCCAACGCCTCGGCCCGCTCCACAAGGCCGTGCTCGGCGACCTTTCCGCCGCCCGACAGCGGATTCATGATCAGCACCGGTCTGCGGGGCGGCCGGACCGGATGCGAGTGCATGCCGCGGGGTGACCGCAACCGACGCAGTGCGCTTCTCGCGCAGGCCAGTGCCGCCGCCCACAGGCCCAGCGCCGCCGCCGCGAACGGCCACAGGCCGGACACCGCGTACAGGACCAGGACGGCGACAGGCGCGGCGACTGCCAGCAGGGCGCCGCACACACGCGCCACACCCCGATGTGCCAGAGCCCACCAGATACCCGCGCCGGCCAGGGCGAGCCCCACCAGCCCCAGCAGCGGGAGCAGCCACCGGCCCGCGGCCACGACCGCCGTGACCACCCCTGCCAGACAGAGCAGAGCCAGCCGGGCCAGCGTCCGCGCCGCGGTACCGGAGCCGTCCGGCTCCACCTCATTCATCGTCCGGGTCGCCTCTCACGGATCGGTGGCCCAACGATCTCATGCTGTTGCTCTCGCTGCCGGTGCCGCCCCGGCCCCCTGTGGTTCAGCGGGTCACGACGTGCCGCTCGTCGGGGACGCAGTGGGTCATGGTCAGGCCCTCGACATCGCGCGGAGGGTTCTTGCCGAGGTTCGACAACCGCTTGCGGTCCTCGTCGGTGAGGTCCTGGCCGGCCAGCGGCTCAAGCCCGGCGACGTCCTCCGGACTGATTCCGAGCCCCTCGCCGACCCGCAGGCCCAGGTCGTTCTCGACCAGCAGGAAGTGCCACACCATGCGCTCCTGTACGGGCCGGTCGCACTGGGCGATCAGGTCGGTGAGGTTCTTCACCAGGTCGTCGCGCTCCCACTCCTCCAGGAGCAGGTACCGCTGGCCCGCCTGCAGGTAGTCGTTGGTGCGAGGAATGCGCTTGCGTGTGAGCCGGCCGTGGATCTCCGGGCCCTGTTCGTCGTGCGTCGGGTACTGCGCCTCGCGCAGGCCTCCGGTGATGGACGGCTCGTAGTTGACGTGCGGGTTCTCGCCCGCGCCGTCCACGTGGTACGTCATCTGGCCGTCGCGCTGGTTGGTGCGCACGTCGGCGTTCTTGGCCTGGTTGACGGGGAGCTGGAGGTAGTTCGGGCCGACCCGGTGGCGCTGGGTGTCGCTGTAGGAGAAGGTCCGGCCCACCAGCATCTTGTCGTCGGAGAAGTCCAGTCCGTCGACGAGGACGCCGGTGCCGAAGGAGATCTGCTCGTTCTCGGCGAAGAAGTTGTCCGGCATCCGGTCGAGCACCATCCGGCCCACCGGCTTGGGCGGGAACTCCTGCTCGGGCCAGGTCTTGGTGTCGTCGAGCGGGTCGAAGTCCAGCTCGGGGTGGTCGTGGTCGTCCATCATCTGGACCAGCAGCTCCCACTCGGGGTACTCCCCGCGGGCGACCGCCTCGTACAGGTCCTTGGTGGCGTGGCCGAGCGAGTCGGCCTGCACGTTGGCGGCGTCCTCCTCGGTCATCGAGCGGACGCCCAGCTTGGGCATCCAGTGGTACTTGACCAGCTTGGTCTCACCCTCGGCGTTGACCCACTTGTAGGTGTTGACGCCGAAGCCCTGCATGTGGCGGTAGTCCGCGGGGATCCCACGCGGGCTGAACAGGTTGACCAGCATGTGCATCGACTCCGGTGTCTGCGACATGAAGTCGAAGATGCGGCGCGGCTGCTGCTCGAAGGTGACCGGGTCGGGTTTGAGGGCGTGGATGACGTCCGGGAACTTGATCGCGTCCCGGATGAAGAAGACGCCCAGGTTGTTGCCCACCAGGTCCCAGTTGCCGTCCTCGGTGTAGAACTTCACGGCGAAGCCACGAGGGTCACGGGCGGCCTCGGAGGAGTCGCGCCCACCGATCACGGTGGAGAAGCGAACGGCCAGGTCGGTGCGCTTGCCGCGGTCCTGGAACAGTTTGGCCCGGGTGTACCGGCTGATCGGCTCCTCGCCCCAGGCGCCGTAGGACTCGAAGTAGCCGTAGGCGGTCACACCGCGAGCGTGTACGACACGCTCGGGGATGCGTTCCCGGTCGAAATGGCTGATCTTCTCCAGGAACTGGTAGTTCTCCAGCGTGGCGGGCCCGCGGGCGCCGACGGTGCGCTGGTTCTGGTTGTCGTGGACCGGGTGGCCCTGGCGGTTGGTGAGCACCTTGCGGTCGTCCGCCGGAGCGGGACCGGTACCGGACACATCGGTCATGATCTGGGGCTCCTCAGGTTCTCGGCAGGTGACAGCCCTCGGCACAGCGGGCAGCCGCCGACCGGTGTTCGGCGGACCACCCGAGTACCCGGTCGGCTCGTGCCACTCACGTCACGCGTCCGCCATCAGTGCGTCGTCGTCGGGGCGGGCGCCGGACAGCTGACGGCGGGCAGCTGCCAGGGCGGAGTCGATGTCACGGGTGCCCGTGGCGATGCACAAGGTGTAGGACACATCCTCGAGGCGCTGACGCGCCCCGGCGCTGCCCTCCTCCGCGTGCAGAACACGCAGCGCCTCGTAGCGCTCGAGCAGGTCGGTCAGCAGGGCGGGGTGGGCCATGAGCATGATTCGCTCCTCCATCTGCGCAGGGGAGTGAGGGCGGTCTCATCCGCCGCGTCACTCGGACTGTCGCGGGAGAGGCCTCGGCGGACACACCAAGGAGGGCCGCATTCGGCCGCTTCCGCGGTGGGCCTGTGATCCCAAGCACCTGCCGCCCGTCTGCCCGGGCGGCCCCGGCCCAAACCCGCCTCCCGCTCAGCCCTTCTCAGCACGAGTCCACCTGCACCTCCGCCATCAGCTGTTCCCGGCGCGGGCCGCCCGGTGGGTGTGCCAGTCGGCAGACGTCGGCCGTGCGGGCGCGCACGTCGGGGGGGGATCAGCACCGCGGCCTTCGGCCCCGACGGCACCCGGCTGGGCGTGGGCGTCGTCCTGGGCCGGGTCAGCCTCGGGGGCGGCGCCGCGCGGGCGCGCCTCGGCGTGCTGGACGGCACCACGTCCGACCCGACGACGGACGGCCACCGGCGCGGTCACCACGCTTGCCTTCTCCCACGACGGACGTACGCTCGCCGTCGCCGGATCGGCCGGCAGCCTGCACCTGTGGGACCTGACGTCCCAACGGCTCCTAGGGACCACACTCCCCGAGGAGATCAGTGCACTCCCGTTCGGCCCCGACGGCACGCTCAGGTCCTCGCCGGGCATGCGTGCCTCCATGCGCCCGGCGCGGAGGTTCCGGCCCACGGGCCGAGCGTGCGGGACGGCGATGTCGGCGGCTGACGGCCTCGGTCTTCCGTCTGCTCTCGTGCCCGGGTCAGTCCCGGCGGGCGTCGACGTCGCCGTTGATCGTGGTCAGCGTCATGGTGTGGTTCCGGTCGGCGCGCTGTGCCGGGACGGCCACCGTGGCGCGGCCGTTGTCGGTGGAGGCGGTGACCCGGTAGGCCGGGCTGTCGTGGGGCACGGTGACGTCGACCGAGCCGTTGACGGTCGCGGCGCTGACGCCCGACGGGACCGCGGCACATCCCACCACCACGTCGCCGTTCGTGGTTGCCGCGTGCACCCGCTCCGCTGTCACGCTCGTCGCGCGCACCGAGCCGTTGCGGGTGGACAGCCGTATGTCGGCGTCGTCGCGTCCGGAACGGGTCACCGTCACATCGCCGTTGACGGTCGTGATGTCCAGCGCGGCGGCGACGCCCGCCACGTCGACGCCGGCGTTGCGGGCGGTGGCCGTGACGCTCACAGCGTCGGGGATTTCCACGTACGGCATCCGCGGGCAGCCCTCGTCACCCGCGATCCGGTCGGCGCACGACAGGTCGAGCGTCCACAGCTTCCCGCGATGGGACCAGTGCTCGTCGACGCGGTCGTCGACGGTGACGCCGCGGCCGTCGGCCGGGCGCAGCCGCAGGCCGTTGTCGGTGGCGATCATCAGGTGGTCACCGGAGCCCGCCACGCGGAAGGTTCCCTCCGCCTGCGGGCCGCCGGATTCCCCGCCGTCGTCGTCGCTGCACGCCCCGGCGAGAGGCAGCAGCGCCAGAACCACCATCAGGCGCGTCCGGCGCCGTGTCGGCATCGCCTTCATACAGCCTCGGATGCCCCGGTTCGCCCCAGCCATGGCAGAGACGGACGGCGGGGCCGAACCGTCCGGTCTACGGCGCCGGCGCCGAGTCCGTCTCCGTCGCCCCCTCGGCCGCCGCGAGGGCGTTGTTGCGGCGCACGGAGGACCAGAAGGACCAGCCGATCAGGACGACACCGACGAGACCGGTGATGATCTCGTTGATCTGGTACTGGATGGTGACCATGAGGATCACCGCGAGGGCGCCGATCGCGTAGTGGGCGCCGTGCTCCAGGTAGACGTAGTCGTCGAGGGTGCCCTGGCGGACCAGGTACACGGTCAGGGACCGGACGTACATCGCGCCGATGCCGAGGCCCAGCGCCATCAGGACGATGTCGTTGGTGATGGCGAACGCGCCGATCACGCCGTCGAAGGAGAACGAGGCGTCGAGAACCTCGAGATAGAGGAACATGAAGAACGCCGCTCGGCCTGCCAGCATGACCGGTGATCCGGTCCCGCCGGAGTGTTCGGCTCCTTCCTCGCGTTCCTCGTCCTCTTCGAGTTTGTTCTCGAAGTAGCCGGACAGGCCCCCGACGACCATGTAGGTGATCAGACCCGAGATACCCGAGATCAGGACGGTCTGCGCCTTGTCGGCGTGGGCGCCGCCGTGCTGGTGGGCGTGGGTCGCGAAGGTGAACGCGGTGACCAGCAGGACGACCAGGGCAATGCAGACCGACAGCATGTCGACCTTGCCGAGCTTGGCCAGCGGCCGCTCCAGCCAGGCCAGCCACTTGATGTCCCGGTCCTCGAAGATGAAGTCAAGGAAGATCATCAGCAGGAACATGCCACCGAACGCGGCGATCGCCGGGTGCGCGTCGGTCACCAGCTGCTGGTAACGGTCCTTGTCGGTCACGGCCAGCTGGACCGCGTCGTACGGATTGAGCTTCGCGGTGATGGCGACGATCACGACCGGGAAGACCAGCCGCATACCGAACACGGCGATCAGCACGCCGACCGTGAGGAAGATCTTCTGCCAGAAGGCGTTCATCTTCTTCAGGATTCCGGCGTTGACCACCGCGTTGTCGAACGACAGCGAGATCTCCAGCACGGCCAGGATCGCCACGATGCCGAACGCGGCCCAGCCGTCGTACAGCACTCCTGCGGCCAGGCCGAGCGCGGTGACCGCGAACGCCCAGCGAAAGGTCTTCAATATCACTGGCACCAAGTCCTGTCATCGGGCGGTCGCCCGGGGTGGCGGGCGCAAAGGGCCCGTGGGGTCAGGGGCGTTGTCTATCACGGTCGTCCGTCGGCGAGGTGGCGCGGGGTGCCGGCGCGGGCGCCCTGGCGGCGGACCGCTGTCCGGATCATGTTCGGATGGGTGCTCGTACGGCGAGGAGGGCGACGTCGTCGTCGTTGGTGACGTGCCGGACCCGGCGCAGCACCTGGTCGGTGAAGGAGGCCAGAGGGCGGTGGGCGAGGGCGGCGGCGTGTCTGCGCAGGCGCTGCAGGCCCTCGTCGAGGGTCTGTCCGGGCGCCTCGATCAGGCCGTCGGTGTACAGCAGCAGCGTGGAGCCGGGCGGCAGCGGGGCGGTCGCGTCGGTACGGGGGGTACGGACTCCGGTGCCCAGGAGGATGCCGTGGCCGTCGGTCAGGTAGCGGGCCAGGCCGTCGTGGCTGATCAGGAGGGGCGGCGGGTGGCCGGCGTTGGTCCAGGACAGTTCCCAGTGGCCGTCGTCCCGCTCCTCGATCCGGGCGAAGATCGTGGTGGCCATGGTGACGTCGGTGATGTGCATGACCGCCTCGTCGAGCCGGGCGACGATCCGGCTCGGCGGTTCCTGGTGGGCCCAGGCGTAGGCGCGGAGCATGTTGCGCAGTTGTGCCATGCCGGCCGCGGCCTCCAGGTCGTGGCCGACGACGTCTCCGACCGCCAGCGCGGTGGCGCCGTCGGAGAGGGAGAAGGCGTCGTACCAGTCGCCGCCGACCTGTGAGGCGTCGGGAGCCGGCAGGTAGCGGGCCGTCATCTGCAGTCCGGGCACCCGCGGCATCTGGGGCAGCAGGTGGTTCTGCATGGTCTCGGCGACCTTGCGCTGACGCTGGTACAGACGCGCGTTGTCCAGGGCCAGGCCGGCGCGGCGGGCGATGTCCTCTATCAGGGGGAGGTCGGCGGTGGTGAAATCCGCTGGATTCTTGGCGCGGCCCAGGGTCAGTGCGCCCAGGACCGCGCGTGTGCTGCGGATGGGGGCGATGGCGGCGGAGCGGATTCCGGTGGCCTCGAACAGGCGGTGCTGTTCCACCGCGATGCCGGAATCCGGTTCCTGCCGGTAGGTCTGGGGGCCGGCCAGAGTCGAGGCGACCCCGCGCAGGGCTCTGGACAGGGGCATCGGAGAATCCTCCGGGACCGGCGGCATCGGTCCCTGAAGATCCTCGTGGTGCACCAGGGTGTCGTTCTCCGCGTGGACGACGGCGGTACGCCACACCTCGTCGCGCTCGGTGATCAAGTCGACGACGGCCCAGTCCGCAAGCCGGGGCACCACCAGGGCCACCAGCCGGCGCAGCGTCTCCTCGGCGTCGAGAGTGGACGTCAGCCGGGTGGTGGTCTCGGCCAGCAGCGCGAGCCGCTCGAGTTCCGGCAGCGCATTGGGCGCCGTCTCCGGTCGTCTGACGGTCTCCCGCGGGCGCTGGGCGTGGACGAGCACGAGCGTGCCGGCTTCCCGGCCGTCCACGACGTACGGCGTGATCAGCCACGACACGGGCAGCAAGGAGCCGTCCCCGCACTCGAAGTGGTCCCCCTCGGCCTGGGCGGTGTGCCCGGCGTGGAAGGCCTGCCGCATGTCGCACCGGCTCCTCGGCAAGGGGTGGCCGTGGGCGTCCCGGTGCAGCAGGTCGTGCGCGTCGCGGCCGAGGAACTCCGCGGCGGGCCGGGCCAGCAGTTGTTCGGCGTAGGAGTTGACGGCGATGACGCGGCCTTCCTCGTCCACGACGTACGCCGCGGTACCGATGGCCTCCAAGGTCCCGGTGAGCCCGGCGGCGGGTATGGCCGTGGGTGGTCTCCCGGGGGTCGCCGCGTCCTCCGCGCCTGTCATGTCTTCCTCGCCTCGCTGGTCGGGCCGCCGCCCTTTGCCCGTGGGTGGGGTTCTCGTTCGGCGGTACTGCCCTCCCGTGTGCCCCGACACTCATGTATCCAGCCTCGTCTGTGAGCGAGACCTCGCAACCGCGTCGGCAGGGCCGGGCGTGCGGAAGCGACCTGTGTCACCGCCGAGATCCTGCACGCGACCGGTGGCGTCTGCCCGGCGTGTACCCGGCGCGTGTGCGCTCGCGGCAAGCGTGGAGAAGGGGGAGCCACGACACCTTCGCGCCCCCTGACGCTTCCGCGCGCCGGAGGGGTGTGGCCGGATTCCCCCTGTTTTCAAGGCACTTGGCGGCGCGCTGGGTATCCGTGAAGTCACGGGTGGAGACAGGCGGCATGGGAGGGCTGGGGCTGTGGCACGCCTATCGTGGGCATTCGGCCTCATCCCGTCACGCCGATCACGCAAGCGCCATGTGGTGCGCGCGCTGCGGGCCCAGGGGCGCTACGGGCCGGGGTTCCGTGACGTGCTGCCCGCTTTCGCCGGTGTCGTGGCAGCCGTGTGCGCGGTGGCCGCAGTGCTCGCCGCGGGATACCGCGCTGCCGGGGTCGTCGTCCCTGTCGTCGGTGTGGTGTTCCTGGCCCTGGTCGTCACCGCCGCGATACGGCACGGACGCCCCGGCGCTCGCCGACGTATCGGCTATTACACCGCGGACGAACTGCTCGAACTCGACACCCAGGGACTCGCGTTGGCGGTGGCGCGGATGCTGCGCCGGGACGGGTGGCGGGTGCGGTTGATGCCCGCGCCGGACCGGCCGCGTCTGTGCGCCCGGGACGCGGCCGGCCGTCGGATCGACGTGGCCTTCCGGCCGGTGGCGGAACCCCTCCCCGACGAGGACGCGCCGCATCCTCACCCGCACCGCGGGGACCAGGAATCACCCCTGCGCCTGGTCGTCCATCGCGGTGTCTTCACCGCCCGAGACATCCGGTGGGCTCGGAGGGAGGAGACGATCTGCCTGCTCGACGGGTCCGCTCTGCGGCAGTGGGCGGCGGGCGCACGTCTCGACGACCTGCTGTCGCAAGGGCCGTGACCAGCAGGCGGTACGCCTCTGCCGCGAAGGAACGTCTCCGCGTCTGCCTCTCCCCCGTCAGATCCGCCCACCGGTCAAGCGGGTGATGGGACCGTGCACGTGGCGCCCGGCGCGTCGGCCGGCTGCGTACGACGTCGCGGTCAGCGCGGTCAGGCCGGCACCCACGCCCGCGGCGATGAGCTTCCGCTGGGCTATCACCGTCCAGGCCGTCTTGGCGACGGCCGCGGCCTGCCCCGAGGCGGCGATGACGGTCCGGCGGCCGGCCTCGACGCTCTTGGCGGCGGTCTGCGCGGCCCCACTCGCCGTGCCGGCCGTCCGCTCCGTCGCCTCCTTGCCCGCTGACGCAGCGTCATCGGTCTTCGCGGCCGCCTTCTTCGCCGCCTTGGACGCCGGGGCGGTGGCCTTCGCCGTGGTACGGCGGGCCTTCGCCGCCGCGGTCTGCGTGCTCGCGGAATCTTGGTTCGTCTGCTCGTTCGATTCACTCATGGACAACGCGTTACCGCTCGCTTCGACGGCAAACACGCTCCGTCGAGAGCCTTTTCACAGCGGGCGTCGCCAGGACACCTCACCGCGGCCCGGTGACGGCCCGGTGCTGTGACGCACCGGGCCGTGACCTCTGCCCTGACTCAGCCGATGCGGTAGCTGTCCCCGTAGACCTTCCAGTCCAGTGGCGGGTTCAGGTCGAAGTTGCCCTGGCGCAGGAAGACGCGTTGGGCGGTGTCGACCCGACTGGTGTCGCTGTGCGCCTCCTCCTGCTTCATCGCCCACACGCGTGCGTCCAGGAAGGCGTTCAGGTACGTCGTTTCGTCGCCGCCCTGCGCCGGGGGCTTGGCCTGGCGCAGGGCCCGGCGGCGGATGCTGCTGAAGCTGGTCGCGTCGCCGCCGTCGCCGTGCATGACGATGGCGTCGTAGTAGGCGAACTGACCGAGCACACGCAGGCCGTCCGTCTTGCCCTGCCTGACGGCGGGGTTGAAGTAGACGCGGTCGCGTTCGTCGTTCTGCGCCTGCTGGAACACCGTGTCCCGGGCGGCCTTGCGCCAGTCGTCGGGGAAGTTCGGGTCCAGGCCGTCGTGCGAGTCGCTGCCGTCGACGCGGCGCAGTGCCGGCAGATACCTGGCGAGGACGTTGCCGGGTTTGCGGTCGGCGTACAGCTCGACGAGGTCGAGCATGTCTCCGGTGCCGGAGCAGAAGCCGATGATGCCGGCGGTGTAGCCGCGGCCGTCACCTATGTCCTCGATGTACTTGTACTGCGCCTTCCAGTCGAGCGAGGAGTTCTCCGCGCTCGACACCAGCTTCATGGCGATCTCCTTCTTCGCGGGGTCGTCGAGGCCCACGGCGGCCGCGGGCGCTGCCGCGGCGCGCGGGGGGCTGAACATGGCGCCGCAGGTCGCCGCTCCCATCAGAGCGAGGAGGGTGCGGCGCGAGGTGTGGGCGGCCGGGGGCACTGTGTCAGGTTCCACGGGGACTCCAAGTGGAGGTGGGGGGTGGAGAGTTGGTCCAGACCTGATTGTTAGGAACGTTTCCTACCAGTGCGAGGCGCGCGCAGTAACCCCTACAGGGAGAACTTCGTAGGTTCGAACGAATGATGTTCAGCAAGACGTGAGTTCGGCCGGCGATCGAAGGGGGCTAGCTCCGCAGGGCGTCCTTGACGAACACGAGGCCGTCGCAGGCGGCCAAGTGGGCCGGGTCGAGCGGGGCGTAGCCGAACCAGGGGGACTCACGGGGCGCGGGCGGTGTGTCGGCGAGTGCGGTGGCCAGCTGCCGGGCGTCGATGAGGCAGGGGTCCTCCGGGAGGGCGTACAGGAGTCCTTCGACGGTGTCCGGCGGCGGTGTGTCCACTCCCTGGTGCCGGATCGTGCCGAGAGCCGTGGCCACGAAGGCGTACTCCGCGCCGAGTCGGGCGGTCACCAGCGCACCGGCGCTCCACCACTCCACCCGCCCTTCCCACGTCTGCATCGCGCTCTCCTCCCGCTGCAGATGGGAGTTGTGGGCATGGACGAGTGCCGGGCCCCGGGCGGCGACGGCGAGGAGGTTGTGGGCCATCATCGAATCCCGCAGCGCGCACAGGCGCGTCATGCGGGTCGGTGAGGTGTCGGCCATCGAGTGGTGGTAGCGCAACAGGCCGGTCGCGGTGCGGCCGTACAGGCGCGCCCGCTCCCAGTCGTCCCGGGAGGTCGCCGTGATCAGGTGGGGTGTCCGGACGTCGAGCAGCGTCACCAGATCGTCGGCGAGCAGACGCAGTCGGCCCGCTTCGGCCGACTGCCCGACGGACCGGGACGGGTCCCTCATCACGGCGGGATCGGTCCACCGGTCGTCGGCGCCGAGCAGGTGGTCGAGCGTCTCCGCGGTGCAGGGGAGCAGATCCGCGTCCACCCGGGCCGCCAGGTAGCCGTGGAGTGCGATGAGGGCCTGCCGGGGGCTCGCGGCGGCGCTGATCTCCAGCGGGCCGTCGAAGCCGGCGAAGCGGAGCCGCTCGGTCACGGGCCGGCCCTCGTTGTGAGCGCGCATCCAGCGCACGAGTTCGCGGTTGGCCGCACAGACGCCCCAGCCGTGGCTGAATCCGTGCTCCATCACCTCGTCGAGGGTGCCTGTGCCCGAGGTGACGTAGTCGTCCACCACCAGGCCCCTCATGCAGTCGCTCTCGATCGCGATGGTCCGGTAGCCCTCCTGCTCGACGAGCTGGCGGAAGAGCTCGTTGCGCAGTTCGAGCAGGGTGTCCTCGCCGTGGGTGGGCTCGCCGAGGGCGAGCAGCCGGGGCCGGGCCGGGAGCAGTCCCATGACGGCGGCAGCGTCGACGGCCTGGGCGGTGTCCTTGATGTCAGTCGCCATGCCTTCAACGCTATCGTTGAACCTTCGGTTGAGACTTTTTCGCGATATCATCGCTGACGTGGGAGAAAAGCTTCAAAGCGAGGGTCGGCTCAGGCCGATCGATCTGGCGCGCGGGCACGGTCTGTCGACCCAGGCGATCAGGAACTACGAGGCGGCCGGCATCCTCCCGGCCGCCGGTCGTACGCCGCACGGCTACCGCGCCTACACCTCAGTGCACGCGGGTGCCCTGCGCGCCTTCCTCGCCCTGGTGCCCGGCCACGGCCACCGGACGGCGACGTCGATCATGCGGGCGGTGAACGAGAGCGCTGCAGAGGAGGCGTTCCGTCTCATCGCCGAGAGCCATGTCCAGCTCCTCGACGACCGGCGCACCCTCGAGGCCGTGGAGAGGGCGCTGCGCGACCTGGAGGCCGGCGCGGTGTCCCAGGCCGCCGTGGCGGCGGGGCCCGGCGGCACCTTCATCGGGCCGCTGGCAGCCAAGCTCGGGATCCGGCCCGCGACGCTGCGCAAATGGGAGCGCGCTGGGCTGGTGCGCCCGCGGCGCGACGCGCTGACCGGGTATCGCGTCTACGACGAGGCCGACGTACGGGACGCCCGGCTGACCCATCAGCTCAG
The DNA here is from genome assembly GCF_030816965.1 of Streptomyces canus. Taxonomy (NCBI): domain Bacteria; kingdom Bacillati; phylum Actinomycetota; class Actinomycetes; order Kitasatosporales; family Streptomycetaceae; genus Streptomyces; species Streptomyces canus. The sequence goes on from NZ_JAUSYQ010000002.1 coordinate 417,616, forward strand.
GCGGGGCGGCTATCGGCTGGAGCAGATCGCGCCGCTGATCGCGCAGGTGCGGGAGGCCGGAGGGCTGGAGCCGCTGGGCGCCGCACTGCGCGACTGGCACGGCCGGCTGTCCGCCCGCGGACGGGCGATGCTGGCCGGGGCGGCGGAGCTGGAGGCGTACCTCCGCGAACGCGGATGACCCCGGCCGTGGCCTCAGAAGTGGCGTGGCAGTCGGACGACCTGGACGAAGAAGTCGTCGATCTGGCGGACCGCGGCGATGAACTGGTCCAGGTCCACCGGCTTGGTGACATAGGCGTTCGCGTGGAGCTTGTAGCTGCGCAGGATGTCCTCCTCGGCTGCGGAGGTGGTGAGGACGACGACCGGGATGTGGGACAGCTCCGGGTCGGACTTGATCTTCTCCAGGACCTGACGGCCGTCGTACTTGGGGAGGTTGAGGTCGAGGAGGATCAGGTCGGGCCGCGGCGCGTCCGTGTGGTCGCCGCGTCGGTAGAGGAAGTCCAGTGCTTCCTCGCCGTCCCGGACCACGTGGAGCGTGTTGCCGATCTTGTTGTCCTCGAAGGCCTCACGAGTCATCAGCTCGTCGCCGGGGTCGTCCTCGACGAGGAGCACGTCGATGGGGCTGGCGGCGGGGGTGGTCATGTCAGGGCCTTTTCCTCGGTGCCGATGCCGGATGTCTCCGGGCTTTCGGTGATGGACGGGAGGGTGAAGCAGAAGCGGGTGCCGTCCGTGTGGACGGTGTCGATCCAGATCCTGCCTCCGTGTTGTTCCACGATCTTCTTGCACAGTGCCAGACCGATTCCGGTGCCACCGTAGGCGTCCCGCCCGTGCAGCCGCTGGAAGATGATGAACACCTTCTCCGTGAACGGTTCCGGGATGCCGATGCCGTTGTCCGTGACGGTCATCAGCAGGCTGCCGGGGTCGTCGGGGTCGGTTCCGCAGGTGATGGACACGTGCGGCGTGCGGTCGGGGTCGCGGAACTTGAGGGCGTTGCCGACCAGGTTCTGCCAGAGCATGGCCAGCAGGGTGGGGTCCCCGACGACCTCGGGCAGATGTTCCGGGCGGTCGACGCGGGCGCCGGACTCCTCGACGGCCGTCCCGAGGTTGGCCAGGGCCTTGTCCAGTGCCTGGTCGAGACCGACCGGCACCCGGGCGTCGTTGACGCGTCCGACCCGGGAGAAGGTGAGCAGGTCGTTGATGAGGACCTGCATGCGCCGGGCCCCGTCGACCGCGAAGTCCACGTACTGCCGACCACGGTCGTCGAGCGTGTCGCCGTAGCGCTTCTCCAGCAGCTGGCAGAAGGAGGCGACCTTGCGCAGCGGCTCCTGCAGATCGTGGGAGGCGACGTAGGCGAACTGCTCCAGTTCGGCGTTGGAGCGGCGCAGTTCCTCGGCCTGGGCGTCCAGGTCGGCGGCCTGCCGGGTCAGCTCCTGCTCCTGTTCACGGGAGGCCTCGAGTTCGGCCACGACGTGCCAGCGCATGCCCTCGACAGCGTTGGCCACCGCGGTCAGGTCGGCCGGGCCGCCGGCGGTGATGACGTACGCGAAGTCGCCGCCCGCCACCCGCCTCGACGCGGTGCCCAGCGCCTCCAGGGGGCGGGTCACCAGGACCCGGACCAGGACGGCACAGGCGACGCCGGCCAACAGGAAGGCGGCGACCATGCCGGCCAGGACCGAGTCGCGCACCTTCCGTTCATGGGCGAGGTGGGAGCGGCCCTCCTCCACCGCCTTCGCCAGGTCGGTGTTCTGCTTGTTCCACAAGGTGCGCAGCCGGTCGAACTCCCTCTTGCCCTGATCGGCCTTCTGCTCGTCCAGCGGCTTCGGCCGGCCCGGGGTGACCGAGGCGGCGAGGGGTTCGGCGTAGCTGCGGCGCCAGTCGGCCGCCTGGCGTTCGATCGCCTTGAGGTCCGCCAGCAGTTCGGGCCGGTCGCCTATGAACTCGTGCAGCCGGGCGGCCGAGCCCGCCTCGGCCTGTTTGCCCTGCGTGTACGGGTCGAGGAACTGCCGGTCGGCGGCGATCGCGTAGCCGCGGATGCCCGTCTCCTGGTTGACCAGCGCCGCCTGCAGCCGGTACGCCTCGGTCTGGGCGGGCTGGACGCGGCGCAGCAGCTGGTCGCTGACCTCTGCCGTCCGGCCGAGCAGGTGGGCGCCGACCACGCTGCCGACCACCACCAGCAGCGTCATGGCAGCCAGAGCCAGGCAGAACCAGCCCTGCACCGTCAGCCGGCGTCCGATCCACAACGCGCCCATTCCTCGCCTCACCATGCGCTCCGACACCACGCTCCCGCTCACTCAGTTCCAGTTCAGATGGACGACGGCCACATCGTCGGCCAGGCCGCCCCGCGCCTCGGCGAGGCTCTCGGCCTTCTCGATCAGCCGGTCCACGAAGGCCTCCGCATCCAGCGCGGCGCCCTCGCGGGCGAGCGCCAGCAGCCCCTCCTCGCCGAGGCGTTCCGAGCCACGGCTCACATGCCCCTCGAACAGGCCGTCGGTGAAGAGCACCACCGACGTTCCCGCCGGAACCGGCAGTTGTGCGGTCGGCCATCTCGCGCCGCCGGGGACCATGCCCAGGGCCGGTCCGCCGGGCACCTCCACCCACTCCACATCCGTTCCGGTGCGCTGGAGCAGGCCGTGATGACCGGCTCGTACGACGTGGGCCTGCTGCTCTCCCGGGACGGCGGCCAGCGTCACGAGGGTCGCGAAGACCTCGTCACGGGCCCGTTCGGCCATCAGCAGCTCCTCGAGCCGGGCCATCTGCTGCGCGCCGGTGATGCCGCTGAGGACGAGGGTGCGCCAGGCGATCCGCAGGGCGACTCCCAGGGCCGCTTCGTCCGGGCCGTGGCCGGAGACGTCCCCGATGAGGGCGTGGAGGGTGCCGTCGGCGCTCTGGACGATGTCGTAGAAGTCGCCGCCCAGCAGTGTCTGCGCGCGTCCGGGCCGATAGCGGGCCACGACCTCGACGCCCTCGGCGCGCAGGAGGGGTCGAGGCAGCAGTCCCCGTTCCAGTCGGGCGTTCTCCTGTGCCTGGAGCGCGCCCGCCTGCAGGGCCACCGCCGCCTGCTCGGTCTGCTTGCGCTGGATCGCGTAGCGCACCGCCCGCCCGAACAGCTCGGGCTCCACCCGGCCCTTGACCAGGTAGTCCTGTGCACCGGCCGCGACCGCGGCGAGGCCGGTCTGCTCCTCGGCGAGCCCGGTGAGGACCACGATGGCGACCTGCTCGGCCAGCCCCTGGACCAAGGAGACCGCCTCAAGACCATGAGCGTCCGGCAGATGCAGGTCGAGCAGGACGCAGTCGGGCTTCTCGGTGGCGAGCACGTCGGCGGCCTCGGTCATCGACCGCACCCATCGCAGCCGCATCTTCACGGCGCCGTCGGCGACCAGTTCCTCCACGAGCAGCGCGTCGCCGGGATCGTCCTCCACGAGGAGAACCGACGGCTCCCAGTGTTCCCACGCCGTCTCGGCACCGGCTGCCGTCGCCGACACCAACTCGGCAGCCCCAGTCCCCGAGATCACTGCGGTTCCGACCTCCCATACGTGTCGTCTGCCTCCAGACGTTGCCCAGCACAACGATGGGAGCGCAGTCAGAGCGACGATCCGATCTTCACATGTCACCAAGAAGGCAAGGGGGCCCGCCGCTGCACCGCGCGGGGTCCTCCGCCTGTGGCAGTGCCCTGCCTGCGTCAGCCCTCATCGCCGTCCTCATCGTCGCCCGTCCCGAGATCGCAGTCGTTCTGGCCGCGTTTACCCCCGACCGGCGTCACCATGCAGGGGCAGGTCCAGAAAACGACCTTCCGCGACACACCTTCTCCACATCCGAGGGCTCTTCCCCGGGCCTTCGGTTCCGATCGGCCTCACGGGGAACCGGGTAGGACGTCAGAAAGGAGTCGCCGTGACCACCTACGTCATCACCGTCCCCGGCACGTTCCTGCGAGGAGTCCCCGACAGCGTCTGCTCGGACATCGGGCGAAGGCTCCGGCCTCAGGACCCCAGGAACACGGATCTCGGGGAGAGCGAGGAACTGAGTGTGCTGACCGTGGAGGAGGACGGCATGTTCGCCGCCCGGGTCGAGGTCGAGGCCGCCGACCGGTCGCAGGCCGAGGCCGAAGCGGTACGGCTGGTTTCCCGGGCCCTGCGTGACAGCGGCCTGGCCGAGGAGGACTCGCCGTTGGGCGCGGCGGTCGTGACGGGCATCGACAGCGGGTTCTGAGGCAGGCGCCGGAGCGGCCGTCCGGTTCCCGGCCTGTCCGGGGGATGGCGCCGCGGAGTCGGGCGGGCGAGGATGTTCCTTCGCGAAAGCGCGGTCCGCCCGCCGCGGTTGGCCTTTTCGGTGCCCCGCGCGGCAAGGGCGCCCGACGTCGGCCGCCTGAAGGAGCCTCGGGATGGGTTCACACGCAGCGCCGCACCACCACAAGCGCATCCTGGTGATGGTCTCGAGCCTCCTGCTCGTGGGAGGCGGCCTCCTGGGCCTCCCCCGGGCCGACGGGGCACCCGCTCCGGCGGACGCCTGCCGCACCACCGCAGCGCACCTGCCCCGCGGTGACTGCGGGCCCTTCTGGCAGGTCCTCGCCGAGGACTTCAACGGCGACCGGGTGCCACTGGGTTCGTTCAGCGACTGCGAGCACGACGTCGACACCTCCGCGGCCTACTGCGGGGGCCTGAAGGGGAAGTACCGCGACAACTGGTGGGCGTATCCCGCCGGTTGGCCCGACACGGCCGCCAGCCGGGGGCGGGATGTGGTGGGGGTCCACCACCCGGAGGACACGGTGAGCGTCGGTCCCGCGGCGAACGGCGACGGAAGGATGTCCGTGCGGATGTGGCGACCCGCCGAAGGCGGCCCCGTGCATGCCGCGGCGGTGGTGCCGCGTGCGGTGATGCAGATGAAGTACGGCAAGTACAGCGCCCGCATCAAGGTCACGAAACTCGCGCCCGGCTACAAGTCCGCGTGGCTGCACTACGGCGGGGGCTGCGAGATGGACCATCCCGAAGGCGAGTGGACCGGCTCCCTCAGCTCCTTCCACCATCCCTGTGGTGGCGGTGAGCAGGGCTACTTCCCGGGAAGCGACGACTGGACGCGGTGGCACACCGTGTCCACCGAGTGGACTCCGGGCCACGTGCGGTTCTTCGTCGACGGCCGGCAGACGGGTCATGACACCCGCGACGTGCCGGACCGTCCTCTGTCCTGGGTACTCCAGAACGAAAGCGCTCTGGAGGGCCCGGGGGCGGCACCGGGAAGCAGCGCGCAGCTCGACATCACGTGGGTCGCGGCGTATGCCTACGGCTGGAAGTGACGGGTCGGACGGACGGGTCGATGAGTTCGTCCGTGACCCACCGGGCGACGTGGGCGGGGTAGGGCGACGGCAGGCCGAGTACCAGGTGGGTGAAGCCCGCGTCGATCGCCTCGGTGATCGCGTCGCGGGTGGAGCCCGGACGGTCGTAGGAGACCGGCACGTGGATCGAGCGGGTGATCTCGGCCGGGTCGCGGCCGATCTCCCCGCAGTAGCGGTCCAGCAGGGCGCTGCGGCGGATGACGTCGTCGATGTCGCCGCCGGGAATGTTCCACAGGTCGGCGTGTCGGGCCGCGATGCGCAGGGTCGCGGACGAGCGGCCGCCGATGAGGATCGGGGGGTGGGGGCGCTGGACCGGTTTGGGGTTGCCGAAGGCTCCGGTGAGGTGATAGTGGGTGCCGTGGTGGTCGAAGGGTTTCTCCTCGGTCCACAGGCGTTTGATCAGCGTGCACGCTTCCGCGAGGTCGCTCACCGCTCGCGCGGAGTCGTGGAAGGGCAGGCCGTGCGCTTCGTACTCGCGCCGGGCCAGGGGGTGGTCTGGGCGGGAGCCGACGCCGATGCCGAAGTCGAGCCGGCCGCCGGAGACCACGTCGACGGTTGTGGCGATCTTGGCCAGCATCGCGGGTGGCCGGAAGCGGTTGCTGGTCACCATGACTCCGAGCCGTAGTCGTCGGGTCTGGGCGGCCAGGGCCGCGAGGAGGGTCCAGCCTTCGTAGGCCGGTCCGTCAGGATCGCCACCGATCGGCATGAGGTGGTCGAAGAGCCAGGCGTGCTCGATGGCGGGGATGGTGTCGGCCTCACGCCAGACCCGCAGGATGTCGTGGTAGTCGACCTGCATGGGGGCGGTCATGAGCCCGAAGCTGGGCGGTGGTCGGTGCGGCATGGAAACTGGGTCCCTTTCGTCCTGGGGTCTCCCCCGGCGGTCAGCGGCGCCGCAGTGACGGATCGAGGAGCGCGGGCGGGGTGTCGTACTTCTCGTCCGGGGCCAGGTCGGTGCCGGGGGCGACGATCTCGTCGATCGCGTCGAGCACGTCGTCGGTCAGGACGGTGTCCGCAGCGGCGAGTTGGGCGCGCAGGTGATCGACCGTACGGGGGCCGACGAGGGCACTGGTCACGCCGGGGTGCGCGGTCACGAAGCCGAGTGCGAGCTGGATGAGCGTGAGTCCCGCCTCGTCGGCGACCTCGGCCAGTCGCTCGACGGCGTCGAGCCTGGTCCGGTTGGCGGGGATCGTGGTGTCGAATCGCGCGGGCAGGATCGCCGAGCGGTGGGTGGTGATGTCCCGGCCCGCGCGGATCGCGCCCGACAGCCAGCCCGAGGCCAGCGGGCTCCACACCAGGACGCCGAGGCCGTACTCCTGGGTGACGGGCAGGACGTGGGTCTCTATGCCGCGCTGGAGGATGGAGTAGCTGGGCTGTTCGGTGACGTAGCGGCCCAGGCGGTGCTCGCGGGCGGCCCACTGGGCCTGCACGATGCGGTGGGCGGGGAAGGTGGAAGAGCCGAAGTAGCGGATCTTTCCGGCGCGTTGCAGGTCGGTGAGGGCCGACAGCGTCTCCTCGTCGCCGGTGGTCGGGTCCCAGCGGTGGATCTGGTACAGGTCGACATGGTCGACGCCGAGGCGGCGCAGGCTGGCGTCCAGTTCGGTGACCAGCCAGCGGCGTGAACTGCCCTGGTGGTTGCGCTCGTTGCCGATGGGCATGCCGGCCTTGGTGGCCAGCACGATGTCGTCGCGGCGGCCGGCGACGGCCTTGCCGACCATCTCCTCCGACTCGCCGTCGCCGTACATGTCGGCGGTGTCGATGACGTTGATGCCTGCCTCGAGAGCGGCGTCGACGATCGCGGTGGCCTCGTCCTGGGTGGTGCGGCCGATCCTGCCGAAGTTCATCGCGCCGAGCGCGAGGGCACTGACCTGGACACCGGTGCGGCCCAATGTGCGGTACTGCATGAATGTTCCTCCATGACGGGTGCAGCCGTGCGGCAGGGCATGGCTTGGTGGCGGGGCTCCGCTCTGCCATCATGAACAAACGGAACCTCGTTCCGGTAACGATACGGAACACTGTTCCGTTTTTGCAAGGAGACGGAGGAAACGGCACGGTGAACGACGACCCAGGGCGCGCGGCCCCACGCCGGAAGGACGCCCGGCGCAACAAGGAGACCCTGCTCGACGCGGCCGCCGCGGTGTTCGTCACCAGGGGCGTGGAGGCACCCGTGCGTGACATCGCCGCCGAGGCCGGTGTCGGCCTTGGCACGATCTACCGGCACTTCCCCACCCGGTCGGACCTGATCATCGCCGTCTACCGGCACCAGGTCGACGCCTGCGCCGAGGCAGGTCCCGCCCTGCTGGCGAGCAGCGCGACGGCGCATGCAGCGCTGGAGCAGTGGATCAGCCTCTTCGTCGACTTCCTGGTCACCAAGCACGGGCTCGCGGGCGTCCTGCAGTCCGACAACTCCGGCTTCGACACGCTGCACGCCTACTTCCTCGACCGCCTCGTGCCCGTGTGCACCCAGTTGCTCGACGCCGCGGCCGCGGCCGGCGAGATCCGCTCCGGCGTCGGGGCGTACGAGCTGATGCGCGGGGTCGGCAACCTCTGCATCGGGGCGGACAGCGATCCCGACTACGACCCGCGGCGGCTGGTCCGGATCCTCATCGCGGGTCTGCGTCTGCCGGCCGATGTCCCCGACCATCCGTAGACCAGGAGGAACCGTCATGGCGGCCAGTACGAGCAAGACGACCAGGAAGACCGAGACGTTCACCGACGAGGAGCGCTCCGCGATGAAGGAGCGCGCCCAGGAGGTGAAGGCGTCGGCGCGCCGCGGCTCGCGTGCCGACAAGGCGGCGGGCTGAGGCACGGGGCTGCGAGGAGGAGGAGGTGCACAAGGTGGAGCCGACGAACAGCCGACGACCTCAAGGGCTGTTCGTCGGCCTGTGCACGGTGGACGTCATCCAGCTCGTGGACCATGCGCCGTCGTCCGACGAGAAAGTGACGGCTCGTGAGCAGGTGGTGGCCGCGGGCGGTCCTGCCGCGAACGCGGCCGTGGCCTTCAGCCATCTGGGTGGCGGGGCCAGGCTGCTCACCGGGATCGGTTCCCATCCGCTGGGGGTCGCGGCAGCGGCGGACCTGCGGAAGCTGGGGGTCAGCGTGTCCGACCTGGCCGCCGATTCGGCCGACCCGCCCGCCGTGTCGTCCATTCTGGTCACCGAGTCGAGCGGGGACCGCGCCGTGGCGTCGACCAACGCGAGCGGGTACCGGCTCACGCCGCCCGACGATCTCGGCGCGCTGCTGGCCGCCTGCGACATCGTCGAGTTCGACGGCCACCACATGGAGCTGGCGACGGCGATCGCCCGCGCCGCGCGTGCCGTCGGCCGGAAGACGGTGCTCGACGGGGGCAGTTGGAAGGCCGGTACGGAGGAGCTGCTGCCGTCGATCGACGTGGCCGTCTGCTCGGACGACTTCCGGCCCCCAGGCACGCACACCCCGGCGGACGTCCTGCGGTTCCTGAGGGAACACGGGGTGGCCTGGTCGGCGGTGAGTCGCGGAGCGCGGCCCATCGAGTGGGCGAGCCCCGAAGGCAGTGGGACCGTGGACGTACCTGCCGTCCGGGTCGCGGACACGCTGGGCGCCGGTGACGTCCTCCACGGGGCGCTCACCCATCGCCTCGCCACTCAGGGGGACTTGACCCCGTACGGCTTCGGCGAAGCCCTGCGCGCCGCGGCGGCGGTGGCCGCGCGGGCGTGTGCCTCGTTCGGCACCCGGGCCTGGATGCGAGGGCGATGAGGGACATCGGATCTATCCCGTTCCATTGACGCACGGCAACCCCAACTCTATGTTGCAACGCGGGATAGCTCCGATGAATCGCCCTCGCTGAGCCCGCTTGGAGGCACCGTGTCCAGCCCCTCCGCGCCCGATCCGTCCCGACGCACCGTGCTCGTCACGGGCTCCGCCCTCGGCGGCACACTTCTGGCGTCGGGTCTGCCTCTCACGCAGGCGACGGCGGCCGACCGCACCGAGAGCGCATCGTCGGCCGGCGACCCCTGGCGCGCCGTTCTCGACGACGCCGACCTGGTCTGGCAGCGGATGCCGACCGCCTGGTACGAAGGTCCGTTCCTCGGGAACGGCTTCCTCGGCTCCGGGATCTACGCCGAACCGGGAGCCGCCTCGAACGCGGTGCGTTTCAACATCCAGCACTCCGAAGTGCAGGACCGACGCCCCGAGTTCGGCTCACTCTTCGGTCTCGCCCGGCTGCCGATCGGGTACTTCACACTGGAGCCGGTGGGCGCGATCACCGGGCTCGACTGGCGGCTGTCGCTGCGCGACGCCGAGTTGACCGGCACGCTCACCACCGACAAGGGCACCTTGGCCCTGCGCGCCCTGGTCCACAACGACCGCTCGGTCCTGGCCGTGGAGGTGACCGCGAGCGAGGGCGAGCGCGGCTTCCGGTGGGTGTTCCATCCGGCGGACGCGATCAGTCCGCGGGCCGCCTTCAAGCCGCTGCCGGACGGCTACCAGGGCAATCCGCCCGCCCAGGTCGCCGACCACGACGGGATCACCGCCGCCGTGCAGCCGCTGCTGGCGGGCGGGCAGCACGTCACCGCGTGGCGGGAGCGGACCAGGGGCCGGACCCGGACGCTGTACGCGCACGTCGCGCACTCCTACCCCGAGACCACGGCTCTGGGCCGGGCCCTCAAAGCGGTCCGCCGGACGGAACAACTCCCCTGCTCCGCCCTGGCGGTGGACCACCGCGCCTGGTGGCACGCCTACTACCGCAAGAGCTTCCTGTCCCTCCCCGACGCCCGTATCCAGCGCTTCTACTGGATCCAGCTGTACAAGACCGCCTCCGCCGCCCGCCGTGACGCCCCCGTGATGGCGACGAGCGGGCCCTGGCTGGAGCCCACGCCCTGGCCCAACACTTGGTGGAACCTGAACGCCCAGCTGGAGTACTGGCTCATCCACGGCTCCAACCATCTCGAACTGGACGCCATCACCCGCGCGTTGAGCGAGTTCCGGGACAACCTCGCCCAGGAGACACCGACGCCGTACCGAGCCGACTCGCTGGGCATCCCGCGCACCACCGATCCCCACCTGGTCAACGGCGCGGCCGGCGCCCTCACGGGCTACGGCGTCGGCGTCCCCGGCCAGGACCCTCCCACACCCGAAGTCGGCAATCTGACCTGGGCGTTGCACAACGTCTGGCTCAGCTACCGGCACACGATGGACAGGTCGATCCTCCAGGATGTCCTGTTCCCCCTGCTGCGCAAGGCGGTCAACTACTACCTGCACTTCCTCGAACCCGGCCCGGACGGCATGCTGCACCTGCCCGCCACCTTCTCCCCGGAGTACGGCGGCGACTCGCGCGACTGCAACTACGACCTGATGCTCCTGACCTGGGGCTGTCGAACCCTTCTCGACTCTGCCGAACTCCTCGGCGTCGACGACCCGTTGGCGCCCCGCTGGCGCGAGGTGCTGGCGAGACGGGTGCCGTATCCGACGGACGCGAACGGCTTCATGATCGGCGCGGACATCCCCTTCGCGAAGTCGCACCGCCACTACTCCCACCTGCTCGCGGTCTACCCGCTGTACGAGGTAACCGGCCGCACGCCCGACGAACACGCCCTGATCGAGCGGTCGTTGGCGCACTGGGTGGGCTTCGAAGGTGCCCTGCAGGGCTACACCTTCACCGGCGCCGCCTCCATGTCGGCGCTGCTCGGCAAGGGCGAGGACGCGCTGGCGTACCTCGGCGAGCTGATGACCCGTTTCATCAAGCCCAACACCATGTACCAGGAGTCCGGGCCGGTCATCGAGACACCGCTGTCGGCGGCACAGTCGCTGCACGACATGGTGTGTCAGTCGTGGGGCGGTGTCATCAGGGTGTTTCCCGCGCTGCCCGCCGCCTGGGCGGACCTGGTCGTGCACGACTTCCGTACGCAGGGCGCCTTCCTGCTCGGCGCGCGGCGTGAGAACGGCGCCACGCGCTGGGTGCGGCTGGTGAGCGAGGCGGGTGCGCCCTGCGTCGTACGGCACGGGATCGCGGGTCCCGTCGACGTACGCGACGGACGGGGACGCCCCCTCCGTCACATCGACGTCGGCGACGGTGCCGTCCAAGTCGCCCTGTGCAAGGGCGAGTCGGTGCTCATCACGGCCAGGGGCGACCGTCCCGACCTGACGGTCGCACCCGTGCGCCCGAACGAGGACGCGCCCCGCTGGGGGCTGCCCCGTATCTGACGGGTCTCACCGCCTGCGACCGCCCACGGACCAGCCGCTTCCGATGCCGGCCACGTGCAGGGCGAGCACCATGAGACCGAGCAGCATGATGTTCGTCGAGCTGAAGGTGTCATTGGTCGAGATGTCCGCAGCGTTGATCAGAAAGGAGATGAAGAACAGGACCGCGGAGATGATGGCGAGCATGGTGCCCATCCCTTCGATTGTCTGAGGTAGTCACGCTGGGTACAACCCGCATGCCCCCAACTCCCCGGTACATGTGGGGAAAACGTAACGTTCGACCAGTCGGACATCGTTCGAAACCTCTTGACGTCCCCGTCCCACGCGATTGACACTCTCGCAACACGACGTCACACAGCCGAAACGGCAGGGTGCCCCCGCCGAGGCCCCGCCACGCCTCAGCAGGGGAACCCCACATGACGTACTTCGCACGTCCACGCACCCGCGCGAGACGCCGGGCAGGCCATCTCGCCGGCCTGACCACCGCGTCACTGCTCCTGGGCCTCGCCGCACCCATGGTCCCCGCCCAGGCGGCGGACACCGCGGACGTCACCGACGGCCTGGCCCTCTGGTACAAGCTGGACGGTGCCTCGGGCGCCACCGTCACCGACGCCTCGGGCAACGGCCGTGACGGCACAGTGAACGGGACCGCCGACTGGTCGGACCCCGCGCAGGGACTCGCCTTCAACGGCTCCGACACCTCCATCAAGGTGCCGGACGACGTCTTGAAAGGCATGGACTCGATCACCGTCTCCACCGACGTGCTGATCGACTCCGCACAGACCACGCCGTACTTCATCTACGGCTTCGGCAACTCCAGCGGCGGCAACGGCAACGGGTACCTGTTCGCCACCGGAAACTCCCTGCGCACCTCGATCGCGACCGGAAACTGGTCGACCGAGCAGACCACGAAGCCCTCCGACGCGCACAACCTCACCCGCGCGGTGTGGAAGCAGCTCACCTACACCCAGACCGGCAACACCGGCGTCCTGTACGAGGACGGCGTCGAGGTCGGCCGCAACACCGCGGTCACCATCATGCCCGGCGCCATCGGATCGGGAACCACCACCGCCAACTACATCGGCAAGTCGGTCTACTCCGGCGACAAGCTCTTCAAGGGCCGGATCCGTGACTTCCGCGTGTACGACCGGGCCCTCGCGGCCTCCGAGGTCGAGCAGCTCTCCCTCCCCGTCGACACGCAGGGCGTCGCCGATGACAAGGCTGCGCTGAGCCTCGGCGACACCAGCGCCGTCACGGCCGACCTGGACCTGCCGAGGACCGGCACGGCCGGCGGGTCCAGCATCACCTGGGCCAGCGACAACACGGATGTGGTCAGCGGCTCCGGCAAGGTGACCCGCCCCGCCGCCGGTGAACCGGACGGCCACGCCACGCTCACGGCGACCCTGAAGAAGGGCACCGTGACCGACACCAAGAGCTTCGACGTCACGGTCCTGCCCGATTTCGACGACGCCACGGCCGCCGAGCGGGCCGCCCAGTCGCTCGCCGTGCACAACCTCGACGACGTCCGCGGAAACCTGACCCTCCCGGCGACCGGCGGGTACGACACGAAGGTCGCCTGGTCCTCCGCCGACGAGAAGGTCATCGAGAACGACGGTGTGGTCCACCGCCCCGCGCACGGCGACGGCTCCGCCACCGTCGCGCTGACCGCCACCGTCACCAAGGGCGAGGCGAAGGCGACCCGCAGCTTCACCGCGAAGGTTCCCGAACTTCCCGCGGAACAGGCCCTCAAGGGCTATATGTTCAGCTACTTCACGGGCGAGGGCACCTCGGACGGCGAGCAGCTCTACTCCGCCCTCAGCAAGGGCAACAACCCGTTGAAATGGCGGGAGTTGAACGACGGCAAGCCGGTCCTGACCTCCACGCTCGGCGAGAAGGGCCTGCGCGACCCGTTCATCATCCGCTCCCCCGAGGGCGACAAGTTCTACCAGATCGCCACCGACCTCCGGATCTACGGCAACGGCGACTGGGACGCCGCCCAGCGCTCCGGCAGCAAGTCCATCATGGTCTGGGAGTCCACCGACCTGGTCCACTGGACGAACCAGCGGCTGATCAAGATCTCTCCGGACAGCGCGGGCAACACCTGGGCACCGGAGGCGTTCTACGACGCCGAGCTCGGCGAGTACGTGGTCTTCTGGGCGTCGAAGCTGTACGACAACGAAGCGCACTCCGGCGACACGTACAACCGCATGATGTACGCGACCACCCGCGACTTCTACACGTTCAGCGAGCCCAAGGTCTGGATCGACCGCGGCTACTCGGTCATCGACTCCACGATGATCCAGAACAACGGCACTTACTACCGTCTGTCGAAGGACGAGCGGAACAACAGCTCCTCCACGCCCAACAGCAAGTTCATTTTCGAGGAGAAGAGCGACTCGATCCTGAACCCGTCCTGGACCGCGGTCGCGGAGGGCATCGGAAAGGGCGCGATGAGCGCCGCCGAGGGACCCTTGGTGTTCAAGTCGAACACAGAGGACAAGTGGTACGCGTTCCTCGACGAGTTCGGCGGGCGCGGCTACCTCCCCTTCGAGACGACCGACCTCGACTCCGGCAACTGGACCCCGGTCGCCGACTACGACCTTCCGGCCAAGCCGCGCCACGGCACCGTCCTGCCCGTCACCCAGGCGGAGTACGACCGGCTGCTGCGGGCCTACCAGCCGGACCAGCTCGTCGAGAGCGTCGAGTCCGTGCAGGTGAAGACTCGGACGGGCCAGGCGCCCGTCCTGCCGGCCACCGTGATCGCGAAGTACGCGGACGGCGTCGACCGGCCCGTCGCCGTCACCTGGGCGGACGTCCCGGCGTCGCAGTACGCGCAGGCCGGCACCTTCACGGTCACCGGCAGCCTGCCCGACGGCGCCGCACTCCCCGTCCAGGCCGAGGTCACCGTGTCCGAGGAGGGCCCCGACGTCCCGGCCGACCTGCTTCTGCACTACGGCTTCGACGAGACCGGCGGCAACATCGCGGTCGACTCCAGCGGGCACGGCTACCACGGCACCTACGTCGGTACCCCCGGCTTCGGCACGGGCGTGCGGGGCGGCTCCTTCAAGATGTCGGGAGACGCGACGGGTTCGCCGTACGTCAGGATCCCGAGCGGTGTGCTGAAGAACGCCGACAGCGTGACCGTGTCGACGTACGCCAAGTGGAAGGGGGGCAACAGCTTCCAGTGGCTGTTCGGGCTCGGTCCCGACAGCGACAAGTACCTCTTCGCCACCCCCTCCAACGGCGGCAACAGCCTCTACTCGGCGATCACGAAGGCGAGTTGGTCGGCGGAGTCGAAGCTGACGGCCGGCTCGCAGCTCACGCCGGGCGAGTGGCGGCACGTCACGGTCACCCTCGACGGGGCGACCGGCACGATGGTCCTCTACGTCGACGGCGTCGAGGCGGCCCGCACGACGACCACCGTCAAGCCGTCCGAGCTGTACGACGCGAACAAGGACTACAGCGGCTACATCGGCAAGTCCCTGTACGCGCCCGACCCGTACTTCGGCGGCGAGGTCGACGACTTCCGCATCTACGACCGGGCCCTGTCGGCCGCGGAGGTCATGGAGCTCAGCGGCAACACCGCGGGCATCGCCAGGGCCACGCACCCGGCGCTGAAGGTCGACGCCATCGTCGACAACGCGGACGGCAAGGTCACGCTGCCGATGCGGGAGGGCACCGATCTCACCGCGCTGGCACCGGAGTTCGCCCTCGCCCACGGCGCGGCGATCAGCCCCGCCTCCGGCAGCGTGCAGGACTTCAGCAAGCCGGTGACGTACGAGGTGACCGGGTCCGACGGCAAGAAGCGCACCTGGACGGTCTCGGCGCTCATCATGAGGAGCCCGGTCCTGCCGGGGCTCAACGCCGACCCGAACATCGTGCGGTTCGGCGACACCTTCTACATCTATCCGACGACCGACGGCTTCGAGGGCTGGAGCGGCACGCAGTTCAAGGCGTACTCCTCCACCGACCTGGTCCACTGGAAAGACCACGGCGTCATCCTCGACCTCGGTCCGGACATCTCGTGGGCGGACAGCAGGGCGTGGGCGCCGACGATCGCCGAGAAGGACGGGAAGTACTACTTCTACTTCTGCGCCGACGCCAACATCGGTGTCGCGGTGTCCGACTCGCCGACCGGCCCCTTCAAGGACGCACTGGGCCGGCCGCTGCTCAAGGCGGGCCAGTTCAGCGGCCAGATGATCGACCCGGCCGTGTTCACCGACGACGACGGGCAGTCGTACCTCTACTGGGGCAACGGGCACGCCTACGTGGCGCCGCTCAACGACGACATGACGTCCGTCGACCTCACGAAGATGAAGGACATCACGCCCAGCGGCTACAACGAGGGCTCCTTCGTCATCAAGCGCAAGGGCACCTACTACCTCACGTGGTCGGAGAACGACACCCGCGACGAGAACTACCGTGTCGCCTACGCCACCGGCCCCTCCCCCACCGGCCCCTGGACCAAGCGGGGCGTGATCCTGGAGAAGGACCTCTCGCTCGGCATCAAGGGCCCCGGTCACCATTCGGTCGTCCACGTGCCGGGCACCGACGACTGGTACATCGCCTATCACCGGTTCGCCATCCCCGGCGGTGACGGCATGCACCGCGAAACGACCGTCGACAAGCTGGAGTTCGACTCCGACGGCCTGATCAAGAAGGTCGTGCCCACCCTGACGAGCGTCGACCCGGTGAGCATCGTGCACGCCGGCGAGGACGTCGGCGGGACGGAGGGCGACGCGATCAGGCTGCACGGCACGATCTCCGGTGCGGGCAACCCGAAGTGGACCGTCGAGGAGGGGGCACCCTGCTCCTTCGCCGACCCCGGCTCGGCCGCGACGACGCTCACGTGCACCGACAACGGCACCTACACGGTCACCCTCACGGGCGGCCGCAGCAAGGACACGGCGACGGTCGAGGTGGCCAACGCGGCGCCTGCCGTCGTCTCCGCCACAGGTCCGCAGTCCCCCGGGCCGGTCGGCAAGCGCACAGTCGTCACGGCGGAGTTCACCGACCCGGGCGCGAGTGACACCCACACGTGCGTGATCGACTGGAAGGACGGGAGCGCGCCGCAGTCCGGCACGGTCACCGCGTCCGGCTGCCGCGCCGAACACCCTTACACCACGGCCGGAATCCGCCGTCCGGTGATCACCGTCACCGACGACGACGGCGCATCGGACAGCAGGACGCTTCCCGAGCTGATCGTCTACGACCGCTCCGCCGGTCCCGCGCTCGGCACCGGAGTCCTCGGCTCCCCGGCCGGCGCCTACCCCGCCAAGCCGGACCTGACGGGCAAGGCCGCCTTCTCCTTCGCCGCGGCCTACCTGCCAGGGGCCTCGGCACCCGTCGGCGAGGCCTCCTTCGGCTTCGGCCCGGCCAGGCTCACGTTCCGTTCGACCGGCTCCGACTGGCTCGTGGTCACCGGCTCCCGGGCCGTCTACCAGGGATCCGGCACGGTCGACGGCAAGAGCGGATACGGCTTCCGGATCACCGCCACCGACGCCCCGGACACCTTCCGCCTCAGGATCTGGAAGAAGTCCGGCGGTGAGGTCGTCTACGACAACGTCACCGGATCGAAGATCACCGGCATCATCGCCGTCGGCTGGAGCCGCCGGTAAAACCCGGCACCGCAGCCATGCCGAGCCCCGCCGACAGACACTTCGTCGGCGGGGCTCGGCATGGGCATCTGTTCACGGACATGGCCCATTAACCGCTGCGCAACCTCTTTCGCACGGATGAACCTCGTGGCATGCTCACCGCTCAACGCAGTTATGAACGTCGTTCATATCCATGAAGAGCACATGGGAAGGGCGAACGGACATGAGCAATGCGCACACGGGCCCCACGGATCCTCGGAATGTCATGGGCATGACCAGACGAACCCTGCTGGGAAGCGCGGTCGCCGTGGCGGTCGGCGCCGTCACCGCGCCGACCGCCCGAGCAGCCGAAGTCCCGTCTCTGTGGCGGGAGTTCAGCCGCACTCCGCTCACCCATCCGCAGATCCCGTACGTCGGCCGCGCCGGATGCCGCGGCGGGGCGACACGCTTTCCGCGCCACCGGGTCGTCGCCGACGTACGCGACTTCGGCGCCGTGGCGGACGGGACGACCGACTCCGCCCCCGCGATCAACCGTGCCGTCGCCGCCGCCGGAAGGGCCGGCGGTGGCACGGTCACCATCCCTCCGGGCACGTACCGCATCGACGACGTGATCCGCGTGGACCGCTCGAACGTCGTGCTCAAGGGCGCCGGCAGCGGTCGTACGACGTTGTACGCCACGAAGAACCTCACCGAGCTGATCGGGACCTACGGCTCCCGCTACGGAGGGGACAAGTCGTCCTGGTCCTGGGCGGGCGGACTGATCTGGCTCGCGCCCCGGGCCCGCTGGGAATCACTCGTCGCCGCGATCAGGGCCAAGGCGTGGCCCTTCGAGGGCTGGACGGGCAACCGGCGCGACGAGTGGCGGACGCTCACCGAGCTCGCCCCGGCACGACAGGGCTCCTGGACGGTGACGGCCGCCGACACCGACTCACTGCGTCCGGGTGCCCTGGTCCTCCTCCGGCTCGCGGACGACACGGACCACACCCTGCTGGAGCACATGTGCGGCGGCGGGCCCGGCCCCGAGGCCTACTTCTGGGACGACAAGACGAAACTGACGTCGTACGTGCCCTACGAGTGGCCGGTCCGCATCGCCCGCGTCCACGGCCGGAAGGTCACCCTCGAACGCCCGCTCCCGCTCGACCTGCGCCCCGAGTGGTCCCCGCAACTGACCACACATGTGGCGGAGCTGAGCGGAGCGGGCGTCGAGGGCCTGACCCTGGAGGCGCCCGAGGCCCCGCAGCAGCCGCACCTGCTGGACAAGGGGCACAACGGCGTCGTGCTTCAGTGCGCGTACGACTGCTGGGTGGACGACGTGACGGTCCGTCATGTGGACAACGGCTTCGGCCTGGTGGCCGCCTCCGCCTGTACTCTGCGCCGGACACGCGTGGCGGGCCGCGGCTCCCATCACCCCTACTTCTGCCGCGAGGGGTCGCACGACAACCTCGTCGAGGACTTCACGATCGAGGAGCGCACCAGCCCCGCGCCCGCGGGCACCCAGCTGCACGGCATCAACGTCGAGGGGCTGTCGTCGTACAACGTCTGGTCGCGCGGCGACATGCGGATGGGCACCTTCGACAGCCATCGCGGCCTGCCCTTCGCCAATGTCCGCACCGACATCACCCTGAACAACAACGGCCGCCACGGCGGTGACGCGAGCGCGGGTCCCCTCTTCGGCGCCCGGTTCACGCACTGGAACATCCGCGTCACCAACGGCCGCGCCGGGCTGGTGAAGATCGACGGTCTGGCGCCGTACTCCGCGAGCGTCGGCATCGACGAGGTCAGGGAGTTCGACCAGATCGACGTCCCCGACTTCACGGGTGATCTGCACACGCGCCTTGAGCTGTACGGCAGTGCGGAGGCGGTGCGGCCACGGAACCTCCACGAGGCCCAGCGCCGGCTGGACGGGGTGGTCCGATGAGCGCGCGGTCCCGCTGGTGGGTCGTTCTTGCGACAGCCCTGGCCGCGCTCACGACAGGGCTCTGCGCACCGGTGGCGGCACGGACCGCGCCCCCGCCGCACACCGCGGTCCTGGACGGTGCCCGTCTGCAGCAGACGAAAGCCCGGCTCGATCGTGGTGATCCGCAACTGCGGCGCGCGGTGAAGGCGTTGACGGTCCGCGCCGACAAGTGGCTGGACCAGGGCCCCTGGACCGTCGTGGACAAGCCCAGGCCCGCTCCGGGCGGCGACGTCCACGACTACCTCAGCCAGGCCCCGTACTGGTGGCCCTCCCAGCCCCCCACCGCCGACAACCCATGGGGCTGCCCGTACGTCCAGCGTGACGGCGAGCGCAATCCCGAGGTCGACTCCGGCACCGACCGCCAGGATGTCGAGAAGACCTTCGACTCCGCGTACGACCTCTCCCTCGCCTGGTACTACACCGGCGAGAAGCGGTACGCGCGGAAGGCCGGGCAGGTGCTGCGCACCTGGTTCCTCGACCCGGCCACGAGGATGAACCCCCACCTGGACCACGCGCAGTTCATCCCCTGCAAGTACGACGGACGGGCCATCGGCATCATCGACTTCTCGCAGTCCTACACCAGTGTCCTCGACGCGCTCGCCCTGCTGGACACCGGCGCTCCGGGCTGGAGCGGGAAGGACCGCACCGGCATGACGGAGTGGAACACCGACTTCCTCGGCTGGCTCAAGGACAGTGACTTCGGCAAGCAGGAGGCGGCCGCCACCAACAACCACGGGACCTTCTACGACATGCTGCTCGCCGGCCTCGCCTACGCGACCGGCGACAGGGCCCTGGCCCGCAGTACGGTCCTGGACGCCCGCGGCAAGCGCATCGCGCCGCAGATCGCGGCGGACGGCAGCCAGCCCCAGGAGCTGACCCGCACCCGGAGCTGGCACTACTCGACCTTCGACCTGGTCGCCTACACCCGGCTCGCGGCCATCGGCCGGCATGTCGGGGTCGATCTGTGGGCGTACCGGGGCCCGAACGGGCAGAGTCTGTTCAAGGCGGTGGACTATCTGTTGCCTGCCACGACCGGAGCCGCCGCGTGGCCCCATCCGGAGCTGGAGTTCCTCCGGTACGCGGCGACCGACGTCGTGCACGCGGCCGCCGACGCGGGCGACATGCCGGCGCGCAGGGCTGTTCCGCTGCTGGAGGCGCCGCCGGGCGGCGACCTGTGGGCCCTGCGTCCGGCGGCGGAACAGCTGGACTCCATCGCGGGGTGAGGGCCTCCGTCAGGGCCCAGTGGACGGGTGGATCGCCCGGTCGACGTCCTGCGGGCGCAGCACTCGCGGGATGTCTTCGAACAGGTAGTGCGCGGTGACCATGGCTGCCACCCTCCGCCGCCCCGCCGAGATGAGCTGTGTGCCCCAGCGGGACGGAGCCGTCGCGGGGGTCACCCGCTCTTGCGGCCGACCCCCGCGTACACCCAGTACTCCGACGGGTTCTCCGGGATGTCCTCGTTCTCGTCCGGACGCCACAGCGGGACGTGGACCAGGCCCGGTTCCGTCAGCTCGAAGCCGGTGAAGAGGTCCTGGATCTCCTGGTGGGAGCGGACGGTGACCGGCGAGGCGGCCCGGGAGCGGTACAGCTGGGTGACCGCGGCGGCCGTGTCTGGGCGGTCCTGGTTGGTGGCGTGGGACAGGGCCAGCCAGCTTCCCTCGGGCAGGGCGTCCCGGAAGGCCGCGACGATGCCGGCCGGGTTCTCCTCGGGCGCGACGAAGTGCAGGATCGCGACCATGAGCACGGCGACCGGCTGGTCGAAGTCGATCAGCTTGCGCACCTGCGGCGCGGCCAGGACGTCGGCCGGCCGCCGGATGTCGGCGTCGACGATGTCGGCGTACGGGTTGTCGGCGAGCAGGGTGGTGCTGTGGGCGACGGCCACCGGGTCCTTGTCGACGTAGACCACCCGGGCCTGCGGGCTCGCCGCCTGGGCCACCTCGTGGACGTTGCCCTGCGTCGGGATCCCCGATCCGAGGTCGATGAACTGCCGGACACCGGAGTCGGCCAGGAAGCGCACCGCCCGGCCGAGGAAGGCGCGGTTGGCGCGGGCCAGCGTGCGCACCTGGGGGTCGATGGCCGTGACGGCCGCCACCGCCTCCCGGTCGATGGCGAAGTTGTGCTCCCCGCCCAGCATCGCGTCGTACATCCGGGCTACGCTCGCCTTGTCCGGATCGGTCCCTGGCGGCAGAGCATCCGCGTCGGTCACCAGAAAGTCCTTTCCCACAAGGTACTTGACGACTCATCATATAGTTGCCGTCGACGCCTGGCGATCAGTTGTCCCCCGCCGGGCTCCCGGACCCCCACCCGGAAAGGCATCACGACCCTGCGGAACGAACCGCACAGCCGCTCCGACGACGCCTCCGCCGCCGTGCCCCCACCCCGTCGGTCGGCCTTCTCCCCCGCGGCCGACGTCATCGGCTCGGAACTCGACCTGGGGCTGACCGGCAGCCATGTCGTGCACGCGCTGACGCCCGGCTTCTGCGACGCGGCGTCCCTCTATCTGCTGGAGCGGTGGCGGCGTGAGGAGACCACGTACACCGGCGCGGACCCCGCTCAGATCGAGGCCCGCAGACTGGCCCTGCGCGTGGGCACGGACACGCCCGAGTCCTGGGAGCGCACCCTGCCGGTCGGCGAGGTGCTGGTCTTTCCCCGCGAGACCCCGTACGCCCGCGCCCTGGTCGACGGACACGCGCAGTTGCTCGACTCGGTCGACGACCACACGGCCGAGCGGCTCGCGGCCTCCGCCGGTGAGGACGCGCGCATCGGCGAACTCCTCAGGACGCGCTCCTTCCTCGTGGTGCCGCTGCGGCTGCGGGGCGGGGCGATCGGCTTCGTCGCCTGCTCCCGCGGACCGGACCGCGGGCCGTTCCTGACCGCGGAGATCGCGGCCGTGGAATCACTGGCCGCGCGGGCCTCGGTCGCCCTGGACAACGCGCGCCGCTACGAGCACGAGCGCCGCACCGCCCTGGCCATCCGGGGCAGCCTGCTGCCGGGCACCATCCAGGAGGTCGAGGGCTGCCGCATCGCCCACGGGTCCCTGCCCGCCGGACAGGGCTCGATCATCGGCGGTGACTGGTTCGACGTGCTCAGACGGCCGGACGACCGGGTCAGCCTGATCGTCGGGGACGCCATGGGGCACGGCCCGGAGTCGGCCGTGGCGATGATCCAACTGCGCACGGCCGTACGCACGCTGGCCGGTCTCGACATCCCCGCCGTCGATCTCATACGACGGCTCGACGCGCTCGCCAGCGACACCCCGGGCGCGTCCTTCGCCACCTGCATCTACGCCGAGTGGGACGCCCGGCGCGGCACCTGCACCCTCGTCGGTGCCGGTCACCCTCCGCCGTTGCTGCGCGGGCCGGACCGCCGGACCGCTCCGGTCACGCTGGTCGGCGCGGGCCTGCCGCTCGGTCTCGGTGCGCAAGCCTACGAGCCGACCGTGCTGAGCATCGACGAGCCCGCGCTGCTCGTGCTCTACAGCGACGGTCTGGTCGAGTCGCGGGACGCCGACATAGACCACCAGATCGCCCGCCTAGCCCGGGCGCTCGACACGGCCGCCGTCGACCACGACCCGCTCCCCTCCCTGTGCCGACGCCTGCTGAACGCCCCCTCCGATCCGGCCGGCGCGGACGACCGCACCCTGCTCCTCGCCGAACTCACGCCCACCAAGGGCTAGTTCAGGCCGACAGGTTCGCCCATACCGCGTTGCCGCCGGTGAGTCTCGAGCGGTCCACTCCCCAGGTGTCCGCGAGCTGCTCCACCAGGAACAGTCCGCGCCCGCCCTCGTCGTCGAGCCCCGCCCGGCACCGGCGCAACGTGGGGCCCGAGTGGTCGTGGTCGTGGACCTCCAGCCGGAGGATCCCGTCGGTGACCAGCCCGATGCCGCACAGGATGCGCGGGCTGAGGGTGTGGCACACGGCGTTGGTGGCCAGTTCGGACAGGAGCAGCACCGCGTCCGAGCACAGCTCGCCCGGCACGCTCCAGGCCTTGAGCCGGGTGCCGACGGAGCGCCGGGCGACACCGACGCTGGAGCGGTGGGCGGGAAGTTCGATCCAGTGGGTCCGTTCCTGGTCCACGGCGTCTAACAGCTGCGGGTACGAGGTCGTGTGGGGGGACACGGTGTTGGCCTTCCGTGGGGGCGGCGGCGCGGCCGGGCGAGCAGCATCGAGGGCGGCGGATGCCAACACGCCGGAGGGTGGGGACGGTTGACAGCACCATGCTCGCGTTCGGCGGCACGGTTCACACAAGTCACTATGCTCGCACCCAAGTTCAACCTGCAACCAGCTCCCTGATAATTTCAGATAGCCGATATCCGTCTGGTGGCGTCATCAAGTCGCTGTCAGACTCGATCCGGTGACAGTCCCTCAGGAGGTCAGGGCGTGAGCGAAGGCCGTACGGGCACCGGTGGCACCAGTGCTCCCACCGTGCTGCGCATGATCCTCGGCCGCCGTCTGCAGGAGCGGCGCCAGGACGCGGGGGCCTCGCTGGAGGACGCGGCCAGGGCCCTGAGGGTGACGTCCCTGACCATCCGCCGCCTGGAGAAGGCCGAGGTCGCCCTCAAGCCGCTCTACGTGGAGAAGCTGCTGGAGACCTACGGGGCGGACCGCCAGGAGATCGACGAGTTCGTCGTCCTGGCCGAGCGGGCCAACGCGCCCGGCTGGTGGCACACCTACCGGGACGTCCTGCCGAACTGGTTCAGCGCCTACGTCAGCCTGGAGGCCGGGGCCCGGACCCTGCGCACCTACGAACCCCACTACGTCACCGGGCTGCTGCAGACCCACGCGTACGCGCGCGGGGTGCTGCGCGGCGGCTTCCCGGGTGAGGCCGACGAGGATCTGGGGCGGCGTGTGGATCTGCGGCTGCGCCGCCAGAGCCTGCTCGAGAGACCCGACGCGCCCACGCTGTGGGTGGTGATGGAAGAGGCCGTACTGCACCGGGTGGTCGGCGGCTCCGAGGTCATGCGGGAGCAGATCGACCGGCTCCTGGAGGTCTCGGAGCTGGAGCACGTCAGCGTCGACGTGGTGCCGTTCACCGCCGGCGCCCATGTGGGTGCGTGCGCCCCGTTCAGCTACTTCCGCTTCGAGGAGCCGGAGCTGCCGGACATCGTGTACACCGAGGTCCTTTCCGGCGCGATGTACCTGGATCAGCGCTCGGACGTGTCGGCGCATCTGGAGGCGCACAACCGCATGTCCCTGCTGACCTCGGACACGGACAGCAAGGCGCTGCTGAACCGCATGCGCAAGGAGTACTCATGACGAGCACCGACTGCCAGGTCTACAACGGGATGCCGGCCACCGACCTGGGCGAGCAGGGCTGGGAGTCGCCGTGGAGCGGTCCCAACGGCGGCCAGTGCGTACAGACGAAGCTGCTGGCCGACGGCCGGGTGGCGCTGCGGCAGTCGACCGATCCGGCCGGACCCGCGCTGATCTACACCCCGCAGGAGATCGCCGCGTTCGTCGCGGGCGTCAAGCGGGGCCTCGCCGACCATCTCGCGGCCGGCTGAACCCCGACCCGAGCCGGACCTGCCCCGGCAGCGACCTGCCCGACACCCCCACGCACACCACCTGAAAGGGACAGGATGACCAACTCCCACGCCGCGCGGGAGATCGACACCAGCCGGCCCCACTCCGCCCGGATGTACGACTACTACCTCGGCGGCAAGGACCACTTCGACGTCGACACGAAGGCGGCCGAGACCGTCGCGGCCACCTACCCCGGCATCTTCACGTGCGCCCGCGAGATCCGCTCCTTCATGCACCGCGCCACCCGCGTCCTCGCGCGGGAGTACGGCGTGCGCCAGTGGCTGGACATCGGCACCGGCATCCCCACCGAACCGAACCTGCACCAGGTCGCGCAGTCCGTGGCTCCCGAGGCTCGCGTGGTCTACGCCGACAACGACCCCCTGGTCCTCAAGTACGCCGAGCGCCTGATGCGCAACACCCCCGAGGGCCGGACGGCTTACGTCCAGGGCGACTTCACCGACCCCGAGGCGATCCTCAACTCCCCCGAGCTGGCCAGGACCCTGGACCTGAACCGGCCCGTGGCCCTGTCCCTCAACGCCATCCTGCACTTCGTCCCGGACGACTGGGACCCGTACGGCATCGTCTCCCGCCTCCTGGACGCCCTGCCCTCGGGCAGCGCGCTGGCCGTGAGCCACTGCACGGGTGACTTCGCCCCGGAGCTGTGGGAGAAGCTCGTCGGTATCTACGCCGCCGCCGGCACCCGGGCCCAGGTCCGCAGCCAGCAGGAGGTCGCCCGCTTCTTCAAGGGCCTCGACCTGCTCGACCCCGGCGTCTCCCTGACCCACCGGTGGCGCCCGGACGACCCTCAGGGCACCGGCCCGGAGCTCACGGACGCCGAGGTCAGCGCGTGGGCCGGGGTGGGCATCAAGCCGTGACACGGCGTCGGCCGTGCGGGAGCACGTGCCCGCACGGCGGCCCGGACGGTCGACGGCCCTCAGCGGACCAGCAGGTCGATCACGCCCGTCAGGTCTTCCTCCCCGCTGCCCTCGGCCAGTCGGCGGCGCATCAACGCGAAGTACGGGCTGAGCAGTTCGGGGCTGACGCCCTGCTGCTCGGCGGTGCTCAGGAAGGCCGGTGTGCCGGCCACCTGCATGGCGAGGTTGGAGACGACACCTCGGGTGTAGTCGCCGCTCCGCAGCTGGTCGGCGGTACGGTGCACGGCCGGAGCCATCGCGACGAGCCAGTCGGCGAGCAGCGGGGCCAGCGACGCGGGGTCGACGTCCTCCTTGCGGATCAGGGCGAAGGCGTGGGCGGCCCCGGCGAACATCCCGTACATGGCGCTGAGCAGGGCCATGTCGTACAGCGCCGCGAAGCCCGCGTCGTGGCCGACGTAGACGGTGCCGGCCGGGAGGACCAGCGTCTCCCGGTGCCGCTCGAACAGCTCCCGCGAGCCGCTGTAGAAGACGTAGCCGCCGGACTCCGGGACGCCGATCATCGGCGGGACGGCCATGATCCCGCCGTCCAGGTAGCGGGCACCGCGCTCGCGGGCCCACTCGGCACGGGCGCGGGCCTGAGCAGGGGTGCTGGTGGTCAGGTTGACCAGGTCTCGGCCGGCCAGATCGGTGCCGGCCAACGCGTCCTCGACCGAGGCGTCGTCCAACAGGCAGACGACGACCAGGGCGTTCACGGCGACCGCGGCTGCGGCGCTGTCCGCGACCTTCGCACCCTCCGCGGCGAGCGAAGCGGCGCGGGCCGGCGTGCGGTTCCAGACGGTCAGCGGGTGACCGGCGGCAAGCCAGGTACGGGCCAGCGCGGTGCCCATCGCGCCGAGGCCCAGCAGCGTGACGGAGTCCTTCTCAACGGTGTTCTGTGTCATGCCGATCAGGCTGGTCACAGGCCCGTGGGAGATCAAGTACGCACTTCGGAGTGGGTGGTTACCCCGAAGTGAGCAAGCACGTCGGAGGGGTGGGGCATGACAACACTGAACCGGCCGGGCGCGCCGGACGGACACGTCTGCGGGATCGACGCCGCGATGGAGGTGATCGGCGGCAAGTGGAAGGTGCTGATCCTGTGGGCGCTCCACGAGCACCCCTGCCGCCGCTTCGGCGAGCTGCGCCGACTGCTTCCGGGGATCACCGAGAAGGTGCTCGCATCCCACCTGCGCGAGATGGAGACGGACGGGGTGGTGCGCCGTGTGTCCTACGACGAGGTGCCGCCCCGCGTCGAGTACACACTGACCGAGGACGGCGAGCGTCTCAACGACGCGCTCCGGCCTCTGGCCGCCTGGGGACGCGGGCGGCCGGCCGCGCAGGGGGCGGAGGAGAGGGCGGGCTAGGAACCGGTGACCACGTCCCGCGGGGGCCGTGACAAGATCCACTGCCATGAGCATCCAACTAGGCGACGGACCCGTCGCCCTGGTCACCGGGTCCACGTCGGGGATCGGCGAGGCCGTCGCACGGCGGCTCGCGGCGGACGGGACGCGGGTCGTCCTGCACTCGCGGCGCAGCACGGAGGCCGGGCAGGCACTGGCGGCGGAACTCGGCGGCGCCTACGTACAGGCCGATCTCGCGGTGGAGGAGGAAGCCCGGGAGCTGGTCGAGACGGCACTGGGTCACTTCGGGCGGCTGGACGTGCTGGTGAACAACGCGGGCATCAGCTGGCCGATCCCACACGCGGACCTCGCGGCGGCGACCCCGGCGGACTGGCGGCGCCTGCTGGAGGTCAACCTCATCGCGCCCTGGGTGCTGTGCACCGCGGCCCTTCCGGCGCTACGGCAGTCCCCCGGTGGCGGCAGCATCGTCAACATCACCAGCCACGCCGGCGTACGGCCCAAGGGTTCCTCGGTGCCGTACGCGGCGAGCAAGGCCGCGCTGAACCACGTCACCCGGCTGCTCGCGGCCGCGCTCGGGCCCGACGTGCGGGTGAACGCGGTGGCACCGGGGCTCGTGGACACGCCGATGACGAAGGACTGGGTGCAGGCGCACGAACTGTGGCGGGACCGCGCACCGATGCACCGCCCGGCCCGCCCCTCCGACGTGGCCGACCTGGTGGCGTCGGTGATCGGCAGCGGCTATCTGACCGGGGAGGTCATCGTGCTCGACGGCGGCCTGAACCTGACCTGAGGGACCTCACGGCATCGGGGCGAATTCGGGCAGCTTGAGGGCTGAATGGGCCGGTCGGGTTGGCGCGGAGGGCATGGTGACGAGGTCACGCAGCATGGTGTTGCGTTGCTCCAGGGCCCGCGCCGTGGTGGGAAAGAGCGTGGCCCCACCGTTGTCGACCAGCGCCTGGTTCATGGCGACGAATGCGCGAAGAGCGCGTTCGTGGGCGGCGAAGGCCACGGCGTGATCCCGGTGGGCGGCCAGGGCGTGGGCGAGCATGTAGGCACCGACCAGCGCAAGGCTCGAGCCTTGTCCGGTGAGGAACGAGGGGGCGTACGCGGCGTCACCGACGAGAACGACGCGGCCGCTGGACCAGCGCGGCATACGGATCTGACCGGCCATGTCGAAGAACAGGTCGTCAGCGTCGCGCATGGCGTCGACCATGCCGGGGACCTCCCATCCCGCGCCCGCGAAGATCTGGGCGACCAGGTCCCGCTGGGCGCCGGGGTTCCGGAGGGCGCCGAACGGCGGTTCTGGTCGGTGGAAGGTCAGGAACGCGTGCAGTTCGTCGTTTTTCCCGACGGCGTAGAGGGCCGCGGCCCTCCCCGGGGAGTTCCACAACATGAGCTCGCGGGAGAGCCCGAAGGTGTTCGGCATGGTGAACAGGGCGAAGCAGTAGCCGAGATAGCGGTGGAACTCTTTCTCGGGGCCGAACAGGAGCTCCCGGGTTGGTGAATGCATTCCGTCGGCACCGACCACCAGGTCGTACCTGCGCTGTCGCCCACTGTGGAACGTGACGTCGACCCCTTGTCCGGACTGGTCGAAGGTGTGGATGGAGTCGCCGAACAGGAATTCCGCATCGTCGCGGACGAGTGCGTGGAGGAGCGCGGCCAGATCCCCTCGACGCACCTCGAGGTCCTGTCCCTCGACACTGCCGACAACGGCACTCGGATGGAGCGAGGCCACTTCACTGCCATGGGCATCGAGGAAAGTGCAGCGGCGCGAGTCGATGTGCACGTCCCGCAGTTGCAGCAGTATCCCCATGCGCCGGACCACCTCTGTCGCGGTCCCGCGAATGTCGATCGGGTATCCGCCGTCGCGCGGTGCGCCTGCCTTCTCCACCACGGTGACCGTGAATCCGGACCGGTGCAGCCAGTACGCCAGTGCGGATCCGGAGATGCCGGCCCCGGAGATGAGGACGTTGCGCTTCGGTGTCATGCCTGGGTTCCCTTCTTCGTGATGCGGACGACGAGCAGTGACAATGCGGCGACGAGTCCGGCGGTGACGAATCCCGTGGCGAAGGCCGATTCGCTCGGCAGGCCCGTCACCGGGTGGGCCCCGGCGTCGAGGATGGCGCCCCCGATCTGGACGCCCAGGGCGACGCCGATCACGCGCGTCACCACGAGCAGGCTGGTGGCGATGCCGATGTCCCGGGTCGCGACGGCGGTGGCGGTGCCGGCGAGCAGTGCTGTGGTACCGACGCCCGCGGCGAACGCGGTCAGCACCTTGGCGAGGACGAGCTGCCATGCCGCGGTGTGCAGCGATGCCAGGGCGATCATCGTGGCCGCCGTGACGACGGTGCCCACGGCGACCACGGCACGCGGCCCGAAACGCCGCGCCGCGATCCCGCCGACCGCATCGCTCACCGCCCCCGCGACGGCGCCGGGCAGCAGGAACAGTCCGATGTCGGTGGTATCGGCACCGAAGCCGTAGCCGTCGGCCGATATCGCGAACAGCTGCGGAAGCAGAAAGAGCACCATCCCGAGACTGACGGTGATGACGAGGGTGAGCACACCCGCGTTCCACATCGCGGGCTGTGCCAGCATGCGCAGATCGACCATCGGCGAGGCTGCCCGGCGCTCGACGGCGACCCATCCGGCCGCGAGGGCGGCCACGACCGCCGCGAGGGCGCCGACCGCGAGTGCCGGCAGGCCGCCGTCCCTCGTCACCGTCACGAGCCCGAGCATGAAGGCGAGCAACATGCCGCTCAGCAGCACCGCACCGGGCCAGTCGATCCTGCTGTCCGACGGGATCGGCGGATCATGCGGCAGGAGGCGAGCCACGACGAGCGTCGCCGCGATGATCGCGAGCGTCGGTAACACGAACATCCCATGCCAGGACAGACCTTCCGCGATCGGCCCGGCCGTCGACGTTCCCACCATGCCGCCGCCGGTGAACAGCGCGACGACCATCCCGATCGCCACCTGTGACTGTCCTGTCGGGAGGTGTTTGCGCACCAGGATGAACGAGAGGGGCAGCGCACCCACCATGACGCCCTGCAATACCTGACCGAGCAAGAGCACCGGCAGGTTCGGCGCCAGACCGGCCACCAGACCACCGGCCGAGACCACGGCCATCAGCCCTACCAGCACCCGCTTTCCCCCGTAGCGGTCGCCGAGTTTTCCTGCGACGGGGGTGACGACCGCACCGGTGACGAGTAACGCGTTGGCGACCAACGCCCCTTCGGCAGGACTGACCCCCAACTCCCGTTGCAGCAGCGGGAGCGCGGGTTCCACCACTGACTGCAGGGCACCGAGGGCGAGTGCCAGGATGCCGAGGGCTCCGATCGAGAGTCTGCCGATGCGGACCGGAGAGACCACAGTTTCAGCCACTTTGGACATGGGTGTCCTCTTGATTGTCGGTTGCGAGCAAGAGATGGACATGTGCGAGCAGACGGTGGACGTGCTTGATGTCTGCGCTCGTGGCGCAGACGAGCGCGCCGCCGTTCGGTGCGTGCGGCAGCGAGTGCGGGTACTACGACAGGTGGTCGGTGCCGCTGTCGGGGGCGGCCTGGGCCAGGCCCGTCCGGTAGGCGATGACGACGAGTTGTGCCCGGTCGCGGGCGTCCAGCTTCGTCATGGCGCGCTGCACGTGGGCGCGGACGGTGAAGGGGCTGAGGAACATCCGCTCGGCGATCTCCTGGTTGGACAGGCCGGTCGCGACCAGAGCCACCATCTCGCGTTCGCGCGGGGTGAGCACGGCGAGCTGTTCGGGGCGGTGCGACGGGACGTCGTCCGGTGTGGCCAGGAAACGGGCGACCAGGGAACGGGTCGCGGCGGGGGACAGAAGGGTGTCGCCGTCGGCGATCGTCCGCACGGCGTCCAGCAGGTCCTCGGCGCCGATGCCCTTGCCGATGAATCCGCCGGCCCCCGCGCGCAGCGCCTGGGCGACGTACTCGTCGGTCTCGTACGTGGTCAGGATCAGGATGCGGCTGGCACGCAGTTCCGGGTCCGCGCTGATCTCCGACGTGGCGGTGAGACCGTCCACCTCCGGCATCCGGATGTCCATGATCACCACGTCCGGGCGCAGCTGACGGGTGAGTCTCACGGCCTCCCCGCCGTCGGCGGCCTCACCGACCACGGTGATGTCGTCGGCCGAGTCGAGAAGCAGCCGGAAGGCACCCCGCAGCAGGGCCTGATCGTCGGCGAGCAGCACCCGGAGCGTCACAGCGCATCCCCGGCCTCTGCGTCGCCCGTCCGTCCGTCGCCCGTCGCCGCGTCGGCCATCCGGTTCTCGACGGCTGTCGTTCCGTCCGTCCCGTGCGTCGCGTCCTTGGCGGGCGGGAGGGGCAGTTGGGCGGAGACGAGGAAACCGCCCTCCGGGCGCCTGCCCGCGGAGAGGTGCCCCCCGACCGCGGTGGCACGCTCACGCATCCCGATCAGACCGTAACCGGGCGGGCGGTCCCCCGCCGTGGACGCACTGGGCGCCGTGGCGGCGGTCGATGCCGTGCGGGCGCCCCCTCCGTCGTCGGCGACCGTGATGGTCACGCGTTCGCGGCTCCAGGCGAGGCGCACCCGGGCGCTACGGGTACCGGCGTGCTTGGTCACGTTGGTCAGGGCCTCCTGGACGATGCGGTAGGCGGTGAGGTCCACTCCCGGCGGCAGCGGCCTGGCCGTGCCCTCCTGGTGCGCCGACACCTCCAGTCCCGCGCGGCGGAAGGACTCGAGGAGCGTGGGAAGCCGGGAGAGGCCGGGCGCCGGTTCGGCGGGCACGGCCGCGTCCCCGGACTGGCGCAGCAGACCGACCGTGGCCCGCAGTTCGTCGAGCGCGTCGCCGGTGGTCTCGACGAGTTCCTTGAGGCTCTTGCGGGTCTGCTCCGGGCGGGTGTCGAAGAGGTGGGCGGCGACCGTGGCCTGTGCGTTGGCCAGGGTGATCTGATGGGCCACCAGGTCGTGCAGCTCGCGGGCGATCCGCACCCGTTCCTCGGCCACTCTCCGGCGCGCCTCGCTGTCCCGGCTCTGCTCGGCCCGCAGGGCCCGCTCCTCCATGGCCGCCAGGTAGGCCCGTCGGTTCCGCACCGAGTGACCGAGTACGCCGGCCACCAGCGGGAACGCCGCCACCGCTCCCACCCTGCTCGCGTCCTTCCAGGACAGGGCCCCGAACAGGGGGGTCGAGGCGACCAGCAGCGCCACGGAGATGAGCGCCACCGCGCTCGCCGCGCGCCGTTCGGTGCGCGCGGTGAGCGCATAGGAGTACGCGGTGATCACGGCAGGAGCCGCGATGAGCGGGCTCAGCAGGAGGCCCAGGAACGGCGCCAGCGCGCCGCTCGCGGTCGTGACCGCCATGGCGGCCAGGGGCGCCCGGTGCCGCACCGGCAGTACGGCACAGGACACCACGGCGATGACGTAGGCGGCGGCGGACGGCGGTGACAGCGTGCTGCCGTCGTCCTTCACCACACCGCCGAGCAGACAGAGCGCGAACGCTGTCGCCGTGATCGCTCCCTCCCGCGCCCACGTGCCGCGTGGTCGCGGGCCACCGCCCCCTGTGTTCGTCATGGCCGGCTCAGTCCCGCCCGACGGGGAGCCGCCGCACCGCCGCGTCCGACTCGGCCGCGGAGCCGGGGACATGCCTGCTCAGTGCCTCACCCTCGATATCCACATTCGGCAGCACACGGTTCAGGATACGAGGCAGCCACCAGGCCCGGTGGCCGAGCAGCGCCAGGACCGCGGGTGCGATCGCCATCCGGACCACGAAGGCGTCGAAGGCGACGGCGGCGGCCAGGCCGACCCCCATCGTCTGGACGGTCGGGCTGCTCATTCCGACGAATCCGGCGAACACGCTGATCATGATGATCGCCGCCGCGGCCACCACACGGCCGCTGTGCCGGAACCCGCTGACGATCGCCTCACCGGGAGACGCGCCATGAACGTAGGCCTCCCGCATCCGGGTGAGGAGGAAGACCTCGTAGTCCATGGCGAGGCCGAACACTATGCCGATGATGAGAATCGGCATCAGCGACATGACCGGTCCGGTCTGCTCGATGCCGAGCAGGTCCGCCGCCCAGCCCCACTGGAAGACGGCGACGAGGACGCCGAATGCGGCACCCACCGACAGCAGGAAGCCGAGCGCGGCCTTGACCGGGACCAGCACCGAACGGAAGACCACCATCAGCAGGAGCACCGCCAGGCCGATGACGACGGTCAGATAGGGGACGAGCGCGTCGGACATGGCTTCGGAGATGTCGATGTTCATCGCGGTGGTGCCGGTCACCAGGACGGCGGCGCCGGTGTCGGCCTCGACGCCCGAGACCGCGCCCCGGATCGCGTGTACCAGGTCCTTGGTCTCGCCGCTGTTCGGCGCGGTCCGGGGGACGGCGGTGAGGACGGCCGTGTCCTTGGTCCGGCTGAGCACCGGATCACCGACCGACGCGACCCCGTCCACTCCCTCTACGGTCTTGACGACCAGGTCCGTGGTGGCCCGGGTGTCCGCGGACCCCGAGGATGCCGACATGTCCACGACCACGGTCAACGGGCCGTTGAAGCCGGGGCCGAAGCCTTCCGACAGCAGGTCGTAGCCACGGCGCTGGGTGGTCTGCACCGACTTGGACTCATCTCCGGGCAGCCCGAGTTCGAGGCTCAGCGCCGGTAGGGCGACGGCTCCGAGACCGATTCCCGCGATCATCAGCACGGCCACCGGCCGACGCAGCACTAACCGGGCCCAGCGGGTGCCGAGCCCGGGCCGGCCGGCCGCGGCGGGCATCGGGTGCGGGCGCTCGCTTCCCGGCCGGGTGGCCTTGCGGATACGGCGGGACAGCACCCGCCGTCCGAAGAAGCCGAACAGCGCGGGGACCAGGGTCAGGGCGACGAGTACGGCCAGGGCCACGGCGCCCGCTCCGCCCATGCCCATCTTGGTCAGTTCGGGGATTCCGACCACTCCCAGTCCGGCCAGGGCGATGACGACGGTCGCGCCGGCGAAGACGACAGCGGATCCGGCCGTGCCCACCGCCCGGCCGGCGGCCTCTTCCGGCTCGCTGCCCTGGGCGCGCTCGTCCCGGAAGCGGGAGGTGATGAAGAGTGCGTAGTCGATGCCGACCGCCAGGCCCAGCATCAGCGCCAGGATGGCGACGGTGGACGTCAGACCCAGCGGAACGGCCAGCGCGGAGACCAGGCCGAAGGCGATGGCCACGCCCGTGAACGCGGTCAGCAGTGACAGTCCGGCCGCGACCAGCGACCCGAGAGCGAGGACCAGCACCACCGCCGCCACCGCCACGCCGATGAGTTCCGTCGTTCCGCCCGGTTCCTCTTCCGCGTCCAGGGCCGAGCCGCCGATCTCCACGGTCAGCCCCGCGTCCCTGGCCTGGCTCGCGGCGTCCTCGAGGGCGCTCTTCGTCGACCCGGTCAGGTCGACGGCGTCCGCGGTGTAGGTGATCGTGGAGTAGGCGATGGTGCCGTCCTCGCTGACCGCGCCGGTCGTATAGGGGTCGGTGGTCGACGCGACCTGACCGCCCCCGTCCAACGAGCCGAGCGCGTCCTCGACGGCCGCCTTGTTCTCCGTGGCCGTCACCCGCTGCCCGTCCGGGGCCCGGAACACCAAGCGGGCCTCGGCCCCCTGGGAGTTGCTCTGCGGGAAGCGCTCGTCCAGCAGGTCGAACGCCTTCTGGGACTCGGTGCCGGGCATGGAGAGGTCCTCTTCCTCCCCGCCCGGTGCCATGGCGGCGGCGGCGACGGCCAGCAGCAGGGCACCCAGCCACAGCCCACCCACGAGACGGCGCCGACGGAAGGCCCACCGTCCGATCCGGTAAAGAAAAGTAGCCACCTGTTGATCACTCCAGACGCCGCTAGGCAGGGGGAACGCGCGGGATTCGCACGCCTCCAACCCTTCCTTCCGGCGCCCTGACGGGCATCGTCCTGCGCCGCCGTCTTCCCCTGGTGCACCCGGACCAGCCCCTCACGTGTCCTAGTGCCTGCGCACCAGGCCGACTTGAGCCTCGCCGGGGCCGCCGGATGTACGTTTCCCCCATGGCCGTTGATCAGGAACTCGTGGACGCCGCCATCGGGCTGGCCCGCCACCGCTTCCCCGGACAGGACTGGTCCGGGGCCGCTGCGCTGCGTCTGGACGACGGAGCAATCCTCACGAGCACCGCCCCGGACGCACCGAACAGTGCGGTGGGCCTTTGCCACGAGACGGGCGCCATCTGTGAGGCCTTCAAGCTGGGGCGGCGCGTGGTCGCGTCCGTGTGCGTCACCGCCGCCGACAAGGACCGCGGGTACTGGATCCTTGCGCCCTGTGGTGTCTGCCAGGAGCGGCTCTTCGCCTACGGCCCGGACGTCGAGGTCGCGGTCCCGGAACCTGCCGACCCACGCCGCTGGCGAACGCTGCAGCTTCGGGACGTCCAGCCCCATTGGTTCGCGCGAGTCTTCCCGGACGACGTCTGGCCTTACGAAGCCCAGGACCCGGAATCCCGGAACTGACCCGGACTTCGGACACGAGACGTCAGCGCACCCCCCAACTCGACGCGCACCGCCCCCACTTCAGCCCGATACGTCCGTCAGCATCCGCCACCCCGGCGCATAGTTCCCGTGCAGCACGAGCGACGCCGCCCCCACAGCGCCCACCGTCTCGCCGATCACACTCTGCTCGACGGCGACCGCGCGGATCGTACGGGCGACGGATGTGCGGTTGACGGCGGCCTCGACCTCCTCGCGGATGATCGGCTCGATGCCGCGCAGCGCCTCGCCGCCGAGGACGACCCGGCTGACGTCGAGGAGGCTGGCAGCGCCGCGCGCGGCCTCGCCGATACGGCGCGCGGCACGCCGTACGACATCGCAGGCGTCGGGATCGTCCGCGCGGGCCGCTCGGCGCAGGGCCTTCCAGTCGTGGTGCACGGAGTCGGGCGTACCGGTGAGGCCGATGCGGTCGGCGGCGGTCCGGCCGTGCAGGCGCAGCAGGTCGTCGATGATCGCGGCCGGGCTGACATACGGGCCGAGGCAGTCCATCGCACCGCAGTGGCAGACACGGTCACCGGGCTCCACGGCCATGTGGCCGAACTCGCCGGCGTTGCCCGAATCGCCGTGCAGGACCGTGTTGTTGAGGACGATGCCGGCGCCGACGCCCGTGCCGAGGTAGATGAACAGGAAGCTGCCCGCCCGGTCCGCGCCACCGATCCAGCGCTCGCCGATGGCCGCGGCGGTGGCGTCGTTGTCGAGGGCGACGGGCAGGCCGGTGGCGTCGGCGAACATGTCCGCGAGGGGGACCCGGCCCCAGCCGGGGAAGTTCGGCGGGGAGACCACGGCTCCGGTGCTGCCGTCGAGGGGCCCGGGCGCGGCGATCCCGAGGCCGAGCAGGCGGGTGCGGTCCACTGCGCTGCGGTCGAGGAGGCGCCCGGTGGTGCGCGCGATGCGGTCCACCACGTCGGCCGCGTCGCCCGGATCGGTGAGCCGCAGCCGTCGGCTGCCGATCACCTCGCCGGCCAGGTCGACCACCACGATGACCGCGGCGTCGGGGTCGAGGTGGACGCCGACCGCGCATGCCCCGTCGGGCCGGATGGTCAGCAGGGTGCGGCGCTTGCCGCCGCTGGAGGGGGCCTGGCCGGATTCGGCCACGAGGCCCGCGTCGAGGAGCTTGCGGACGACGTTGGAGACGGTCTGGTTGGTCAGGCCGGTGAGGGCGGCCAGCTCGACCCGGCTCACCTGTCCCGTGGTGCGGATGGCGTCCAGGACTACGGCCTGGTTGTAGCCGCCGACCCGCGGCAGGTTCGTCCCGCTGAGCATCGTCACCTGTCGGTCACCTGATCCCCTCACATCCGCCGCCCCGGCACTCCCACGGCGAAAGTTTACATACTCGAAGCATTGACTTCATCCATCAAATGGATTTAGCTGACGCCCATCAAATTCCGGCCATCGAGGCCGATCAGCGCAGGGTGGCGCAGAGTACGGCGCGTCGTCCGGGCTGGCCTCCAGGCCGAAAAACTCGCGGCTTTCCCTCAGGTTTCGCGTCCCGGAGGAACCACTGTGCGCTCGAGAATCGTCACCGCCGCGGCCTTCACCGCCGCCACCGCCCTGGCCGCCACCGGCTGCGGTTCGGGCTCGTCAGGCAGCTCGGCCAAGTCCATCAAGGTCGTCTACTGGCAGAACCTGGACAGCACCAACAAGCTCCAGGCCAACTTCCTCGCCTCGATGGTGAAGGAGTTCACCAAGGCCAACCCGGGCACCAAGGTGACCCTCGTGCCGGTGACCGCCTCCGAGAACGACTACTACACCAAGCTCCAGCTCATGATGCGCTCCCCCGCGACCGCGCCCGACCTGGTCTACGAGGACACCGCGCTCATCAACTCCGACATCGCGGGCGGCTACCTCAAGCCGCTGGACACCTACACCGCCAAATGGGCCGACTGGTCGCAGTACGCCAAGGCCGCCAAGGGCGCGGTGACCGGAGCCTCCGACGGCAAGACCTACGCC
Organism: Streptomyces canus; assembly: GCF_030816965.1. NCBI lineage: Bacteria > Bacillati > Actinomycetota > Actinomycetes > Kitasatosporales > Streptomycetaceae > Streptomyces > Streptomyces canus. The sequence continues at coordinate 454,907 of NZ_JAUSYQ010000002.1, forward strand.
GTACCGGACGACACCGACACCCGCGGGATCTGGTACAACAAGCAGCTCCTCCAGAAGGCCGGGATCTCCGTGCCCTGGCAGCCGAAGACCTGGGCGGACGTGATCGCCGCCGCCAAGAAGATCAAGGCGAAGCTGCCCGGCGTCACCCCGCTGAACCTCTACACCGGCCAGGCGGGCGGCGAGGCCTCCTCCATGCAGGGCTTCGAGATGCTCCTGTACGGCACCCCGGCCGGCGACAAGTCGCTCTACGACGCCTCGCAGAAGAAGTGGGTCGTGGGCGGCCAGGGCTTCAAGGACGCACTGGACTTCGTGCACACCCTCTACAGCCAGGGGCTCGGTCCGGCCAAGGAGCAGGCGCTGGGCGCCAACTTCGGGACCGCCGTGGGCACCGAGCTCATTCCCGAGGGCAAGCTGGCGATCGACATCGACGGCTCCTGGATGCCCAACAACTGGAGCTCGTCGGCGGCCAAGCCGTGGACCGAGTGGCAGTCGGTGATGGGCACCGCGGCCATGCCGACCCAGAACGGTCAGGCGCCCGGCCGTACGAGCATGTCGGGCGGCTGGGCCTGGTCGATCCCGGCGAAGGCCAAGAACCCCGACCTGGCCTGGAAGTTCCTGTCGACCACACTCCAGACGAAAACCAACGCCGCCAAGTGGAACGCGACCAACGCGAACATCGCGGTGCGCACGGACGTCGCGTCGGACCCGACGTACCTGAACTCGGTGCCGACCAACAAGTTCTTCACGGAGCTGGTCGCCGACACCCACTACCGGCCCGGGCTGCCCGAGTACAACCAGGTCTCGACCGCGATCCAGAAGGCGATGGAGTCCGTGACGACCGGTCAGGCCTCCGTCGACAAGGCCGCCTCGACCTTCGATAACGATGTCAAGGCGGCGGTGGGCGACGACAAGACCGCGGAGGGCACTTCGTGACCGCCCTCGCTCCGGCGCCCCGCGGGACCGGCGGTCACCCCCGCCGGTCCCGCGGGGCGCCCGCCCTGGCCGTCCGCTCGCTGCTGCGCGGTCTGCCGACGGTCCCGGCCGTGGTCCTGCTGGCGGTGTTCCTGGCCGGTCCGATCGCGTACTGCGTGTACTACGCGTTCACCGACATGCAGCTCACCGGGGCCGCCGGCACCCACTTCGTCGGCGTCGACAACTTCACCAGGGCGTTCAAGGACACCGACTTCCTCAACGCGATGTGGCTGACCCTGCTGTTCGTGGTCGGCTCCGCGGTCATCGGCCAGAACACCCTCGGGCTCGCGCTCGCGGTCCTGACGCAGAAGGCCACCCAGCCGGTACGGGCCCTCGTCAACGGTGTGGTCATCGCCGCCTGGGTGCTGCCCGAGGTGGTCGCCGGCTATCTGATGTACGCCTTCTTCTACGACCAGGGCTCACTCAACTCGCTTCTGGACGCGGTGCATCTGCCGGACCAGAACTGGCTCTACACGATGCCGATCCTCGCGGTGTGCCTGGCCAACGTGTGGCGCGGCACCGCCTTCTCGCTGATGGTCTTCACCGCCGCCATCAACGACGTACCGCAGGAGCTGGTGGAGGCCGCCGAGATGGACGGCGCGGGCCCCTGGCAGCGGCTGTGGCGGGTCGTGCTGCCGGTCATCAGGCCCTCGATCCTGACCAACCTGATGCTGATCACGCTCCAGACACTCTCCGTCTTCGGGCTGATCTACACCATGACCCGCGGCGGCCCCGGCAACAAGAGCGAGACCCTGCCGATCTTCATGTACCAACAAGCCTTCCAGAACAGCCTGATCGGCTACGGCACCGCCATCGCCCTCGTCCTGCTGGTGGTCGGCGCCCTCTTCTCCGTCGTGTACATCCGGCTGCTGAAACTGGAGGACGACTGATGGCCGCCGTCGCCACTCCCCCCGCCCCGCCCGTCTCGAAGACGGTGCCGGCACCCGCCCCGAGTCCGCGCCGCGTGCGTCCCGGTCGCCTCGTGATCAACCTCGTCCTGATCGCCGTGTCGGTCCTGTACGTCCTGCCGCTGCTGTGGATGGTGCTCGCCTCGGTGAGCGACACCAACTCCTTCCGGCTGAAATGGCCTTCGGCGCTGACGCTCGACAACTTCGACGCGGTTCTCAACGTCGACACCACCTACCGGCCGATGCTCAACAGCCTGCTGCTGTGCGGCTTCGGCACGGCGGTGACCGTGGTGGCGTCGGTCCTGTGCGCCTACCCGCTCTCGCGTTACCGGTCCCGGGTACGCCGACCGTTCCTGTACACGATCCTGTTCTCCACCGGACTGCCCATCACCGCCGTGATGATCCCCGTGTACAGCATGTTCGTGCAGGTGAACCTGATCGACTCCATGCCGGGCACGACCCTGTTCCTGGCCGCGTCCGCGCTGCCGTTCGGGATCTGGCTGATGAAGAACTTCATGGACGGCGTGCCGATCGTCCTGGAGGAGGCCGCCCGTATCGACGGCGCGAACACCATGCAGGTGCTGTGGCGGGTGGTGCTGCCGCTGATGCGGCCGGGTGTCGTCGTGGTCACCATCTTCACGTTCATCGGCATGTGGGGGAACTTCTTCGTCCCCTTCATCCTGCTGCTGTCCCCGGAGAAACTCCCCGCGTCCGTCAGCGTGTTCACCTTCCTCTCCGCCCACGACCAGACGCAGTACGGGCAGTTGTCGGCGTTCTCGCTCCTCTACTCGCTGCCCGTGGTGATGCTCTACCTGCTGCTGGCCCGCAAACTCGGCGGCGGCTTCGCGCTCGGCGGCGCCCTCAAGGGCTGACCCGGACTCGTTCCCCCCACCTCGTAGTACTCGCACGGAGACGGAAACCCGATGCACAACGACCGTGAAGTCACCGAACAGCGGCTGGCCCGCGTGCTCAACGAGCGGATACGCCCCGCCGTCCATGCCCGGTCCGTCCCTCTCCACGTGGAGATCTGGAACGTCCCCGGCGAGCCGGTCCCGGTCCCCGAGGGCCTGGCGGCTCCTTACCGGCCGGCCCGGGTTGGCGAGTGGTGGGGTCCCGCCTGGTCCACGAGCTGGTTCAAGGTGAGCGGGACGATCCCGGCGGACTGGGCCGGCGAGACGGTCGAGGCCGTACTGGACCTCGGGTTCGCCACCCACTCCGCGGGCTTCTCCGCCGAGGGATTGGTCTACCGGCCGGACGGCACCGCGGTGAAGGCACTCAACCCGCGCAACATCTGGCTTCCGGTGGCCGAACGAGCCGCAGGCGGTGAGGAGTTCGCCGCCCACATCGAGGCCGCCGCCATCCCGGTCGTCATGCACACCGCTCCCGGCGAGCTCGCGTTCGGCCCCACGTCGGTGGGCGGCCGGGCACCGTGGCTGGGCGACCCGGCCGCGGACCCCGGCGAACCCCTGTACCGACTACGGCGTCTGGACCTCGCCGTGTTCGACCGGGAGGTCCACGAACTCGTCCAGGATCTGGAGGTGTTGGGACAGCTGATGCCCGAGCTGTCCCCCGACGCCCCGCGCCGTTGGCAGATCCTTCGGGCCGTCGAACTCGCCCTGGACGAACTCGATCTCCAGGACATCAGCGGTAGCGCGGCCGCCGCGCGGGCAGTCCTCGCCCCTGTACTCGCATCGCCCGCGCACGCGAGCGCGCACCGGATCTCTGCGGTGGGGCACGCGCACATCGACACCGCCTGGCTGTGGCCGCTGCGTGAGACCGTGCGCAAGGTGGCCCGGACGGTCTCCAACGTCACCCACCTCATGGACGGCCATCCGGAGTTCAAGTTCGTGATGTCCCAGGCGCAGCAACTCGCCTGGCTGAAGGAGCACCGCCCCGAGGTGTACGCACGGGCGCAGGAGAAGGCGAAGACCGGGCAGTTCCTGCCGGCCGGCAGCCTGTGGGTGGAGCCCGACACCAACATCAGCGGCGGCGAGGCCCTGGTGCGCCAGTTCGTCCACGGAAAGCGGTTCTTCCTGGAGGAGTTCGGCGTCGAGACCGAGGAGATGTGGCTGCCGGACACCTTCGGCTACAACGCGGCCCTGCCGCAGCTGATGAAGCTGGCCGGGGTGAAGTGGTTCCTGACCCAGAAGATGTCCTGGAACACCACCAACAAGTTCCCGCACCACACGTTCTGGTGGGAGGGCATCGACGGCACCCGGATCTTCAGCCACTTCCCGCCCGTCGACAGCTACAACGGCGAGCTGTCCGGCGCCGACGTCGCCCACAGCGTGCGGAACTTCCAGGACAAGGCAGGCGCGAGCCACTCCCTCATCCCCTTCGGTTACGGCGACGGCGGTGGCGGCCCCACGCGGGAGATGCTCGCGCGCGCCGACCGGCTCAGGGACCTGGAGGGCTCGGCACGCATCGAGATGGAGGGGCCGGTCGACTTCTTCCGGCGCGCGCACGACGAGTACGAGGCCAACGGCGGCGCACCGGTGTGGTCCGGGGAGCTCTACCTGGAGTTCCATCGCGGCACGCTGACCAGCCAGCTCGCCACCAAGCAGGGCAACCGACGCAGCGAACGCCTGCTGCGCGAGGCGGAGTTGTGGGCGGCGACCGCGGCCCTACGGCACGGGCAGCCGTATCCGTACGACGCCCTGGACCGGCTGTGGAAGACGGTGCTGCTCCACCAGTTCCACGACATCCTGCCCGGGACATCGATCGCCTGGGTGCACCGGGAGGCCGAGGAGACGTACGCGGCCGTGGCCCGGGAACTGGAGGAGCTGATCGGCGCCGCTCAGGGGGCGTTGGCCGGAGATCCGGGAGGCACGGTGGCTGGAGGCACGGTGGTCTTCAACTCCGCGCCGCACTCGCGGGGCGGTGTCGCGGCGTTCGGCGCGGCCCCGCGCCCCGAGTCCGTCGCCGTGCCGGTGCCCCCGGTACCGGACGGGGACGGATTCGTTCTCGACAACGGTCTGGTGCGTGTCGTGGTGGACGACCGCGGTCTGATCACCTCCGCCTACGACCTCACCGCCGGACGGGAGGCGCTGGTTCCGGGGGCGGTCGGCAACCTGCTCCAGTTGCACCAGGACTTCCCCAACCAGTGGGACGCCTGGGACGTCGACGTCTTCTACCGCAACACCGTGCGCGACCTCACCGATGCCGAGTCCGTGACGGCGACCGCCGACGGTGTCCGGGTGGTCCGGGTCTTCGGCGCGTCGAGGATCGAGCAGACCCTGACGTTGCCGGCCGGGTCCCGCGGGCTGGTGATCGACACCGTTGTCGACTGGCACGAGCGGGAGAAGTTCCTCAAGGCGGCCTTCCCGCTGGACGTACGGGCCGCCCACTCCACCGCCGAGATCCCCTTCGGACATGTCGAGCGGCCCACGCACACCAACACCAGCTGGGACGCGGCCAAGTTCGAGACGTGCGCCCACCGTTTCCTGCACGTCGGCGAGCCCGACTGGGGAGCCGCCCTGGTCAACGACTCCTCCTACGGCCACGACGTCACCCGTGACGTGCGCCCCGACGGCGGTACGACCACCACGGTCCGCCTCTCCCTGCTGCGCGCCGCCCGCTTCCCCGACCCGGACCAGGACCAGGGCACCCACCGGCTCGGGTACGCGCTGGTGATCGGCGCCGATGTCACCGACGCGAGACGTGAGGGGTACCGCTTCAACCTGCCCGAACGTGCGGTGCCGGGCAGTGCGACGGTCGCCCCGCTGGTGTCGGTGGACCACGAGGGCGTGATCGTGGAAGCGGTCAAGCTCGCCGACGACCGCAGCGGGGACGTCGTCGTACGGCTCTACGAATCCCGCGGCACCCGGGCCGCGGCCGCACTCACCACCGGCTTCCCGCTGGCCTCCTCCCACGTGACCGACCTGCTGGAACGCCCCTTGGACGACCCTTCGAGCCACCAAGAACTGAAGGACGGCGTCCGTTTGACGCTGCGGCCGTTCCAGATCCTGACGCTGCGGTTGCGGCCCGCCGCGCGCGACTGAGGCTCCCGCGAGCGCGGGTCAGGTGGCGAGGAGGCCACCGTCCATGTGCAGGTCGTGGGCGTTGACGCCGGTGTTGCGGAGCAGGAACTCGGTGGCGTCGGCGATCTCGGCCATGGTCACCAGCCGTCCGATCGGCGTCCGGGCCGAGTGCGGCGGGTCGGGAACGTCACGCCACTTCGGGCTGTCGCCGATCAGGCCGGGGTGCAGCGCGTTCACGCGGTGGGGGGCGATCTCCACGGCGAGGGTCCGCACCAGGCCGGTGATACCGGCGTTGAAGGTACTGACGATGGTGGAGCCGGGATACGGGCGTTCCTTGGCGAGCCCGCCGAAGAGAACGACGGAGGCGCCGGGGTTGAAGCGCTCGCGCAGCACACGGACGGTCTCGGCGTAGCCGACGAGCTTCATGGTCACCGCCGCCACGGCATCGGTGACGCTGAACTGCGCCAGGGAGTTCGCCGCCTGACCGACCGCGGTGATGACGACGTGGTCGACCTCGGTCACGTCGGCCAACGCGGAACCGATCGTCTCCGGTCGGCCGAGGTCGAGGGCCAGCCCTCGCGTGCCGGGGCCGATCCGGGCGGCGGTGGCCTCCGCCCGCGCCTTGTCTCTGCTGGTGACGAGGACGTCATCGCCGCGGTCGGCGAAGTGCTGGGCGATCACTGCGCCCAATCCGCCGCTGCCGCCTACGACGAGTGTGCTGGTCATACGGTGACCGTCCCTCAGCTGCCGATTGGGCGTGTACCCAACTCTTAATATCCACTTGGATATTAACCATAGCGGCGCCGGTCCTCGACACCCGGGCCGGAAGTACAGTGATCACATGGAAGAGGGCGCCGCGAAAGGCCGCGAAGAGCCGGGGGGTCCACCGCGCAGACGCCGGCGGGACCCCGAGGGACACCGGGCTGCCATCCTGGACGCGGCACGCCACGCCTTCGCCGAGCGCGGTTACGCCCGCACCACCCTCAGGGACATCGCCGGGCGGGCCGGTGTCACCCACGGTCTGATCACCCGTCACTTCTCGTCGAAGGAACGGCTCTTCCTGGCGGCGGTTCCGGGCAATCGTGATCTGGAGCAGGTGGCGGCCGGGGACCCGGCGACGTTGCCCGACCGGATCGCCGACGCCTTCGTACGGCGGATGGAGACCGACGCCGTGGGCGACCCGCTCGTCGCCCTCGTACGGGGTGCCGCGTCGGACGAACGCGCAGCCGCCGGCCTCCTGTCCGCGATGCAGCAGCGCAGTGCCGCCGTCTACCGGTCCGTGCTCTTCCCCGACGGGACGGCGACTCGGGACGACGACCTGGACGCCCGGGTGGCGCTCGTGGGGTCCCTGATGATCGGAGTCGCCTTCAGCCGGTACATCGCGCGCACCGAGCCGCTCGCCTCGATGCCGCCGGAACAACTCACCGCATATCTCACGCGGATGCTGCGGCACATCCTCTTCGACTGAGACTGCCGCACAGGGCTCGACGGCTCCCGCCGTGCGGGCCATGCCGGCATCGGGTTCTCGCCCGCGAGCCGGTCATCGTGATGCGCCCGCCGGAACCGGACGCCGCGTTCTTCGAAACCGATTCGCCCCTGACGCTCGTCCTCCCCACCGACCACATCACGCGGGGCCGATGCACGCGTCCCGCGCCCAGCAGTTCAGGGGGAAACCGCCATGCCGATCCGCGCCGCCAGGTCCACCCGTCCCGGTACGCGCACGGCCGCCGTCGTCACCACCGCCATGCTCGCCGCGGCCACGCTCTGGTCCACCGCCACTCCCGCCTCCGCGATCAAGGGCGGCGGTCCGGCCACCACGAAAGCCCGGCCGTACGCCATGTTGATCGAGTTCGACGGCAGGCAGTTCTGCGGTGGCACGCTCGTCGCGCCCACGAAGGTGCTCACGGCAGGACACTGCGTGGAGAGCGCCGGTGACGTGTCCACACTGCGGGTCATCGGCGGCCGCACCCAAGTGGACGGCACCGACGGCACGGTGCGGGAGGTCACCTCGGCCCGGATGGACTCGCGTTACGGCGGGCCCGGTTACGCCTATGACGCCGCGGTCCTCACTCTCGACCGGCCGATGCCGTACCGGACGATCCCGGTGGCCGGAGCCAGGGACGGCAAGCTGGTGGCCGAGGGCCGGAAGGCCACCACGCTCGGCTGGGGACGCACCGGGCCCGGTATCAGCGGAACCAGGCTCAAGCAGACCACGCTGGTCCTGTCCCCCGTCGCCGACTGTCAGCCGTACACCGACCCCGGGACCGACCCCGCCACGATGCTGTGCGGCATGCCCCGCCCCGGCTCCACCGACAGCATCTGCCCCGGAGACTCCGGCGGGCCGCTGATCAGCGGCGGCAAGGTGGTGGGAATCGTGTCGTCCGGCAACAAGTACTGCGACGAGCAGTTCCCGGTGTCCGTCATCGTCCGCGCGGACTCGGTCGCCACGGATCTGGGCATCCCCACCCGCTGACGCCCGAGCCGGCCTCGTGATCGACCGACGTCACACGGGCCCCGGCCGCTTCCACTCCTCGCCGAGGACATGGTGGTCGAGGAAGTTCAGGGCGGTCTCGTACACGAGGCGCAGGTGGTTCGGGGCTCCGATCCCGTGGCTCTCGTCCGGGAAGTACAGGAACTTGGCAGGAACACCCTGGCGTTGAAGGTCGTGGTGGAGGGCCAGGGACTGGCCCACCGGGACCCGGTAGTCCTTGCCGCCGTGCACGATCAGCATCGGTGTCGTCAGGTGCTCCGCGTCGAGGTGGGGCGAGTCGGCCTCGTAGCGTTCGCGCCGGGTGCGCGGGTCGCCGTAGATCTTGCGGAAGTACGTGTGCATGTCGGTGTCGCTCTGGAAGGCCTCCATGTTCCACATCCCGGCGTGTGTGACGACTGCTCTGAAGCGGTCGGTCAGGGTCGCGGCGCGGCCCGCGAGATAGCCACCGAAGGACCAGCCGGCAAGGGCCGTTCGGCCCACGTCCAGGTCGGCGCGGGTCAGCGCGGCGTCGGTGAGGGCGATGAGGTCGCGGTAGGGCCGGCCGCCGCACTGGCCGCGTCCGCGTGCCTGCATCTGCTGCCCGTATCCGGTGGACAGGGCCGGATCGGGCAGGAGTACGGCGTAGCCGCGGGCCACGAAGGGCCAGGGGTTCCACTGACAGGGCCAGCCGCTCCAGGACGACTGGGGTCCGCCGTGCGCCTCGACGAGGAGGGGTGACGGGCCGTCGGGCCCCGCGCCCTCGGGCAGGATCAGCCAGGCGCGGAGTGCGAAGCCGTCGTCCGCGGTCGTGTGCACCTCGGTCAACGTGCCGGGGAGGGGCCCGAGGTCACCCGGTGCCTTGAGAACGGCGGGCTCCTGGTCGGGCTCGGTGGCGTCCAGGCGGGCTACCTGGGGCGGACTGTCGAGCGCGCTGCGCAGGGCGTAGAGGATGGACCCGTCCGGCGTCACGCAGAGGGAGGAGTACGCGCCGGAGGCGGTGAGGCGGGTGACTGTGCCGTCCGGGTCACGGCGGAAGACCGGGCAGTGGCCCCGCTCATCGCCCGTGAACCACAGCGTGGCGTCCCCGGCGACCGGAGAGGGTATGGCCCGTCCCGGCCAGGGCCAGTTGTCGAAGTCCGGCAGGAGGTCCGTCTCTTCGCCTGATACGGGGTCGAGAGCGACGAGGGTGACCCGCCATTCCGTGTCGTACGTCTCCTCCCGCTGGCGTTGGCAGATCAGGCGCGTGCCGTCGGCGGTGAAGACCGGGCGGTGGTACTGGTGGCCCGGCAGGGAGAAGGCGCGACGCTCCATGCCGGTTGCCGCGTCGGCGATCACCACCGCGTTCGTGTCCGGGGCGGTGCTCGTCGGGGCCCGCGTGTAGGCGACCACCGACCCGTCCGGGGAGAGGGCCATGTCCCCTGCGCCGGCGAGGCCTTGGCCGCCCGCGTCGATCGGCGGGGCTTCGCCACGACGGACGAAGGTGTGCGGTTCGGCGGGGCCGAGGTCCACACCGTTGGCTCGGGTGGGGGTCGCCTCGTACAGGACCGCGGTGACGCGTGCCCGATGGCGCTCGCGGAGCAGGGCGGCGTGGGTGTCGGCATCCGCAGCACCTGGCAGAAGAGCGGCTGTCCAGGCGAGCGTGGACGCACGGGGGGCGGCGGTCAACGCGGTCATACCGCCCGGGTGGTGGGCGATCCGCTCGGCCTCACCGTGCTCGGACAGCGACCACAGCGCGGCGCCCGGCGGCTCGTGCGGGCCACGTTCGGAGAGGAACAACAGGCTGCCGTCGGGGGTGAAGGCGGGGGCGAAGTCGCCCGGGACGGATCCGGACACGAGACGGGCCTCGCGCTCGCCCGCCGGATCCACCTCCCACAGCTCGGACACGTACCGCGTGCCCTCGTCGTCCAGGGTCTGGACGGACGCCACCAGGCGGGTGCCGTCGGGAGCGAGGGCCAGGTCGGTCAGGCGCGGTTGTTCGACGAGGTGGTGGTGGAAGGGGCTCGGGGCGTTGACCATGGTGATCATCCTGCCCATGAAGGAGTGGGTTCCAGACTCGTCCCCTCGAACTTTCGCGATCAAGTCAACGTACTGGTACGGCCGTTGAGGCGCTTGTGGGTTCCTGCTGGATCACCCGACCCGGGCCCGTGCACGGCAACTTCCTGATGCACACCACCGCACCGTCAGATCGAAGCCTCGACGGTCGGCGAAGGCACTGCGCATGGACGGAGCACCATGAGCGAGTCCTCCAAGGTCGCCACCATGGCAAAAGGGAACCGGTCGAGCTCAAGACAGAGCGCGACGTCATCAGGATGGACTCCTTGACGCACGCCCTCCGCCAGCTCGGCGGCGGCGCGTGACTCGCCTGCCCGGCGGAGGAACTCGGCTGCGTCCGTGCCGGCCCCGGTGGCCCTCCAAGCGATGTACTGAGCACAGGCCAGATCCTCATCGGCCTGCCCGTCCTCGCCCGTCACCACGAACGTGACATCGGCGCACTTGCGGGTCCGCAGGAGTCGAGCCGTCGCCCCCGCCACGACGAAGCTCGCGCACAGCACGAGCGACGCCTCCTTGACCGCGAGGGCGCCGACCGTCCCGGCCGTGGTCTTCTGCACGACGGTCCGTCCGCCGAGGTCGAGGGATCGCAGCAGGCCCGGCGAGTTGACGGTGTCGAAGCCGGGAGCGGGCGGACCGTCCTTGAGCGCCACCCAGTCCGGGTGGCGGTCCTTGAGCGCCAGGGCCTCGTCCAGCGACTCGGCAAGAACGATCTTTTCCGCCCCCTGGGCGAAGGCCCAGGCAGCCACCGTGAAAGCACGCATGACGTCGACCACGACCGCCACCGACGGGGTGTCGACCAGGTGAGCGATGCCAAGGAAACGAGCGTCCATCCGGCCATGATCGCGCATGCCGAGTCGAAGTCCCCGGAAAGCAGTACGCCCGCGCTGAACTCAACGGCATGATCAGCGCCCGGCGTCCGATGCCTCAGGCGGCGAACCCGGTCGCGGTCGTGAACTCGCCCTCGTCCTCGCCCCATTGGCTGCCGAGATCCACCACCACGCGGTGAGGAGCCCTCGGCGTGCGTGCGGTGGCGCGGGCGATTTCGGTGCGGGGGGGCGCAGCCAGGACCGGAGTCCGCGCCGGGTGGTGATGAGCGTGGCGAGCGCGTCGAGTTGCCGAAGCCGGGTTCGGGGTGTCGGCGGGCTGCACCCGGTGTCCGACGGTACGACCTTCACGCCCCGCCCCGCGCTTGCGGACATGAGGGACGCCCCACAGCGGCGGCGGTCGCGTGCGAAGTCGCCCGAGCCGTCGTCGGGGAACATCAGGTCCCACTTGACGTGTGCGGGGCAGACCTCGGCGATCCCAGGGACCGGCGGCCTCCAGGCGACGATGGCCGTGCGCGGGCGGCCAGAGGCCACGTCAAGAACGTACAAGACTGGCGGAGCCTGAGCGCGGCAGGCTCGTGACGCCGGCTGGATGGCCTGAGAGGCCGCTCCTCGTTGCCCGGCCCTTGAGGAGGGATTCCCGATGTCCAACTCCGCTGTTCCTGTCAATCTCGCCGACAAGCTGGCGCAGTTCAGCGAGCTGTGGTCGCAGAAGAAAGTGGCTGTGCTCAACGACTACGAGGTCAAGCTGGCGAAACTGAAGGGAGAGTTCGTCTGGCACACCCACGAGGACACCGATGAACTGTTCCTGGTCATCAGCGGGCGGCTCACCATCCAGCTCAGGGATGGCGACGTGGTGGTGGAACCTGGCGAGTTGTTCGTGGTTCCCCGCGGAGTCGAACACTGCCCCCTGGCAGAGGAGGAGACCGCGATCCTGTTGTTCGAACCGGCGGGAACGATCAATACCGGTGACGCAGGGGGGCCGATGACCAAGGCGGCCGAGATCCTCAGCTGACATGCGGGGCGTGGGCGGTGGGAGTTGTCCCGGAACGGACGTCACCGCCCATCCACCCCCGCTCCCACCACCGACCCGGCGCGCCCCTCCTCGATGGGACGCAGCGGGACCTCCTGCTTCCCCTTGGCGAGCAACGCGTCGACCGCGCCGAAGCCGGTCATCGGGCTCCCCCGTCCCGAGCAGCGCCCGCAGGGCGCACGCCACGGCCGGCGACGCGGCGGCGCTGCGCCGACAGTGTCTCCGTGGCCCGGGTGGGCCCGGCCAGGAGGTCCAGCGGGTCGATGCCGTAGTGCGCGGCCACCGCGTCGCAGTCGGCCAGGCTCCAGGCGGCGGTTCCGGACTGACGGCGGCTCACCTGCGCCTGGCTCACGCCCAGAGCGGCGGCCAGTTCCGTCTGCGACTCGCCGGTCGCGTACAGGAGAGCGGCCACCGCCGATCGCACCCGCTCGTCCAGCGTCATCCGCATGGCGCGGAACCTACCACTCCAGCCGCACCAGGTATGCGTGAAGCGCATAGAGAGTGAATCTCTCTCCCGGAAATCTGTGTACGTACACAATCCATCACCTCGACTGCCACCTCTCTAACCTCGTAGAAATGCCGCCGACACATGTATTTACAGTGCCAGAAGCACCTTCTACTGTGAACGTTCACGGAAATCATCCACATGGTCATGTCAGACAAGGAGGTCGGGATGACCGTCAAAGGTCCGCGCCGCCTCGTGAGGGCCGCCATGCTCCTGGCGGCCCTCGCCCTGCCCGCATCCCTGCTCACCACGCCCAGCGCCTCTGCCGCCGGTTCGCTCACCATGCTCGGTGCCGATGTGTCGACCGCCCAGCGCGCCCTCGACCTCGGTGCCAAGTACTACGACGCGAGCGGCACCGCCAAGGACCCGCTGGACATCCTCAAGGGCCTCGGCGTCAACTACGTCCGTCTGCGGGTCTGGAACAACCCCGCGAGCGGCTACAACAACAAGGCCAAGGTGCTGTCGTACGCGAAGCAGGTGAAGGCCAAGGGGCTCAAGCTGCTGGTCGACTTCCACTACTCGGACACCTGGGCGGACCCGGGCAACCAGAACAAGCCCGCGGCCTGGGCCGGCCACACCATCAGCCAGCTGCAGACCGACGTCTACAACTACACGTACGACGTCTGCAACAGCCTCAAGTCGCAGGGCACCACCCCGGACAGCGTGCAGATCGGCAACGAGATCAACGTCGGCATGCTGTGGAACGAGGGCAAGGTCGTCAACAACGACTTCACCAACCTCAGTCTGCTGCTCAAGTCGGGCTACAACGCGACCAAGGCGTGCAACAGCGGCACCCAGGTGATCATCCACACCGCTGACGCCGACAGTGACGCGAACGCCCGCTGGTTCTACGACGGCATCAAGGCCAAGGGCGTCAACTGGGACATCACCGGGCTGTCCTACTACTGCCCGTGGCACGGCACGATCGCCAACATGGGCAGTGTCGTGGCCGACATGAAGTCCCGCTACGGCAAGAACGTCATCATCGCCGAGACGGCGTACCCGTTCACCTCGGCCAACGCGGACAGCACCGCCAACTCCATAACGACCGGCTGCTCGGGCTATCCGCTCAGCTGGCAGGGACAGGCGGACAACTTCACCGCCGTGCAGAACGCCGCCCGCAGCAACGGCGCGATCGGCGTCTTCTACTGGGAGCCCACCTGGTACGCGGTGACCGGCAACGGGTGGGACCCGGCCGACATCAACAACAGCGGCAACGGCTGGGACAACATGGCCGTCTTCAACTGGACCGGCAATGTGAACCCGAACATCAAGTGGACCCCGTAAGGGGCGACTTGGACCAGGAACGGCACCGCCGCCGGGCGGTGCCGTTCGTCGTTCCTGCGGCTTCGCGGAGCGCCGGGGCGATAATCACCCCCCGCCATGAGGGCAGCGCAGCGGGTCACATTACGCTGGCGTAGCGCCTGACCGAGGGAAGGAAGCCATGGGGGTCCAACTGAACAGCGGATCGGCAGCCGGTCACGGGTCGCTGGAGTCGATGAGTCTCGAACCGCTCATGACCCGCGACTACGAACGGGATCCGGCGATCGTGTACGAGCGTCTGCGCCGGGCGCACGGCCCGGTCGCGCCGGTCGACCTGCTGGGGGTGCCCGTCTGGCTCGTGCTGGGCTACGAGGAGGCGTTCCAGGTTCTCCGTGACGACCACGCCTGGCCGAAGGGGCTGGAGAACTGGCGGGCGCGGCGGGAAGGGCGGCTGCCCGAGGACTGGCCGCTCGCGCCGTCGCTGGACGTCAACCACGTGCTGATCCAGGGCGGTGAGGGCTACCGGGGCCTTCGTGTCGCCTGGGACACCGCGCTCCGGCCGTTCCAGGATCCCCGGCATCCGGTGGCCAAGCGGCTCAAGGCGAAGATCACCCGTGACGCCGACGAGCTGATCACGCTGTTCTCGCAGGGCGGGCGCACCGGGTGGGCCGATCTGTCGGCGCAGTTCGCGCGGCCGTTGCCGTTGATGGTGGCGAGTCACCTGCTCGGCTTCCCCGGCTCGCAGCACGACGACGCGTTGATGGACATGTGGCGGGTGCTGGACGCGGGGCCGGACGCGGGACCCGCGCTGGAGCGGCTGCTGGCGACCCTGTCGGAGCTGGGCGCGTGGAAGATGAAGGAACCCGGCGACGACTTCCCCTCCTACCTGCTCGCCTCCCATCCCGGGCTGAGTGTCGAGGAGTTGTCGCGTGAGCTGATGATGCTGCTCGGGATGACCTCGGACCATGTCGGCATCCTGATATCCAACACGGTCGTCGAGGTCATCACCGGGAACCTCCCCGCGAGCGCCAGTCTGTCGGCGGGGCTGATCAGGGAGACCATGAACCGGGTGGTGATGCAGAAGCCCCCGCTGATCAACTTCGTGCCCCGGTTCCCGCTGACCGACATGCGGCTCGGCGACTACACCATCGCGGCGGGCGATCCGGTGTGGGTGTCGGTCGGCGCCGCGCACGCGGACCCGGCCTTCGCGGGCAAGGTCTGCCCCGAGTCGACCATCAGTACGCGGGCCCATCTGTCCTGGGGCGCGGGCCCGCGGCAGTGTCCGGCCCGGGAACTGGCCGGTGGCACGGCGGCGATCGGGGTGAGCAGGCTCTTCGAGCGGCTGTCCGGGATGGAGTTGTCACTGCCCGTCGACCAACTGCCCTGGCGCTCATCGCCGTTCATGCGGGGTCTGAGGTCGCTTCCGGTGCGTTACACCCTCTCGGACGCGGCGGCCCTGCCGGTGCCCCCTCCCCCGGTCCTCCCCGCGCCGGTCGGCTCGGCTCCGGCCGACGAGTCCGCCGTGCGGCCGCGTTCGTCGCTGTGGCGCTACCTGGCGGGGCTGGTGCGCGGGCGCTGACGACCCCTGGAACACCGGAACGGGCCACGAACTCCGACGAGTTCGTGGCCCGCTCTTCGCGGTAGGGCCCGGTCAGCCGGCCGGAGGTGTGCGGATCGCGGCGATGTCGAACTGAAGGCGTACCTTCTCGCTGACCATGGCGCCGCCCTCGGCGAGCCTGGTGCTGTAGGTCAGGCCCCATTCGGAGCGGTTGATGGTGGTGGTGCCGTCGAAGCCGGCCCGTTGGTAGCCGAACGGGTCGGTGACATGGCCTATGTAGGTGAGTTCGAGGACCACGGGTCGGGTGATCGCCTTGATGGTGAGGTCGCCGCTCATCCGGTACACGTCGGGGCCGACGGCTTCCACGCCGGTGCTGACGAACCGCATGCGCGGATAGGTCGCGGCGTCCAGGAAGTCGCGGCCCACGAGGTGGCCGTCGCGCTGTTCCACGCCGGTGTCGACGCTCCCGGTGGAGATGACGATCTCCGCCTTCGAGCGGGACGGATCGCGGCCGTTGAAGTAGAGGCGGCTCTGGTACTCCAGGAACGCCCCGCGCACGGTCGTCACCATGGCGTGGCGTACCGAGAAGCCGATCCTGCTGTGTGCGGGGTCGATGGCCCACTCCCCGGTCAGGGCCGCCAGTCCAGGATCAGGAAGGACGGCTGTGGCAGTGGCCGACGACCCGGTGGGGGGCTGGGTGACGGCGGCGGGTTCCGTGCGGTCCGCGCGACGGAACGGGGTGCCACGGTTGAACAAGTTCATACATCACCTAATTACTGCACGGGCGTTGTTGCCGCAAGCCATGATCTGCCGTCGACGAAATATCCACGCCTTCATCACACGATTCCCGGAAGGCGGGGGGAAATCGGCTAGTCGACCCCGACGAGGGTGCGCACTTCGAAGTCCTCGTAGGTCTCCTTCGTTTCCGGAGGGCTGAGCATCGAGCCCAGCCAGCCGAGGAGAAAACCGGCCGGGATGGAGACGATTCCGGGATTCTGCAAGGGAAACCAGGCGAAATCGGCGTCCGGGTAGAGCGAGGCTGGGGCGGAGGAGACGACCGGCGAGAAGACCACGAGGAGGACCGAGGTGAGCAGACCCCCGCAGAGGCTGAGGAGGGCGCCCTGAGCGGTGAACCGCCGCCAGAAGAGGCTGTAGACGAGGGTCGGAAGGATGGCGGAGGCGGCGATCGCGAAAGCGAGGAAGGCGAGGGTCGCGGAGTTGGCGCCCCAGGAGATCAGCGCGAGCGACATGCCGAGGATGCCGATGACGGCCGCCGCGAGCCGGGCCACGGCAAGCTCCTCCGTCTCCGTCGCCCTTCCCTTGCGGATCACCTCGCCATAGAGGTCGTGGGCGAGCGAGGAAGCGGCGGCCAGGGTGAGGCCAGCGGCGACCGCGAGGAGGGTGACGAAGGCGAGACAGGACAGCAAAGCGGTCAGGACGGCGCCGCCCAGTTCGTGCGCCAGCAGCAGCACGGCCGCGTTCCCCGTGCGGTCGTTCTCCGCGATGGTGTCGCGGCCCAGGACCGCGGTGGCTCCGAGGCCGAGGATGCCGGCCGCCAGGCAGACGAGGCTGACCAGGCCCATGGCCCACACCACCGAGGTGCGCAGGACATCGACCGACTTCGGGGCGAGCAGACGCATCATCACGTGCGGGAGAGCGGCGAGGCCGAGCACGATGGCCAACTGCAGGCTGAAGAAGTCGAGTTTGCTGGTGGAGCTGGCGCCGTAACGCAGTCCGGGCTCCAGGAACCGCGCGCCCTGCCCGCTGTTGTCCGCGGCGGCGGCGAGCAGGTTCTCGACGTTCCAGTCGAAGCGCTGGAGCACCATCACGCCGGCCACGGTGACGCCACAGATGAGCATGACCGCCTTGACGACCTGGATGAAGGTGGCGCCGGGCATGCCTCCGATGGCGGCGTAGACGATGACGACGGTGCCGATGACGATGACGCACAGGGTGCGGGTGGCGGCGCTGGGTTCGCCGGTGAACTGGGTCAACAGTGCGACACTGCCGACGAGTTGGGCGACCAGGTAGAGGGTGGTGACGGCCAGCGTGCACAGGGCCAGGGCGAGGCGGACCGGCCGCCGCATACGCGTCAGCCGTACGGCCAGGGTGTCGCCGAGGGTGAACTTGCCGGTGTTGCGCAGGGGTTCGGCGATCAGCAGCAGCACCATCATCCAGGCGACCGCGGTGCCGCACAGGTAGAGCAGTCCGTCGTAGCCGGTCAGGGCGACCAGGCCGGTGCTGCCCAGGAGGGTCGCGGCGGACAGGTAGTCGCCGCACATCGCCAGTCCGTTGCGCAGCGGGGACATGGCGCGGTTGCCGAGGTAGAACTCGCCGATCTCGTCGCGTTGGGGTGCGGTGAGCAACGCGGTGAACAGGGTCACCACGACCACGGACAGGAAGAGCACGAGCGTCAGCTGCAGGCTGAGGCGGTCCACGACGGCGGCGCCGAGCGTCACCATGAGCGGTACTCCTCACCGCGGGGGGCCGTGCGTGCCTCGAAGGCGGCGCGTTCGCGTTCCGCGGTCTCGTGGTGGCGGACCAGCCCGCGCAGACCGCGGACCACCGGAGTGACCCGGGTGCGCATGTGCACGAGGTAGCGCCACACGATCACGCCCATCAGCACGAACTGCCCGAGCCCCAGCGCCAGTCCGACCGTGAGATGACCGCTCAGGGCGGTGTTCATCAGGCCGGGCACGAAGCTGGACAGCAGGACGTACAGCAGGAAGCCGCCGACGGCGACGGCCGTGGCCCGGACACCGAAGCGGCGGTGACTGCGGCGCAGCGACTGATACGCGGGCTCGCGGGACACCGATTGCCGGTCCGCCGGTTCGGGACCTGTTTCGTAGGGCGGCGGCGGCCCGCCGAGCCCCGTGGAGTGCCGTGACACATGCACCTTCTTTACTGCCGCGCCGGTCGTCGCAACAAAGGCACGCCGGAGTCAAGCTCGTGCGGACTGTGGGGGGTTTGTGAATCCGGAATTCACACGATTCGAATTCGCGCTTGACGACAAGCCTGGTGGGGCGATCGGCCGGGGAGTCGGGGGTGGCGACGAGGCCAGGACCGGGATTGTTGCAGCGCCCCCGTTGAACTATCAACCGGCCGGTCGAACCGAATCGGTGAACTGACTCATTCACGCGCTTCGATACTCCTGCGCGCCATCCCACAGCCTGCGAAAAGGCCGACCTCCGGAATAGGTCTGCACCTTCCCTGCGCCCAGGTTGTCTCAAATGCAGTGCACAGGGGGCCTCCGCGTCGGGCACAGTCCCTTGTCACTCACGGACTAAGGCCGGCCCCTCGGGACTCACCTCGCGCAAACAGAACGGCGTTGGGCTCGGCCCGCCGCGGGGGCGCTGCCATATTCGAAGGCCACTTCGGAGGTGGCTGTGACACTAGAGGTGACGACGACACGTCTGCCGGACCGCACCGCCGACCGCGTCCTCGCGCTCGAGGCCCGCCGGGCGCAGGCCGTGGCGGGGAACGGGCCGAGAAGACGCGGCAAGTTCGGCGCCCGGGAGCGGATCGATCTGCTGCTGGACCCCGGCTCGTTCACCGAGACCGGTCTGTTCGTACGGTCCCGGCCGACCGGGGACGGTGCCCGCCGTCCTTACGGGGACGGGGTGATCACCGGGTGCGGCACGATCGACGGCCGTCCCGTCTGCGTGTTCGCCCAGGACTCCACGGTCTTCGGCGGCAGCATGGGCGAGGCATTCGGCGAGAAGACCGTGGCCCTCATGGATCTCGCCCTCAGGACGGGATGCCCGGTCATCGGGCTGAACGACGGCGGCGGCGCCCGCATCCAGGAGGGCGTCGTCTCGCTCGCCCTCTACGCCGAGCTGGTGCGCCGCAACGTGCAGGCGTCCGGGGTGATCCCGCAGATCTCCGTCGTCCTGGGCCCGTGTGCCGGCGGGGCCGCCTACTCGCCCGCCATCACCGACTTCACCGTGATGGTGGACGGCGCCTCGCACATGTTCGTCACCGGTCCCGACGTCATCGAGGCGGTCACCGGGGAGCGCACCAGCGCCGAGGAGCTGGGCGGCGCCCGCACCAGCAACTCCCTCAACGGCAACGCCCACTTCCTCGCCGCCGACGAGGCGGAGGCCCTGGACACCGTACGGGAGCTGCTGTCGTACCTGCCCGCCAACAACCTGGAGCGGCCACCGCAGTACGCTCCCGTGGCACCGCCCGCCGACGTGCCGCTCGACGAGATCGTGCCGGACCGGCTCGGGCAGGCGTACGACATGCGGGACATCCTGCGGGCGGTCGTCGACGACGGTGAACTCCTGGAGGTCCAGGAGCTGTTCGCGCCGAACATCATCTGCGCGCTGGCGCTCGTCGAGGGGGCGCCCGTCGGCGTCGTCGCCAACCAGCCGTCGCACGCGGCCGGCGTGCTGGACATCGACGCCTCCGAGAAGGCGGCGCGTTTCGTACGGTTCTGTGACGCGTTCGGCATTCCGCTGCTGACCTTCGCCGATGTGCCGGGATACCTCTCCGGGGTCCGGCAGGAGCAGGCCGGGATCATCCGGCGCGGCGCCAAGCTGCTGTACGCCTACGCCGAGGCGACCGTGCCGAAGGTGACGGTGGTGGTGCGCAAGGCGTACGGCGGCGGCTACGCGGTGATGGGCTCCAAGCACCTGGGCGCCGACATCAACCTCGCCTGGCCCACCGCACGGATCGCCGTGATGGGCGCCGAGGGCGCGGTGGGCGTCCTGCACCGGCGGGAACTCGCCGCCGCCGAGGATCCCGAGGCGCTGCGGGCCCAGCTCGTGGACGCGTACGAGAGCACGCACGGCACGCCCTATCTCGCCGCCGAGCGCGGGTACGTCGACGCCGTGATCGCCCCGCGCGACACCCGTGACCACATCTGCCGTGCCCTGCGCGCGCTGCGCGGGAAGCGCTCCCCCATGCCGGAGCGCCGGCACGGCAACATCCCGCTCTGACCTGCCTCGCGAGGAGACCTGCCCGATGGACAACCGCCGTCCCCCGCTCGCCCCCGCGTTCCGGAGCCTGCCGGAGTACGTACAGCACTGGGCCCGAGCCACCCCCGACCGACGGGCGTTCACCTTCGTCGACCATCCCGCCCCGGATTCGCGTGGCGTCCACCGCACGCTGACCTGGCGCCGGCTCGACGTGCGCGTGCGGGCGGTGGCCGCCCGGCTCGCCGAGGAGGCCGAGCCCGGGTCGCGGGTCGCCCTGCTGTGCCCCCAGGGGCTGGAGTACGTCACCGGCTTCCTGGCGACGCTCGCCGCCGGCCTCATCGCCGTACCGCTGTATCCGCCCGGTCTGCCGGGCCAAGGGGACCGGCTGACGGCGGTCCTGGCCGACGCACGTCCTTCGGTCGTCGTGACGACGAGCCGGCACTTGGCTGAGGTACAGGAGTTGTGCGACCGGGTCGTCGCCGTGGACCAGGTCCCGGACGCCGCCGCGACAGACCTGAAACCGGCCGACGCGGAGGTCGCCTACCTCCAGTACACCTCCGGTTCGACCCGTACCCCGGCCGGGGTGGAGATCAGTCACGCCAATGTCGTCGCCAACGCCCGTCAGGCGCTGAGCGCCTACGGCGCCGAGGCCCATCCGGTGACGTGCGTGGGCTGGCTGCCGCTGTACCACGACATGGGGCTCGTCCTGAGCATCGCCGCCCCGGTCGTGCGGGGGCTGCTGTCGGTGCTCATGGATCCGGTCGCCTTCCTGCACGAACCCGCGCGCTGGCTGCGGCTGTTGGCCTCACATCCGCGCGCGCTGAGCGCGGCGCCCAACTTCGCCTACGACTACTGCGCCTCGGCGGTGACCGACGCGCAGAAGGCGGAACTGCGGCTGGACGGGGTCGCCGCGCTGATCAACGGCAGTGAGCCGGTCCGCCCCGGCACGGCCGACAGGTTCCAGGCGGCCTTCGCCGGTCAGGGGCTCGTCGCGGAGACGCACTGTCCCTCGTACGGGCTCGCCGAGGCGACCGTCTTCGTCAGCGCCGCCGGGCCCGGGGAACCGTTGCGGCGCTTCGCCCTCGACCGCGACGCGCTCGCCGAGGGGAAGGCGCTGCCCGCGCGCCCCGACGACCCCCGGGCCGTGCTGCTGGCGGGCTGCGGCACTCCGGCGGGGCAGCAGGTCCGTATCGTCGACCCCGTCTCCGGCGCCCCTCTGTCCGAGGGTGAGGTCGGTGAGATCCAGGTGCGGGGTCCCAACGTGGGCCGCGGTTACTGGAACCAGGAAGAGCAGACCCGGCGCGTCTTCACAGCCGACGGCCGGCTGCGCACCGGTGACCTGGGAACGGTCCTGGAGGGGCAGTTGATCGTCACCGGTCGGCTGAAGGACCTGATCGTCGTCGACGGACGCAATCACTATCCGCAGGACCTGGAGGCCACCGTCCAGGACACCCATCCGGCGGTCCGGCGCGACCGGCTCGCCGCGTTCGGGGTCACGGGCGGCTCCGGCGAGCGGGTGGTCGTGGTGGCCGAGCACACGCGGACCACGAGCCTCGCCGAGATCGACGTACCGGCTCTGGTACGGGCCGTGCGTGCGGCCGTCTCCGGACGGCACGGGGTGCGCCTCGCCGACGTCCTGCTCGTCCCGCCGGGCACGGTGCCGCGGACGTCGAGCGGCAAGGTGTCGCGGGCGCTGACACGTGAGCGGTATCTGGCGGGTGCCTATGCGCCGGACGGCGCCGAGTGAGGGCCGTGGACGCCGGTGCGGTACGCCGCCTGGTCGCGGAGCGGGTCGCCGCGTGGTCCGGTACGGCCGTCGCGGAGGTGGCGATGGACCGGCCGCTGGCGGATCTCGGCATGTCCTCGCGGGACGCGGTCGTGCTGGCCGGGGAACTCTCCCGGCTGACGGGACGGGAGCTGCCGGCGACGTTGCTGTGGGAGGCGCCCACCGGGGAGGCTCTGGTGGCGCACCTGTGCCGTACGCCGTCGCAGACCACGCCGCCGGCGCCCGCCGCGCCGGCGCCGCCCACCTCGGAGCCCATCGCCGTCATAGGGCTCGGCTGCCGCCTCCCCGGCGGCGTGCACGGCCCGGCCGACTACTGGCGGCTGCTGACCGACGGCGTCGACGCGATCAGACGCGTCCCGGAGGACCGTTGGCGCGACTTCACCCCCTTCCCGCCCGAGGACGCGCTCCCCTACGGCGGCTATCTCGACGACATCGCCGGGTTCGACGCGGACTTCTTCCGGATCACCCCGCGCGAGGCCGCCGTGATGGACCCGCAGCAGCGGATCCTCCTGGAGGTCGTCCACGAGGCCCTCGCCCATGCCGCCGTCCCGGCCGCGTCCCTCGCGGGCACGGCCACCGGTGTCTTCGTCGGGGTCTCCGCCCCGGAGTACGGCTCGCTGACCGGCGCCGACCCCGCGGCCGTCGATCCCTGGGCGCCGGCGGGCGGTGCGCTGAGCGTGACCGCGGGCCGGCTGGCGTATGTGCTGGACACGCGTGGGCCGAGCATGGCCGTGGACACCGCCTGCTCCTCCTCGCTCGTCGCGGTGCACCACGCCTGCGTGAGCCTGCGCACGGGCGAGAGCGACACGGCGATCGCCGCGGGCGTCAACCTGCTGCTCTCCCCCACCGTCACCGTGGCGTTCCGGCGGGCGGGCGCCCTCGCGCCGGACGGCCGGTGCAAGCCGTTCTCGCCGGGCGCCGACGGCATCGGCCGCGGTGAGGGCTGCGCGGCCGTGCTCCTGAAGCGGCTGTCCGACGCCGAGCGGGACGGCGACCGAGTGCTCGCCGTCATCCGCGCCACGGCCGTCAACTCCGACGGCCGCTCCAACGGTCTCCTCGCCCCCAACCCGGCCGCCCAGCAGGCCCTGCTGACCACCGCGTACGCCCGGGCCGGGCTCACCCCCGCCCACATCGACTACGTCGAGGCGCACGGCACCGGCACCCCGCTCGGCGACCCGATCGAGGCGGGCGCGCTCGGCGCCGTGCTCGGTGCGGGCCGCGACCCCGACCAGCCGCTGCTCCTCGGCTCGGTGAAGTCGAACCTGGGGCACCTGGAGTCCGCCGCGGGCATCGCCGGGCTGGTGAAGACCGTGCTCGCCCTGCACCACGACGTCATCCCGCCCTCCCTGCACTGCTCCGAGGGCAGCGCCCTGGACGACGTCCGGCTGCGGGTGGTGTCCGAGGACGAGCCGTGGCCGCGCTACGGCGGCACCGCCACGGCCGGGGTCTCCGGGTTCGGGTTCGGCGGCACCAACGCCCATGCGGTGCTGGAGGAATGGCGACCCGGCGTGCTGCCCGCGCGACCGAGTGAGGAGCCCGGGGCCCGGCTCCATCTCCTGTCCGACGTGGACGAGGAGCGGCTGCGGGACACCGCGTCCCGGCTCGCCGACTGGCTCCGGACGGCGGCCGCGCATCCTGCCGACGTGGCGCGCACGCTGGCCGGACGGACCGGCCGCGGAGGGGTGCGGGCGGCGGTGGTCGCCCGGGACCGCGACGAACTCGCCGACGGGCTGGACGCGTTGGCGCAGGGCCGCCCGCACGGGCAGGTCGTGACCGGTGAACGTGACCTCGTGGGACCGGGTCCGGTGTGGGTCTTCTCCGGGTACGGCAGCCAATGGGCAGGGATGGGACGCCGGTTGCTGACCGAGGAGCCCGCCTTCGCCGCCGCCGTGGAGAAGCTCGACGCGGAGTGCGGGCTGTCCCTGTACGACCGTCTCGCGTCCGGCAGCGAACTCGACAGGCTGGAGGTGGCCCAGCCCGTTCTGTTCGGACTCCAGGTGGCGCTGGCCGAGTTGTGGCGCTCCTACGGCGTCGAGCCCGCCGCCGTCATCGGCCACTCCCTGGGCGAGGTGGCCGCCGCGGTGTGCGCGGGGGCGCTGGACGTGTCGGAGGGCGCCCGGATCGTCGCCGTACGGGCCGGGCTGCTCAGCAGGCTCCAGGGCGGGGCCATGGCGGTGGTCGATCTGGACGACAGTGAACTCGACGCCCTGGCCCGGGACTTCCCCGGTGTGCATGTCGCCGTTCACTCCTCGCCCGGGCAGAAGGTCGTCACCGGTGAGGAACCGGCGGTGGCGCGGCTCGTGCGGTGGCTGGAGCGGCAAGGGCGGGCGGCCCGGTCCATGCGGGTCGTCGGTGCCGGGCACTCGCCCCATGTCGAGCCGCTGCTCGCGGAGTTGACCGAGTCCTTGGCCGACGTCGGAGGCAGAGCGCCCCTCGTGCCGGTCTACTCCACCGTCCTGGACGACCCGCGCGGCGACTGTGTCTTCGACGCCGCCCACTGGGCCGCGAACCTGCGGCGGCCGGTACGGCTGGACCGGGCCGTCGCCGCGGCCGCCGCCGACGGCCACACCGCCTTCGTCGAGATCTCGCCCCACCCGGTCCTGGCCCGGGCCGTCACCGACAACGTGCCCGGTGCCCTCACGATCGGCACGCTCCGGCGGGAGGCCGACGGATGCGCCGACTTCCTCACGCAGGTGGCGACCCTGTACTGCGCGGGCGGACGGCTGCCGCTGCCGCCGGGGCGGGTCGTCGACCTGCCCCAGCCGCGCTGGAAGCACGTGCGGCACTGGTGGACGGACGGGCAGGGAGCGGCACCCACGAAGGTGCGGACGGAGGTACCGCCGGAGGTACCCGCGAACACTGAGGACACCTCTCTCGCCGCCCGTCTGTGCCATCACATCGCCACGGTCACCGGCCACCCCGCCGGCCGGGTCACCCCCGCCACCGCGCTGGCCGACCTCGGACTCGACTCGCTGATGGCGGTCCGAATCCGCACCGCCCTGGAGCGCGAGTTCGCCGTCGAGCTGCCGCTGCGCGACCTGCTCGGCGCCACCACGGTCCAGGAGGTGGCCGACCGGGTCCGGACCGGACCGGTACGCCCGCTGCGCGTCACCGGCAGCGGCCCCCCGCTCTTCCTCGTGCACGCCGCCGGTGGAACGACCGACGTCTACCGGGCACTGGCCGAACGCCTCGGCGACGAGCGGCCCGTGTACGGTCTCGAACGCCTCGACGACGCCCCCACGGTGACCGAGAAGGCGCGCCGCTACGCCGAGGCCATCACAGCCGTACACCCCGACGGGCCGTTTCTGCTGGGCGGTTGGTCCTTCGGCGGCTTCGTCGCCCAGGAGACCGCGCGGCAACTGACCGCGGCGGGGCGGGACGTGGAGCTCGTGGTCCTCATCGACTCCGTACGCCCCCTCCCCCAGCCGGACCGGACACCGGCCGAGCGGCTGCGCGCCCACTTCGAGGGGTTCGCCCGACACGTCCGCGACGCCTACGGGGTCCGGCTCGAGCTGCCGTACGACGACCTCGTCGCGATGGACGACGACGGAGAACGCATCGACACCGTGCTGGAGATCCTGCGCGCGTCCGCCGATGTGCCGCCCGCCGCTCTGGAGCACCAGCGCTCCTCCTACCTGGACCTGAGGATCGGCGAGGCCCACCGGCCGGGCCGTCACGACGGGCGGGTGGTCCTGTACCGGGCCACGGAGCCCGCTCCGCACACCGTGCGTGACCCCGCCTACGAACGCGACGACCAGGCGCTGGGCTGGGACGAGGTGTGCCCGCGCCTGACCGTCGTACCGGTCGCGGGACACCACCTGTCGCTGCTCGACCCGCCGCATGTCGACGAGATCGCCGCCCGTCTGGGGCGTGAGCTCGCCGAAGGGACCCGCTGAACGTGATCCGAGGAGAGCCGCCATGCACCGTCGCACCACCGGAGTGTCCCGACGTACCGTCACCAAGGCCGCGGCCGGTGCCGGTCTGGCCGTCCTGTTCGGCGCCCGGACCGCCGCCGCGCTGGGGTCACGCACCGTCGACGTGTCCGTGTCCTCCGCCGCACTGGGCCGCAGTGCGCCGGTGCGCCTGATCCTGCCGTCGGGCTTCGGCTCGCAGCCCACACGCACCTACCCCGTGCTGTACCTGCTGCACGGCGCCCACGACGACTACACGTCCTGGACGCGGGAGACGGACATCGAGGCCTTCACCGAGGGCCGGGACCTGATCGTGGCGATGCCCGACGCGGGGCCCACCGGGATTCCCACCGCCTGGCGCGGCGGGCCCGACTACGAGACCTTCCAGCTGAAGGAGGTTCCGGCGCTGCTCGCCCGCGACTACCGGGCCTCCGGAGTACGGGTCGTCGCAGGGGTGTCCACCGGCGGCTACGGCGCCATGGCGCACGCGGCACGGCACCCGGGCATGTTCACCGCGGCGGCCTCCTACAGCGGGATCCTCGACACCATGGCGCCCGGTGTCCCCACCCTGATGGACGCCATCGTGGCCCGCGAGAACCTGGTGCCCACGTCGCTGTGGGGCAGTCCGTTCCTGAACCTGCTCACCTGGCTCGACTTCAACCCGCGGAACCGGGCCGCGGGACTGCGCGGCACCGCCCTGTACGTCTCCAGCGGCAGCGGGCTGGCGGGAGGCACGGGTGACTGGCTGCCCGAGGCCCTGGAGAGCGCCCTGTGGCCCTCCGCCCACAGCTTCACCGACATGCTCGCGCTGCAGCGCATCCCGGTCACCACACACTTCTACGCAGGAGGAGGGCACAGCTGGGCCTACTGGAAGCAGGAGTTCACCGCGTCGTGGCCGTTGCTCGCCCGAGGCCTGGGGGTGCCGCAGTGATGTCGGTACCGTCGGAACACGGAACGCAACGCAGGGGTCGTCCGTCCAACACAGGACTTGCCCCTCGCCCCACGGGCAACAGCCCGCGGGTGAGCCGCTTCCGGGTGAAAGGAGGGCCCCCCTTGGCCACCGCCGCCCCGCACGGCGTCCCGGAGGGCCGCGGCGCCGCCGCGGTCCCGCCCGACCTGGCCGAACTGCTGCGCGCCCAGCTGGAGGAGGTCGCCGACGAGGTCGAGGAGGAGGTCCGCCGGCAGGTGCCCGAGTACGCGCGTCCGGCCGACGGAACCTACCGCGAACACCTCAGAGCCGGTGTGGTGCAGGCGCTCACCCTGTTCGTCGACCACATCGCCGACCCGCGCGGCCGCGGGGAGGCGATCGCGGCGACGTACTACGAACTCGGGCGCGGTGAGGCCCTGGAGGGGCGCAGTCTGGACGCCTTGCAGTCCGCGCTGCGGGTCGGCGGGCTGCACGCCTGGCGCCTGATGGGCCGTACGGCCGAGCAACTCGGCCTCGACTCCGCGGTGGTCACGGCGCTGGGCGAGCTCGCCTTCCGCACCGTGCACGAGGTCGCGGAGGCGGCTGCGGCCGGGTACTCCGAGGCACGCGCGCACAACACGGACGAGCTGGAGCGGCGCCGCAGACGCCTGCTGGACCTGCTGCTCGGCGAGGGGCCGGTCGCGCCGGCGGCGGTGCAGGACATGGCGCACGGTGCCCGGTGGTCGGTGCCCAGGCAGGTCGCGGTCGTCGCGCTCGCGGCCACGCCGGACCAGCGGGAGGAGGAGTGGCCGCTGGCCGCCGCGGGAGCGCTGGTGGACATGGAGTCGCGGCCGCCGCGGATGCTGATCCCCGACCCGGACGGCTCCGGGCGCTTCGGGGGCCGGGCGTTCAGCCTCGCGCTGCGCGGGCGGCCGGCCGCGATCGGGCCGACGGTGCCGCTCGCCGAGGCCGCCCGGTCGCTGCGCTGGGCCACCCGCGCGCTGGGGTTGATGGGGCGCGGGATCCTTCCCCGGCAGGGGGTGGTGCGCTGCGCGGACCACTTGTCGACCCTGCTGCTGCACAGCGACGAGCCGATGCTCGACCAGCTGCGGGGGCGGGCCCTCGCACCGCTCGAGACGGTGTCGGAGGGGCAGCGCGAGCGGCTCGCCGAGACGCTGCTGGCGTGGCTGCTCAGCGGCAGCAATGTGCCCGACGTCGCCGCCCGTCTCCACGTCCATCCGCAGACGGTGCGTTATCGGCTGCGTCAGCTGGAGAAAGTCTTCGGTGATGCGCTGCACGATCCCGGCGCCCGTCTGGATCTCATTCTGGCACTCACCACGGCACAAAAGAGCGAGGAATTTCTGAATTCCCGTCCATAACACCGGGCACGGTCCAGCGAATAAGTTTCGGGACGTCCTTTCCGCAGGCGTTTCACACGCCCCACCCTCAAAGGATCCCCATGCGTATTCGCTTGTACCTCGCCGCGCTGTCGCTGGTCGGCGGCGCCGGTGTGGCCACCGTCTCGGCACCACCGGCATCCGCCGCGGCCTGCTCGGACATCGACGTCGTCGCCGCTCGCGGCACCTTCGAGCCCGGCACGCTCGGCCTGATCGTCGGCGACCCGGTGTACTCCGCCCTCCAGAGGAAACTCACGGGCCGGAGTGTGACCAGCTACAAGGTGAACTACCCCGCGGACCTTTCCCTCACCTCGGCCGCGCAGGGCAACGCGGATCTGGTGAACCACGTGAAAAGCCAGGCGGCCGCCTGTCCGAATCAGCGTTTCATTCTGGTCGGCTATTCGCAGGGCGCGAACGTCGTCGACAACTCCATCGGCATCAGCAGCGCCGGTGCCGTGGTCGGCAGTCCCATCGTGGCCACCATTCCCGCCGCGCTGGAGTCACGGGTGGCCGCGGTGCTGCTGTTCGGCAACCCGATCCGGGCGATCGGCAAGAGCGTCACCGGCACGTACCAGAGTCGCACCATCGACTTCTGCGCCAAGGGTGACCCCGTCTGCGAAGCGGGCGGCAACGACACGCTGGCGCACCTCGGCTACACGGCGAACGCCGACGCGGCGGCGACCTTCGCCGCGGGCAAGGTCTGAGCGACGGCATGAAGAAGGGCCCGGGAGGAGTTCCTCCCGGGCCCTTCGCATGCCGTCGGGCTATCGGGGTGTGCGGGCGAATTCCGTGAGGGCGGTGGACACCGGCTCGGGCCGGCCGTTGTTCTGTACCGGCGCCGCGGTCAGCACATCGAGGTGCTGGTAGCCGTCCGCGACCACGGGGTGCAGGTCGGCGGGGACCCGGCCGGCGAGCAGTCCGTCGCCCGCGAGGACCGTGAGCGTCGGGTTGGCGGTGAGCCCGTCGGGGTGCACGACGAGCCGCTTCACCTGCGGGGAGGTGGCCAGTTCGATGTCGGTGACGAGTTTGGTCGGGAAGTACTGCTCGGTGAAGTCCAGCGGCTGCGCGGCCATGCTGCGCGCCAGCTCCTGGATGTCGGTGACCTCCTTGCCCGCCGCGGTGAACGGCGTCCCGTCCGACGACCGGTGACCGGGGTCGTCCGGGTCGCCGACACGGTCGTAGTTGCGCCAGGTGTAGAGCGGACCGTGCGGCTCGGCGGGAATGGCCTTGTACTCGGTGCCGAAGAGGCCAGGCTGCGACGAACTCCCGTTGGCCGCGGGGAAGTTCTTGTCGGTGATGGGCCCGCCGTCGAAGAAGCCCACGCTGCTCTGGAGGAACGCGAGCGGGACGGACTGGTCGTCCATCAGCGAACCGAGGATCGCCTCGTTGGTGAGCCGGAAGTCCTTCACCGCGGGTGAGCCGGTGAGGAAGGTGGCGGTGTCCTTGGAGAACAGGAAGCGGTTGGTGGCCTCGATGTTGGTGTTGGCGGGCAGGTAACTCGGCAGGTCGGCCTCGCCGCCCGGATCCTGCAGGGCACCCACGCCCGCGATGGCGAGCAGGGTCATGGTCTCGGGGTTGAGCAGGACGGGCGCGGACAGCGAGCGCGGGAGCAGTCCGCTGTCGAGTCCGGCCTGGACGACGCCGTAACCGAGGCCGACGTCCGGCAGGTTGGTGTCGTCCGGGATGCTGCCGCTCAGGTCGGCGAGCGAGGTGGAGACGGTGGTGTCGAGGGCGAAGTAGCCGGCGCACTGGTTGTGTCCGGCGTCGGCGGTGGTGGCGGGGTTGCCGTCGAAGTCGGCGGCGGCGAAGTACCCGGTGATGACACCGCCGAGCGAGTGGCCGCCGCACAGCACCTTGTCCTTGCGGACCCCCTGGTCGGGCAACTCGGCGGCCAGCAGGTCGTATTCGTCGCGTACGGTCTGCTCGATGCCGAGCTTCGCCATCCATCCGAGCTTGTCGTTGCCGACGAACCCGGCGAAGGTGCGGCCCTGGACCTGTTTGCCGCGGTAGTAGTAGTCGACGGCGGTGTGCTGGTTTCCGGAGGCGATTCCGGTGCGGTCCTCGAGGCAGTTGGAGCGCCGGTCCAGGGCCCAGAACTCGATGTGCCGGCCCTGCTCGGCGGCGCGGGTCACGGTGTTGCGGGCGACGCTGTCGAAGGCTCCGGCGCCCTCCAGGATGCCCGGTTGGGCGACGAGGACCCGGTCGGCGTCGGCTGATGACGCAGGCCCCGACGAGGACCGGTAGCGCAGATACGACAGCCAGTCGCACGCCGCCGGACGGGCCCCGAAGGACGCCGGCAGGGGAGCCTTCACGCGTACGACGGTCTCGGTCACACCCCCGCTCGTCCCGACGGGTGTCTCGGTTCTCGCGCTGTCCGCGGACGCCGACGGGGTGAACGCCCCGGTGGTCAGCAGCACCGCCAGCGCCGCGGCACCCAGCGTCCTCGGGGTTCTTCCTCTGCTGCGACTCGTTTCCATGCTGGGACCGTAGAACTGCGCGGGCACGGCTCTCGGCGGTTGCTCACAAGAACGCAGGTCTCGGTGGACGCTTTGTCACCCACCGCAGAGGAGACGTCAGCCGTCGTGCAGGGTACGGCGCGGTGAGCGGTCGTAGGAGTGCCGGTAGAGGGTGGCGAAGCGGCCCGGGTGGTAGAAGCCCCAGCGGGCGGCGATGTCGCTGACCGTGGCTCCGTCCCCGGGGTCGGCGGCCCCCAGCTCGTCATGCGCGTGGGACAGGCGGACCTGCCGGACGTACGCGAGCGGCGTGGTGTCCAGGTGCCGGCGGAAGGCGTACTGCAGCGCGCGGACGCTGATGTGGGCCGCCTCCGCGATCTGGGCGGCCGTGAGGGGCTGGTCGGCGTGGTCGTCGATGTGGGCGAGGGCGCGGCGCAGGGCGGCGGGGTGGGCGTCCTGGCGCTCGCAGCCGGTGGGGTCGGCGGAGGCCGTGTGGGGGAACGTGGCCAGGACGGTCGCGGCGAGGTGCTGGGCGGCGGTGGAGGCGACGAGCGGCTGGTCGGCGACCGCGGGATCCGACAGCACGTGGTCCTGCACATAGCGGATGGTCGACCGCAGCCGGTCGCCCGCGGCGGGGGTGTGCGGCCGGTGTCCGGTCAGCCGGACCGGTTCCGGGCGCCGTCCGCCCGTGGCCCCCGCGACCTGGGTGAGCAGTTCCGGGTCCAGCATGGTGATGTTGTAGCGGGCCGCGTGGACACGGCCCGCGTAGGACAGTTCCGGAGGGGCGAAGGACACCACGTCACCGGGGCCGAAGGAGTCCGAGACACCCTGGTAGACGTGGTCCTCGATGGTGCCCTCGTGGACGACGCACAGGCAGATCCGGCCCAGCGGGGTGACGGCGTAGCTCATGTCGAAGTCGAGTTCGAGTTCGTCGACGCTGACCGAGTCGATGGCAGTGCGGTGGATCCGGGCACGACCGCTGTCCGAGGTACCGCTGCCGATCCGCATCTTCGCGTAGGCATGACTGAGGAAGTCCTCAGTACGGTCCAGGTCGTCGCTGTCGAATGTCAGCGTCTCCATCGCAGCGAG
The DNA here is from genome assembly GCF_030816965.1 of Streptomyces canus. Classification (NCBI taxonomy): domain Bacteria; kingdom Bacillati; phylum Actinomycetota; class Actinomycetes; order Kitasatosporales; family Streptomycetaceae; genus Streptomyces; species Streptomyces canus. The sequence goes on from NZ_JAUSYQ010000002.1 coordinate 486,934, forward strand.
GTCCTCCTGCTCTCGGCTCGGCTCCTCTTTCGCACATACCCGCGAATGTCACGATGCTTCGCGACCGCGTTTCGTTTTCTGTCCTGCCAGGTCACAAGGTGTGCGTCCGGTGACTCGTCGCGGACGGGCCCATCCGTCCAGGCTGGACGGGCGGTGGCTGCGAAGTCGCCGGGCAACAGAGGGAGAGGGCGACAGGACTGCATGACGCAACGCGAAGAGCCGGCCGACAAGATCGAAGAACTTGAGGAGGAAATCGCCCAGCTCCGGCAGGCCCTTGTCTCTCACGCCGTCGTCGACCAGGCGATCGGTGTCGTCCTCGCCCTCAGCGGTCTCCGTCCCGACCAGGGGTGGGAGGTCCTCAAGACCGTGTCCCAGCGCACCAACACCAAGCTGCGTGACATCGCCCAGCACGTCGTGCGCTGGCCCGACCTCGGCAGCCTGCCGGCGGAGATCCACCCCGCACTGCGCATCGCCCTGACCGAGGCGCACGCGGCGCACGGAGGCCGGTCGCTGATACGGCAGGAACAGCGGTGCAGGCGCTACCGCAGGGCCCCCTCCGGGAAATCCGAGTGACGAGCCGGGGCGCCTGTGCGTACCGTTGACCGTATGGAGATCAGCAGCGGTACCCACACCGCAGCCGCGCGAGCGACCAGCTCGCCGGCTGCCGACGCCTGACCTCCCCACTCCCCCGGCGGCCGGAAACGGACCGCCGGTGCAGGACCTCTGGTCGCCGTCTGTTCCCGCGGTCGTTTCCGGTCCCACGAGACCGAAGGACCACTGCCATGGACACGGACCGGACCGTACGCGTCTTCACCGACTTCTACCGCGAGCGCGGACACCACCTGATCACGGGCAGCACACTGCTGCCACCGCCCGGGGACCCGGTGCTGTTCACCACCTCGGGCATGCATCCGCTCACGCCTCATCTGGAGGGCCGCCCCCATCCCCGGGGCAGCCGCCTCGTCAATGTGCAGCGCTGTCTGCGCACCACCGATCTCGACGAGATCGGCGACTCCACCCACCTGACGGTGTTCGAGATGCTCGGCTCGTGGTCGCTCGGCGACTACGGCCACTCGCAGAGCCTGCGCTGGGGCTACGAGCTGCTCCGTGACGGGTTCGGCATCCCCCGGGAGAGACTCCACGTCACGGTCTTCGGCGGTGACGAGCAGGTGGGCCCCGATCTCGAATCGCTGCGCACCTGGCAGAAGTCGGGGGTGCCCGTGGAACTCACCCGGGAGGACAACTGGTGGTCCAACGGGCCCGTCGGCCCGTGCGGCCCCGACTCGGAGATCTTCGTGTGGACCGGCGGCACCCCGCCCCAGGGCACCCCCACCACGGACCCGCGGTGGGTGGAGATCTGGAACCACGTATTCATGCGGTACCGCCGCCTCGAGGACGGCTCTCTCCGGCCCCTCGATCGTCCGAGCGTCGACACCGGCATGGGGCTGGAGCGCCTGGTCACCATCCTGCAGGGCCATGACTCGGTCTACGACACCGACCTGTTCGAGCCGTGGATGCGACTGCTGCCTCCCCTGTGGGGGCTCGACGAGCCGTCGCTGCGTCTGGTCTGCGACCATCTGCGCTCCGGTGTCGTCGTGATCGGCGACGGGGTACGGCCGTCCAACACCGGCCGCGGTTACGTCCTGCGCCGCGTCGTCCGCCGCCTGCTCACCACCCTGCGGCGCAACGACCCGTCCCGCACCCTCTCCGACCTGCCGGTGGAGCTCCTCCAGCACACGCTGGACCACTTCCGTACGAGCTGCGGGACAGGGCTCGTCCGTGACGTGCTGCTGGAGGAGGAACGCCGGTTCGACAGGCTGCTGGAACGCGGTCGGCGTCTGCTGTCCGGGCCGCGGTACCGGGGGCCGCTGAGCGAGGAGGACTACGAGTACCTGCACGACACTCACGGCCTGCCCCGCGACCTGGTTCTCAGCCTGTGCCGGGAAGGGTGACGGCTACTCCGTGCGCAGAGCCGTCGCCGTACGGGCCCTGGCCGCCCAGCCCGCCGGGAGCATCGCGCCCAGCAGGGCGATGACGAGACCGGCCAGGCCCAGCAGGATCAGCTGCGGGGTGTCGTAGACGTCAAGGACGGACCTGGGCAGATCGGTGCCGGCCGCGTGTCCCATCACCGGGAGCACGAATCCGTGCAGGGCGTATCCGGCGGGGACACCGACGAGACCGCCGATCACGCCGATGCCGGCCACCGAGGCGAGGACGAGGCTCACGGTCTGCCGGGGTGACATGCCGAGCGCCTTGCACACGCCCAGGTCGTGGACGCGCTCCCGGGTGTCCAGAACCACGGAGTTGAGGACGCCGAGTCCTGCGACGGACACGAGCATCAGGGTGAGGAGTGCGGCCATCGTGTTCAGGATGAGCACGAAGTTGTCCTGCTCGGACGGCGCGTTGGCCCGGGCGTCGGCGCCGAGGGGCTCGATCCGCGCGGCGAGTTTCTCGGCGTACGCGACCGCGGAGACGCCCGGTTTCACGTCGACGAGGAACACCTGGGGCCTGGTCGCGGGAAAGTCGGCGGAGTTCGCATGGATCTCCAGCACGTCGTCCGAGGTGCCGAAGGCCTCTCCGACGATCCGCAGGACGACCGTCTCCTTCCCGACGGTCACGCGTACGGTGTCGCCGATCTCGGTACCGGTGGTCTCCAGGAACTGTCCGGGCACGACGACCTGGCCCGCGCCGGTGAGCCAGTGCCCGGAGATCATGGCGTAGGCGCCACGAGTGGAGTCGCCCTGGTAGAGGGTCGCCCGGACGGTTCCGGAGACCCCGGCCACCGTGGCGTCCTGCCCGCTCATGCCGTAGTACGAGGCGGTGCCCGACTGCGCCTTGATGGCGACGCTCACCTGTGCCGGGTCGGCCGGCTCGGGCTCCGCAGTGCCCGGAGCGGGGACGTGCTCGCCGCCCGCGACGGACGGACCGCCGGTGAAGACGGTCACCGCGGAACGGCTCTCGGGGTCCTGTATGGAACTGACCTCGTTCAGGGAGGAGGTGAGCCCGACGGCGAAGGTCGCCGCGATCGTGCCGAACGCCACGGCGAGCAGCATCGCGAGCGTGCGGACCGGATGCGCGAACGGACTGGCGAGACCGTAGGTCACCGCCCTGGGCAGCGGCAGCCGTCCCGCCGCGCGGTGCGCCCACTGGCCGCGCCCGGTGCGCGGGGCCCGGCCCACCGCGATGGCCTCGACCGTGCGCAGCCGCCCGGCCCGCAGCGCGGGGACGAAGGCCGCGATCCCGACGACCAGCAGGGCGCCCGCGGGGACCACCACGTCCACCCACCAGGCGACGGACAGGGTGGCGGTGCCGTACGCCTGCTCGGTGTCGTCGAGGAGCGGCACGGCCAGGAGATTGCCGAGGACCACTCCGAGCGCGATGCCCGCGGTTGCCGGGATGATCGCCTGGGCCACGTAGGCGCCGACGACTTCGCGTGGGGTGAAGCCGATGGCCTTGAGGATGCCGATCCTGCGCAGGCTGGTGCCGACCGCGCCGCTGATGACGCTGCCGACGATGATCACCGACATGACGATGCCGAGGACCCCGAAGGCGACCAGGAACGGGATGGTCGGGGCGGCGCCCCGGTCGGCGGCGCGCTTGGTGTCGAGGTACGACTGGGTGCCGAGGAGCGCACCGGCCGGGACGGCGGCGAGGAGCTTCTTGCGGCCGGCGGCGATGTCGCCCTTCGAGCCCGCCGAGGCGAAGCGGTAGAGCATCTGGCTGGTGACGGGGTGTTCCTCGGAGGCAAGGGCCCTGACTTGCGCGGGAGTCGCCCACAGGTCGGCGGTCTTGCTGGCCGAGGTGGCGAAACCGACGACCGTGAGAGTCGTGTCGGAGGCTGTCAGAGTGTCGCCCAGCTTGAAGGCGGGCCCCTGGTAGGAGGAGCTCAGCACGATCTCGCCCGGTTTCCTCGCCCACCGTCCGGACGTGAGGTCCAGGTCGTCGACGGCCGCGTGCGGACCGGTGCGTCCGACCAGGGTCATGGCCGGGGGCCGGCGGCCGGACGAGTCCGTCGCCTCGACGACCGTGGAGGGGTACGGCCCCGCGCTCGCGGTGACTTCGTCCAGCTGCCCGGTGGCCCCGAGCTGTTCGGCGGTGACCTTCGCCGGGTCGAACTCGGCGGTGAGGTGGGCGCCCTGCTGCGCGGCGAAGGCGTGGTCGAAGGGCGCGTTGGAGACGACCATGAGGGAACCCGCGACCACCGCCGCCGCCACGGCCATCATCGTGGCGATCGCGATGACGACGGTCTGCACGCGGCGCCGGCCCACTCCGGAGCGGACGACGCGGATGAGCGGTCCGGTCATCGCACGGCCTCCGCGCGGGAGTCGAGGGCGACATGGCCGTCGACGAGGTGGACGGTGCGGCTCGCGCAGGCCTCGGCCAGGGCCGGGTCGTGGGTGACGAGCACGATGGTCTGGCCGCCGCGGTGCAGGTCGACCAGCAGGTCCCGGACGTCCTGGCCCGAGACGCTGTCGAGGGCGCCGGTCGGTTCGTCGGCGAGCAGCAGTGCGGGCCGGTTCACCAACGCCCGGGCGACGGCGACCCGTTGGCGTTCGCCGCCGGAGAGGCGGCCCGGGTAGGCGCGGGCGTGCTTCTGGATGCCCAGGACCTCCATGAGCTCGTTCGCCCGGCCCTCCGTCTTGCGCCGTGAGCTTCCCGTGAGCTGGGCGGGAAGCTGGATGTTGTCGAGGACGGTGAGGTCGTCGAGGAGGTTGAAGAACTGGAAGACCATGCCGATCCGTTCACGGCGGAACCGGGCCAGGGCGTGCTCGCCGAGCCGGTCGACCTGCTGCCCGGCGACGGTCACGGTGCCCTCGGTCGGCTTGTCGAGCCCTGCGACGAGGTTCAGCAGCGTGGACTTGCCGCTGCCGGAGGGGCCGGTCACGGCGAGGGCCTCACCCTGAGCGACGGAGAGGTCGAGCGGTCCGAGCGCGGGTGCGCCGGCGTTGTCGTAGCGCTTGGCCACGCCCTTCAGTTCGATCACTGCGGTCATGGGAGGTGCCCGTCCTGTCGGTCGTCGGGTCGTGTCCTTGTCGGCCTGGCGAAGGTATGGAAGGACGGGTCGCGGGCGCGTCGGCCGGAGCACCGAGATGCGGCCCTCCGTGCGGAGGACGCGCAGGCGGGGTCATCCCTGCGAAGTACGCCCGGCGGAGGGGACGCTGGTCGTGCAGACGGACGCGGCACGGGCCCGGGGACCGCGACAATGACCGCATGGAGACGGAGTACCTGCGGGGATGGCGTCGGCAGGTGCGTGTCGCGCTGCGGCCGGAGGCGAAGGGCGCTGGGCTGTCACGGCGGTCGGTGTGCTTCGACGTGCTGCTGGCCGTGCTGCTGACGGTGGTCGCGCTGGTGGTGGCGTCGCGTTATCCCGGTGACGGACCGGTACAGGTGTCGAAGATGGAGTACGGGGTGCCGGTTCCGCCCCGGCCTCCCGTTCTTCCGGGCGGGCGGATCGAGCCGCCGGTCTCCTCACCGCCGTGGGGACTGATCATGCTGTCGGCACTGCCGCTCGCGGCACGGCGGCGGTTTCCGCTGACCGTGTTCGCCGTGGTGCTCTGCGCGGGGCTGGCCATCGGCGACGACGCCTCCTGGATCAACGTGCTGACCTGCGTCATCGGCACCTACAGCGCGGTGATGCACAGCCGGCACCGGGCGGGAGCCATGGCCGGCCTTGTCGTCGCCGCCGTCCTCGCCGGCGTGGCCTTCCGGTCGACGCAGCCGGTGCTGCCCGGCTGGTCGAGTCCCGGGGTGGTGCTGCTGGTCGCCGGGGTGCTGGCCACCGTGGTCCGGTCCGGGCGACGGCGGCTTGCGGCCAGCCGCGACCGGTTCACGGCACTGGAGCGAGCCCACGAGGAGACGACGCGCAGGGCCGTGGAGGAGGAACGGGCCCGGATCGCCGCCGAGTTGCACGACGTCGTGACCCACAATGTGAGCGTGATGGTCATCCAGGCGGGCGCCGCGCGCAAGGTCATGGACGCGGCCCCGGAGCGGTCCAAGGAGGCGCTGCTCGCGGTCGAGGCCGGGGGCCGGGCCGCGATGGCCGAACTCCGGCATGTGATGGGCCTGTTGGCCGCGCCGGACACCGGCCGCCCGGACTCCCCCGCCGACGGCCTCGAACCGCAGCCGGGTCTCGGGCAGTTGGACGCGCTGATCGACCGGGTGCGGGCCGCCGGGACACCGGTCGGCGTCGCGGTCTCGCTGCCCCCGGAACCACTGCCGCCCGGCGTGGACCTCACGGCGTACCGCGTGGTCCAGGAGGCGCTGACCAACACCATCAAGCACGCGCCCGGCGCCGAGGCCGTCGTCACGGTCGGCTGGTCCGGTGACCGGTTGGAGATCGAGGTCATGGACACCGGCGGAGTGCGCGACGGGGTGCCCGCGGACGGGAACGGCCGCGGGCTGATCGGTCTGCGGGAGCGCCTCGCGGTCTACGGCGGCGAACTGACGGCCGGCCCGACCCTCGCCGGGGGCTTCCGGATCAGGGCGGAGGTGCCGTGGCGGACAGGATGAGCGTCCACGGTTCCACGGGGCGGCTCTGGCAGCGGTGGCGCGGGGTGGCTTCGGCGAACGGCATGGGCAAGGGGTGACTGCGTTGGCCGACGACGTGAACGGCATGGGCGAGGGGTGACTGCGTTGGCCGACGACGTGAACGGCGACAGGCTGCGGGCCGTCATCGCCGACGACCAGGCCCTCGTACGGACGGGGTTCGGGATGATCCTGACCGCGGACGGCATCGAGGTGACGGCGGAGGCGGCGGACGGGGCGGAGGCGGTCGCCGCGGTCCGGCGCACGCGCCCCGACGTCGTCCTCATGGACATCCGGATGCCGGGCATGGACGGCATCGAGGCCACCCGGCGGATCCTCGCCGACGACACCGCGGGCGAGATCCGGGTGATCATCCTGACCACGTACGACCTCGACCACTACGTCTACGCCGCGCTCACCGCCGGGGCCAGTGGCTTCCTCCTCAAGGACGTCACGCCCGAGCATCTGGTGGCCGCCATACGGCTGGTGCGGTCCGGCGACGCCCTGCTGGCGCCCACGATCACGCGCCGTCTGATCGAGCGCTTCGCCCGGCGTGAGGAGGCCGCCCCCTCGGCCGGCCCGCACCGGGAGCTGTCCGGACTGACACCACGTGAGCTGGAGGTGTTGCGGCTGCTGGCGACGGGGCTCAGCAACGCCGAGCTCGCGGAGCGGCTGTTCCTCAGTCCGACGACGGTGAAGACGCACATCGGCCGGATCCTGTCGAAGCTGGAGCTGCGCGACCGTGTCCAGGCGGTGGTCCTCGCCTACGAGAGCGGGCTGATCACACCGGGCGGCACCGCGGAAGGTGCCCTCCGCGGCCCCTAGGACATCAGTCCTGCCGCGACCGTCGCCCCCAGTTCCCAGCACGCCTCGATGTCGGCCTTGGCCGGTTCGCCGGTGACGGTCACCGGTTCGGCCGCGCTGCGCCAGCCGAGACCCGTCGTGATCGACTCGATGCCGCGCAGGGCTCCGGTGACGTCGTTGCCGCCGTGCACGTAGACGCCGAACGGGCGGCCGCGCGTCTCGTCGAGGCAGGGGTAGTAGACCTGGTCGAAGAAGTGCTTGAGGGCTCCGGACATGTACCCGAGGTTGGCCGGGGTGCCCAGCAGGTAGCCGTCCGCCTCCAGCACGTCCGAGGCCGTGGCGGACAGGGCCGCGCGGCGCACGACACGGACGTCCTCGATCTCCGGCGCCGTCGCACCGGAGACGACGGCTTCGAACATCGCCTGGCAGTTGGGCGAGGGCGTGTGATGCACGATCAGCAGGGTGGCCACGGTCGAACCCTGCCCGCCTCGGCTTTCGTCCGCAAGCCGTGCCGTGGTCGGGCACTGCCGGGCTACGATGCCCGGACACCGCGAGGGGGGAGCAGGTCGTGGCGGACAAAGGGCAACGGGCAGCAGCGGTCTTCGACGCGCTGGGGCTGACGTACGAGAAGGCGTTCGCGCGTTCCGAGGCTCACCTGGCGTCCCTGGAGTGGCTGCTCGGGAGGCTCGGCCCCGGGAGCCGGATCCTGGACGTCGGCAGCGGAACCGGCCGCCCCACGGCGTCGACGCTGGTGGCAGCGGGCCACGAGGTGCTGGGAGTGGACGTCTCGCCCGTCATGGTCGACCTCGCCGCCCGGCAGGTGCCGCAGGCCGTGTTCCGCCAGGCGGACATCCGCGAACTGCCGTTGGAGAAGGACTCGTTCGACGCGGTGTGCGTGTACTTCTCGCTGCTCCAGATGACTCGCGCGGAGCAGTCGGAGGTGCTGGGGCGGTTGGCGCGGGCCCTGCGGCCGGGCGGGAGCCTCGTGCTTGCCACCGTGCCCGCGGACGTGGAGGACCTGGCGGTCGAGTTCATGGGACAGCCTGTCCGGGCCACGAGTTTCGCCGCGGAGGACGTGGTGACCGTAGTGCGCGACGCGGGTCTGGCCGTGCAGCACGAGGAGGCAGTGGAGTTCACCCCGGACCATCCCGAAGGCGCCACCGAACCGCATCTGTTCCTGTACTGCGGGCTTCCTGCGCGAGCACATTGAACGCAGTGATCAGGGCTGTGACTCCTCCGCCGTCTTCCGCCGACGGCCGTGGCCGTGGCCGCGAGCCTGTCCGCCGTCGTCTCCCCCAGGCACGCCTCCGGCCCGACACCGAGCGCCTGTGGGCCCGTTGTCGCCGCCGAGGCCTCCCTCACACCGGCCAGGACGACGACGGCGCGTAGGGGGATCCGGCCGTCGACGGCCCCGGTACACCGGACAACCGACAGCGACGGCGTGGCGCCGACTCGTCTCCACGCCATCCGCTCCCGGGGCGCGCCCGGCACAGGAAGGGGGCGCCCTTCGTCGGTCAGCGCACGGCCGCCTGCACATACGGAACCAGTCTCACCGGCCCCACCAGACCGTGGTCCTGGCGGGCGACCCCGCCGAACACCGTGGGCTGCGCGACCCTGAGCCGGTTGATGAGCGGGGTCGCCACCTCTATCTCGAGCGTGTTCTCACCGCGCCGCAGGAAGGGGCCGAGGTCGACGACGGGGTGGAGCCGGTCGGCCGCGGGCAGGCGCCTGCCGTTGACGCTCACCCGGAAGGTGTCGCTGATCTGCCCCAGCTCCAACTCGGCGCCGTGGGACGACGTCCAGTCGGCCGGCAGGGTGACCGTGGTGCGGTACCGGCCGATGCCCGCGGAGTCGGCCAGTTCGGGGATCTGCGACCAGGGCCGCAGCGGGTCGAGCGTGAGGCTGTGCCGGACGTGTTCGGTGCGGGTGGCGTCCGAGCCCGGGTACCAGTCCTCGACGTCCAGTTCCCAGCGGGCCGGTGTGATCGGCGCGGGCACGGCGGGGGTCCTGGTGGTGGCGGTACGGCCCTGGGACAGGCGTGTGGTCCAGGTACCGGCGGTGCGGGCACGCAGGGTCAGCCCTCGGTCGGTGAACAGCACCGCGTCGGCGTCGGTCGCCTCGGCGTGCGCACTGGTGCCATGGCGGTCGCCGAACAGCCCCGGCCGTCCCAGGGCGACGATCATCGTCTGCCCCGGCTGGAGCGTGACCCGCAGGGTGATGTCGGCCCCGTCCTCGGTGTAGCGCGCGATCCGGACCGCCTCGCCCGTCCAGGGATCGAGCAGATACGGCACCGTCCTGCCGCCGTGGCTGCGGCGCAGGGTGACGTCGTGGTCGATCGCGGCCACGGGCGGCTTGACCGTCTCGGCGTGCTTGCCGTTGCAGAGGTAGTAGAAGTCCGCATCGGCGGTGACGCGGTGGGCGTTGAGGAGCGTGGACGCGGTGGCGTGCCGTACGTCGGCGCTCACCCCGAGCCCGGCGAGGGCGTCGCCGACCGCGGCCTTGTCGGTGACCCGGATGACGTGGGGCAGCGTGAGCAGCCGGGCGAGGATGTCGCGCAGCCGGTCCGTCTCCCCCTGGTCCGGGACGCCGGGAGTCAGCGCCTGGTCGAAGGCTCCGAACAGGACCACGGGGAGTCCCGCCTCGGCCAGGGCGAGGATCTTGCGGGCGTCCTCGACGGCGAGCGTGGGGGTGGAGCCGTAGAAGAAGTCGCCCTCGACGAACAGGGCCTTGTAGGCGGGGCCGTCGGGGGCGAGCCGGCCGTCCGAGACGGTGGCGGAGGGCAGGTCGAGGAGGGGGCCGCTGAGGAACTGGTGGGTCCAGCCGAGGGGGACGCCGGTCGCCGTGAACCAGGAGGCGCCGATTCCGGTGGCGGTGTAGCCGGTCTGCCGGAACACGGCGACGTCCGCTCTGGCGGTACCGGTCTGCAGCACCTGGTGGACGCGGCCCAGGTATCCGGAGATGTCCTGGACGTGCCGCCAGGTGGGCTGGCGCGGGCCCCACGACTCGCCGTAGCCGGCGGTGCCGTTGTACGGGCTGAAGGCGGCGAATCCCGGCCAGTTGACGCCGGGGGCGGTGGCGTAGGAGAAGCCGTGCACGACGGTCTGGTTGACGCCGGCCGCGTAGGCGCCACCCATGGTGCGCAGGAAGCGGTCCCAGGTGGTGCTGTACGCGGATCCGTTGTAGGCGCCCGCCTCGCAGGACAGGACGGTCCGTCCGGCCATGTCCCGGCCGCCGGCCAGGCAGCGGTAGTCGTCCAGGTTCTTGAAGCCGAGGGACTCGCCCTCGGGGACGTCGAGGATCGCGGCCGCGGCGATGGCGTCCGTCTGGAGGCCGTAGGGCTGCGAGCGCAGGGTCATGCCGAGGATGTGCGCCCAGTCCCGCAGGGCCGTCAGGTGGTGGCGGTTGAAGAGGCCGGAGACGGTCTCCCAGAAGTCGTGGCGGATCTGGCGGGTGAACTGGGCCTCGAAGGCGAAGACCTGGTTGCTGTTGTCCAGGACGAGGGCGGGCAGGTACGGCAGCAGCGGCCGTCCGGTGTGCTTCTCGAAGGCCTCGGGCAGCAGGGGTGTCCAGGTCAGGCCGTCGGTCTCCAGCTCCACGGAGTCCTCGAAGAAGGAGCCGCCCGCGGCTCGCAACAGGCGCCGCACGGAGGGGGTCAGCAGGTGGTCCTGCCAGTAGGAGGTGACCGCGGTGGTGCCGGCCGGGCTGAAGTGGTCGACGGCATAGGCGGCCGGGGCGGAGTGGGGGCCGGACTCGGGCTGCTGGCCCGAACCACGCACCCAGTAGGAGATGAGCACCCAGTCCCCGCCCCCGGGCGCGGTCCAGGTCAGCGTGCCGTCGGTGACGGTCGCGGTGAGGTCCTGGACGCTGTCCGGGTCGAGTCCGGTCTCCTTGCGGGTCGAGTGGGCGGGCTCGACCCGGGCGGCCTGTACGGCGAGGAGCTGCTGACGGGTCACCCCCGCGGCCGTGGCGTGGACGGGTGGCGGGACGGGCCCCTGGTAGGTGCTCCCACCGGTCAACGAGGCGCGGCCGTGGGCGAGTTCCTTGGCGGCGGCGTCGTCGTCGGGCGTGAGACCGGGGACGGCCACGGGCCAGCTGGGACCGAGGGTGAGGTCGACGGTGAGACCCCGTCTCGCCGCGCGGCGCAGCGCGGCCTCGACGCCGTCCCGCCAGGGCCCGCTCCCCCAGCCGTGGTGTGCGGCGTCCAGGACCGACTTGTCCTTGATGCTGTGGTGGACGGCGGCGATCTCCACACCGCCGAAGCCCGCGTCCGCGATCTGGTCGATCTCGCGGGCGATCTCGTCCGGGTCCACGAGACCGTCCGGCCACCACCAGCGGAACCGGGGCCGCACGGAGCGGGCGGGGGCCGCGAACCAGTCGGCGGCGCCTTCCGTCCCGGCCACCGCCGACGAGGCCCCCACCCCGAGCGCCAGGGCGGCGCCCGCGGTCAGTCCGGCGGCCAGGACCGCGCGTCGGGACATGCCGTCGCGCTGCGGGTTGGCTTCATGCATAGGGGCGCCCCAAAGTATTGAATCGTTTCAATCACCGGCAAACGCCGGAACGTTAAGCCGCCGTTCCGGCCGAGGTCAAGATGCGTGCGGTGCGAGTGCCGCGGCGAGCGCGTCCAGATGGTCCGCGACGGGACCGGCGGTGAGCAAGCCGCTTGCGGCGCCCGCGAGTTCACCCCTCGCGGGTTCGAGCGCGCTCTGGGCACGCCGCATCAGCACACGGTCGTCCACCTGGATCGCCGCGCGGGCGAGGAGGCTCCACAGGGCCTCGTACAGGAGGTCCCCGGGCGGGGAAGGCACGGAAGCCAGCAGGCGTACGGCGTCCTGGTCGCGCCCTTCGGCGAGCAGCAACAGGGGGCGCACCCACGGCTCGTAGGGGCCCCAGTCGGTGTGCGGGTCGGCGGTGACGGGGAGGCCGTGGTGCAGCCGCAGGCACAGCAGGGCGAGCGGCAGCAACCCCTGCTCCAGGCCAGGCATTCCGGCGCCCTCGAGGCACGTGGCGGCGGCCCGGTACGCGGAGTCGCCGATCTGCGCGGGCTCTGTCGTCGCGGTGCGCAGGGCGCGGTACCACGTGGTGAAGACGGCGACGAGAGGCAGTTCGTGCCGTTCGGCGAGGGCGTCGGCGGCGGCCGCGTGTCGGTCGGCCGCCGTGAAGCAGGCGGTGGCGCAGTGCGCTTGGAGCCGGATCAGGTGGCCGAGGACCTCGTAGGTGAACAGGCCGTGCCGAGCGGCCACTTCGGTGATCTCCGCGCCGATCCCGTCCCGCCGGGCAGCGAGTCCGGCTCGTTCGAAGGTCTGCATGAACAGGCCGTTGAGGGCGAAGACGAGCAGGCTGGCGTCTTCGAGCCGGCGTGCGCTCTCCACGGCCCGATGGGCCGCCTGGAGGGCGCGCGCCCCCTCGAGGAGCGTGCCGCGGGACTCCACCGCCACGGTGGCCAGGAGCCGTGCCCTTGCCGCCTCGGACGCGCCGGGCGGCAGGAGGAGCAGGGTGCGTTCCGCCGCACCCACCAGCCGGCCGGCCTGGGCGGGGTCGTCGGAACGGGTCCAGACGGCGGGGACGTCGTAGACGCCGATGACACGCGCCGTCAGCTCCGGATCGCCCAGCTGCTCCGCCGCCGCCACGGCCGCCGCGCGGTGCCTGCGGGCCGCTTCCAGTCCGCCGCCCCCGGTGACGGCGAGATCGCGCATCAACCCCGCGGTCGACTCCAGGCGGGTGCGTGCCCGCGCAGGGACCATGCTCGCGTACGACGCGGAGGCCTGCGCCCAGACCTGCGCGGCCGGGTCCGAGGGGCCCGGGTCCAGGTGGTCGGCGTGCCGCAGGATGTCCTGCTCGGTGCGGCTCAGCCGCGGGCCCGGCTCCACACCGAGGTGCTCGCCCAGCAGCTGTCGGGCACGCCGCAGGACGGACAGGGCGTCGGCCTGGCGTCCGCAGCGGTACAGGGCGAGGGCGAGCAGCTGCCAGGCGTCCTCCCGCCAGGGGTGCTCGGCCACATGGGCGTCGAGGTCCGCTGCCGCGTCGGCCGCGGCACCGAGGGCGAGCCGGCCCTCGGCCCGGCGCTCGACGGCGGTCAGCCGGAGCTCGGCGAGGCGGGAGCGTTCCGCGCGCGCCCAGCGCTCCTCGGCGAAGTCGGCGTAGGCGGGTCCGCGCCACAGCTCGAGAGCCTCGGTCAGCCGGGGCACCGCCTGCACGGGAGGAAGGTCCGCAGCGGCGGCGACCATCTCCTCGAACCGGCGGGCGTCGACATGGGCGGGTTCGGCGCGCAACGCGTAGCCGGGGCCTTCGGTGACGAGAAGGCGGGCCGGGGTCCGGCGGGGACGCTCGGGTTCCAGAGCACGCCTCAGCCCGGCGACGAAGGTCCGGACGGTGCCCACGGCATCCGCCGGCGAGTCCCCCTCCCAGAGGTCCTCCACCAGGCGGGGAACGGGCACGACCCGGCGGCGGGCGATGAGGAGGCGGGCCAGCACCGCACGGTGCCTCGGACCCTTCAGGGCGATCGGCTCCCCGGTCTCGTCCCAGGCCGCCACCGCCCCCAGGACCCCGAACTCGACCACACGCACGTACCTCAACGTACACGCGTTCATTCGTTGCTCATTCGCTCCCCGGATCCTGGGTTCATCGGCGCCCCGGGCCCGGACACCGATGCCTCCCACTCGCCGTACGACCGAAGAGAGCCCCGCCGTGAGACCCACCATCGCCGGATTCGAGTACCAGCGCGTGTCCGTCGCCGACGACGTGTCCCTCCAGGTGGCCGTGGGAGGGACCGGCACACCCGTGGTCCTGCTGCACGGCTTCCCGCAGACCCACCTGATGTGGCGCCACGTCGCGGCGGACCTGGCGGCCGACCACACCGTGATCTGCCCCGACCTGCGCGGCTACGGCGGCAGCGACAAGCCGCGCGAGGACGGCCCCCGCACCTACTCCAAGCGGACCATGGCGAACGACGTCGTCACCCTCGCCCGCCGGCTGGGGCACTCCCGGTTCACGCTGGCCGGGCACGACCGGGGCGCGCTGGTCGCCTTCCGCGCAGGCCTCGACCATCCGGACGCGGTCTCCCACCTGGCCTGTCTGGACGTCCTGCCGACACTCGACATGTGGGACGCCCTGCACGGCACGTCGGCCGCGGTCGCCTTCCATCTCTACCTCATGGCCCAGCCGCCCGGTCTCGCCGAGCGGATGATCTCCGCGAGCGCGGACGCGTTCTTCGGCCACTTCCTCGACGTGTGGGCGAACCGCCCCGACGCGATCCCGGCCCAGGTCCGTGCCGAGTACCTGCGGGCCTGCCGCGAGGCGGTGCCGTCGATCGTCGCCGACTACCGCGCCTCCGCGGGCATCGACGTCGAGCACGACGAGGCCGACCGGGCCGCGGAGAACCGGCTGGGCATGCCGGTGACCGTGCTCCAGCAGGACTGGGGAGCCGCGCTCGGCCACGACGCCACCGCCCTGTGGGCGGCCTGGGCCGACGACCTTCGTCATACGACCGTCACCTGCGGCCACTTCATGGCGGAGGAAGCACCGGCGGACGTGGCGAAGGCCGTTCGGGAACTCACTCTTCGAAGAGCGTGACCCGTTGCCTCCATATACCCCTCCCCCGTATCGTCCGGGGACAGGCGACACGGACGGAGGAACACCATGGACGTGGAAGGGTTCACCGCGGACGGTTACGGCCAAGTGCGCCAAGTCTTACAGCAGTTGGTGGACGAGGGTCTGGAGACCGGGGCGGGTGTCTCCGTCTGGCGTGACGGCCGTGAAGTGGTGCGGCTGAACGCCGGCTGGGCCGACGCCGGGCGCAGCCGCCCGTGGCGCGACGACACCCTCGTCATGCCGTACTCCCTGTCCAAGTCCTTCGTCACGCTCACCGCGCTGGCGGCCGTGCGCGACGGCGCCCTGGCGCTGGACGAGCCGATCGCCGCGCACTGGAAGGCGTACGGAGTCCACGGCAAGGAGCGGACCACCCTGCGCCAGGTGCTCACCCACCGGGCGGGCCAGCCCCGCTTCCCCGCCGCGGCCGCGGCTCTCGACCCGCTGGACGACGCCGGGCTGCGGCAGAGCCTGGAGGAGGAGGCACCGGAGTACGTCCCCGGCACATCCCTCGGGGAGCATGCCCTGACCTACGGCCATCTGGTCGACGGGGCCCTGCGGGCCGCCGCGGGGACGACTCTGGGGGAGCTCTTCCACGAGGTGGTGCGGCCCGCGCTCGGTCTGGACGCCTGGTTCGGCGTGCCGGACGACTCGCTGGAGCGGGTCGCCGACCTCGAGTACGCGCGGCCCGACTGGCCCGAACAGCTGCATGCCAGGCCGTGGTTGGAGATACCCGACGGCGTTCTGGACACGGCCCGGACGAACTCCCGGGCGTGGCGGCAGTCGGTGTTCGGGGCCACCAACCTCCAGACGACGGCGAGTTCGACGGCGGAGTTCTTCTCGCGTCTCACCGGCGAGGACGGGCCGGTGCGCCGGCTCCTGGGCCCCGACCTGCACGCCGAGCTCCTCGCCGCCCAGGTCACCGGCTTCGACGAGGTCTTCGGCACCCGGCTCACCTGGACGCTGGGCTTCGTCCGCGACAAGGGGAAGATCGCCAAGGGCGGGATCGGCGGGTCCGCGGCCTGGTGGTCGCTGCGGCACGGGCATGCCTGCGCCTATCTCACCCGCCGGCTGGACGACCATGTCCGGGCCGCGCGGATCGCCGCGGCCCTCGGGGACGACCTCACCGTGGTGGGCGAGGACTGAACGGCAGCTCGGACATCCGCAGATTCCAGCGGCCGTCGCGCCCGGTGAGTCCGACGGTGGACAGCGGGGGGACGTCGATTCTCCAGAACGCCTGGTGCGGTGCCCCCAGCGCGTGCACCACCGCGGCCCGTGCCACGGCCTGTTCGACCACCGCAAGCACACGTCCCGCGTCGGACGGCAGCGCGTCCAGCCAGGCGGCGACGCGGTCGCAGATCTGCTCCACGCTCTCCCCGCCGTGCGGTGCCGCCTCCGGATCGGTGAGCCAACTGACCAGTCCCGAGGCGTCGGTTGCCGCTATCTCGTCGAGGGTGCGGCCGTACCAGGAACCCATGTCGAGGTCCCGCAGCGCCGGTTGCGCGGTGACGGCCTCCCGTCCAAGGGCCTCGGCCGTCCCGGTGCAGCGGCGAGAAGGTGCCGTGTAGACGGTGCGGGCCTCGGGGAGGGTTCCGGCGGCGGCCTCCGCCCGGCGCAGTGCCCGCTCGTCGAGAGGGCCGTCGGCGAAGCGTACGGCGCGTTCCGTGCGGGCAGCGGCGCACAGGAGGGTGAGCCGGACGGCCATGGGGGCCCTTTCGTCGAGTCTCCGGGGGCAGTTCATCGTAGGTGGCGTACGCCATGTTGGCCGGAGCCCGCATTGCCCCTACCATCTGGGGCGACAAGGACGACGGCGCCACGGAAGTCCGGTGCAAGCCCGGCACGGTCGCGCCACTGTGTGCCACCCCTCGGCAGACGAGGTGGTGGTGAGTCAGACCCCACGCCGTCGTCGAGTGCTCCACACGATGCGGGACGCGTTGTTCCCGAGGAGGTCTCGCCATGGCGCAGTCCACTGCCGCCCCCACGCCCACCACCCCTGCGATCACCCCGCTGCCGGTGCGGGCGCTCGTCCCCTGGGCCGTCTTCTTCGGCGTCCTGATGCTCGTCCTGCTGTACTTCGTCGGCGCCGAACAGGGCGCCACCGCACTCGTCTCCGGCGAGGGCGTCCACGAGTGGGTGCACGACGCACGCCACCTGCTCGGCTTCCCCTGCCACTGAGGCGGGGCGGACCACCATGAACTCCACAGTCGTACGCACCCTGTTGGTGCGCGGCATGCTCGCAGGGCTCGGCGCCGGCGTCCTGGCCTTCGTCTTCGCCTATCTGGTCGGGGAGGGCCCGGTGGACGCGGCCATCGCCTTCGAGGAGGCCGGCTCCCACGAGCACGGCGAGGAACTCGTCAGCCGTTCCGTGCAGTCGACGGCCGGACTCGCCACCGGGGTCCTCGTCTTCGGGGTCGCCATCGGCGGCATCCTGGCGCTGGCGTTCTGCTTCGCGCTGGGCCGGATCGGCCGGTTCGGAGCCCGGGCGACCGCTGGTCTGACCGCGCTCGGCGGCTTCCTCACCGTCTATCTCGTACCGATCCTCAAGTATCCGGCGAATCCGCCCGCGGTGGGCGACCCGGACACCATCGACAAGCGCACGGCCCTGTTCGTCCTGATGATCGCGCTGAGCGTGCTCCTCGGGATCTGCACGGTCCTGCTGGGCCGCAGACTGGCCCCGGCCTGGGGCAACTGGAACGCCTCGACCGCGGCCGCCGTGGCCTTCGTCGCCGCGGTGGCGGTGGCGATGGTCGCCCTGCCCGCCGGGGACAACTCCCCGAAGGGTTTCCCGGCCACCGACCTGTGGGAGTTCCGCCTGGCCTCCCTCGGCGTCCAGGCCGTGCTGTGGGCGGGATTCGGGCTGCTCTTCGGCTACCTGGCGGAGCGGGTCCTCGAGCCGGAACGGGCTCGCGGCAAGGTCTCGGCGCTGGTCGCCTGACGGTGTGGGTTCTGCCGGGGGCGCGCCCGGCGGAACCTACGACGTGCCCTGCAGCTGCCGTATGGTCCCGCCGAGCTTGTTCCTGGCCTGTTCCAGGTGCTCCGCCTTGGCGCTGACCACCCAGCGCGGGCCCACGAGGTACGTGCCGCCGTAGACACTGGCCGCGTCGAGCCACGCCTCCTTGTACTTCTCCGCGGGGAAGGTGGTGATGCGGTAGTCGGCCTGCCCCGAGTGGCAGAGTCCCTCACGCAGTTCGTCGGCCTCGATCCGGATCTCGGCCTTGCAGCCGGCCAGTCCGGCGATCACCTCGATCCTGGCCGCGGCCACGATGCCGGCCGCCGGCGCGGCGGAACTCCTCGAGGGCCGCGGCGTCTTGGCGGTGTCGTCCTCGCCTCCGCCGCAGGCCGTGACCAGCGCGAGGCTCCCGACGAGGGTGCCCAGCCGTAACACGGTGGTCCGATGGTTGCGTCCTCGTCGCGGCACGAGCCTCTCCGTATCCGGTCGGTGTACGGCTGCACCCTGGGGTACGGAAGATCGGTTACGCCTGTTCAGTCCCTGTGTGCGTTCGCTCGAGCCCGAGGGCCGTGCCGATGTCGGCGACGGGCCGATCCCGGGCGTCCCGCGGGACGCGATCCCGGGCCTGGGAGAGGTTCTCACCGCGGAGCCGGCACGTGAGACCACAGGATTCCGGACGGCAACGCGATGTCCGCGCAGGATGGAAGGGCCGGACACCCGTCTGTCCGACCCCTCCGCACCTACCGGGTCAGCCGCCGTTCAGCCGGGCACGCAGAAGCCCCTTGCCGATCTCGGCGCCCTTGCGGCTGTCCGCCTGGGCCTTGCGGAACAGGTCGGCGACCTCGGTGTCCTTGTCACGCTCCGCGTCCTGGATGTAGCTCTCCAGGCGCAGCGCGTTGCTCAGGCACGCCTCGACATACCAGATGAGGTTGTAGTCCTTGTCCGGCGTGCCGGTCGCGCCGCCGGTCTCCGTGCTGCTGGTCATTCGGGCCTCCTCCAGCGGTAGTCGTTCCGGAGGGGACGAGTACCCGTCGTGCGCAGGTCAGTCCCCATCGGTGCCCGAAAACCGAACCAGCGTGGACGGCGTGGGCAAGGACCGGCGGGAGTCGCGCGGAAACACGTCGCAGGGGGCGCGACCGGTCCCCCGTTCCGGTCGTTCCCCCTGCGGTGCGTCGAACTTACGTGACCTGCGTACCCTTGTGAATCGCGTCGATGCCCGCTGTGCGCGGCACAGGGCTCACCGGTGCACAGGTGAGTCCGGAGGGCCCGGATTGTCCGGGAGCAGGACGGGGTGTTCGAGTTCGCCGGTCGCCAGATGGGCCAGCACGACCTCGTAGAGGTCGCTGCCGGAGGCGATCAGCCGGCGTTCGAGAACCGGCTCGGCGCTGCGGACGTGTTCGCGCACGGTCTGCGCGTGGACGGCCAGTGTCTGCGCGGCCCGCTCCGCGTTGCCGCCCGCGGCGATCCAGCTGCGCAGCGTGCGGCGCAGGTCGCGGGCGTCGCCGTCCAGACGTCCCAGCAGTTCCCGCGCCCAGGTCCCCAGCGCGGGTCCGGCCAGCAGGTCACCCAGCCGGGCGCGCGCCTGAGTGGAGCCGCCGTGATCACTCTGTCCGTCTGCGAGGCTGACCTGGGTGCTCAGGGCCAGGTGGACGGTCGCACGGACGGTGAGGTCGGTGAAATCGGTCCGCAGCAGGGACTCGACGCGTTCCATACGGGCGCGGACGGTGTTGCGGCTGACGCCGAGGACCTTGGCCGCGCTCACGGCGGTGAACTCCAGTCCGAGCCGGGTGGTGGCGAGCAGTTCGGCGCGGGTGTGGTGCGGCAGGGTGTCGAGCGGGCGCAGCAGCCGGGCGGTCCACTCGCGCAGCGCGGCCGGGTCCATCAGGCGTTCGGGGTGGTTGCGCTCGGCGTACACCGCCGCCTTGTCCGGCCGTACCCGCGCCACGGCGAGAGCGCTGACCGCCTGCCCGTAGGCGGTGGCGGTCCGGGCGAGGCTCTGCCGGGAGCTGCCGCCGAGCAGGGTGCCGGGGGTGCGGTCGACGAGTGAGCGCAGGGCCTCGCCCGCCGCGTCTGCGGTGGTCACGACGATCACGTGCTCGTCCATGGCCGGACAGCGCACCACGAGTGCGCGGTCGCCGGTCACGCCGAGGCACTCCTCCACGAGCCGTTCCCGTTCCGCGGCGTCCCCCTCGAGCACGTAGACGCGCGCCGTCTCGGTGTCGAGCAGGCCGGGCCAGAGCCCCGCGGCGACGCGACGGGCGGAGACGGTGTCCTCCACCATGAGCAGCTGGAGGATGGCCAGGCGCAGATCGGACGTGGCCCGCTTCAGGCGCCGCCCGGCCGCGGTCGTCTCACGGGCGAGCAGCAGAAGTCCGAGGACCTGGACGGTGTGGGTGAGGATGTCGGAGGCGTGCCGGTCGAAGGGGTCCGGGCGGGCCACCGCGAGCACTCCGGCGGACGCCTGGTTCGGCTGCTCGATCCTGACCAGGCGCAGGTGGCCGTCCTCGTCGGCCGAGGCCGCGGAGGCGATGCGTCCGGCGAGGATGTCGGCGACCAGGCCCTCGTCCAGCGGTATGCGCGTACCGGCGACGAGGGTTCCGGTGTGGTCCTGGAGCGAGGCCGAGCCGTGCAGCGTCTTTGCGAGCCAGGCGACGATCCGGCGGACATCACGTCCTGTCGGCCGCAGATGGTCGAGGAGTTCCTGCGCCCATGTCGGGGGTCCGGCGTCCGCCGCCCGGCTCCGACCGAGTCCACCCTCCTGACCTGCCACGTCACCCTTCTCCTCGCCCCTCGCCCGGCATGGCACACCGCTCGGGACGTTACCTCACGTGCGGCGGGCGGGAGCTCGGCCGGACGCGGTCAGGTGGGAGACGTGCGTGGAGGTGCCCGTCGGGTAAGGGCGCGAGGAGAGCGGCCCCGGCACCGTGCGGTCATGGACCAGGCAAGGACCGGAGCCGCGGCCCAGCACGAACCGGATCGGCCTCGGCGGAGGCCGGAGGCGCAGCCCGTGTCACCGAGCCGTCCGGGCGCGCAGTGCGGTCGTGGACCAGGCGAGGGCCGGGGAGAGGCGGCCCGGCGCGGGGCATGCGTTGATGACGGCGAGTAGTTCGAGGTACCGGTCCCGGTGCGGATCGTGGGCGGTTTCCAGGCGGTTCAGCAGGTGGCGGTGCAGGGCGGTGTCGTCGGAGCGGTCCAGGGCGCGGGCGCAGTGTGCGCAGAGTGCTGTGACGAGGGGATCGGCCTCGGGCGACTCCGGCGCGATCCCCGATTCGAGAGCGGGTTCCGCGTGTACTCGGGCCAGGGCCACGACGTCCGGGCGCGGCGGCGTGGCGGCGTCGGAGCGGTGGGCCTCGACGGTGCGACGAAGGCCGGTCCGGAAGTCCGGGTCGAGGGTGAGTTCGGCCAGCTCGACCCAGGCTTGCAGTTGTTCCTCCGTGGGCCGGTCGGGGAGTTCCGGCGTCATGGAGCTGCGGATCCCCTCGCTGTCGGGTGCCACGAACACGGCGTCGAGGAAGGCGTCGACCAGGCGTCGGCGTTCGGTTTCGGGCAGTCGGGCCAGTTCGTGCATGCGATGGGCCTCCTCGGGCGTGGGCTTTCGTCGCGCCACGGTGGTCAGCACCGCCCGCCTCAGCCGCAGGACGGCGATCTGGGCGTCCAGCGCCGCGGCGTGCTGTGCGGCGACCTCGTCCAGAGCCGGCTCACGGTCGAGGATCTACCGGATCGCGTCGAGGCCGAGGCCCAGTTCGCGCAGTGTCCGTACGAAGGCGAGCCGGGCGACGGCCTCGGTGCCGTAGCGGCGGTAGCCGGCGGGGGTGCGGTCGGCGGGGGTCACGATGCCGTGGTCGGACCAGAAACGGATCGTCTTCACCGTCAGCCCGGTCTGCCGGGCAAGGTCACCGATCGAGTAAAGGGTTCCGCCGTCGTCCATGGCCTCATCCTGCGGTCTCCCTCCGGGGGAGACTCAACCCGGCCGTTTTGGCCCGTGCCGAGGCCTTCGGTCGTCCGAGCGCACACACGTCGGTCGGGGACGGCACCCATGTACCTGCGTCGCCGCCGTCCGGCGACGGCATAAGCTCGACGGATGGCGAAGTACTTCGACGTGCACCCCGACAACCCGCAGCCCCGCACCATCTCCCAGATCGCCGAGAGCATCCGCTCGGACGCGCTGATCGCGTATCCGACGGACTCCTGCTACGCGCTCGGGTGCCGGCTGGGCAGCCGTGACGGCATCGACCGGATCCGTACCATCCGGCATCTGGACGACCGGCACCACTTCACCCTGGTCTGCCAGGACTTCGCGCAGCTCGGCCAGTTCGTACGGGTCGACAAGGACGTGTTCCGTGCGATCAAGGCGTCCACGCCCGGCAGTTACACCTTCATCCTTCCGGCGACGAAGGAGGTGCCGCGCATGCTCCAGCACCCTAAGAAGAAGACGGTCGGCGTGCGCATCCCGGACCACGTCGTCACCCAGGCGCTGCTCACCGAGCTCGGAGAGCCGCTGCTGTCGAGCACCCTGCTCCTGCCCGACGAGGAGGAGCCGATGACCCAGGGCTGGGAGATCAAGGACCGTCTCGACCATGTGCTGGACGCGGTCGTCGACTCCGGGGACTGCGGCACCGAACCGACGACGGTGATCGACTTCTCCGGCGGCGAGGCAGAGATCGTGCGGCACGGTGCGGGTGACACCAGCCGGTTCGAGTAAATTCGAGTAAAGCGGCCCTCAAGTGGGAGGGGGGCGCGACGACCAGCTGGATGGTGCGTGCAACCATGTGCCCGGCCCGGTTCCGCCGGGTCGGCGACCTGCTCACCGTCGCATGCACAGAGAGGCACCCCCCATGACCTCCGCACAGGGAACCGCCGTCGAGATCCCCACCGAGGACGGCGTCGCCGACGCCTATCTGGCCCACCCCGGCGATGGCGTGCCCAGGCCGGCCGTCCTGCTCTTCCAGGACGCCTTCGGGCTGCGCCCCCAGCTGAAGTCGATGGCCGACCGGCTCGCCGAGGCCGGCTACACGGTTCTCGTGCCGAACCTGTTCTACCGTCACGGGCGCGCGCCGGTCTTCGAACTGCCCGAGTTCATCGACCCCGGCGCGCGGCCGGAGCTCTTCAAGAAGATCATGCCGGTGGTGCAGGCGCTCACGCCCGAGCTCGCGATGCGGGACGCCGGGGCGTATCTGCACTGGCTGGCCGACCGCCCCGAGGTCGCCGACGGCCCGGTCGCCCTCACCGGCTACTGCATGGGCGCACGGCTGTCCCTGCTCACCGCAGGTACCTACCCGGACCGGGTGGCCGCGGCAGCCGGTTTCCACGGCGGACGTCTGGCGACCGAAGCTCCGGACAGCCCGCACCTGGTGGCCGAGCACATCACCGCCGAGCTGTACTTCGGCCACGCGGACCAGGACCCGTCGCTGCCTCCCGAGCAGATCGAGCGCCTCGCCGCCGCGCTGACCCGGGCCGGAGTCCGCCACCGGTGCGAGGTCTACGACGGCGCCCCGCACGGTTTCACCCAGGCCGACACCGCCTCGTACCACCGCGAGGGCGACGAGCGGCACTGGGCGGCACTGCTCGACCTGCTCAAGCGCACGTTCTAGGACGAGCGCCGCACGGGGTGGCCGGTCGGCTCCTGCGTCGGCCCGACGTCCAAGTGGCGCCGCAGGAAGCGCACTTGGCCCTCCAGCAGCTGCCCCGTGAGAGGCGAGCCGATCGGCTGGTGGCCGGTGCCCGGCAGGAGCAGGAGTTCGTGCGGGAGTCTCGCGGTCCGTAACGCCTCGGAGAGGCGGAGTGTGTTGACCGCCGGGACGTTGGTGTCGGTCAGGCCGTGGATCAGCAGCAGCGGACGCGTCAGGCGGGGCGCGTCGAGGAGCAGGTTGCAGGCGTCGTACCGCTGCGGGAACGCGTCGGGGTGGCCGAGGAACCGCTCGCGCCAATGGGCGTTGTAGAGCCGCTGGTCGGCGACGCCCGCACCGGCCACGGCAGCGTGGAACACGTCGGGGCGGCGCAGCACGGCCAGGGCGGCGAGTGCCCCGCCGAAGGACCAGCCGCGGACGGCGACCCGGCCGAGATCGAGGTCGGGATCCCGGCGCGCGGCCTCGTGCAGGGCGGTGACCTGGTCGTCGAGGACGGGCCCGAACAGGTCGCCGTACACCTCGCGCTCCCAGTCGGGTCCCCGGCCCGGTGTGCCGCGGCCGTCGGTCGTGAGCACCGCGAACCCCTGCTCGGCGAACCACTGCGACAGCAGGACCCGCCAGTCCAGCTCCGCGGTGACGCGCTGGAGCCCCGCTCCGCCGTACGAGTCGACGAGCACCGGCAGCGGGCCACTGCCCCGGCGGTACCAGGAGGGGAAGTGGAGCCGGGCGGCCAACCCTCGGGGACCGAGGACGAGACGCTGTGGGTGGAGGTCGAGGACCGGGCGTTCGGCGTACGACAGGACAGCGACCGCCGGTGCGCCTGCCCGCAGCACCTCGGCCCGCCCGCCGGGCCGCTCGGCGTCACGGGTGATCCGGACCAGAGTGCCGCCGCGGGAGGTGCCGGAGTGGACGCCGGGCCCGGAACTCAGCTGCCGTAGGCCGGACTTGGGACCGTAACTCCACAGATGGGTCTCCGCGGGCTCACCGGAGGCCGTGAACAGGACCTCCTCGCCGTCGGTGCCGAGCACGGTCCGCAGCTGCAGCCCCCTGGGGGTCACGGGAGTTCCGTCCAGGGTGAGATGTCTCGTGCCCCGCAGGTCCCGGTGGGCGAGGAGAGCTCCGGATGCCGTACGCGTGGGCAGCCCGGGCACGAGCTGTACCCAGCACGGGTCGCGTTGCTCGTCCAGGACGGTCGTCCGCCCGTCGCCCGGCCCGATCCCGAGGAACCGGACGGCCTGCTGGTCACGGGACTGGACGACGGCCCAGGGTCCGTGTGCGTCCCAGCCGGCGCCCACGACGTACTCGAAGGCCGTCCGGTCCCAACTCACCGGTACCGGTGGGCTGTCGAGTGCGGAGAGCCACAGGGTGACGTCCGGATTGGGAGTTCCGGCGAGGGCGGTGCGGGTCGCCGGGGGTCCGGTCGGCTCGACCGTCGGCCAGGGCCGGACGTGCGTGAAGTCGGTCCGAGCGAACAGCAGTTGACCGCCGTTCGGGGACCACCAGTGCCCGCGGTTGCCGTCGAGGGATGTGGCGCCCGTGTGTACGGCGGTTCCGAACTCCACGCGGGGAGTGTCCGGTTCGGCCACCGAGCGATCCCCGGAGCCGTTCACCTCCACCACACGCAGGGCGCCGTGCGACACGTAGGCGATGTGACATCCGGTCGGATCGGGCCGGGGGTCAGCGACCGGGCCGACCACGGGCAGTCGGCGAGGCTCCCCCTTGCCCACGTCCAGCTTCCAGAGCCCGCCCGCCAGGGCAAAGGCGACGACACCGGTCGCCTCGTCGGTGCCGTAGGCCTCGATGCCGGCCGTTCGCGGCGAGCGCCCGTTGGCGAGCATCCGGAACGGGTCGGCCAGCAGCCTCTCCCTCCCCGAACCGACGTCCAACGCCCAGAGACAGGCGGCCGGATCGTCACCCGTGCGCCCACGAAGGAACAGGATGGTCCCTCCGTCGGGCGAAACGGTGAACCGCTCGGGGACACCTCGGGTGAAGCGGCAGGTGCGGACGAGTTGTTCGGGGAAAGTGGTGGGCGCCATGCGGGGGTTCCTTCCACCGCCTCCAAGGCACAAACGCGTGTTCGATAAAATCGAGACACACTACCCCAACCATCACTTTGTGTTACCGTCTAACCTTTGCGCACGCATGACCTCCTGCCGGGCCTTCCTCGGTACGTCTCCTCTGCGGAAGGCTCTGCATGAACCACCCGGACCACCACGGCACCCCCTCCTTCTCCGAGATGGCGCTACCGCCCCAGGTGCTGCGCACCCTCACCGAACACGGCGTGCGCGAGCCCTTCCCGATCCAGGCGGCCACGCTGCCCGACGCCCTCGCGGGACGTGACGTCCTGGGGCGCGGGCGCACCGGATCGGGCAAGACGCTCGCCTTCGGCCTGCCGCTGCTCGTCCGGACGGCCGGGCAGCGCGCGGAGGCGAAGCAGCCCCTCGCCCTGATCCTGGTGCCCACCCGGGAGCTGGCCCAGCAGGTCACCGAGGCGCTCGCGCCGTACGCCGACGCACTCCGGCTGCGGATGGCCGCGGTCGTCGGCGGCATGTCGATCGGCCGGCAGACCGCCGCGCTGCGGGAGGGGGCCGAAGTCGTCGTCGCCACGCCCGGACGGCTGCACGACCTCATCGAGCGCAAGGCCTGCCGCCTGGGACGGGTGCGGATCACCGTCCTCGACGAGGCCGACCAGATGTGCGACATGGGCTTCCTGCCGCAGGTCACCGAGGTGCTCGACCAGGTGCGCCCCGACGGCCAGCGGATGCTCTTCTCGGCCACCCTGGACCGTGACGTCGACCAGTTGGTCAGCCGCTATCTCAACGACCCCGTGGTGCACTCGGTCGACCCGTCCGCAGGCGCCGTCTCGACGAGCGATCACCATGTCCTGGTCGTCCACGGCCCCGACCGGTACGCCGTCACCACGGAGATCGCCGCCCGTGACGGCCGTGTGCTGCTGTTCCTCGACACGAAGCACGCCGTCGACCAGCTCACCCGGCATCTGCGGGCCGGCGGAGTGCACGCCGCGGCCCTGCACAGCGGCAAGTCCCAGCCGCAGCGCACCCGTACCCTCGCGCAGTTCAAGGACGGCCAGGTCACCGTCCTGGTCGCCACCAATGTCGCGGCCCGGGGCCTGCACATCGACGACCTCGACCTCGTCGTCAACGTCGATCCGCCCACGGACCCCAAGGACTATCTGCACCGCGCGGGGCGTACCGCCCGGGCGGGTGAGTCCGGAAAGGTCGTCACCCTGGTCCTGTCGGGCCAGCGCCGCGAGACGAGTCGGGTGATGGCCGAGGCCGGCATCGAGCCGACCGTCACCAAGGTGCGCTCGGGTGAGGCGGAGCTGAGCCGGATCACCGGAGCCAAGGCTCCCTCCGGCACCCCGCTCGACCGGGGACCCGCTGTGTCGCGGCCCAAGAACACCAACGCCCCCTTCCGCGGGCTGGGCACCAGCAAGGACGCCTCCCGCGGCACCGGCGGCAAGTCCCGGAAGTCCGGCGAGGCCCGCAAGCTCGCCGAGGCCCGGAGGGCGGCCCAGGTGCGTCGCGGCGGCTGAGCGCTCGTCGCCCTCCGGCGCGACGTTCTCGATCATCAGCGGGCGGGCGCCGGGCCCGGGCCGCCTCCCTGAGGGCGGCGGGGATGCGGCCACTCTCCTCGTCGTTCCAGGCGTGGAGGATGGAGGCCCACACGTAGGTGGTGAGGGAGTCAGGGCGCCCGCCTACCGCAACGTGGTCTCGTCGTCGGCGGACATGTCCTGGGTGCCGATGACGGAGAGCAGTTCCAGCTGGGCGGCACCCTCGGTGCCCGGCGGGGCGCTGAACCACAGCAGGCGCTGGCGTCCGTCCTCGCTGAACAGGGTGTGACAGTCGACTTCGACGACTCCCAGCGTGGGGTGGACGATGCGTTTGTGGTCGGTCCGCCGCAGGGCGACGTCGTGGATGTTCCACAGGGCGGCGAACTCCTCGCTGCGTCGCCGCAGATCGGACACCATCCCGGCGACTTCCGTGTCGCGGCCGCGCCGGGCGGCGACGGCCCGGAGGTCGGCGACGAAGGCCCGGGAGTGCTGTGGGTGGTCCTCGGTGGGATAGACGGTGCGGGAGACGGGGTCGGTGAACCAGCGGTGGACGAAACTTCCGGCCGCCCCCCGGCGCGTGGGAGCGCGGCCGACCAGCGCGGCGGCGAGTTCGTTCTGGACGAGGGTCTCGTGCAGGTCCGTGATGATCTGCGCGGGCGTCGTGGTGAGCCGGTCGAGCAGGCCGAGCAGGGCCGGCTGGGCATGAGCGTTCGAGCCGCGGGCCGCCGTGGGGACGGGCCGGTCGGCGAGGTGGAAGAGGTGGTCGCGTTCGTCGCCGCCGAGCCGAAGCGCCCGTG
Source organism: Streptomyces canus (assembly GCF_030816965.1). Lineage (NCBI taxonomy): Bacteria > Bacillati > Actinomycetota > Actinomycetes > Kitasatosporales > Streptomycetaceae > Streptomyces > Streptomyces canus. The sequence continues at coordinate 514,795 of NZ_JAUSYQ010000002.1, forward strand.
CGAGCGCGGCCAGCACCTGCGCGGAGGGCTGCACGTCACCTCCGCGCTCGAGTTCGGTGTAGTAGTCCGCCGACAGACCGGCCAGCTGCGCGACCTCCTCACGCCGCAGGCCGGGGACCCGGCGCCGGGGTCCGGTGGGCAGTCCTACGTCGGAGGGCCGCACGCGGGCGCGCCGGGACCTCAGAAACGCGGCGAGTTCGGCGAGATTCATCCGGCCATCATCACGCGGGACGCGGAGGCGGAGCCAGGGGATGCCGACCCCAGGGTGGACACAGCCCTGGCTGCGCGCGCGGCAGCGGGCGAGGGTGGTGTGCAGCGGCGGGCCCGCCCGACGGCTTCGGTCCGCATATTCGCCACCCGTGGACACACCCCGCAGACACAGATGGAGCAGCGCATGCCGTTCGCGAACTTCAAGGTCCCCGCCGGCACCCTCACCGAGGAGCAGAAGGAACAGATCATCACTCGCACCACCGAGCTCTACGTGGACGTCTACGGCGAACGCGCCCGCGCCACCACCCTCGTTCTCGTCGAGGAGGTCACCGACGGCGGCTGGGGCATCGGCGGCAACGTGCTGACTCTCGCCGAACTCGGGGGGACGGTGGGAAGTTGACCGCTCAGCCGTGAGGGGCGGAGTGGTCGACGGCCTCGGTGGTGCTCCTGCCACCGGCCGTACCCACGTCACCCCTCCCCCGCGCGGCCCCCACCACCAGTCGCCGGATGTCCGACAGATCGGCCTCGAACTCCGCGGTGAGGTCGACGGGAAGGTCCAGCCAGGGCCCGAGCCTGGTGTGGCCGGGGAGTTCGCTGTCCCGGAGTTGGCCGCGGCGGCTGCGTGGGTCGAGGGCACCGGGGGCGAAGCGGCCCGAGGCTTCAGACGTGGCAAAGCCGATGACGAAGGTGCTGATCAGCCGCTCCAGGCGGGGCACCTCCGAGTCCGGGACCCCGGCCTCGATCAGGGCCAGGTAGATGATGTCCACCGCGCGCACGGCGTCCGGTGTGACGGCGGGGCGCGAGAAGAGCAGGTGCGCGGCCCAGGGATGCCGCTGGGTCACCTTCCGGCAGGCGTGCGCGAGGGTGTTCAGCCGTTCGTCCCACGTCTGTTCCTCCACCGCGTCCTTCGGCAACAGCGCGGACAGCAGGCGTCCGACCATGCCGTCCAGCAGCGCCGCCTTGTCCTTGACGTGCCGGTACAACGCCATCGGCGTGACACCGACCCGTTCGGCCAGCGCACGCATCGACACCGCCTCCAGGCCGCGCTCGTCGGCGATGTCCAGTGCCGCGTCCAGGATCTCTTCCCGCCTGCCACCCATGGGTCTACAGTGTAGACGTATACGCCGTAGACATGAGGGGGCAAGATGCTCGTAGCGGGCGGGTTGGTGAAGTGTCATGGCCGTCATCGCGCGCTCGACGGCTTCGATCTGACGGTCGAACCAGGCGAGATCGTCGGCCTGATCGGCCACAACGGGGCAGGCAAGACCACCTTCGTGGAGATCGTCACGGGTCTTCTGCGTCCCGACGCGGGTCGGATCCGCATCGGGCCGTACGACGCGTTGGCCGAAGGGCTGGCCGCGCGACGGCTCATCGGGGTAGCTCCCCAGGAGCTGGCCCTGTACGGCAGCGTCACGGTGCGGGAGAACCTGCGGCTGTTCGCCGGCCTCGCGGGGCTGCGCGCGCGGCGCCGCGAGGCGGGGATCGCCCGGGTCCTTGAGGAGCTTGAGTTGTCGACGCTCGCGGACCGGCCGGTGGGCGTGCTGTCCGGCGGGCAGCGCCGCCGGGTCCAGGCGGCCACCGCGATGGTCGGCTCTGCGCCCCTTCTGCTGCTTGACGAACCGACCGCCGGGGCCGATCCGGAGACCCGCTCGGCACTGCTGGCAGCCGTCAGGGCGCGCGCCGAGACAGGTGTCGCCGTGGTCTACACGACCCACTACCTCCCCGAACTCGTCGACCTGGACGCCACGTTGGCGCTCGCGAGGGCCGGCCGGGTCATCGCGCGCGGCACCCAGGAGGAGCTGACCCGCCACCTGCCCGGCGAGCTCAGGGTCACCTTCGCCGACCCGGCGGAGCCCCAGCTGCGGATGCCGACCACGGATCCCGGCGCCGACCTGGCCGCCCTGCTCGCCTCCGGCCGTACGCCCGTCTCGGTCGACGTGCACCGCCCCAGTCTGGACGACCTGTATCACTCCCTGGAAACCGCAGCCCGTGAGGGGAGGCGGGGCCATGACGCCGCCGAGTGAGTCCGCCACCCGCCTCGGCGTCCTCGTACGTCACAACGCGCTGCTGATGCTGCGCGAACCCGGCCCGCTGCTGAGCCGGATGATCCTGCCGCTGGTCTTCATGATCCTGCTGCGTCCGCTCTACCTGTCCGCGCAGGGCAGCACGGCCGGTACGGAACAAGCTGTCGTCGGCACGCTGGTCACCTTCTCGCTGCTCGCGCTCAGCATCTCCGGCAACGCCATCCTCACCGAGCGGCTCGGCCGCACCTGGGACCGGCTGCGGGGCACGCCGCTGCATCCGGCGGAGCTGCTCCTCGGCAAGGCCGTCCCTGTGCTCACCGCCCTGCTCGCCCAGCAGCTCCTGATCGTCGGCTTCGGGGTGTGCGTGTTCGGGCTGCGGGTCTCGCATCCGTTCCTGGTGCTGGGGGTCCTGCTCAACTGGAGCTGCACGCTGCTCGCGCTCGGGGCGCTGCTCGGCGTTCTGGTGCGCACCATGGGCGAGCTCTCCGCGGCCTACGACATCGGCGGCATGCTCCTCAGCAGCGTCGGCGGCGCGCTCGTGCCGCTCAGCGTCCTGCCGGCGTGGGTGGCGGACGTGGCTCCGGCCTCCCCCGGCTACTGGGCCGCCCACGGCCTGCGCGCCGCTCTCGCGGGTGACGTCCGCACCGCGGCGGTGGCCTGCGGCACGCTCTTCGGCGTGGCCGTGGTCTGCGCCACCCTGGCCTCGGTCCGGCTTCAGGGCCGCAGCGGGCGGGTGGTGGCGCTCTAGGCGGGCACGTTCGCCCCGTGTCCGCGTCGGGCGCAAGCTGGAGAGGTGGCCCGTGGCCCCTTGCCCGACAGGGGGCAGGAGCGGTGGGGAGGATCGAGATGACGGCGATGGCGCATCTGCCCGAGGTGGTCTCACGCGCGGAGTGGCTCCTCGCCCGCAAGGAGCTGCTGGCCGAGGAGAAGGAGGTCACCCGGGCGCGCGACCGGGTCAACGCCGCCCGGCGGCGGCTGCCGATGGTCCGCGTCGAGAAGCCGTACGCCTTCGAAGGTCCGCACGGCGAGGTGAGCCTGCTCGAACTCTTCGAGGGCCGGGCCCAGTTGGTCGTCCATCACTTCATGTGGACCTTCGACCTCGACGCCGACGGCGCCGAGCACCCCCGCGACACGGGCTGCCCCAGCTGTTCCTCCGCGGCCGACCAGATCGGCAACCTGCGGCAACTCCATGTCCGCAACACCTCACTGGCCGCGGTCACGAGGGCGCCGTACGCGAGACTCGCCGCGTACCGGGAACGGATGGGCTGGTCGTTCCCCTGGTACTCCTCGGCGGGCGGCGACTTCAACTACGACTTCCACGCGACCGTCGACGAGCGGGTCGCACCGGTGCAGGTCTTCCACCGCTCCGAGGCCGAGCTCGCCCACGCCGGAACGCCCTGGTCGCCGAGCATGCGCGGCGACTGGCCGGGGATCAGCGCCTTCCTTCGGGTCGGCGACGAGGTCTTCCACACCTACTCCACCTTCGGCCGGGGCATCGAGGAGTTCCACAACGGCTATCCCTACCTCGACCTCACCGCCCTCGGCCGTCAGGAGGCTTGGGAGGAGCCCAACGGCCGCGCGACCCCGCTCGGGCTCCAGGTCGGCGGCCCGGCGATGCGGCTTCCGGACGAGTACGACTGAGCTGACGGGCACGGCTGAGCACCGATGACTTCCGCGTCCGCGCATGGTCTTCCTCCTATACGGCTCCCCCAGAACGGATGTGATGACCGTGCCGAACAGTTCCGCCCACGCCAAGGTCAACGGCCTGGAGATGTACTACGAGACCCACGGCGACGCCCCTGACGGGAACCGTCCGCTGGTGCTGCTGCACGGCGGTGGCCAGACGGTCGGTCTGGCCTTCTCCGCCGTACTGCCCGCCCTGGCCGCCGACCGGCATGTCGTGGCTCCCGAGCTGCAGGGGCACGGCCACACCGCCGACACCGACCGTGCGCTGACGGTGCCGGCTCTGGCGTCGGACGTGGTGGCGCTGCTCGACGAACTGGGCATCCAGCAGGCCGACTTCCTCGGGTTCAGCCTGGGCGGGCTGACCGCGCTGGAGATCGCCGTCAGGCACCCGGAGCGCGTCGGACGGCTCGCGCTCGCCGCCACCATGTACACCCAGGACGGGGTCCACGAAGAGGTCCGCGTCCCGGACTACAGCTCGCCCCGGCTGCCCAGCCAGGCCGACTTCCAGGAGATGGCCGACACGTACGCGGCCGTCGCACCCGACCCCGACCACTTCCAGGACTTCCTCGCCAAGATCTCGGCGGCGGCGCACGCCCCTCTGCCCTGGACCGCCGACGACCTGCGCGGACTGCGGGCGCCGACGCTGCTGCTCGTCGGTGACAGCGACTTCGTACGGGTGGAGCACGCGGCGGAGATGCAACGCCTGATCCCCCAGGCGCAGTTGGCCGTCCTGCCGGCCACCACGCACATGTCCCTCATGCGGCGGACGTCCCTGCTGCTGCCGCTGCTGGGCGAGTTCTTCGCGTGACGCGGCCGGCACAGCGGCCCGGGGGCCCGGAGATGGGGGGACGAGGCAGAACAGGCTCAGGCGAGGCCCCCGTTGCTCTTCAGCAGCTGCCCGTTGATCCACTGACCCTCCCGTGAGCACAGGAAGTCCACCAGGTGGGCGGTGTCCTGCGGAGTCCCGAGGCGGCCGAGCGGGGTGGCGCCGATGCAGTGCGCGCGAACCTCCTCGGTCATCCAACCGGTGTCGACGGGGCCCGGGTTGATGGCGTTGGCGGTCACGCCGAGATGGGCGAGCTCGTGGGCGGCGGCCAGCGTGATGCGGTCCATGGCGCCCTTGCTCGCCCCGTAGGGCAGGTTGCCGACGGTGTGGTCGCTGGTGAGGCTGACGATCCGGCCCGCGCCCTTTTCCGCGGCGAAGCGGCGGCCGAACTCCCGGATGAGCAGCCAGGTCGCGCGCGTGTTGACGGCGAAATGCCGGTCGAAGCTCTCGACGGTGGTGTCGAGCAGGCCGGAGTCGACCGACTCACAGTGGCTCATCACCAGCGCGGTGACTGGGCGGCCCAGCCGCCGCTCCACCTCGTCGAAGACCCGGGCCGGTGTGTCGGGGTCGGCGAGGTCCGCCTCGATGGCGGCGGTGGCCGCGCCCCGCTCGGACAGGCTCGCCTCGATCGCCTCGGTGGCGCCGGACTCGGTTCCCCAGGCCATCCGTGCGTCGTACGGGTTCCAGTAGGTGAAGGCGATGTCCCAACCCGAGCCCGCCAGCCGCTGCGCGATACCGGCGCCGATACCGACGGTGCGGCCCACGCCGGTGATCAGGGCGAGGGGGCGGGCGGCAGAGAGAGATGGTGTTGTCACGGGACGGGATCGTTCACGAGCGACCCCCGGAGCGGCAAGCGCTTTTCCCGACCACAGACGCGTGCCAGCCCCCGGCCGAGGACCTGACATCCGCTCAACTCTGGCACGGTGGCAGCCCCCGGGAGACCGCTTGGCTGAAACCCACCTCATTGTGACTTAAGTTCAACCGCGCTATTCGACGGTTCTCCTCTTACCACCGGTAATGCCTTGCTTTACCGGATCGCCTGCCGTAACCCTTCGACGACAACCAGCCAGAACTCTGGGGGGAGTTGGCTTATGGAAGGCACAGTTGACGGGTTCCGCTATGGTGCGGTGACCCCGGTGGCCGCCTACTTAATGGCGTGCCTGGGAGGGGCCCTGGGGCTGCGCTGTATCGTGCGCACCCTGCTCAGCAATCAGTCGTGGAGGGCCGGCTGGCTGGCACTCGGTGCCGCCTCGATCGGCTGCGGCATCTGGACGATGCACTTCATCGCGATGATCGGTTTCCAGGTCGTGGAGACCCGGATCCGCTACAACACCGGACTCACGGTCCTCAGCCTCGCCGTGGCCATCGTCGTCGTGGGCATCGGCGTGTTCATCGTCGGCTGTCGCGGCGCCAGCACCCTGAACCTGTCCTTCGCCGGCGTGATCACCGGGCTCGGCGTGGCGGCCATGCACTACCTCGGCATGGCGGCCCTGCACCTGAACGGGACGATCCGGTACGACGCCACCACGGTCGCGCTCTCCGTGGTCATCGCGATCGTCGCGGCGACCGCGGCACTGTGGGCGGCCGTCACGATCCGGGGTTTCACGACGAGCCTCGGAGCCAGCCTGATCATGGGCGTCGCCGTGACGGGGATGCACTACACGGGCATGTCCGCGGTCAGCGTCCATGTGCACAACAGGACCGGCGGCTCGTGGGCGGGTGATTCGCCCACCTCGCTGCTGCTGCCCATGCTCCTGGGGCCGGTGATCTTTCTGCTGCTGGCCGGAGTAGTGGTCATGTTCGACCCGCTCCTGGTGCTCGGCGACGGCGACTGGAACCGCCGGTCCGCCTCGACCGCGAGCACCGCACCGCAGCCCGACTCGGCCTTCGAGAACCAGGAGGACCAGGAGGACAGGGTGGTCCACGCCCGGGCACCGCAGGATCCGCAGTGGGCCGCGCCGCACAGCCCGCAGAGGTGAGAGTCGCCCCCCTTCCCGGCCGTTTCTAGATCGTTGTTACGGTGCACCGGTGTCTGACTCCTCACGCGATACCGCCGAAGGCGCCGGCTGGGGCTCTGCCCAACTCGGCGAGTACAAGCGGCTGATGCCGTCCAAGGTCGAGAAGATCTCGTGGCTGAACCCCCGGACGTTGTGGGCCGCCCGCAACGGCGTGGTCGCCTCCTGGTTCGGGGACCCGACGGGCCGTACCCGAAGCCGCTGGGTGGCCCAGCGCGCGGCGGCCGGCGCACCCGCCGACAAGCTGATCCGGCGGGAGGACCCCGAACGCTTCTCGTTCATGGTCATCGGCGACACCGGCGAGGGCGACGATCCTCAATACGCCGTCGTGCCAGGATTTCTGAAGATCGGTCAGGACACGAGGTTCGCGGTCGTCGCCAGTGACGTGATCTACCCGGTGGGCAGCGCGGACGACTACGGCACCAAGTTCTTCCGGCCGTACCAGGACTATCCGGCGCCGATCTACGCGATACCCGGCAACCACGACTGGTACGAAGACCTCGGCGCCTTCATGCGCGTCTTCTGCGACGACGCCCCGCCCCTCGACCCCGAGCCCGCGCCTCGTCCCCTGACCCGCGCCTGGGTGCGGTCCCTGCTGTGGCACCGACCGCGCACCGACGACGGCCAACGCCTGGACGGAGCACGCCGGTTGCGGGCGGCACCGGCCCAACGGACCGTCCAGCCGGGTCCGTACTGGGCCGTCGACGCCGGCCCGCTTCGCATCATCGGCATAGACACCGGGCTGCTCGGCACCATCGACGCCGAACAGGGCGCCTGGCTGCGCGAGGTCTCGCGGGGCCCGCGCCCGAAGATCCTCATCACGGGCTCGCCCCTGTACGTGGACGGCGAGCACCACCCCTGCGCCATCGAGGGCGGCGGCACGGTCGACGACATCGTGCGCGCCCCGGAGCACCACTATGTCGCGGCGATCGGCGGCGACATCCACAACTACCAGCGCTACCCGGTCGACGTGGACGGTCGCACCATCCAGTACGTCGTCTCGGGCGGCGGCGGCGCGTTCATGCACGCCACCCACACCATCCCGCATGTCTCGATCGCGAACGTCACCGAGAAGGACTTCCGCTGCTATCCACTGCGCGGTGACTCCCTGGCCTTCTACAGCAGGCTCTACGGCCGCAGGCTGCACCTGCGCCGCTTCTTCACCCTCACCGAGGCCGAGGCCACCGCGGTGATCGCCGAGCGGCTCGGCATCCCGCCCACCCGTCTCCCGGGCGAGCCTGCGCGTGTCACCTTCCGTATTCGCCTGGTCGCCAGTCTCCTGGGCGCGGGCGGCCGCCCGGACCGCGCCTCGCGGTTCCGCCTCCCGGTGCGCAAGATCTACACGCAGCTGTTCTCGCCCGGTTCGGCGACGTACAGCCCGCCGTTCTTCAAGTGCTTCCTGCGCCTGGACGTCACTCCGGAGGCGGTGCGTCTGCGCTGCTTCGCGGCCACCGGCAACCTCGCCCAGGAGATCGACCCGCCGGTCGAGGACGAGGTGACCATTCCCTTGCCCCGGTCTTGACCCGAAGGGCCCGGCGACGGGGAACATCATGCGGGACGGGCGGGTTGGCACTGCCGTACTACTTGATACATCAAACAACCCGGAGGACCCGTGCCGTCGTCCCCCCGCCCTCTGCGCAAGCTGGGCTTCCTGACCATCGGCCTGTTCGACGAGGCGGATCCGCGGCGCGGCCACGAGTCCACGCTGGAGATCATCGAGCTGGGCGAGCGGCTCGGCTTCGACAGCGCGTGGCTGCGCCACCGGCATCTCCAGTACGGCATCTCGTCCCCCGTGGCCGTCATGGCGGCGGCCTCGCAGCGCACCAGCCGCATCGAGCTCGGCACGGCCGTGATCCCGCTCGGCTGGGAGAACCCACTACGGCTGGCCGAGGACCTGGCGACGGTGGACATCCTGTCCGGCGGCCGGATCAACCCGGGGGTGAGCGTGGGCCCACCGATGCACTTCGAGGAGGTCAAGGGGGCGCTGTACCCGAACACGGCCGACGCCGAGGACTTCTCCTACGAGCGGGTGCGGCGGCTGCTGGACTTCGTACGCGGCAAGCCGGCCAGCGACTTCAGCGGGGTGCAGGGCTTCGAGGTGTTCTCCGACCGGGTGCAGCCGCACTCCGCCGGCCTCGGCCGACGCCTCTGGTACGGCGGCGGCAGCCTGAGTTCGGCACAGTGGGCCGGTGAGCACGGTATGAACTTCCTGACCAGCAGCGTCGTCAAGGCGGAGGGCGCCGAGGGCCCGTACGACTTCGCTCAGATCCAGCTCTCGCACCTCCGTGCCTTCCGCGCCGCCCACCCGGACGGCGCGGACGCCCGGGTGTCCCAGGGGCTCGTCGTCATCCCCACCGACTCGGCCTCGCCGGAGCAGCGCGCGAAGTACGAGGCGTACGCGGCGAAGCGCACCCCTCGGACCACGTCACCGCAGGGCCCTGCGCGGTTGATGTTCGCGCCGGACATCGTCGGAACGTCGGAGGAGATCGCCGAACGGCTGCACGCGCACGCGGCGTTCCGTGAGGTCGACGAGGTGGCGTTCGCGCTGCCGTTCACCTTCGAGCACGAGGACTATGTGCAGATCCTCACCGACATGGCGACGAAACTGGGTCCGACGCTGGGCTGGCGGCCGGGCACGTAGACCTGGCCGACGGCCGAGGGGGCCGAGAGGTGACGGCCCTGGGCGGGCGGAGGAGCGACGGGCCGGATGGACACCGAGGGACAGCGGCCCGGAGCAGCCCGAGAAGCGGCAACCCCAGGGCAACCCAACGGACGACGCACCAGACAGACACCGAGAAACAGCGGCCCACAGCAGGCCGAGGGACAACGGGCCGGATGGACCGAGGGGCGGCGGGCCGGAGCGCCGAAGGGAGAGGTGGGTCGCATGCCGACGCCCCCGGTGGGCTGAGCAGCGACGGCCCACAGCACCGACGACACAGGCGCGCCACACACCACACGCCCGGACCGAACCCGGCAACAACACCTCGGAGCGCCGACGGGAGAAGTTGGCCGCATGGCCGACACCCCGGACGGGCCGAGAAGCGACGGCCCACAGCACCGACGACACAGGCGCGCCACACACCACACGTCCCGAACGAACCGGGGTACCGACCTCAGACTCGGGCCACCTGGCCGGCGCCGCCCCATGGCGCCGTCACCAGCGCCCCACCTCGGTCCCGGTGATCGCCTCCGACGGCGTGCCGTCCGGCCCCACCGGTACGTCCCCCGCCAGCATCACCCGGTGCATGGTCCGGGGGAAACCGAGGTGGGCGTTGTCGCCAGGAGCCAGGTGGATGGTGGCCCGGTTGTCCCAGAAGGCCACGCTGCCCGGCTGCCAGCGAAAGCGGACCGTGTACTCGGGCCGGACGGCCTGTTCGAGGAGCATGTCGAGGATCGCCCGGCTCTCGGCACGGGAGAGGCCGGCGATCTGCTCGACGTAGTAGCCGTTGACGTAGAGGATCCGCTCCCCCGACTCGGGGTGCACCCGCACCAGCGGGTGCAGCGAGGCGACCTGGTGGTCCAGGAGATGGCGGACGTAGGCGTCGTCGCCCGGACGGGGCTGGTAGCCGACCCCGAGCCGGTGCTCCACGCGCAGGCCGTCCACGAACGCCCGCACCGGAGCGGACAGTCCGGCGTAGGCGGCCGCGAGGTTGGACCACGTGGTGTCGCCGCCGTACGGCGGAACGGTCTCGGCGCGCAGGATGGTCGCCGCGGGCGGGTCGACACGGGCGCCGTGGTCGCAGTGCCAGCCGCGCAGCAGCGTGTGCCGCCGACGCTGCAGCCACTCCTCGTGCTCCATGCCGAACTTCCCGCCCAGCTCCAGGCGGTCGGCGGTCGTCTCGATCTCCGCGAACTCCGCGGGCGAGGCACTGCCGCGCCTGCCCAGGACGACGGGCTCACCGAACCTGCGGGCGAAAGCCACATGGCCGGCGTGGTCGAGCTTCTGTCCGCGGAAGAACACCACCTTCCAGCGCAGCACCGCCGCCCGGATCGCGGCGACCACGGAGTCGTCGAGATCGCCGGCCAGATCGACCCCGGTGATCTCGGCTCCGATGTGCCCGGCCACCGGGTTCACCTCGATGCCCGCGTCCCACTCCACCGTGCCCTTGTCCGTCGTCATGCGTGCTCCGTTGATCGCCGGCATCCGTCCGAAGTCCGCGCCCCACGGGGCACGTCACCCATGGTTGACTGCCCAGCGTGACCGTTCCCTCAACTCCCCAGGAGCCCAGCGCCTTCGTACGGCGCCTGCGGGCGGGTGAACAGCTGCCCCTGCCCGCCGACTCGGTGACCGCATGGGAGACCTTCCCCTTCGAGGGCGACCTCCGGGTCAAGCCCTTGCAGCCCCCCGTCCTCCCCGAGCCCGCCCGCTCCGGCGAGGACGGGCCCGAGGAGTGCCCCACCTGCCGCAAGCCCGTGACGGAAGCCCTCTGGTCCGACGACCACTGGCGGCTCGACGCGGTCGGCACCGAGTCCCGCCTCCCGGCGGTGGTGATGCTGCAACCGCGCGGCCACTACGACCTGACGGACCTGCCCGCCGAACGCGCGGCCGAGCTCGGCCCCCTGCTCCAGCGGGCGGAGCGGGCGGTACGCAGCCTCGACGGCGTCGCCCGCGTCCACGTCAACCGGTGGGGCGACGGAGCCGCCCACCTGCACTTCTGGCTGCTCGCCCGGCCCGCGGGGCTGATGCAGCTGCGGGGAACCTTCCTTCCGGTCTGGGAAGAACTCCTGCCGCCCCTCCCGGACGAGGAACGCCGACAGGCCCACCGGCGAATCGCCGCAGCCCTCGCCGCTGAAGGCGGCACGGCCCACAACCTCCCCTGACGTGGGGCACCCGGATACCGCCGACGTGCCGTCCGGTGTCCTCGTCCGCGCCCGCCCGGTTGATCATTGCCCGCCCTGTCCGTGAGGCTGGGGGGACGACACAGTCAAGGGAAGGTCCGGACGTGATCAGCATCCCGACACACACGCTCAACGACGGTACGAAGATCCCGGCCATCGGCCTGGGCACCTGGCCGATGGACGACGCCGAGGCGGAGCGGGCGGTCGCCACCGCTCTGGAGAGCGGCTACCGGCTCCTGGACACGGCGACGAACTACCGGAACGAGACCGGTGTCGGCCGTGGCGTTGCCGCCGGCGGCGTCCCGCGCGAGGAGGTCCTCGTGACGACGAAGCTGCCCGGCCGTCATCACGGCCACGAGGAGACCCTGGCCTCCTTCGAGGAGTCCCGCGCCCGTCTCGGCCTGGAGTACGTGGACCTGTACCTGATCCACTGGCCGCTCCCCCGTGTCGACAAGTACGTCGACTCGTGGAAGGCCATGATCAAGCTCCGCGAGGAGGGCCTCGTCCGGTCGATCGGGGTCTCCAACTTCACGGCCGCGCACATCGAGCGGCTGGAGAAGGAGACCGGGGTCCTGCCGTCCGTCAACCAGATCGAGCTGCACCCCCTGTTCCCGCAGGACGAATTGCGCGCCTTCCACGCCGACAAGGGCATCGTGACCGAGAGCTGGAGTCCGCTGGGCCGGGGTTCGGACCTCCTGGACGACCCGGCCGTGGCCGGCGTGGCCGAGGCGCACGGTGTCACGCCCGGCCAGGTGATCCTGCGCTGGCACATCCAGCTCGGCGCCCTGCCGATCCCGAAGTCCGGCGACCCCGAGCGGCAGCGCACGAACCTCGACGTGTTCGGTTTCGAGCTGAGCGAGGCCGAGATGGCGGCGATCGCCGACCGTGCGCAGCGGCGCCTCGGCGGGGACCCGGAGGCGCACGAGGAGTTCTGAACCGCGGTAGGGGTACCCGGGGCGCGTGAGTGAGCGACTGCGGGACTACCACGGCAAGCGGGACTTCGCACGCACCGGTGAGCCCGAGGGCCGGGAAGGGCACACCGGTGCGAATCCGCGGTTCGTCGTGCAGATCCATGACGCGAGCACCCTGCACTTCGACTTCCGCCTCCAGGTCGACGACGTGCTGAAGTCCTGGTCGGTCCCGAAGGGCCCCTCCGACCTCCCCCAGGACAAGCGGCTCGCCGTGCCCACGGAGGACCATCCGCTCGCGTACGAGGAGTTCGAGGGCGTGATCCCGCAGGACGAGTACGGCGGCGGTACCGTCATCGTCTGGGACCACGGGACCTACGAGCCCCTCAGCCACGACAAGAAGGGGCGTCCCGTCGACTTCGGCCGGTCGCTGGAGCGCGGGCACGCCACCTTCCGGCTGCACGGATCGAAACTGCACGGCACGTACGCGCTCACCCGGTTCCGTGAGGGGTCCTGGCTGCTGGTGAAGGCAGCCGAGGGGCGGGCACCGGGGCACGGCACGCCCGATCCGCGCCGGGCACGCTCGGTGCGGACCGGCCGGACCCTGGCCCAGGTCGCCGCCGAGGAGAACTGAGCCGGAAGATCCACCGAATCCCGCCCAACCGGCCTTCTGTGCCTCTATGTTCACAGCGACGTTCACCGCGACACGTCGTCGCCCAGAACACGAGCCAGGAGGCCTTCCGTATGCGCATCGCGCTCCGTACCGCCATATCCGGCGCGGTCGTCACCGCCACCGTCTTCGCCGGCGGCATCGCACAGGCGACCCCGCCCGGCCCCGGAGTGACCGGCACACTGATCGCCCAGAAGACCGTGGGCGGCACCGACTACGTCCTCAGAGAGATCACCGTCCCGCCGGGCCAGGCGACCGGCTGGCACTACCACGACGGTCTCGTCTACGGGTACGTCAAGCAGGGCACCCTCAGCCACTACCACTCCGACTGCGCCAGTGACGGCGTCTATCGGCAGGGCACCGTGGTGCGTGAGCCCGGCGGCCCGAGCGACGTCCACCTCGGCCGCAACGAAGGGACCACCCCGCTCGTCCTGGAGGTGCTGTACGTGCTCCCGCACGGCTCGCCGTACTCGCGGGACGTGCCGAACCCCGGCTGCTCCTTCGAGTGAGCGAAGTGATCAGGAGTCGGGCGGTTCCAGCGGCTGCTCGGCCCAGATCGTCTTTCCGCTGCCGGTCTGCCGGCTCCCCCAGCGCTGGGTGAGCTGGGCGACCAGCAGCAGCCCGCGGCCGCCCTCGTCGAAGGCGTGGGCGCGCCGCAGGTGCGGTGAGGTGGAACTGGCGTCGGAGACCTCGCAGATGAGGGTGCGGTCACGGATCAGCCGTAGCTGGATGGGCGGTTCGCCGTAGCGGATGGCGTTGGTGACCAGCTCGCTGACGACGAGTTCGGTGACGAACGAGGCCTCCTCCAGTCCCCAGACGGCGAGTTTCTCGGTGGCGGCCTGCCGGGCGGCGGCCACGTGCGCGGGGTCGGGCTCGACGTCCCAGGTGGCGACCCGGTCGGCGCCGAGAACCCGGGTGCGGGCCAGCAGCAGGGCCACGTCGTCACCGGGTTCCTCGGGCAGTACGGCCTTCAGGACGGTGTCGCACAGCTCGTCGAGGGTGTCCGTCTTCGCCGTGAGCGCGCGGCACAGTTCGTCGGTGGCGTGGTCGACGTCGCGGTCCCGGTCCTGGGTCAGACCGTCGGTGTAGAGGGCGACCACGGCCCCTTCGGGCAGTTCGATCTCCGTGGCCTCGAAGGGCAAGCCGCCGACGCCGAGCGGGGGCCCCGTGCTCAGGGGGACGAGGTGCGCCGTACCGTCGGGCAGGACGACGGCGGGCGGCGGGTGACCGGCGGCGGCCGTGGTGAGGCGGCGCGTGACGGGGTCGTAGACGGCGTAGAGGCAGGTGGCGCCGAGTTCGGCGACCTCGCCCCCTCCATCGGGGCCGTCGTCGGATGCGAGGTGGGTGACGAGGTCGTCGAGGTGGGTGAGGAGTTCGTCGGGCGGCAGGTCGACGTCGGCGAGGGTGCGCACGGCCGTGCACAGGCGGCCCATGGTCGCCGAGGAGGAGATGCCGTGGCCGACGACGTCACCGACGACCAGGGCGACGCGGCTGCCGGAGAGCGGAATGACGTCGAACCAGTCGCCGCCGATGCCGGCCAGCGAGCCGGAGGGCAGATAGCGGTGGGCGACCTCGACCGCGGCCTGTCCGGGCAGGCCGCGCGGCAGGAGGCTGCTCTGCAGGGCCAGTGCGGTGGTGCGTTCGCGGGCGAAACGGCGGGCGTTGTCGACGCAGACGGCGGCCCGGCTGGCGAGTTCCTCGCCGAGGACGGCGTCGTCGTCCCCGAAGTCGTCGGGGTGGGCGATGCGGACGGCGACCGCGACGCCCAGGGTGGTGCCGCGCGCCTTGAGCGGCACGGCGAGCACGGAGTGGACGCCCTTGCGGTACGAGCGGCCGGCCGGGGCGCGGGCGTTGCGCTCGGCGACCCAGCGCATGAAGTCGGGCTCGCCGGCCTGGCTGAGGGCCGCCCGCCCCTGCCGCAGGGCCCGCGCGGGCGGCGAGGAGGCAGGGTAGACGTCCGTCTCGCCGAGGCGGACGGCGGCCTCGGGGGTGCCCTCGTGGCCGGAGCCGTGGGCGACACGGCGCAGGACGACGTCGCCCTCCAGCGCGGTCGGCGGCTCGTCCGCGCCGAGCACCCAGTCGAGGAGGTCCACGCTGGCGAAGTCGGCGTACCGGGGCACGAGGAGTTCGACGAGTTCCTCGGCGGTGCGCACCACGTCCAGGGTGGTGCCGATGGCTGCGGCCGCCTCGTTGAGCAGGGCCAGCCGTCGGCGGGCCCAGTACTGGTCGCTGTTGTCGAACGCGGCCAGGGCGACACCGGTGAGCTCCTCGGAGCCTTCCTCTCGCACGGGCCACATCTCGATGGTCCAGGCGTGATCCCGGTTGAGGGCGGGTGCGCCGGTGTAGCTCTCGTAGCGGACGGGTCTGCCGGTCTCGGCGACCTGGCGCAGGCCGGCCAGGAACCCGCGGCTGTGTTCGGCGTCCTCGACCGTGTCCGAGAAGAACCGTCCGATGAGGGCTTCCTCCGGCACCCCCATGACCCGGCAGGCCACGTCGTTGAGGCGCAGGTAGTGCTGTCGGGTGTCGAAGATCGACATGGACATGACCGCCTGCTGGAAGGCCTGTCCGGCCAGGGTCGGCTCGGTGGAGCCCGGCGGCCGGGCGGTGATCACGTATCCGGCGGGGGTGCCGTCCCCGCCCAGGACGGGGCACGCCTCCACGAAACGCGTGAGAGAGGAGCCGTCGCGGTGCCGCAGTACGACAGTCCCCTTCAGCGCCGCCACAGCTGGTCCCGGCGGGTCCTCGGCGAGCAGCTCCCGTGCCGCCCGCCCCACGACCTCCTCGGCCGTACGTCCCGTCAGCCGCCGGGCGCCCTCGCTCCACCCCGTCACCCTGCCTGAGGCATCGGTGGTCGCCGTAGCGGAGACGTGCTCCATATCGTCCAGGATGGTCCCTTTGCCGGACCGCATCAACCGAAACGGTGCAACCGGGCCCGCCCGTCACTGCCGGTGTGCGCGCAGGGCTTCGAGGGCGCGGTCGGCGTGGGTGTTCATGCGCAGCTCGCTGCGGACGACCTCCAGAACCGTACGGTCCTGGGCGATGACGAAGGTGACACGTTTGGTGGGAGCCAGGGAGAAGCCTCGCTTGACACCGAAGAGCTCGCGTATCTTGCCGTCGACATCGGACAGCAGGGGCATGCCGAGGGTGTGCCGTCCGGCGAACTCCTGCTGGCGTTCGACGGTGTCGCCGCTGATGCCCACCGGCCGGGCGCCGGCCGCGGCGAACTCGGCGGCGAGGTCGCGGAAGTGGCAGGCCTCCGCGGTGCAGCCGGCGGTCAGGGCGGCGGGGTAGAAGAAGAGGACGACCGGGCCGTCGGCGAGCAGCTCGGACAGCTTGCGGCTGGTGCCGGTCTCGTCCGGCAGCTCGAAGTCCTCGACGGTGTCACCGGTCTCCATCGCCTTGCTCATCCCTGGCCCTCCCCGTTCTTCGCGATGCTGCGTGCCCACAGCACGAGCGGCAGCTGCAGCGGCAGCCGTCCGAGGGCCGCCGCCTTCAGCGGTGCGGGCCGGTGGCGCCAGTCGGCGGCCATCTTGACGTTGGCGGGGAACACCCCGACGAAGAAGGCGGCCGTGGCGAGCGCGGCGGTCCGCCGGGTCTTCGGCAGCGCCAGACCGGCGGCGAGCGCGAGCTCCACGGCACCGCTCGCGTAGGTCCAGGTCCGGGGCGTGCCGGGCAGGGCTCGCGGGATGGTGGCGTCGTACGGACGTGGTGCGGCGAAGTGGGTGACGCCCGCGGTGGCCAGCAGGCCGGCGAGCAGCAGGGGTGAGCGTGGGGACCGTGACACGGTTCCTCCTCCTGGGGGCTGCCGCGCACATTACTGGACGGTACAAGCACCTCGTGCAGCGGCCTCCGCCCTTACCGGGAACGACGGCTGTGGGTGCCCGGGGTGTAGCCGAAGGAGCGGTGGAAGACGTCGATGAAAGCGCTCGCGGAGGACCAGCCGCAGCGGTGGGCGACGGTTGTGACGGGGACGTCGTCGGCCAGCATGCGCAGGGCGTGGTAGAGCCGCGACTGAGTGCGCCACTGCGGGAAGGTCATGCCGAACTCGCCGCGGAACAGTCGGCTGAGGGTGCGTTCCGAGGCCCCGATCGCGGCGCCGAGGGCGGCCAGGGTGCGCGGGTCGGCGGGGTCGGCGTGGACGAGCGCGCAGACCTCGGCCAGGCGGGGATCGGTGGGGGTGGGCAGCAGCAGGGGCTGCTGGGGCGAGGCGCGCAGCTGGTCGCGCAGGACGGCGAGCAGGCGGTGGCGTTCGGGGCTGTCGTCGGCGGGGTCGCGGGTGTAGGCGAGGATCAGCTCGCGCAGCAGCGGGCCGACGGCGAGGACGGTAGGGGCGTCCAGACCAAGTGGGTTGTCGTCGGCGGGGAGGCCGACCAGGTGCAGGTCGAGCCGGCCGTGGGCGCGGTGGGAGTGGGCGGTGCCCGCGGGAACCCAGATGGCGCGGGTACCGGGCGCGAACCAGGTGCCGGCATCGGTGGTGACCGCGAGGACGCCGGAGCCCGCGTAGACGATCTGGTGGTCGTCGTGCCGGTGGGCGTCGATGCGTGCGCCTGCGGCGAGGTGCTGGGCGCGCGTGGGCGCCGAAAGCGTGGGGCGAATCGCCCTTTGGCGGGTGTTCGACATCAATGGGCAGATTATCGAAAGCGGGCCAGACACGACTCCGGCGAGGCTCGTCCGGTGTCCAAGAATCGTTCCCTCACGCTGATGTCGCTCGGTCACGCCTGTGTGGACGTGTACCAGGGGGCCGTCGCCGCCCTGGTGCCCTGCTTCGTCGCCGAGCGCGCCTATTCGTACACGGCCGCGTCGGGCATCGTCCTGGCCGCGTCCCTGCTGTCGTCGGTGGTGCAGCCGCTGTTCGGCGCGTTCACCGACCGCTGGGCGATGCCGTGGCTGCTGCCGCTGAGCGCGCTGACCGCTGGGGCGGGGGTCGCGCTGAGCGGGGTCGTCGGCTCCTATCCGCTCACACTGGCGGCGGTCGCCGTGTCCGGAGTCGGGGTCGCTGCCTACCACCCGGAGGCCGCCAGGGCCGCGCGAACCGTCGCGTCCGGCGGCAACACGGGGATGGGGTGGTTCTCGCTCGGCGGCAACGTCGGCTTCGCCCTTGCCCCGCTGCTGGTCGCCGCCGTGATCACCACGGGCGGGCTGAACGCCTCTCCCTTGCTGGTCGTGCCGGCCATGGCGGGTGCCGCCCTGTGCGCGGCAGCGGTGCGCGCCTCCCGGGTCCGCGCGCCGGCTGGACGGCCGACCGAGAGCTCCGGAAGCGACGACTGGCCGTCGTTCCTGCGGCTCTCGGGCGCGGTGGTGTGCCGGTCGGTCGTGTTCGTCGGACTGAGCGCCTTCGTCTCGCTGTACGTCCGTGAGCGCGTCGGCGGCGGGAACGTGGCCGGTACGGCGGCGCTGTGCGTGCTCTACGCGGGCGGTGCCGTGGGCACGGTTCTCGGGGCCCGGCTCGCCGACCGGTACGGGCGCGTCGCGGTGGTGCGCCGGGCGTATGCGCTGACCGTGCTCGCCGTGGCCGGGGTGGTGCTCGTCCCCGGCCCCGCCGTGTATCTGTTCGTCGCCCTCACCTCGGCCGGTCTGTACGTGCCGTTCTCCCTGCACGTCACCCTCGGCCAGGACTATCTGCCGGGGCGGGTGGGCACTGCGAGCGGGGTCACGCTGGGGCTGACGGTGAGCGTCGGCGGGCTGGCCGCCCCGGCGCTCGGGGCGCTGGCCGACACCACGTCGTTGCGGACCGCGCTGGTGCCGCTGATCGTCCTGCCCGCGCTGGGCGGCCTGCTGCTGCGCGGGCTTCGCGAGCCCGCACCGGTGCGACAGTCCGCTCCGCGCCTTCCGGTGCGATGACCGTCAGGCGGTCCCGGCCGGTGTCGGCTCCTCGCTGTCGTCCTCGATCGCGTGGGAGAGGAAGTCGTCCACCATGCGATGGAAGAGCCCGGCCAGCTGCCGAAGCTCCTCGGGCGACCACTCCGCCAGGGCCATCTGCATACCGCGGGCGCCGGCGTCGCGGATGCGGTCGATCGCCTGCTGACCGGTCTCGGTGAGCTGGATGCGCTGGGCGCGCCGGTCGTCGGGGTCGGGGACGCGCGTGACATAACCCGACTTCTGCAGCTGCTGGACGGTGCGGGTGACGTGGGAGGCCTCCACACCCAGTCGGTTGGCCAGCTCCCCCGGGCGCATCGGTTCGGTGTCGGCGACCTGCCGCAGCAGCGCCACGGCGGCACGGTCCAGCGGCACCTCGGCCAGGGACATCAGCCGGTCGTGCTGCCGGGCCCGGGTGCTCAGGTAGGTGATGCGGGTGAGCGCCCGCTCGATCTCGATGACTTCCGGGGACGCGGGGACGTCGGGGAGCGGCTGTGAGGACATACTCGCCAGTTTACCATCTTGTTGCGTAACTCAAGTAATCTGCGACAGGCGATGAGCGAGGGCACTGGAGGCCGGCAGCCGACCAGCTGCCGGCCTCCCCCGGAACACTCAGACGTCGGCCGCCGGGACCCCGGTCGGCACGGTCGCGTGCCAGGCCGCCCCGGTAGCGATGGCCTGCCGCCACCGCCGGATCGCCTTGGGCGGCATGCCCACCGCGAGGGCACCGCTGACGCGGTCGCCGGTGCGGTACCCCGCGACGAACCGGCGCTGCGCCAAGTCGCCCTCCACGACGGCGACTTCGTCGTGGCCGCGCAGGAAGCCGTACGCCTGGATCTTCATGTCGTACTGATCGGACCAGAAGTACGGCACGGGCGCGAACGGCTTGCGCGCCCCCTCGGCGCCGAGCAGGTTGCGGGCGGCCGCCATGCCCTGCTCGGCCGCGTTGGTGCGGTGCTCGATGCGCATCGAGGTGCTGAACAGCGGGTTGTACCAGCGGGCGACGTCGCCGGCCGCGTACACGTTCTTCGCGGCCTCGCAGTACTGGTCGCAGACCAGCCCGTCACCCACCGTGAGCCCGCTGCCCTCCAGCCACTCGGTGTTGGGCAGCGAGCCGATGGCCACGAGCACCTCGTCCGCCTCGATCTCCTCGCCACCGGAGAGCCGGACACCGTCCTCGGTCACCTCGGTCACGGTCACCCCGCAGCGCAGGCCGACGCCCCGGTCCACATGGACCTGGGCCAGCATCCGCCCGACCTCCGTCCCCACCGCGTGCGCCAGCGGCACCGCGGCGGGTTCGAGGACGGTCACCTCGGCACCGAGGCGCCGGGCGACCGCGGCGGCCTCCGCACCGAGGAAACCGGCGCCCACCACGACCAGTCGCCGTCCTGCGCTCAGCCGCTCCCGCAGCATGAGCGCGTCGTCCAGGGTGCGCAGCACATGCGCGCCCTCACCGGGCAGGCGGCGCGGCCGTACCCCGGTGGCGATGATCAGTCCGTCGTACGGCACCTCGGAGCCGTCGCCCAACTCCACTGTGCGGGAGACGAGTTCGAGGCCCGTCGCCTCGACACCGAGCCGCAGGTCGAGGTCGAGGGCGGCGAGGTCGGCGGAGGTGCGCAGGGCGAGCCGGTCCCGCTCCCACTCCGCTGCGAGGACCTGCTTGGACAACGGCGGTCGGTCGTAGGGAGGTTCGGGCTCCTCGCCGACGAGGGTGATCGTGCCGTCGTACCCCTCGCGGCGCAGTGTCTCGGCCGCCGAGAGCCCGGCGGCCGAGGCGCCGACGACGGCGATCCGCCTCACGCCCCGACCAGCCGGATCGCCGCAGCCGGACAGACCGCGACGGCCTCCTTGACGTCGTCGATCTGGTCGTCGCCGACCTGTTCCGTCAGGAGGATCGCGATGCCGTCGTCGTCCTGGTCGAACACGTCCATGGCGGCGACCACACACTGCCCGGAGGCGACGCACTTGTCGGCTTCCAGTTCCACCTTCATGGGATTCCCCTTGTCTGTCTCGCGGTTGTCGTCGGTGGGCGGGAGCCGCTACCAGGTCACCGGCAGTTCGTGGATGCCGTAGATGAACGCGTCGTGCTTGAACTTCACGTCCTCCAGGGCGCAGGCGAGCCTGAGGGTGGGGATGCGCCGGTAGAGGGTGCCGTAGACGACCTGGAGCTCCATGCGGGCCAGCGGCTGACCGAGGCACTGGTGGACGCCGAAGCCGAACGCGACGTGGCGGCGGGCGTCGCGGGTGATGTCGAGGCGGTCGGGGGCCTCGAACACCTCGGGGTCGCGGTTGCCGATCTCGTTGACCATGATCACGCCCTCGCCGGCCCTGATGACCTGCCCGGCGATCTCCATGTCCGCGGTGACCGCGCGCCGGCGTCCCAGGTGCGTGATGTGGAGGTAGCGCAGCAGTTCCTCGACCGCCGAGGCGACGAGCCTGGGGTCGTCCGTGTCGCGCAACAGAGCGAGCTGGTCGGGGTGTTCGAGGAGGGCG
The DNA here is from genome assembly GCF_030816965.1 of Streptomyces canus. Classification (NCBI taxonomy): domain Bacteria; kingdom Bacillati; phylum Actinomycetota; class Actinomycetes; order Kitasatosporales; family Streptomycetaceae; genus Streptomyces; species Streptomyces canus. The sequence goes on from NZ_JAUSYQ010000002.1 coordinate 536,322, forward strand.
GCGGTGCCGAGCGTGATCATGTTCGCGGTGGTCTCGTGGCCCGCGATCAGCAGGAGCAGGGCCATCTCCGTGGCCTGCCCGTGCGTCAGCTCCCCTGCGGCGACACGCCCGGCGATGCCCGACAGGAGGTCGTCCTTCGGGTCGGTGAGGCGCCGGGCGATCTGACCGGCCAGATAGCCGGCGATCTCCCGGGTCGCGGCGCCGCGTTCCTCGGGGGTCGCGGTCGTGCGGACCATCGTCCTGGTGTTGTCCTGGAACATCGCGTGGTCGTCGTAGGGCACGCCGAGCAGTTCGCAGATGACCAGCGACGGGACCGGCAGGGCGAACGCTTCGACGAGGTCGACGGGACCGGGACCTGACAGCATGTCGTCGATCAGGCCGTCCACGATCCGCTGCACGGCGGGCCTGAGGGCCTCGACCTTCCTGATGGCGAACGGTGCCGTCACCATCCGGCGCAACCGGGCGTGTTCGGGGTCGTCCATCATGATGAAGCTGAGCTTGCCCTCGCCGGCCTCGGCACTGGTCTTGGTCGGATAGCCGGGCCGATCGGTGTCGGCGCTGACCCGGGGATCGCCCAGGACGGCCCGCTGCTCGGCGTAGCGGGTCACGAGCCAGGGCTCGCTGCCGTCCCACAGGCGCACCTTCACGAGCGGCCCCTGCTCCTGGAGCTCCTTGAGGCCGGGCGGCGGGTCGAAGGGACAGCCGGAGGCACGCGGCATGGGGAACTCGGGGGCGGTGCCCGCGACGTCGTGCGCGGGACCGGCCACGGTTTCGGCCATGGTTCTCCTCGGTGGTGGGGGGCTCTGCCCGAGAGGGCGGAGCGCCGGGGCGAAGTGGTCGAGGCCTCGATGAACACATGCAAACAGACCGGGCTGACGTCATCCCGCCAGTGACCTGACGGGAAGCTGACGTGACCTGGATCACGCACCCGCCGTGCCATCAACTGTCCCCATTCACAAGGCTGTTGTGCGCAGATGGGGTGTTCTGGAGGCCCGCTACCCACCCTTTGCAGCCGAACCCTCACGCCTCCACGTCGGCGCGTCCCAGCCAGTAGCCGAAGCCACGCCGGGTGTGGATGAGCTCGGGAGCCTCCTGGTCCACCTTGCGCCGCAGCCGGGAGACGAGCTGTTCGATCGCATTGTCCCCGCGGTGGTCGCCCCAGACGTACCGGCCGATCTGCTCCTTGGACAGCACCCGGTGGGCGTTGACCAGGAGGTGACGCAGCAGCCGGTACTCGGCGGGGGTGAGATCGAGGCCGCGCGGTCCGCGACGGGCCTCGCACAGGGTGTCGTCCAGCACGAGGTCGCGGTAACAGAGGGCGCCACTCCGGGCGGGCCCCGCCCCGGTGCCGCGCAGCAGGACCTGCACTCTGGCCAGGAGGTCGGCCACGCGGAGCGGCTTGGTGACGTAGTCCCGCTCCCCGAGGCCCAGTTCGGGCACGATCCGGTCCAGGGACTCGTAGTCGATCAGCAGGAGCACCGGCGGGCGGCGGACCAACGTCGGCCGGTGGCGGCCCAGTCCGGCCAGGTCCGGCAGGTTCGCGTCGACGACCACCAGATCGAACCGCTCCCGGGTCAGCCGCGCCAGACCTTCGGCGGCAGCGGCGACGGCGACGATCCGGTAGCCCGCCAACTCCAGTGTGGTGGAGAGCAGTTCGGCGGCATCCGAGTCGCCCGCGACGATCAGGAGGCGCTGACCGGCACCGCGGGCGAGTGCCGGTCTCTCGCTGGAACTGCCGTGCATGGACGAGACCGTTCGTCGGAGGGGGTCGCCCGACCACTCTAGCGCCTTCGTTGCCTAACTCAAGCAATGCCCTCCCCCCGGCCCGGCTCCTCTACCGGGTCGGAGTGACCGGAGCCGTCCACATGGCGACCACGACATCACCGAGACCGGTGGCGGCGTCGTGCCAGTTGGCGCGGGGCGTCGGGGTGTTCTCGGCAAGGGCCCGCTCCCGGTCGGCGGCCATGTGCACGATCAGATGGCGGGCCATCTCGGCGCGCTCGGCCCGGACGTCGGCGGGCAGTTCGGGCAGACAACGGTTCAGGCCCTCGACGATCTGCCGGAGCGACGGCGAGGACATGGACTCCTCGACCATGATCTGCTGGAGCACCGGGTCGGTCATGACCTGGGCGCAGAAGCGGGCGAACCAGGTGGGGCTGCCCAGCGCGGCGAGATGTTCGGGCACCGGCCGGACCAGGCAGTCCACCCAGTCGCGTACGTCCGTGGAGCCGCGGGCCCCGGCCAGCAGCCGGGCGCGGATCTCCTCGATACGGGTGTGATGCTTGCGGGCGATCGCCCGGACCAGGTCGGCCTTGGTGCCGAAGTGGTAGCCGACCGCGGCGTTGTTTCCCTGTCCCGCGGCCTCGCTGACCTGACGGTTGGACACCGCGAGGACACCGCGCTCGGCGAAGAGCCGCTCGGCCGCGGTCAGGATCAGCTCCCGGGTCGCGCTGACCTGTTCCTCGCGTACCGTCCTGCCCGCCATGCCCACCACCGCACCGGGACTTCGCCGAGCTCTCCGACGGCCAGTCCCTCGAGCCGCCCGAGGCCCGCCGGCGGTGCGGCGGGTTCCAGTGCCGGAAGCCTACGCAACAGCACGCCGAGAACGATGCGCAGGACCGCTCGGTCCCCTCGGAGGCTCCAGTACCGGGCCGGTAAGATAAGTCAAGCACCTGACTTAATTTTTGGGCCCAGCTCTCTGCCCCGCTCCCCTGCCCTGGAGGCTCTTTCATGTCCGACGCTCCCGCCAGATCCGCCGACACGGGCGGCGCTGCGGCCGCGCCGCGGCCGAACGCCGTGGTGGCGGTGCTGGCCTTCGCCGGAATCGTCGTCTCGCTGATGCAGACCCTGGTGATCCCGATCGTGCCGGAACTGCCCAGACTGCTGGACGCCCCGGCCTCGGACACCGCGTGGGCGGTCACCGCGACCCTGCTCGCGGCGGCCGTGGCCACCCCGGTCGTCGGGCGGCTCGGCGACATGTTCGGCAAGCGCCGGATGCTGCTGGTCAGCGTGGTGATGCTGGTGGTCGGATCGGTGGTCTGCGGACTCAGCGACGCCCTGGTCCCGATGATCGTCGGCCGTGCCCTGCAGGGCCTGTCCTCCGGTGTCATCCCGCTCGGCATCAGCATCATGCGCGACGAACTGCCCGCCGAGCGCCTGGCCGGGGCCACCGCGCTGATGAGTGCCTCCCTCGGCGTCGGCGGCGCCCTGGGCCTGCCGACCGCCGCGCTGATCGCGGACAACTTCGACTGGCACGTCCTGTTCTGGGCCTCGGCCACGATGGGCGCGACAGCCCTCGTCCTCGTCCTGGCGTTCGTTCCGGAGTCCCGGGTGCGCACCGGCGGCCGCTTCGACGCGGTCGGCGCGGTGGGCATGGCGGTCGGCCTGGTCTCCCTCCTGCTGGCCATCTCCAAGGGTGCCGACTGGGGCTGGACCAGCGGCACCACGCTCGGCCTGTTCGCCGCGGCCGTGATCGTCCTGCTGGCCTGGGGCCTGTTCGAACTGCGCACCGCCCAGCCGCTGGTGGACCTGCGCACCACCGCCCGACGTCAGGTGCTGTTCACCAACCTCGCCTCGATCGCGGTCGGTTTCTCGATGTTCGCGATGTCGCTCGTGCTCCCGCAGCTGCTCCAGTTGCCCACTCGGACGGGCTACGGCCTGGGCAGGTCCCTGCTGACCGCCGGCCTGGTCATGGCCCCGTCCGGCCTGGTGATGATGGCCCTGGCCCCGGTCTCGGCGGCGGTCTCCAAGGCCAAGGGCCCGAAGGTGACGCTGATGATCGGCGCGCTGATCGTGGCCTGCGGGTACGGCCTGAACATCGTGCTGATGTCCGAGGTCTGGCACCTGGTACTGGTCTCCTCCGTGATCGGCGCCGGCATCGGGTTCACGTACGGCTCCATGCCCGCGCTCATCATGGGCGCCGTACCCGCGTCCGAGACGGCGGCGGCGAACAGCCTGAACACCCTGATGCGGTCCATCGGCACATCCTGCGCGAGTGCCATCGCCGGTGTCGTGCTGGCCCAGATGACCATCGACCTGGGCGGATACGCGCTGCCGTCCGAGAACGGCTTCAAGACCGTCATGGCGATCGGCGCGGGCGCCGCGCTCCTGGCCTTCGCCATCGCCTCCTTCATCCCGCGCCCGCGCGCCGCAGTTCCGGCGGCGCCCCCCGCGCCGGCGGCCGCGGAGACCTCGGCCGGAACGCCCTCGGGACGCTGACGCCCCCGCCTGGTGGCCGCCGGCCGGCGGCCACCAGTCCTGCCCGAGGAGGACCCGCCCCTGGCGCGTACTGCGTTCTCAGTACGCGTGATGGTCGGCGGTGGTACGACGACGAACGGACCGGGTTGCGCAAGAATGGCGATCCGGACCGTGGAGATGGGGATGCGTGGCCCCCTCGGCCTGGACGGGGCGCGGCGGCATGTCCGTACGGTCGTCGCGGTGACGACCGCGCTGCGACCGCCCGCGTCCCTGTCCGGCGGCGAGGGCCGTCCCGGCATCGACCGGCCGGACGCGGTGGGTCGGTCTCCGCTGTCCCGGTCCCCCATCGTCTCGGCACATCAAGATCGGACCCCATGACCATCCGCGTACTGCTCGCCGACGACCAGGCCCTGTTGCGGGCCACCTTCCGGATCCTCATCGACTCGTGCGACGACATGGAGGTGGTCGCGGAGGCCACCGACGGCGCCGCGGCGGTCGACCTCGCGCGCGTCCATCGCCCCGACGTGATCCTGATGGACATCCGCATGCCGGAAACCGACGGCCTGGCCGCCACGTCCGTGATCTGCGCGGACTCCGAGCTGTCCGACACGCGGGTGCTGATCCTGACCACGTTCGAGATCGACGAGTACGTCGCGCAGGCGCTGCGGTCCGGCGCCAGCGGCTTCCTCGGCAAGGACGTCACCGCGGAGGCCCTGCTCGCCGGCATCCGCACCGTGGCGGCCGGCGACTCCCTGCTCTCCCCCGGCGCCACCCGCACCCTGATCACCCGCTTCCTCTCCGCTCCGGGCCTGGGCACCCGGCTCGCGGCAGCCGACGACCTGAGCGGCCTCACCACCCGGGAACGGGAGGTGATGGCGTGGGTCGCCGAGGGGCACTCCAACGACGAGATCGCGCAGAAGCTCTTCGTCAGCCCCCTGACGGTGCGCACCCACGTCCACCGTGCGATGACGAAGCTGGGCGCCCGGGACCGCGCCCAGCTCGTCGTCATGGCCTACCAGTCCGGTCTGGTGCAGCCGCTGCCGCCCGAGGAGCGCTGACTGCTCACCGCTCGGAGAGCTTCTCCAGCCACTGCTGGAGCAGGGCCGACTCCGCCGCGGTGAGCGTCGGCGGCAGGTCGGCGCGCAGGCGGGCCGCCAGTGTGGCGGCAGCGACGGGCACCGGCCTGCCTTCCCGGGGCGTGTCGGGTCCGGCGGGCCAGGTCACCGCATCCAGCACCGCGTCGCGCAGCCGCTCCGAGAACTTCGTGTCCGCGTACTGCTCGGGCCTGGTCAGCATCGACAGGGCCGCCCCGACATTGGCGGACATGATCATCTGGGTGGCCAGCGTGGGCGGCACCGTCAGCCGCCCCTCGGCCGCACAACGCTCGAGGATGCCGTGCAGCAGGTCGTGCGCCTCCTGGGCCGCGGCCGGGGGCACGGTCAGCTCGGGCGAGTACATCAGGCGGTAGTGGCTGGGGTGCTCCAGCGCGAAGCGCATGTGGTTGTCCCAGCCGCTCTTCAGGTCCTCGACCGGATCCTCGCTCGGCCGCGCCTCCCGCTTGGACGCGAGATACCGCTCGAATCCCCGGTCGACCACGGCGGCCAGCAGACCGGCCTTGTCGCCGAAGAGCCGGTAGAGCATCGGCGCACCCACCCCGGCCTTCTCGCACACGGCACGCGTGGAGACATCGGCGGCCGACGCACCGGCCAGCAGCTCGGTGGCCGCTTCAAGGATCTTTTCCCTCGCATCCATGCCCCCACGGTACGGCATTCGTAGCGTTGATACGAGATGAGGGTTACCGTCGATACGATTCCATGTTATCGTCGATACGAGATGGACGTAGCAGTGCTAACAGAGGAGGGTGCAGTCATGACCACTCAGCCCCGGACGGAACAGCGTGTCGCGATCGTGACCGGCGGGTCGCGCGGTATCGGACGGCAGATCGCCCAGCAGCTCGCCGCCGACGGGTTCGCGGTCGTCGTCGGGTACGCGGGCAACAAGGACGCCGCCGACGAGGCCGTGCGCGCCATCGAGGAGGCGGGCGGCACCGCGTACGCCGCCCGCGCGGACGTCGCCGACGAGACCGAGGTCGCCGCCCTGTTCGACCAGGCGGAGGCCACGTACGGCGGTGTCGACGCGGTGGTCCACGCCGCGGGCCGGATGCCCCTCTCCCCGATCGCGGAGCTCGACCTCGCCGAGCTCGACGCCCTGTACCGCACCAACATCCGCGGCACCTTCGTCGTCGACCAGCAGGCCGCGCGCCGGCTGCGCCCGGGCGGCGCGCTCGTCAACCTCTCCAGCTCGGTCGTGGGCCTGGCCTTCCCCGGCTACGGCGCCTACGCGGCCAGCAAGGGCGCGGTCGAGGCCGTGACCCTGATCCTCGCCCGTGAGCTCCGCGGCCGTGACGTCACCGTCAACGCGGTGGCCCCCGGACCGACGGCGACCGACCTCTTCCTCGACGGCAAGGACGAGGAGACCATCGCCCGCCTGGCCGCACAGCCCCCGCTGGAGCGGCTGGGGACCCCCCAGGACATCGCCTCCGTCGTGTCGTTCCTGGTCAGCCCGGCCGGTCACTGGGTCAACGGGCAGGTGCTGCGGGCCAACGGAGGCATCATCTGACCTGCGTCTTCAGACATCCGGCCGCGCCGCCAAGTCCGCTCCCCGCCCCGGTTGTCCGACCCTCCGTTTACGATCTGCGGATGCGGCCCCACTTCACCGGCACCTCCCTGATCACCGACGACGTCCCGGCGCTCGCCGCCTTCTACGCGAGAGTCCTCGACGCGGAGGTGGAGGGCGAAGCGCCCTTCGCCCGGGTGACGGTCCCCGGCGCCGTCCTGTCCTTCTTCTCCACCCGGGGCATGGAGTCGATGGTGCCCGGTTCGACGGCCGCCGCCGCGAGCGGGAGCTTCACCGTGGAGTTCCGGGTCACCGACGTGGACGCACGCCACGAACGGCTGGCGGCCCAGGGTGTCGAGATCCTCAAGCCGCCGACCACCCAGCCGTGGGGCCGCCGGTCGGTGTGGCTGCGGGACCCGGACGGCAACATCGTGAACCTGTACCAGGAGGTCTGAGCAGCCCTCGAGCGGCGCCCGTTCAGGGGAAACCGGTGCGCGGAGCGCGTGACCGCCGGCGCTCGCGTCGACACCTCACCCGTGACCCTCCCGTTGATCCCGCCCATGCTCGCCACCGCCGGCGCCCTGCCGCCCGCCTCACAGGACGCGCGCTGGGCCTATGAGACCAAGCAGGACGGCCAGCGGGTGGTGGTCTACCTCGCCGGGCACGGCGAGGTGGTGCTGCGCGCCCGGTCCGGGGAGGAGATCACCGGTGCCTATCCCGAACTGCGGCCGCTGGGCGCTGCGCTCGGCGCCACACCCGCCGTGCTCGACGGGGAGATCCTGGCGCTGGACGAACAGGGCCGCGCGGACTTCCAGTTGCTGCAACCGCGCATGCAGTTGGCTCACTCCCCGGGCAGAGCCGCGCGCCGGGCGGCCGAAGCGCCCGTGCATCTCGTGCTGTTCGACCTGATGCACCTGGGGCGGCGCTCGCTTCTCGCCCTCCCCTACGCACAGCGGCGCGCTCGACTGGACGAACTGGAGCTCACCGGCCCGCACTGGTCGACACCCGCCGCCCTCGTCGGCCACGGCGAGCAGGCCCTGCGCGCCACTCGTGAGCACGGTCTGGAAGGCCTGGTCTGCAAGCGGCTCGACTCGGTGTACGAACCCGGGGTGCGCTCCCGCGCCTGGATCAAGATCCGCAACATGCGCAGCGAGGACGTCGTCGTGGGCGGCTGGCTGCCCGGCAAGGGCAGGCTCACGGGTCTGCCGGGCGCGGTGCTGGTCGGACAGCGGGGCGGCGGGCGGCTGCGCTACGTCGGCAACGTGGGCACCGGCTGGAGCGAGGCGGAACGGACGGAGCTCGCCTCGCTGTTGGCCGCCGCGGCGACGGACGTGTGCCCCTTCGATCCCGCGCCGCGGGTCCCGGGTGCGCGCTGGGTGCTGCCCCGGCTGGTCGGCGAGGTCCGTTACAGCACCCGTACCCGGGCGGGGTTGCTGCGTCAGCCGTCCTGGTTGCGGCTGCGGCCGGATCTCGCGCCGGAGGAGTCCTCGGCCGACCTCCCCGACTCACCTCCGTGATCCGAACTGTTGGGCCGGTCGTAACCGGAGTGACGCCTTCGACCTCTTGGCGCGGACATGAAAAGCGGAGAAGCTGAACTCCCCAGTAACCCACAGCCGTTGGGCTGCGCCCGGACCACGAGGAGGACGCAGTGGCGTCACCGTCGTTCAAGAAGCACCGCACGAGATGGTTCACCGGCCTGGCCGGCGCCGCCGCGCTCGTCGTCGCCTTCCCCTCCGCCGCGTTCGCCGCCCCGCCCAAGGCGCTGCCCGCCAACGCCGAGAGCGCCGAGTACACCTACCAGCCGGCCTTCGACTACGACACCGACGGCTGCTACTCGACGCCCGCCATCGGCCCCGACGGCACGATCAACGGCGGTCTGAACCCGACGGGTTCGCTCAGCGGCGAGTGCCATGACGCCTCGGACCTCGACAACACCAACACGTACTCGCGCTACAAGTGCAACAACGGCTGGTGCGCCTATATGTACGGCCTGTACTTCGAGAAGGACCAGGCGATAGCGAACAGCAGCATCGGCGGGCACCGGAACGACTGGGAACACGTCGTGATCTGGGTGCAGAACGGCACGATTCAGTACGTGTCGACGTCCAACCACGGTTCGTTCACGGTGAGCGCGGCCTCCGGCGTCCGCTTCGACGGCACGCACGCGAAGATCGTCTACCACAAGGACGGCGTCAGCACGCACTGCTTCCGGCTGGCCAACTCGGGTGACGAGCCGCCGGAGAACGCCAAGGGCACGTGGCAGTACCCGCCGCTGGTCGGCTGGAACGGCTACCCGTCGGGGCTGCGCGACAAGCTGAGCGCGTACGACTTCGGCAGCGCCAACTTCGGCCTCAAGGACGCCAACTTCGCGGCCCATCTGTCGTCGGCGAAGCCGTCGGGGATCTCCTTCGACCCCAACGCCTGACCCGGTGACACGATCGGGTGCGGGGGACCTAGGTCCCCCGCACCCGCGGGTTCCGTCCCGCGCCCGATCCGCGCAGGCCCGGACCCGGCATAGCGTCCCGTTCATGGACACGATCAGAACGAGCGACACGAGCGGACACCTCGAGGAGGCCCTGGACCGCGTCCACGCGTCCGGCCCGGAGCGAGAGGGCTGGCTGACCAACCACGCCCCCATGGTCGTCGAGGCACTCGCCGCGCACGGACAGGCCGGCTCCGTGCACCGGTGGCTGGACCTCTACCGGGACAAGCTGGAGGACTTCCCCGACCGCACCGCGCCGGTCACGGACGACAACTGGCCCTCGGCGCTGGGTGATCCGCGCCGGATCGCGGACTGGACCGACCATTTCTCCCGCACGCTCGCCGAGCGTCCCTGGAAGGACGTGCTCGCCGAGTGGTGGCCGCGCCTGCTGCCGGGCCTGTACGGCGGTGCCACGCACACGGTCATCCGGGTCGGCCACGCGGTCCGCGCGGTGGAGGCCGAGGAGAACGGACCCCGACTCACCGAACTCGCGCACGCGCTGGGCTACTGGGCGGCACGCCACCAGCCCGTGACGGGTCTCGTGACACTGCCGGGTGCGGCGACCGCCACGGACGCCCTGGACGCCGTACCCGCGATCGAGCCGGGGCACGTGGGGTTCCGGAACCGTCTGGCCGCCGTACGCCGACTGCCCGTGTGGGCGCAGGAGGTGACCGACCCGGACACCGCGAAGGAGCGGCTCACCGAACTCGTCCGCGCCGCGACCCACCGCTACGCCACCCACGGTCACGGCGAGCCTACGATGCTCGTCCACGCGGCCACGGCCCCCAACGCCGTGCTGCGGACCCTGGATTCCCTTCCCCGTGACCAGTGGATACCCAGCCTGCACGCGGCCTGGACGGCGTCGGCGGCGGTGACGGCGATGTACGCGCCCGTGGCACCGGTCGCCTACGCCCCTCCCGCGCACCTGACGCCCGAAGAGGTCGTGGAACGAGCCCTCGCCCACGGCGACGAGCACGTCATCAAGCTCACCGACACCGCCCTGGACATCGGCGACGAGCAGGCCCTCGCGGCCGCCCTGCGCTCGGTAGAACTCAGCGAGCCGCTCGTCTGAACCCCGCCCGGCGGACCGCGCCGACGTCACACGCGGGGGCCTCCGACCACGCTCAGGCCCGCGATGACTCCGTGCGGCCGGCCGTGGTCGGCACCACCACGGACAGCGATCCCGTGCAGCCAGACCCCGACCGCGTCCCCGTCCAGACTCCTCGCCCGACCAGGTCCAACCCACCCCAACCACCCGACGAACCAGGCGCCGACCACCGTGCCCCGCCCGGCTCACAGCCCGACCGGACCAAACTCCGCCTCCCCAGCAACCAACCCCAATCGCCCCCACAAACCCGGCGCCGCCGGCCACCGCGTCCCACGCCCCCGCTCACCACCCGCCCCCACCACACGCGCCCCCGACAACCGGCCTGAACCGCCCCACAGACCAGGCCCCGGACGCCACCGCATCCCTCACCCGGCTCACCGCCCGACCAGGCCGGGCCCTGCCACCCTCGGCATCACAACCTGACCGCCCCACAGGTCAGGCCCCGGAAACCACCGCGTCGCCGAGCGGTGTCCGCCCGTACAGCACGTGGTGGCCCTGCCGTCGTGAGCCGAGCAGACCCGCCTCGCGCAGGACCGACAGATGGGCGGAGACGGTCGAGGGGGCGAGACCGTGGCGGCGGGCCAGGTCGGTCGTCGAGGCCGGGTCCTCGAGCCCGGCCAGGATCGCCGCGCGCTGCCGTCCCAGCAGGCGTGGGAGCGCCTCCGAGGGGCGCGGCGTCTCGTCGGTGTGCAGTCCGCCCATCCCGCGCGCGGGATAGATGACCGTCGGCTGCCAGGGCCGGGCGAAGCCGCTCACCACGTCCGGCCAGACGAACACACTCGGCATGAGCAGCACGCCCCGCCCGTCGGCGAGCTGGGCGTCCGTCATGTCGCCGCGCACGGGAAGGGTGAGGCTTCCGTCGGCCCAGTCGACGTCCGGATGCAGACCGGCGAACAGCGCGTCCAGACCCGCGTCCGCCACCTGCCGGGACCGGTGGGCGATGTCGGCCTCCAGCACGGCACGATGGCGCGCCCAGTCCGGGGCGACCAGCGCCCGCCAGGCCTGTTCGGTGAGGTCGGCGAGGCGCCGCACGGCAGCGGCGGGGTCATCGAGGGCGGCCCGGCCCTGCGGCGACTCGGTGAGCCCCGGTGTGCAGGCGAGCGAGCGGGCCATCTCGGTGTGGGCCAGGGCGGGGTCGGTGGCGCGCACGCGGGCCAGCTCGTCCTCGAAGCGGGGGTACGGCTCCTCCGGCGGCGGCCCCAGGAAATCGGGGGTGTAGCCGCCGGCGAGCGGGATGAACAGCCACAGCGGGGACAGGTCGAGCCCGGCCACGGTCGGCGCGGCGCGGCGCAGCCAGGCCCGGTGGTAGCCGTGCCGGGCGGTCCGGCGCAGCATGCGCAGCGCCTCGTGGGTCTGGCACAGCGGCGAGACCGCGAACCGGCACCGTCGCAGGTCGTCGGGCCCCAGGCGCAGCGTGAGCGGCACAGCGGTTCCCCCGGCACCTGCGAGTGATTCGTCCTGTGTCGAAAGAGTAGAACCCCCGCCCTCGGCACCGCACGCTTGCCGTCCCCGACCCTCCTCCCCCGGAAGGCGTGTGCATGGGCAGCGTACGTCCGGCCCCCTGGCGCAGGGCCGCCGTCGTCGCGGCGCTGATGCTGGCGGCGTTCACCTTCAACACCACCGAGAACCTCCCGGTGGGTCTGCTGTCCCTGATGGCGGACGATCTGCGGGTCTCGCTCACGGCGGTGGGCGCGCTGGTCACCGGCTACGGCCTGGCGGTGGCCGTCGGCTCCCTGCCGCTGGCCCACGTCACCCGGTCCGTGCCGCGCCGGCATCTGATGTCCGCTCTGCTCACGGTGCTCGCGGTGGCCAGCTGGATCTCCGCGCTCACCGCCGTGTCGTACGGGCTGCTGCTGGCGGCCCGGGTAGCGACTGCGCTGGCGCAGGCGCTGTTCTGGGCGGTGATGGGGCCGGTCGCGGTCGGGCTGTTCCCGTCCGAGCGCCGCGGCCGGATCATCGGGCTGCTGTCGGTCGGCGGCTCGCTGGCCACGGTCGCCGGGGTACCGGCGGGGACCTGGCTGGGCGGGCACAGCAGCTGGCGGGTGCCGTTCGCGGTCCTCGGCGCGCTCGCCGTCGTGTCGCTGGCCGTGGTGGCCGTGCTGCTGCCGACCTCGCGACCGCAGGAGAGTCATGCGGCGTACGGGGCCGCCCCCGACCGGCGCCGGTTCGCGGTCGTGCTCACCACCACCGCGCTCTCGGTGACGGGCGCGTTCACCGGGTTCACCTACATCGTGGCCTTCCTGGACGAGGTGAGCGGGTTCGGCCAGGACGCGGTGAGCACGGTGCTCATGGCGTTCGGGGCGGCGGCGCTGGCCGGGGTCACGGTGGCCGGGCCTCTGCTGGACCGGTTTCCACGGGCCACGCTGACCGTGCCGGTGGCCGGACAGGCCGTCGCCCTGATCGGCCTGTACGCGGGCGGCAGCGGCCAGGTCGCGACCGTCGTCCTGCTGATGCTGCTGGGCGCCTCGGTGGCACCGCTGTTCATGGCGACACAGAGCCAGGTGCTGCGTGTCGCGCCGGGACGCACCGAGACCGCCCTCGCGGCCAACTCGGCCGCGTTCAACGTGGGCGTGGCCGTCGGCGCCCTGCTCGGCGGCGCGCTGCTGCCCTTGACCGGGGTCCGCGGCACGTTCCTGGCGGGCGGGCTGCTGACGGCGGTGGCGCTGGTGGTCCTGTCCTGGCCGGAGTCGGTCGTCTCACGGGCGGCGGTGGACGCACCCGAGACCGGCATCCGATGATGGCCGAATGGATCTTCACGAGGAACTGCCCGCCGCCGTCGACACCGAGGCCCTGCTCGCCCTCGCCGACTCCCACCACGCCCGCCCCGCACGGCCGTTGGGCACCAGGGAGGCCGCCGGTCACCTGGTGAAGGTGTACGCGCTGGAGGCGCCCGGCCGCACCGTCTCCGATCAGGACGCCGAGGCCGGGCTGCGGATCGCCGCGCGGCACCTCGGACTCGGTCCGCTGCGGGGTTCCCTGGGGCTCGCCGTCCTGATCGTGCATGCCGGCGGCGACGGCGACTACGTCCTGGTCCACAGCTGGATCGAGGGCGACATGGCGGATCTGGCGATCTTCACCGGCCCGGTGGGCAAGCCCGACGCGTTGCGGCCCGGCCGAGCGGGTCTCGCGCCCTGCGTGTGGGAGGCCGCCGTACTCGCGCACGAGCGGGACGCGTACTCCCGGCACGTCCTGGACGGCACCGGGTCGCTCGCCGAACGTCTCACCGCCTGGGGCGCGGACACGATCGCGGGCGACGTCCGATGAGCGAGGCCCCCAAGTCCGGCACGCCGAGCGCGCCGATCTTCCCGCGGTCGCCGAACTCGCCGCCCGGCACGCGGAGTACGAGAAGGCGGCACCGCCCCCTGACGACCTGCCCGACCGGCTGGCCGCGCTCCTCTTCGACACCGCCGCGCCCCGTCTGCGCTGCCTGGTGGCCGAACTCCCGGACGGCGCACTCGTCGGTTACGCCACCTGCTCGCCCGAACTCTCCACCTGGGAGGGCCGCGAGTACCTGCACATGGACTGCCTGTTCCTGCTGCCCGGGCACCGCGGCCTCGGACTCGGCGTCCTGCTCATGGACGCAGTGGCCGCCGAGGCCCGCACGCTGGGGCTCGGCGAAGTGCAGTGGCAGACGCCGGTCTGGAACGAAGGGGCGATCCGCTTCTACGACCGGATGGGCGCCCGCGCCAGGCAAAAGGTGCGCTACTCCCTACCCGTTGCTCCCTGAGCGTCAAACACCGAACCTCCGCAGGGTCTATCGTGTCCCGCATGTCCCTCCCGGAACTGATCCGCATCGTCTCCCGTGACTCGCCGATGGCGCTGGCTCAAGTGGAGCGTGTCAGAAGCGAGTTGACGGCCCTGTACCCCGGTGTGCGCACCGAGGTCGTACCGGTGAAGACGACCGGTGACAAGTGGATGGGTGACCTGTCCAAGGTCGAGGGCAAGGGCGCGTTCACCAAGGAGGTCGACGCGGCGCTGCTGGCAGGTGAGGCCGATCTCGCGGTGCACTGCGTGAAGGACGTGCCCGCCGACCGGCCGCTTCCGGCGGGCACCACGTTCGCGGCGTTCCTGAAGCGGGACGACATCCGCGACGCCCTGATCCACCCGGGCGGCCTCACTCTGGACGAGCTTCCGGAGGGGACCCGGATCGGCACCTCCTCGGTGCGCCGCGTGGCCCAGCTGGCCGCCACCCACCCGCACCTGGAGTGTGTGCCGTTCCGCGGCAACGCCAACCGTCGGCTGGCCAAGCTGGCGGCCGGCGAGGCGGACGCGCTGCTGCTCGCGGTCTCCGGCCTGGAGCGCATCGGCCGCGAGGACGTGATCAGCGAGATCCTCTCCCCCGAGACGATGATGCCGCCGATCGGCGCGGGCATCCTCGCGCTCCAGTGCCGGGAGGGCGACACCGAGCTGATCGACACGGTGAGCGCGCTGGGTGATCCGGACACGTTCCGGGAGGCGACCGCCGAGCGGATGTTCCTGCACGTCCTGCAGGGCCACTGCAACAGCCCGATCGCGGGGTACGCACGCGTGGACCACAGCGACGAACTTTCCCTGCGCGCCTGTGTGTTCACCCCGGACGGCAAGACGCGGCTGAACGCCCACGAATGGGCGGGCCGGCTGGATCCGGCCACGCTGGGCACCTCGGTCGCCGTGGCGCTGCTGCGTCAGGGCGCCCGCGAGATCATCGACGGCATTCCCCACTGAGCCCGGGGGCGGTTCAGGCCGTGCCCTCTTCGGCCTGGTCCCGCAGGAAGTTGCTCACCTGGCAGGCCAGGCCCTCGCGGCCCACGCCCGCGTGCGTGGCTCCCTCGTCGAGTCCGATGCCGCCCGCCCACAGCCGGCGGTCGGCCCACTCGTCGTCGACCCGCAGCTGGATCTGCACGTCGATCTGGCCGAGGCTCGTCTCCGGTCCCGCTGCGAACAGCACCGCGGTGGCGCGGCGCAGCGGATAGACGTCGAAGCCCTCGATGAACTGCGAGTTGCGCCAGTCGATGAAGGCGCTCTCGCCGTCGGGGCCGATCCGCACATCGATCTGACCGTCCTCGAGATGGACGGTCGGATGCAGGTCGCCGCGGTTCTCGACGGTCACCCGGACGCTGAAGTACGTGAGCCCTTCGGCGGCGTCGTCGCGTCCACGCGGCGGCTCGGCCGCCTCCAGACGGTGGACGCGGACACGCAGACCGGCATGCTCGTCGTACTCCTGCCAGTCCCCGACCACGTTCGGCTCGTACACAGTGCACCTCTTCGACCTCAGAGAGCTGCTTCCTATCTGTGTGCTCAATGCACTGTCAAATGAGCAGAATGCGCTGTGGCCAGGGAATTCAGCCCCTTTGATCGCTGATCAAGCCGTGCGCAGGAAGAATCCGCCGAGCGGCCGGAAAATCCCTTCCACGGGCGTGCCGCACATCACGTTCCGCGCGCATGATCAACGGGCCAGTCGACCGAGGAGCGAGGAGGCCGCCGTGATGCCGAGCACGGCGGCCACGGCCAGCACCCCGAAGTCGAGCGCCAGATGGGCGTGGGTGCCGAGGAGGAGGCCGCGCAGGGCGTCGACTTCGTAGCTGAGCGGGTTCACCTTGCTCACGGCCTGGAGCCAGCCCGGCATGACGGACAGCGGGTACAGGGCGTTGGAGCCGAAGAAGAGCGGCATGGTGATGGCCTGCCCGATGCCCATCAGGCGGTCCCTGCTGAGCACGATGCCTGCGATGGTCATCGACAGGCAGGAGAAGAACGCCGAGCCGAGGATCACGATCGCCCCGACGCCGAGGAGCTTGAGCGGGTTCCAGGTCAGGGACACCCCGAGGAGGGCGGCGATGACGATGACGACGACCGCCTGGATCAGCGACTTCACGCCGGCCGCGAAGGCCTTCCCGGTGGTGAGTGCCGAGCGCGGGGTGGGCGTGACCAGCAGCTTGTTGAGGATGCCCGCGTCCCGCTCCCAGATGATCTGGATGCCGTAGAAGATCGCGATGAACATCGCCGACTGGGCGATGATGCCGGGCGCCAGATAGTCGATGTAGGGGATGCCCTGAGTGGGGATCGCCTTGATGCGGGTGAAGGTCTGGCCGAAGATCAGCAGCCACAGGGCGGGCTGGACCGCGCGGGTGTAGAGCTCGGTGCGGTCGTGGCCGAGCTTCTGCAGTTCCACGGCGCACATCGCCACGACCCGGGCGGGCAGCACTCGCCAGCCCGCGCGGGGCTCCGGCGGGCGGAGCAGCAGACTGATGGAGCTCGGGTCAGCCGACACGGTTCGCGGTGCGGCGGGTGCTTCGGACATCGCGGAAATCCCCTCCCTCGTCTTCGAGTCCGCTGCCGGCGACGTCACGGAAGACGTCCTCCAGGGTCGGCAGGGCGTCGGTGCCCCGGCTCTCGGCAAGGCCTCGGCGGAGTGCGTCGGGGGTGCCGAGGGCGCGGATGCGGCCCCGGTGCATGAGGCCGACCCGGTCGCAGTACTGGGCGGCCTCGTCCATGTAGTGGGTGGTCACGAGGACCGTCATGCCGGTCGCCTCACGCACGGCGTTGATGTGCTCCCACACGCCGGTGCGGGCGATCGGGTCGAGGCCGATGGTCGGCTCGTCGAGGATCAGCAACCGCGGCGCGCTGACCAGGGCCTGGGCGAGCTCCAGCCGGCGGACCATGCCGCCGGAGTAGGTACCGGCGAGCCGGTCGGCGGCTTCGGTGAGGTCGACCGCGGCCAGGGCCTGGGCGACGCGTTCGGCGCGTTCCTTGCGGGCGACGTCGAAGACCCGGGCGAACAGGGTGACGTTCTCCCGGCCGGTCAGGTTCGCGTCGGCGGACAGCTGCTGCGGGACGTAGCCGAGCAGCCGGCGTACGGCCATCGCGTCGGTGGCGGTGTCGCGGCCGAAGACGTGGATCATGCCGGCCGGGACGGGGAGCAGGGTGGTGATGCAGCGGATGGCGGTGGTCTTACCGGCGCCGTTGGGGCCGAGCAGTCCGAAGACCTCCCCCTCTTCGACGGTCAGGTCCAGCCCGTCCACGGCGTTGGTGTCACCGAAGGCGTAGGCGAGCCCCGTACAGGAAACAGCTTCGGGTGTCATGTCTCCTCGGCCTCCTCGTGCAGAGTGACGGCGAGCGCGCGCAGCGCGGGGAGCGCGGCGCGCAGGGCCTCCTGATCGGCCGCGTCCAGCCGGGTGATGTGCCCGCTCACGAGCGCGACCCGCCGCTGCTTCCAGTCCCCGAGGCGTGCCTCGGCCTTCTCGGTGAGCAGCAGACGGGCGGCGCGCCGGTCGGCGGGGTCGGTCTCACGGACCAGATGGCCCTCCTTGACCAGCTGGTTGACCAGGGTCGAGACGGAGTTCCCGGCCAGATACAGCTCCTTGGCGGCGTCGGAGACGCCGATGCCGGGCCGCGACTCGACCAGGCGCAGCAGTTCGACCTCGGCGCCACGCAGCCGCGGCACGGTCAGTCCGGCGCGCAGCCTGCGCCTGAGCAGCCGCTGGACGCCGGCGAGTGCGTCGGCCAGCTCTTCCGGGAAGGTCTCCTCGTCCACATCGCCGAGGTTACCTCTGCAACAGAGGTATCTATCTCAAGAGCTGGTCAAACACATATCCGATGATTAGTTCTCTTTGTTTCATTTCATCCGAGAACGGGAATCCCCAGATAAGTGCTTCGGACAGGAGGCACGTCTCCGTGGGAGCCCGCCCAGAGGGCCCCGGATGTCCTTCCTCACGTCCGATCGTGCGCCTCCCACGATGTCTGTCCATCCAGCACCACAGGGAGGTGCGCGGCATGTCGTCCGTCGCCACCAGAAGACAACCTCATCCGCACGACGACGCCCCCGACACCGACAAGGCGTTCGTGCGCCTGGCGCGACTGCCCGACGGTCCGGAACGCAAGGCTCTGCGGGACGAGCTGGTCGAGCTCTGGCTGCCCATGGCGGAGCGGATCGCCGTCCGGTTCCGGGGCCGCGGGGAGTCCCTCGAGGACCTCTACCAGGTGGCCGCCCTCGGGCTCGTCAAGGCCGTCGACCACTACGACCCGGCACGCGGGAGCGCCTTCGAGGCGTACGCGGTGCCGACCGTGACCGGTGAGATCAAGCGGCACTTCCGCGACCACATGTGGACGCTGCACGTGCCGCGCCGGGTGCAGGACCTGCGCAACCGGGTCCGGCAGGCCTCGAAGGAGCTCGCACAGACGCCCGGGCGGGCGCCCACCGTGGCCGAGATCGCCGAGCGGGCGCAGTTGACCGAGGACGAGGTACGCACCGGTGCGGAGGCGCTGGAGTGCTTCTCGGCGCTGTCGCTGGAGGCGGAGATGCCCGGCACCGACGGCTACGCCCTGGGCGACGCGCTCGGCGGCCCCGACCCCGGCTTCGACGTGGTGATCGACCGGGTGGCCGTCAGGCCCTGTCTGGAGGCCCTGCCGGAGCGCGAGCGGACCATCCTGTACCTGCGCTTCTTCCAGGGCATGACACAGAGCGGCATCGCCGAGGAACTCGGCATCTCGCAGATGCATGTCTCCCGGTTGCTCAGCACGTGCTTCGCGCACCTGCGCGAGGAGGTCCTGGCCGACGCCGACTGAACCCGAAGGACATCCTCACTCGGGCGGCGCCCCCGGAATCTGCGTCGGGCCGTAGCGGTCGATGGCGTCTTCCAGCTCGGCCCGGATCTCCGGCGGGATCTCTCCGGACCGTCCCCAGATGAGGATCAGGTCCGCGACGTTGCGCAGCTTGATGTTGGTGTGCTGGGAGACGTCCTTCAGCACTTCCCAGCCCTGGTCCGGGGTCACCCTGCCGAGCGCGACGACCATGCCGATGGCCTGGTCCACGACCGCGTGTGAGGCCATCGCTTCCTTGAGCTGGCCGATCTCCTCCTGCAGGGCGAAGATCCGGTCCGACTCGTCGGCGGGTTCGTTCGGTACGACTGCCACCCATCCATCCTGTCACCCGGACAGGCCCGCGCCACCGGGCGGCAGGCGTACGGGCCACCGTTTCGGCGCCGCCTTCGGGGTACTCGGCAGGCGCCCGAAGCGGTTCCGGACGGACACTGGTCCAAGACCGCCCGGTGGCCGCCGGCCGACGAGAGCAGGACGCGACTGCCATGAACCACGATCCGAGACATCCCACCGCGACCGCGGACTTCGTCTCCACGCACCATGTGTTCGGTGCCCCCTGCTGGGTCAGCCTGACCAGCCGTGACGAGCAGACCACGGAGGAGTTCTACGGGGCCGTTCTCGGGTGGGAGTGGAGGCCCGCGAAGCTCGGTGGGCGCTTCCGGGTCGCGCTGGTGGACGGCACGCCGGTCGCCGGGATCGCGGCGGTGGCGTCGATGTGGCAGATGGCGGTGGCCTGGACCGCGTACTTCGCGGTGCCCAGCGCGGACGAGGCAGCGGCCCGCGTACAGGAACGCGGCGGCACGCTGGCCGTCGGCCCGCTGTCCTTCCCGCCCGGCCGGGCGGCCCTGCTCTCGGACCGCGACGGGGCGACTTTCGGCGTCTGGGAGGGCGAGCTCGTCGCCAACTGGGAGGTGTGGCGCCGCGCCCAGCCGGCCTTCGTACGGCTGCACACCCGTGACGCGTTCGACGCCGCGATCTTCTACGGCGAGGTCCTCGACTGGGCGACGGAGCGTCCCGGCTGCTGCGAGGTCCGCTACGAGGCCGGCGAGGTGGTGCTGCGCAGCGGGGGCGACGTGGTGGCACGCATCGAGTCGGGGGCGCTGGGCTCGGCCCCCGATCCCAGCATCCGGCCGCACTGGCAGGTCCACTTCGCGGTCCAGGACGTGGCGGCCTGCGCCAAGGCGGCGGAGGTCCACGGCGGCAGCGTGCTCTCGCAGAACGGCGAGGAGGCCGTCCTGCGCGACCCCGACGGCGCCCAGTTCACGGTGACCTCGCGCCGCGTGCGCTGAGGGCGAGCGCCGAGAGGCCCGCCCTCAGGTGCCCGCGCGGGACGGCCTCGACAGCAGCACCAGGCTGCGCGCCTCGATCGTCATCTCCGAGCCGGCCTTGTGCTCCGCTTCGTCGGTGCCCTGGGGTTCCGCCGTGTCGAGCAGGGTCGTCCAGCGTTCGCCGTACGCGGGGCCCGGCAGCCGGAAGTCGACGGGCTCCCAGTGGCCGTTCAGCAGCAGCAGGAACGAGTCGTCGACCACCGGGCGTCCGCGCGGATCCGGTTCGGCGATGGCGTCGCCGTTCAGGAAGACCCCGACCGCGTGCGCGTCGGAGCGCTGCCAGTCCGCCTCGGCCATCTCGCGGGCGTCCGGCAGCAGCCAGACCAGGTCGGGCAGCGGCTGCCCCGCGTGCGTCAGGGTCTCGCCCCGGAAGAACCGGCGCCTGCGCAGGACGGGGTGCGCCGTGCGCAGGCCGATCACGCGCCGCGTGAACTCGGCGAGTTCGCGCTGCTCCTCGCTCAACTCCCAGTCGATCCAGGAGACTTCGTTGTCCTGGCAGTAGGCGTTGTTGTTGCCCAGCTGGGTGCGGCCGAGTTCGTCGCCGTGACAGAGCATCGGAATGCCCTGCGAGAGCAGCAGAGTGGCAAGGAAGTTGCGTTGCTGGCGGGCCCGCAGCTCCAGTACGGCGGGGTCGTCGGTCTCGCCCTCGGCCCCGCAGTTCCACGACCGGTTGTCGCTTTCGCCGTCCTGGCCGCCCTCCCCGTTGGCCTCGTTGTGTTTGTCGTTGTAGGAGACGAGGTCGCGCAGGGTGAAACCGTCGTGCGCGGTCACGAAGTTGACGCTGGCCCGTGGTCGCCGCCGGCTGTGCTGATACAGGTCGGAGGAGCCGGTCAGCCGGGAGGCGAACTCGCCCAGCGTGTGCGGCTCGCCCCGCCAGAAGTCCCGTACGGCGTCGCGGTACTTGCCGTTCCACTCCGACCACAGCGGCGGGAAGTTGCCAACCTGGTAGCCGCCCTCCCCCACGTCCCACGGCTCGGCGATCAGCTTGACGCGGCTGATCACCGGGTCCTGCTGGATGAGGTCGAAGAACGCGGAGAGCCGGTCCACCTCGTGGAACTGCCGGGCCAGGGTGGCTGCGAGGTCGAAGCGGAATCCGTCGACGTGCATCTCGGTGACCCAGTACCGCAACGAGTCCATGATCAGCTGGAGCACGTAGGGGTGCCGCATCAGCAGGCTGTTCCCGGTGCCGGTGGTGTCGTAGTAGTGCCCCCAGTCTCCGTCGACCAGCCGGTAGTACGAGGCGTTGTCGATGCCCCGGAAGGAGAGCGTGGGGCCCTTCTCGTTGCCCTCGGCCGTGTGGTTGTAGACGACGTCGAGGATGACTTCGAGGCCGGCCGCGTGCAGCGCCTTGACCATCGCCTTGAACTCGGTGACCTGCTGGCCGCGGGTGCCGTGGGCGGCGTAGGCGTTGTGGGGCGCGAAGAAGCCGATCGTGTTGTAGCCCCAGTAGTTGGCCAGGCCGCGGTCCTGGAGCACCCCGTCCTGCACGAACTGGTGCACCGGCATCAGCTCGACGGCGGTCACACCGAGCGAGGTCAGGTGGTCGATCACCGCCGGGTGGGCGAGACCGGCGTACGTGCCGCGCAGTTCCGGCGGGACAGCGGGGTGGGTGCGGGTGAGTCCGCGGACATGGGCCTCGTAGATCACGCTGTCGGCGTAGAAGTGCCTGGGCGGCTGGTCGTCACCCCAGTCGAAGCCCGGGTCGGTGACCACGCCGAGCATGGTGTGCCCGGCGCTGTCGGCCTCGGGGGTGTGGAGCGAGGGGTGGTTGTCCATCTCCCCGTCCACCGCCTTGGCGTACGGGTCGAGGAGCAGCTTCGCCGGATCGCACCGGTGGCCGAGTGAAGGCTGCCAGGGTCCGTGCACCCGATAGCCGTAACGCTGCCCCGGCTCGACGCCCGGCAGGAAGCCGTGCCACACGAAGCCGTCGACCTCGGTCAGCTCAATGGCGGTGTGGGCGCCACGCTCGTCGACCAGGACGAGTTCGACACGCTCGGCGACCTCGCTGAACAGCGCGAAGTTGGTGCCCTCACCGTCGAATTGGGCGCCCAGCGGGTAGGGGTGCCCGCTCCAGGCCGGCACCCGCTTCCCGTTCTTGTACGGCTTCTTCCTGGACGACGGCACGCTCAGCACCCGCCGTCGGCAGTGGTGGCGGCCAGGACCGCGACCGGCATCTCGCGCGGCACCTGGAGCACCTCCCGCAGGGTGGGCTCGGGGGCCGTCGGCACGAGCGGGACGCGCTCGCCGGCGCGGGCCCGCTGCGAGAACCAGATGACCTTGCTGCCGGTGTCGGTGGCGCAGCAGCCCCAGCCGTCGCTCATCGCGGCGATCCGCTCCAGGCAGGCGCGCAGATCCAGGTCCGGGCGCAGCTCGCTGTCGTTCTCGGCGACGGCGGTGATGAGGTGCTGGCCGTTCCACCACAGCTCGATCGAGGTGTTCTTGTCCCTCGCGTGCTCGTCGATGGCCTTGAGCAGCAGTTCGGCACCACCGCAGACGGGCTCGACCAGGGTCTCGAGGTCCCAGAGCCGTAGATGGGCGGCCAGGATGCGCCTGACCTGTCCGACCCGTTCCGGGCTGACCTCCACGTCGAGGTGGTAGTAGCAGGGCACTGCGGTCTTCATCGTCACTCCTCACCGGCGAAGCTCCCGCTCCTCCCGGCCCCCGCGGGACCGGACCCCGAAACACGGAACGTGAGTGCTGATCGCTTCAGAGTCACTCCAGAGTGGGAGTGCTACGCCATTCGTGCAACACGAGCGATCCGTGAGGTAGTTGAAGATCCAACAAGACGCTGAGTCGTTACCCGTGCACCATGAGTGAAGATCTCGCGAGTCCCGCATCTGCTCCCGCCCGGAAAGGTGTACGGCGCCATGCTGCTACCGGCCAAAGCCGAAGTCGCCCGGCAACTTCGGCGGTATCGCGCCTGGGAGCGCGTCATGCTGGCCTCCCCCGCCGACCGCACCGTCCGGGCCACCTTCGAGGACTCGGGTTACACGCTCTGCGTCCTGATGGGCAAGCGCTGCGCGCGTGAGGCGGCCGATGCCGCCGAGCGCTATCTGCGCACCAGCGTGGGCGCCTACCTCGAGGAGCAGAGCGACCTCCCCCGCACGGGGGCCGTCGCAAGGCGTGGTCCGCCGAGATCCGCGGAACGGTCCCCCGCAGGGAGGTAACCCCTTCCGGCGCAGCTTCGATCCCCGGCCGGGCGCAGTCAGCGCCCGGCCTCGAGCACGGCGGAGGCGAGAGCATGAGTTCCACCCCGGTCATCGGCCGCATCCCGGTACGGGACGTCCGCCCTGCCGTCGAGTCCGGAAGGCGTCCGGCGAAGGCGGTCGTGGGAGAGACGTTCGAGGTCACCGCAACGGTGTTCCGTGAGGGCCACGACGCGGTCGCCGCGAACGTCGTCCTGACCGACCCGGAAGGGCGGCACGGCCCCTGGACCCCGATGCGGGAGTTGGCCCCCGGCAGCGATCGCTGGGGCGCGGAGGTCACTCCGGACGTCGAGGGCCGCTGGACGTACCGCGTCGAGGCCTGGAGCGATCCGATCGGTACCTGGCGCCACGTCGCCCGCATAAAGGTTCCTGCCGGCCTCGACACCGGTCTGGTCCTGGAGGAGGGCGCCGACCTCTACACCCGGGCGGCGGCGGGCGTCCCGGAGGGCCCCCAGCATGCGGTGCTGGTGGCCGCGGCGAAGACGCTCGCCGACGACTCACTGCCGGTCGCCACCCGTCTGGCGGGCGCCCTGACGCCTGACGTGGACGCGGTGCTCGCCCGCCACCCGCTGCGGGAGTTGATCACGGCGTCGGAGACGCTGCCGTTGCTGGTGGAGCGGGAGCGGGCGCTGTTCGGGTCGTGGTACGAGTTCTTCCCCCGCTCGGAGGGCACGCCGCAGCGGCCGCACGGCACGTTCCGTACCGCGGCCCGCCGGCTGCCGGCGATCGCGGCGATGGGTTTCGACGTGGTCTACCTGCCGCCGATCCATCCGATCGGCAGCACCTTCCGCAAGGGCCGCAACAACACCCTGTCCGCCGGGCCCGACGATGTGGGGGTGCCGTGGGCGATCGGCTCGCCGGAGGGCGGGCATGACGCCGTCCATCCGGATCTGGGCACGATCGAGGACTTCGACTGGTTCGTGCAGGAGGCCGGGAAGCACGATCTGGAGATCGCGCTGGACTTCGCGCTGCAGTGTTCGCCGGATCATCCTTGGGTGCACAAGCACCCGGAGTGGTTCCACCACCGGCCGGACGGCACCATCGCGTATGCGGAGAACCCGCCGAAGAAGTACCAGGACATCTACCCGATCGCCTTCGACGCCGACATGGACGGGCTGATCGCGGAGACGCTGCGGGTGCTGCGGCACTGGATGGACCACGGGGTGCGGATCTTCAGAGTGGACAATCCGCACACCAAGCCGGTGGTGTTCTGGGAGCGGGTGATCGCGGACATCAACGCCACCGACCCGGACGTGATCTTCCTGGCCGAGGCGTTCACCCGCCCGGCGATGATGCACACCCTGGCCCAGATCGGCTTCCAGCAGTCCTACACGTACTTCACCTGGCGCACTACCAAGGAAGAACTCACCGAGTACCTGAGCGAGCTCTCGGGTGAGGCGGCCTCCTACATGCGGCCGAACTTCTTCGCCAACACCCCCGACATCCTGCACGAGTTCCTCCAGCACGGCGGCCGGCCCGCGTTCGCGCTGCGCGCGGTCCTGGCCGCGACCCTCTCGCCGACCTGGGGCATCTACTCCGGCTACGAACTGGCCGAGAACACCCCGCTGCGGGAGGGCAGCGAGGAATACCTGAACTCGGAGAAGTACCAGCTCAAGACCCGCGACTGGGACCGCGAGGACAGCCTCGCCCCCCTGATCACCCAGCTCAACACCATCAGGCGCCGGCACCCCGCCCTCCAGCGCCTGCGGAACCTCCGCTTCCACCACACCGACAACGGCGCGGTCATCGCCTACAGCAAGCACACCGGTGACGACACGGTCCTGGTGGTCGTGAACCTGGATCCACACCACACCCAGGAGGCCACGGTCTCGTTGGACATGCCGCAACTCGGCCTGGAACGGCACGAGACCCTGTCCGTACACGACGAACTGACGGGTGAGACCTACCACTGGAGCAGCAACAACTACGTGCGTCTGGAGCCCGGTCGGGCACCCGCGCACGTGTTCCAGGTCCGGAGGTCGGCGCCGCAGATCGGAGGATCCACACCGTGACCGTCAACGAGCCCGTCCACGACACTTTCGAGGACACCCCGGCGAAGGACCGGGACCCGGACTGGTTCAAGCGGGCCGTCTTCTACGAGGTCCTCGTCCGCTCCTTCCAGGACAGCAACGGCGACGGCGTCGGCGACCTCAAGGGCCTGACCGCCAAACTCGACTACCTCCAGTGGCTGGGCGTCGACTGCCTGTGGCTGCCGCCGTTCTTCAAGTCACCGCTCAGGGACGGCGGTTACGACGTCTCCGACTACACCGCCGTCCTGCCGGAGTTCGGTGACCTCGCCGACTTCGTGGAGTTCGTCGACGCCGCCCATCACCGCGGCATGCGCGTGATCATCGACTTCGTCATGAACCACACCAGCGACCAGCACCCGTGGTTCCAGGAGTCCCGGGCCAACCCCGACGGGCCCTACGGCGACTACTACATGTGGGCCGACGACGACAAGCAGTACCAGGACGCCCGGATCATCTTCGTCGACACCGAGGCCTCCAACTGGAGTCACGACCCGGTCCGCGGCCAGTACTACTTCCACCGCTTCTTCTCCCACCAGCCGGATCTCAACTACGAGAACCCGGCCGTCCAGGAGGAGATCCTGGCCGCCCTCCGCTTCTGGCTCGACCTCGGCATCGACGGCTTCCGGCTCGACGCCGTCCCCTATCTGTACGCGGCGGAGGGCACCAACTGCGAGAACCTGCCCGCCACTCACCAGTTCCTGAAGCGGGTGCGCCGCGACATCGACGCGATGTATCCGGACACGGTCCTGCTGGCCGAGGCGAATCAGTGGCCGGAGGACGTCGTCGACTACTTCGGCGACTACCAGGCCGGCGGCGACGAATGCCACATGGCGTTCCACTTCCCCGTCATGCCCCGCATCTTCATGGCCGTACGGCGCGAATCCCGCTACCCCGTCTCGGAAATCCTCGCCAAGACCCCGGCTATCCCCAACAACTGCCAGTGGGGCATCTTCCTGCGCAACCACGACGAGCTCACCCTCGAAATGGTCACCGACGAGGAACGCGACTACATGTGGGCCGAATACGCGAAGGACCCGCGTATGCGCGCCAACATCGGCATCCGGCGGCGCCTCGCCCCCCTGCTCGACAACGACCGCGACACGATCGAGCTCTTCACCGCCCTGCTGCTGTCGCTCCCCGGCTCGCCGATCCTCTACTACGGCGACGAGATCGGCATGGGCGACAACATCTGGCTCGGCGACCGCGACGCCGTACGCACCCCCATGCAGTGGACCCCCGACCGCAACGCGGGCTTCTCCACGGCCGATCCGGGCCGGCTCAACCTGCCGATCATCATGGACCCCGTCTACGGGCACCAGGTCACCAACGTCGAGGCGTCGATGGCCTCGCCGTCCTCCCTGCTGCACTGGACCCGCAGGATGATCGAGATCCGCAAGCAGAACCCCGCGTTCGGTCTCGGCAGTTTCACCGAACTGCAGTCCTCCAACCCCGCGGTGCTGGCCTTTCTGCGGGAGTACGAGGACGACCTGGTCCTGTGTGTGAACAACTTCTCCCGGTTCGCGCAGCCCACGGAGCTGGATCTGCGTGAGTTCGACGGCCGGCACCCGGTCGAGCTGTTCGGCGGGGTGCGCTTCCCGGCCATCGGTGAACTGCCGTATCTGCTCACCCTCGGCGGGCACGGCTTCTACTGGTTCCGGCTCTCCCGAGTCGCATCCCGCATCGGCCGACGCCTTTGAGCGTGCCGACGAAAGGACGCGTCACCATGCCGAAGACCGCATCGGTCAGCCCGAGGCCCGCGCTCGCGACCGATCTCATGACCTCGCTCGGCGAGCTGCTGCGCCAATGGCTGCCGCGGCAGCGCTGGTTCGCGGGCAAGGACCGCCCCGTGAGTGAGCTCGGTCTGCTGTCGATGACCGAGCTGTTCCCGGGCTGTCTGCATCTGCTGGTCCGCACCGGTCACGGCGGGGTGCCCGGGCCCGGCGGCGCCCCGGCAGGTGACTGCTACCAACTGCTGCTCGGCGTGCGCAAAAACCTCTCGCCGCGTCTGGGCCGCGCCCTCATCGGCCGTGCGGAGCGGGGCCCGCTGGCCGGCCTGACGATCTACGACGCCCTGCACGACCCGCGCTCGGCGCAGCTGCTGCTGGAGCGGCTGCGGCATCCCGGCACGGCCGGTCCCCTGCGCTTCGAGGGCGACCCGTCGGTGCCGGTGCCCGCCGGGCTCCCACCGCGGCTGCTGGAGACCGAGCAGTCGAACTCCTCGCTGGTGTACGGCGACGAGTTCATCCTCAAGGTCTTCCGGCGCATCCAGCCCGGGGTCAATCCGGACCTGGAGGTGCCGGTCGCGCTGGCCGGGCAGGGCTGCCGTCGGGTGCCGGCGCCGGTGGCCTGGTTCCGGACCACGCATCCGCAGGGGGCGACACTCGGCGTGCTGCAGCCGTATCTGCGCGACGCGTCCGACGGCTGGGCACTGGCCCTGCAGGCGCTGGCCTCAGGTGACGACTTCACCGTGCAGGCCCACGAGCTGGGACGGGCCATGGCCGAGGTGCACCTCGCGCTGGCGGCCGCCTTCCCCGGCAGCGGCCACGACGACAACGGCTCCACGGCGGCCGCGATGACCGAACGCCTGGACGCCGCCGCGCACAGCGTGCCCGCGCTGCGGCCGTTCGTCCCCGGCCTGCAAAGCGCCTTCGGCGCGCTGGCCACGTGCGACTCCGGGCCGCCCGCACAGCGCGTCCACGGCGACCTGCACCTGGGGCAGGTGCTGCGGGCGGGCCGCGAGTGGTTCGTCATCGACTTCGAGGGCGAGCCGTCCCGCCCGCTCGCCGAGCGGTGCACCGCCCAGTCCCCGGTGCGGGACATCGCGGGCATGCTGCGCTCCTTCGACTACGCGGCCCGGCAGCGTCGGCCCTGGCGGCCGGAGTGGGCGCGCCGCTGCCGGGAGGCCTTCTGCGGGGGCTATGCCGCCCTCGCCGGGTGGGATCCGCGCAAGAAGCACGGCCTGCTGCGCGCCTACGAGACCGACCGGGCCGTCTACGAGGTCCTGTACGAAGCACGACACCGGCCGGACTGGCTGCCCGTGCCAATGGCGGCGATCGAACGCCTCGCCGTGAGAGGAGACTGAGCCGTGGCCCTGCGCGACACCTCACTGCCCGAGCCGTCCGGAGTGGCGCGCTGTGCTCCGGCCCCGCCGCTCGACCCCGTGGACCGGGGCCGGCTGCTGGCGGGCGCCCACCACGACCCGCACGCGCTGCTCGGCGCCCACCCGGTCGCGGGCGGGATCGTCTTCCGGGCGCTGCGCCCGTTCGCCCGCGCGGTGAGCGTCGTGATCGACGGCGAGCGCAGGCGGCTGGCCTCGGAGGGCGACGGCCTCTTCTCCGGTCTGCTGCCTCTCGACACGATCCCCGCCTACACCCTGGTGGTGTCCTACGCGGACGGGGAGCAGGAGGTCCACGACCCGTACCGCTTCCTGCCCGCGCTCGGCGAGACCGACCTCCACCTCATCCGCGAGGGCCGCCACGAGCAGCTGTGGAAGGCGCTCGGCGCCGAGCCGATGACCCACCAAGGCGTGACCGGCACCCGCTTCACGGTGTGGGCACCCAACGCCCAAGGGGTCAGGGTGGCCGGGGAGTTCACCTTCTGGGACGGGCAGGCGTTCCCGATGCGCTCGCTCGGCTCGTCCGGGGTGTGGGAGCTGTTCCTGCCGGGGATCGGCGAGGGCGCCCGCTACAAGTTCGAGATCACCTCGCGCCACGGCGGCCGATTCCTCAAGGCCGACCCGATGGCCCGCCGCGCGGAGGTGCCGCCCGACACGGCGTCCATCGTGACCTCCTCGCGCTACGAGTGGGGCGACCACGACTGGATGGCCCACCGCGGGGACACGCCTGTGCACGTGGCGCCGTTCTCGGTCTACGAGGTCCATCTCCCGTCCTGGCGGCCAGGACTGACCTACCGTCAACTGGCCGACGAGCTGCCGTCGTACGTCAGGGACCTGGGCTTCACCCATGTCGAGCTGATGCCGGTCGCGCAGCACCCCTTCAGCGGCTCCTGGGGCTACCAGGTCACCGGGTTCTACGCGCCGATGGCCCGGCTCGGCACCCCGGACGACTTCAAGTACCTGGTCGACGCCCTGCACCGGGCCGGCATCGGCGTGATCATGGACTGGGTGCCGGCCCATTTCCCCAAGGACGACTGGGCGTTGGCCCGCTTCGACGGGGACCCGCTGTACGAGCCGGGAGACTCCCGGCGTGCCGAGCACCCGGACTGGGGGACGTACGAGTTCGACTTCGGGCGCGTGGAGGTGCGCAACTTCCTGGTCGCCAACGCCGTGTACTGGTGCGAGGAGTTCCACATCGACGGGCTGCGCGTGGACGCGGTCGCCTCGATGCTCTATCTCGACTACTCGCGTGACTCCGGCCAGTGGAGCCCCAACGTGTTCGGGGGGCGGGAGGATCTCGACGCGGTCGCCTTCCTCCAGGAGATGAACGCGACCGTGTACCGCCGGGCGCCGGGTGTCGTCACGATCGCGGAGGAGTCCACGGCCTGGGACGGCGTGACCCGCCCCACGGACAGCGGGGGTCTGGGTTTCGGCCTGAAGTGGAACATGGGCTGGATGCACGACTCCCTCGGCTACATCAGCCATGAGCCGGTGCACCGCAAGTACCACCACAACGAGATGACCTTCTCGATGGTGTACGCGTACAGCGAGAACTACGTCCTGCCGATCTCCCACGACGAGGTCGTGCACGGCAAGCAGGCGCTGGTCTCCAAGATGCCGGGCGACTGGTGGCAACGGCGCGCCAACCACCGTGCGTATCTCGGCTTCATGTGGGCCCACCCCGGTAAGCAGCTCCTGTTCATGGGCCAGGAGTTCGCCCAGGGCGCCGAGTGGTCCGAGTCCCACGGCCCGGACTGGTGGCTGCTCGACCCGGCGTACGGGGCCGAGGCCGACCACCGGGGCGTCCGTGACCTCGTGCGCGACCTGAACACCACCTACCGGGCGACCCCCGCGCTCTGGCAGCGCGACACCGACCCCGGCGGCTTCCGGTGGGTGGTGGGGGACGCGGCCGAGGACAACGTCTTCGCCTTCCTGAGGTTCGACGCGGCGGGCAGCCCGCTGCTCGCGGTCTCCAACCTCTCCCCCGTCGTGCGCGAGGACTACCGCCTCACCGTTCCCGACGGTCTTCCCCTGTGGCAGGAGTCCCTCAACACCGACGCCGCGCGGTACGGCGGCGGCGACATCGTCCGGCGCGACCCGGTCAAGGCGGAGGACGGGGCGCTGCGGTTCACCCTGCCGCCGCTCGCGACGGTGTGGCTGGTCCCGGTGCCCGGCTGAGTCCGCGGGCGGCGCGGAGGTGTCCGACCGGTCCCGAGGGGGCAGTCGGGGTCGTACGAGAACGAGCATCCTCGTCGTCGCCGAGGGCCACAGAAGGGGCTGGATCACGTTGCGCACCGTCGGAGTGGAGGAGGAGCTCCTCCTGGTCGACCCCGAGACCGGCGAGCCGCAGGCTCTGTCCGCGGCCGTGCTCGCGCGGGCCGCGCAGGACGGGCCGGATCAGGACGTCTTCGAGAAGGAGCTGCACAACCAGATGCTGGAGTTCGCCACCCACCCGCAGTCGGGGATGGACGAGCTCCGCGCCGAGATCGTGCGCTGCCGCAAGGAGGCCGCCCGGCTCGCCGGCGACAGTGGTTGTGCCGTGGCCTCCCTGGCCACCTCGCCGCTGCCCGTCAGCCCCTCGGTCGGCATCGGCCGCCGCTACCAGTGGATGGCGGATCAGTACGGCATCGCCACCCGCGAGCAGCTCGTCATGGGCTGTCACGTCCATGTGTCCGTGGAGTCCGACGAGGAGGCCGTCGCCGTCGTCGACCGGATGCAGCCCTGGCTGACCGTGCTGGCCGCGATGAGCGCCAACTCGCCCTTCTGGCAGGGCAAGGACACCGGCTACAGCAGCTATCGCAGCCGGGTGTGGCAGCGCTGGCCCTCGGCCGGTCCGACCGAGCCCTTCCGCTCGGCGGAGCGCTATCACCGGCGGGTCGCGGACATGGTGGCGACCGGCGTCATCCTGGACGAGGGAATGATCTACTTCGACGCCCGGCTGTCGCGGAACTACCCGACGGTGGAGATCCGGGTCTCGGACGTCTGTCTGCACGCGGACACGGCCGTGCTCCTGGCGACCCTCGCCCGCGGGCTGGTGGAGACGGCCGCGCGCGAGTGGCGGGCGGGCCGCGAGCCGTTGACTCACAGCGTGAGCCTGCTGCGACTGGCCGCCTGGCGGGCCGCGCGCTCCGGGTTGTCCGAGGAACTGCTCCACCCGGCGACCATGCACAGGATGCCCGCGGAAACGGTGGTGCGGGCCCTGCTGGAGCATGTCGAGGACGCGCTCGCCGACAGCGGCGACCTGGACCGGGCCCGCGAGTCCTGTGCCGAACTGCTGCGGCACGGCAACGGCGCCCGGGTGCAGCGCGAGCTGCTGGAGCGCACCGGGAGCCTGCGGGACGTGGTCACCGAGTGCGTGCGGCTGACCCAGTCGTAGTCGTCACAGGGCCAGGACGATCGCGTACACCAGGAAGAAGGCGGCGACGAGCACGACCAGGAGGAGGATCAGGGCCAGCGGCCCCTTGGCCCAGCCCCTGGTCGGGTTGTGCGTCTCCCGGGGACCTGCCTCGGGCAGGCTGCTCTCGGCAGGCGGGGTCTCGCCCGGGGGTACGCCACCGCCCGGTTCCAGTCCGGTGGTGCGTTCGGGTTCGGGATCAGGGTTCGTGTAACTCATGCGCTCCGAGTGCCCCGATCTCGACCAGATCACAGGTGACCGCTTACTTCCGTATTCCAGGTACCGCCCGCTCACACCTGGGCTAGATTCGAGCACCGCCGATGACCGAGCTCGTCGGCTCAGTCACAGCCCGTACACGTCAGGAGCAGTGCATGCGCGACTTCGCCCTCGCTCCCCGGACCATCTCGCAATCCAGCGGGGGCCTGGCCGACAGCGTTTTCGAGAGGGCGAATCTCGACCCCACCCTGCCGGTGCTCGCCCGCCGTCCCGAGGGTTCCTCGGGAGGCTGGCAGGAGGTCACGGCCGTGGAGCTGCGGGACGAGGTCGTGGACCTCGCGAAGGGGCTGGTCGCGTCCGGGATCTCGCCCGGCCACCGGGTGGCGATCATGGCGCGCACCCGCTACGAGTGGACGGTCCTCAGCTACGCGCTGTGGACGGTCGGCGCCGAGGTCGTGCCGATCTATCCGACGTCGTCGCGCGAACAGGTCGAGTGGATCCTGCGGGACACCGGCTGTGTGGCCGTGGTGGTGGAGGACGAGCAGGCGGTGATGACGGTCGGCTCGGTGTGCGCCTCGCTGCCCAGACTGCGCCATGTCTGGCAGCTGGACGCGGACGCGCTGGGAGAGCTGACGGAGCGGGGCCGGATGATCCCGCTCGCCACGGTCGAGTCACTGCGCCGCATCGTGCTGCCGGACTCCACAGCGGTCATCGCCTACACCTCCGGCACCACCGGCCGTCCGCTGGGCTGCGCGCTCAGCCACCGCGGCCTCGCGAGCCCCGTCGACACGCTGATCGAGGGCTGGCGCCGCATCACGGCACCGGCGGGACAGCAGCCGTCCGTCCTCGCCTTCCTGCCCTTCTCCCACGTGTACGGCCTGATGATCCAGGGCGTGTGCATCCGCGGCGGTCTGCTCATGGCCCACGAGCCCGACCTGAGCGAGGAGGCGCTGGCGGCCTCCCTGATTTCCTTCCGTCCCACCTACTTCTACGCCGTCCCCTCTGTCTTCGAGAAGATCTACAAGAACTTCCTGCGCGCCGCCCAGCAGGCGGGCCGCGGCGCCCTGTTCGAGCGGGCCGCCGACACGGCACGGGACTTCGCCCTGGCCTGCGAGCGCCAGCGGCTGGGCGAGGGTCCCGGTCCCGGTTTCGACCTGCGGCTCCAGCACGCCCTGTACGAACGGACCGTGTACCGAAGACTGCGGGCAGCGCTGGGCGGCCGGGCCCGGCGTGCCACCTCGGGCGGTTCCACCCTCAACCGTGAGCTCTCCCTGTTCTACGAGGGCATCGGTGTCTACGTCCACGACGGATACGGGCTCACCGAGACCTGCGGCGGAATCACCATGCAGCCGCTGGGCCGGGAGAAGTCCGGGACCGTGGGCCGGCCCCTGCCGGGTGTGGACCTGCGGGTGGCGGACGACGGGGAGATCCTGGTGCGCGGGCCGTCGGTCTTCCAGGGGTATGTCAACGACGAGTCCGCGACACGGGCCGCGCTGTACGGCGGCTGGCTGGCCACCGGGGACCTCGGGCGGCTGGACGCCGACGGCTATCTGACGATCACCGGCCGCAAGAAGGACATCATCGTCACCACCAGCGGCAAGAGCGTGGCCCCGGCCGCCCTGGAACACCGGCTGAGGATGCACCCGCTCATCCACCAGGCCGTGGTGGTGGGTGACAACCGGCCCTGCGTGGGCGCCCTGCTCACCCTGGACCCGGTGTTCCTGGCCCACTGGCGAGGGGTTCTGGTGGCCCAGCAGGACCCCTCGGCGCGGGAGGAGAACGCGCTGCGGGAGGAGATCGCGCGAGCCGTGGCCGCCGCCAACAGCACGGTCTCGCGCTCGGAGTCGATCCGGGTGTTCCGGGTGCTGTCGGAGCCGTTCGACCTGGCCAACGGCCTGCTGACGCCGTCGATGAAACTGCGCCGGGACGAGATCGTGCGCCGGTACGCGCTGGAGATCGACGCGATGTACCAGGCCCGCTCGCCCGGTGCCCGGCGCACACCGGCGGATGACGTGCTGAGCTGGGACGACTCGGACAACGTGTTCCGGTGATGCGCCCGAGCCGACACGCTCGAGGACGATTGGGCCGCGTCCGCTCGGGAACACAGCACAATGGCGATGCCAGTGAAAGGACAATGCCTTGCCGACTCCACGGGGGTGAACTCCGGCATGGCGACCGAGCCGCGTTGGGACGAGACACTGACTTCCGAGGCGATCCCAAGCCGTACGACCCGTTTCGCGGGAGAACCGCAGTGCGTGACGGGCGCGCGGCTTGCCGCTGAGGAATTCCTCGGCGACCTGGCCGACAGGGTGCCGCCCGCGAGCGCCGAGCACTGGGACGACATCCTGTTGATCGTCACCGAACTCGCCGCCAACGCGGTCCAGTACGCTCCCGGCCCCTTCGCACTCCGCCTGCGCCGTACCTTCGACGGCGTGCATGTGACCCTGCGCGACACCAACCCCACACCGCCTGCGCCCCGCGCCTTCGATCCGCGCAGCGGCGGCGGGGGCGTCGGCTGGCACCTCGTGCAGGCGCTGTGCGACCAGGTCAGCGTGGTCACGGACGACCGCGGCAAGGACGTGCACGCCTTTCTGCCGTGGTGACTTGCCCCGGTCCCGGTCAGGCAGTGGCCGCGAGCCGCAGGTAGTAGGTGCCGACCGTCGCGAGGTACTCGCGGTCCCTGGTCTCGCTGTCCGTCCGGAAGCGCGGGGCCGCCTTCACCTCCGACCCGGTGCAGGCCAGCGTGATGCGGCGGCCCTGGGTGTCGACGCCGGTGACGACGCCCACCGGTACCAGGACGCTCCTGCCGAAGACCCAGACGCCGGTGTCGACGACGAGGTGTCTCATACCGTGTGGGGCGGCCTGCCGGTCCACGTGTCCGATCGTGCCGTCGCTCGCGACGACGGTGAAGCCCGTCAGGTCCCGTCCCTCGACGTATCCGCTGTCCGGCGCGTACGACCAGATGCTGTCGGTGGTCACGCTGCTCCTCCCTCCTGGCACTGCCCGGCCCCGGCTCTCCGCTGCGAGCGGGCCCACAGCACCCAATACCCCTCTGCCGCACACACATTCGGCGACCGGCACCCTCACAAGCGGTTTCCCCGCGTCCGGTCCGCGCACCTCCTTCACTTTTCTCCCGGTGCACTTTCAGGCCAGGACGGGCATGGTGGTCCTCGACGCATTCGTCGCGCCCGCACGGGCAGACGAAGGGCGTTCGAGGCAGACCGCCTGGAGCCGCAGAAAGGGATGAACACCGTGACACGACCCAGGATCCTGGTGGTTGGCGCCGGCTTCGCCGGTGTGGAATGCGTTCGCCGGCTGGAGCGGAAACTCTCCCCGGACGAAGCCGACGTCACCTTGGTGACGCCGTTCGCCTACCAGCTCTATCTCCCGCTGCTGCCCCAGGTCGCCTCCGGCGTGCTGACGCCCCAGTCGATCGCCGTCTCGCTGCGCCGCAGCAAGAAGTACCGCACCCGGATCATCCCGGGCGGCGCGATCGGCGTGGATCTCAAGTCCAAGGTCTGCGTCATCCGCACCATCACGGACGAGATCATCAACGAGCCGTACGACTACATCGTGTTGGCTCCCGGCAGCATCACCCGCACCTTCGACATCCCCGGGCTCACCGAGCACGCCTTCGGCATGAAGACCCTCGCCGAGGCCGCCTACATCCGCGACCACGTCATCTCCCAGCTCGATCTCGCGGACGCCAGCCAGGACCCGGCCGAGCGCGCGGCCCGGCTGCAGTTCGTGGTCGTCGGCGGCGGATACGCCGGCACCGAGACCGCCGCCTGTCTGCAGAAGCTCACCCACGCAGCGGTCAAGCGCTACCCGCGCATCGACCCCTCTCTGATCAAGTGGCATCTGATCGACATCGCCCCGAAGCTGATGCCGGAACTGGGCGACAAGCTGGGACGCAGCGCGCAGGAGATCCTGCGCCGCCGCGGCATCGACGTCTCTCTGGGCGTCTCCATCGAGAAGGCGGGCCCCGAGGAGGTCACCTTCACCGACGGCCGGGTGATCCCCACCCGGACCCTGATCTGGACGGCCGGGGTCGTCGCGAGCCCGCTGATCGCCACGCTCGGCGCCGAGACGATTCGCGGGCGGCTCGCGGTCACCGCCGAGATGACCCTGCCGGGCCAGGACGGCGTCTTCGCGCTCGGCGACTCGGCCGCCGTACCCGACAAGGCCAAGGACGACGACAGCGCGATCTGCCCGCCCACGGCGCAGCACGCCATGCGCCAGGGCAAGCAGGTCGCCGACAACGTCATCGCCACCCTGCGCAACCAGCCGCTGAAGCCGTACGTCCACAAGGATCTCGGCCTCGTCGTCGACCTCGGCGGCACGGATGCCGTGTCCAAGCCGCTCGGCATCGAACTGCGCGGCCTGCCCGCACAGTTCGCGGCCCGCGGCTACCACTGGGCCGCGCTGCGCACCAATGTCGCCAAGGTCCGCGTGGCGACGAACTGGACGCTCAACGCCATCGCGGGAGACGACTTCGTCCGCACCGGCTTCCAGGCCCGCAAGCCTGCCAAGCTGAAGGACTTCGAGTACACCGACGCGTATCTGACGCCGGAGCAGGTCCGGGAGCAGGTCGAGGGAACGCGGGGACTGGGCCAGTAGGAGGGGCGCACATCACCGGAGCCACCCCGCCGTGCCATGCTGGAACGGATCATGACGTGACACGGGAGTGAGTACGGCGGAGTGAACACAGCGAGGCTGCGCGATCGGGTCGCCGCGTCGGACCCGGGGCTGCTCCGGCTGGCCGCCGGGCTGCGCACGGTGGGGGCGATCGCGCTCACGCTGGCCGTACTCGGTCTGCTGAAGGCCGACGTCCCGCACCTGGTGGCGGGCGCCATCGCGGCGATGGTCGCGACGTTCGCCATCCGGGAGAAGCAGCGCGTCCCGCAGGCCGTGACGCTCGCCCTGGGCCTCCCCGTGGCACTGGCCTCGCTGTCCCTGGGCGCGCTCCTCAGCTCCCGCGTGGTGGCCGGCGACCTCTTCTTCGTCGCGCTGATCTTCTGCGCCGTCTACGGCCGCCGCTTCGGCGACCGGGGCACCGCACTCGGACTGATCGGCTTCCAGGTCTACTTCGTGTCCCTGTTCGTCGGCGCGACCGTCTCCGGTCTGCCCGAGCTGTACGGCGTCCTCGGCGTCGCCTTCCTGTGCAGCGCGGCGGCACGCTTCCTGCTCGTGCCGGAGACTCCCGCAGGCCTGCTCGAACGCCTGCGGGAGGCTTTCCGGGCCCGGCTGGCCCAGCTGGTCTCCGCGCAGCTCCAGCTGCTGGACGCCGGGCCCGAGGAGATCGACGAGGCGCTGAAGGACGTCCGCGAGGGGACCGCGCGGCTGCACGAGACCGCGCTGATGATCCAGGGGCGGCTCGAGGAGGGGACCTCCGACGCGGCCGCGGCACGGCTCGTGCAGCGGCGTGTCGCGGACGCCGAGATCGCCGCCGAGCGACTCGGACTGTTGCTGCTGAGCGCGCGCAGCGCCGAGCGGGCGGACACGCTGACCCTGCATCTGCCGGGGGCGCCGGCCCCGCGAGCGGGCCGGATGGCCGGCCGGGACGAGGCGATGGCCCGGGTGCGCCGCGATCTGGAGGCGCTGCGGCTGCTGGTGCTTCGCCCCGTCGCCGCCGGGTCCGGCACGGCGCTGTCCCAGGTCCGCAACCGGCTCCTCGGCTACCGCGAGGAGGAGAACCTGCCGCCCGCGCCGCCCTCCGTCCAGGACGTCTTCCGAGGTGTCGGTGAGGCCGCCCGCGCGGTGCTGGGGCTCAGGATCGCCCTGGACGGTCCGCAGGACGAGTCGGACGACTCCCCCGCGACGGCCCGTTCGCGCGAGGAGCTGGACGCCGAGGACGCGGTCATCGACGCCGGTGACGAGGACGCCGGGACGCAGGAGGAGTTCACGGGGCTCAGGCGGCCCACGACGCGGGCCGCGGTACAGGTGGCCGTGGGGTCCTCGCTCGCCATCGTCGGGGGCGAGTTCCTCTCCAGCCAGCGCTGGTACTGGGCGGTGCTGACCTGCTGGATCGTCTTCATGAACACCGCGTCCACGGGCGAGATCCTGGTCAAGGGCTACCGCCGGCTGGTGGGGACCGTCCTCGGCGTGCTGGCCGGGATCGTGCTGGCCGGGGCGGTCGGGCAGCACACCTGGACGGCGTTCGCCCTGGTGCTGGTGCTGGTGTTCGCGATGTTCTACACCGCGCCGCTCTCCTACACGCTGATGTCCTTCTTCGTCACCGCGGCCCTGGGGCTCCTCTACACCCTGCTGCACACCTACAGCCTCTCGGTGCTGGTGCTGCGTGTGGAGGAGACCGCGCTCGGCGCGGCCTGCGGAGTGATAGCGGCGG
Organism: Streptomyces canus; assembly: GCF_030816965.1. NCBI lineage: Bacteria > Bacillati > Actinomycetota > Actinomycetes > Kitasatosporales > Streptomycetaceae > Streptomyces > Streptomyces canus. Next base: position 574,937 of record NZ_JAUSYQ010000002.1, read on the forward strand.
CCTTCGTCCTGCCGGTGCGCACGGACCGCCGTACGAACGACCTGCTCGTCACCGTGCTGGAGCGGCTCGACGAGGTCACTGAGGCCGCCGTGGACCAGCTCAGCGGCGGCTCCCCCGTCGAACTGCTCGACCAGGCGCGCGACCTGGACCAGGCGCTGGCCGATCTGCGGGCGGCGACCCAGCCGCTGACGCATCCGATCACTCCGCTGCGGGCCCGGCGCGACACGGCCCGCTATGTCGTGGCGCTCCTGGAGACGTGCGCGTACCACGCGCGCTCGCTGGCGGCGACGGCCGAACTGCTGTCCACGCACCCCTCGATCGCGGCGGATCCCCGGCTGCGCCGAGCCGGCCGGCGGATCGGGGACAACATCGCGGCGATCGCCGCGCATGTCGCCGACGCGCGCTCCACCGACCGGGTCGAGACCGGGCCGAGCATCGCGTCCCTGCTCGACACCGAAGTCCCCGGCACCCCGCGCTTCGGCCGTGTCACCGACCGCGTACTGCGGCACGTACAGCGCCTGGACGAGACCGTGATGGGCCTGGCCAGACCGCTGCACGTGCCGGTCGCGGCGCCGAAACGATAGGGCCCGCTGCTCAGAGGTCGGTGGGCAGACCGCTCACCTCGGCGATGCCGCGCAGTTCGTCGTCGAGCCGACGGCGTTCGCGGATGTACTCGGCGATCTCGCCGAGGCGGACCGGGTCGGCTGCGGTGTCCGCGTCGGTGACCACCCGGATCGGGTTGGTGCCCTCGTCGACATGGAGTTCGATCACCTTGTTGTCCAGTCGGCCGGTCACGGCGGTGGCGATGACCAGGGCCGCCTCGTCGCGGACCACCTGGGGCAGCCCCTCCTGCTGGCTGTCCTCCAGCGCGAAGTCCAACGCGGGCAGCTGATGTTCGTCGATCGCCCGCAGGACCGGGCGGACCACGTCGAGCAGCGTCTCGTAGTCCTCCGAGGCCATGCGGATGCGCAACAGATTCAGGTAGACGTCCACGGGCCTACCGTCGGGCGGAAGCTCGGGTTCGTTCATGCCCCTCGGGTTCCCCGTGTCCCGCCGATCAGACCCGTCGCCAGCGGGCCATCGCGAACGAGAACACCCCGAACAGCACCAGCCCGGCCGCGACCAGGACGAGCAGCCACGGTCCGAGGGGTGTCTCGGCGAACGAGCGGAGCGTGTCGTCGAGGCCCTTGGCCTTCTTGGGCTCGTAGTCGACCGCGGCACGGACGGCGAACGCGCCCGCAGCGGTGAAGACCACTCCACGCGCCGCTCCGCCGCCGACACCCGTCACATCGACCAGCTTCCTGACCCGCGGGCCCATCTGGGCGAGCTTGAGCTTGTCGTGGAAGGACCTGCGCAGCGCCTGGGCGGCGATCCACACACCGGCCACCGCGACGCCGACGCCCGCGACGCCCACGAGCCACTGCCCCGCGGGCCACTCCAGGGCCCGGGCGGTGACGTCCTTGGACTGTTTGTCGCTCGAACCTCCGCTGCCTGAGCCGGCGGCGAAGGACAGTACGGAATAGGCGACGAACGCGTAGAAGACGCAGCGGGCCCCCGACAGCAGCCGTTTCGTGGCCTTCCGTCCGTCAGGACCGACCGAGCCGAACACCACCTCGGACAGCCGCCACAGGGCCATGCCGACGAGCCCGATGCCCAGCGCCCACAGGACGACGGAACCGAACGGCTTGTCGGCGAGGGCTGCGAGCGCGCCGCCCCGGTCGGCCTGGCGCCCGCCGTCGCCGAAGGCGATCTGCAGGGCCAGTACACCGACCAGTAGATAGATCACTCCGCGGGCGGTGAAACCCGCGCGGGCGGCGCCCTCCATGACGGAACCGCGCGCCGCGCGCCTGGCCTCGATCCGGCCGGTCTGTGCCGTGGAGCTCGTGGTCATGTAGACCCCCCTTGAAGTCCGGATCCCGTCCTGGCGGGCGGTCACACGGAGTGCGGTCAGTCGGCCAGTCGCGCGCGTTCGGGCATGGCCGCGAGCAGGCGGTGGGCCGTCTCCAGGGCCAGCCGCACGTCCCGCGTGCCGGTGGAAACACAGAGTGTGTAGGCGAGATCCCGGGCCCGCGGGCTCGGCTCGGCCGCCTTCGCGGCCTCCTCGGCCCGCAGTGCCTCGTACGCGTCGACGAGACGGCGCAGGAACGCGGGGTCGGGTATAGGCATCGGGCTCACTCCTCGTGAGTTCACGCCTCGCCCGACCCGTCGGCGGCCTGCCTCCTCGCCCGGTCCGCCAGCGCCTCGTCGCGCACGCGCGCGCAGCTGCGGCTGATGAGCCGGGAGACGTGCATCTGTGAGATGCCGAGCTGGTCGGCGATGCGGCTCTGTGTCATGTCCTCGAAGAAACGCATGTAGAGGATGGCGCGCTCGCGCTCGGGGAGCCGACGCAGGCCCTCCTTGGCGGATTCGCGGTCGACCACGACGTCGTACGACGTGTCGGGGGCGCCCAGGGTGTCCGCGAGGCTGTAGCCGTCGTCGCCGGCCGAGAGCTCGGCGTCCAGGGACAGGGTGCTGAAGCTTTCGAGGGCCTCCAGGCCGGTGGTGACCTCTTCCTCGGTCAGGCCGGTGTGGGCGGCGAGGTCGGCGGGCGTCGGTTCGGGGGAACCGGGGTTCTGAGTGAGCTCGCGCCGGGCCACCCGGACCTTGTTGCGCAGTTCCTGTACGCGGCGGGGCACCCTGAGGGCCCACATGCGGTCCCGGAAGTGGCGCTTGACCTCGCCGGTGATGGTGGGCACGGCGTAGCTCTCGAAGGCTCCGCGTTCCGGTTCGAACCGGTCGATGGCCTTCACGAGCCCGAGTGCCGCGACCTGGCGCAGGTCCTCCAGCGATTCGCCGCGGTCGCGGAACCGGCCGGCGATGCGGTGGGCCATGGGCAGCCAGGCGGTGACGAGTTCGTCGCGCAGGGCGTCGCGCTCGGGGCCTTCCTCCAGCCCGGCCAGCCGGGCGAAGAGGGCCATGGTGTCGGGGGCGTCGTCGTGCCGCCGCCTGCCGGCGGTGGCGGGGCGGTCCTGGGTGGTGGGACGGTCGGTCGACGTGTCGGTGAGCATGCGGATTCGCTCCTGAAGAACGGGTTCAGGGACTGACCGCGGGAGGGACGCCGCCGGGACCGCCGAAAGGGGCCCGCAGCAGCCATACAGCTCCCGCTGGCGCGCCTCCGGTCCGAAGCACGAAACTGCGTCTGCCCTGCTGTATGGGGCTCAAACTCCGCTGTCGAAACTCCGTTTCCGGCGGCTTCCACAGAGGTGCCGGATCAGCTCAGAGGCACCACGGCGGTGATGCACTTCCCGCCCGAGGGCAGGTCGGTCACGCGGACGTCGCGGGCGAGTCGGCAGACGATCGGCCAGCCGTGGCCGCCGGGCCGCCACCTGCCCTGCGGGTCGACGGGCTCCTTGGCAACGGGCAGCTCGGCGCTGCGGTCGCTGACCGACAGGCACACGCCCCGGCCCCCGACGTCGACGTGGAAGTCGGTGATGCCGCCGCCGTGCAGGATCGCGTTGGTGGTGAGTTCGGAGGCGACGAGCAGCGCGTCCGAGAGGGCCTGCGCATCGCACGAGCTGTGCGTGGTGCGGCAGCGCTCGGACACGGCCCGCTCGACCGCCCGGCGTGCCTCGGCCGGCCGGCACGGCCGTGACGGCGCGCGCGGGTGCGCGACGGCGAGTTCGGGGGTGGCTTCGGCCCTGTGCTCCTCGCACATGAGGTGACTCCTGATCAAGGGATCGACTGGCTCTTGGGTCGGTGCAGCGGAGGCCGGGCCCGGCTCGACTCGACCCACGGACACGGTGCCCCTGTACGGTGCGATTTCTCCGTGAGCCTCTGGTAATCGGCTGACCTGTCCGCGCCTGGTCAAACATCCCCTTTTCGGACGGGGCGTTCGGCCATTCGATCGCGTTCCCGGGGTACCCGGACGGTATGACGGATGTCGTGGACTCAGATGAACTGCTGCGCCGTATCCAGCGCGCCCGGGCCTGTGCGGTGGAGGAGGAGCAGTCCTGGCGGGCGCGGAGCGAGGAGTTGCGGCCCTCCGATCCGGAGGCTGCCGGGGACGCCGCCGTACGCACCCTGGCCTACGAGGCGGTGATCAGGGTGCTGGACGAGGTGCTCAGGCCAGGCAGCCGCTGACCGTCGGGGCCCCGGTACGGACTGATTGACGGACGTCCGGGCCGGGCACCCGAGCCCCATGACTGTCGACCACACCCAAGCACCCGTACTGGAAGCCCTGGCCGACTACCACCGGCGGGGACACCTGTCGTTCACGCCGCCGGGACACAAACAGGCCCGTGGGGCCGACCCTGCGGTCCGGGAGACACTGGGTGACGCGGTCTTCCTCGGGGACGTGCTCGCGTCGGGCGGTCTGGACGACCGGCTGACGCGGGGGCGGGTGCTGGAGCGGGCCGAGGAACTGATGGCCGACGCCGTGCACGCCGAGCACACGTTCTTCACCACGTGCGGGAGTTCCCTCTCGGTGAAGGCGGCGATGCTGGCCGTCGCGGGTCCGCACGAGAAGCTGCTGATCGGGCGGGACGCCCACAAGTCGGTGGTGTCCGGGCTGATCCTGTCGGGGATCGAACCGGTCTGGATCGAGCCGCGGTGGGACGCCGAACGCCACCTGGCGCACCCGCCGTCCGCCGCGGAGTACGAGCGGGCCTTCGAAGCCCATCCCGACGCGAAGGGCGCCCTGGTCACCAGCCCGACGCCCTACGGCAGTTGCGCGGCCCTAGAGGACATCGCCGAGGTCTGCCACCGCCGGTCCGTCCCGTTGATCGTGGACGAGGCGTGGGGCGCGCACCTGCCCTTTCATCCCGATCTGCCGTCCTGGGCCATGGATGCGGGCGCCGACATCTGTGTGACCAGCATCCACAAGATGGGCAGCGGTCTGGAGCAGGGGTCGGTCTTCCATCTGCGGGGCGATCTCGTCCCGGCGGATCTGCTGAAGATGCGCGCCGACCTGCTGGGCACCACCAGTCCCTCGGTGCTGCTGTACGCCGGCCTGGACGGCTGGCGCCGGCAGATGGCTCTGCAGGGCAAGGAGTTGATGGGCGGGGCGCTGGATCTCGCGGCGCGGGTCCATTCCGCGATCGAGGAGATCGACGGGATGCACGTCGACGACCGCGACGACTTCTGCGGGCCCGGCCTGGCCGACGATGTCGATCCGCTGCCCGGTGTCATCGACCTCGAGGGACTGGGGATCACCGGATTCCAGGCCGCGGACTGGCTGCGCGAGCACCGGCACATCGACGCCCACCTCACGGACCACCGGCGGATCGGGATGCAGATCACCCACGGCGACGACGAGGAGACGACCGGCGAGTTGCTCGCGGCGCTCAGGGAACTCGCCCGGGCGGCGCCTGAGTGGGGCCCCGCCCCACGGGTGGAGGTACCGCCGCCGTCCGAGCTGCGGATGGAGCAGGTCAGGCTTCCCCGGGACGCGTTCTTCGGTCCGGCCGAGAGCGTGCCGGTCGCCGAGGCCGCCGGGCGGATCGCGGCCGAGATGATCACGCCGTATCCGCCGGGGATCCCGGCCGTGCTGCCCGGTGAACTGCTGACCGAGCCCGTGCTGGAATATCTGCGGACCGGATTGGCCGCGGGCATGAATCTCCCCGATCCCGCCGACGCGGAGTTGGAGACGATCAGGGTCGTAAACGCGTCCGCCGAGTGAAACCGGTCACGCACCTCGGTTTCGATTGCGCGAAATCACCATGGATGGTTTACGGTTCATTCATACGTGGTGACGGGGTCGACATTCCGTCCTCCGGCACCACCTCTGTCTGCCCTGGCTGGCCTCCCCCGTCCAGCCAGGGCTTTTTCATGCCCTGGCCAGATCCTCACCTCCGCCGAGGTGCCCCGGACGGCGGCAGCCGCTGAAATGGGCGTAGGCACAACACCGGAATCCCTCGCCGGCGAGGAGCCCCGTGTCATGACCAAAGCGATAAAACTGCTGACCGCACTGCCGCAGCCGCAGCGCCAGAGCCTGATGACGCTCGCCAGGGAGGTCTCCTTCCCCGAGGACTTCCACATCTTCGAAGCGGGCGGCAAGGCCGACCGCTTCTGGGTCATCCGCTCCGGGGCGGTCTCGCTGACCCAGCAGGTGACCCCCCGTCACCGCGTCACGGTCGCGGGACTCGGCGCGGGCGACCTGCTCGGCTGGTCCTGGCTGTTCCCGCCCTACCAGTGGGACTTCGGCGCGGAGGCCTTCAGCCCCGTGCGGGCCTACGAGTTCGACGCGGCGGCGGTGCTCCGGCTGTGCGAGGAGGACCAGCAGCTCGGCATGATCCTGGTCCGCAGCGTCGCCGAGATCCTCGCCCACCGGCTGGAGACGACCCGGGGCAAGCTCATGGAGCAGTACGGCACACGCCGACGTGGTGTTCTCTAGTAGTGCTTCGGCAGGCACCGTCCGCCCGTTGAGGAACGGCATCGGGGGGAGTGTGCTCCCGGCGTGCCCGGCGTGCCCGGCGTCGCGACGGGGCGAACGGTGCCTGCCGAGGCACCGGGTGCCGGGCGGCAGGGGCTCGACAGGTCTCAGACGCGGTAGCGGCGCAGCGCCGGGACGGCGAAGGCCAGGGTCAGCATGACGGCGACGACCAGGATGCCGCCGCCGGCGACCGCGGGCCGGGCGCCGAAGGCCGAGCCGGCGGTGCCGTGCAGGACGTCGGCGAGGCGGGGGCCGCCCGCGACGACGACGGTGAAGACACCCTGCATCCGGCCGCGCATCTCGTCCGTCGCGGCGGAGAGCAGGATCGCCCCGCGGAAGACCATCGAAACCATGTCGGCCACCCCGGCCGCGGCCAGGAACACCACGGCGACCCACAGACTGCCGCTCAGCCCGAACCCGGTGATGGCCACGCCCCAGGCGACGACCGCGCCGATGACCATCCAGCCGTGCCGACGGGCCCGCGAGAAGGTGCCGGAGAGCAGCCCGCCGACCACCGCGCCGATCGGGATGGCCGCGAACAGCAGGCCCAGCGCGAGCCCCTCGCCGTAGGGGGCGTAGGTCTCGGAGGCGAGCTGCGGGAACAGGGCCCGGGGCATGCCGAAGACCATGGCGATGATGTCGGCGAGGAAGGACAGCAACAGCACCTTGTGCGCGGAGATGTAGCGGAAGCCCTCGGCGATCTCGCGGACGCCGGCCCGACGCGCCGCAGCGGCCGCGAGCGGTGGCAGGGAGGGCAGCCGGTACACCGCCCACACCGTGACGCACAGCGCCATGGCGTCGATGAGGTACAGCTCGGGCAGGCCGATCACCGGGATCAGGACACCCGCGAGCAGGGGGCCCACCACCTGGCCGGTCTGCATGACGGTGGAACCGAGGGCGTTGGCGGCGGGCAGCTGCGCCTCGGGGACCAGACGGGCGATGGAGGCGTTGCGGGCCGGGGCGTTCAGGCCCCAGAACGCCTGCTGCACCGCGAGCAGGACCATCAGGGCCGCCACCGAGTCGAGCCCGCTGACGGCCTGGAGCCAGAACAGGACCGACGTGACGGCGATTCCGCTGTTGGTGATCAACAGCAGCTTGCGGCGGTCCATGCTGTCGGCGACCGCGCCGCCCCACAGCGCGAACGCGATCAGCGGCAGCAGTCCGGCCATGCTCGCGGCGCCGACCCAGGCGGAGGAGCCGGTGATGTCGTAGATCTGCTTGGGCACCGCGACGGCGGTGAGCTGGCTGCCGACGGCCGTGACGATGGTCGAGCTCCACAGCCGGCGGTAGGCCGGGATCCGCAGCGGGCGGGTGTCCATCGCCCAGCGACGCCAGCCGCGCCGGGGCGGCGGCGCCTCGTCCGCGGCCGGTGTCCTGGAATCGGTACTGCTCTCGCCGGTGTCCACACGCTTCCTGGTTGCTCGTTACATCTAACGGGTCCGGGGTTCACTATCGCAGCACCGTCCAGAGGCCCGGGACGCGGTGTCTCAGCTTGCGGACCTGGCCATGGATGACTTCACGCTCCGGCCACCAGCGTGGCGCCGAGGGCGACCATCGTGGCGGCGACGAGTCCGTCAAGCACGCGCCAGGCGGTCGGCCTGGCGAGGAAGCGGCTGAGCAGCCGGGCCCCGAAGCCGAGCGCCGCGAACCAGCACAGACTGGCGAGCACGGCGCCGAGCCCGAAGGTCCAGCGCAGCGGGCCGCGGTCGGCGGCCACGGATCCGAGCAGGAACACGGTGTCGAGGTAGACGTGCGGGTTGAGCCAGGTCATCGCCAGACAGGTCAGCACCGCGCGCTTCCGGGAGCCCGTCGCCTCGCCCTCCGCCCGCAGGCCCGACTCCCCCGGCCTGACGACCCGGCGGGCGGCGAGGGCGCCGTAGCAGAGCAGGAATCCGCCCCCGATCCAGCCGACCAGGGTCAGCGCGCCCGGCCAGGCGACCACCACCGCGCCGACTCCGCCGACGCCGAGAGCGATGAGGAGGGCGTCGGACAGGGCGCAGATGCCGACGACGGCGAGGACGGCGTCGCGGCGGATCCCCTGACGCAGGACGAAGGCGTTCTGGGCGCCGATGGCGACGATGAGCGAGAGGCCGGTGCCGAAACCTGCGGCAGCGGCGGACAGGGAAGCGGGCATGGCTTCGACGGTACGGAGACGATCACTGCACGTACAGCTAAAGATTCTTACGTATCATTAGTTGTTGTGATGATGACCGAGCTCCCCCTGGACCAGGTGCGGACTCTGCTCGCGGTGGTCGACGAGGGCACGTTCGACGCCGCGGCCGCCGCTCTGCATGTGACCCCTTCGGCGGTGAGTCAGCGGGTGAAGGCGCTGGAGCAGCGCACGGGGCGGGTGCTGCTGGTGCGCACGAAGCCGGTGCGGCCGACCGAGTCGGGCGAGGTGGTGGTGCGGTTCGCCCGGCAGCTGGCCCGGCTGGAGCGGGACGCTCTCGCCGAGCTGGGCATGCCGGGCGAGGGGGAGGTGACCCGGGTCTCGGTCGCGGTGAACGCTGACTCCCTGGCGACCTGGTTCCTCGGGGCGCTCACGCGGGTTCCCGAACGGGATCGGCTGTGTTTCGAGCTCCGGCGCGAGGACGAGACCCGCACGGCGGAGCTGCTGCGGGAGGGGCTGGTGATGGCGGCGGTGACGTCATCGCCCGAGGCCGTGGCGGGGTGTTCCGTGCGGGCACTGGGGCGGATGCGGTATCTCGCCGCGGCTAGCCCCGGGTTCGTGTCGCGGTATCTCGAGGGGGCGCCGAGGGAGGGGCTCGCGGAGGCGCCGGTGGTGACGTTCGACCGGAGTGACGACATCCAGGACGGGTTCCTGCGGCAGCTGGGCCGCGGTGGGGCGAGCCGGGTGCGGCATGCGGTGCCGGCGTCGGAGGGGTTCGTGGAGGCGGTCGCACTGGGGCTGGGGTGGGGGATGGTGCCCGAGATTCAGGCGGCGGCATTGCTGCGCGAGGGGCGGCTGATCTCGCTGGTGCCGGATCGGCCGGTCGACGTGCCGTTGTACTGGCAGCAGTGGAAGCTGGACTCGCCCGCGCTGGCCGCGGTGGCGGAGGCGGTGGCGGCGGCCGCGTCGGAAAGGCTCACATGAAGCCGCCGCTCCAAGCCGCCGGGGGACGGGGATCTGTTACGGGGCGCGGCCCAGCTCCCTCTCAGCGCTGTCCAGGAGCATGTCCAAGGCCGTCGGATAGGCGCTGGTGACCATGCGGGTCGCCAGGAGGGGCGCAGCCTCCGAGATACGCGGATAGCGGTCTTCAGGCAGGCGAGCGTAGGTCGAGTGCCACCTGCCCTCATCGGCGTCCAAAGCCGCACTCGGCAGCGCCAGAGACGCCGCGTCCAGGGCCGCGAAAGCCAGCGTCTGGTCGATGAAGGCGTGATAGATGCGCACCGTGTCCGGGAGGGGGAAGCCCGCCCTGCGCAGGATGTCCAGGACCGCCTCGTCCGCGGCCAGTTCGTTGGCCCGGCCGGTGACTCTGCTGGTCGTCAGTACGGCGGCCTGGGGATGAGCGACGTACGCGGCGTGGATGCGCAGGCCCACCTCGCGCAGATCGTGCCGCCACCGCCCCGTCGGCACCCAGCCCTCCAGCGCCTGCCCGATCAGGGCGTCGCCGATGGCCAGCGTCAGGTCGTCCATGCCGCGGAAGTAGCGGTAGAGCGTACTCGGGTCGGCGTCCAGGGCCAGGCCCAGGCGGCGGGCGGTGAGGCCGGTGCTGCCGTGTTCGCGGAGCATCCGCAGAGCCGTCTCGACGATCAGCCCCTCGGACAGCACGGTTCCGCTCCTGGTGGGCCTGCGCCGACGGCGCCTGTCCTCGGGGACCACGGGTTTCGGCATGGCGGCCTCCTTATGCCAACGCCATTGACCTTGAACGAGCGCACGGCGTTGTATCTCCGCCAGGGGCCCCGTACATCTGCGACCTTCGACCCGTGAGGGAGTGTCTGTCATGCGTGTACTGCTCGTGGGAGCCGGGGGCGTCGGCACGGCCATCACCCGGATCGCTGCCCGGCGGCCGTTCTTCGACGTCATGGTCGTCGCCGACTACGACCCCGTCCGCGCCGAGACCGCGGTGACCGCGCTCGGCGACCGGTCCGACCGGTTCCGCGCCGAGCGCGTGGACGCGAGCGACGAGTCGGCCGTGACCGCCCTGCTGGAGCGGCACGCCTGCGACGTCCTGCTCAATGCCACCGACCCGCGATTCGTGATGCCCCTGTTCCGGGCGGCGCGCTCCGCCGGGGCGGCCTATGTCGACATGGCGATGTCCCTGTCGCGTCCACATCCCGAGCGGCCGTACGAGGAGTGCGGGGTCAAACTGGGCGACGAGCAGTTCGCGCAGGCCGAGGAGTGGGAGAAGGCGGGTGCTCTGGCCCTCGTCGGCATGGGTGTGGAGCCGGGTCTCTCGGACGTCTTCGCCCGGCACGCGGCCGACGAGCTCTTCGACGAGATCGAGGAGATCGGTGTCCGCGACGGCGCGGATCTCACCGTCGACGGCTACGACTTCGCCCCTTCCTTCAGCATCTGGACCACCATCGAGGAGTGCCTGAACCCTCCCGTGGTCTACGAGGCCGACCGCGGCTGGTTCACGACGGAACCCTTCAGCGAGCCGGAGGTCTTCGACTTCCCCGAGGGCATCGGCCCGGTCGAGTGCGTGAACGTGGAGCACGAGGAGGTCTTGCTCGTCCCCCGCTGGGTCGGTGCCCGCCGGGTCACCTTCAAGTACGGACTGGGCCGCGCGTTCGTGGAGACGCTGAAGACCCTGCACCTGCTGGGCCTGGACCGCACCGCGCCGGTGACCGTGCCGAGCGCCGCGGGGCCGGTCGCGGTCTCGCCCCGGGACGTGGTCGCCGCGTGTCTGCCCGATCCGGCGACGCTGGGCGAGCGGATGCACGGCAAGACCTGCGCGGGCACCTGGGTGAAGGGTGTCAAGGACGGGGCGCCGCGCGAGGTGTACCTCTACCACGTGGTCGACAACCAGTGGTCCACGGCGGAGTACGGCTGTCAGGCGGTGGTGTGGCAGACCGCCGTGAACCCGGTCGTCGCCCTCGAACTCCTCGCCACCGGCGCCTGGTCCGGCGCGGGCGTCCTCGGTCCGGAGGCCTTCCCGGCCCGCCCCTTCCTGGATCTGCTGACCGCGTACGGCTCCCCGTGGGGCATGCGGGAGCAGTGACCGGGCGCGTCCCACAGGACCCGATTGTTTCACCGCGCATCGACAGGTGACCCGAAAGCGAGTAAGGCATGCACGAGGGCACGTACGACTTCGATCGCAGGTGACATTTGATGGACAACTGGCGAACCCATGCCGCGTGCCGCCGAGAGGACCCGGACCTCTTCTTCCCGATCGGCACCACCGGTCCCGCACTGGTCCAGACGGAGCAGGCCAAGTCCGTCTGCCGACGCTGCCCCGTCCAGGAGCAGTGTCTTCAGTGGGCCCTCGACACCGGGCAGGGCATCGGCGTCTGGGGCGGCACGAGCGAGACGGAACGCCGGGCACTCGTCCGGCGCGCGGCCGCCGCGCGGAGAAGGGCCGGCTGAGCGGGTCCGTTCAGCGGTGTCCGACGATCGGGCCCGGTCGACGCCACGTTCGTCGACCGGGCCCGGTCAGCGGGCCGTGCGGCGCAGCGGACCCCAGGAGTTCTCCTGCCGGTCCACCTCGGCCCGCGCCTCGTCGATCACCCGGGGGTCGATCCAGCACATCGGCCGCACGTCCGTGACGAGCGGCTCGTTGTCCGGCCCCCGGCCCCGCTCGCGGCCCTGGAGGACCCACGGGCGTACGTCCGGGCCCTTCTCGTGCGGAAGGTGCGAATAGTCGTACAGACGGCGGGCCACCCACAGCCGCACGGGTCGGTCCTGCCACCACTCCTCCACGTCCAGCGGGTTCGCCGACAGTCCCGGCAGCGACACGCCGGTGAGTTCGTCGGTGCTGGACGCGCTGGCCAGGTCCACCTCGGGGCCGCGTGACCAACGGACGTACAGCTGCCCGTGCCGTTCGGTCAGGCTCCCGAGTTCAGCGAGTGTCCGTACCACCGGCAACCCGTCCGACACGCTCATGTCCCGACCTCCCTCTCCTTTCGCAGGCATACGGGGTACCCGCGCGCCACGAAGAAAATCAGGCGTACGGCTGAGGCGCCTGGCCCCCGGGCATCCGCAGGGTGAAGAGGCTGCCGATGCCGGGCTCGCTCGCCGCCTCGACCGTTCCGCCGTGGGCGGCGACCAGGTGGCGGACGATGGGGAGGCCGAGCCCCGATCCCCCGGTACGGCGGCTGCGGGACTTCTCCGCGCGCCAGAACCGGTCGAAGACGTGGGGCAGGTCGTCCGGCGCGATGCCGGTGCCGGTGTCGGCGACCGCCAAGGCGATGTCGTCGCCGTCCCGGCGCGCGGACAGGGTGACCGTGCCGCCGGCCGGGGTGTGGCGCAGGGCGTTGGAGACCAGGTTGCCGAGCGCCTGCCGCATCCGGAGCGGGTCGGCGTCCAGCCAGGGCTCGCCGTCGATGTCGGTGCGCAGTTCGACCCGGGCCGCGCCGGCGGTGACGCGGTGGGCGGCGGCGACCTGCTGGAGGAGTTCGTCGCAGCGGACGGGCTCCCGGTGCAGGCGCAGGGTGCCGGCGTCGGCGGCGGCGAGGTCCTGGAGGTCGTCGATGACGCGCTGGAGGACGAGGGCCTCCTCGTGCAGGGAGGCGAGCAGGGCGGGGTCGGGGTCGACGACGCCGTCCCGGGTGACCTCCAGCCAGCCGCGGATGTTGGTGAGCGGGCTGCGGAGTTCGTGGGCGATGTCGCTGACCATCGCCTTGCGCTGGGCTTCCAGGCGTTCGCGGCGTTCGGTCAGGTCGTTGAAGGCCGCGGCGAGGATGCCGGTCTCGTCGCGGGTGGTGACGGGGACGCGCACATGGAGTTCGGGCGGCTGCTGGGCCGCGGCGGTCAGCGCGCGCAGCGGGCGCACGAGCCGGGTGGCGACCAGTGCGGTCGCGGCGACGGTGACGGCGAGCACGAGCCCCGCGGTGCCCACGACCTTGGCCTTGTTGGCCGGGGACATGTCGAACAGCACCGCGGGCGTGTCCCCGGTGCCCAGGAAGAGTTCGGCCACCGGGGCCACGTAGGGGTCGAGCTGGGCGCGGCGGGCGTCGTCGAGGCAGGCCTGGGCCTCGCGTGCCTCCTTCGCGTCCGGTTTGACGAACGTGGGCGCCAGTGACGGGGACCGGAGGTCGGTGCCCGCGAGGCCGACGCCGACACTCAGCGGTGTATCGGCGCGCAGGCCGTTGCGGGTCAGACAGGCGCGCGCCCCTGTCTGGAGTGCGTCCAGGGCCTTCTGCTCCGTGGGCATCGGCGTGTTCAGGACCCCGTCGGCGCAGGCGTCGGGCACATAGGAGGGCTGCACGGTGCTGTCCGGTTCGGTGAGGACCGCCCGGCCGCTCGGGGTGTGCACGATGGTGGTCTCGATGCCGTTGCGGGCGAAGCAGGACCGGCGTTTGCGCGCGTTGGCGTCGATCTCGGCACGCTCCCCCTTCGTGAGCCGGTACGGCCCGACCACTCGGGGGTCGATGCCGCCGATCTGGGCGCCGCGTTCGCTGTACGTGTCGGTGCGCAGCGGGTCGACGGTGGCGGCTGCGCTCGGCGGCAGGGCGGTGCCGCGGGGGGCCGAGTCGGCGACGGATCTGCGGTCGGGGGTGACGAGGGCGATGCGCCGGCCGGTCTTCGCGGACAGCTCCCGCACGGTGGCGGCCACGCCGGTCCAGTCGGGGTGGGTCGCCGCGTATCCGCTGAGCTCGGCGAGCACTTCCATGTCGTCGGCGAGCGCCTGCCCCTGTTCCTCGCGCAGGGCCTGGGTGGTGGTCGCCACGGCCAGCCAGGCGGTGGCGGCCACCGAGCACACGGCGATGAGTCCGGACGTGATCAGCAGGCGGACCAGCAGCCGCTTGTGCAGGGGTATACGAGCGCTCATCCGCGGCCGCCGCTGAGCTTGTAGCCCACGCCGAACACCGTCAGCAGCCGCACCGGCCGGCGCGGGTCGGCCTCGATCTTGCGGCGCAGGTTCATGATGTGCACGTCCACGGCCCGTTCGGTGGAGGCCCGGTCGGTGCCCCGGGTGACCTCCAGCAACTGCCGCCGCGAGAAGACCCGTTCCGGCTCGGCGACCATGGCCAGGAGGATCTCGAACTCGGCCGGTGTGCATTCCACCGGCGCCCCGTCACAGCGCACCTCGTGCCGTACGGGATCCACCGCCAGGCCTCCGGCGCGCACGGCGGGATCCTCGGGCCGGTCGGCGACCGCGCCCCGTCCACTGCGCCTGAGGACGGTCCGGATACGGGCCATCAGTTCGCGCGGGCTGTACGGCTTGGTCATGTAGTCGTCGGCGCCCAGCTCCAGGCCCAGCAGGACGTCGTCCTCCTCCGACCGGGCGGTGAGCATCACGACGGGAATGTCCTCGTCGCGGCGCAGCACCCGGCACACGCCGAAGCCGTCGATCACCGGAAGCATCAGGTCCAGGACGACGAGGTCGGGGGCGAGCCGCCGGGCCGCGTCCAGGGCGGCCCGCCCGTCGTGGACCACGGTGGCGGTGTGGCCCTCCGCGAGCAGGGAGCGCCGTATGAGTTCGGCCTGCATCTCGTCGTCCTCGGCAACCAGCACATGTGCGCACACCCGGCGGATCCTAAGCGGTCAGCGGGCCAGGGACTTGGCGTCGCCCATGACGACGACCGGATGGAGGTCGGGGTCCAGGGTGAGGAGCAGCTTCTTCATGTGGTCCTCGGCGATGCTCACACAGCCGTGGGTGGGTCCGCCGTGGTCGACGTGGAGCCATATGCCGCCGCCGCGCCCCGCGCCGAGGGGCCGGGTCCAGTCCAGGGGTGAAGTCCCGGGCTGCCGGTTGTAGTTGATGGCGATCACGTAGTCGAAGGATCCGGCCAGCGGCTCGCCCTCGAAGCCCGTGCCGGGTGCGGTGAAGCCGACGCCGCGGTCGTACGGCAGCTTGGTGCCGGGGTCCTTCAGCAGCCCTCCGGCGTCCGTGAGGGTGTAGACGCCGGTCGGTGAGCGCAGGTCGCCCGCCAGGTGGTGGTCGGTCCAGCCCTTGAGGGCGTTGTGCGCGGGCCAGCTCGCACCGGCCTGCCAGCCGGCCTCGGTGCGCTCGTACAGGACCACGGTGGAGGCCGACGAGTCGCGGCCCCGCCCGGTGACCACGACGGCCTGTCGTGCGTCGGCCGGCACCTTCGCCCACGTCTTCGGACCGAGCCCGGGTAGCTGCTGGGGGGCGACCTCGCCGGAGATCTCCGGCGAGGGCGAGGGCATGGGCTCCGAAGTCTCCTGAGGGGGCGTGGGTGTGCCCTCCGTGCTGGCCACGGCACCGCCGCCGCATCCGGTGAGAAGCAGGGATGCGGCGAGCAGGGCCACGTGGGTTCTGCGTGTGATCATGGAACGACTCTGGCCGACACTTGTAAGGAACTGGTCAGGTTCTAGGGCCGGTTCGGTTTCCCCGCTGTGTAGAGCCAGGTCTGGAACAGGCCGTCCAGGTCCTTCCCCGACACCCGTTCCGCAAGGCGCTGGAACTGCGCGGTGGTCCCGTTGCCGTCGCGGTGCCCGGACGCCCAGGCGCGCAGGATCAGGAAGAACGCCCGGTCGCCGACCCTCGTGCGCAGCGCGTGCAGGGTCATGGCGCCACGGGCGTAGACGGGAGTGCCGAAGATGTTGGCGCCGCTGCCGGGGTCGCCGGGCGGGAATTCCCACAGATCGTCGCTCGCGGGCTTCGCGTACAGGCCGTCGAAGGTCTTCTGCGCGCTGTCGCCGCCGTGCTGCTCGGCGTAGAGCCACTCCGCGTAGGTCGCGAAGCCCTCGTTGAGCCAGATGTCCTTCCACGAGGTGAGGGAGACGGAGTCCCCGAACCACTGGTGGGCGTTCTCGTGGACGAGGGTGCTCAGGTCGGGTGCCCGGTCGTAGACCGGACGGCTCTGGGTCTCCAGCGCGTAGCCGACGTTCGGGGCGCGGTCCACGATGGAGCCGGCGGCACGGAACGGATAGGGCCCGAACAGCTTGCTCTCCCACTCCAGGACGGAGGGCAGTTGCTTGAGGACCGGGGCTGCCGCAGCGGCCTCGCGCGGGTCGACGGCGTTGTAGACCCGGATGCCGCTTCTGGTGGTGAACTGCTGCACGTCGAACTTTCCGACCGTCGCGGTGGCCAGGTAGGCGGCCATGGGCTCGCTCTGGCGCCAGCGGAACGTGGTCTTTCCGTGCGTGGTCCGCCGGGAGAGGAGGACGCCGTTGGCGACCGCGGTGCGTCCCGTGGGCACGGTGATCGTGAAGTCGTACGACGACTTGTCCGTGGGGTGGTTGTTCGCCGGGAACCAGGTCATGGCGCCCTGCGGCTCCCCGGCGACGAAGGCCCCGTCGTCGGTGGGGATCCAGCCGTCGAGCGAGCCGTCCGGGTCGGTGACGGGACCGGGCTTCCCCCGGTAGGTCACGGTGATGGTGAATCGTTCCCCCTTGCGCAGGGCGCGCCTCGAGGTGACGACCAGTTCCTGTCCGTCGCGGCGGAAGGCGGCCTTGGCGTGATCGACCGTCAGACCGGTGACGGTCAGACCCTTGAAGTCGAGGTCGAAGCGGCTGAGGCGCTGGTCGGCGCGGGCGGTGAGGACCGCCTTGCCGTCGAGACGGCCGCTGCCGGGGTCGTAACCGAGCGTCAGATCGTAGTGGTCGACGTGGTATCCGCCGTTCCCGGCGAGCGGGAAGTAGGGATCGCCGGCTCCGGACGAGCCCGTCGACGGAGGCGCGCCGGCCCCGAGCAGCGCCACGAGGGCGACGGGGGTGGTGGCGAGAACGAGAGTGCGTCTGACGGCCTTCGGCACGTGCGCTCCTACAGGTCGGGGGGTGGACATCGGCTTCACACTAAAGGCCCCCACCTGTGCAACTCACCCTTGATCAGGTCAAGTCGCGGAGGGCCGCGCAGTACGCTCCCGACGCACCGACCCCTTCGTCGAGAGGCCGCCCGTGAGCGTGCGCATCCGCCGTGTCTACGAACCCCCTGAGCCCGCGGACGGCGTCCGCGTCCTGGTCGACCGGCTGTGGCCGCGCGGTCTGTCCAAGGAGGCGGCCCGCGTGGACGAGTGGCCCAAGGCACTCACCCCGTCGACCGAGCTGCGCCGCTGGTACCACGAGGGCGAGGGGTCGTACGAGGAGTTCGCCGAGCGCTACGAGGCGGAGCTGGCCGATCCCGAGGCGGCCGGACTTCTCGACCGGGTCCGGGAGTTGGCGAGCAAGGGTGACGTGACCCTGCTGACCGCGTCGAAGACGCCCGAGCAGAGCCACGCCACCGTGCTGGTGCGCCTGCTGGATTCCTAGCCGACCTGTTTGGCCGCCGCCCGGCCCGCCGCCCGCCCCGAGAAGAGGCAGCCACCGAGGAAGGTGCCCTCGAGCGCGTTGTAGCCGTGCACACCGCCGCCGCCGAAGCCGGCGACCTCGCCCGCCGCGTACAGGCCTTCGAGGGGCTTGCCGTCGGTGCCCAGGGCGCGGGAGTCGAGGTCGGTCTGGATGCCCCCGAGGGTCTTGCGGGTCAGGATGTGCAGCTTGACGCCGATGAGGGGGCCGGCGGCGGGGTCGAGGATGCGGTGCGGGGTGGCGACCCGGCCGAGGCGGTCACCGATGTAGCGGCGGGCGTTGCGGATGCCCTGCACCTGGGCGTCCTTGCTGTAGGAGTTGGCGATCTGGAGGTCGCGGGCCTCTATCTGGCGGCGGATCCCTGCGGCGTCGAGCAGGGCCTTGTCGGTGAGCCCGTTCATCTTCTCGACCAGCTGCTCGAGGTTCGGGGCGGTCACGAAGTCCGCGCCCTTGCGCAGGAACGCGTCGACCGGTCCCGGAGCTCCCTTGCCGAGGATCCGCTCCTTGAGGAAGCCCGCGCGGTCCTTGGCGGTGATGTCGGGGTTCTGCTCGGAACCCGAGAGCGCGAACTCCTTCTCGATGATCTTCTGAGTGAGGATGAACCAGGAGTGGTCGTGGTCCGCGATGTCCTCGGTGGTGCGCAGGTGCTCGAGGGTGCTGAGGGTGTCGTAGCCGGGCAGGCACGGCTCGGGCAGTCGGCGGCCCAGGGCGTCGAACCACATGGACGAGGGACCGGGCAGGATGCGGATGCCGTGGCCGGGCCAGATCGGGTCCCAGTTCTGGATGCCCTCGGTGTAGTGCCACATGCGGTCGCGGTTGACCAGGCGGACGCCGGCGTCGGCGCTGATGTCGAGCATCCGGCCGTCGACGTAGGCGGGCACGCCGGTGACCATCTCGGCGGGCGGGTTGCCGAGCCGCTCGGGCCAGTAGCGGCGGACGATGTCGTGGTTGGCGCCGATACCGCCGGTGGTGACGACGACGGCGTGGGCGGTGAGCTCGAAGTCGCCGATCCGGTCACGGCTCGAGGCGACACCGCGCGCGGAGTTGTCCTCGGCCAGAACCGTGCCGCGCACGCCCCGGGCGGTGCCCTCCTCGACGACCAGTTCGTCGACCTGGTGACGGTGGTGGAAGGTCAGCAGTCCGTCGCGCGCGGCCTGCTTGGCGTACCCGACGAAGGGCTCGACGACTCCGGTACCGGTGCCCCAGGCGATGTGGAAGCGGGGCACGGAGTTGCCGTGTCCGTGGGCGGTGAGGTCACCGCGCTCGGCCCAGCCGACGGTCGGCAGGAGCTTGATCCCGTGCCCCTCGAGCCAGGACCGCTTCTCCCCCGCCGCGAACTCGACGTAGGCGCGTGCCCAGCGCACCGCCCAGGAGTCCTCGTCGTCGACGCGGTCGAACTTCGCGCTGCCCTGCCAGTCGTTCCAGGCGAGGTCGAAGGAGTCCTTGATGCCGAGGCGCCGCTGTTCCGGGGAGTCGACCAGGAAGAGTCCGCCGAAGGACCAGAAGGCCTGGCCGCCGAGGTTGGCGGCGTTCTCCTGGTCGACCAGCGCGACCCTCTTGCCGCGGCTGGTGAGCTCGTGCGCGGCGACCAGGCCCGCGAGCCCCGCTCCGACGACGATGACGTCGGCATCCATGGCGACCGTCCCTTCCCTCATACGGTGGTGTCGCTGCCGTCGGTGAGCAGCGCGGTGAGCAGTTGCTTCAGCCAGACACGGGCCCGCTCGAGGTCCCCGTCCAGCAGCAGTTGGACGGTGACACCGTCGTAGGCGGCGACCACGGCGTGGGCGGCGTCCTCGACGTCGGCCAGCACGGCGGGCAGTTCGGCGTGCCCACGCGCGCGTGCCAGCCGGTCGGCGACCGCCCGCCTGAGGCGCGCCCGGTGTTCGAGCAGGGTCCGGGCGACCTCGGGCACGCGGGCGGCGTGCACCAGGAAGTCGGTCTTGACCAGGAGCCAGTCCCGGTCGAGGAGCAGCACTTCGGTGACCCGGTCGACGGCGGCCAGCACGTCGAGCTCCGGCCCGTCGAGGGCGAGGGCCCCGGAGACCTGCTCGGCGATCAGGTCCGCGCGCTGCTGGTAGAGCGCGAAGAAGAGCTCGTCGAGGCTGTCGAAGTTCGAGTAGAAGGCGCCCCGGCTGTATCCGGCGGCCTCGCAGACCTCCTCGATCGACACGCGCCCGAAGCCCTTGGCGGCGAACACCGCGAACGCCGCGTCCAGGAGATTGGCACGTGTGCGGACCCGGCGCCTGGTCACGCGTCTGGTCGTGTCCTGTGTCGCCATGGCGGGCCCTCCGTTCGATACGTGAATGTATCCGATACAGCGATGCATCGAAAGAGTCGAACACCGCCACGGCATTCATTGGAACAGATATTCGAATAAGGAGTAGGCTGGATCCATGACCGCGCACCTCCAGGGCTCTCTCTTCGACCAGACCGACCAGCTGCGGCTCGGCCCCCTCGACGGGATCCGCCGTACCGTGCTCGGCTTCGGCGCCTGGATCGACGTACTGCCCGGATGGCTCGGCGGCTCCGACCCCCTGTTCGAACAGCTGGCCGCCGAGGTGCCGTGGCGGGCGGAGCGCCGCACGATGTACGACCACGTCGTCGACGTACCGCGCCTGCTCGCCTTCTACGGCGTGGACGACAAGCTGCCGCATCCCGTACTCACCGAGGCCCGCGAGGCGCTCACCGCGCACTACGCCGAGGAGTTGGGCGAACCCTTCGCCACCGCCGGGCTCTGCTACTACCGCGACGGCCGGGACAGCGTCGCCTGGCACGGCGACCGGACCGGGCGGGGCGCCCGCGAGGACACCATGGTCGCCATCCTCTCCGTGGGTGCGCCACGCGACCTGGTGCTGCGACCGGTGCGCGGCGGCGCCGGGACCGTACGACGGCCGTTGGGACACGGCGACCTGGTCGTGATGGGCGGCTCCTGTCAGCGCACCTGGGAGCACGCCGTACCGAAGTCCACGCGCGCCACGGGACCGCGCATCAGCATCCAGTTCCGCCCGCACGGCGTGCGCTGAGGCAGAGAGGCGGCTGCTTCTGCCGCACGCGGGGGCTGCCTCCGGCGGACGGCGCCGGAGGCAGCCTTGCCACCACGGAAGTTGACCGCTGGAAGACCGGTACCCGCCGCTCCGGATCGCCTGAGCGTCTGCTTTGCTGTGTGCCGTCGGGCAGGGACTCACCGGGCGGGGCGATCATGAGCGCAGGCGTGCAGCAAGTCGCGGACGGCACCTATCTGGTGCACGGCAGCAACACCAACTGGGTGATTCTGACCGAGGGAAGCGCCGCCACGCTGGTCGACACCGGCTACCCGGGCGACCGGGAGCAGGTGCTCGCCTCCCTCGCGGAGGTGGGCAGTTCCCCGGAGGCGGTCACCGCCGTGCTCATCACGCACGCCCACAACGACCACCTCGGCTCCGCCGAGTACCTGCGCAGCACCTACGGCACGCCGGTCTACCTGCACGAGGCCGAAGTGCCGCACGCGCGGCGGGAGTTCCTGCACCAGGTGTCCGTCGGGACGGTCCTGAAGAACGGCTGGCGGCCCGGTGTGCTGCCGTGGGCGGTGCACGCGATCCGGGTGGGCGGCACGGCCCATGTGCCCGTCGCCTCCCCGCAGCCGTTCCCGGCGGAGGGCACGCTCGATCTGCCGGGCCGCCCGGTGCCCGTGCACACGCCGGGCCACACCGACGGGCACTGCGCCTTCCACCTCCCCGAGCGCGGCGTGGTGATCTCCGGCGACGGCCTGGTGAGCGGTCACCCCACCTCGCGGGTCAAGGGGCCCCAGCTGTTGCCGGACATGTTCCATCACGAGCGCGCTCGTGCCGTGGCGTCGCTGGACGTGTTCGCGGAACTGGAGGGCGAGGTGCTGCTGCCGGGGCACGGGCCGGTGCACCGTGGTCCAGTCCGTGAAGCGGCACTTCAGGCCAGGGACCGTGCGCTCTAAGGTGAGGTGACGATCACCGACCAGGCAAGGACAGAGCACCGATGGCACTGCAGATCAGCGCGACGAACCCGGAGCACCCCGCGCTCCTGCTCGAACTGCCGTGGCAGCTGCCGCTGGAGCAGTGGCCGGAGGAGGTCCTGGTCCCGCTGCCGCGCGGGATCTCGCGCCACGTGGTGCGCTACGCCCGGGCCGGTGACGAGGTCATCGCCGTGAAGGAGCTCGCCGAGCGCCCGGCGCTGCGCGAGTACGAACTGCTGCGCGACCTGGACCGGCTCGGCATCCCCGCCGTCGATCCGCTCGCCGTGGTCACCGGGCGCGCCGACAGCGAGGAGGCCCCGCTGGAGCCGGTGCTGGTCACCCGGCATCTGGGCGGCTCGATGCCGTACCGCTCCATGTTCGAGACGACCATGCGTCCCGCCACCATGCACCGCCTCATGGACGCGCTGGCGGTCCTTCTGGTCCGCCTGCACCTGGCCGGGTTCGCCTGGGGCGACTGCTCGCTGTCCAACACGCTCTTCAGACGGGACGCGGGCGCCTACGCCGCCTATCTGGTGGACGCCGAGACCGGTGACCTGCATCCGCAGCTCAGCCCCGGGCAGCGGGACTACGACCTCGACCTCGCCCGTGTGAACATCAGCGGCGAGCTGCTCGACCTGGAGGCCTCCGGGGCGCTGCACCCCTCGGTGGACGCGATCGAGTTCGGCATGGAGATCTGCTCGCGCTACAACAGCCTGTGGGAGGAGCTGACCCGCAGGTCCGTCTACCCGGCGGGCAAGTACCACTACATAGAGCGCCGGATCCGCCGGCTCAACGAACTCGGCTTCGACGTGGCCGAGATGCAGATCGAGCACGCGCCGAACGGCGACACGGTCACGTTCGTGCCGAAGGTCGTGGACGCGGGCCACCACCAGCGCCAGCTCCTGCGCCTGACGGGCCTGGACGCCGAGGAGAACCAGGCCCGCCGGCTCCTGAACGACCTGGAGAGCTGGATGGCCACCCAGGACGACTACGCTCCGGGCGACCCCCTCGGCGCCCGCCCGGAGGTGCTCGCCCACCGCTGGGTGCGGGACGTCTTCCGGCCCACGGTGCGGGCCGTGCCGCTCGAGATGCGCGGGTCGATGGACCCGGCCGAGATCTACCACGAGCTCCTCGAGCACCGCTGGTACCTGTCCGAGCGGGCCCAGCACGACATCGGGCTGGACACGGCGGTGGACGACTACATCAAGAACATCCTCCCCAAGGCCCGGGAGACGCTCCAGCCCACCCCCGCCACCGCGGACTGACCTCAGGCGTGCGGCACCACGGCCACCGGGCAGTCCGCGTGGTGCAGCACGCCGTGCGCGACCGACCCGATCCGGGTTCCCACAGCGGTACGGCGGGCCCGGCGGCCGACGACCATCAGCTGGGCCCGCGCGGTCACCGACAGCAGCACCTGCCCCGCGCTGCCCATCTCGATGTGCTCGACGACCGGCACGTCGGGGAAGCGTTCCCGCCACGGCTGGAGCGCCGAGGCCAGGGCCTTCCTCTCGTACGGCTCCAGTCCCCCGGCCTCGTCCAGAAGCTTCAGCGAGCCGGGGCTGTAGGCGAACACCGGCGGCAGCGTCCAGGCCCGTACGGCGCGCACGGTGCCCCCCCGTGCCGCCGCCGTCTCGAAGGCGAACCGCAGGACGTCGGCGCTGTCCTCCGGGTCGCCCTCCTGGCCCACGACGATCTCGCGTCCCGAGGCCTCCGCGGTGGCCTGGTCCCCGGCACGCACCAGGACGACGGGCCGCGCCGCCTCGGCGATCACCTGCTGGCCGACCGAGCCCAACAGGAAGCCCACGACCGGCCCGTGCCCGCGGGAGCCGAGGACCAGCAGTTCGGCGTCGGCCGCGGCGGCCACCAGCACGTCCACGCTGCCGCCCTCGACGACCTCGGTGGACACGTCGAGCCCGGTGTGCCGCCCGGTGACCGTCCGGACGGCCTCGCCCACGGCGTCCCGCGCCCAGCCCTCCTGAGTGTCCCGGTCTCCCGCGTCGATCCCCTCGTACGGCTGGAACCGCCACGCGTGCACCACCCGTAGCGCCACGTCTCGCCGGACCGCCTCCCGCGCGGCCCAGTCCAGCGCGGCCAGGCTCTCCTCGGTTCCGTCGATCCCTGCGGTGATCGGGCGGGTCATGCGGTGGCCTCCATGTCAGCGGTTACATCCGTGAGGTCCAGTCTTCACTACGCTGCCCGTATGGCATTGGAATGGGAACAAGTCATCGTGGACTCGGCCGACCCCGTCGCCCTGGGGCGCTGGTGGGCCGAGGCGCTGGGCTGGGTGGTGGTCGCGGACGCCCCGGACGAGTTCGAGATCCGCCCCGAGAAGGACCGGCTGCCGGGGGTGCTCTTCGTGCCGGTGCCAGAGCCGAAGACCGTCAAGAACCGGCTGCATCTCGACTTCCGGCCGGACGACCAGGAGGCCGAGGTCACCCGCCTCCTCGCCCTGGGCGCCCGGCACGCGGACGTGGGGCAGGGAGAGCAGCCCTGGGTGACGCTCATGGATCCCGAGGGAAACGAGTTCTGTGTGCTGGGCGAGCGCCGAGCCTGACCCCGGCAGGGTCTGCCATACCTGCGCGTAGCCCGGCGATCGAACATACGATGGGCGGGACCGGGTCGGTGACCACGGGGGGCGCTGGGCCCTGACCGACCGCTCGGGGTGGGAGACGTATGGCACAGGCCGCCGAATCGGCGCGGACCGTCATCCTGACCGTGGACGACGACCCGGGGGTCTCCCGCGCCGTCGCCCGCGATCTGCGGCGGCGCTACGGCGAGTCGTACCGGATCGTGCGCGCGGAGTCCGGCGAGTCCGCGCTGGAGGCGCTGCGGGAGCTGAAGCTGCGCGGCGACCTCGTGGCGGTGATCCTGGCCGACTACCGCATGCCGCAGATGAACGGCATCGAGTTCCTCGAACAGGCCCTGGACGTGTATCCGGGCGCCCGCCGCGTGCTGCTGACGGCGTACGCGGACACCAGCGCGGCGATCGACGCGATCAACGTCGTCGATCTCGACCACTACCTCCTCAAGCCGTGGGACCCGCCCGAGGAGAAGCTCTATCCGGTGCTGGACGACCTCCTGGAGGCGTGGCGCTGCAGCGACTACCGGCCCGTGCCCGCCACCAAGGTGATCGGACACCGCTGGTCGGCGCGCTCCTCGGACGTGCGGGAGTTCCTGGCCCGCAACCAGGTGCCGTACCGCTGGTACTCCACGGAGGAGCCGGAGGGGCAGCGGCTGCTGGCTGCCGCGGGGCAGGACGGGCAGCGGCTGCCGGTGGTGATCACCCCCGACGGCACGCCCCTGGTCGAGCCGGAGGCACCGGACCTGGCCGCCCACGTGGGCCTCGCCACGACCCCGACCGCCGACTTCTACGACCTCGTCGTCATCGGCGGCGGCCCGGCCGGGCTCGGCGCGGCGGTGTACGGGGCCTCGGAGGGGCTGCGGACCGTGCTCGTGGAGCGCTCGGCGACCGGCGGGCAGGCCGGGCAGAGCTCACGGATCGAGAACTACCTTGGCTTCCCCGACGGTGTGTCGGGCGCCCAGCTCACCGAAAGGGCCCGCCGGCAGGCGACGAAGTTCGGCGCCGAGATCCTCACCGCCCGTGAGGTGGCGGGCCTGGAGGTCAACGGCGCGGCCCGCACCGTGCGGTTCTCGGACGGGTCGGCGGTGGCCGCGCACAGCGTGATCCTGGCGACCGGTGTGTCGTACCGGCAGCTGGAGGCGCCGGGCTGCACGGACCTGACCGGCTGCGGGGTGTTCTACGGCTCGGCGCTCACCGAGGCGGCCTCCTGCCAGGGGCAGGACATCTACATCGTCGGCGGCGCCAACTCCGCGGGGCAGGCGGCGATGTACCTGTCCCGGGGTGCCAAGTCGGTGACCCTGCTGGTGCGCGGCCCCGACCTCGCCGCCTCGATGTCGCACTACCTGATCCAGCAGATCGAGGAATCTCCCAACATCTCGGTACGCGCCCGTACCGTCGTCGAGGCCGCGCACGGCTCCGACCACCTGGAGCAGCTGACCCTGCGCGACACCGAGACCGGGGAGACCGAACTCGTCGACGCGCAGTGGATGTTCGTGTTCATCGGCGCGGCCCCGCTGACCGGTTGGCTGGACGGCACGGTGCTGCGGGACGAGCACGGCTTCATCCTGGCCGGGCCCGACCTCACGCCCGACGGGCGGCCGCCGGCGGACTGGGAGCTGGACCGGCCGCCGTACCACCTGGAGACCAACATTCCGGGCGTGTTCGTCGCGGGCGACGCGCGCGCCGAGTCCGCGAAGCGGGTCGCGTCCGCCGTCGGAGAGGGAGCCATGGCCGTGATGCTCGTCCACCGGTACCTGGAGCAGTCATGAGCGGGCAGTTGATGCCGTGCAGCCCCGGGGAGGTCGGGTCGCTGTTCCTGTTCGAGAAGCTCTCGCCCGAGCAGCTCGGACAGCTGTGCGCCGCGGGCCGGGTGGAGCGGTTCGAACCGGGTCCGGTGTACACCGAGGGGGAACCCGCCACCTGCTTCTACGTGATGATCGAGGGCACGGTCGTCCTCTCCCGCCGGGTCGGCGGCGACGACGTGGAGGTCAACCGCACCTCGCAGCGCGGGGTCTACTCGGGATCCATGCAGGCCTATCTCGGGGACCGGGTGCGGCAGACCTACACCAACTCCATGCGAGTGACGGAACCTTCACGGTTCTTCGTGCTGCCCGCGGAGACGTTCTCGGCCTTCATGCAGGAGTGGTTCCCGATGGCGGTCCATCTGCTGGAGGGACTCTTCTTCGGTTCGAAGAACACCCAGCGGGCCATCGGACAGCGGGAACGGCTGCTGGCGCTCGGCTCGTTGTCCGCCGGTCTCACCCACGAGCTCAACAACCCCGCGGCGGCTGCCGTGCGAGCCACGGCGACGCTGCGCGAGCGGGTGGGCAAGATGCGGCACAAGCTCGGCATCATCGCCCAGGGCTCCTACTCCCCCGAGGTGATGGCGAACCTCATCGACATCCAGGAGCGCACCGCCGAACGCGTCGCCAAGGCGCCCGTGTTGAGCCCGCTGGAGGCGTCCGACCGGGAGGACACCCTCGCCGACTGGCTCGACGACCACGGCATCCAGGAGGGCTGGCGGATCGCCCCCACCTTCGTGCAGGGCGGCCTCGACGTGGACTGGCTGGACCAGGTCGCGGCGACCGTGGGCGAGGAGATCCTGCCGAACGCGATCGGCTGGCTCAACTACACCGTCGAGACCGAGCTGTTGATGGACGAGATCAACGACTCCACGGCCCGTATCTCGCATCTCGTCGACGCCGCGAAGCAGTACTCCCAGCTGGACCGGGCGCCGTATCAGGTGGCCGACGTGCACGAACTCCTCGACAGCACGCTGCTGATGCTGTCCGGGAAGATCGGGCAGCAGATCAAGGTGGTCAAGGAGTACGACCGGACGCTGCCGAGGATCCCGGCCTACCCCGCCGAGCTCAACCAGGTGTGGACGAACCTGATCGACAACGCGGTGCAGGCCATCAACAGCGCCGGCGGGGACGGGACGTTGACCGTCCGGACCGCGCTCGAACACGACCGGCTGCTGGTGGAGTTCCGGGACACCGGGCCCGGGGTGCCGCCGGACATCCGCGGGCGTATCTTCGACCCCTTCTTCACCACCAAGCCCGTGGGTGAGGGGACGGGGCTCGGGCTCGACATCTCCTGGCGGATCGTGGTCAACAAGCACCACGGGACGCTTCAGGTGGAGTCGTCACCGGGCGACACCCGCTTCCAGGTGCTGCTTCCGCTGACCGCCGCGGACAACGACACGACCGAGGAGCCGGAATGACCGACATCAAGGGGATCGACCCGAGCGTGCCGCCCAGCGGGGACGGGTGCGTGGAGTGCGACGCGGCGGGCGGATGGTGGTTCCATCTGCGGCGGTGTGCGCAGTGCGGGCACGTGGGGTGCTGTGACTCCTCGCCCGGGCAGCACGCGACCGGGCATTTCCGGGACTCGGGGCATCCTCTGGTGCAGAGTTTCGAGCCGGGTGAGGAGTGGTTCTGGAACTTCGAGACGAGTGAGATGTTCGAGGCGGGGCCCGAGCTCGCGGCGCCGGGGAATCATCCGGAGGGTCAGCCGGCTCCTGGGCCGGAGGGGCGGGTGCCGGCGGATTGGGCACGGACACTGCGCGGCTGAGCTCGGGGCGACCTGTCCACCGGCGGCTGCGGGCGCGTCGTGGCCGGTCGCGCCCACGCGGCTGAGCCGCATATTGCCCCAGCCCCGCGCCCCTTGCTCGGTTACCGCGCCCTCAGTCACATGCGCTGTCAGTACCGCGTGCCAGGATGTATTCGTGTCGCAGATCTCCATCAGTACGCCTCTCATCGGGCGAGAAGACGAGCTTGCCCGGCTCTCCGGTGTGCTGGAGCGTGCCCGCAGCGGGGAGGCCCGGGCGGTCCTCGTCGCCGGGGACGCCGGGGTCGGGAAGACCAGGATCCTGGACGAGGTGGCCGGGAGAGCTGCCCTTGCTGGGATGACCGTGCTCACCGGGCACTGTGTCGATCTCGGTGATGTCGGCCTGCCGTATCTGCCGTTCACCGAGGTCCTGGGAGCGCTCGCCCAGGACGAACGGTTCGCCGATGCCCTCGCCGCGTATCCGGCGGTGGGGCGATTGCTGGGCGGCGGCGCTGTCGGCGACTCCGGTGGGCGGCTTCGACTGTTCGAGGGGATCGCCGGGCTGCTCTCCGATCTCTCGGACATCGCTCCCCTGCTGCTCGTCCTGGAGGATCTGCACTGGGCCGATCAGTCGTCCCGCGATCTGCTGCGGTTCCTGCTCAGCCGGGGGATCCTCCAGCGGTCGGCGGGTGGGGCGCCCACACACCGGCTGGCCGTTCTCGCTTCGTACCGGGCGGATGATCTGCACCGGCGGCATCCGTTGCGTCCGCTGCTCGCCGAGCTGGTGCGGCTGCCCGGGGTCGAGCGGCTGGAGTTGCGGCCGATGGCCGACGGCGAGGTGGCCCGGCTGGTGCGGTCCCTGCGGGAGGCGCCGCTGCCGGACCACACCGTGCGGCGGATCGTCGAGCGGGCCGAGGGCAACGCGTTCTATGCCGAGGAGTTGCTCGCCGCCACGGGGAGCGGCGACGGCGGGATGCCCAGTGGGCTCGCCGATGTGCTGCTGATTCGGTTCGAGCAGCTGCCCGACACCGCTCAGCAGGTGCTGCGCACCGCCGCCGTCGCCGGGCGCCGCGTCGAGCACGACCTGCTGCGGGATGCCGTACGACTGCCCGAGGAAGAGCTGGAAACGGCGCTGCGGGAGGCCATCGGGCGACAGTTGCTGGTGCCCGGTGAAGGGGACACGTACGCGTTCCGGCATGCCCTCGCCCGTGAGGCCGTGTACGCCGATCTGCTGCCGGGTGAGCGGGCGCGGCTGCACGGGGCGTTCGCCCGGCTGCTCGACGGGCGGGGGCATCGGGCCGAGAGCGCGGCGGAGCGGGCCCACCACTACCGCGAGAGCCACGACCTGGCCGAATCCCTCGCCGCGTCGCTGGAGGCCGCGGACCACGCCCAGCGGGTGGGGGCACCCGCCGAGGAGCTACGGCATCTGGAGGCGGCCCTCGACCTGTGGTCGGCGGTGGAGCCGACGGCGCGGCCCTCGGGTGAGGGGGTCGACCGGGTGCGGCTCATGCTGCGGGCCTCGGCGGCGGCCGCGCACACCGGCGAACTGCACCGGGCGGTCTCGCTCACGCGTGCCGCGCTCGCCGGTGTCGGCCAGGAGGCGGACTCCGAACTCGCCGCCCGGGTGCGCTACACGCTCGCCGGGAACCTGATGAGCGTCGACAACCTCACCGCGGCCTTCGCCTACAGCAGCGAGGCGCTCGCCATGATCCCCGCCGATCCCCCGTCCCGTACCTGGGTGTGGGCCGCGGCCACCCATGTGATGGCGGCCCGGCACGTCGGGGAGAACGAGGTCGCGCTGCGGGTCGCCCGGCAGGCCCTCGGCATCGCCGAGCAGTTGGGCGTACCGGACGCCCAGGCGGATCTGCTGATCTCGCTGGCCGTGCTCGAAGGCGGTGGCCGCCGCACGGAGGCGGGGCGGAACCGGTTGCGTCAGGCCCGGGAGCTGGCCCGGCAGGCGGGCAGCACCCCCGTGGAGATGCGCGCTCTGTTCAATCTCGCCGTCGGCTCCTTCGAGTCCGGGCACCTCGACGAGTGCCTTCCCTGGCTCACCGAAGGGCTGGACCGTGCCCGTCGCGCCGGGCTGCTGTCGTCGCCGTATCCGATGGAGATGCGCTACCTCCAGCTGCTGGTGCTGTACACGCTGGGCCGCTGGGACGACTGTGTCCGGGCGGCGCACGCCGATGCCGAGGTGCTGCCCGCGGCCGGCGGGTACACGATGGCGCCCGCGCTGTACGTCGGGCTCGCGCGCGGCGACCTCAGGGCCGCCGACCGGGCGCGGGCCCTGCTGGAGGGGCCCTTCGACTGGATGGCCACGCTCGTCGCGGGCATCGCGCTGACCGACGCGGCGGCGCTGCGGGGCGATCCGGAGGACGCCGTACAGCGGATGCGGTCCACCCTCGCGGCGCTGACCGACGACACGGGCGCGCTTCCTCACGTCACCGTCCGGCTGGCCACCCTCGCGCTGTCCGCGGTCGCCGACCGGGCCGACGAGCTGCGCCGCAAAGGGGACCGGGCCGGGGCGCGTCGCTGGGCGGAGACCGCGACCGAACTGGTCGAGCTGGCCAGGGCCACCGCCGCGCACGGCGAGCGCGGGATACCGCAGGGCCCGGAGGGGCAGGCCTGGCTGGCCCGGGCCGAGGCGGAGTGGACACGGGCCCTGTCGGGGCCGGACGCCGAGGCCTGGGCGAGGGCGGTCGCCGCGTTCGACTTCGGTGACGTGTACGAACCGGCGCGCTGCCGGCTGCGGTACGCCGAGGCCCTGCTCGCCGCCGACCGGCGTGAGGAGGCCGCGGCCGAGGCGCGTGCCGCTCGTGAGGTGTTCGCCCGGCTCGGCGCCACGGTGCTGCTCGAGCAGGTCGACGAGCTGATCCGGCGCGGCCGGCTCGCCGAGGCCCCGCCCACCGCGTCGCTGCTCACGGCCCGCGAGCAGGACGTGCTGCGGCTGCTCGCCCGGGGGCGCAGCAACCGCCAGATCGGCGAGGAGCTGTTCATCACCGGCAAGACGGCGAGTGTGCATGTCTCCAACATCCTGGCCAAGCTGGGCGCGGCGAGCCGCACCGAGGCCGTGGCCGTCGCCTACCGCAAGGGGTTGATCGCCCCGGAGACGACGGCCCGCGGCTGACGCTCCCTCAGTGGCGGGCGCAGTCCAGGCTGTTCAGGTCGACGGAGTCCGCCATCGCCTGCATGCCCTTGTCGTTGGGGTGGATGTGGTCCCCGCCGTCGAAGACGGGGAGCATCCGCTCGTGGTCGTAGGGGCTGCGCAGGACGCGGTCGAAGTCGGTGACCGCGTCGAACTCCTCGCGGTGGCTCCTGACGAAGTCGTTGACCCCCTGTCGTACGGTCTCGGCGGCCGGGTCCCATTCCGGCCAGCCCTTGAAGGGGGCGATGGTGGAGACGACCACGCACTTGCCCGCGTCGTGGGCCCGGTCGACGATCTCGCGGTAGCCGGCGATCAGATCCGGTGCCGTGACACCGGTGTGGGCCTTGAGGTCGTTGACCCCCTCGAAGAGGAACACGGTGCGCACGCCCGGTTGGGAGAGGACGTCCCGGTCCAGCCGGTTCAGGGCGCTCGGCCCGGCGCCGTCGGCCAGCACCTTGTTGCCGGAGATCCCCTCGTTGGCCACGCCCTTGACCGTGGTGTGGGCTTTCTGGAGGCGGCGGGCGAGGTAGTCGGGCCAGCGGCGGTTGTGGTCACTGGTGGACTGCCAGCCGTCGGTGATGGAGTCGCCGAGTGCGACCACGGCACCGGTGGCCCCGGGCGTGCGCACCGAGACCGCGTCAAGGTAGAACCACGATCCGATGCCTTCGGTCCAGTGGGCGCCGCTCTCCTCGGCGGTGTGGTCGCCCTGGGTGGCGTAGGACGTCTGCAGGGCCATCCAGTGGCCGGTGACCGGGCCCGCCGCGTCCGGGGTGTGGAGGCTGACGACCAGGTTCGATCCGGCGGCCAGCCTGCCGGACAAGGGGTCGCTGTACACCGTGGCGCCGGGTTCCACGGTGACGGAGGAGGACCCGTCGAAGGTGAGCTGCCGGTTGGTGCCGCGCACCAGCTCGGCGTCCTTCAGCTGGAGACCGGCGTAGACGCTGTCGAAGGTGACCGGCTGGTGGCCGAAAGCGTTGGAGAGCCGGATGCGCGGGTCGTGGCCGCCGACGCTGGTGTGCACGACCATGCGGTAGCCGCGGTCGGCGGCCGAGTCGCCGATGGGATAGGCGCTCGTGCCCCAGGTGATCACCCCGTCGGGTGGGCTGACGGCGGCCGGTGCGGGCGTGGCCTGGAGTGCGGCGGCAGCGACCGTGACCGCGAGGAGCCGGGCCCCTCGGGCCGTCCGGCGCCTCATCGGTCGAAGCCCTTCAGGGTGACCGTGGCGCCCGGCTTCAGCGTCACCGTGCGGGCGCTTCCCGCGTACGCGACCGTCGTGGTGCGGCCTCCGGCGCTGCGGATCCGTGCTTCGGTCGGTTTCCCATCACGCCAGCGCAGGTCCACGACGAAGCCGCCGCGTGCGTTCGCTCCCGTGAGAGAGCCGGAGGGGGCCCAGGCGTCGGGCAGGGCAGGCAGGAGTTCCAGGTGGCCGGGGCGGGAGTAGAGCAGCATCTCGATCATCGCCGCAGGGGTACCCAGATTCGCGTCGATCTGAAAGATTCCGCGGCCCTGTTCCACCTGGTAGATGTCGAAGAGGTTGAAGGCGGTGCCGTTGCTGCCTCCGCTGGAGGGCCGGAGGTTGTTGACCACCAACTGGTAGGCCTTGTCGGCGTTCTTGAGGCGGGCCCAGCACAGACCGCGCCAGGCGTTGGCCCAGCCGAAGCTCTCCATGCCGCGTGCGGTGAGCAGGGCGGTGGCACCCTCGACGATGTCGGCCGGGGTGGAGCCGTCGGGGCGGATGCGGTCGCCGGGGAAGAGACCGACGAGCGGCGACAGGTGGCGGTGGGTGGTCTCGCCGAGGTTGTCCGGGGACATCCACTCCTCCAGCCAGCCCGTGGCGGGGCTGACCTGGGGGAGGTGGAGGCGCTTGCGGAGGCCGGCGATCGTGGCGGCGAATTCCGCGTCCTTTCTCAACTCGGCCGCGGCCGTGCAGTAGTTGCCGAACAGCGCCCAGACGAGTTCCTGGGCGTAGGTGATGCCCTTGGCGTCGAGCGGGCCGTGCTCGGGCGACCAGTCGCTGTCGGCGATCAGGACCTCCCGTGAGGTGCCCGGGAGGGTCGTGGTCAGCAGCCGCGCCTCCCAGAACTCGCAGGCGCCTTTCAGGAGGGGGTAGATCTTCTCCAGATAGGTGCGGGAGGCGGTGAACTCGTAGTGTTCCCAGAGGGAGTTGCACAGCCAGGCGTTGCCCGCCGGGTGCCACCACCAGCCGCCTCCGCCGAAGGGGTTGGTGGAGATGGCGACCGTCCAGCCGGCGTTCTTCCCCGTGGAGTTGCGGTAGCGGTTGCGGGGGTCGTTGAACAGCCTGCGGGTGAGGTCGGTCCAGGACGGGAGCTGGGCGAGGCAGTAGTCGGTGAGCGCGTCGAAGCACTGGGACAGACCGGTCCGGTCGGCCGCCCAGTAGTTCATCTGGATGTTGATGTCGGTGTGGTAGTCGCCCATCCAGTCCGGGTCGTTGCCGTCGAGCCACAGTCCCTGGAGGCCCAGCGGGAGGCTGCCGCGTGATCCCGCGATCATCAGGTAGCGGCCGAACTGCAGGTACTGGGCCTCCAGTTCGGGGTCGGGCACCCCGTCCCGGGCGCGTGCGCGCAGGCGCTCCCAGGTGTCGAGGGAGCGCTGCTCGGCGGAGGAGGTGCCGAGCGAGACGTCCAACTGCCCGAACAGGGCGTGATGGTCGGCGGTGTGGGTGCGCAGCAGGGTGTCCGCCGAGTGACGGGCTGCGGCCCGGACCTTGGCGCGTGCGAGCTTCTGCGGGTCGAGGGAGGGGTCACGGAAGTGCGCGGCGGCGTCGGGCGTGTAGTTGGTGCCTCCGCTCAGGACGACGGTGAGCTCCCTGCACCCGGTGAAGCCGATGTGCGTCCCTTCGACGGTGACGCTGCCGCCGGAGCCGAACGCCGCGATCGCGGCCCCGTATCTCAGGCCGTTCGGGAGGGTGGCGCCGAAGGAGGCCGCGGGCTCCTCGCCGTGGGTTCCCTCCAGCGTGATCGTGCCGGTGTAGTGGCCTCCTCCGCTCTGGCCGAAGTGCAGGACGATGACGTCGTCGGGGTGACTGGCGAAGATCTGGCGCCGGTAGGTCACGCCGGAGCGGACGTACGACGTTTCGTTCACGCCCTGGGCGAGGTCGAGGGTGCGGCGGTAGCCGGAGACGGCGGACAGGTCGTGGTCGGGGATGTCGACGGTGAGCCGGGCCAGCAGGGTGAAGGAGCCGAAGTCCTGTCGGCCGTAAGGGAATTGGCCGTCTGCGTCGAGGATGTCGTTGAGGCCGCCGGTCCACAGGGTGGCGTCGGTGACGAGAAGGAGTTCGCGGCCGGGGTCGTTGCTCGCGAGGGCGCCGAGGCGGCCGTTGCCGACGGGCAGGCCCTGTTCGATCATCGAGTGTTCGTCGGCGGGAGCCTGCCACCGGAGTCGGTGGCGTGGGTCGGCGTCGAGGGCGGGTGTGTCGGCGGGTCGTTGGGGTGCCGCGGTCGCGGTGAAGGTGGGCAGCGCGGCGAGTGCGGCGGTCAGCGCGAGGACGCCGCGTCTGGACGGGTCGGGGGTCATGGCGGCTCCTGGTGGCTCGGTCAGGACTTCGGTACGTCGATCCGGTCGATGTCCGGTGCGTAGCCGGTGCCGCTGTCGAAGGTGATCGTGTTGGCGCCGGCCTTGAGCGTCACGGGCACGTACACGCTCGACACGGTCCCCCAGTCGCCGGTGGCGGGGAGCTTGTGGCGGGTGGCGCCGCCGCCGTTGGCCGAGATGTCCACCGAGCGGGCGTCACCGCTGATGTAGGAGACCTTGATCTGGTAGGTGCCGGTCTTGGCGACGACGACGTCGCGGAAGGTCAGGGTCCCGCCGAGGTACAAGTTGCCGACCTTCTTTCCGTCGGAGCAGGCGGAGCAGTCGGCGACGGAGGCGTTGCCGCCGAGGGTGTTCGCGGAGGACTCGGCCTCGTATCCCGTGAAGGCGAGTCCGGTGCCGTGCGGGGTGACCGTGAACAGGCGCGAGCCGTGGGCGGGCAGGGCCTGGGTCACCGTGTTCTTGTAGGTGCCGAGGTTCTCGTGGTTCCACAGGTCGCGGACGGACGCCTTGCCGGTGAAGCCGAGGGTGGTCCAGTCGGCGGTGACGGCGGCGGGGGCGTCGGCGAGGTTGAACAGGGCGACGGTGTAGGTGCCGTCGGTGTTCCTGGCGGACCAGACCTGTTGCGGGTCGGACGGGGTGACCGGGTGTGCGGGCGGGTTGGGACCCTGGTTGAGGCCGATGACCTCGCGGTTGGTCAGCAGGGACAGGCCGTAGGAGTCCAGGCGGGTGAGGTCGTCGCCGGTGTAGAGGGGGGACTTGGCGATGGCCCACAGGGTGGCGTAGCTCTGCCGTTCGGCTTTGGTGAGGCCGTCCATCTGCCCGTTGCCGACATCGAGGGAGTCGAGGTCGTTCCAGCCGCCGGGTCCGGCGTGCCGGGTCCAGGCGGGGGTGTCGTCCCAGCGGTCGTCGACCGAGTTCTCCCAGCTGACCAGGGTGTTGCAGTAGCACTCGACGTCGGTGTCGATGCGCCAGCCCTGCGAGTACTTCTTCCAGTCGGCGGCGTGTCCGATGTCGAGGGACCAGGAGAGTTCGAGGTGGATGGGGCGGCCGGTGCCGGCTATCGCCCTGTTCCAGGCGGCCACGTCGGCAACGTTGTCGTACTGGTCGCCGCTCTTGCCGGAACCGGGGCCGACCCCGTCGAGCTTGAGGAAGTCGTAGCCCCATTGGGCGATCAACTGGGCCTGGGAGTCTATGTACTTGTCCGTGCACGGCTTGGAGAAGTCGAGCTTGTAGGCGCTGTCCCAGCCGTTGGTGGTGCGCAGGTCGTCGTACACGATGTCGGCGGTGGTGCAGCCGTCGGCGTTCCAGATCGGCGTCGTCCCGTCGTCGTACGCCCCCTTCTCCAGGCCGGCCGGGAGATAGATGCCGGCCTTGAGGCCCTTGGCGTGGATGTGGTCGGCGACGGCCTTCATGCCGTGCGGGAAGCGGACCGGGTCGGGCTTCTGGCGGCCGTACTGGTCGAACCCGGACTTCCAGGCCTTGTCCATCCACCAGCCGGCGTCGATGTCGACGTACTCGTAGCCGTACTTCTTCAGCTTGGCGGCCATGGCGTCGGTCTGCTTCAGGACGTTGGCCTCGGTCAGGTAGCTGTAGTCACCGTCCGGGTTGAGGCCGGGGTACTTGGACGACTGCATGCTCCAACTGGACCAGCCCATGTAGGGCTTGGCGGCGAGGGAGGGCGCGGGCGCGTCGGCGGCGTGGGCCGTGGGGACGGCGACCGCCGTGAGAGCGAGCACCAGCAGGGCTCTGGCGGGCAGGGCGAAGTACGAGGATGACCGCATGGGCCGTACCTCCAATGGGGTGCGGGTTCTTATCGGCTCGGGTCCGGGGTGATGAAGGACTGGATGGCGGTGGCGGCGGCTCCGCGGGCCCACTCGTCGAAGGGCAGCGGGCGGGTGCGGACGTCGCACTGGGCGGCGGAGCCGAAGGCGGCCGCGACGAAGGCGTCGCGGATCTGCTCGGCGAACAGGTCGTAGGCGGCGAGTCCCTCGCCGGAGATGATCACGCGCTCGGGGCCGAGGAGGTTGGCGACGGTGGCGATGCCCCGGCCGATCGCCTCGCCCGCGCGCGCGTACACGTCCCGGGCTCCGGCCACACCTTCACGGGCCAGGCGCAAGGCTGCGTCGGCGTCGGGGAGTTCGGCCCCGGTGGCCTCGCGGACCTGCCGGACGATCGCCGCTTCCCCGGCGATCGACTCGACGCAGCCGCGGTTGCCGCAGCGGCAGAGCGGGCCGGCCGGGTCGACGGTCACATGGCCGATCTCCCCGGCCACTCCGTGCGCCCCGGCGACCACACGGCCGTGCACCACCAGGCCGCAGCCGATGCCTGCGCCCACGGTGACCACGGCGAAGTCGGACAGGCCCACTCC
The DNA here is from genome assembly GCF_030816965.1 of Streptomyces canus. Lineage (NCBI taxonomy): Bacteria > Bacillati > Actinomycetota > Actinomycetes > Kitasatosporales > Streptomycetaceae > Streptomyces > Streptomyces canus. The sequence goes on from NZ_JAUSYQ010000002.1 coordinate 611,858, forward strand.
GGCGCCGAACCACTGCTCGGCGACCGTCAGGGCGCGTACGTCGTTGTCGACGGTGACCGGCAACCCCGTGGTCGTGGCGGCGAGTTCGGCGAGCGGGATGTCGCGCCACTCCAGGAAGGGCGAGTAGCGGACGGTGCCCTCGCCGCGGTCGACGTCACCGGAGACCGCGATGCCGAGACCCAGGACCGGAGCCGTGGAGCCGTCCGCCTCGGCCAGGAGCCGCTGGACGAGTTCCGTGATGCTCGCGAGCACCGTCCTGGGCTCGCGGTCGGACAGCGGCAGATGCCGGGCGACGCGGATACGGCAGCACAGGTCGGTGAGGACCCCGATGATCTCGTCGCCGGTGACCTTGACGCCGATGAACAGGGCGCGCCCTCCGTCGACCCGTACGAGGTTCGCGGGCCGCCCCAGCGCCGGGCGGGCTTCCTCGTCCGCGCCCTCCACCAGGTATCCGGCCTCGATGAGCGGCCGGACCGCCTTGGTGACGGCGGCCGGCGACAGACCGACCCGCCGGGCCACCTCCAGGCGGGGCAGGGGGCCCTGGGACAGGACGGTGGTGAACACCTGTGAGGCGGCGGGTGTGTTGGCGGGGAACGTCTCGGCGCGAGGGGTGGAGCGCATGGCCGGGAACTTAGAGGGCTTCTTTTCCTTCGTCAATAAAAGAAGCAGGATCGGCTGTGCGTTTCTGAAGAGACTTCTGTGCCCACCAGAGCGGCCAATCATCACTTTTTGCACATTTGATGGCGATAATCACCGCGTTCGTATGGAAACTGACGAAGCGACAGGAGATCAGCCGGATGGCATCAGCACGAGTGATGGTCGGAACGGTGGCCGGAGCGGTCCTGCTGCCCCTTCTCGCGGTTCCCGCCCACGCCGGGTCGCCCGCCGCACCGGCGGTGGATCTCACAGGTCTGCTCGGCGTGTTGCATTCCGCGACGGCGCAGGGCGCGCCGGGGTCCATGGCCCGGGTCGACGACGGGAACACGGTGTACCGGGCCGCGGTCGGCGTCGCGGACCGCAAGAGCGAGCAGACGATGAGCGACACCGACCGGTTCCGTATCGGCAGCGTCACCAAGACCTTCACCGCCGTCGTCCTGCTCCAACTGGTCGACGAGAGGAAACTGGACCTCGACGCGCCGGTCAACCGCTACCTGCCCGGGCTGCTGCCGGACGACCGGATCACGGTGCGGCACGTCCTGAGCCACCGCAGCGGCCTGTACGACTACACGAACGAGATGTTCGCCAAGACGGTCCAGGGGTTCGAGGCGGTCCGCAAGAAGGTCTTCACCCCCGAGGAGTTGGTGAAGCGCTCGCTGCGCAAACCGCGCACGAACGCGGCCGGCGCGGTGTACTCGTACTCGAACACCAACTTCGTCGTCGCCGGCATGCTGATCGAGAAGCTGACCGGGAATCCGGTGCGGAGCGAGTACGAGAAGCGGATCATCGAACCGCTGAAGCTGCGCGACACGTTCTACGTGCACCCCGGCATGAAGATCCCCGGTCGTCATGCCCGCGGCTATCTCACCCCGGACCAGGCCGGTGCCCCGCTCGTCGACGCGACCGAGCAGACCGCGTCGTGGGCGCAGAGCGCGGGCGCGCTCATCTCCAGCACCCGGGACCTGAACACCTTCCTGTCCGCCCTGCTCGCGGGCCGGCTCACCTCGGCCGCGCAACTGGCGCAGATGGAGCGATGGGTGCCGGCGGGGAGCGGTCAGGCGTACGGCCTCGGGTTGCGCCGTCGCGATCTGTCGTGCGGGGTCTCGGTGTACGGCCACACGGGTGCCGTGCAGGGCTTCTACACCTACGCGTTCGCCTCGAAGGACGGCAAGCGCGCTCTCGCCGCGGTCGCCAACACCTCCAACAACGGCACGGTCCTCAACACGATGCTGCGCACCCTCGACTCCGCGTTCTGCGGCAAGGCGACGAAGGCTCCACGCGGCAAGGCGCCGGTGGAGCGGCACGAGGGCATGGCGCCGGCGGTCACGCTGGACTGAGCGCGCCGGGAACCCCTGCGCCCTGGTGTGCGTTTTCCCGGCGAGCGACGACACCAGGGCGGCAGGATGAGCGAGTTGGTCCCCGGGGGCAATCTGCCCCTCCCCGACGGGGCCGTCACCGTGCGGGTGCCCGGCCCCTTCGACGTGTCCGCCCTCGTCACGGACGACGGCGGCAAGGTCGGGGACGACGCCGACTTCGTGTTCTACAACCAGCCCTCCGCACCCGGCGCCCGGCTCTCCGGCGACACCCTGACCATCGATCCCCGGGCACTGCGCGCGGGCGCCTCCAGGGTGACGGCGGTCGTCAGCCCGGCCGACCCCGGCACCGCCCTGGGCCGGCTGCCCGCCCCGGTGCTTCAGGTCACCGGTACGGGCGGCCGCTCGCTCGCCCGGTTCGCGCCGCCGCGGCCACGGCAGGAGACCGTCCTGCTGCTCGCGGAGATCTACCGGCGGGGCGACGGCTGGAAACTGCGGGCGCTGGGGCAGGGGTACGCGGACGGGCTCGCGGGGCTGGCGCGGGACTTCGGGGTGGATGTCATGGACGACACGCCGACGACCTCGGTGCCTTCCGTGCCGTTGACGGTCTCGGGGACGCGCCGTACCGCTGCTCCCGCCCTCCGGACGCCCTCGGGGACGCCCCCGGCCCACCCGCCGCCTCCCACCCGTCCCGCGCCCCTGCCACGCTTCCCCGCGGCCGCCGCCTCCCCCGATCTGGCCGCCTTCCTCACCCTGGTCAACTCGGCACGCTCCACGGCCGGTTCACCCCCGGTCACGCTCGACCCCCGTCTCACCGACGCCGCCCGCGCCCACGCCTCCGCGATGGCCTCCGCGGACCGCCTCGGCGTGGAGGGCCCGGACGGCGTCTCCGTCTTCCAGCGGATCACCGCCACCGGACACGCGTACCTCACCGTCGGCGAGCAGCTCGTATCCGGCCCCCGCGACCCGTCCGAGTTCGTCGAGTACTGCCTGCGCACCGAGCAGCCCCGGCGGACCCTGCGCGACCCGGCCTTCAGTCACGTCGGACTGGCACACGCCACCAACGGCCGCTCCGGCGACGTGTACTGGACGGCGCTGTGGACCAGGCCGCTCACGCCCGCCGACCTGACGCGGACCGCCGACGAGGTCGTCGGCCTCACCAACCGCGAGCGCGCCCGGGCCGGCCTGCCGCCGCTCGGTGTCGATCCCCTTCTGGCCAGTGCCGCGCAGGCGTACAGCACCGACATGGCGGTCCGTGCCTTCTACTCCCACACCTCCCCCGAGGGCACCCAGCCCTGGGACCGGGCCGCCGCGGCGGGTTCGACCCGTCGCTCCATCGGGGAGAACATCGCATGCGGCCAGCGCTCGGCCGCCGAGGTCGTCGAAGGCTGGATGAACAGCCCAGGTCACCGCGCCAACATCCTCAAGCCCGGCTTCACCCACATCGGGATCGGCTTCGCGGGCGGCGGTCCGGCGGGCACCTACTGGACCCAGTTGTTCGGCGCCTGAGTGAGGCCCGCGGACGAGAGTTGGGCCGCGATCTTGGCGGAGGGGATCCCTCCGGGCCAGGATGCCCCCATGAAGGGTGACCTCTTTTCCAGTGAGCACATGGTGCAGCCGGCCACGGCGCCGGGTATGACGGTCGAGAACTCCAAGTGCATCAGGTACGCGGTGCACGGCGAGATGCTCGCCCGCCAGGGGGCGATGGTCGCCTACCGCGGCAGTCTCCAGTTCGAGCGCAAGGGCCAGGGCGTCGGGGGCATGCTCAAGCGGGCCGTCACCGGCGAGGGACTGCCGTTGATGGCGGTGCGCGGGCAGGGCGAGGCCTGGTTCGCACACGAGGCGCAGAACTGTTTCATCGTGGACGTGGAACCGGGTGACGAGTTCACGGTCAACGGCCGCAACGTCCTGTGTTTCGACGCCTCGTTGGCGTACCGGATCGCGACCGTGAAGGGCGCGGGCATAGCCGGCGGCGGTCTGTTCAACAGTGTCTTCACGGGGCACGGCAGGCTCGGGCTCGTCTGCGAGGGCAACCCGCTGGTGATCCCGGTCTCGCCGGAGTTCCCGGTGTACGTCGACACGGACGCGGTCGTCGGGTGGACGGCGGGCCTCGCGACCTCGCTGCACCGTTCGCAGTCCATCGGGTCAATGCTGCGCGGCGGTTCCGGGGAGGCGGTGCAGCTGGTGCTGCAGGGCTCGGGATACGTCGTCGTACGGCCGAGCGAGGTGACCCCGCAGAAGGCACAGCAGCACTGAGGACCCAGGCAGTGATCTGCGCCTCACAGGCAACCCGTCCGGCTCCGCCCACGTCTTGACCGGCAACGGATGATGCCCCGGCCCCGGGCCGGGGCTCATTTTCGAGGCACTATACACACCATGTATACACAGCATGTATAGATGAGGTGTATACGGACGGAAAGGCATGCATGTACGGCAAGGCATTCGCCCCGGAGTACCAGGGCGCGCTCACCACCCTCTCGGTGAACTCCTCGCTGGACGAGGTCCTGGCCGCCGGCACCGAGCAGTTGAGAGCGGCCGAGCGAGCCGGACGGCACGCGGAAGCGGCCCGCTCCGGACTCGCCGTCGCCGAGGCGCTGCGCAGGCTCGGCCGGGTCGCCGACGCCGACCGCGCCTGGAAGGCGAGTTACCGGGCCGCCCGCCGGGCCGGGGACACCGCGGGCATGGCCTGGGCACTGTGGAGCGGCGGCACGCTGGCCCGCCAGCGCGGCGGATTCTCCCTGGCCCGGCGGCTGTTGGGGCTGGCGGCCGAGCTCGGTGAGCGTGGCGGGGATGTCGTAGTGCGTGGTTACTCGCTGGCGGGGCTGGCCGAGACCGGCCGTATCCAGGGCGACTACGAGGCGGTCGGCCGGCTCCACGAACAGTTGCTGGCGGATGCCAGACGGCGTGGCGAGGCACGGCACACGGTGTGGGCGCTGTCCGGCATCGCGCAGATGCACCGCAACACCGGGTCCTACGACACCGCGTTCGCCATGTTCGAGGAAGCGGCCCGGATCGCCGCGGGCGCCGACGACCGGCGCGGTCACGCCTGGGCGCTGCGCGGGCTCGCCGACCTCGTCTCCGTGCGCGACGGCGACACGGGGCGCGCCCTCGCCCTGCTGTCCGAGGCGGAGACGACCTGCCGCGAGATGAACCTGTCCAGCGCACTGGCCTACAACCACAAGATGCGCGGCAACGTTCTCTACCGTGCGGGGCGTTACCCCGAGGCCCGCGACCTGTACGCGCAGGCGCTCGCCGCGTTCCGCGCCATGAGCGAACCTCGCGGGGAGGCCCTGGCCCGGCTGGGGCTGGCCAAGTGCCTGGCCCGCCTGGGCCGTGACCGCGCCGAGACCGCGGCCGAACTGGACGATCTGGCTCGCGTGTTGGAACGGACCGGGCTGCGGCACGCGCAGGAGATGGTGGCGCGGGCCCAGGAGGAGTTCGGTGTGCGGACGGAGGCGGTACGGTGACCGCGCTCGCCGCTCCCGAAGTCCTCACCCGCTGCCGCCTGTTGGTCCAGCCGGCGCTCCAGGAGGCCGTCGGCCGACTGCACCCCTGGGTGAGCGAGATGGCCGCCTATTCCTTCGGCTGGTGCAAGGTCGGCGGCGCCCCGGTCGTCGCGTCCGGCGGCAAGGGGGTGCGCCAGGCACTCGCCGTGCTGGGTGCCGAGGCGGCCGGCGCGCCCGGGCGGGCCGGGGTGCCCGCCGCGGTCGCGGTGGAACTGGTGCACGTCTTCTCGCTGCTCCACGACGACATCATGGACGGCGACCCGGCCCGGCGCGGCCGCCCCACGGTGTGGAAGGCGTACGGCACCGGCCCGGCCGTTCTCGCGGGTGACGCCCTGTTCGCGCTGGCCGTCGAGACCCTGGCCGATGCCGGCTCCGACGCGGTACGGCTCCTGTCCGCCGCACTGTCCGACCTGGTGCGGGGCCAGGCGGACGACCTCCTGTTCGCCACCCGCCCCTGGACCGGACCGGAGCGGGTGCGGCCGCAGGAGTACCGGACCATGGCCGAGCACAAGACCGGGGCACTGCTGGGCTGCGCGGCGGCGCTGGGCGCTCTGCTCGGCGGGGCGCCCCCGGCCACGGTGGCCGCCCTGGACCGGGCCGGGCGGCATCTGGGGGTCGCGTTCCAAATCGTCGACGACGTCCTGGGAATCTGGGGCGATCCTCTGGTCACGGGCAAGCCCGTGCACGGCGATCTGCGGGAGCGGAAGAAGACCTTCCCGGTGCTGGCCGCGCTCGACTCACCGACATCTGCGGCGACGCGGCTGGCGCGGCTCCTGGAGTCGGACGGGCCCCCGCAGGAGATGGCGGGCCTGGTCGAGGAGTGCGGCGGTCGGTCGGCCGCCCTCGCCGAGGCCCGCCGTCGCATGGCCTTGGCGGAGACGGCCTATGACCTGCGGCCTTTGCTGGACTACCTGCTGCGGCGTGATCTCTGATGCCGAGTTGACCGGCGCCGGCCGTCGGGACAGGGTTCGAGAAGAGCTCTCCCCACCGGAAGGAACCGTCTTGATCAGGATCACGGACATCGAGCAGCAGGCCGGGCTGATCGCCGGACACGTCGTACGCACGCCGACCCTGCCCAGCCCCGGCCTGTCCGCGCTGCTCGGTGCTCCCGTCACCGTCAAACTCGAACTGCTCCAGCGCACCGGTTCGTTCAAGGCGCGCGGGGCGACGGCCAAGCTGCTGTCGCTGGGTCAGGCGGAGCGGGCGGCCGGGGTCGTGGCGGTCAGCGGCGGCAACCACGGGATCGCCCTCGCTCACATGGCGGCGGCGCTCGACGTCAAGGCGACGGTGGTCATGCCGCGTTCGGCGCCCGCCCGGTCGGTGGAGATCGTGGCGGCGGCCGGGGCGTCGCTGCGGCTGACGGACGACATGGACGGTGCCTTCTCGCTCGTGAACCGGCTGCGGGACGAGGGGCTGACGCTGGTCCACCCCTTCGACGACCCCCTGGTGATCGCGGGGCAGGGGACCGTCGGACTGGAACTCTCCGACGACGCGGGCGACCTCACCGACGTCCTCGTCAGCGTCGGGGGCGGCGGCCTGATCGCCGGGGTCGCGGCGGCGCTGCGGGCGCGTCGTCCGGGTGTCAGGGTCTGGGGCGTGGAGACCGAGGGCGCCGAGTCCATGTCCCGGGCGCTCGCCGCGGGCGGCCCGGTGCCGGTCGCCCTGTCCTCCGTCGTGACCACGCTGAGCGCCCCGTCCGTCTCGCAGCTGACGTACGACCATGTGGCGGCTCTGGTCACCGAGGTCCTCGTGGTCCCGGACCGGGAGGCCGTGCAGGGCTGTCTCGACCTCGCCGAGCACGCCAAGGTGTGGGGCGAACCGGCGGCCGGATGTCTTCTGCCCGCCGCCCGGAGGGTGCTGGAGCGCGTCGGCGACGACTGCCGGTTGGGCCTCGTCGTGTGCGGCGGCAACGCGACCACCGCCGACGTCATGGCCTGGGCCGGGCGATTCGGGCTGCGGTGAGAGAAGTACTCGACCGTGTTCGTTCTACTGACCCGAAAGTCAGAAAGCGAGCAACCAGAAAGCGAATTCCATCGGTTGACGATGTGATTGAACATATCCCGCCGCACCCGCCGTACCTCTGTGAAAGGTGAGAGCCAGGGGTTCAGCGAGGGATGACCATGGTCAAGGCGCACGTCTCCACACACGAGTTGGTCGCCGGACGGTACCGGCCCCTGGATGTCCTGCACCGCGAGACCAACCGGACCTGGTGGTACGGCGAGGACGTCTCGACCGAACGCCCCTGTCTGCTCACCGAGATCGGACTGCCGGCCGGTACCGACGAGGAGACCTCGCTGCGCACCGCCGCAGGAGTCGTCCGGATGTCCAAGACCATGCGGGTGCTCTCCCCCGGCCGGATCGCCGCGGTCGTGGACGCCGTGGCACAAGGGGGCGCCCTGTGGACCGTCACCGAGCCGGTCGACGGCATCCCACTGGGCGAACTCCTGGGCCGCCAAGGCACGTTCGACCACGTGCGGGCGGCGCGCATCGGCCTGGAGCTGCTGGAGGTGCTGGACGCGGCGCACAGCGAGGGCATCACGCACGGTGAACTCAGCCCGGGCCAGGTGTTCGTGCACCACCAGGGCTCCGTCGTCGTCACCGGCTGGGGCCTGGCCGGCGCGACCCTCGCCCCCCGGCTCTCGGCACCGTCGTACGCCTCCCCCGAACAGGCCCGTGACGAGCGCATCGGGCCGGCCGCCGACCTGTGGGCGCTCGGCGCGATCCTCTACACGCTGGTCGAGGGACGTCCGCCCTTCCGTGACCGCGACCGTCCCGCGGCCACCCTGAAGGGAGTCGACCGGCTGCCGCTGCGGGCGCCGGTGCGCGCCGGGCCCCTCACCCAGACCGTGCAGGGGCTGCTGCGCAAGAACTCCCATGAGCGGCTGAGCCGCACCGCCGTGCGGGGCGCCCTCCTCCGGGTTCTCGACGAGGACCCCGACGCGACCCCACCGGAGGAACCCAGGTCCCGCCTGCGCGTCCTGCACGGCGTGGCCCCGGGCCGCAGCAGCCGGTTCCTGATCGCGGGGACCGCCCTGGCCGTCGTCACGGTGGCCGCCGCCGTCCTCACGGTCACCAAGGCGCTGCCCGGCGGCGACAGTGCGACGACAGGTGAGGCGCCCGCCCCGTCCGCGTCGGCCTCCGCCTCCGTGCCCGCCCCGCCACCTCCGGTCCCCTCCTCGTCGGTCACCGCATCCGGCAGCCGCACCGACGAGAGCGTGGACCCGCCCGCGACGCCCACACCCACGCCCACACCCACAACCACGCCGAGCCGAACGGCCTCTCCCACCGCGGGCACGGGGCTGCCGCCCGGATACAGCGAGTACCGCTCCCCCGAAGGCTTCTCCATCGCCCTGCCCAAGGGATGGAAGCCGCTGGAGACCGAACGCCAGGGCGACCTGGCGTACCGCGTGACCTTCGGCGCCTCCGGTGACCCGCGCACGCTCGCCGTCACCTACAGCAAGGCCGTCGGCACGGACGCCGTGGCGGTGTGGCGCGACGACGTGGAACCGGGCCTCGAGGACAACCCCGGCTACCAGCGCATCGGTGACATCCGCGCGACGACCTACCAGGGCCGCGAGGCCGCCGACATGCAGTGGGTCGAGGACGTCGACGGCGCCCGGGTGCGCACCTTCGGCCGCGGCTTCCTCATCGGCGGGGGCCGCGGGTACTCACTGCGCTGGACGACCCCGGCGGCCGACTGGAACGCCGACACGAACCAGCTGGCGCTGGACACCTTCCTGAGCAGCCTCCGCGTGCCCTCAGACTGAGCGCGGCGCCCGCATCCGCCGCAGCGGTCCGGCGTGCAGGGGCTGAGTGCGCCAGCGCGCGGTGAACGTCCGGTCCCCGAGCGAGCACGTCACCAGCAGGTGGTGCGGTGTCTCCAGGAAAGCCACGTCGACGGCGAGGGTCTCCGCGTCGGTCCAGCCGCCGCTCACCGCGACGGGCACCGGCTCGTCGGCCACCGTCCAGCCGGCCTCTCCGAGCCCCAGTTCCAGCCGGTCGCCGTCGTCGACCAGCGTCACGCGGCCCCCCGGGTCCACCTCGACCGCGCTCAGGGACGGCTGGTCGGCGCAGGCACCGCCGTGGGGAGTGAAGGCGGTGTTCCAGTCCTCCGCCCGGTCCGCAGGGGTCGCCTTGCCCCCGGCGGGCGGCACCGCGAGCCGTGTCAGACGGTCGGCCAGCGCCGTGTCCGCCGCCGCGCGGCCGGGCAGCGGGCCGGCCCCGAACGCGGGAAGCAGATGCTCCCAGACCAGGTCCAGCACCTTCTGCATGTCCACGGTCTCCGAGGTGATCGCGAGCACCACGTCCTGTTCGGGCAGCACCACGCAGAACTGCCCGTACGCCCCGTCCCCGCGGTAACCGTGCCGCGCCATCCAGAACTGGAAGCCGTAGCCCTGCTGCCAGTCCGACCAGCCGCCCTCCGGCGGAGCCCCGTGCGAGATCTGGACCCGCGTCGCCTCGGCCACCCATGACTCGGGCAGCAGCCGCTCGCCCTCCCACACCCCGCCCCCCAGGTACAGCAGGCCGAGCCGGGCGACGGCGTCGGTGGTGGCGTGCAGCCCGCTGAAACCGAGCTCACGGCCCGTGCGGTCGGGGATCCAGGCCACCTCGCCGATCCCGAGCGGTGCGAACAGCCGGGGCCGCAGGTACTCGGTGAGCTTCTGGCCCGTGACGCGCTGCACGATCGCGGCGAGGGTGTAGGTGGCGGGCTGGTTGTAGGCGAAGACGGTGCCCGGGTCCCGGTCGGGCGGCACCAGCAGGAAGCCCCGGACGAGCTCGTCGCGGTCCTGTGCGCGCGCCCGGTCCAGTGTCTCCTCGAGATGACCGCTGGCCATCGACGCCACATGCCGTACGAGCATCGCGCGGCTGCGCGGGTCGATGACATCGGCCTCGAATTCCGGGAAGTACGAGATCACCGGGTCGTCGAGCCGGATCAGTCCCTCGGCGAGGGCGAACCCGGCGGCCGTCGCGGTGAAGCTCTTGCTCAGCGAGTAGAGGAGCTGCGGCCGGTCCGGGGCGTACGGCGCCCACCAGCCCGAGGCCACGACCCGGCCGTGGCGCAGCAGCATCAGACTGTGCGGCTCGATGGCCGGGTCGGATTCGAGGGCGTCGAGGAAGGCCTGTATGCCGGCGGCGTCGACGCCCTGGGCTGCGGGGGTGCTCGTGGGCAGGGAGCTCATGGGGGCATCCTCTCTCGTTCTCCGGACTTGATCGAGAGGGCCCCGGAAGCCCGTTTTCCCTTCCGGTCACCGGGGACTCGGCCCTCATGGTGCAAATCGGATACACGATGATGACCGAGCAGGCCGGCCCGCGAGAGCTCGTCGGCCATGTGGTGCGGGCGGAGGAGGCGGGTTACGACTTCTCGGTGACCTCGGACCACTACTTCCCGTGGCTGCGGTCGCAGGGACACTCGCCGTACGCGTGGAGCGTGCTCGGGGCGGCCGCGCAGGCGACCTCCCGCATTCCGCTGATGACGTACGTGACCTGTCCTTCGTTCCGCTACCACCCGGCGGTGGTGGCGCAGAAGGCGGCGACGATGCAGCTGCTCTCACAGGGCCGGTTCCGGCTGGGGCTCGGCTCCGGCGAGAACCTCAACGAGCATGTGGTGGGCGGCGGCTGGCCCTCGGCCGACGTACGGCACGAGATGCTCGAAGAGGCGGTGGAGATCATCCGCGCGCTGTTCCGGGGCGGCCATGTGAACCACCGCGGGAACCACTTCGACGTGGAGTCGGCCCGGCTGTGGGACCTGCCGGACGAGCCGCCGCAGATCGGCCTCGCCGTCTCCGGCGAACAGTCCTGCGAACTGGCCGGCCGCCTCGCCGACCTGGTCATCGCCACGGAGCCCAAGGCGGGCCTGCTCGACGCGTTCGACCGGCACGGCGGCGAGGGCAAGCCGCGCGTGGGACAACTGCCCGTCTGCTACGACCCCGACCGGGACACGGCGATCAAGCGGGCGCACTCCCAGTTCCGATGGTTCGGCAGCGGCTGGAAGGTCAACTCCGAGCTCCCGCACCCGGATGCCTTCGAGGCGGCCACCCAGTTCGTCACGCCCGACGACGTCGTGGAGTCGATCCCCTGCGGCGACGATCCGGACGACTTCGTCGAGGCGGTACGGCCGTACGCGGAGGCGGGTTTCACCGAGATCGCCCTGGTGCAGATCGGCGGGGACTCGCAACCGGAGTTCCTGGACTGGTCGGCGAAGACGCTGCTGCCCGCGCTGCGCGACGCGTTCGCCTGAGCGGGCCGGCCTCCCCGGCGGTACCCGAGGGTGCAATAGGCTTCCGACCCGCACATCGTGCGGTCCGAACGAGCCTGCCCAGGAGAAGCACCCGTGACCCTAGCGATCGACCCGTCCGACACGTCCTCCGAGGCCTCGGTCGAGACGTCCGGCGCGCCCTTGTCCGACCTCGTCGCGCGGGACGCCCGAGAGTTCGGTGTCTACGCGCGGACCGGCGGATGGGCCTTCGGCCTGATGGTGGCGCGCAGCGTGCGGCCCGGCGGCCAGAGCGCGGACGAGACGCCGAAGGTGTCCGCGAAGGAGTTCGCCGAGCTCGCCGGCTGCTCGCCCGAGCGCGTCATGCGCTACTACAAGGCCTGGGACCGGGCCGCCGACGACGGCATGGTCCCGCACTTCGAGGCGCTGGCGCCGGGCCAGGAGGTGGAACTGCCGGACGCGGACGTGTGGCTCGACTACTACGTCTCCCGCAGCAGCGCCGGCTCCGAGCGCGGCACCGCCATCACCGAGGCCGCCGCGGCCGAGGGCATCCGGCCCACCAAGGCCCTGGAGGTCGCCGAGAACCCGACCGCGCTGCGCGCCGCCATCCTCGCCGACCCCTCCACCGCCCGGGCCGCGCGCAGTGCACTGCTCGACCGGATCAAGGAGGACCCGGAGCTCCAGGCCTCCCTGGCCCGGGACGTGGTGCGCACGGACGACCTGAAGAAGGCCGTGGCCACCGAGAGCCGAGCGGCCGACCGGATCGGATACGTCCGCCAGATCGCCGAGTCCGGTCAGGTCAGGACCCCGGCCGGGCAGACCATCGACGCACCCGTCGACCTGCGCCAGGAGGCCGAGCGGCACCTGTCCCTCCTCGAGGAGCTGGAGGAGGACGAGGACACCGGCGAGTGGGCGGCCGAGGCCTTCGACACCATGAAGTCCCTCGTCGCCGAGGCCGTGGAGGCCGACCCCGAACTCCGGGTCCAGGAACGGCGTACGAAGTTCTACAACAGCCTCCAGAAGGCCACCAAGGTGTTCGAGGAGCTGACCTTCGACGACGCCGAGGACTTCTACGAGGACGACATGGTCCAGCAACTGGAGGAACTCCAGCAGGCCATCGCCTCGTGCATCACCGCCTTGCGCACCGCGAAGGGGAATCACCCGGACGGCTGAGCATCTTGGGCGTGTGAGGGGTACTAGAGGGCGACACGTCGCTCTTCCCGGAGGCCTTCAGGTGAACTCCTTCGTCCGCAGAACCGCGCACAAGACTCTGGTCGTGCAACTACAGGCGGGCGGCACGGGCCGTTGCCCCGTGCTCGCCCACCTGGGCTACGACGCGGCGGACCCGTTCGCCGTCACCGCGGTGTTCAGCCATGACGGCCGGGTGCTGGCGCGGTGGCGGCTGGACCGGGAGATGCTCGCTGACGGACTGCGGGGTCCGGTCGGGGTCGGGGACGTACGGTTCAGCCCCGTCTCGACCGGCGTCTGGGAGGAGCTCCGCATGGAGTTCTACGGCGACGCCCGCTCCGACGGGGGTCGCCAGCACGCCGTGGTCTTCGCCTGGGCCCCTGCGCTGGCGTCCTTCCTGCGCGAGACCCGCGAGATCGTGCCGCCGGGCCAGGAAGAGGTCCGCGTGGACGACTTCCTGGCCTCGGTCATCGCGGGAGGCTGAGCCGGGCTGAGCCGGAGGCGGAGACGGGGCTGATGCGCACACGGGCTGAGTAGCCGTACTCATGCCGCCGTCGGCCCCCTGCCCCGACGATGAGGGCTCCGACGACAAGGAGCACCTCATGACCGCTGTGCGCCGGCCCCTGCCGGTCCTGCTCGCCTGGGCCGTGGTCGCCGCGCTCGCCCTGTCGGCCTGGGGCCCGCGCGACCGCACCACCTGGTTCCTGGAGACCGTCTGGGTGCTGGTGGGGCTGCCGCTGATCGTGCTGACGTGGCGCCGCTTCCCGCTGACCGACCTGCTGTGCTGTCTGCTGGGGGCCCACGCGCTCGTGCTGATCGTGGGCGGCCACTACACCTACGCCGAGGTCCCGCTCGGCGACTGGGTGCGGGACACCTTCGGGCTCGACCGCAATCCGTACGACCGTTTCGGCCATCTCATGCAGGGCTTCGTGCCGGCGGTCCTGGTGCGGGAGCTGCTCTGCCGCACCTCACCACTGCGGGGAAGCCGCTGGCTGGCGCCGCTGACGGTGTGCGCGTGTCTGGCCTTCAGTGCCGTCTTCGAGATGCTGGAGTGGGCGGCCGCGGTGACCGGGGGTCAGGCGGCGGACGCCTTCCTGGCCACGCAGGGCGATGTGTGGGACACCCAGTGGGACATGTTCTGCGCGCTGATCGGCGCCACGGTGTCCGTGCTGTCGCTGAGCCGCCCGCACGACCGGCAGTTGGACGAGCTGCGCGTCACCTCGTCGTATAGCGGCGCCGGGTCCACAGGGGCACCGCGAACCAGCACAGCAGATACCAGGCCACCACGGCCGTGACGAGCCAGGGCACCCAGGAGTCGTGGGTCGCGACCCGCAGGATCAGCAGCAGGGCGGCCGTCATCGTCGTGAGCAGGAGAACCAGCCCCACGAAGGTCAGCCGGGAAGCGATCCGTACGGCCTGGGGTTTGATGCGCCTCCCGGAGACGAGGCGGTGCAGGGAGACCGGCCCGATGAGGGCTCCGGTGGCGCAGGAGCCGAGCACGACGGTCACGATGTAGATGACCTGGTCGGTGTGGGCGAGGTCGTCGTACTTGGGTGTGAACACCACGGTGAGCAGGAAGCCGAACAGGATCTGGACACCTGTCTGCGCGACGCGTATCTCCTGGATGAGTTCGCCCCACATGCGGTCCGCACGCTCGTCTTCGGTCTCGTTGCGGCCCGTCCGTCTCACCGTCTCGACCATGCGGTACGGGTATCCGGTGGCTGATCGTTCAAACAGCGCGGCTCCGGGAGCGGCGGGAGGCCTCCTCCCGGAGCCGGGCGGGGGTCACCAGCGGTTCTCGACCTGGTCCTTGATCCGGCGGTCGTAGAGGTCCCGGATGGCCGCGAGGGTCTCGCCGGACAGCGGCGGCAGCTTGGCGGCGGCCGCGTTGGCGCGGGCCTGCTCGGGCGAGCGGGCGCCGGGGATGACGGTGGTGACGCCCGGCTGCTCGATGATCCACCGCAGGGCGAGCTGGGCCGGGGTGTAGCCCTCGGGAGCGAGCGCGGAGAACTCGGCGGCGGCCTCGACACCGGTCGTGTAGTCCACGCCGGAGAAGGTCTCGCCGACGTCGAAGGCCTCGCCGTGCCGGTTGTAGGCGCGGTGGTCGTTCTCCGGGAAGACCGTGTCCTTGGTGTACTTGCCGGACAGCAGACCCGAGGCCAGCGGGACCCGGGCGATGATCCCGACGCCCGCCTCCCGCGCGGCGGGGAGCACCTCGCGCAGCGGCTTCATGCGGAAGGCGTTGAGGATGATCTGCACACTCGCCACACCCGGCCGGGCGATCGCCGTCAGCGCCTCCTCGCAGGTCTCGACGCTGACGCCGTACTGGGCGATGCGCTCCTCCTCGACCAGGGTGTCGAGGGCGTCGAACACCTCGTCGGAGGAGTAGACGGGCGTCGGCGGGCAGTGCAGCTGGACCAGGTCGATGCGGTCGACGCCGAGATTGCGGCGTGAACGGTCGTTCCAGGCACGGAAGTTGTCGAGGACGTAGTTCTCCGGGATCTGGTCGAGCCGGCGGCCCATCTTCGTCGCGACCAGCACATGCAGGTCGGGCCGGCCACTCAGGAAGGTGGCGATGGTCTGCTCGCTGCGTCCGTCGCCGTACACGTCCGCCGTGTCGAAGAAGGTGATCCCCGACTCGGCCGCCGCCTCCAGCACCGAGAGGGCTTCCTTGTCGTCGACGTCTCCCCAGTCGGCCCCCAGCTGCCAGGTGCCGAGTCCGACCACGGATGCGTGCTGCTGCGACCTGCCGAATGTGCGCTCGTCCATGGCGTCAGTCTGTCATCCGTGACCGACCTGCGTGGAACGGGCCGCTCCGGGCCGACCTCGGTGAATTGTTCACTCACACGGGTGACACGCTTCGACGTAAGGCATGCACGTGTCAATGAGCGCCTAGCGTGATCCCGTGACTGATCGTTCAGTGAGCAACCATCCGCAGGACGACTCGTCCTGGTCGCGTCGCGGCTTCCTTCTCAGCGCCGCGACCCTGGCCGCCGTACCGATTCTGCTGCCGGCGGACCCGGCGGCCGCGGCCGGGGAGCTGCCCGATTTCCCGGCGGGCGTGGCCTTGCACCGTTCGGCGTACCGGAACTGGGTCGGCGAGATCACCGCCGACGGGCTGTGGGCCTGTGCCCCGACCGGCCCCGACCAGGTGGCCGAGGTCGTCAACTGGGCCTGGCGGCACGGCTGGCGGGTGCGCGCCCGGGGCTCCTCGCACGGCTGGTCACCCCTCACGGTCACGGAGGGCACGGCGTCGGACGCGCCCGTCCTCCTCGTCGACACCGCTTCCCATCTCACCGGCCTGTCCCTGGACTCCGCCTCCGCCGTGCGGGCCGGCACCGGCGTCACGCTGGAGGCGCTGCTCACCTACCTGGAGGAGCACGGGCTCGGGGTCACCGCCGCGCCCGCCCCCGGCGACCTCACCCTGGGCGGCGCGCTGGCGGTCGACGCGCACGGCACCGCCGTTCCGGCCGACGGCGAGCAGCGGCTGCCGGGACAGACGTACGGCTCACTCAGCAATCGCATCCTGTCGTTGACGGCGGTGGCGTGGGACGAGGACAGCGGGGCGTACGTGCTGCGTGAGTTCAGCCGCGCCAAGGCCGACAGTGCCGCCCTGCTCACCCATCTCGGGCGGACCTTCGTCACCGAGGTCGTGCTGCGGGTCGGCGCCGACAGCAATCTGCGGTGTGTCAGCCGGGTCGACATTCCGGCGGCCGAGCTCTTCGCGGCGCCCGGCGGGGACGGGCGGACCTTCGCGAGCTTCCTGGAGGAGGCCGGGCGGGTCGAGGCGATCTGGTTCGCCTACACGGAGTTCCCGTGGCTGAAGGTGTGGAGCGTGGTGCCGACCAGGCCGCTGACCTCGCGGCGCGTGACCTCGCCGTACAACTACCCCTTCTCCGACAACGTTCCGACCCTGGTGGCGGATCTGGCCGGGCGGATGGTGTCGGACGCGGCCTGGTATCTGGCGCCGGTGCTCGGGAACGCGCAGCTCGACGTGGCGACGGTGGGGCTCACAGCGACGCTGTCGGCGGACATCTGGGGGCCGTCCAAGAACACGCTGCTCTACATCAAGCCGACGACGCTCAGGGTGACCGCGAACGGGTACGCGGTCCTCACGAGCCGGGACCAAGTGCAGCGGGTCGTCTCGCAGTTCACGGACTTCTACCGGGAGCGGCTCGCCGCGTACACGGCGCAGGGACGGTTCCCGGTCAACGGAACGGTGGAGATCAGGGTGACCGGCCTCGATGATCCGGCCGAGGCCGAGCTGGAGGGGGCACGGGCTCCGCTGCTGTCGGCGTTGCGGGCGGACCAGGAGCATCCCGAGTGGGACACGGCGGTGTGGCTGGACATCCTCACGCTGCCGGGGACGCCGTCCGCGGAGGCCTTCCTGCGGGAGATCGAGCAGTTCCTCCTCGGTGGCTACGACGGGACTCGCGTCGAGTGGTCCAAGGGGTGGGCCTACACGGACGACGCCGTGTGGGAGGACGCGGAGGTGCTGGGGACGGCCATTCCCGGTTCGTTCGGTGAGGCGGTGTGGGGCCAGGCCGCAGGGGTGCTGGACCGGCTCGATCCGCACGGTGTGTTCGGCAACGCCTTTCTGGACCGGCTGTTCCGTTAGGGCGTCAAGTGGGCCTGCACCGTGGGGGCGTACCGGTCCACCACGTCCTCCACGGCGCTCGCCCTCAGCTCGGTGCCCCGGGCGATGCCGTACATCACGCCCAGGCCCAGGAGGGTGCCCACCGCCAGTTCGGCGCGCAGACCGGCGTCGGGGCCCTGGAGGCGCTCCGCGAGGCGTTCGACCACCTGGGAGCGGAAGTTGACGCGCAGGATGTCACCGTGTGCGCCCTGGACGGGGGCGAAGGCGATCCGGAGCAGGGGGTCGGCGCCTCGTTCGATCTGGCCGGTGAGGACATGGCGGACCATGTGACGGCCCAGTTCGTCCAGGGGGGCGTCGAACAGGTCCGTGGCGTCGGACTCGAAGGACATGACGCGGGCGAAGAGGGCGTCCTTGTTGCCGAAGTACTTCACGATCAACGGCGGGCTGACCCCGGCGCGTTCGGCGACCGCCTTGAGGGTGATGTCGGCGTGGGGGGTGCGGGCCAGGAGATAGCGGGCCGCCCTGAGGATGGCGGCCTTGGTCGCCTCGGCGTCCCGGCGGGCGGTCGTGGTGGTGGGGGGCGGTGTGCTCACGGCACTCATGCTCCCTCCATCGCCTCGTCCCGCGCGCCCCGGGTGCGGCCCCGGGCCCGGCGGGTCCCCCCGGGGGCGTCGCCGGGGATGGTCAGCGCCGCCGCGCACGCCGCGAGGGCGACCGCGCCCGCCAGGGCGAAGGCCAGAAGGTAGCCGTGCAGGGTGGGCACGGGGGCGCCGCCGACCAGGCTGGTGTGGTGGACCAGTACCGCCGCGACCGCCGCGCTGGAGGTGGCCTGGCCGATGGTGCGCATCAGGACGTTGACGCCGTTGGCGGAGGCCGTCTGCTCGGCCGGTACGGCGCGCAGGATCAGCGTGGGCAGGGCCGAGTAGGCGAGGGTGGTGCCGGTGGACACCACGGTCGCGCCCACGATGACCATCCACAGGTCGCGGCTGTCCGCGATGCGCACCGCGTAGCCGCACGCGATGACGGCGGCACCGAGGGCGAGCGTGACGCGCGGACCACGGGAGGTGGAGATCCGGGCCGAGAGCGGTGAGAACAGGAGCATGGTGACTCCGCCCGGCAGCAGGCACAGGCCGGTGGCCACGATCGACAGCCCGAGTCCGTAGCCGGTGGCCTTCGGCGCCTGCACCAGCTGGGCCGTGACGAGGGAGTTGGCGTAGAACGCGAAGCCGGTGAGCAGGGCGGCCACGTGGGACAGGCCCACCCGCGGTCGGGTGACCAGCCGCAGGTCGACCAGGGGCTGGTCGGTGCGCAGCTGGCGCCACCACCACAGGGCCAGGACGACGACGGACACCAGGAACAGACCCACGACCCGGGGGCTGCCCCAGCCCCACTGCCCGCCCTGGGACACTCCGAGCAGCAGGCTCACCAGGCCCACGGCCAGTCCCAGGGCGCCCGGCACGTCGAAGCGGCCCGGCTGCCGTACCGGCGACTCGCGGACCGCCCACGACACGGCCGTGACCCCCAGGGCGCCGAGGGCGCTGGTCATCCAGAACATGGTGTGCCAGTCGGCGTACTGGACGACCATCGCGGCCAGCGGCAGGCCGAGCGCGGCGCCGATGCCGACCGTGGAGCTCATCATCGCGACCGCCGAACCCCGGCGCTCCGGCGGCAGTTCGTCGCGCAGGATGCTGATCGACAGCGGCACCACGGAGGCGGCGGCACCCTGAAGGGCGCGAGCCGCGATGAGCACGGTGATGTCGGACGACAGGGCGCACATCACCGAGCCGAGCGTCATCAGGCCGAGGGCGCCGGTCAGCACCCGGCGCTTGCCGTACATGTCACCGGCACGGCCGAGTACCGGGGTGAGGACCGCACCGGACAGCAGGGTCGCCGTGACCATCCAGGAGACGGCACCGGGCGAGGAATGGGTCAGCCGGGGCAGGTCCGGCAGCAGCGGGACGACCACGGTCTGCATGACGGCCATCAGCGTGCCGCACATCGCCAGCACCGGCACGGTGAGCCGGGTCCGCAGGCTTGCTCCGCGCGGCGGGGATATCGGGCCCTGCTGGTGCATCGGCGCTCCGGCATCGAATAGGGAAAACTGGGGTGAATGGCAATTCACTTTAGCGGTGAATCGCCATTCACCCAACACCCTTTCCAGGGCCCCCGAGCTACTTGCGGGAAGCCAGTTCCCGTGCGTGAACGCTGCGCGCCACCTTCGGCCCGAGCCAGCGCTTGATCCTGCGCAGCGCCTCCAGCTGCCCGGCGGCCTTGTCGAGCCGGTAGTACAGCTGAGGAGGCACATAGGGCAGCAGTGGCGAGTGACGCTGACCGAGCAGGGCGAACATCTGCTCAGGGGGGAGTCCGATGTAGCGCGACAGGCTCTCGTACCACTGGGCGCTGTAACGGGCCGCGCTCTGGATGGAGAGCAGTTCCGACGTGCGCTGCCGCTCGTAGCGGACGAGGGCCTGCGGAAGCTCGGTGTGCCGGCGCAGGGCGTCGGCCAGGGCGATGGCGTCCTCCAGGGCCAGGGTGGTACCGGCTCCGACGGAGTAGTGGGTGGTGTGAGCGGCGTCACCGAGGAGGACGAGGTTGTCGCGGTGCCAGGTGCGGTTGGTGAGGGTGCGGAACCTGAGCCACTGGGCGCTGCCCGGGCCGGCGGACCGGCCGATCAGCGGGTGGCCGTCGAGGACCTCGGCGAACAGCTTCTCCAGCAGGGCGAGTCCGTCGGCCTCGTTCGCACTGCCGAGACCGAGGCCGGTCCAGGTCTCGGGCGCGCACTCGACGACGCAGGTGCTGCCTTCGGGGCTGAAGGGATAGCCGTAGCACCAGATCCAGCCGTGGTCGGTCTCCACGAAGGCGAAGGTGAAGGAGTCGAAGACCCTGCTGGTGCCGAGCCAGATGTAGCGGTTGCGGCCTTCCCTGGTCTCGGCGCCGAAGTGGCCCGCGTGTTCGGTGCGCAGGGCGCTGTGCACGCCGTCACCGGCCACGACGAGGTCGGCCTCGGGGAGGTTGCCGCCGGTGATCTCGTGCTCGAACTCCAGCCGCACCCCCAGCGACCGGGCCCGCTCGGCGAGGATCTCCAGCAGGCGGTGGCGGCCGATGCCGAAGCCCGGGTCGCTGCCGCGCCGGGTGACCAGGTCCCGTACCCGGGCCTCGCCCTCGTTCCAGGTGACCGAGGCCTCCTCGATCGCGCGGGACGACTCGGGGTCGTGGGCGTGGAGTTTGTCGAGCAGTCCGCGCCAGTAGGTGACGCCCCAGCCGTAGGTCGAGCCCTCCGGGTTGCGCTCGTGGACAGTGATGTCGTGGGACGGGTCCTGCCGCTTCAGCAGGATCGAGAGATACAGGCCGGCGGGCCCGCCGCCGACGCAGGCGACCTTCACACGCACCCCTAGTGATTACTCAAAGCGGTCGATTGGCGACGCAGAGTAGCAGTCCGGGAGGTGCGCGACCTCCGATTCGGATCACGTCACTTCCACACGCGAGGCGGGCCACTGATCCCGCCAGCGGGGCGGCCGATAGGCATGTGGAGTCCGTCGACTCAGGAGGTTCACCGCATGCCGGAACTCACCCGTCGTACCGCGCTCCCCGCGACGGCCGCCCTCGCCGCAGCGTCCGTCGCCACCCCGCGGGCGTGCGCCGATGAACACCACCACGGGGCGCCGGAGACCTTCGAAGAGGTCTACAAGGGCCGCCGGATACCGGGCCGGCCGGGAGGTCATGGCCTGCTGGACCACACCCGCCACTACACCTTCGACACCCTCGACAGCGAACAACGGTCTTCTCGTCCGGTTTGCCCCGCAGGTCGTGCGGTACCCGCGCCGTACACACCGAGAAGACGAAGGAGGGATTCACCCGTGTCGCAGGTCGAGGAATCCATCGAGGTCGGCGTGCCGGTGCACACCGCCTACAACCAGTGGACGCAGTTCGAGACCTTCCCCGAGTTCATGAGCGGGGTCGAGCGCATCGAACAGCGCACCGACACGCTCACGCACTGGGTGACCAACGTCAACGGGGTGCACAGGGAGTTCGACGCGGAGATCACCGAGCAGATCCCGGACGAGCGGGTCGCGTGGACCACGATCGCCGGCGAGGCCAAGCAGGCGGGTGCGGTGACCTTCCACCGCCTCGACGACGCCCACACCAAGGTGATGCTCCAGATGGACTTCCATCCCGACAGCATCACCGAGAAGGTCGGCGACAAGCTCGGATTCGTGAAGCGGCAGACCAAGGGTGACCTGGAGCGCTTCAAGACGTTCATCGAGGAGCGTGGTCAGGAGACCGGCGAGTGGCGCGGGGCGGTCATCTGACCGTCGCGCTCCGACCGGCCGCTAACCGGCCGCCTCCGTACGGCACTCCGGGTGCCCCCAGCCCTGGACGTTCTTCGTGATGGGCTCGCCCGCGGCATAGGAACGTCCGCACAGGCACCGGCCGGGGAACTTGGCCTTGATCGTACGAGAGGACGAACCGCCGCTCCGCTTGGGCGACTTGGCCCGGGCGGGGCGGTCGGCTTTCGGGGTGTCCGGCGACGGCGGCGGCTGCGGAGAGCCGAGTTCGCTGCTCGCCGGCTCCTGGACGATCGCCGCCTGGCTGGCCGCGCGGTCGGCGAAGTCGTTCAGCGGGTCGCCGTCGACCTGGTGGGCGGGGACGTAACGGAACTCGACCGAACGCCCGTCGAGCAGTTCGTCGATCCGGACCACCAGCTCCTGGTTGGCGACCGGCTTGCCCGCGGAGGTCTTCCAGCCGTTGCGCTTCCATCCGGGCAGCCAGGTGGTGACGGCCTTCATGGCGTACTGCGAGTCCATCCGGATCTCGAGCGGCACACCCGGGTCGGTCGCCGCCAACAGCCGCTCCAGCGCGGTGAGTTCAGCGACGTTGTTGGTGGCCTTGCCGAGCGGCCCGGCCTCCCAGCGGTCCGGCGTCTCCGACTCGTCGGCGATGACCCAGGCCCAGGCCGCAGGTCCCGGATTTCCCTTCGAAGCGCCGTCGCACGCGGCCACCAGTCGTTCACCCATGCGCTCGATCATGCCATGAGCGGGCGGACGCCCCTTCACTCCACCGTGACAACCGCGGCCACGACCCTGCGGACCTCCCCGGCCCCCGGTGTCGCCCCTTCCGTGTCGGCAAAGAGGAGATGCGCCGCCCCGATCAGCGCGGGGGCGAGCACGTCCACGTCGGCGCCGGCCGGGACGCGCCCCAGGCCGCGCTCCGCGGCGAGATAGCCGGCCACCATGGCCGTGGCCTCCCGCAGCACCGGCACTCCCCCACCCCTCATCTCGCGCAACCGGGCCCGCAGGGCGTCGCGCGCGATGACCAGGCCGACGATCCGCAGAGCGATCGTCCCGAAGAGGTCGGTCAGGGCCGCGGTGAGGTTGTCGACGACGTCACCGGTCCCCGCCGACTCGCGCAGGGCCCGGGAGCGGGCCTCGACACGCCCGATGCGGTCGAGGACCAGCTCGGCGAGAAACGCGTCGAAGTCCTCGAAGTGGCGGTGCAGAACCCCCTTGGCCACCCCCGCCTCGGTGGTGACCGCCCGGCTGGTCAGCGCGTTCGCCCCGTCCCGCAGCAGGATCCGCTCGGCGGCGTCGAACAACTGCTCCCGCACATCGCGGATGGCGATCCCTGTCGGCACGTCTCACCTCACTCTTTCTCGAACATCCTCCCTGATTCTTGTCGAGTGGGCATACGCCCACTTAGAGTGGGCGCATGCCCACCCCAGCCGAGGAACAGCAGCCGCACATCCAGCGCGACATCGCCGAGTCGTACGGCTCGGACGCCGAGCGCTATGACCGGACCCGTCCCCGTTATCCCGACGCCCTGGTGGAGCGGATCGTTGCCGGGAGTCCCGGCCGGCATGTCCTGGACGTGGGCACGGGCACCGGCATCGCCGGGCTGGCGTTCCGGGCGCACGGCTGCCGGGTGCTCGGGGTGGAACCCGACGCCCGGATGGCCGCGTTCGCGCGTCGCAAGGGGCTCGACGTCGAAGTCGCCAAGTTCGAGGCCTGGGACCCGGCGGGCCGCGACTTCGACGCGGTCGTGGCGGGGACCGTCTGGCACTGGGTCGACCCCGTAGCCGGTGCGGACCGGGCGGCCCGGGCGCTGCGGCCGGGCGGACGGCTGGCCCTCTTCTGGAACGCCTTCCAGCCCGCGAACGACGTGGCCGAGGCGTTCACGGAGGCGTACGCCCGGGCCGTGCCCGGCATGCCGATGGACTGGCGCCGGATGACCGGCCCGGACGCCTACGCGGGCGTCTGCGCCACCGCGGCCGCCGGGATCCGGAAGGCGGCCGCGTTCGGTGAGCCGGAGGAGTGGCGCTTCGAGTGGGACCGGGTCTACACCCGCGAGGAGTGGCTGGACCAGGTACCCACCTTCGGCGGCCACGGGCAGTTGCCCGCCGAGCAGCTCGACGCCCTGCTCAGCGGTCTCGGCGACGCCGTCGACGCGATGGGCGGGAGCTTCTCGATGCACTACACCGCCGTGGTGGTCACGGCGGTGCGCAGCGACTAGGGCACGTCGGAGATCTGGGGCATGTCGCCCTGGGTCGTCGTCACGTCGATCACCGAGAAGCTCGCGCCCTGCGGATCACTGAGGGCGGCGAACCGGCCGAACGGGGAGTCCATGGGCCCGAAGCGCAGGACGCCGCCGAGCTTGGTGGCGCGGGCGACGGCGTCGTCGCAGTTGTCGACGGTGAAGTAGACGTTGATGTACGCCGGTACCTCGGGCGGGAAGTCGTCCGTCATCTTCATGCGACCGAGGACGGTGTTGTCGCCGAGGTTGAACATACGGAAGTCGATGGCGTCGTCCTGCATCTGCCGGGCGCTGTAGCCGAAGACGGCGGGGAAGAACGCGTCGGACTTCTCGGGTTCGCGGGTGTAGACCTCGGCCCAGCAGAACGCCCCCGTCTGCTCGGGCGGCGCCTCGAAGCCCTCGTGGGTGCCTGCCTGCCACACGCCGAAGACGACGCCGCTCGGGTCGCGGGCCAGGCACATCGTGCCGAAGTCGCCGACCTGCATCGGTTCCATGAGCAGTTCGCCGCCGTTGTCACGGATCTTGCCCGCGGTGGCGGAGGCATCCCGCGACGCGAGGTACAGGCACCACTGCGAATGGCCCTCCTGACCGGGCATCGGCGGCACGACGGCGGCGACGGCCTTCCCGTCCGCGTAAGCCTGCGTGTAGTTGCCGAACTCCGACGCCGCCTCGCCGAAGGTCCAGCCGAGGACGTCGCCGTAGAAGCTCTTGGCCCCCTCGACGTCGCTGAACATCGCATCGGCCCAACAGGGGGTTCCCTCAGGTTGTACGGCCATGATCGCGGCCTTTCCCGAATCGGTGGTCGGTCCGACTCCACACGCTAGTCACGGGTGCGCCCGACCGCGCGTCGAACGGACGATTCCGCTTCAGACTGGACAGAAAGGACACTCTCCGAGGGCGGGAACTCCCATGACAATGCGGGCGTGGTCGGTGGCGGCTCCGGGACCGGTCGAGGACGGCGGTCTCCGGTTCGTCACGCAGCCGGTCCCGGAGCCGGGTGACGACGAACTTCTCGTGCACGTGCGCGCCTGCGGAGTGTGCCGCACCGATCTGCACGTCACCGAGGGGGAGCTGCCGGTGCACCGGCCGGGGGTGACCCCGGGGCACGAGGTGGTCGGCGTGGTGGCCGGGCTCGGAGCGGCGGTGCGCGGCGTCGACGTCGGTGAACGGGTGGGGGTGGCCTGGCTGCGGCGGACCGACGGCGCGTGCGCGTACTGCGTGCGCGGGTCCGAGAACCTGTGCCCGGCCTCCCGGTACACGGGCTGGGACGCCGACGGCGGCTACGCGGAGTACACGGTCGTACCGGCCGCTTTCGCCTACCGGCTGCCCGGCGGGCTCGACGACGTGTCGCTCGCTCCCCTGCTGTGCGCGGGGATCATCGGCCACCGGGCGCTGCGGCGGGCCTCGCTGCCGCCGGGCGGGCGCCTCGGACTCTACGGCTTCGGGGGCAGCGCCCATCTGTGCGCACAGGAGGCCCTGGCCGAGGGCGCCACCGTGCACGTCCTGACCCGTGGTGCGGCCGCACGGAAGCTGGCGCTGAAGCTGGGAGCCGCTTCGGCGCGGGACTCCTGGGAGATGCCTCCCGAGCCGCTGGACAGCGCGATCCTCTTCGCGCCGGTGGGTGACCTCGTCCCCCTGGCACTGCGGGCCCTTGACCGGGGCGGGGTGCTGGCGATCGCCGGGATCCACCTCAGCGACGTGCCTGCGCTGCACCACGAGAGCGAGTTGTTCTACGAGAAGGAGGTGCGCAGCGTCACCTCCAACACCCGTGAGGACGGCCGGGAGTTCCTGACCCTGGCCGCCCGGCACGGCGTGCACGCGACCACGCACACGTATCCGCTGTCGGAGGCCGACCGGGCGCTGCGGGACCTGAAGGCGGGGCACTTCGACGGGGCGGCCGTACTGGTGAACGACCTGTCCTGAGGAGCACGGGGGCACTCGTGATGCGCCGACTGCCACACGGTCGCCCGCAGGATGTCGGCGGGACCGGACGGCGACCGAACCGCGCCGCGTGTCTTCCCCCTCGGGCTCGGCTGTGCTTGCCTGGGGAACCGTTTTTCGGCGACCGGGGCGGGAGTCGCGCATGCGGACATCGTGGATCGTGGGGGTACTGACCGCAGTGCTGCTGCTCGGTGCCTGCAGCGACCCCTCGGACGGGCCGGAGACGGTGCCACCGACCCCGGACGTCTCCCGTGCGGCCACCACGCATCAGCGCGCCCAGTCCTCCCCGAGGCCCTCCGCGGCCGTCGTCGCCCCGCGTGTGCTGTATCTCGGCGACTCGCTCGCCATGGAGGCCCAGCAGGTCCTCGGGCAGGAGCTGCGCCGGGAGCTGCGGGCGACGTACACGAGCGCGCCGTACTCGGGGACCACGCCGTGCGACTACCTGGAGGGCACCGGGAAGAAGTCGCTGGTGCCCGACCGGGACAAGGCGGCCGCGCTGGTCCGCGCGCTGCACCCGGACTTCGTGGTGCTGCAGTTCTGGGGCAACGCGTGGGGCTACACGTGGTGCATGGACGGGATCAGCCATGCCGCCTCGCCGCAGAAGTACTTCGGCAGGTACCGGGCCGACCTTCGCCGGCTGACCGACCAGATCGCGGCGGCGGGCGGTGAGCGGCGGCCGCGGATCGTGTGGGTGGCACAGGGCCCGGACCCGATCACCCCCGACCGGGTCCGGCGCGTGAACGAGCTGTACGAGGAGCGGGCGGCCGCCTCCGGGGACGTCGTCGCCGACGCGGGCGCGACGGTGGCACCCACCGGGTCCCGGTACAGCTGGGTGCAGTACCTGCCGTGCACCTCCTACGAGCACGAGCATCCCGACTACTGCACCCAGCCGGACCGCGACCGCACCGCCCTGCACCTCGACAAGGACTATCTGCACTTCTGTCTGGCGCCCACGACGTCCACGCCCAGGCCCTGCCCGGCCCGCTCCCCCGGCATCCTGCGGATCGCCCGGGAGATCACGCGGGTGATCGGTTCGCCCTGAGGACGGTCCGAGAGCGTTCGAGGAACGCTCACTCGCCCGCGTAGGCCTTGTCCAGAGCGGCGATGTCGAACTTGCTCATGGCCATGAACGCCTTCATCACACGGGCCGATTTCGCCGGGTCCGGGTCGGTGACCATGGCCTGCAGCCGGTCCGGTACCACCTGCCAGGACAGGCCGTACCTGTCCTTCAGCCAGCCGCAGGGGCCGGGCTCGCCACCGCCCTCGGTGAGTTTGGTCCAGTAGTAGTCGATCTCCTCCTGGTTCTCGCAGAAGATCATGAAGGAGACCGCCTCGGTGAACTTGAACTCGGGGCCGCCGTTCAGCGCGAGGAACCGGTGGCCGTTGGCCGTGAACTCGACGGTCAGCACGCTGCCGGCGGGCTGGGGCGCGCCCTCCGGATAGCGGGCGATCTCGCCGATGCTGGAGTTCTTGAAGACGGAGACGTAGTAGTGGGCGGCCTCCTCCGCCTGGCCGTCGAACCAGAGACACGTGGTGAAACCGTCGGTGGTCATGCGTACCTCCTGCGCAGTGGGAACGTCCGTCATCTGTGTCGACCGATCCTCGCCGCGGAACTCATCGGTCGGACGGTCGGTTAATCCAGGTGGCCGATACACCGGTGCGAGCTAGCCTCCGGGCATGACGTCTGCGCCCACAGAGCACACGGACCTCGTCCGGGCCTTCCGCCTCGACATTCCGCAGAGTGACCTCGACGACCTCCACGACCGGCTCGACCGCACCCGCTGGCCCGACGACCTCTCGGCCACCGGCTGGGCGTACGGGGTGCCGGCCGGCTATCTGCGCGAGCTCGCGCACCACTGGCGGCACTCCTACGACTGGCGCGCGGCCGAGGCACGGCTGAACGAGTGGCCGCAGTTCACGACCGTCATCGACGGGACGACCGTGCACTTCGCCCACATCCGCTCCCCCGAGCCGGACGCCACCGCATTGGTCATCACGCACGGCTGGCCGGGCTCGATCGTCGAATTCCTGGACGTGGTGGGCCCGTTGACCGATCCGGCGGCCCACGGCGGCGACCCGGCCGACGCCTTCCATGTCGTCGTACCGAGCATTCCGGGTTTCGGGCTGTCCGGGCCGCCCGCCGACACGGGCTGGGAGGCGGGCCGGATCGCCGACGCGTGGGCCGAGCTGATGACACGGCTCGGCTATGAGCGGTTCGGCGCGCAGGGCGGCGACTGGGGCTCGGCGATCTCCCGGGAGCTGGGCCGCGCCCACCCGGAGCGGGTCATCGGCGTTCACCTCAATCTGCTGCCGGGCGCGCAAGCGACGCACGAACCGACCGAGGAGGAACTCGCCCCCCTGGCACCGGAGCAGCGGGAGCGCGCGCTGGAGTCCTGGCGCCGGTGGAGCGCCTGGTCGGCGGAGGGCACCGGGTACGCGGTCCTGCACTCCACCCGGCCGCAGACCCTCGCCTACGCCCTCACCGACTCGCCGGTCGGCCAACTCGCCTGGATCGTCGAGAAGTTCCAGGAGTGGACCGACTCCGCGGAGCTGCCCGAGGAGGCCGTGGACCGGGACCGGCTGCTGACCAACGTGATGCTGTACTGGCTGACGGGGACCGCCGGTTCGGCCGCCCGGATCTACTACGAGCGGGCGCACGCCACCGGCGAGAGGGCCGCCCGGCCCACCGAACCGTCGACCGCCCCGACCGCCGTCGCCGTCTTTCCGGCGGAGATCCAGATCCCGCTGCGGCACAAGGCGGAACGCACCGAGAACCTCGTGCGCTGGACCGAGTTCGACCGCGGCGGCCACTTCGCGGCGATGGAGGAGCCGGACCTGCTGGTCGACGACGTGCGGGCGTTCTTCCGGCAGCTGCGCGAGAAGGACTGAGCGCCCGCCGGCCCCGAGCTCTGCCGGTGGCGAATCTGCCACCGGCAGAGAAACCGCTTCAGGGCATCGGCCGAGGTCGACAGTGGAGCCGACGGCATCCCTACGACCACGAGGACAGCCCATGACTTCCCTCAGGGCCGAGGAGGGCGACACCCCTCCCACCCGCTTCGACGACCAACTGGCCGCCCAACTCCTCGCCCAGCGCATCGTGCTGCTGGGCACCCAGGTCGACGAGGTCTCCGCCAACCGAGTCTGCTCCCAGCTGCTGGTCCTGTCCGCGGAGGACCCGCGCACCGACATCAGCCTGTACATCAACAGCCCCGGCGGCTCGGTGCACGCGGGCCTCGCGATCTACGACACGATGCGGCTCATCCCGAACGACGTGTCGACGCTCGCCATGGGCTTCGCGGCCAGCATGGGCCAGTTCCTGCTCTGCGGCGGCACCCCCGGCAAGCGCTACGCCCTGCCGAACGCGCGGATCATGATGCACCAGGGGTCGGCGGGCATCGGCGGCACCACCGCCGACATCGAGATCCAGGCGGAGAACCTGGAGCACACCAAGCGGACCATGGAGCGGCTCATCGCCGAGAACACGGGCCAGACCTCGGAGACGATCGCCCGGGACGGCGACCGCGACCGCTGGTTCACGGCCGAGCAGGCCAGGGAGTACGGCATGGTGGACCGGGTCCTGGAGTCGCTCGCCGACGTCCGCCCGGCCGCCTCGAAGCGACGGATGGGGCTGTGACATGGCGAACTACACGATTCCTTACGTCGTCGAGCGCACCGCGCACGGCGAGCGGTCCTCCGACGTGTTCAGCCGGCTGCTGTCCGAGCGGATCATCTTCCTCGGCACCGAGATCGACGACGGGGTGGCCAACGTCGTGATCGCGCAGCTGCTGCATCTGGAGTCGGCGGCACCGGACAACGAGATCTCGATCTACATCAACTCCCCGGGCGGATCGTTCACTTCGCTGATGGCGATCTACGACACGATGACCTACGTGCAGGCGCCGATCTCGACGCTCTGCGTGGGGCAGGCGGCCTCCACCGCGGCCGTCCTGCTGGCCGGAGGGGATCCCGGGCGACGGCTCGTGCTGGAGCACGCACGCGTGCTGCTCGGCCAGCCCGCCTCCGGCGGCAGCCGCGGCATGATCTCCGATCTCACGCTCCAGGCCAAGGAGATGGTCCGGATCCGCTCCCAGGTCGAGGAGGTGCTGGCCCGCCACACCCGCCACGACATCGCGACGCTGCGCGCGGACATGGACCGCGACAAGGTGTTCACCGCGGAGGAGGCCGTGGAGTACGGGCTGGCCGACGAGGTGGTGAGCCGGCGCCTCGTGACGGTCTGAGACACCGGCCCCGCCGCCTCAGGCCGCCAGGCACATCCCGTTGTACGGCGATCCCGGCACCGCACGGCGGCTTCGGGCCGAGTGCCGGGTGAGCTCCCCCTGGGCCAGGGAGAGCAGATCGCCGAGGCCGAGGCCCAGGGCGTGGGCGGCGGCCGCGAGGACCTCCGAGGAGGCCTCCTTGCGACCGCGCTCCACCTCGGAGAGGTAGGGCATCGAGATCCGGGCCGCGTCGGCCACGTCCTTGAGCGTGCGTTCCTGGGCGAGACGCTCGCGGCGCAGGACGTCTCCGACGAGGTCACGCCACAGGGGTTCTCTGGCCTGCCTGTCGGCGGGCTCCCCCGGGGGGGTCGTGGCGGGGCGTTCGGACACTGGGCGGGCGGTCCCCCGGCGCACGGACTGCGGGCGCAGGGGGATGACGCGGGCTTGGTTCGGCGCTTCGTTGCTCACCGGATCAGCCTAAATTCCGTGGCAGCCATGGGAAGGGTCCGGCATTCTGCCCTGGGTGGAATCGTCCGACGGGAAAGTGCGGGAACCGGTGCTGCGCGACACGTTCAACGAGGCGGCGGAGCTGTACGACAGGGCGCGGCCGGGCTATCCGCCGGCTCTGGTCTCGGAGTTGGCCCGGGTGGCGGGCCTCGGCCCTGGGAGCCGTGTCCTGGAGGTGGGTGCCGGTACCGGCCAACTCACCCGCGCCCTGGCCGAGTCGGGCTGTCACATCACCGCCGTGGAACTGGGCGACGCGATGGCGGCGGTGGCCCGGCGGCGTCTGGCCGGATTCCCCCGTGTCGCGGTGCGCCACGCGGACTTCGAGGGCTGGACCCTGCCGGACGAGCCCTTCGACCTGGTCGCCTGTGCCACCGCCTGGCACTGGCTCGACCCTGCCGTCCGCGTGGAGAAGTCTGCGGATGCGCTGCGCCCGGGAGGGCAGCTCGCCGTGGTCGTCACCGAGCATGTGGCGGGCGGCACCGTCGACTTCTTCGCCCGGGCCCAGGACTGCTACGAACGCTGGGATCCGGCCACACCGCCCGGGCTGCGGCTCCAGCCGTCGTCGGAGATCCCCTCGGACACGGAGGAGTTCGAGAGCTGTCCGCGCTTCGGTGACGTCACGGCGACCCGTTTCGAACAGGACATCACCTACACCACCGACCAGTACATCGACGTGCTCCTGACCTACTCGGGCCACCGGGCCCTCGACAGCACCCGCCGCGAGGGCCTCCTGGCCTGTATCCGGGATCTGATCGAGACGCGCCACGGCGGCCGTGTCACCAAGCGGTACCTCCACGAACTGATCGTCACGACCCGGGTCGCTCTCTGAGCAGCGTCGATTTCGCGCCACCGGGCCACGTAGGGGGCATGTGTCATCACTCCTCGGGTACGCGCAAGGTGAGGGAGCTGCGGGCAATTGGTCGGCCGGTGGCCGGGGACGCATATGTCGTCGCGTTCCGGGTACCCGACAGGCCGCGCACCATCGCAGGACCCGAGACAACCGAGGCCGAAGAGGCAGACGTCGAGCCGTGACTTTCGTGGGAGAGGTAATGCATACCGTCGTCACCGCCGTGAACCGTTCGGAGGCACAGGTCACCGAGCACGCCAGCGGGACCAGGACGGGTGAGACACCGCTGCCGGGAGTCGAGGAACCGCGGGCCGTCGCACCGCGGGACGCGCGGGAGCTGTCCCGTCAGTTCTTCCACCGTCTGACCGAGCTCGAGGAGGGGACGCACGAGTACCAGTACGCGCGCAACACCCTCATTGAGATGAACATGTCGCTCGTACGCTTCGCTGCCGGAAGGTTCCGGGGCCGCGGGGACGACATGGAGGACATCGTCCAGACCGGCATGATCGGCCTGATCAAGGCGATCGACCGGTTCGAGGTGTCCCGCGAGGTCGAGTTCACGTCGTTCGCGCTGCCCTACATCGTCGGCGAGATCAAGCGCTTCTTCCGTGACACCACCTGGGCGGTGCACGTCCCCCGGCGCCTGCAGGAGCTGCGCGTCGAGCTGGCCAAGGCGCGCGAGGAGCTCGCCAGCCGTCTGGACCGGGACCCGTCGGTGGCCGAACTCGCCACCCTGATGAACATCTCCGAGAACGAGGTGATCGAGGCGCAGATCGCCTCGAACGGCTACAACTCCTCGTCCCTGGACGCGGCCCTGACCGGCGACGGCCCCGAGGGCGGCGAAGCGGTGCTCGCCGACTTCATCGGCGTGGAGGAGGACGGGCTGCGGCTCGTCGAGGACTTCCAGTCACTCGCCCCGCTGATGGCCGAGCTCAGCGACCGCGACCGGCAGATCATCCACATGCGGTTCGTGGAGGAGGCCACCCAGTCGGAGATCGGTGAGCGGCTCGGCTGCTCGCAGATGCATGTGTCCCGGCTGATCAAGCGGATCATCACACGGCTGCGCGAGGGCATGCTGGGCGAGCTGGGCTGCGCCTGACGCACGCGGACAGCGAAAGAAGCGGGTGCCGTCCGTGGACGGCACCCGCCGTACGACCGGGCGTGCTCATTCCTTGCCGCCGAAGCCCAGTACGGCCCTCACCCGCTTGCCTACCGGTACGCGTTCGGCCGCGACCTCGCGCGCCAGGACGTGCACGATCTCCAGGCCGTGCCGGCCCACGCGCTCAGGATCCCGCGGGAACCTGCGGGGCAGGGTGGCGCTGCTGTCGTAGACCGTGACGGCGACCGTGGCGTCGGTGCCCTCCAGCTCGAGGATGTACGGCCCGTTGCTGTGCCGGTCGGCGTTGGTGACGAGTTCGCTCACCACGAGGAGGACCTCCTCCTGCGTGCGGTCTCCGATGGCGGCACACCACTCGGTTCTGAGCCTGCCGAGGAAGTCCGCGGCGAACGACCGCGCCTCGGCGATACTTCCCGGCTCCCCGGTGTAGTGCGCCGTCTGCCTCAGGGGTTCCACGGGCACGTCGAAACCAGTCGGTATCACTGCCCCGTCCAGGTGCTCGATCATGCGTTTCTCTCTCGGAAGCCGGACTGGCCGGACGCTGCTGCACCAGTGCTCGTACCCCGAGCCGCGCGCCGCAGTCCAGGTGACGCGTCACATCTCCCAGGAGACCGGACCGCTGGACAGGGACGCCGACTGTGTGGTGCCGGGCGTGGTGTCGGAGGCGAGGGGCGGCTGCGGTGCCGAGGAGTCGGGTGTGACGGACTCATCACCCGAGGATTCGCTGGTGGACGGCCGCGACGAGGGCGTCTTCGGGGCCGGCGAGGACGGGGCGGTCGAGGTCGGCGGGCAGGGCGTCGCCGATCCGGAGGGGGTTCCGGTGGCTCCCTTGGAGGTGGAGACGCAGGGCGACGGAGAGGTCGGGGTCGTCGGCGGGGACAGCGTGGATGCGCTGACCGACGGGGAGGGCCTGGTCGGCGGGTGGGTCTTGTGGTCCTTGCCCCCGGTGTCGCCGCGATGCCGGGCGATCCAGTCGTGATGGTCGGGGTCGTAGATCACGAAGATGTTGATGACCGTCGTGGAGGGCGCGACCACGACCACGTTCGAGGGGCGGTACGACGGCCAGGTGTCGCCGGTGCGCTTCGGCGTGGTCTGCTGGGCGACCGGCGGTGTCAGCGGGTTGCCGCAGGCGCAGCGTGTGCGGGGCACGCCGTGGGAGTCGACGAGGACGGCGGTGCCGGCCTGGAGGACGGCCTGGTAGCTGGTGGGGGCGCCGTCGCGGTAGCCGTGGTTGGTGACGCGGGTGTCCATGCGCAGCTGGAGGGGTGTGAGCGAGCGCAGGTACGCCGGGACCTCGGTGGGCTGGACGCCGACGACCGTGGCGAATGCCCTGTTCTTCGAAGGATCCGCATGGAGGGCCTTGACCTGCTTCTCGACGTCGCAGCTGGAGACGTTGCGGGTGCCGCCGTAGAGACCGGGGGCGCCGCCGTCGACTCCGCGTACGGCGTTCGCGGCCTCGGAGGTGTCCGTCGGGGACGCGGAGACGGGCGGGGCGGAGCTGTCCTTCGCGGTGGACTCGGTGAAGGGGTCGGGGCCCGTCTTGGCGGCGGCCTGGAGGAAGACCTCGCCGCCGCCGGCCGAGGGGGAGCCGCCGCCGGAGCGGGTGAAGACGACCGCGAGGACCACGGCGGCGACCACCGCGGTGGCGATCAGTGCGACCCGGGGCGCCAACCTCCACCAGGGGCGGCGGGGTTCGGGCGCGGATGCCCCGCCGCTGCTGCCCGGAGGCTGCGAGGGCGGACCCGAAGGCGGCTGCGAGGGGCCCGAGAGCGGGCCGGAGGGCGGCCCCGTGGGGCGGCCTGGCAACGGAGGTTCGACGCTCACGAGCTCTTCTTCTTCCCGACTCGGGATTCCTGCGGCGCGCGATGCGCTTGACCCGTTTCAGCCGCATTTTCATGTTACGTACCTATTCTCTGCTCCCGCCCTGTGCCGCTCGCAAGCGGACGCGGACGGGCCTCCCGGCGGGCGCCCCGTGCCGGGGCTGCTTAGCGTGGCAGGGTGAGCCCGCCACCCCCCTTTCACCAGGCAGTCGTCGCTCGCCACGGCTGGGCGCAGGCCGTGGCCACGGTACTGGTCGCGCTGGGCGCCATGGGGGTGGTGGCCGCGCTGGGGCTGTGGGCGGCGGGTGCGGCCGACCTTCCGGACCACGCGTTCTTCCGGGTCGTCGCGGCGACCGTCGTCACCGCCGTCGGCGGCACGATCACGTTGTCGGGAAGCGCGGGAGGGCTCGCCGACACCCGGGCCGGGCTCACCGTGATCCCCCTCTCCGTCACTCTGACCGGTGCGCTGGTGCTCGGTACGGGTTTTCTGCGTCCGCTGCGGCACCGGGCGGTCGCGGGCGGCCGGGAGCTCGCCGGATGGGCCGCCCGGATCGCCGTCCTGTGGCTGCCTGCGCTCCTCGCCCCGGCCTACGCGGCCCGCCAGACGTTCAAGCTCTCCCTCGGCGACGACACGCTGAGCGACCTGGGGGATCTCTTCGGTGTCTCCCCCGAGGTCGGTTTCACCACGGACGTGCCGCAGACCCTTCTGTTCGGCCTGCTGTGGATGGCCGGCGTACTGGTGCTGGCCCTGCTGGTGTCGGCCCGGGCTCCGCTGCCCGGTCGGCTGCTGCCGTTCCAGGAGTCGGTACGGCCGGCCGCACACGCCATGGTCGTCCTGCTGCTCGCCCACGTCGTCCTCGGCACCCTCATCGCCCTGGTCGTCGCCGTGACGCGCGGCCATGCGCCCGAGACGCTCGCGGTGATCCTGCTGGGCATGCCGAACCTGGTCTGGCTCACCCTGACCATCGGGCTCGGCGCCACCTGGAACGGCCGGGTGGAAGGGCCCTTCGGACTGCCCATGCCGCACGTCCTGGACGAGGTGCTGCGCTCCAAGGACACCACCACGCTCGATCTGCGGACACTCGCCGGGCACGACGGCCGGGTCTGGTGGCTGGTGGTCGTCGACGCGGTCCTGCTGCTGGCCGTGGCGTTCCTGATGGCGGCCCGCTCACCCGCCCGGGTCCACGCCTGGCGGCACGCCGTGCACGGGGCGGTCGCCCTCGCCCTGACGGTTCTCATGATCTGCCTCGTGGGCCGGATCTCCGCCCACTACGGACTGTCGGTGCTCGGCATCGGCGACCTCGGAGGCGGCCTGGGGGGAAAGCTGTTCCTCGAGCCGGAGCTCTGGACGGCGGTCGGCCTCGGCGCCCTGTGGGGTCTGGTCACTGGTTTCCTCGGCGCGCTGCTGGCGCGGCCGGTGCGGCGCAAAGGAGCGATCAAACCGGCCGACACGGCCCCGGAGTCCTAGCTCAGACACCAGCCGCAAAGTAGGTCTCGGGTAGCCGGACGAGCCCCGTTTCCCCGTCCTGGGCGTCGTCGTCCCGCCGGCCGCGGCGGGTCCAGCGATACACGTTTCGTGGAGCGCAGATCAGCACGCCTTACAACATCGACGAGGTCGATCCCGACGGAGCACGCTTCCGCCGGACGAACCACGACGATGTGGCCTTCGTCGGCCAGGTCAGCGCATACCTCGCCTGATCCAACGGATCACGTGGAGAGCCGGATGCTCGGCCAACGGGCACGTCCGGTTCGGCGGGCGTCCCCGACCCAACACATGGAACTCGACCGCCGCGGCGCCGAACTCCTCTTCCAGGTCCTGACCGAACGCGAGGAGAAAAACAGCGTCGCCATCGCCTCCAACGAGTCCTTCAGCGGCTGGACCAAGACCTTCACCGACCCCCGACTCTGCGCGGCCATCGTCGACCGCCTCACCTTCGGCGGCAACATCATCGAAACCGGCACCGGCTCCTACCGCCTCGCCACCACCCGAGCCCGAGCCGAACAGCAAGCAGTCGTCTGACTACCTCCTTTCGAAAAGAGCAGGTCGTGAGGTGGCCCAGATAGGTCACACGGTGAGCTCGCCGCCGACGAAGGTGCGTTCTGGCGGTGACGCCACAAGTTCGACCATGGTGCCGGTGCGGAGGTCATCGCCGACGACGCGCGTGATCGCGTCGGTGAGCGCGGTGCCGAGGCGCGCGGTGATCTGGGCGGCATCGGGACGGTCGAAGACGCCGGCGCGGACACCCAAGATCACCGAGACGTTTGTGTCCACGGCCTTGCCACCCTGCGCGAAACGGCCTGCGGGGACTCCGGCCAGGCGGATGCTTACGAGATCACGGGCCCATTCCCCATAGACGTCGACGATGGCGTCGGTCAGTGCGGCGACGAGCATGGGTTCGTTGCCGGTCAGCCTGTTCTCTGGAAGGTGGACGGTCAGATGCGGCATAGTGGGCCTCGTTCCCTTTGAATCCAAAGCCTTTGTTCTTAAAGGTATCTGGAAGAGGTCGCTGATGTCCACGGAATCGGACGGTCCAGCCGTCCATGAGGCCGTCCGCACCCTGCTGTTGCTCATGCCACGGCTCGTCGGCCGGGCCAAGCGCCTGCCCATACCTCCTGCACTCCAAGGCCTGGACCTGGCACCGCGACATCTCGCGCTGCTGGCGCACCTGGAGTACGACGGTCCCACCAGCATCAACGAGCTGGCCGCCCGGCTGGAGGTGGCCCCGACGACCGTCAGCCTCATGGTCAGCGAGCTGTCACGGCCGGGCGTCCTGCAGCGCACTGCCGATCCCGCCGACCGCCGCCGCCGCATCATCGCCATCGCCCCCGCCTACGCCGCACCAATCAGCGAATGGCTTGCCGGCAGCGCCTCTGCCTGGGAATGCGTCATGCACGGTCTCGACCCCGCGGAACGCGCCACAGTCATCACCGCCCTGCACGCCTACGAAACCGCCTTGGAGCAGGCGGGTGACCAGCATCGGAACGCGCAGCCGCGTTAGCGGGCTTGGCGAAGTCGGCATAGCGCGGCCTGCAGCCACAGCCGCTCTCGCTTCTCACCAAGATTTTCCCGCCTCGAGATCGCTGACCGTTGCCCGAACCACCTGACAAACGCTGCTGCTTCTCGCCAACGAAGCCAGCTGGGAACTGATCGAGCAGCAGTACGACCAGATGGTCAAGTACCACCGCGCTCCGCCTCGGCACGGCCGAGGCGGAGCAAGTGCTGCGGTGCTTCACCCGCGGCGGCCCCGAACACCCCACCTACCAGGCCCTCGAAGAACTCGGACGGGCCGTGCGCACGGTCTTCGCCTGCGACTACCTCGCCAGCCCCGGTCTGCGCCGGGAGATCCACGGCGGGCTCCAGGTCGTCGAGAACTGGAACAGCGCGAACACCGTGCTCCACTACGGCAAGGACGGCGCCCTGACCGGCCCGACAAGGAGCACGCCGAGAGCAGCATGCTCGCCCTGCACCTGCTCCGGTCCGCGCTCATACACGTCAACACCCTGCTGGCGCAGCAGTTCTGGCCGCACCGGCCTGGGCCAAGAAGCTGACCGACGAGGACCGGCGCGGCCTGACCGCGCTGTTCCGGTCCAACGTCAACCCGTACGGCACCTTCCGCCTGGACATGGACAAGCGCCTCGACCTGGGGCCGGCCGTCGCCGTGCCCGGCCCTCGTGCTGCGGCGGACTCTGTCGGCATCAAGGTCCTTCAACCAACAGAATCGAGGCCAGGTTGTCGACCAGGACGGGCGGAGCACCGCCACTGCGGTACCAGGGCGCGTATCGAGTCGTGATCAACTACCTGCTGCGTGGGCGGTGGCGGCCGCCTGCGGTGACTCGCGTGAGATCATCCGTCCATGAGCAGCGACCTGGAAGTAAGCGCTCTGGCGATCAATGTCGTGATACCGCAGGCGCTCCGCTGGACGGACACCCGACGCGGTGAAGCGTTCACGCTGACCACACTCAACGTCCGGCTTCTCCCGGACGGTCACCTAGCCGTGAAGGCCTATGGCAGACCAGTCGGTGGTGGTCGGGGCGCATACGTCTCGTTCTCCGTCCCCGACAAACCCGAGCTGGCGGCCCTGGTCTCCGAGGCTGCCAGCCGTGCCGGGGCGTTGTGGGCCGCCCATCGTGGTCTCGGCTGAGCCCGGTTCGACTCGACAGCGGACGGTGGCAATCCCAGATTTCGCCCTCACGGCGAGTCTGGGCCGGTAGGCCTTCTTGCGTGACGCGAGTGCAACTGAAGGATGCAGAGTGGGAGTTCATCGGGCCGTCCTGCCGATCGGCGAGTACGGCCCGTATCCCGAGCGGCTGCGGCAGCACCCCGCCGTCGCGACGGCCACCAGCGGAGTCGCTCCCCACGACGCCGGTATCGCCTCCGCGACCGTCAACACCGCCCAGCAAACGGGCTCCTCCATCGGCACCGCACTGCTCAACACCATCGCAGCCAGCGCCACCGGCACCTACCTGGCCGACCACCACGGCGCAGACGTCCTCCGGGACGCCACGGTGCACGGCTACGCCACCGCCGCGACCTGGGCACTGGGCACTGGGCACTGGGCACTGGGCATCATGCTCGGCACCGCGGTCCTGGCCGCCCTGTCCATCACCGCAGACCCGCGCAACACCACGCCCTGACCCGCAGCAAAACCGCCCCGAGCAGCCGCGCCCCACCGGACACAGCAACCGCGCCGCTGACGCACAGCCTGATCACCCCCTCCCCTCACCTGCCACCGTCATGCGGATGCTGCGCGAGCACGACGAGAGGGCCGCCACGCCGGCGAGCGCGTGACACCCGCTACTTTGCGGCTGGTGCCTGGGCTAGGACTCCGAGGTCGACACGTGACGCGGGGCGTGGCAGGGTGCGCTCAGCCGAGGAAGGGGCACCGCATGACGTTGGCTCTCGAAGACCGCCTTGCGGTAACCGAGTTGATCGCGTTGCACGGACATCTGGTGGACGCCGGGGCGCTGGACCGGATGCACGAGGTCTTCACCGCGGATGTCGTCTACGACCTGTCCGACTTCGGCCAGGGTGAACTCACCGGGCTCGTCGCGGTCAAGGAGGCGGCCCTGGCTCTGGGTGCCGGAAATCCCGTGGCGCACCACATCACCAACGTGTGCGTCGAGGAGATCACCGGCGACCGGGTCCACGCACGTTCCAAGGGCCTCGGCGTCATGGCGGACGGCTCGTGCGGTTCGGTCACGTACGAGGACACTGTGATCCGCGTCGGTGCGCAGTGGCGGATCAGCCACCGCAGGGTGCTGGCGCGGAAGCTGCCGTTGAACGGGCTGGGCCAGGGCTGACTACCGCCCCCGGACCACCGGCTCCGCCCAGCGCGGCGGGGGCTTCGGTCGGGTTTCCTGCGGTTCTGCGGTCGGCAGGGCGACCTCCGTCGGCGAGTGAGCGCCCGTCGCCGCCGAGCGGAGGGCCGCGACGAAGGCCAGGCAGGAGTCGTGGCGGTCGTCGGGCGCCTTGGCGAGAGCCTTGGCGAACACGGCGTCGAGTGGTGCGGGGAGGCCGGGGCGGGACTCGGAGAGGGCGGGCGGGGCGTCGTACTGGTGGGCCCACAGCAGGGCCATGTCGTCGTCGCGGCGGAAGGGCGGGTGGCCCGTGAGGGACTCGTAGACCACGCAGGCGAAGCTGTAGACGTCGCAGCGGCCGTCGACCGGGCGGCCAGAGATCTGCTCGGGCGCCACGTAGTCGAGGGTGCCGACGAACTGGCCGACCGTCGTGAACCCGGTCAGCGACAGGGACTTCTTCGTGAGGCCGAAGTCGGTGAGGTAGGTGTGCTCGGGGTGGTCGCTGTCGGTGCCGCGGGCGACCAGGATGTTGCCGGGTTTCACGTCCCGGTGGACAAGCCCGTGCTCGTGGGCCGCGTCGAGCGCGGAGGCGATCTGGGCGGCGATCCGCAAGGCGGTCGGCAGGGGCAACGGGCCCTGGCCGTCCAGGAGATGACGCAGGTCGCTGCCGGCGACGTACCGCATGGCGATGTACAGGACGCCGTCCGTCTCGCCCGCCTCGAAGACGGGGACGATGTGCGGGTGGTCGATCGCGGCGGCCACCCGGGACTCATGGCTGAAACGGTTGCGGAAGGTGTCGTTGCGGGCCAGTTCCGGGGCCAGCAGCTTCAGCGCCACCGTGCGGTCCAGGCGCAGGTCCCTGGCCCGGAAGACGACGGCCATGCCACCGCGGCCGATCTCCCGCTCGATGCGGTAGCTCGCGACCTGTCTGCCGACCAGTTCGGAGGGGCTGCCGGAGAAGAGGCTGGTCTCATGTGCCATCGCGCGTCACGACCTGGGTCGGGGCGTGTCCGCCCGCTTGTGGCCCGTCATCGGTGGCGTAGGTGTTCAGCCGGGTCCCGTCCGCGTACACCCAGCGTCCGTGCTGGGCGTCGTACAGCCACATGTGCTCGCCGTCGACGACCACCCCGATCCGCAGTCCCCGTGTGCGGCCACGGAACGCCTCCCCGTCGAGGCCGCCGCCCGCCAGCTCCTCGACAGCGGCCCGGTAGCGGGCGAGGGTCTCGTCGGCGCGAGCGAGCAGGGGGCGTGGGTCGGCGGCGCGGGTGAGCGGGCTGTCGGGGGCGGGGGGATCCTGGGGTACGGCGACCAGGTGGCGGCCGTCGACCCAGGCCGACCAGCCGTTGGCGCACAGGACGTGGGCCCAGTCGCCGCGTCGCTCCACGAGCTGGACGGGCAGGAGCGGGTCGAGGGGGACGGTGGGGCGGGCCGGGTCGGGGGCGTCCCAGGCGGGCATGCCCTGGCCGGGAACGACGTGAGTGGGCCGGAAGCCGGGGGTCGTCATCGGCGGCCTACTTCCGCATGACCGCGGGTTCGTGGCGGCGCAGCAGCCGGGAGACGACGTAGCCGAAGAGCACGGAGAGGACGACGAGCATGCCGATGTTCAGCAGCCACACGCCCGCCGAGTGCTTGAACAACGGATCGCCGGTGAGGTCGCCCGGCACGAGCCGGGCGAGGCCGATCGTGCCGGCCATCGCTCCGAGCGCCCAGCGTGAGGGCACCAGCCAGGACAGCTGTTCCAGGCCGGGCACACCGTCGAGCTTCAGCAGGGCCCCGCAGAAGACGACCTGGACGATGGCGAGCAGCACGAGCAGCGGCATCGTCACCTCCTCCTTGCGCACCAGCGCGGACACGAGCAGACCGAGCATCATCGCCGTGAACGCCAGAAGGGCGACAGCGATCGTGATCTCGGCAAGGGGCGGCATCAACACGCCTTCGCCACCGGGCGCGTTGAGGTCGACCCCGAGGAGGGCGACCAGGGTCAGGAGCACCGCCTGCACGACGGTGATCGTGCCCAGCACGACGACCTTGGACATCAGGTACGCCGATCTGGACAGGCCGACGGCTCGTTCGCGCTGGTAGATGACCCGCTCCTTGACCAGCTCGCGCACGGCGTTCGCAGCGCCGGTGAGGACGCCTCCGACGCACAGGATGAGCAGGGCGTTCATCGCGGTGTCGCGGGTGAGTTGACTGCCCGCGAGGGCCCGGGCCATGGCACCCATGACGAACGGCAGGGCGATCATGATCGCGAGGAAGGTGCGGTCGGCGCCGAGAGCGGCGCTGTAGCGGCGGATCAGGGTGCCGAGCTGAGCGCCGCGGCTGCGGGGTCTCGGCGGGGGCGCGATGATGACCGGCTCGGAGCGGGGCATCCGGGGCTGTGCGGTGGCCTCGGTGACGTACTGGTGCTGGAAGGACGAGAGGCGGAAGTCACCCGCCCAGTCGCGGTCCTGGTCCCTCTCGAAGGCCTCGAACGCCTCGGGCCACTGCGCGAAGCCGAAGTAGGCGAGG
Source organism: Streptomyces canus (assembly GCF_030816965.1). Taxonomy (NCBI): domain Bacteria; kingdom Bacillati; phylum Actinomycetota; class Actinomycetes; order Kitasatosporales; family Streptomycetaceae; genus Streptomyces; species Streptomyces canus. The sequence continues at coordinate 654,116 of NZ_JAUSYQ010000002.1, forward strand.
GCGTCCTCGGGCGGGCCGTAGTAGGCGATCTTCCCTCCGGGAGCCAGGACGAGGAGGCGGTCGCAGACATCGAGGCTCAGGACGCTGTGGGTGACGACGATGACCGTGCGGCCGTCGTCGGCGAGGCCGCGCAGCATGTGCATCACCGAGCGGTCCATGCCGGGGTCGAGGCCGGAGGTCGGTTCGTCGAGGAAGAGCAGGGAGGGCTTGGTCAGCAGCTCCAGGGCCACGCTGACCCGCTTGCGCTGGCCGCCGGACAGGCTGTGCACGGGTTGGGCGGCTCGCTGCTCCAGGCCGAGCTCCCGGATGACCTCGTCGACCCGGGCCCGGCGCTCGGCCTTGGCGGTGTCCTGCGGGAAGCGCAGTTCGGCGGCGTAGGACAGGGCGCTGCGGACGGTGAGCTGGGCGTGCAGGATGTCGTCCTGCGGGACCAGGCCGATGCGCTGGCGCAGCTCGGCGTAGTCGCGGTAGAGGTCGCGGCCGTCGTAGAGGACGGTGCCGTGGTCGGCGGGGCGCTGTCCGGTGAGGGCGTTCAGGAGGGTGGACTTCCCGGCGCCGCTCGGGCCGACGACCGCGAGCAGGCACTTCTCCCCCACCGGGAAGGACACGTGGTCGAGCAGGGTCTTGCGGCCGCGGTCGACGGCGACCGTGAGCTCCTGGACCTCGAGGGAGACGTCGCCGGTGTCGACGTACTCCTGGAGCGTGTCGCCCACCAGGCAGAACGCCGAGTGGCCGATGCCTACGATGTCACCGGGGCCGATGGCGGCGCCCGTGACGGGCCGGCCGTTGAGATAGGTGCCGTTGTGGCTGCCGAGGTCGGCGATCTCGTAGCTGTCGTCGGGCAGGGCGCGCAGCTCGGCGTGGTGGCGGGAGACGACCAGGTCGTCGATGACGAGGTCGTTGTCGTCGGCGCGGCCGATACGGACCGTGCGGGTGGGCAGCGGGCGTACGGCGGTGGGCCGCCGGAAGGTGCCGGTCAGACCCGGCATCGACACGGCGGAAGGGCGCTCGGGGGCGAGGCGGCCCAGCAGGACCGCGCAGGGGCCGTCGGCGGGGCTGCCGAAGTGGATCACGCTGCCGGGGCCGACGTTCCACTCGCGGACGCGCCGGCCGTCGGCGTAGGTGCCGTTGGTGCTGTTCTCGTCCTCGAGGGTCCAGTGGTCGGCCTCGGGTCGCAGCACCGCGTGGTGCCACGAGACCCGGGCATCGTCGATGACGATGTCGCTCAACGGGTCCCGCCCCACGTGGTAGTCGTGGCCCGGGCTCATCACCGTGGAGCCGGTGTCGGTCTCCAGGACGAGCTCGGGCGCCGTCGGTGCGACCGGCCGCTCCGCCATACAAGAATTCTACCGATTCACACCTTTTGCCGCCCGGTGGCGCGGATCGGACGCCGCGCACAAGGGGCGTCGGCCCGGCTCAGGCGACCGGCGTGAACAGCGCCGAGGCCATCCGGTGCATTCTCACCGCGTCCACGGACTCGGCGAGCAGTTCGTACTCGGTGGTGTCATCACTGGCGGCGATCCGGACCAGCCGGCCGGCCGCCAACTCGTCGGCGACCAGATCCTGTTGGTACAGGTCGGCACACCAGGCCCGCATGACGGCGGGCACGTCGAGCACGTTGCCGGCGACGGGGGCGAGGGCGCCCGCCGGGAAGTACTCGGCCTCGGGCTGGGGGTCTAATCGGTCGGCGATCCACGAGGCCCGGTCGCGTAACCACCACAGGGCGAGGGCGAGGGTGGGTGCGCGATAGGTTCCGAGAGGTACGCCGATGCGCCGCCCGTCGCAGATGCCGTACCCCGTGACATGGCACAGGAATTCGTCGTGCACGATCCACTCCCCCGCTTGCTCCGTTCGCCTGTCGGCAGGGCCCTCGCTTTCGGTACGGCTCATGTGCGGTATGCGGTTCTCACTGCTGTACGTGACGGACACTTCGCTCGACGTGAAGGACCTGTCAGTCGAGTATGTTCACTACTGAAACACTGTCACCACATCTTTTTGGCCAGTCTCCTGGCATATTCACCCGCCCTCCTGGCCGAAATCTGACGGGTACACGCTCAAACGTCATGACCCGGGAAGTAATCGACGGTTCCGAGGGTCACGGGCAGGGTTGCGGTAGCAGGTCCCACCAGCACAGACGACCTCGACGGAGGCTGATCCCCCATGCCCGCGCACACAGATCGTTACGAGAACGCCGTCAGCCGCTACTTCGAAGCCTGGAACGCCAGGGAGCCGAAGACACGTACGAAAGCCGTGGCGGCCGCCTGGTCGGTGGGCGGCGGATACTCCGACCCGCTCGCCGACGTGGTCGGCCACGAGCAGATCGCCGGGGTCATCGCGGCGGCCCACGAGCAGTTCCCCGGTTTCGCGTTCCGTCTCACCGGCGTCGTCGACGGGCATCACGACACGGCGCGGTTCTCCTGGGAGCTCGTGAGTGAGGTCGACGGTTCGGCGCCCGTCGCCGGCTCCGACGTGATCACGCTGGCCGGTGACGGCCGGATCAGGAGCGTGCTCGGATTTCTCGACCGGGTTCCGGACGGGGTGTGAGCGACGGCCGCGATGAGTTCTCCCCTCGCCGGTGGTCTCTTGGAGAGAAGCCACCGGCGAGGGAGGACCTCATGGCCACTACCGGAGAAGCGGACGCGGAATTCACCGCGGTCCTCAGCAGGAAACCGGAGAAGGGCAGCTGGACCTGTGTCCACTGGCCCGCCTCCGTCGAGTTCTTCGGCACCCGCGGACTGGTGAAGGTCCGCGGGACGATCGACGGACACCCCTTCCAGAGCTCCTTCATGGCGCTCGGGGACGGCACCCACATGCTGCCCGTGAAGGCCGACGTGCGGAAGGCCATCGGGAAGGAGGCCGGGGACACGGTCACCGTGCGGATCGAGGAGCGAACCGGCTGATCAGGCCTCCCCCACGGAGATCGCGAGGTACTTGTACGCAAGCCGGCCTCGCGCGGCCATGACGGCTGCTTCGGTCACGCCTTGACGATCGCGTCGATCCTCGCCAGTTCCTCCGCGTCGAAGTCCAGGTTGGCGATCGTGCCCACACTGTCCTCGATCTGCTTCGGGCTGCTGGCGCCGACGAGGGCGGAGGTGACGCGGCCGCCGCGCAGAACCCAGGCCAGGGCCAGCTGGGCGAGGGTCTGGCCGCGGCCCTTGGCGATGTCGTTGAGCTCGCGGAGCTGCTGCACCAGGTCCTCGGTGACCGCGTCCGAGTTCAGGAAGGGGCTGTCGCTCGCGGCTCGCGAGTCCTCGGGGATGCCGTCGAGGTAGCGGCCGGTCAGCAGGCCCTGCTCCAGCGGCGAGAAGACGATGGAGCCGACCTGGAGTTCGTCCAGCGCGTCCAGCAGGCCGCCGTCCTCGGGGCGGCGGTCCAGCATCGAGTAGCGCGGCTGGTGGATGAGGAGCGGGGTGCCCAGCTCGCCGAGGATGCGGGCGGCCTCGCGGGTCTGCTCGGCCGAGTAGTTCGAGATGCCGACGTAGAGCGCCTTGCCCTGCTGGACCGCGGTGTGCAGGGCGCCCATCGTCTCCTCCAGGGGAGTCTCCGGGTCGGGCCGGTGCGAGTAGAAGATGTCGACGTAGTCCAGGCCCATCCGGGTGAGGCTCTGGTCCAGCGAGGACAGCAGGTACTTGCGGGAACCCCACTCGCCGTACGGGCCGGCCCACATCAGGTATCCGGCCTTGGTGGAGATGATCAGCTCGTCGCGGTAGGCCGCGAGGTCGGCCTTGAGCGCCTCACCGAAGGCGGACTCGGCCGCGCCGGGCGGCGGGCCGTAGTTGTTGGCGAGGTCGAAGTGGGTGACGCCGAGGTCGAAGGCGCGGCGCAGGATGGCCCGCTGGGTCTCGACGGTACGGTCCGCCGGGCCGAAGTTGTGCCACAGGCCGAGCGAGATCGCGGGAAGCTTCAGGCCGCTGCGTCCGGTGCGCCGGTAGGGCATCTCCGCGTAGCGGTCGGGGTGTGCGGTGTACAACGCGACTCCAGAGGGGGTTGGCACGGTGAAGCAGGGTCTTGAACCGGTGTCCACTCTTTCGCGACCTGGGGGCATTGGTCCAACAGAAGAATCCGATGGAATTCAGCGGATAGGCTTCTCAATCATGGAACTGCGCCATCTCCAACACTTCGTGGCGGTCGCCGAGGACCAGCACTTCACCCGGGCCGCCGAGCGGCTCCTGGTGTCCCAGTCGGGACTGTCCGCGTCCATCCGGGCGCTGGAGCGGGAGCTGCAGACCCCGCTGTTCGTGCGGACCACTCGCCGGGTGACGCTCACTCCGGCGGGGCGGGCACTGCTCGGCGAGGCAGAGCGGATCCTCGCACAGGTGCGCTCGGCCCACGAGGCGGTAGCGGCCGTGCAGGGGGTGCTGCGCGGGATGCTCGCGCTGGGCTCCGAGCAGTGCATCGCCGGGCTGCACGTGGCGGGGCTGCTCGCCGCGTTCCGGCGGCAGCATGCGGACGTCGAGATCTGTCTGCGCCAGGCGGGGTCCGCCGCCCTCGCCGAGGAGGTCGCCGCCGGACGGCTCGATCTGGCCTTCGCCGTCCGGGCGGCGCAACAGGACACCGACCAGCTGCGCGTCGTACCGCTGTCGAGCGAGCCCATGACCGTGCTGTGCCACCCCAGCCACCGGCTCGCGGCCGTCGGCGCGGCCGTGACGCCGGAGGATCTGGGCGGCGAGGTCTTCGTCGACTTCCATCCCGACTGGGGCCCGCGCCGCACCACCGACGCCGCCTTCGCCGCCGCCGGACTGCGCCGCAACGTCGCGCTGGAGGTCAATGACGTACACAGTCTCCTCGACCTCGTGGACGAGAACCTCGGCGTGGCCGTCGTTCCCCAGCACTTCCGGCACAAGCGGTCGTCGCTGACGGCTCTGCCGGTCAAGGGCACCGGCGAGACCGTGTACGAGACGGTCGCCCTGCTGCCGCCCTCGCAGGCGACGAGCCCGGCGGCGCGGGCGCTGATGGCCCTGCTGGAAACAGGGGGTGTGAGTACACCCCCCGACGGGGGTCCACACCTCGTGACCTGATCCGTCCCGGGCCCCAGACTCATGACCGTTCCCGAGGACAACCACGGTCAGGAGTAGGGAAGATGACGGACCCCACACGACGGAATGTACTGCGCGGCGCGGCGGCGATCACGGCGGCCGGCGCGCTGGTCGGCACCGGAGCGGGCTCACTGCCCGCCGCGGCGGCGCCCCGGACGGCACACCGATTCCCCTTCCTGGAGGGCGCGTTCGAGCCCGTCACCGAGGAGCTGACGGCCTTCGACCTCCCGGTCACCGGCCGCATCCCGCACGGGCTCAACGGCCGTTACCTGCGCACCGGCCCCAACGCTTTGGGACTTGAGGATCCGCGTGCCCACCACTGGATGCTCGGCGAGGGCATGGTGCACGGCGTCCGGCTGCGCGAGGGCCGTGCGGAGTGGTACCGCAACCGCTGGGTGCGCTCGTCCCAGGTCGCGAAGAAGCTCGGCGAGCCCTACCCGGGCCCGGTGCCGCCGGACGACTTCCCCTGCAACACCCATGTGATCCCGTACCGGGGGCGGATCCTGGCGCTCCAGGAGAGCGGGCCACTGCCCTACGAGCTCGACGACGAACTGAACACCGTGGGCACGTACGACTTCCGGGGCACCCTGGAGGGCGCGTTCACCGCGCACACCAAGTACGACGTCCACGCCGGTGAACTGCACGCGATCGCCTATTACCCGACCTGGAACCATGTGCGGCACCTCGTCGTGAACCCGGCGGGCCGCGTCTCGCGCAGCACACGGATCCCGGTGGCGGACGCGCCGATGATCCACGACTTCGCGCTCACCGAGAACCACGTGGTGATCCTCGACATGCCGGTCACCTTCGACCCGGCGGGCGCCGAGCGCGGCGACATCGTGCCGTACGTCTGGAACGACCGGCATCCGGCCCGGGTCGGCGTGCTGCCTCGCGCCGGGGGCGCGGTCCGCTGGTTCGAGGTCGACCCGGTGTACTACTCACACACCCTCAACGCCTACGAGGAGGGCGCGAACCTGGTGATCGACATGACCAACTTCGATGCGCCCTTCCTCGTGGCGGGCAACGGCTCGGGAGGGCCGTACGCAGCGGGCACCCCCCGGCTGGACCGCTGGACGGTCGACCTGCGTCAGGGGCGGGTACGGACCCGGACCCTCGACGACCGCCCTCAGGAATTCCCGCGCGTCAACGAGGCGTTGGTGTCCCGTCGGCACCGCTACGGCTACTCGGCGGCGGCCGCGGAGATGGTGCTGGCCTATCAGGCGGTCGACGGCAACCCGCCCGACCGGGCGTTCAGCAACGCGCTCATCAAGCACGACCTGCTGCGCGGCACCTCGCAGGTGCACCGGCTGCCCCGGGGCGCGGCGGCGAGCGAGGCCGTGTTCGTGCCGTCCGACCCCTGCGACGAGCGGGCCGCGGAGGACGACGGGTACGCGATCGCGTATGTGCACAACCCTGATCGCGGGGCCTCGGACCTGGTGATTCTCGCGGCCCAGGACTTCAGCGGCGAGCCGGTCGCCCGGATCCATCTGCCGGGGCGGGTGCCGCTGGGCTTCCACGGGAGCTGGATTCCCGACGCGTGACGCGGCGCGATGCGCGATGGTGGACACCATGCATGCAAAGGACATCCTCATCGACGCGTACACCCGCATCCAGGAAGAGGTCCACGCGGCCGTCGAGGACCTGACCCTCGACGACCTCCACCGTCGCCCCGGCCCCGACGCCAACTCCGTCGCCTGGCTGGTCTGGCATCTCACCCGGGTCCAGGACGACCACGTGGCCGGCGCCTTCGGCCTCGACCAGGTCTGGCTGACGCAGGACTGGGAGAAGCGGTTCGGCCTGGACCTGAAGCCCCAGGACATCGGGTACGGCCACACCTCCGCGCAGGTCGCCAAGGTGCGGGTCGACTCCACCGACCTGCTGACCGGCTACTACGACGCCGTGCACGCCCAGAGCCTCGAAGCCCTGCGCGGGCTGACCGCCGCGGACCTGGACCGGGTCGTGGACGAGAACTGGGATCCGCCGGTCACCCTGGGGGTCCGGTTGGTCAGCGTCCTGTCCGACGATCTCCAGCACGTCGGACAGGCCGCCTATCTGCGCGGGCTGCTTCAGAGCGCGTAGCCCGGCAGGACGACGTCCTCGATGAGGGCCCTGCGCTCGTCGAAGGGGATGAACGCGCTCTTGAGAGCGTTCACCGTGACCATGCGCAGGTCCTCGACCGTCCAGCCGGCCTCCTCGACCAGCAGGGACATCTCCCGGGTCATCGTCGTACCGGACACGAGTCGGTTGTCGGTGTTGAGGGTGACCCGGAAGCCCAGGTCCTTCAGGGCGGTGATGGGGTGCTCGGCGATCGAGGCGGCGGCGCCGGTCTGGAGGTTGGAGGTCGGGCACATCTCCAGGGCGATCCGGCGGTCCCGGACCCAGCCCGCGAGCCGGCCGAGCTTGCCGTCCACGATGTCCTCGGTGATCCGCACCCCGTGGCCGAGGCGCTGGGCGCCGCACACCTGCACGGCCTGGTGGATGCTGGGCAGGCCGTGGGCCTCACCGGCGTGGATGGTGAACGGCACGCTCTCGCGACGCAGGTGCTCGAAGGCGTCCCGGTGGTCGGCGGCCGGGAAGCCGTCCTCGGCGCCGGCGATGTCGAAGCCGACGACACCGGCGTCCCGGAAGGCCACGGCCAGGTCCGCGGCCTCGCGCACCCGGTCGAACATCCGCATCCCGCACAGCAGCGTGCCGACCCGTACCGGAGTCCCCGCGGCGGCGGCCTTCGCCATACCGGCGGCCAGGCCCTCCTGGACCGTCTCGACGACCTCGGCCATGGTCAGTTCGCCGTGGGTGTTCAGCTCGGGGGCGTAGCGCACCTCGCCGTACACGACCCCGTCGGCGGCCAGGTCGAGGACGTACTCCTCAGCCGTGCGCAGCAGGCCCTCACGCGTCTGCATGACGGCGAGGGTGTGTTCGAAGGTGGCTATGTAGCGCACCAGGTCGCCGGAGTTGGCGGCCTCGAAGTACCAGGCGGCGAGCTCGTCCGGGTCGGTGGTGGGCAGGGTGTGGCCGACCTCCGCCGCGAGCTCCACCACGGTGGCGGGGCGCAGGCCGCCGTCGAGGTGGTCGTGCAGGACGGCCTTGGGGAGGCGGCGGATCAGTTCGCTGTCTACGCGCGTAGCGGTCATGGCGGGGTCTTCCTCGGACTTCGAACAGGGTGGCGTGAAGGTCAGTCGGCGGGCTGGAGCAGGTCCCAGCGGTTTCCGTAGAGGTCCTGGAAGACGGCGACCGAGCCGTAGGGCTCGTGGCGTGGCTCCTCCAGGAAGGTCACGCCCGCGCCGAGCATGCGGGCGTGGTCGCGGGCGAAATCGTCGGTGTGCAGGAAGAAGCCGACGCGCCCGCCGGTCTGGTTCCCCACCCGGGCCCGCTGAGCCTCGTCCTTGGCGCGGGCGAGCAGCAGGTCGGTACCGCCTTCGCGCTCGTCCGGCCGCACGACGACCCAGCGGGAACCGTCGGGGCGGGGCGCGTCCTCGACGAGCCGGAAACCGAGGGCTTCGGTGTAGAAGCGGATCGCCTCGTCGTAGTCGTCGACGACGAGGGTGACCAGGGCGACGCGTCTCATCGGAACCTCTCGGGACGGCTGCTCGGCGGTGGTTGACGGCTGGCAGACGGTGGTTGACGGGAGAGGTTATACGTAAAACGTCTTCGGCGCCAGTCCGGTCGGCCGGGGCTCCTGTGCCCGGGCCGTAGTGCGCGTGGCAGGCTGGTGATCACCGCCGGGGTCACGGCTCCGGCGCCCCATGACCGGACTGCCGCACAGGAGTCGAGCACCATGACAGAACTGCCGAAGTCGACTGGAGCTCCCGCCCGCCAGAACGTCACCTTCCCGAGCGGCGGCACCACCGCGCACGGCTATCTGGCGCTGCCGCCGTCCGGGAGCGGGCCGGGCGTCATCGTCATCCAGGAGTGGTGGGGCCTGACCGACCACATCGCCGACGTCGCCGACCGGCTGGCGGCGGAGGGCTTCGTGGCCCTCGCTCCCGACCTGTACGGCGGCAATGTCGCCCACGAGAGCGCCGAGGCCCTGCGGATGATGCAGGACCTCCCGGTCTCGCGCGGTGTGGAACTGCTCTCCGGCGCGGTCGACCACCTGCTGTCGCTGGACGAGGTCACCTCGGACACCGTCGGCGCGGTCGGCTTCTGCATGGGCGGCGGATTCGTCCTGTACCTGGCGGCGGCCGACCCCCGGGTGAGCGCCGCGGTGCCGTTCTACGGCGTGATCCAGGGTGAGTTGCCCGACTTCTCGGGCCTGAAGGCGGAGATCCTGGGCCACTACGGCGAGCTCGACGAGAGCATCCCGGCGGAGAGCCTCGACGCTCTGCGCGAGGCCGTCCGGGAGCAGTCCGGGATCACCCCGGACCTGCGCCTCTACCCGGCGAACCACGCCTTCTTCAACGACGGCCGCCCGGTCTACGACGCCGAGTCCGCCACCCGCGCGTGGGAGAGCACGGTGCCCTTCCTGCACGAGCGGCTGGGTTAGGGGCCGCCCTGAGGACGAGGGCGGCTGCGAGGCGGCGTGCCCTGTCGACGGATCAGACCGACAACAAGGCGCAGGCGCTCTGCGGCGGCTCGGTCCTGCTGCAAAGCGGGGCGCCCTGCGACTGACCGGAGCGGCTCTGCAAGGCGCAGGTGCCCCGCGGCGGCTCCGTTCTGCTGCAAAGCGGGATGCCCTGCGACAGACCGGACCAACTGCAGGGCCTAAGGGCTGTCCCGCAAGGATCTTCGGTGTGCGACAGCTCTCTATCCCGCAAGGGTGAGGTTGTGCAGGCGGGCGATGCCGAGCATGGCGTGGTGAACGCCGTCGCCCTTGAGGCGGCAATCGCGAAGGATCTTCCACGTCTTCAAGTGGGCGAAGGCATGCTCGACGCGGGCCCGGACCTGTTTGTGCGAGCGGTTGTGCTCCTGTTTCCACTCGACGAGTTCCTCGCCGGCGCGGCGACGGTGCGGCATCACGAGTCCGGTCCCCGGGTAGCCGCCGTCGGCGATCGTCGTGGTGTGGCCAACCGCGGCCTCGGCGCCGGACTCGGCCCACGCCTTGCAGTCGTTGCGGTTGCCCGGCAGTGGCTGTGCAGTCGTTGCGGTTGCCCGGCAGTGGCTGTCCGACCACGACGACCAGGCGGGTGTCGGCGTCGATGACGACCTGGTGGTTGGTGGAGTACCGGTAGTTTTTCGACTGCTCGGCGACCGCATGGTCGCGGGTCGGAACCAGGGTGCCGTCCACGATGAGGACGGCGTCCTTCGCGAAGCGGCGCCGAGGTTGCAGTGCCAGCAGCGGCCCAAGATGATCGATGATGCGGTCGACCGCGGACTTCGAGATGCCGAACAGCGGCGCGAGCTGGCGCATCGTCAAGTTCGTGCGCCAGTACGCCGTGACCAGCAGCGTCCGGTCGTCCAGCGACAAGCCCCATGGCCGCCCCCGGTGGACCGTATCGACACCAGCGCGGCGCAACACCGTCACCAGCTTTGCAAACTGGCGCGGGCTCAGCCCGGTGAACGGGGCTATCCAAGACGACTCCGACGCCGTGATCACACCAGCCATGGCAAGATCATTCCACTGGCGTTGAGCCCTCCCGCCGGCCGTGGCCCCGGTGACCGCTCGGGCCAGGGTGGCAGCAGCGGCTCAATCAGCGCCCACAAGTCGTCGTCCACGATCCACGGCCGAGTACTCACACCATCACGAACGGCCGAATCGTCTGACCGGTCACGCCCGACCAGGGCATCTCAACAAGATCGTGTAACGAGCTCTTAAGCCGCATGGTTTGCCATATCCATACCCATTTCGAGAGGCGCCGCCCACGTAACTGTGACGTGACGAGCGTCATGTCACATCCGACATTCCTGCCCTGTCTTTACAGTGACGGCCCGTCAGCAACGATCGAAGGGTGCGATGGACACTGAGACGGGCGGCACATGGAGTGACCAATCAGCGTGCCCCGAGATCCGCTGCAGTATCTGGCTGCACGCCACGGTTTGGGCTCCGCCCACGCCCAGTCTTGAGTTCTGGCATGCACCCTTATTCTCGAAAAAACCGGAGGACAAATGCTCAAGAGGTTGAAGAGATTCCGACTGGCGGCAGTTGTGTTCATTGCCGGCTCCGCCGCTGTTGTCGGTCTGGCGACGCCGGCGGCCGCCGTCTGGGGCTTTCCTGGTGAGGGAAGTGATTGGAAGCCGGTGAACTATGCGGGTGGCCAGATCACCAGCAGGTCCACCCCGGGGGAGGCGCGCGACAACCGCAACAACATCATTCACGCCTGGCGCGGTGCGGACAACGACTCCATCTATATCTCGTTGAACAGCGGGCCCGCGTACTCACTGCCCAACGCGCAGACGTTGACGCCCCCGAGGGTGATCTGGACCGACAACGGGGGCCGCGGGAACTTCCGGATCTTCCACACCGGCACGGAGGGCCACGTCTACCAGCACCGCATCGAGCTCACCGCGACCTACCAGTTGCCCGGCACTCTGCCCAACTGGACCAGGGTCCCCAACGACACGCGCACCACCGACACCGTGCCCGTGGCGGCTGCCGCGCTCCCCAACAACTCCTTCATGCTCGCCTGGAACAGCCAGTCCGACGACAGCGTCTGGACGATGTACTACAACGGCGAAACCGCCGCCTACAGCAATCCCAGCGTGGTCCCGAGCGCGCTGAGCAAGGACGCGCCGGCACTCGCCGCCCAGGTGGACGCCGACAACAACGACTCCGCCCCCTGGAACCAGGTCGTCCTCGCCTTCACGGGCACCGACAACCGCGTTTACATGTCGCGGCAAAGGTACGGGAGCGGCAGCTGGACAAGCCCGCGTCAGATCTTCGCCGCAAACTCCAACGGCTACACGAGAAGTGCCCCGTCCGTCGCGCTCTCCCGAAACGGCTACGGCGTCATCAGCATCACCGAGGACCGCGACTACACGATCGGCAGCTACATCATTTCCCGCGACGGCGGGTGGAGCGGGTATTACGAGGAGAACTCCTTCGCGTCCACCTACGGCAAGACCCCACTGGCCGTAATAGACGGTACTACTTTCTACTACGTCATCAACGGTTCGGGCGGCGGCCTGAACGGGGTCCTTTGGAAGAAGGTCTACGACTTCTCGGCCATGCCCACACCTTCGGCCCCGCAGTGGTAAGTCAGCAGCGGTAAGACACGCCGATAGGGACCGGAATGCGCTCCGGTCCCAGGATCTCGGCGGAGCCGGACGATTTCCACGTGGCCGCGATCCGCCACCGTCCCCGCGCCAGGACGGGTCCGGCACCCGGCAATGTACTCGAGCCCGCCCCCCGTGCCCAACTTCCCTGAACAAGGAACTGAGTTCCGGCAGCAGTCCAGCGGGCACCGCCATGCCCCGTTCTCACCTCTACCTCGCGTGGACACACGAAACGATCACGCAGAAATCGAGATGCCGTGAAACCAGGTCGACCAGCAGCGGGCCTTGTGTCCGGAGTGCTGCTCTCACTCTTGATGTCGGGGATCACCCCGGCTTCGGCGCTCGCTCCCATGGCGCCCATGTCCGCCTCCGCCGCGGCGGAGGCGGAGGCGGAGGCGCCAACCGCCGGACCGGGGGCGTCCGGCCCGGATCTGAGTTACGAGAACCGTACGGCCCCGCCTCCCGGTCTGCCGGACTGGTCACGCGTGGGATACCGCGGTGGTATGAACCTGCCCCAGGGCGAGTCGGGCCTGAGCAACGATGCCTCCTGCCGTGTCACCCCGGGAGAACTCGCCTCCACGTACAAGGTGAGCGCGGACGACGGGGTCGATGACACCGCCGGCCTGCAGAAGGCGATCGACCACATCAAGAGCGAGTGCTCACCGAAGGCCAACTTCAACCGGCTCTCGCTCATCGAGTTACCGGCTGGGCGCATCGACATCTCCCAGCAGATCTACGCCGACGCCAGTTTCCTCACCATCAGAGGGCAGGGTTCCGGCGAGGGCGGCACCCGACTGGTGTTCCGGCCCAATCTCCAGACCCGTTACGACCAGACGATCAACGGCCGGTGGGACCAGGACAGCATGACGGCGGGCACCGCTCCCGACATCGGCAACGGTGGCTGGATATGGCCGGGACGAGGCATGTTCCGGGTGCAGACCCGGGAGGTGGCGACCCGGTACAAGGACGACTGGGAGCTGGCCTCGAGCCTCCCCATGCGCAAGGACCTCTTCGAGGGCAGCGTCAACCAGCACTGGGCCTCCGGTTTCAAGCTGGCCGCCGCGGCCGATGACCCCGGGTTCTCGGCCCGGAAGGGCCAGAGCGTCGTGCGGCTGGACGCGAAGGCCGACATGACGAAGTTCAAGCCGGGCGGCTATGTCTGGGTGGGCGCGGCCAACAGCAAGAAGTTCTACGCGCAGCAGGGCATCACGGATCCGAGCATGATCGAGGCGCTGCACATGCGCCAGGAGATGTTCCGGGTCACCCGTATCGACGCCACCGCCAAGACGATCGCGCTGGACCAGCCGCTGGAGTGGGACCTGCCGGTCAACTCCGAGTCGGACGGCTCCGAACCGCTGAACGGCGGCGGCACCGCTTATGCCAGCAAGGTCACCCCGCTGAAGGTGGTCGAGGGTGTTGGGTTCGAGAACTTCGCCTTCACCCAGGACATGAACGGCCTGCCGAAGATCGGCGGGCAGGAGACGTACTCCCTCACCCCCGAGCAGGCCAAGAACAACTACGGCAATATGGCGCCCGAGTACGCGATGCACGGCATCGTCTTCAAGTGGGCCGCCAACAGCTGGGCGCGCGGGCTCAAGGCCACGATGACCGGCTCGCACCCGATCGTCACCGAGGTCGCCCGCAATCTGCAGATCGAGCGCAACAGCTTCGACGGTGCCTGGAACAAGGGCAAGGGCGGCAACGGCTATCTGCGCGGCAGCCGGGTCTGGGACTCGCTGTGGGCCCACAACCTCAGCCGCAACCTGCGCCACTTCACTTTCCAGTGGTCGGCCAGCGGCAACGTTGCCTTTCGTAACGACCTCGACTCCGACCTCAACCTGCACGGCGGCTGGGAGCACAACAACCTGTTCGAGCAGAACACGGTGCGGGTTCCCTACGAACACCGCTCGGCTAACTGCGAGAGCAACTGCGGCGGCGAAGGCGGCGAGATCGATGAGGGCACCTGGTATCCGATCTGGTGGGCAGCCGGTCCCAAGGCGGGCAAATGGGCGGGTTCCTCCGGGCCACAGAATGTCTTCTACAACAACACTCTGATCAAACAGACCACCGAGGGCGGGCCGTTCGAGCCGTACCGGCCATACGGCGCCCAGGTCGGCACCGCCTTCCAGTTCGGATCGAGCGATACCGACTGGCGCAAGTTCCGGCACCTGAGCCAGGACGGACAGGCGATCCCGGACTGGACCGGCCGGGAAACCCTGGACTACCAGGGAAATGGAGTGGCCACCCTCGACGTGGGCAAACGGCACTCGCTGTTCCTCCAGGACACCGGCGGTGAACTTCCCCCCCGTGTCCCACAGGTCGTCGATATCCACGCGCTCACCTGGAACATGAACGGCGCGGGCATACCCGGTTCGGTCATGGACAAGTACAAGACGGATGTGCCCCAACTGGCAAACCAGACCATTGGCAACAGGGTCGTCAGGACCAATGACGTCATGGCTCTGCAAGAGGCCGGTTCACCAACGAAAGACAGACATTATTGGGATGTGGCCCATTTCGATCAGCACCAATATTTCAAGCGGTTGCGCAACGGCGAATGGTTCAATCCACCAATAAGCCAGTTCACCCTGTCCGCGACCAGATCTCGACTGCCGGGAGGCTACCTTACCTGGCTGAACACGAGCGTCGACGGTGCTACCGACAGCGACGGCAAGATTAATCTGGCCATCTGGACCCGCAGACAGGTCGCACCTGAGAACATATTCGTTGTCCCCGGAAGAACAAGCCCTGGGGGTCTTCACGTAGGCAAGGACCGTCCTGCGCTCGGCGTCAATATTTGCGGCGTCGTCTACTTCACGTGGCACGGGTTCTCGAGTGGCGGCACGGACAATGCCATCATGCTGCAAAACGTGAGAGAACAAATGCTGACTGCGGGGCCAAATAATACGCCGCTACGTTGGGTCGTTCTCGGCGACTACAACATGACGACGGGTGATTTGCATCAAGCTCTCGGCACGAACGACAACCAGTTCGAGGTAGTAGGACCAAATGGGCCCACCCGCCCCGCCTCGGGGAGAGAGATTGACTACGCCGTCACATACTCACCCACTCCTGGTCAGGACAGGGCTATGTTCAGCCAGACGGGTACAGTGCTGCACTCCAACGAGATGTCGGACCACTATCCCGTTGAATACTCCTTCTCCTATACCACCACTGACCCGGATTGCACGACGCCTGATCCAGTGGAACGGGCCAGGACCGTGCCGGCAGGATTTCCCATGGACATAAGGTCCGCAAGTACCAGCAAGTCTCCCTACCCTCGGGGCGTGGGAGGTCTGCCGGGCAGCACCGGCATCGCGTTCAGGCAGATCGAGAAGGGCAGTCGGAACGAGCACGATTTCGAGTTCGAGCCGGCTGCTGATCACCCGGGCTACTACCGCGTGATACACCGCATGACCTATGACTATCTGGCGCAGGAATCCGTGGGTGTTGTCGGCGGAAAAGTGTCACTCCTGCCTTTCGATGACGGGTCGGCCACGCTCTGGCGTCTGTTCGACATGGGTGACGGCACATGGATTTTGGTGAACAAGGCCTCCGGAAATGCGCTGACCAGGCTGCCGAGGTCTGATGGCGATGAAATGGTGGGGCGTGAGCTCATCGACGAATTCGACCCGGATCAACGCTGGTTCATCCAGGACGCCCGGAACGAGGCATTGGACGTCGACGAGATCAATTACGGGACCTCGGCAATCACCGTGCGGGACGCAGACCCCGTGGCGGGAACCCCGTTGGTGCTGGAACCCGACAGCGGCGATCCCGAAGAAGAATTCATCACGATAGCCGCAGGTAAAACAGCCAATCAGTACTGTTATTATCTCGTCCACAAGGGAATGTACGTCAATTCAACGGCCACCAACCCTGTCCCCGATCAAGGCAATAACCTCACACTGAACGAATTCCGCCCCAATGACGACGGATATTTGTGGTGCACGCCACTGGCCGACAGACATTCGGGGGCAGGTGCCTTGAGTCAATACGCACGCGCCACCGAGCCCCTATATCTCACCGATGCGCACGATACGCTGGTCTTGGGCAGGTCCTCCGGTAACGGGTTTGACTGGCAAGCACTCAGGAGCTGACCCTTGCCGGCGCGGCGGTCAGGGTGTCGGTAAGGGCTGTCCCGCAAGGATCTTCGGTGTGCGACAGCTCCCTATCCCACAAGGGTGAGGTTGTGCAGGCGGGCGATGCCGAGCATGGCGTGGTGAACGCCGTCGCCCTTGAGGCGGCAATCGCGAAGGATCTTCCAGGTCTTCAAGTGGGCGAAGGCATGCTCGACGCGGGCCCGGACCTGTTTGTGCGAGCGGTTGTGCTCCTGTTTCCACTCGACGAGTTCCTCGCCGGCGCGGCGACGGTGCGGCATCACGAGTCCGGTCCCCGGGTAGCCGCCGTCGGCGATCGTCGTGGTGTGGCCAACCGCGGCCTTGGCGCCGGACTCGGCCCACGCCTTGCAGTCGTTGCGGTTGCCCGGCAGTGGCTGTGCAGTCGTTGCGGTTGCCCGGCAGTGGCTGTCCGACCACGACGACCAGGCGGGTGTCGGCGTCGATGACGACCTGGTGGTTTAGGCGCCCCGCAACAAACCGGACCGGCTGTAAGCGGGGTGCCCCCGGGGCGGAACGGGGCTGCTGCGATCAGCGGTGCCCGGTCGACTGAGGCGGGCGCGGCCCGGTTGTGCGCGGCCGCACGGCGGAGGAGGCCGTGACGGCGACGTGCACGGTCGGCTCAGTCAGGACCGATACGCCCCGCCACACGGCGAAGAAACCCGTGACAGCGGCCGACCCGGTCAGCTCAGCCGGGACCGGTGCGCGACAGCGGCACAGTGAAGAAACCCCATGCCGACGGCCGACCCGGTCAGCTCAGCCGGGGCCCGTGACGGTGGGCGCTGCGCGGTGGGGACGCTGACCGATGGGTCCCCGCTTGAGCGAGCCCGAGTGTGGGGGTCGGTGACGCCAACGCTGCCGGACCCCCCCGGGGAGGGTGGCAGACCCCCGGGATGGTCGGCGCCTCGGTCGGCGGTCGTAGGGCCCCGGACCGAGGCGCCCCGGCGAGGCGGCCGGTAGCGTCCCGGCCATGACGATCACCGAGAGCCGCACCCTCGAACAGCGCAAGCGCGACGTACTGGTCCGGCTGGAGCGCGAGACGGACATCTGGGTGGCCTCGGCGGACGCCGACGGGCTGCCGTGTCTGGTCGCGCTGTGGTTCGCCTGGGACGGCGAGTCCGTCTGGCTGTCCACGCGGATCACCAATCCCACGGGCCGCAATCTGCGCGACGGCGGGCGCACCCGCCTGGCGTTCGGGGACACCCAGGACGTCGTGCTCATCGACGGGGATGTGCGGACCTACGGCGGGGAGGACGTGCCGCCCGCGGCGATCGACGTCTTCAGGGCGAAGACGGGCTGGGACCCGCGCCGCGACGGTGCCTCCTACGCCTTCTTCCAGGTGCGCCCGCGCACGGTGCAGGCCCTTCACGGGGAGCACGAGATGCGCGGGCGGCACGTCATGCAGGACGGCGTGTGGGCCGTCTGATCTCTCAACCGGCTTTCTGATGCAGTGAGTTCAGGCTGTTCAGCTCGTCGTCGGTGAGCCTCAGCGCGCCTGCCGCGATGTTTTCGGCGAGATGGTCGGGGTTGCCGGTGCCGGGTATCGCCAGGACGTGCGGGCCCTGGGCGAGGGTCCAGGCGAGCCGGACCTGGGCGGGGGTCGCGTCGTGCGCCCGTGCGACGGCGAGCACCGCCTCGTCGTGGGCGGTGGTGGCGCCCTCGGCTCCGGCGTCCCCGGCGATCGCGAAGAACGGCACGAAGGCGATGCCCTGTTCGCCGCAGATCCGCACCGTGTCGTCGGTGACCCGGTTGCGGGAGTCGAGCCCGAAACGGTTCTGCACGGACACCACCGGCGCGATGGCCTGCGCCTCGGCGAGGTGTCGGGGCTCGACGTCGGAAATGCCGAGGTGCCGGATCAGGCCCTTGTCGCGCAGTTCGGCGAGGGCCCCGAAGTGCTCGGCGACCGAGTCCTGGCGCATCCTGCGGAGATACACCAGGTCGAGGTGGTCGCGGCCGAGCTGCCGGAGGTTCTCCTCGACGTGACCGCGCAGGTCTTCCGGTCGGGCCGAGGTGCCCCACTCGCCCGTGTAGTCCCGGAAGGGCCCGACCTTTGCGGCGATGACGAGGTCGTCGGGGTACGGGGACAGTGCGCTGTTGATGATCTCGTTGGCGGAGCGCAGCGAGGAGAAGTAGAAGGAGGCCGTGTCGATGTGGTTCACGCCGAGCTCGATCGCCCTGCGCAGCACGGCGATCGACCGCTGCCGGTCGCTCGGGGTGCCGAAGTGGAAAGCCGCGCTGCCCGTCAGCCGCATCGCGCCGAAGCCGATGCGGTTGACGGTGAGATCGCCGAGTGTCCAGGTGCCTGCCGCGTCCGCGGTGATCGTTTCGGTGGTCATCGGCGGATGATGACACACCTCCGGCCCAGCACCGTCGGCAGTTTCCGAACTCCTACCTGCGCTGTGCGGCCAGCCGGATCGGCGCGTTCGCCGCGCCGAACCCCGCATAACCGCCGGTCCGCTGCACGAACTCGAAGAAGACGTGGCCGACCGTCTCGGTGTAGCAGTGCCGGAACTCACCGCCCCGCTCGTCACGGTCGTAGAGGATGCCCAGCTCGCGGTACGTCTCCAACTCCCCCTCGGCGAAATCGAATCGCGCATCGAGGTCGTCGTAGTAGTTCGCCGGGACGCGCAGCAGCCCTGCCCCGGCCGCCCGGAAGCGGCGCACCGCGGCGACGATGTCGCCGACGGCGAACGCCACGTGCCGGGCCCGGGTTTCGCCGCCCTCCTCCGGAACGGGCGCGAGGTTGAGGACCAGCCGGGGCCCGTCGGGCGAGGCGGACAGGGCTCGGCTGCGGAACAGGCCGTAAGGGTCGGCGAGTTCGACGGTCTCGTGCGGGCTGAGGCCCAGCACCGTGCGATGGAAGAGCACCGATTCGTCGAAGTGGTGCCACGGCTGGGTCAGCGCGAGGTGGTCGATGACCATGGCGTCCCCGGGTCCGCTCTCGGCCGTGTACGTGAAGTCGTCGGTCCAGCTGGGGAGTTCGGGGCGGCTGGTCGCACAGAAGAGGACTTCGGTGCCATCGGGGGCCGCGATCGACTCCAACGGAACGTCCCTGGCGGCACGGCGCTTGGGCAGGGCGGGCGCGAGCAGGGCTTCGGCGCGGCGGGCGGAGGCTGCCGGATCCGTCGTCTCCAGGCCTACGGCGGCCAGGGTGGTGTCGGTACGGCGACCGGCGGCACCCGTGTTGACCAGGACGCGGGCCTCGCCCTGCTCCCAGAGGTCGACCGGTTTGCCGTGATGGCGGGCGGTGCGGGTGAAGCCGAGGGTGGTGAGGAGTTCGCCGACGGGTTCGGGGTCGCTGGTGGCGAGTTCCGCGAAGGCGACGCCGGAAGGGATCACCGGAGCCGGGAGCGGGGAGACGCCGGCGTTCTCCTCGAGGGCGAGCAGGGAGCGCAGCCCGTCCAGCGCGGTGCGGCCCGCGTCCGCTTGGCGGAAGACGTCGTTGAAGACCTCCAGTGACAGAGGTCCGTCGTATCCGGCGTTCAGGACGTGGCGGAGGAGTCCGGCCACGTCGAAGCCGCCCTGCCCGGGGAAGCAGCGGTAGTGGCGGCTCCACTGGAGGACGTCCATGGCCATCAACGGGGCGTCGGCGAGCTGGAGGAAGAAGATCTTGTCGCCGGGGATGTCCGCAATGCCTTTGAGGTTCTCGGGTCCGGAGGCCCGGGAGAGGATGTGAAAGCTGTCCAGGCAGGTGCCGAGCGCAGGATGGTCTGCGGCTTCGACGATCCGCCAGGCGTGGCCGTACGTGCTGACGTGACGCCCCCACGCGAGTGCCTCGTAGGCCACCCGGATGCCGAACTCCTGGGCCAGGTCGGCGAGTCGGCTCAGCTGCTCGGCCGCGAGGGCGTCGTCGTCCACGGCCTGTGGGGCGATGCTGGAGCACACGAGGACGGTGTCGGCGCCGAGCCTGCGCATCAGCTCGAACTTGCGCCGGGCGCGCCTGAGGTTGCGGGTGAAGATCTCTTCCGGGACCGCCTCGATGTCCCGCATCGGCTGGTAGAGGTCGATGTCCAGGCCGAGGTCCGCTGTGCGGGCGGCGATCTCCTCGGGGGCGAGCGGGCTCGCCAGGAGGTCGTTCTCGAAGATCTCGACGCCGTCGAAGCCGGCCCGTGAGGCGGCCGTCAGCTTCTCGGTGAGGGTGCCGCTGAGGCAGACGGTGGCGATGGACTTACGCATACTCGCTCCCGAGGTTCTGCGCATACTCGCTCCCCACGTCGATCCAGGTCTTCCCGGCCCGTCCCGCGGCCCCGGCGAAGGCCTCCTGCGCCCGCGCGAGCGGGAACCCCTCGTGGCCCAGGACGCACGGGGTGGACGGCGGGACCCGCATGTCGTGGAACACCGCCAGGTCCCTGCCGCGCTGCCCGACTCCGTGGGCCTCCACGATCACATCGCCCGGTCCGAAGACGGGCGCCGCCCAGTCGTGGATCGTCTCCATGCGTGCCGGTGCCGTGAGGAGTGCTGCTTTCACTGGAACTCCAGGATGACCACTAGATGGTCCTATTGATCCGCTGTGCGGTCAGCCTAGAGGGAGTGGGCTCCTCGAACAAGGGCCCGTTCAGCGGCTCGAAGGGGTGTCTTCTTCAGTGAGCGTCACGGGTTGCGGCAAGATCTCTCCGGCGTTGCGGTTTCCTTGGTCCGCACAGCGGACTACGGTCGGGAGCACCATCGGTCGAGGGCCGCAGGGAACATACGGGGAGGCAGCGGGTGAGTGAGGGACAGGCGCGGGCGGGGGGCGACTCCGACCAGCAGGCGGGCGGGGTGCGCAGTGTGCGGCGGGCCTTCGACATCCTCGCCCTGCTCACCGAGGACCGGCCCGTGATCACCCTGCGGGAGATCACCGAGTCGACGGGGCTCGCCAAGACGACCGCGCTGCGTCTGGTACAGACCCTTGAGGAGACCGGCCTGCTGGGCTCGCACCCCTCCGGCTACACCGCGGGCCCTGCGCTGTGGCGCTGGGCTCATCTCGCGCGCAGCCAGTGGGAGGTGTCGCAGGAGACCCGGAAGGTCATGCGCGATCTCGCGGACCGGCTCGGCGAGACCGTCAACCTCTTCGTCGCCCGAGGCGTCCACCGCATCTGCGTCGCCCACGAGGAGAGTCCGCACCCGTTGCGCCATGTCGTCGACGTCGGCGACGAACAGCCGCTGTGGGCCGGCGCCTCCTCGAAGATCCTGCTGCACGACGCCTCCGAGGTGTTCCTGCGCCGGGTCGCCGCCGCCTCACCGCAGGGCGAGGCACATGTCGAGCGGCTGCGGGCCTGGGCCACGGAGGCGGCCGGGCGCGGCTACGCCGTCAGCAGCAGCGAGTGGGACGAGGGGCTCACCGCCGTGGCGGTACCCGTGACCGGCCGCACCGGCAAGGTCGTCGCCTCCCTCTCCCTGAGCGGCCCCAGCCACCGGTTCCCCTACGAGGCCGTCGAGCGCTTCGCCACGGAGCTCGCCGAGGGCGCTCGCCTCATCTCCGGCCAGGGCTTCAGCCACCCGCTGAGCAGCGCCGTCTGACGCACAGCGGCCGGGGGCCCGCACAAAGACCGACTCGGCCCGACTCGCCCGCTGAAGGGCGGGCGAGGGTGCGATCGCGCCCTCGCCGCGGTCCCCTCCTCACCCGGAAGCCTGGTCACTGTCCTTCAGCTCGCCCCAGCCGTGCCAGCGCTCGACCTCGATCCAGGCGCTGAAGCGGGCCCGGACCCGGTTCGGGTAGGCACGGCCGCCGTAGTGGGTGGAGAGGCGGTCGATGTCGACGAGGCCCTCGTCCTCGTACGTCTCGACCACCCGGCCGATGAGCGTCACGTGCGTGTACCAGTTGTCGCCGTCCAGGACGGTGAGCGTGACGCGCGGGTCGCGGCGCAGGTGCTTCAGCCGGACCCGGCCCTCGTCCAGGTTGATCAGGACACGGCCGTCCTCCCAGAGGTACCAGGTGGGGGTTGACACCGGCGTTCCGTCGGAGCGCAGGGTCGCCATGACACAGGGGTTGGGGCGGCGCAGCAGTTCGACGGCCGCGGGCGGCAGCGGGGGCTTGGACACGAAGGGTTCCTCCTCGAAAACCTCGGGTTCAGGCGTTCTCGTCGAAGCTTGCATAGTAGGCGGCGGCCATGTCCTCGTCGCCGTGGCCCTGGGCGGCGGCTCGTTCGAAGCGTTCGGCGCTCGCGGCGGCCACGTCCAGGCGGACTCCGCCCCGCTCACCGGCCTCGACGATCAGACGGGCGTCCTTGGCGGCGGTGGAGACCGCGAACTGGGCAGGTGACAACTGGTCGTTGAGGACCAGGCCCGACTTGGCCCGCAGGTAGCCCATGTCCAGGGGACCACCGTCGATGGCGTCGAAGAAGCCCTGCGGGTCCACGCCGAGGGCCTTGGCGAGGGCGAGGGCCTCTCCGGCCGCGTTGGTCACCGCGAGCACCCAGCTGTTGGCGACCAGTTTCAGCCGGGTCGCGCTGCCCTCGGCGCCGTCCTCTCCGGTCCACACCGTACGCGCGCCGACCGCGTCGAAGACGGGGGTCACCGCACCGCGGCCGTCGACCGGGCCGGCCGCGAGGACCAGCAGCTGACCGGCCTCGGCGGGCTGGCGGGTGCCCAGAACGGGCGCGTCGAAGAAGACCAGTTGGTTCTCGCGGGCGAAGGCGGCCAGGTCGGCGATCCCCTCGACGCCGGCGGTCGTCGACTGGACCCACGCGGTCCCCGGGCGGAGCCCTTCGACGGCCTGCCGCATGACGTCCAGGGCCGCGGGACCGTCGTACAGCATGGTCAGGACGGCGTCGGCACCCCGCACGGCCTCGGCGGGGCTGTCGGCGATCTCGACGCCGTCCGCGGCCAGCGGCCGCGCCTTGTCGACGCTGCGGTTCCAGGCGCGGACGGTGTGTCCGGCGCGGGCGAGGTTGCGGGCCATCGCGGCGCCCATGATGCCGGTGCCCAGGACGCTCACGGTGAGCTTGTCGGTCATGACGTCAACTCTCTGCGAGGGTGCGGATGTGCGGTGCGGTCAGGCGTCGAGCTTGCCGGAAGCGGCGCGGATCAGTCCGCCCAGCCACGCCCGGTGGCCGCTGAGCATCGGGGTCGGACGCTCCTGGGCCGGCGCGGCGTCGGGCTTGCCGATCCGCGTCTCCTGCGTGGGGACGCGGACCCGGCCACCGGGGAGATCCTCCACCGGCCAGGCGTACAGCACGTCGAACCGCTCCTCGGACACGCCGTCCCACCTAGCGGTCCAGGCGGTTTCGGCGGCCGACACCTGGAACTCTACGACGTGCGCGGCCGGCGGCGGACCACAGCCTTCTGAACCTTCCTTGACGTCCACCGCCCCTAGGACTGCCGCAGCCGGCCGTGATCGCGCAGATCAGTGCGCGTCGTCCGGGTGCGCGAGCGGCTGCGGGATCACGACCCGATCCGCGCCTCAAGCAGGCTGCGGGGCGGGTGCGACCGGAACGGCCGCGACCTTGCGGGTCTCGCGCATCATCAGCAGGCCGTTGACCACCATCAGTGTCGCGGTCAGGCCGTGGACGGCGAGCGCGGTGGCCACGGAGCCGTGGTGGGCCAGCACCGTGGTCATGTCGCCGTACGCGGCGAGGGCCTCCACGAGCAGCACCCAGCCCAGCGCCCGGCGGTGGCCCGTCACCAGCAGGATGCACAGGACCAGGGCCAGGACGACGTCGCGGATTCCCTTGACGATCAGGAAGCCGTCGCCGTCGCCGGACGGCCCACTCGGCAGGCCGAAGCCCGGCACCGCCGCCTCCGGGCTCAGGATGAACTCCGTACCGAACCAGAGGATGAAGAGGATGAAGGCGGCGGTCAGTACGGTATTGATCTTCTTCAGCAACACGGTTCTTCCCCTTGCGTCGGGATTTCGATGGTCAGCCGCCCCTGAGAGGTGGGGATTGTCCGTCCATCGGCATGACGTCGACCCGCGGGGCGGACCAGCGCATGCCGGAGCAGCGGTGGTATCAGACGAGGGCGGAGGTGAGCAGGACGAAGGCGGCGATGATGACGGCGACACGGACGTAGTGGTAGCGCTCCCAGCGGTGCAGCTGCTCCTTCCAGTCGGCGGGCCGGTTCTCGGGGGTCCAGGTCTTGTTCCGGTTGTTGATCGGGACCAGCAGCAGCATCGACATGACCACGCTGACGATCAGCAGTCCGGCGGCGGTGACGACGAGTCCGGCGCCGTGGTGGTGCCATCCGGCGGCGGCCCAGATCGCGCTGAGGACGAGCGAGCCGATGTACCAGAACGGCATCAGGGCGCCGAGCATCCGGCCGCCGTGGGCGTGGCCGAGCTGACCGCTGTCCTCGGGAAGCGCGTCCAGGATCCGGTTCATGATGAAGGCGACGGAGAACTCGACCCCCACCATCAGGCCGACGACGACGGTGGTGACGACCCCGAGTGCGTTGAGCATGACGATCCCTCCGTTGAACTAGCATTGCTAGCCGATGAGGCAACGCTAGTACTACTGCCGCTCGATTGTCTAGCGGTGCTAGGATCGATTCATGTCGGTACAGGAACGCAAGCAGCGTGAACGGGCGGAGCGCGAGCGCCTCATCGTGGCGACAGCCCGCGAACTCGCCGAGCAGCAGGGCTGGGACGCAGTCACCACCCGCCGGCTCGCCGAGCGCATCGAATACAGTCAGCCCGTCCTCTACAGCCACTTCCGAGGCAAGCGCGAGATCATCGGCGCCGTCGCCCTTCAGGGGGCCGCCGAACTGGCCTCGGCGGTGCGGGCCGCGACCTCCGCCGCGGACCGCCCCCGCGCCAAGGTCGTCGCCCTGGCCCGCGCCTACCTCGACTTCGCCGCACGCAACCCCGCGGTCTATGACGCCTTGTTCCAGCTCGACGGCGGCCTGGCGTACGCGCAGGAGGACACCCCCGAGCCCCTGAAGGACGCCTTCGCCGCCCTGCTGGAGACTCTCGGCGAGGTCGCAGGCGACGGCGTCCCCCCGGGGCTGTTCACCGAGGTGTTCTGGGCGGCCCTGCACGGCCTCGCGACCCTGACCCGCGCGGGCCGCCTGCTGCCCGAGGACGCCGAGCCGAGAGTGGAGCTCCTGGTGGACCGGCTCGCCATGATCTGACTCACCGCCCCGGCGGGCCCTTCGGCCGGGGCCCGAGAACCCCGGCCGCTGCCTGCCTTGCGGCAACGCTTCCGGTCATTCAGGTCCACACGGCGCAGCCGCAGATCGCCGGGCCCCGCACCCCGGACGGGGCACCCGCCCGGAGACCGCGAGCTCATTGATCACGACCCGATGCGCGCTCTAGCCGAGGGGCTTCTCGAGAATCGCCTTGCGGTGACTGAAGGTCTCGATGGAGTAGCGGCCGTGGTAGTTGCCCATGCCGCTTTCCCCCACCCCGCCGAACGGCAGGTCGGAGACGGTGAGATGGGCGAGGGGCAGGCCGTAGCCGAGGCCGCCGGAGGAGGTCTCGTCGGCGATGCGGCGCCGTGTCGTGTCGGATTCGGTGAAGACGTACAGGGCGAGCGGCTTGTCCCGGTCGTTGATGAAGTCGATCGCCTCGTCGAGGCCTGGGACGGTGACGATCGGCAGGATCGGGCCGAAGATCTCCTCCTGCATCACCGGGGACTTGGGGTCCACGTCGGCGAGGACGGTGGGCGCGATGTACTTGCTCGTACGGTCGCTCGCGCCACCGACGACCGCGCGGCCCGAGTCGAGCAGGCCGGTGAGGCGGTCGAAGTGCCGTTCGTTGATGATGCGCCCGTACTCGCCGGAGCCGGCGGGGTCGCTGCCGTACAGCGTTTCCACGGCGCCGGCCAGCAGCGGCTCCAGGGCGGCCGCCGTCTCCGGGTCGGTCAGGACGTAGTCGGGGGCGACGCAGGTCTGTCCGGCGTTGAGGAACTTGCCGCGGGCGAGGCGGTCGGCGACGACGGTGAGATCGGCGTCGCGGTCGACGAACGCCGGGGACTTTCCGCCCAGTTCGAGGGTGACCGGGGTCAGGTGCTCGGCGGCGGCGCGCAGGACGATACGGCCGACCGCGCCGTTGCCGGTGTAGAAGATGTGGTCGAAGCGCTCGGCCAGCAGGGCCGTGGTCTCCGGAATGCCGCCCTCGACGACGGCCACCGCGTCCGTGTCCAGGTGGGCGTGCAGCAGCCGGGCCAGGGCCGCGGAGGTGGCCGGGGCCAGCTCGCTCGGCTTGGCGACCACCGCGTTGCCCGCGGCGAGGGCGCCGACCACCGGGGCGAGCAGCAGCTGGGCCGGGTAGTTCCAGGGGGCGATGACGAGGACGACGCCGAGCGGGTCGTACTGCGTCCGGGCGCTCGCGTCGGCGCCGAGGTGCGCCGGGACCGGGGCGGACTCGGGCCGCAGCCAGTCGGCGAGGTGGTCCAGGGTGTGGTCGATCTCGCGGACCGTGAAGTCGATCTCGGTGCGGAAGGCCTCGGTGGAGCTCTTGCCCAGGTCTGCGTGGAGGGCGGCGGCCAGCTCCGTGCCGTTCTCCGTGAGCATCTCGCGCAGGCGGCGCAGCTGGGTCGTACGCCATTCGACGGGCTTGGTGCGGCCGCTGCGGAAGGTGGCGCGCAGTCGGGCCACGACGTCGGCGGGCTGCTCGGGGGCGGGGTGGTTCACGGATGCCTCGCTGGGGTGGGCCGGCCTTGCGGCCTGGTCTCGACGGTCAGATGTATATTGCAACCTTTTCGCGTCCGGGTAAATTCCGGGCCGCGTCAGGACTTTCCGTGACCAGGGGAAAGCGAGTGGCGGCGGTGTTCGAGATAGGTGCGCTCCGCCGGATTCTCGGTGAGTTCAGCGGCCTTCGCGTACGCGTCCGCGGCCTCCGGATCGCGTCCGAGCCGGCGCAGCAGGTCGGCCCGGACGGCGTGGAGGACGTGGTAGCCGTCGAGATCCAGCGCGTCCACCAGGGCGAGGGCCTGCGCGGGTCCGTCGGTCTCGGCCACAGCGACCGCCCGGTTCAGGGCCACGACAGGACTGGGAGCCACGGCCATCAGCTGGTCGTACAGCCGGCGGACCTGCCCCCAGTCGGTGGGCGCATCGCTGTGCACGGCCTGGATGGCGGCCTGGATCTGGTACGGCCCCGGCTGGTTCCGGCGCAGACACCGCCGTACGAGTGACTGACCCTCCGAGATGAGCGCGCGGTCCCAGCGGCCGGGGTCCTGCTCCGAGAGCGGCACGAGTTCACCGTTGTCATCGGTGCGGGCGGCACGGCGGGACTCGACGAGCAGCATCAGTGCGAGGAGACCGGTGACCTCGGGTTCGTCCGGCATCAGCTCGGCCAGCAGACGGCCCAGGCGTACGGCCTCCGCGCACAGGTCCGCCGTACCGCCGTACCCCTCGTTGAAGATCAGGTAGACGACGGCGAGCACTCCCTCGAGCCGGTCGGGGAGGTCGGCGTCGCGGGGGACGCGGTAGGGGATGCGGGCATCGCGGATCTTGGCTTTGGCGCGGACCAGGCGCTGGGCCATGGTCGGCTCGGGGACGAGGAAGGCGCGGGCGATACGGGCGGTGGTGAGGCCGCCGAGCAGGCGCAGGGTGAGGGCGACCTGTGCCTGGGGCGCGAGGGCCGGGTGGCAGCAGGTGAAGATGAGGCGGAGCCGTTCGTCGCGCACGGGGCCCTCCTCGGGCGGTGCGTCGGGGGCGTGCAGCAGGGCGGCCTCGGCGTGGCGGGCCTGCCTGGAGGACTCACGGCGCAGCCGGTCGATCGCACGGTGACGGGCGGTGGTGATGATCCAGCCGGCCGGGCTCGGCGGCACACCGGTCTCCGGCCAGCGCCGCACAGCCGTGGTGAAGGCGTCCTGGACCGCTTCCTCGGCGACGTCGATGTCGCCGAGGAAGCGCACCAGGACCGCGACCGCGCGGCCGTACTCCTCGCGGAAGACGCCCTCGATGTCCAGGGTCATCAGTCCTCGGACTCGTGCTGGAAGGGGCGCACCTCGATGGGCAGGGTGGTGGCCAGAGCCGCCTTGCGCCCCCACTCCAGGGCCGCGTCCAGGTCGGGCGCCTTCACGATGCAGAGGCCGCCGAGCTGTTCCTTGCCCTCGGCGTACGGCCCGTCGGTGATCAGCACGTCGCCGTCACGGGGCCGCAGCACGGTCGAGGAGTCGGGGCTGTGCAGTCCCCCGGCGAAGACCCAGGCTCCGGCCTCGCGCAGCTCCTGGTGGAAGGCGTCGAGCCGCTTGCCGATCTCGGCCAGAACCTCGGGGGCGGGCAGCTCGTCCCATCCGGGCTGCATGACGTTCAGCAGGTAGTACTGCATGTCGCTCTCCTCCTGTGAGTGTCTCTCACCCCTCTACACGAACGGCACACCCCCGGATCGACACCGCGCGCGACGGGATCGGGAGAATCTTGTCCATGACCAACGCCGCACCGCACCCGCTCCTCGCCACCGCCCACGCCCTCGCGGCCGGCCTCCTCGCCCCGCACGCGGCAGGGGTCGACCAGGCGGACGTGCCCGCGAGCCACCTCGACGCGATCAGGCGCTCGGGCCTGCTAGGGGTGAGCGCACCGAAGGAGTACGGCGGTGCGGGCGCCCCGGACGCGGTGGCGCGGGAGATCCAGGAGATCCTCGCCGGGGCCTGCTGCTCCACGTGGTTCGTGCAGACCCAGCACCACTCGCCGGTGCGGATGCTCGCGCAGTCCGCCCTGCCGGTGCGGGAGCGGCTGCTCGGGCCGCTGGCGACCGGCGAGCTGCTGGCCGGGATCGCGTTCGCGCACGTCCGCGCGTTTCCGCGGGTGCCGGTGCGGGCGACGGCCGAGCGGGGCGGCTGGCGCTTCGACGGGACGGTGCCGTGGTTCACCGGCTGGGGTCTGAACGACGTGATGCTGCTGGCCGGGGTGAGCGAGGCGGACGAGGTGGTGTTCGCGTTCACCGAGGCACGACAGCAGCCGGGACTGCGGGCGTCGGAGCCGATGCGGCTCGCGGCGCTCACCGCGGCCCGGACGGTCTCCCTGGAGCTGGACGGCCTGTGGCTGCCCGAGGACGCGGTGGTGCTGCACACTCCGCAGGAGAAGTTCGCGCTGGTGGACCGGCCCCGCAACACCAACGCCTCCCCCGCCGTCTTCGGGGTGGCGTACGCGGCGCTCCGGGTACTGGAGGAGGCCGGGGAGTCCGGGACCGCGGGTGCCCTCCGTGGCCGCCTCGACGACGTGCGCGGGCAGGTGTACGCCCTGGCCGACCACCCCGTCCCGTA
Source organism: Streptomyces canus (assembly GCF_030816965.1). Classification (NCBI taxonomy): domain Bacteria; kingdom Bacillati; phylum Actinomycetota; class Actinomycetes; order Kitasatosporales; family Streptomycetaceae; genus Streptomyces; species Streptomyces canus. The sequence continues at coordinate 683,543 of NZ_JAUSYQ010000002.1, forward strand.
TGAGCGCGTCGCCGAACGACTGGCGCTCAAGACACGGTCGTACGACCTGATGCGCGCCGCCACGACCGCGGCCGTCGTGGCCGGGGGCGGCCGCGCCATGGGCCTGGACGGTACGGCCCAACGGCTGTTCCGCGAGGGGATGTTCCTGCTTGTGCAGGGACAGACCACCGAGGTGCGCCGCGCGCATCTGGACGCACTGGCGCAGCTCTAGGCCAGGAAGTCGACGAGGGCGGCCGTGAGGTGTGCGGGGGCGTCCTCCTGGACGAGGTGACCGGCGCCCGGGACCGTTTCGAGGCGTGCGCCCGGGATGCGCGCGACGAGTTCGCGCCCCTTGTCGACGGGGATCCAGGTGTCGTCCTCGCCCCAGCACACCAGGGTCGGGACCGCGATCTCGCCGTACCGGTCCTGCACTTCGTCGGTGTAGCGCTGGTCGGCCTGGGCGATCTGGCGGTAGAAGGCCGCCTGGCCCGGGTCGCCGAGCCAGGGCTCGACGAGGCGGTCGAGGACGGCGGGGTGCAGGCCGGGGCGGCTGGCGGAGCTGACGTACTCGCGGACGAGGGCCCGGTGCAGGGCGGGCGGCAGTTGGTCGAAGACGTCGGAGTGCTTGCCGACGAGCCGGAAGAACGGCGACCCCCAAGGGGCCAGCGCGACCGGGTCGACCAGGGCGAGCGAGCGGTAGCGGGCGCCGTGCAGCAGATGGGCCCGCAGGGACACGGCACCGCCGAAGTCGTGGGCCACGACCCGGGGTCGGTCGAGATCCCAGTGCGCCAGGAGCTCGGTGAAGACCCGGCCCTGGGCCGCCAGGGAGACATCCTGGCCGGCGAACATCTCCGAGGCCCCGTAGCCGGGCATGTCCCACACGAACACGTGGTGGCGGCGGGCGAGGGCGCGGGCGACGGCACGCCAGACATAGGAGGAGAAGGGCGTGCCGTGGAGGAGGACGACCGGGTCCCGGCCCACGTCTCCGAGGCTGTCCCAGCGGACCTCACCGGAGCTGCTGCGGAAGGTCCTGGTCAACGGCCAGTCGCTCACGGGCTGTTCCTCTCGACGGTTTCGCAGGTCGAGCCCGTGAGCGTATGTGGTGACGGCCTAGCTCGCGAACGGCACCTGCGCCGAGGGCGCGACCCGATCGCCGGCCGGGTGCTGCCACAGCCCCTGTGCGGCCAGGCGGGGCAGGACTCCCTCACCGAACCAGTAGGCCTCCTCCAGATGCGGGTAGCCGGAGAGCACGAACTCGTCGATGCCGAGGGCGTGGTACTCCTTGATCCGCTCCGCGACCTCGTCGTGGCTGCCGACCAGCGCGGTGCCCGCGCCGCCGCGCACCAGGCCGATGCCGGCCCACAGGTTGGGGTGGATCTCCAGGCCGTCGCGGGCGCCGCCGCCGTGCAGGGCGAGCATGCGCTGCTGCCCCTCGGACTCGCTGCGGGCGAGCCCGGCCTGCACCGACCTGACGGTCTCGGGGTCGAAACCCTCCAGGAGGCGGTTCGCCTCGGCCCAGGCCTGCTCGGAGGTGTCGCGCGTGATGACGTGCAGGCGGATTCCGAAGCGCAGGGTGCGGCCCTCCTTGGCCGCGAGCCCACGGATCCAGGCGATCTTCTCGGCGACCTGTGCAGGCGGCTCGCCCCAGGTGAGGTACACGTCGACGTACTTGGCGGCGACCTCCCCGGCGATGGGCGAGGACCCGCCGAAGTACACCTCGGGCACCGGGTCGGGCACACGCGCCAGCTTCGCGTCCTCGACGTGGAGGTGCTCGCCGTGCAGGTCGACGGTCTTGCCCTCCCACAACCCCCGTACGACGTCCAGGAATTCCCCGGTACGGCGGTAGCGGGCGTCCTTGTCGAGGAAGTCCCCGTAGGCCCGCTGTTCGTGGCTCTCACCGCCGGTGACCACGTTGAGCAGCAGCCGACCGCCGGTCTGCCGCTGGAAGGTGGACGCCATCTGCGCGGCGAGGGTGGGTGAGACGAAGCCGGGCCGGAAGGCGACCAGGAACTTCAGGCGCTCGGTGTTCTGGCTGACCATGGCGGTGGTCAGCCACGCGTCCTCGCACCAGGCGCCGGTGGGCGTGAGCGCCCCCACGAAGCCCAGGTCCTCGGCCGCGCGGGCGATCTGGCTCAGGTAGGCGACCGTCGGCGGACGGTCCCGTCCGGAGACGGTGGCGGGCGTGCCGTGACCGCCGCCCACGACATGGCGGCTGTCGCCGTTGGTGGGCAGGAACCAGTGGAAGGTGAGGGACATGGGGGCTCCGATCTGGAAGGTCCGCAGTTCGTCAGAGGAGGCCGTGGCGGGGTGGCCGGGTGCCGTTGAGCACGTACCTTCCGATGTGCTGGATCTTCCAGCGGCTCGGGTCGTGCAGGGTGTGGGTGCGGGCGTCGCGCCAATGCCGGTGCAGATTCAGGGAGTTGAGTGCCGAGCGGGTGCCGGACACCTCGAACAGGGCGCTCGCGACCTCGACCGCGGCCTGCGCCGCCGACACCTTGGCCGCGGCCACGGCGATGGACGCCTCGGCCGCCGAGTCGTCGGTGAGATCGGCCCGGGCTGCTTCCACGGCACGGGCGGCTTCCCGGAGCAGGGCCTCGGACGCCCGCACCTGGATGGCCAGTTCGCCGAAGCGCTGGATCAGCAGGGGGTCCTCGGCGGCGGTCTCGACACCGCTCTCGAACCACGGACGGCTCTTCGTCCGGACGAACTCCACTGCCTCCGCAAGCGCTCCCCCGGCGATCCCGGCGTCGATGGCGGCGTGCAGCAACTGGGCGACGGCTCCGTGGAGTTGAGGGCCCTCGAAGGTGAGGTGGTGGGGCAGGACCCGGTCGGCCGGGACCTCGACGCCTTCGAGGCGGACGGTGCCGCTGGCCGTCGTACGCTGGCCGAGTCCGTCCCAGTCGTCGATCACCGTGAGGCCGGGAGCGTTGCTGGGGACGTAGGCGACGTGCAGTTTGTCGTCCTCGGCGCGGGCCAGCACGGGGATCCAGTCGGCGAACAGGGCACCGGTGGAGTAATGCTTCACGCCGTCGAGGACGTACGAGCCGGCCGGCCCGGGGTGCAGGCGGGTACGGATGTCCTGGACGTGCTTGGTTCCGGCCTCGGACTGGGCGTTGCCGAAGCGGCGGCCGGCGAGCAGCTCGGCGAAGAAGAACTTCCGCTGTTCCTCGGTGCCCTGACGGCGGATCACATTGACGTAGGCGAAGTGGCTCTGCGGGATCTGGGAAAGGCTTCCGTCGGCGGAGGCGAGCAGCCGGAAGATCTCGGCGAGGGTGGAGGAGCTCACGTCCGCTCCCCCGTGCTCTGCGGGGACGGTGACGGCGAGCAGCCCGGAGGCGGAGAGCCGGTCCAACTCCTCGCGCGGCAGCCTGCGTTCGGCGTCCCTGGTGGAGGCGCCCGCGCGGAACTCCGCGGCAAGTGACGCGGCGACCGCGAGGGCCTCCGCGTCGTCGGCGATCACATGGGCGGTCATGGGGATCAGCTCGCCGCCGCGAGCACCGGCCGCCGTCCCAGCGCGGTCGAGAACTGGTCGACGACCTGCGTGAGCGCCTCGGTCGCGGCCGGTGCGACGGTCAGCGAGCCGTCCTCCTGCACGGCGATGTCCTTGTCGAGGGTGAACCAGCCCTGCACGATGTGGGCCGCGCCCATGGAGCTGAGGACCGGGCGGAGCGCGTAGTCGATGGCCAGGACGTGGGCGGTGGAGCCGCCGGTGGCCAGAGGCAGCACGGTCTTGCCGAGGAGGGCGTACTGCGGGAGCAGGTCGAGCAGGGCCTTGAGGACACCGGAGTACGAGGCCTTGTAGACGGGAGTGCCTACGACGATCCCGTCGGCGCGCTCGAAGAGCTCGGTCACCTCGACGATCGCCGGGTGCTTGAAGTCGGCGCCGAGCAGGGCCTCGGCGGGGACGGTGCGGACGTCGAGCGGGATCACCTCGTGGCCCTGCGCGGTCAGGCGCCGGTCGAGGTGGCGCAGCAGCCGGTTGGTGCGGGAGGAGGCGGAGGGACTGCCGGAGACGGACAGGACGGTGGCCATGCGGTCCTCTTTCGGGGAGGAGGGGCGCCCCCGGTTCAGGAGGGGGCGCCCCTGGGGAAGCGGTCAGGAGTACCAGGTGGGCTCGGGCAGCTCGCCTTCGAGGACCCAGCGGCCGACCTCGCGCCGCTTGTACGCGACCGGGTCGTGGAGGGTGTGGGTGCGGACGTTGCGCCAGAAGCGGTCCAGGCCCTCCGAGGTGGCCGTGGAGCGGGCGCCCGTCACCTCGAAGATCCGGTGGGAGATCTCCAGGGCCACGTCGGTGGCGCGGGCCTTGACCGCGGCCACCCGGACCTCGAAGTCCCCTCGCGTCTGCTCGGTGACCGCGTCGGGGTCGTCGTGGAGCTTCTGTCCCTCGGCGGCGACGGCGTCGGCGAGGGCCTCGGCCGCCCAGAGCTTGGCGGTGAGGTCACCGTAGATGTCGATGACATACGGCTCGTCGACCGCGCGCTCGTAGCCGCCGTGCAGCCAGGAGCGGGACTTCTCGCGGGTGTAGGTGGCGGCCGTCTCCAGGGCACCACCCGCGATGCCCAGGTAGAAGTTGACGAAGACCAGCTGGATGGTGGGGACGTTGAGGGTGTTGTAGACGCGCGGCTGGAACACCTTGTCGGCATAGCCGGCCGCGTTCGCCCATGGGGTGCGCACTCCGTCGAGGGTGACGCCGCCGCTCTCGGTGAGGCGCTGACCGATGTTGTCCCAGTCGTCGTGGAAGGTCAGGCCTTCCGAGTCGGAGGGCACGATCGCGAAGATGTGCTGGTCGGTGCCCTCCAGGACGCCTTCCAGGACGGTGACGTCGGAGACCTTGCTGCCGGTGGAGAAGGACTTGCGGCCGGTGTAGACGAGGTCGTCGCCGTCCTCGGTCACCACGACGTCCTTGTCGCGCGGGTTGACCGCGCCACCGAAGAACCAGCGGTTGCGGGACGCCTCGGCCTCGACATGCTCCCACTGCTCGCGGGTGCCGACCAGGCGGGCGGCCCAGAACCACAGGTAGTGGTAGCCGAGGAGCTGGCCGATGGAGCCGTCGGCCTTGGCGACCTCGCGGACGACCCGGTAGGCGGTGGGCCAGTCCTGGCCGCCACCGCCGTGTTCGGTGGGGCCGAGCAGGGTGACGAGACCGGCGTCCTTCAGGAGCTGGACCTCGGCGTACGGGGTGGCGCCCACATGGTCGCGTTCGGCGGCGTCGGTGGCGAGGACGGCGGCGACCTCGGCGGCGCGGGCGATCCAGTCCTGGGTGGTCTCGGGGGCGGGGCGGGTCTGCCAGTCGGTGGGCGTGACGGTGCTCATGCGGATGACCTCTTTCGCAGGTGGGGGGATCAGGCGTCGGAGTCCGGGAGCTGGCCCTCCAGCTCCCGCACGAGCGGCAGCACTCGCTTGCCGAAGTACTCGACCTCCTCGTGGTAGTGCAGGAAGCCGAGGAGGAGGAGGTCCACGCCGAGCTTCTTGTAGGCGACGATCCGTTCGGCGATCTGCTCCGGCGTGCCGATGAGGCCGGTGCGGAAGCCGTCGTTGTACTGGACGAGGTCCTCGAAGGTGGAGTCCTGCCACATGCCCTTCTTGTCGCCGGTGGACTGTCCGGCCTGCTTCACGGCCGCACCGAATCCCTCGACGGCCTCCGTGTCGGCCTTGGCGACGATCTCCCTCAGCGTCTCGCGGGCCTCGGCCTCGGTGTCCCGGGCGATGAGGAAGCCGTTGAGGCCGAACTTCGGTGCCCTGCGCCCGACTTCGGCGGCGGACTTGCGGACGTCGGTGATCTGCTCGACGACTCCGTCGAAGTCCTTGCCGTTGGAGAAGTACCAGTCGGACACCCGGCCGGCCATGGCGCGGGCGGCGCTGGAGTTGCCGCCCTGGAAGATCTCCGGGTGCGGCCGGTCCTCGGTGTTGAGGGGCTTGGGCTTGAGGGAGAAGTCCCGCAACCGGTAGAAGTCACCGGCGAGTTCGGCGTGGTCCTCCGTCCAGATCTTGCGCAGGGCGGTGATGAACTCCTCGGAGCGGCGGTAGCGCTCGTCGTGCTCCAGCCAGGGCTCACCGAGGGCGGTGAACTCGCCCTTGAACCAGCCCGATACGACGTTCACGGCGAAGCGGCCCTTGGAGAGGTGGTCGGCCGTCGCGCCGAGCTTGGCGAGGACGCCCGGGTGCCACAGACCGGGGTGGACGGCGGCGATGACCTTCAGGCGCTGGGTGGCGAGCAGCAGAGCGAGGCTGAAGCTGGTCGACTCGTGCTGAAACTCGGCGCCGTAGCTGGCCATGTAGCGGACCTGGCTGAGGGCGTAGTCGAAGCCGTTGTTCTCGGCGAGGACGGCGAGTTCGCGGTTGTAGTCGTAGCCCCAGTCGGTGCGCTGCTCGATCTTGCTGGTGACCAGTCCCCCACTGACGTTGGGGACCCAGTAGGCGAATTTCACGGGCGCGGCAGGCATGCATGACTCCTGTTGCGGAATGTTTTCGGGCACGCCGAATTCAAGAGGTGCGCGGGCACAGGGAATTCAGGCGGGGAAAGCCTCAGAAAGAGGGAAAGCGCGGCGGATCACAGGAGGTTGATCAGGCCGCGGCGCAACAGGAGGCACTGGAGACGCGCGCGAGGTCGACATGGCGTCGCCGCGTGAGGTCCAGTCGCATCTTCATGTCGTCGATCGTGACAGCCGGTGGCGAGAGGCGTCAAGGAAAACCCGACCGGTCTCGTATCGCGGACCATTGAATTTCACGAACGTGTGACAGGGAAACCCTTGAACCGGGCGGGAAATGACCCGCATTCTGCGGGGCATGCGGACGGAACAGTTGGAATACATCGCCGCGGTGACCCGGCTCGGCTCACTGCGCCGGGCGGCGGACGAACTGCGCCTGTCGCAGCCCGCGTTGAGCGAGACTGTGCGGAACCTGGAGCGGGAGCTCGGGGTCGACCTGCTGGAGCGCAAGCGGTCCGGGGCGACGATGAGCGCGGAGGGCCGGGAGCTGCTGCCGCACATCGTCGGCGTGCTGGAGGCGGTGGACCGGCTGCGGGCGGCGGCGGGCGAGCAGCACCGCATCAGCCGTATGGTCCGGGTCGGCACGGTGAACGCGGCGACCGTGCCGCTGCTCATTCCGGCGGTCGAGGACTTCCGGGCCGCTCATCCGGTCACCCAGGTCGAGGTGGTCGGCGCACAGCAGACGGAGATCCACCGGGCCCTGTCCGAGGGCGGTTTCGACCTCGGTCTGGTCAATCACCTCGACGGCGACGACACGCCCGCGGGATTCGAGTCCACGCAGCTGCTGCGGGGGCGGCCGGTGGTGTGCCTGCGCCCGGACAGTCCGCTGGCCGCGCGGCCCGGTGTGTCGGTGGACGACCTGCTCACCCAGCCGTTGATCGCGATGCGCACCGGCTATGTCATGCACCGTTTCGTCCACCGGCTGCTGGGCCACCCCGGCTCGTCCTTCGCGTACTCCACCGACGGTGCCGAGATGGGCAAGCTGATGGTGGCCGAGGGGCTGGGGGTGACCGTGCTGCCCGACTTCAGCGTGGTCGGGGATCCGCTGGAGCGGCAGGGCACGATCACCCACCGGCCGATCGAGGGCGACACGACCCGGGTGCTGCTGATGCTTCAGCGCCGCAGGGCCGAGTCCGTGCCGCGGGCGGCCCGGGACCTGCACGAGGTGTTCGTCCGCCGGGCCCGGCACCTGGGCGGGACGCTCACCCCGCCCGGCTGAGCCGCTCCCAGGAGGAGCGCGGTCGTTCAGTCCTCGTCCCGCCCCGGGACGACCACGAGGAACGCGTCCGACTTCAGATCCATCACGACGGTCGCGGGCTCACCCTTGGCCCGTCGCTCCGCCGCGTACTCTTCCGCCGGCCACGATCCGCGAGGAGCTCCCGCAGGAAACCGCTCCAACACCTTCGCGCCCATAGCGGCGAACACCTCCAGCATCGATGTACGACTCGAACCGTCCTGTCTCGTACGAGTGCGGCTTCCCGCGATGGGCGCGATCATGTTCCCGAGCCCGCGTTTTCGTCCACGGGTGCCGGCCGTAGGCAGGAACCGAGCCCGCGGCCGGCCCGCCGACGAGTTCACGAGGCACCGCATCCGAGGCGAGCCACGGCACGGAAGTGATCAGCAGGGGGGCCTGGACGAAGGACCGAGGGCCGATGGAGCACGACGACACGCGAGAGGGACTGCGCTGCCTGGTGACCGGCGCCACGGGGTACATCGGCGGCCGTCTCGTCCCCGAACTCCTGTCGGCGGGACACCGGGTGCGCTGCCTTGCCCGCTCCCCCGACCGGCTGCGCGACCATCCCTGGGCCGACCGTGCCGAGGTGGTGGCCGGTGACGTGACCGACGCCGCGTCCGTCGCCCGCGGTCTGGCCGGGGTGGATGTGGCGTACTACCTGGTGCACTCGATGAGCTCCGGCAAGGACTTCGAGGAGACCGACCGCAGGGCGGCGCTGATCTTCGCCGAGCAGGCCCGGATCGCGGGCGTGCGGCGGATCGTGCACCTCAGCGGGCTCATCCCGGCGGGCGTGCCCGAGCACGAGCTCTCCCCGCACCTGCGCTCCCGTGCCGAGGTGGCCCGCATCCTGCTCGATTCCGGGGTCCCGACCACGGTCCTGCGGGCGGCCGTCGTCATCGGCTCGGGTTCCGCGTCCTTCGAGATGTTGCGGTACCTGACCGAACGCCTTCCCGTGATGGTCACCCCGCGCTGGGTGCACACCCGCATCCAGCCCGTGGCGGTCCGCGACGTACTCCGGGCCCTCGTCGGCAGCGCCCGCATGCCGTCGGACGTCAACCGTGCCTTCGACATCGGCGGACCTGAGGTGCTGACGTACCGGCAGATGATGCTCAGGTACGCGGCGGTCGCCGGACTGCCGCGCCGGATCATCCTGCCGGTGCCGGTGCTCACCCCCGGGCTCTCCAGCCACTGGGTGGGCCTGGTGACACCGGTGCCCGCCTCGATCGCCCGGCCGCTCACCGAGTCGCTGCGGCACGAGGTGGTCTGCCACGAGCACGACATCGACCGCCATCTCTCCGGCCCGCCCGGTCGTCCGATCGGCTTCGACGAGGCCGTACGACTGGCTCTGCAACGGGTGCGGGAAGCGCGGGTCACGACACGATGGTCCTCGGCCTCGGTGCCGGGCGCCCCCAGCGATCCGCTGCCCACCGACCCCGACTGGGCGGGCGGAAGTCTCTACAGCGACCACCGGGAGCTCCGGGTCGACGCCTCGCCGGAGGCGCTGTGGCGGGTCATCGAGGGCATCGGCGGCGAGAACGGCTGGTACTCCTTCCCGCTCGCCTGGGTGGTTCGGGGGTGGCTGGACCGGCTGATGGGCGGGGTCGGGCTGCGCCGGGGGCGCCGGGACGCGGCCCGGCTGCGGGTCGGTGACTCGCTGGACTTCTGGCGGGTCGAGGCGATCGAGCCCGGCAGGCTGCTGCGGTTGCGGGCCGAGATGCGGCTGCCGGGACTGGCCTGGCTGGAGATGTGCGCGGTCACGGACGGGGACGGCCGCACCCGTTACCGGCAGCGCGCCCTGTTCCATCCTCATGGTCTGCTCGGCCAGGCCTACTGGTGGAGCGTCTCCCCCTTCCACGCGATCGTCTTCGGCGGCATGGCCCGCAACATCGCCCGGGCCGCGGCGGGTTCGGCGGTCCGCGGTCCGGAGCACACCCCTGCCCGCTGACCTCCCGGCTCCTCCCTGCCTCCCGGAGCACGCACCATGAGCATCTCGGTCGTCCTGTTCACCTGCGACCTGCGGCTGCACGACCACCCGCCGCTCAGAGCCGCGCTCAACGGCACCGAGCAGGTCGTCCCGCTGTTCGTGCGGGACCAGGCCGTGGACGCCGCCGGATTCGCCGCCCCCAACCGGCTGGCGTTCCTGGCCGACTGTCTGCGCGACCTCGACGCCGGTCTGCGCGAGCGGGGCGGCCGGCTTGTCGTGCGCCACGGCAGCCTCGTCGAGGAAGTGTGCAAGGTCGCCGCCGAGGCGGACGCCGACGAGGTGCACATGGCGTCCGACGTCAGCGCCCACGCCCACCGGCGGGAGGAGCGGCTGCGCCGGGCCCTGGAGGCGGAGGGCCTACGGCTGCACGTCCACGACACGGTGATCACGGCCGTCGCCCCCGGCGCGGTGGTCCCGGCCGCCTCGGACCATTTCGCCGTCTTCACTCCCTACTTCCGGCGCTGGTCCCAGGAGCGGCTGCGGGACCCGCTCCCCGCCCCGCGGACCGTGCGGGTCCCGGCCGGCGTCGGGTCCGAGCTCCTGCCGTCCCGTGCCGACGTGTCCGGACTCTCGGAAGGACTCGCCGACGGCGGTGAGACGGAGGGCCGCGAGCGGCTCACCACCTGGTTGCGGGCGGGCGTGACCGCGTACGAGGACCGCCACGACGACCTGGCCGGCGACGCGACCTCCCGGCTCTCCCCGCACCTTCACTTCGGCACCCTCTCCCCCGTCGAACTCGTCCACCGGGCGCGCCGGGCAGGTGGTCCGGGCGCCGAGGCCTTCGTACGGCAGCTCGCCTGGCGCGACTTCAACCGGCAGGTGCTCGCGGCCCGCCCTGCCGCGGCCACCGCCGACTACCGCACCCGGCACGACCGTTGGCGCTCCGAGCGGGACGCCGCCGAGGACATCGGGGCGTGGAAGGAGGGCCGCACCGGCTACCCGGTCATCGACGCGGCGATGCGCCAGCTGCGCCACGAGGGGTGGATGCACAACCGGTGCCGTCTGCTGACGGCGAGCTTCCTGACCAAGACGCTGTACGTGGACTGGCGCGTCGGTGCCCGGCACTTCCTGGATCTGCTGGTCGACGGCGACCTTGCCAACAACCAGCTCAACTGGCAGTGGATGGCGGGTACCGGCACCGACACCCGGCCCCACCGCGTCCTGAACCCCGTCACCCAGGCCAAGCGGTACGACCCCGACGGCAGCTACGTCCGCCGCTGGGTGCCCGAACTGGCCGCGCTGCGGGGGCCCCTGGTGCACGAGCCGTGGAAGCTGCGGGGCCTGGACCGCGCGGCGCTCGACTATCCGGATCCGATCGTGGAGCTGCCCGAGGGGCTCGCCCGCTTCAAGCGGGCCCGTGGCCGTGACTGAGGCCATCCGGGAACCGGGGGTACCGCTCGGCCGTGGCATGGCGCTCTCCGGGAGACGAGCCCTGCCTCCTCTACACATAAAGGGAAAATAAGCGCAGAATGTACACAGGCGGCGCTTACCGCACACCGCACCAGACGCGGTCAGGCCAGTGAGTCAAAGGAGACGAGTCATGGCCAACGTCTCGCACACCAGAGGTGACATCACCAGCCACCCCGACGCTCCGGAAATGCGGGAACGCTACGCCCGCATGCTCGGCGGTCGTGATGTGGCGCTCGTGGACGGACCGGTGTTCCTGCTCGGTCTGTACTGCGCCGTATCCCCCTGGATACTCCACTACACGACGAGCCAGCCCGCCCTCGTGACCCACAACCTCATCGTGGGCATAGCGATCGGTCTGCTGGCTCTCGGGTTCACCCAGACCCCTGAGCGCATGTACGGCCTCAGCTGGGCCTTCTGCGCGGTCGGCATCTGGATGATCATCGCCCCCTGGGTCGTCGGCGACAGCCCCGACGCCGGTGTGGCGCTGAACAACATCATCATCGGCGCCCTCGCGGTGATCCTGGGGATGATGTGCACCGTCACGGCGGCGAAGAGCGCCCCCAAGCCGTAGAGGATCCTCGACCCAGAAGAAGGGGGGCCGGTCCACGCTCGGTGGGCCGGCCCTCCCTCCGCACGCCGTCACCCCAGGAGGGAGCCCAGCTCACGCCGGTGAGCGGCGACCCACTCCCACGCGGCCCGTACCTCGTCCACGGCCCCCTGGTCCCGCAGCCCGACCATGGCCGGCTCGCCACGCCGCGCCCCGGCCTCGATCCCTCGCCGGCACCGGTCCTGCCACCACAGCACCGTGTCCAGCAGCCGGTCCCGCCCGTCGAGGCCGTAGGCGTCGCAGACCAGCCGAATCCGGCGAGCGGCCTCCGACACGTCGGTGACAGCCGGCCCCAGGTCGAGGTACTGCCAGCACACGTGGGCGACGTCGTGGATCCGGGCGCCCGGAGCGGCCAGGTCCCAGTCGATGAACGCCGAAGGGCGCCATACGCCGTCCGTCACGGCGTACACGGTGTTCTTCGGCGCGAGGTCGTTGTGGCAGACGACGTCCCGATCGCCGGCGAGCGGCGTCCCGTGGGTCAGGTCGTGGAAGGCCCGGACGAGTCGGACGACCTCCACGAGGGCTTCGTCGTCACGGGCGGCGACACGCTCGGACGAGGTCACCGCGGCCCTCCCCTCGAGGTAGCCGAACGTCTCCCGGCCGTGTTCGTCGACGCCGAGGAACCGGGGCGCGCCCCGCCAGCGGGCACTCTCGAACAGCGCGAGCAACTCCCGTACGAACGCCGACCGTTGCGACGGTGTGCGCCGCACGGTCTCTCCGACCCGGACGACCGCGTTGACCGCGCCGCCGCCGAGCACCGACTCCTCCATCCGACCGCCTCCCGGGGCAGGATCGACCCATGGACACGAACAAGACCTTCACCCTCGTCCCGCCCGCACGTCTCGAAGGCTACGGCGTCCTGCTGCGCGCGTGGGCGGACGCGGACCTCGCCGACCTGGTCGCGCTCTACGACGACCCGGAGATGGCCCGCTGGACGCCGGTGGCCTCGCCGTTCGACCTGGACGCGGCCCGCGCCTATCTCGCCGGCGCGCGGGAGGGGCAGGCCGAGGGACGGAAGATCCAGTTGGCCGTCACCACGGACGGGCTGCTTCCCCTCGGGGAGGTGTTGCTGTTCCGCAGCGGTTCGGACGGGCGTGACCTGGAGCTCGCCTACGGCATCGGGCCCGCCCACCGGGGCCAGGGGCTCGCCGGGCGGGCGGTGCGCCTCGCGGCCGAGTACGCGGTCCGGGAGATCCTGCCCCGCCGGGTGGTCCTGTGCATCGACGCCGCCAACGCGGCGAGCGAGGCGGTCGCCCGGTCCTGTGCGTTCGAGCTCACGGACGAGCCGCCGGTCAGGAGGGTGTCGCGCGGCCGGGAGGTCGTCCTGCGCACCTGGCACCTGCGTGCCTGAAACTCCGTGGTCCTGCGGGGACTTGGCGTGCCACTCTCACCGTATGGATCACGCGGAGGTTCTGCTCCTCGGAGGACGCGCCGGAGTCGGCAAGGCGACCGTGGGCTGGGAGGTCTCGGCGCGGTTGCGGGCCGCTCGGGTCGCCCATGCCGTGATCGACGGTGACTTCATGGGGCAGGTGCATCCGGCGCCCGAGGGCGATCCGCACCGGGCCGCCATCGGTGAGCGCAACCTGACCGCCGTGTGGGGGAACTACGCCGAACTCGGCTACCGGCGTCTCGTCTACACCAACACCGTGAGCGTGCTGGAGGAGTCGACGGGCGTGTTCCGGCGGGCGATGGGCGACGGCGTCCGGATCGTACGGGTCCTGCTCACCGCGAGCGACGAGACGACCGAGCGGCGGCTGGCCGGGCGGGAGCTCGGCTCCGAGCTGGAGCAGGAGCTGCGGGGCAGCGCCCGCAAGGCCCGGATGCTGGACGTGCGTGCGCCCGCCGGCACGCTGCGCGTGGTGACCGACGGGCGCACGGTGATCGACATCGCGGCCGAGGTGACGGCCGCGACCGGGTGGGTCCCGGCGTGGGTCAGCTGACGTTCAGTGCCGTGTCGTCGATGACGAACGACGTCTGGAGGGTGGAGCCCTCCGTGCCGGTGAACTTGAGGGTGACGGTCTGGCCGGCGTAGCCCGCCAGGCTGAAGCTGCGCTGGGTGTAGCCGGAGGCCGCGTTGAGGTTCGAGTACGTGGCCAGAGTGCTCAGTACCGTGCCCGAGCTGTTCAGGACCTGCACCTTGAGGGTGTCGTAGGCGGTGCTGGTGCTGGTCTCGGCGGTGTCGACGTGCAGGTAGAAACTGAGCGTGGCCGTGGTGCACGCGGTGGGAACGGTCACCGACTGGGACAGGGTGTCGGTGTGCGCGGAGCCGTAGCCGGCGAGCCAGGCGTAGTAGGAGCCGGTGCGGGCGGACTCGTCGCCGGAGTTGGTGATCACGCCGCTGGTGGTGTTCCACGTGCTGCTGCCGGACTCGAAGCCGTTGTTGCCGAGGAGCTGGGCGGACGTGCAGGTGGAACCGCCGCCGCCATCGCCGCTGCCGCTGCCGCCGGCCAGCCATTCCGTGGCGTTGAGGGCGAGGGCGGCGTTGGTGGCGCCGGTGTCGTTCCAGCCGTCGTAGAGGGTGTTGCCGGACTGGCCGGTGCCGTCGTCGATGGGTGAGCTGTCGCCCCAGAAGGCGACCTTGCCGCTGCCGAAGGTGCTGGTGGCGAAGAAGGCGCCGGTGTTGCCGGAGTAACCGGTGCGGTAGAGCAGGCCCTTGACGGCGGAGTTGTCGGCGGGCTTGAGGGTGGCCGTGGTGCCGCTGGCGATCAGGCTCTTGGTGACGGTGCCGAAGGAGCCGTGCAGGACGGGGTTGCTGCTGTCGCTGATGGCCGACGGGTAGTCGGAGCTGATGCTCAGGGAGTCGATGGAGAAGCCGAACGGGTCGGTGGAGTCGACGCTGTTGTTGGTCATCAGGTCGTTGAGGATCTCGAGCGCGTCCTCGCCGTCGTTGTTGCGGTCGGCGCCAGTGTGGTCGGAGATCATGAAGAGGCCGCCGCCGTTCTTCACGAAGGTCATGATCGCGGTCTTCTCGGCGGTGGTGAAGAGCGTGTTGGGCTCGGGCAGGACCAGGGTGTCGAAGTTCGACAGGTCGGTGGCCGTGGAGCCGCCGTAAGTGAGGGCGCTCGTCGAGGTCTTGAGGCTGTAGTCGCCGGTCTTCTGGAGGGCGACGCCCCAGGAGGAGAGGGCGCCGGTCCAGTCGGTCTCCTTCGAGGGCGAGGAGCCCTGCCCGGTGGGGTCGGGCTGGCTGGTGGAGATGATCCAGTCTGCGTTGCCGGCGGTCTCGGCGTGGGCGTTGTCGAAAAGGATCCGGTGCGGGGTGGCAGCGGCGGCGGGGGTGGCGGTGACCTGCACGGCGACACCTGCGGCGACAAGGCTGAATCCGGCGAGGACCGCGCCGAGTCTGTGGCGGGGAACGGTAAGTCCGAGCATCCGGCATACCTCCGTGAGGAGTTGGGGAAGGGTGATGCGGGGAGGGGAACTACGCGCATAGATATACGACCAATTTGAACGGTACATGACACTAAGAAGGCTGAACAGAACAGCCCAGGTCCACCCGACCAGGATTGACCGGGTATTGACCGACCGTTGGGACGGAGCCGGACTGACGCCGCCCCCAGCGGGCATCCGGACTACATCGGGGCTCATCGGAAAAGGGGCGGAGATGGAAGTCGACGGCATCATCAGTGCCATCGTGATCGGCATAGTCATCGGTGTCCTGGGCCGGCTCGTGGTTCCGGGCCGCCAGCGCATCGGGATCCTGTGGACCATTCTGGTCGGCATCGCGGCCGCGCTGATCGGCTCGGCGATCGCCGGAGCCTTCGACGTGGCCGACACCAAGGGCATCGACTGGGTCGAGTGGCTCATCCAGATCGGCCTCGCCGCGCTCGGCGTGGCGGCGCTGGACCGGTCGAAGGCGCGCCGCTGACGGTCGTACGGCACAAGGCACGACACGAGCACGCGCGAGAACGCGGCGCGCCGGAGTCTCCGGCGCGCCGCCGGGCGTGGATGCCCTGAGTGCGGTTGCTCCGACGAGTGTGGGTGCCCCGACGGCAAATCCCGTTGCGCCCGCGGGGACACGACGGCAGGCTTCAAGCGCCCGCCGCCCCTCTTCCCGTGACGGAGACTCGCTTGCCCTACCACGTCACCCCGCTCGCCGACCCCGAACCCGCCGCCTCCAGCCGCCGTCTGGCCTGGCTGGCCTCCGGGGACGACGGTGTCCCGCTCGGGTCCGCCTTCCTGCGGCTGTTCACGAAGGAGGGGCAGGAGCACCTCGCCGAACTGCACCTCGCCGTGCACGGCGCCGAGCGGCGGCAGGGCGTCGGAAGCCGGCTGCTGAAGGCCGCCGTGGGCGCCGCGAAGGCGGAACGACGGCGGTCGGTGATCGCGCAGGCCGTACAGGGCTCCCCCGCCGATCTGTTCCTGGCCGCGCGGGGATTCCGGCAGGTCCTGGCGCTCACGTACGCCCGGCTCCCGCTGGCCGACGTCGATCGTGCCGCGATCGACGCACTCGTCGAACTACCGCACCCCGGTTACCGGTTGACCGAGTGGGAGGGCACCGTGCCGGACGCGCTGGCGCGGTCCTTCGCCGACTCTCGACGGGCGATGGACGACATGCCGATGGAGGGGACGGACTTCGGCAGGGTCGTCTGGGACGTGGAGCGCGTGGTCGCGGCCGCGGAGGCGATCGCGCGACGCGGAGAGCTGCTGCACACCGTCGCCGCCGTGGACGCGACGGACGGCAGCGTGGTCGGCTTCTCCGAACTGGTCGTGCCGGGCGACGGGTCGGGGGACGGCCAGCACTACGGCACCGCCGTGCTGCCCGAGCACCGCGGGAAGGGACTCGCCCGCTGGATGAAGGCCGCGGCCGTCCGCCACGCTCTCGAACGGCACCCGAGACTGTCCGGGTTGTGCACCGACACCGCCGAGAGCAACAAGCCGATGCTCGCCGTCAACGACTCACTCGGATACCTGCCGACGCACAAGTCCGTGGAGTACCAGCTCGACCTGTGATCACCGGGCCGTCGCGGCCCGCAGTGCGGCCAGGCCCTCGCGGCTGGACGGGTATGCGGGCGTCCAGCCCAGTTCCCGCTCGGCTTTCTCCGCCGACACCCTCATGTTCGCCGAGAACATCGTGTGCGCGTAGCTCATCGGCCGCGTGAGCCACAAAGGTACGGTCATCGGCCTCGGCAGTCCGAACTCCTCGGCGACGCACAGCAGATGGGCGCGGAAGCCGAGCGGTGTGCGGTCCGCGACGTTGTACGCATGCCCCGGGCGCCCGTGGGCGACCGCCGCGGCCACCGCGCGGGCCGCGTCGGTGAGTTCGACCCACGGCAGGACCCGGCCGTGGTCGGCGGGGGCGGGCAGTTGCCGCTTGCGCAGCAGGGTCAGGATGTTGTCGGTGCCGCCGGGGCCGTAGAAGAGGCCGAAGCGCAGGGCGATGCCCTCCAATCCGGCTGCCTCGAAGGTGAGTTGTTCCTTCATGCGCATGCCGGCGAGGTGCCGTTCCAGCTCCGGGTCGGTGCCGCGCGGCCCGAACTCGTCGTCCTCCGTGATCGGTCGGTCGCCGAAGTCGCCGTACCCGTATCCGAAGACCATCGACTCGGTGACGAAGCGGCGGGCGCCGGTGGCCCGGGCGGCCTCGACGAGGTGGGCGGTGCCCTCGATGCGCAGCGCGTCGGTGGCGTTCATGTCGCGGTGGCGCATGGGCGGCTTGCGCAGGGCGGTCGCCGCGTGGACGACCGTGTCGAAGTGCTGCCCGTCCACGGCCCGCAGCAGGGTGTCGCGGTCCATGAGGTCGGCCCGGACGCCGTTGCCCTCGCTCCGGCCGAGTCCGGTGACCTTGTGGCCCGCGTCGGTCAGGGCCTTGGCGATGTGGCGGCCCAGGACGCCGCTCGCGCCGGCGAGGAGGATGCTCTGGCGCTGGTTCGTCGTCATACCGGTGCGACGGATCGGGCGGGCCCGGATGTGACATCCCGGCCGCCGGGCTCTACAGCTGTCCCGGCCACCGGGCGCTACGGCTGGTACACATGCGGCTGCGTGATCGTCAGCGGCTCGAACCCGAGGCGTTCCAGGATCGGCCGGCTCGTGGCCAGCGCGTCGACCTGGAGGTAGCGGTATCCACGCTCCACGGCGGCGCGGGCCCGGTGCGCGACCAGGGCGCGGTAGATCCCGCGGCCGCGCCAGCCCTCGACGGTGCCGCCGCCCCACAGGCCTGCGAAGCGGGTGCCGGGCACGAGTTCCATGCGGGCCGCGCTGACCGGCACGTCTCCGGCGAGCGCGACGACGGCGACCACGGTGTCGGGGTCGTCCAGCCGGGCGAGCAGCTGGTGCCGCAGCCGGGAGCTGTCGGTGCCGAAGGCCTTCTCGTGCACATCCGCCACGAGGTCGACGCCCGCCCGGTCGGTGACCGGAAGGAAACGGATCCCCTCGGGCGGTTCGACGTCCAGGGTGAGGTCGGCGACCTCGGCGATCATCAGCGTCTCCTCGGGCTCGGGGGTGAACCCGGCCGCCCTGAGCCGCTGTCCGAGGTCGAACGGCAGGTCGTGACCGTACAGCTTCCACTCGAACTCGCGGCCGAGGCCGGTGTAGTACGCGATCTGCTCGGCGATCGCCTTGTCGGCGCTCGACGCGTCCAGGTCGGACCAGACGACGCCGTTCCAGCCGTGCTCGGCGGCGACCTGGCGGACCACCCCGCCGACCCGCTCGACACGGGCACCGGGACCGTCCGGCTGTGCGCCTTCGCGCATGTCCCGGTCGAAGAGGGCGAGTACCGCAACATGATCCATGGCCCCACTTCATCACCCGGACGCCTCCGCGGCAATGGCGATTACGGTCGCCCGGCCTCCGCGCGCACCGCCGCCAGGTAGGCGCTGAGCCGGTCGCGGTTGCGGGCCAGACAGTCGATCCGGGCCTGGATGCGATCGACGTGGGCCTCCAGGAGGGCCGCGGTCCGAGGTGTCAGGTGCTCGGGCGGCAACAGGATCTCCTCCGGCCCCGACAGGTACGGCAGGATCGCGCGGATCATCTCCGTGGTCAGGCCCGAGTCCAGCAGCCCGCGGATCTGCTGGACGTCCTGGACCGCCGCCTCTCCGAAGGCGCGGTAGCCGTTGTCGGTGCGCTCGGGGTGCAGCAGGCCCTGCTCCTCGTAGTAGCGCAGCAGCCGGGTGGGGACGCCGGTGCGGCGGGACAGCTCACCGATCCTCATCACGTACTCCCGGGTCACCCTTGCCTTCACACTGATGTGAAGGTCCGAACATGGTCGCATGTCCACCACCTGCCCGGCCAAGGGCACAGCCCCGCCCGCGTCCGCCCCGCTTCCGTGGTCCGGGCTCCTCGCCCTGTCGACGACCGCCTTCACCGCTGTGCTGACCGAGTTGCTGCCCGCGGGTCTGCTGCCCCGCATGGCCCCGGACCTGGGCGTCTCAGAGGCCCGGATCGGCTTCCTCGTCACCGGGTACGCGCTCGCGTCCTTCGCCGCCGCGATCCCGCTCACGGCTGTGCTGCGCGGGCTGCCACGTCGGCCGGTGCTCGTCGGGGCGCTGCTCGGCTTCGCGGTGAGCAACGCGGTGGTGGCGGTGTCCTCGTCGTACGCCCTCACCTTCGGGGCACGACTGGTGGCCGGGGGCATGGGCGGGACGCTCTGGGCGATGCTCGCCGGATACGCGGCACGGATGGTGCCGGCCGAGCGGCGCGGCCGGGCGATCGCGATCGTCCTCGCCGGGATCACCCTCGCTCTGGCCCTGGGCGTTCCGGCCGGGACCGCGCTGGCCGGGACGGTGGGCTGGCGCACGGCGTTCGGGCTGCTGTCCGGGCTCGCGGTGCTGCTGGTGGGCTGGGTGCGGTGGCGGGTGCCCGGTTTCCCGGGAGAGGCGCGGCACGCGCGCGTGCCGCTCGTCCGGGTCGCCGCGCTGCCGGGCATCCCGGCCGTTCTGTCCGTCACGCTGTTCCTGCTGGTGGGGCACCAGGTGATGTACACGTACGTCGCCCCGTTCGCGACGCATGCCGGTTTCGGCCGTACGGGACTGGTGCTGCTGGTGTTCGGGGCGGCGACGGTGGTGGGGATCTGGATCACCGGGGTGCTGGTGGACCGGCGTCTGCGGCCGACGCTCGTGGGCGCGCTGGCACTGTGCGTGGCCGTGATGCTCGCGCTGGGGCTCGCCGCCGGGGTCCCTGGTGTGCTGCTGATCTCGGTCGCCATGTGGGGCGTCGCCTTCGGGGGTGCGCCGACGCTGATCCAGACGGCACTGATCGACGCGTCGGGGCCGGAGCAGGCGGACGTGGCGACGTCGTTGCAGACCACGGTGTACAACGCCGGGATCGCGCTGGGTTCGCTGACCGGGGGGCTCGTACTGGAGGGCGGGGGCGCCGGGGCGCTGCCGTGGGCCGCGTTGCCGTTGGTCGCGGTGGCCCTCGGGGTGGTCACCGTGGCCCGAAAGGCGTTTCCGGCGACGCGGCGACGACCTTAGGCTCGTGGCGAGGAGGGCTGTATTCCATGGTCGTGAAGGACACCGAACTGCCGTATCTGCGCCGCTGCGTCGAGCTGGCCACCGAGGCACTGGAGGCCGGGGACGAACCGTTCGGCTCGGTCCTGGTGAGCGCTGACGGAGAGATCCTCGCCGAGGACCACAACCGCGTGGCCTCGGGGGACCGCACCCGGCATCCCGAGTTCGAGCTGGCCCGCTGGGCGGCGGCGCACATGACGCCCGAGGAGCGGGCGGCGGCCACCGTGTACACCTCGGGCGAGCACTGTCCGATGTGCGCGGCCGCGCACGCCTGGGTGGGCCTCGGACGCATCGTGTACGTCGCCTCGTCCGAGCAACTGGCCCAGTGGCTCACCCAGTTGGGCGTCCCGGCACCACCGGTACGGACACTGCCGGTCAACGAGGTCGCCCCCGGCGTGATCGTGGAGGGTCCGGTGCCCGAGCTGACCGAGCGTGTGCGGCAGTTGCACGGCCGGTTCCATCAACGCTGACACACGCTCTCCCGGATGCAGGCCCGCGCCCCGGAGCCTCCGATCGAAATGGGACCAGGTGGAAGCCCGGTACATGCCGTCCGCACACGCCTTGCCGGCTCGTCCGACGACCTGAGGGCCCTGATCACCCTGGCGCCAGATCTTGCGAACACCACCTACCGGAACCCGCTGATCGACTACGCGTGTGCAGGGCCGAAGCTGCCTCGGAGACTCGTTGCCAAGGCCCACCGCATCCGTAAGAACTGAAAGGGCTGTCGTGCCAACCGGTGCCAGTCAGGATGGCCTTCCGGCTCCTGGCCACGTGATCTGCCAGACAGTGCCTGGCGAAGGCGCGAGCACCGCACGGCACCGCAGACGGACAGGCCACCGCCCGGCGCAAGAGCGTGGGGCCGAACCGGTCGCCGTACGGCGAAAGGCCGCGGGCCAGCGCAGCGCCGCGCGGCGGGGGGCGGGGGTGGCCGTACGGCGGAGGCATAGGAGGGACGCGGCACCGCGCAGCCGACAACCGAAGCCGGGCGGGAAAGGTCCGATGGACGGCCGGCGTGAGCATGGCGTGTCGGCCGAGGGCGGGCGGGAAGGTCCAGCGAACGACCGGGCGCGAGCACCGCGCCGCACGGCCGACACGGCCGGCCGAGCGGGACGGGGCCAGCGAACACCGGCTCACGGGCATCGAGCGGGCACAGGTCAGGGCACATTCCATGATCGCGCTCCCCCGGAGGCGTCCCGTCGAAGGGCCGCTTATCGTGATCGAGGGCGCCGATGGGCGTCCTTGGAGGCATGGATGCTCGCCAAGGTGACGAGGCGGCGATGCGCTCTCTCCGGAGCCGTGGGGCTGGCCCTGCTCGGCGCCGGACTGCCGTCCGTGGTCACGGACGGCTCCGGACCGGACCTGTCGCGCTTCTACCGCCAGGAGATCAAGTGGTCGAAGTGCGTGGGCATGGAGGCCCCGAACGACCTCCAGTGCGGAAAGGTCACTGTTCCCCTCGACTACGCGAAGCCCCGCACGGGCACCCTCGAACTGGCACTCGCCCGCTACCGGGCGACGACCAAGCACAAACGTGGCTCGGTGCTGCTGAACTTCGGCGGCCCGGGCGGCGCGGGCGTGCCCGCACTCGCGGCCAACGGCGACGACTTCATGGCCCTCACGGACGAGTACGACGTGGTGTCCTTCGATCCGCGCGGGGTGGGCAGGTCCTCCCCGGTCAGTTGTGGCAACGGCACCGACGAGGCGCTGGCGGCCACCGGCGACGACACCGCCTTCAAGCAGGACCCGCAGGCCGTGCTCGGGACGTTGCGGAAGGCCGCCGACCAGTGCACCAAGCACTCCGGACCCGTGCTCCCGCACATCGGCACGGTGAACGTCTCCCGCGACCTGGACATCATGCGCCAGGCCCTCGGCGACAAGAAGCTGAACTACCTCGGTTTCTCGTACGGCAGCAGACTCGGCGCGGTGTACGCGGCCCAGTTCCCCAAGAAGGTGGGCCGGTTGGTGCTGGACGGTGTGGACACCCTCACCGAGCCGCTGGCGGAACAGGGCGTGGCGGGCGCCGCCGGGCAGCAGACGGCGCTGGAGGACTTCGTGGACTGGTGCGTGAAGGACATCGCCTGTCCGTTCGGCACCGACGCGCGCGGCGCCCGGGAACAGGTCCTGCAACTCGTGGCGTCGCTGGACGAGGACCCCGTGCCGACGGACTTCGGCCCCGACTTCACCGGACAGGACCTCGTGGGCGCCATCGGCCAGGCCCTCTACAGCAAGGATCTGTGGCCCTCGCTGGAGCGGGCGCTCGCCGAGCTGGTGGAGCAGGGCGACACGACGGGCGTCCTCGGCTTCGCGGGCGGCGGCTCCGATGTCCTCACCCGCACGCGCCCTCCCTCCGACGACCCGACGCACAGCACCCTCACCGACGTGGAGGACGTGCCGTTCGACAATCTTCCGGCGGCGCTGATGGCGGTCAACTGCGCGGACGATCCCGACCGCCCCGGCGCCGACCGGATCACCAAGGACCTGGCCCGGCTGCGCGCCGCCTACGAGCAGGCGTCGCCGGTCTTCGGCCGATACCGGCTCACCGAGTACCTGATCTGCTACGGCCGCCCGAAGGGTACCGACTTCATCCGCGAGAAAGTGCGCGAGGTCCGTACCCCGAAGATGCTCCTCGTCGGCACCCGCGGCGACCCCGCGACGCCGTACCGCTGGACCGTGGAGACCGCGAAGCGCCTCGGCGACTCGGCCGTGGTCCTCGACAACAAGGGCGAGGGCCACACCGGTTACGGCTCCTCCAAGTGCGTGCACCGCAAGGTCGACGACTTCCTGCTGTACGGCAGCCTCCCGCCCGACGGCAGCTCCTGCGGGCCCGAACGCGACCACTGAGATCCACTCCGTCCACGATCCCGGCATGAGTGAACGGGACGACACGGCGAGGAGTTGAAGACCGCCCGACTGTGTCTGCGGCGCCCGGCCGAAGCCGACATCGACGTGATCCTCGGCGTCCACAGCGACCCCGAGACCTGCGCGCACAACCCCTCCGACGCACTCACCCGGCGTGGGGAGGCCGAACAGCGCTACCGGGTCCCGCACGATCGGGCGGGTCATACGGAAGACCGCACCGGGCTCCAGGGCGCCCGCAGCTCCGGCAGCCCGAGGAGTGCCCTGAATGCCCGATCACGTTGCCCCAAATGCCCGGTCGGCCGATCGGGCCTATGGTGCTGTTATGGAGCACGCACTCAGCCCTGCGACCCTCTCCGAACTGCGCCGCCCGCGCGCCTATCCGGCGGTGTCCGTACTGACGCCGACCCACCGCCGTGAACCCGAGAACGCCCAGGATCCGGTCCGGCTGCGCAATGTGGTGGCCAAGGCCAAGAAACAGCTGGAGGCCGACCCGGCGGTCCCACGGGAACGGCGCGCCGACGTCATGCGGCAACTCGACCTGGCCCTCGCCGAGATCGATCTGGCGCACGCCGAGGACGGTCTGGCGATCTTCGCCGCTCCGGGCGAGCACCAGGTGTGGTCCCTGTCCCGTGCCGTACCGGAGCGCGTGGTGCTCTCGGACACCTTCCTGACCCGCAACCTCGTCTCCGCCCAGGCCTCGGAGCGGCCGTTCTGGGTACTGTCGGTCTCGGCCGACCGCGCCACACTGTGGAACGGCGACGTCGACCGCGTCACCGAGCACCGCGCCGCCGGCTTTCCACTGACCAGGACCCGCGAGAATTTCGACGCCGAGCGGCTGGAGCGGATCGGTGACATGCCGAGCACCTTCCGGGACGAGGACACGCGGCACTTCCTGCGGGACGCCGACACTGCGCTGGCCAAGCTCCTGCGCGAGGAGCCGCGGCCGCTGTACGTCACCGGCGAGACCGCGGCGCTGTCCGCGCTGGACGACGTCGGCAGCGTCACCAAGGACGCGGTGCACGTCCCGCACGGCGGTCTCGCGCACGGCACCCCGGACGCGGTCTGGCAGGCGGTCCGGCCGCTGGTCGCCGCGGAGGCCCGCAAGAGCACCGACGCGGTGACCCTGGAGCTCGAAGCGGCGCGCGGACGGCGGGCGTTCGCGGCCGGTGTCGACGAGATCTGGCAGAGCGCCCGGGAGGGCCGACTGCGATTGCTGGCCGTCGAGGAGAACTACCGGGTGACGGTCCGCGACGTGGACGGCGACCATCTGATCCCGGCCGAGAGCGGCGACCTCGACGCCCGCGAGGACATCGTGGACGAGATCGTCGAACAGTGCCTGGAGACCGGTGCCGACGTCCGCTTCGTACCGGACGGCACACTGGGCGGCTCCGACGGCATCGCGGGGGTGCTGCGGTACTGAGGCGGGGACGGCTGGACGGCTCCACGGCCACCGCGGGCGCCGAGACCGCCGTACGCCCCTCAGACACCCCCGAAGAGCGCGCTGAGCCCCTGTTCGACGGCCTCGCCGAGGTTCTCCTGTCCGATGCCGACCACCGCATAGGTCCGGAGCAGGAAGCTTCGCAGGGCGGGCGTGTCGAACCGGAGGAGGGCGAGGCCGTACGGCGAGTGGAACTCCACGACCGTCGTGCTCCGTCCGCACGGCCAGATGTGCACGTCCCCGCCGCCGGCCGGTCCGAGCAGCCCCTCCTCCAGCAGGGCACGGGCGAAGGCCCAGGTCGCTCCCTGTCCGTCCAGGGAGACCTCGGGCGGGAAGTCGACGCAGACGGCCAGCGGGTCGGTGGAGTCGTAGCGCAGGACGGCGGGGACGGGCAGTTCCTGGTTCTCCGCGGTGATCAGCCGGGCGCGGGCAGGCTGCTCGAAGGTCGTGTCCATGCGGTCTCCACTGCGGTCGTGAGGTCGGCCGGTTGTGCCTGTGTGTACTTACGACCTCGCAGGTGCCGTTTGCATTACGCCTGAGCAGGGGTGAATTGACGTGACCTGCGTCACATGACAAGACTCCCCGACTTCACCAGGCGTTCACCAAGCGGCCCCCACCCCCGTCAGCACCCACCCCCTGGTACGGCCCGAGCCCCGTATGTCAGACTCCTTAGAACACAGGACCGTCGAACACACAAATGAACATCGGATCGGCCACCCACCGACCCGCCAAGTCGCGTACATCGCCTACGACTTGAGACACCAAAGGGCGTAGACGACGCGCCCCGCCCGACCGCCTTGTGAAGACTGTGGCATATGCCAGAAGCACCACCGTATCGTGTGCTGCCAAATCCCTTACAGCGCGTCGCGCCCTGTGCAACAGTCGTAACGGTCCCTCCGTCCCGCCTAGGTCGAACCGTCCCCGCATCGGAGTGCGTCATGCCGTCCCACCTCTCCGCGGACCACCCCGCCGCCCAGCCGCCAGGACGCGGCTCGGTCGACGCGCTGATATCGCAGACGCGGCGGCTCAAGGGCGACGTGGACGCCGTACGACGGGACGCGCCCAGTGATGGTTCGGACCCCCAGGAGCGCTGGCAGCGCGCGCTGTACGACCTCGCCCTTCACCAACTCAGCGACCTGGACGAGCACTTGGCGCAGCTGCGGGACGGCCCGCCGCCCGTGCCGTCGCTGCCCGCGGCACAGTCCGCCGCGCGAACCGCGCCGCCCGCTCCCCGGCGCGGCTCGCTGCTCAGCCGGGTCGGCAGCGCGGAGTGGAACCTCCTTACGGACGAGGCGAGTTGGTCAGGGGAGCTGTACGAGATACTCGGCCGCGACCGCACCGCTCCCCCGCTCACCCTCGACGAGCTCCCTTCCCTGGTGCTCGACGAGGACCGGCCGACGCTGACGGGCATGGTCACGGACTGTCTGGTCGACGCCAAGCGCATAGACGGCGAGTTCCGGGTCGTGCGCCCGGACGGCGAGGTGCGCACCGTCCACATGATGGGCGAGCCCGTGCTCGACGCCGACGGCAGCACCGCCTCGATGTGGGCCGTGCTGCGGGACGTCAGCGAACTGCGGCGCAGTGAACGGGCGGTGAGCGAGACCCGTGACTCGTTACAACGCCAGAGGCAGCGCGCGCACAGCGAGCACCGGCTCGCGGTCGAGCTGCAGGAAGCCGTGCTGCCGCCGTGGCGTGGCTCCCTGCGGCTCCCGCACCAGGGCACCGAGACCCTGGACCTGGCCGCCCGCTATCTGCCGTCGTCGGCCAGCGCCCTGATCGGGGGCGACTGGTACGACGCACTCGAACTGGCCGACGGCGAGACCCTGCTCAGCGTCGGCGACCTCACCGGGCACGGAGTCGCCGTCGCCTCCGGCATGGCGACTCTCCTCGGCGCCGTGCGCGGCATGGCGATGGCGGGCACCCAGCCCGGCCAACTCATGTCCCTGCTCAACCAGTTGCTCGATGCCACCGTGCAGCCGGCCCTCGGCAGCGCGGTCTGTTGCCGCTACCGTCCCGCGACCCGCACCCTGGTCTGGGCGCAGGCCGGGCACCCCGCCCCGCTGCTGTTCCGGAGCGGGACGGGGCGCAGGCTGAACTCACCCGACGGCGTGCTCCTCGGCGCGACCTCCGGAGCCGTCTACGCGCAGGCCGAGGAGGCCCTCGAACCGGGCGACCTGCTCCTGCTGCACACGGACGGACTGGTGCCCGGGCGCAGCAGTACGGCTACCGTGAACCGGCTCCTCGACCTGGCCCCCCGTTTCGACGGGGCGCGCACCGCGCAGGACTGTGTGCGCATGGTCATGGAGGAGTTCGGCGAGACCGAACGCGAGGACGACGCCTGCGTGCTCATCGCCAAGGTGACTTCATGACGACAGACAGAAGGGTGACGACAGTACGGTCCCGCTGGGCCGGTGCTCACGCCCGCGCGCTGTTGCCACCCCTTCCCTTCGGCTTCGGCAGCGCCAGCCTGATCTCCTCGCGCAGCTCGTTGATCCTCGGGTAGCTGGAGTACTCGGCGGTGAGCCGGTACATCTGACGGAGCCGGTCCCAGGTGCGGTGGGAGGAGTTGGAGCCCATCGACACCAGCGCCAGCCGCGCATAGCGGTCCGCCTGTTCGGGGTCGTCGGCGATGAAGCAGGCCGAGGCCATCGACAGGAAGTCGAAGATCTTCGACCGCTGCCGTCCGTCGACCCGCAGGGCGAGGGCCTTCTCCGCGTAGTGCTGGGCGTGCACGGCCGCACCGGGCTCGTGCTCCGCCAGCGTGCGGTAGGCCAGGGCCTGCATGCCGTACAGATCCTCCTCCTTGAAGGTCTGCATCCAGCTCGGCGGTGGCACGTCGCTCTTGTCGGAGACGAAGAGGTCCTCCGCCTGTCCGAGGGTGCGGCGCATGGCCTGGCCCTTGCCCATGGAGGCCTGTGCCCAGGCCTCGATGGTGTAGAGCATCGCCTTGGTGCGGGGCAGCACCTCTTCGCCGGAGCCCGACCGGGCGAGCTTCATCAGGTCGAGCGCGTCGTCGGGCCGGCCCAGGTGCACCATCTGGCGGGCCGCCCGGGAGAGCGCCTCGCCGGCGCGGGGCCGGTCACCGCCCTCTCTCGCGGCATGGGCGGCAATGACGAAGTACTTCTGAGCCGTCGGTTCGAGGCCGACGTCGTGCGACATCCAGCCCGCGAGGACGGCCAGGTTGGCGGCGACGCCCCACAGGCGCCGCTGGAGATGGTCGGGGTGCCGGTAGGCGAGCATGCCGCCCACCTCGTTGAGCTGGCCCACGACCGCCTTGCGTTGCAGCCCGCCGCCGCGGGCCGCGTCCCAGGCCCGGAACACCTCGACCGAGCGCTCCAGTTCCTCGATCTCCTGCGACCCGATGGGGGCGGCCTCGTAACGGTCGAACCCAGCGGGGTCGGCGTGCAGGGGGTCGTCGAACTGGGGGGCATCGGCGGTGAGGGCCGGATCGGTGTGCAGCCAGTCGTGCATGGCACTGCTGAGTACGGATCCCGCGGTGAGCGCGGCACCCGCGCCCACCAAGCCGCGTCGGTTGAGCATGAGGTCCATTCCCGTGAATTCGGTGAGGACCGCGGCGGTTCGGTCGGGCGCCCACGGCATGCCGTCGGGATGTTCCACGCTCCCGTCGCCCTGCCGTTTCCCCGTACGCCCGTGCCGGACCAGACCGAGGTCTTCAATGGTCACGACACGGCCGAGACGCTCGGTGAACAGAGCCGCCAGCACCCGCGGCACCGGATCGCGCGGGATCTCTCCCATGTCGATCCACCGCCGCACCCGCGAGGTGTCGGTCGAGAGCTGGGGATGGCCCATGGCCGCCGCCTGCCGGTTGACCAGCCTCGCGAGTTCACCCTTGGACCAGCCGGCGAGGCCGAACAGGTCCGAAAGTCGGGTGTTGGGTTGTCCGCTCACGTCAAGCCCCCAGGTTCTCGGCTGAGTTGACAGTAGCCCCGTGTCAGTTGCTCCGGGACTATTCGCCAGGGTTCGCCAGGGTGCGCCAGATGGTGTGCCAGTGCGCCTCTGCGGTGAGGTAGGAACGCGCCACCCCGACCCGGACCTCACAGGGACATTCCCCAGGGTGCACCCGGTGGTCCGGGTCGGGCAGCGCACTGCTTCTCCAGGCACAGCAGGCACACGAAGGGATCTGTCTCGCCCATGTACGCAGCATCGTCCTCCGTGTCCGCCCCGCCCCGGTCGCCGCATCTCCGACCTGCGGGCGGTGGCCCCTACCTCGACCCCGCGCGGCCGACGGCCCCCGTACCGGGTACGGGCAGGACGCGGCGCGTTCCGGGGCTCGGCACCCAACCGCTCAGCGGGAGACTCGACTTGTCCGGCCCTCAGGGCGCCCAGCTGCGCACGGCGCTCGCGTCGGTGCACCGGATCTGCCCGGAGTTCGCCCCGGTGCAGGTGCTGCGCCGCAGCGGACGCTCCGTGCTCCTGGTCGGTACGACGGGACGCAGCACGGCTGTCGCCAAGTGCTTACTCGACCACTCCCCCGTATGGGCCGAGCGGATCCGGCACGAAATAGCCGCATACCGTTCGTTCGTCCGACACCGGCCCCCGGTGCGCGTCCCGCGGCTGATCGCGGCGGACCCGGACAACTGCACCCTGGTCATCGAGCGGATGCCCGGCCGGGCGGCGGCTCTGCACCGGCATCCGGCGGAGGCTCCGCCGCGCGCGGACATCAGGGCGGCGCTCGGCGCGGTGTGCCGGCTCAACGCCTGGCGTCCGCCCGCGGGCACCTTCGACGCCCCGCTCGACTACGCGGCCCGTATCTCCCGCTACCACGAGCTGGGGCTGCTGACCGACCGGGACATGGGGGACCTGCAGAAGCTGCTGCACGGCATCGCCCACTCGGCGGGCCGACAGGGCATGGGCCAGTTCTGCCACGGCGACGCACTGCTCTCGAACATCCTGCTCTCACCGGCCGGTCCAGTGCTGGTGGACTGGGAGCACGCGGGCTGGTATCTGCCGGGCTACGACCTGGCGACGCTGTGGTCGGTCCTCGGCGACGCCCCGGTGGCCCGCCGTCAGATCAGCCAGATCGCCCAGTCGGCGGGCCCCGCCTCGCGGGACGCCTTCCTGGTGAACCTGATGCTCGTACTGACCCGTGAGATCCGTACCTACGAGACGGCCGTGCAGCGTTCGATGCACGACTCGACCCCGGCGGCACCGGGCCTGGCCCACCCGGGCGCTGCGCCGTCCGGTGAGGAACAGCGCCTGCTGCTGAGGCGGCTGCACGACGACTGCCAGCTGGCCCGTCGGGCCGTGCGCGCGGCGGTCGGCACTCGCTGACGGGGACGACGGTCCGCGGTGCGCCCCGAAGACCGGGGGCGCGCCGCGGACCGTCGTATGTGCGGCTCCACGCCAGGGGACATTGGTATACGCCACTGACGCCCCGCAGGCCTGGAAGCATCCGCCACGAAACTCCCGGCACCCCTCATTGACATGGGAAATCGTCTGCTCCTGGGCATGATTGACGGATCGTCGGCAAGCCGGTACCACTGACGCACGCCCGGCCCCGCACGGCTCATCGCGCCCGACCGTCCCAGGAGGCTGCATTGCGAGGATCCACGACCGACCCCAACAGAGCCACCCGGAGGGTGGTCGGCACGCTGGCCGGCACCGCCCTGCTGCTGCCCCTGCTCGGCGCGGCCCCGTCGCAGGCCGAAGACTCCTCGGCCGGCCTCCAGCAGGCCTTCGCCTCGGCGGCCGCCGAGTACCACGTCCCGCAGAGTGTCCTCCTCGGCGTCTCCTATCTCCAGTCCCGCTGGGACGGTCACGCCGGAGCGCCGAGTGTGACCGGTGGCTACGGCCCGATGCACCTGACCGACGCCCGCACCGCACTCGCCTCGGAACCGCACCACAGCGAGGGCACGGAGGACGCCCGCGGCAACAGCGCCAGCCCGGCGCTGCTCCCGGCGACGAAGGTGCCGACGCCCACCGAGCTCCCGGCCCGTCTGGAGACCTTGCCGAAGGCGGCCAAGCTGAGCGGCCTGAGCGCCGGGGACCTGCGCACCGATCCCGCGGCGAACATCGCCGGCGGTGCCGCGTTGCTGGCCACCGCCCAGAAGGACCTGGGCGAGCCGCTGAGCCAGGACCCGGCGGACTGGTACGGCGCCGTGGCCCGCTTCTCCGGCGCGGACGACAGCGCGACGGCGGCGGCGTACGCGAACGACGTCTTCGACGTGCTGCGCACCGGCGAGGAGCGCACCACGGACGCCGGTCAGCGGATCGCCCTGACCGCTCAGCCGACGCTCGCCCCCGACACCGCGCAGCTCACCCGGACGGGCCTGCGCACGCTGGGCAGCGGCAACACCGAGTGCCCGAGGACCGTGTCCTGCGAGTGGATCCCGGCACCTCACGAGGAGTTCGGGGACAACGACTACGGCAACCACGACCTGGGTGACCGTCCGGCCTCGCAGAGCATCAAGTACATCGTCATCCATGACACGGAGGGCACCTGGGAGGGGGTCCTCAACCTGGTGCAGGACCCGACCTATGTGTCGTGGAACTACACCCTGCGCTCGACCGACGGTCACATCGCCCAGCACGTGAAGGCGAAGGACGTGGCCTGGCACGCGGGCAACTGGTACATCAACGCCAAGTCGATCGGTCTGGAGCACGAGGGCTTCCTGGCGAATCCGGACGCCTGGTACACGGAGGCGATGTACCGGTCCTCGGCGCGGCTGGTGAAGTACCTCTCCGCGAAGTACGGCATCCCGCTGGACCGGCAGCACATCCTCGGCCATGACAACGTGCCGGGCCCGACGACCTCGACCGTCTCGGGCATGCACACCGACCCCGGCCCGTACTGGGACTGGCGGCACTACTTCGAGCTGCTGGGCCACCCGTTCAAGGCGACCTCCACCAAGCGGGGCGGCCTGGTGACGATCCGGCCCGACTACGCGACCAACCAGCCGCAGTACACGGGCTGCGTCGCCAAGGGCGAGCCCTGCGCGTCGCACGGTTCGAGCGCGGTACGGCTCTACTCGGCCCCCGACGAGAAATCCGCTCTCGTCACGGACATCGGTATGGCCGGCAGGGCCCCGACGATCGACGTGAACGACCTCTCGTCACGGGTCTCCACAGGCCAGCAGTACGCGGTCGCGGACCGGGACGGCGACTGGACGGCGATCTGGTACCTCGGCCAGAAGGCCTGGTTCAAGAACCCCAGGAGCAACCCGACCGCGGTGAGTGCCTCCGGTCTCGTCGTCACCCCCAAGGAGGGCCTCGACAGCGTCCCGGTGTACGGCCGCGCCTACCCCGAGGCCTCCGCCTATCCGACGGGGGTCCCCGCCCAGGCGGTGTCGCCGCTGCCGTACAAGGTGCTCAAGGGCCAGACGTACGTGATCGGTGACAAGGTGCCCGGCGAGTACTACTACGCGGTCACCTTCACGACGGACTCGCACAGGGTTGTGGTCGGCCAGGACCTGTACTACGAGATCCAGTACGGCCACCGGGTGGAGTTCGTGCGAGCGGCGGACGTCGATGTGAAGCCCTCGGTCCAGCGCCGGTAGGCAACGTCCGGCGGATGGCGGCTCCACTCGTCTGGGTGTGGCCGCCACCGGCCGTTCACCGGGTGTCCGGGATGCCCTGTAGGGGGTGGCCAGGCGCAGCAGCATACGGCGGTGGCTCGGGAAGGCCACGGGTCGGGGGAACCTGGCTTCCGGAGCCTACGGCGTTGTGTCGGCCAGGGGCGTGGCCAAACGTTCAGTCCTGCTGGAAGAGCTCCGCCGGCAAGGGCTTGAGGAGGGCGTACAGGTCGTCCGTGATCGGTCGGTCCCAGGCGGCGATGGTCACCAGGACGTTGTCGCTGCGGTCGAACTGGACGCAGGAGATCCGGCTCTCGGAGAGCTTGAGGCGGCGCACGATCAGGAGGTTGTCGCCCTGCATCACCGGCATCTCCTCGGTGTCGGTGACGGTCACCTCCTCGTCGTTCTCCAGCGCGATCAGCAGCTGCGCCACCTCGAAGGGGACCTGGCCGTCGGGGACCTCGCGGGCCGGGGAGCCCTCGGGGAGGTTGCCGATGATCATCGCGGGGCCGCGGCCGCCGAACAGGTCGTAGCGCAGGAAGACGCCCTGGCAGGTGCCGTCGGGGGCGGGCAGGAGCCCCGCGCCGAGGTTGCCGGGCCAGTCGCCCGGGTCCATGGCCAGGACATCGAAGTCTGGACCGGCGGGGGTGGCACTACGGCGGCGGAGAAACGACATGCGCCAATGGTAAGGGGCAGTCACGCACTCGTGCGGGTCCAGGTGTGGGGGCCGGCCGCGCGATTCCCCCGCGCCCCTATGGTGGACCACTCACCGTTCGCAGGCCGGTACTGTCCGTTCCCAGCTTGCGGCAGACGGCCGACAGCGACCGTGTCGCCGTCTGTTCATCGGCGTTCAACTCCTTCGCGATCTCCTCCTCGGTGTGCCCCTGCGCCGCCAGGTCGCCACCGTGCGTTCGTGTGCCGTGTCCGTCCCGTGCTGAGACGGGGGGCCGGGCGGGTCCGTGTCGACCCAGCCGGATCAGGGCTGGAAGACGTGTTCGTACAGCACGGCGAGGAAGTAGACCAGCCCCCCGGCGCCGGCGGCCACGCCCAACGCGGCGCCGTAGCGCGACCCGGCCGTCGCGGCGGCGCCCCATCCGCACAGGGTGAGCGCCGTGACGATGGCGAAGGCGAGGACGAAGAGCCCCATCACCGTCAGGGCCGCCCAGCCGGCGATCGCCCTGAAGCCGAGCGTTTCGAGCCCGGTCAGTGGCTGGTCGCGTACCGCGATCGTGGAACCGATGCGGGCGTCGGCCTCGATGACCGCGTCGGTGTCGATCAACCGACCGCCGGGTGACAGCAGTTGGCCATGGCATTCGGTGGTCGGCTTGTTGTTGTACGTCCGCACGACCGCGCACGAGTCGACGTGCAGTCGCCCCGCGGTCCCGGACAGTCCGACGGCACCCGCGAGCATCAGCCCGCAGTAGCCGGTCAGCACCACGCCGAACACGAGGGCGAACAGAGCGGCCACGGCCGAACGGAACCGCTCACCCCGCTCCTCTCCCCGCTTCTTCCACTGCGTCTGCCGGAACGTCCGCAGGCGTTCGGTCTTCTTGAACCGCCGTCTGCCCGCCTTCGACGTCACTGCCTCTCCCCTGCTCCCTGTGACGCTCATGATGCCGTGCCACCCGCGCCCGGTTGCCGCAGGAGGGCTTGCACCACTCCTGGCGCGGATGATCCTTCAGGAAGTAGCGCACGCAGCGCGGGGCATGGCAAGCGCGCAACCGCCGCCGGTCGGCACCCGCGAGAAAGGCGATCGCGGCCTGCGCGAGTACGGCCGTGAGGTCGGTCCCCCGCGGCACCGGCTGCCGGTGCACGACGGGTTCGGCGTCGTCGGTCCACTGCAGCACGGGGACGGTCGGGGTGCGGGCGGCTGCCGCGTTGAGGCGGGCGACGGCTTCGGGGACGGGCAGCAGGCGGGCCGCGTCGGCGGGGCTGGGCTCACCGGGACGCACGGCGCGGGCGAAGAGGGCTCGGACGGCGGCCCGCAGGTCGCGGACCGCCGCGAGGGTCCCCTCGTCGGCGACGAAGGGCGAGGCGTCCGGCAACGTCTCGGCATGCTCCCGGACCCAGGTGGTGAGACCCGCGAGGTCGGCCAGGTCGTCGGCGACGCCACCATGTCCGTCGTGCCGGATGGTGAGGGCCAGGTCCAGGGTGAGACGGGCATCCCTGTTGATCGTGTCCTGCATACGGCTAATGATAGGTTCCGCCGCATCCATTAACACGTGGGCCAGGGCCCCTTTGCGCTCACCCTCAGGTGAGGTCGAACTCTCCTTCCCGCGCCCCTGACACGAACGCGCCCCATTCCGCGGGGGTGAAGATCAGGGAAGGGCTCTCCGGGCGGCCGCTGTTGCGCATCGCGATGAACCCCTCGACGAAGGCGATCTGGACATCCCCCAGACCGCGGCTGCTCGAGTGCCAATCGGCGTTGCTCAGGTCCAGCTCCGGCTTCTCCCAGCCCATGAGCGGCTGCTGCTGGATGGTGGTCTCGGCCACGTCCGTGCTCCTCCCGATTGCGTCGTCCGCGGCCAGCCTAGCGATCGTGCCCGACCGCCGACAGGCCACGTGAGGGGGACCTTTCAGGAGTCGATTCACGCATCAGGTGGCTCAGACCCCACGAGCCACATGGAGAAGAACTGGGATCCGCCGCCATAGGCGTGCCCCAGCACCCTGCGGGCGCCCTCCACCTGGTGTTCCCCGGCCTGTCCGCGTGCCTGGAGCGCGGCCTCCGCGAAGCGGATCATGCCGGAGGCGCCGATCGGATTGGTGGACAGCACGCCGCCCGACATGTTGACGGGCAGGTCACCGTCCAGCTCGGTGACGCCGGCCTCGGTGAGCTTCCAGCCCTCTCCCTCGTCGGCGAAGCCGAGGTTCTCCAGCCACATGGGCTCGTACCACGAGAACGGCACGTACATCTCGACGGCGTCGATGTCCCGGCGCGGGTCGGCGATCCCGGCCTGCCGGTACACGTCGGCCGCGCAGTCCTTGCCCGCCTGGGGCGACACGGCGTCCTTGCCCGCGAAGAGCGTCGGCTCGCTGCGCATGGCGCCGCCCAGCATCCAGGCCGGTGGCCGGGGGGCCCGCGCGGCGCCCGCCCGGTCGGTGAGCACCATCGCGCAGGCGCCGTCCGAGGACGGGCAGGTCTCGGAGTAGCGGATCGGGTCCCAGAGCATGGGCGAGGCCTGGACCTTCTCCAGCGTGATGTCGTGCTCGTGCAGATGCGCGTACGGGTTCTTGAGCGCGTTACGTCGGTCCTTGTACGCGACCAGCGAGCCGACCGTGTCCGGTGCGCCGGTGCGCCGCATGTAGGCGCGCACGTGCGGTGCGAAGAAGCCGCCGGCTCCGGCCAGAAGGGGTTGCTGGAAGGGGATCGGCAGGGACAGGCCCCACATGGCGTTGGACTCGGACTGTTTCTCGAAGGCGAGGGTGAGGACGGTGGAGTGCACCCTGGCCGCCACCAGGTTCGCGGCGACCAGCGCCGTGGAGCCGCCGACGCTGCCCGCCGTGTGCACCCGCAGCATCGGCTTGCCCACCGCGCCGAGGGCGTCGGCCAGGTACAGCTCCGGCATCATGACGCCCTCGAAGAAGTCGGGCGCCTTGCCGATCACCACGGCGTCGATGTCGGCCCAGGTCAACTCGGCGTCGTCGAGCGCCCTTCGGGCGGCCTCCCGGACGAGCCCGGCGATCGACACGTCCCGGCGGGCCGCGACATGCTTGGTCTGGCCGATTCCTACGACGGCCACGAGCTCCTTGCTCATCGCGGATCCCCTTCGAGTACGGCGACCAGGTTCTGTTGGAGACAGGGCCCGGAGGTGGCGTGGGCGAGGGCCCGGTCGGACTCGCCCCGGTGGATCCGGGCGGCGGCCTCACCGATACGGGCGAGCCCGGCGGCCATCATCGGGTTGGCGGCGAGGGCGCCGCCGGACGGGTTGACCCGTGTGGAGTCGTCCAGCCGCAGCGCTTTGCGCAGGACGACTTCCTGCGAGGTGAACGGCGCGTGCAACTCAGCGGTGTCGACGGGCCTTTCGAAGGCCCCGGCCCGCTCGGCCGCCAGTCGGGTGGAGGGAGAGTCGGTGAGGTCGCGGACGCCGAGCGAGTGCGCCTCGATACGGTGGTCGATCCCGCGGATCCAGGCGGGGCGCTCGCACAGCTCCCTGGCCCGCTCCCCCGCCGCCAGGACCACGGCGGCGGCCCCGTCGCCGATGGGCGGGCAGTCTCCGGTGCGGAGTGGCCGTACGAGGTAATCCCCCTGCGGTACAGGGCCTTTGAGCTGTGCGCGCGGGTTGTCGGTCGCGCGGCTCCGGGCGCCGATGGTCGCCAGCTCGGGTTCGTCCGTGTCACCCGCGTCGATCAGCGCCTGGGCCTGGAGGGCGGCGAGGGCGACGGAGTCGGGCCACAGGGGGGCTACGTAGTACGGGTCCAGCTGCCGGGTGAGCACATCGCGCAGGGAGCCGGGTGAGGACTTGCCGTACGCGTACACCAGCGCGGTGTCGGCGTCCCCGGACAGCAGCTTGGTCCACGCTTCGTACAGGGCCCAGGCCCCGTCCATCTCGACGTGCGACTCGGAGATGGGCGGCCAGGCGCCCACGCCGTCGAGGGCCAGGGTGAAGGAGAAGGCACGCCCCGCGAGGTAGTCACAGGAACCGGAGCAGGTGAAGCCGATGTCGGCGGTCTTCAGACCGGTCTGCGCGACGACGTCGTGCAGGACCGGCATGAGCATCTCCACCTCGGAGACTTCCGCGGTGGAGCGCAGGGTGTCGGACTGGGCGAAGGCAATCACAGCGATCTCACGCATCACTGGGGCTCCAGGCGGTAGAGTCGTCGGCTGCGGAGCGAGAACCAAACCCGCAGAGCAGTTCCTTCCAAAACTTCATAAACCCGGGCTGGTCTCAACCCGGCTGGTGCTGATCGCGTGAGACTCGATCGTTCGCTGAACGATCGGGCAGCGTGAGCCAGGAAGCCCCGTCGTCCGCGAGGGGGCGGATTCAAAGGAGCTCCTTGTACGTCTCATACTGAGCGTCGGGTTCACCGGTGGGACGGAAGTGGTCGGGAAACCGGCCCCCTTCCGTCCACACCGGCTCGACCCTGAGGCCCATGCGCACCTGGTCGTACGGGATGCCGCCGATCCGGCCGTGCAGCGCGAGGTCGGCGCCGTCGAGGGCGATGTGGGCGTAGACGTAGGGCACTTCGATGTCGAGGTTCTTCGCCTTGATGTTGACGATGCAGAAGGTGGTCACCGTGCCGGCAGGACCCACTTCCACCTGTTCCGATGTGGCCACACCACATGTGGGGCAGGCACCCCTCGGCGGGACGTACACCTTGCGGCAGGCCGGGCAGCGCTCGCCGACGGCCCGGTGCTCGGCGAGGGCGTTGATGTAGGCGGCCTGGGCGCGGCCCGGTGAGTAGGTGTAGTCGAGGCGGGCCTGGGCGACGATGCCGTGGACGGGGTCCTCGAACTCGCCCGCGTGGACGGTGACTGCGGAGTCGTCTCCGTCGTACGGCTCGAAGCAGGCGATGTCGGTGATGGCGCCGCAGCGTTCCTCGGCCCAGCGGATCCGGACGCGCATGCCGGTGCGGACGGCGTCGGGGCCGGGGGCGTCGAGGGCGTGCAACAGGGCGGTGTCGGCACCGTCGAGCTTCACCAGGACCCAGGCGAAGGGCGTGTCCAGCGGCTGACCGCGGCGGGGTTCGTGGTTCCAGGCCCAGGTGGTGACGGTGCCGGTGATCCC
This sequence comes from Streptomyces canus, assembly GCF_030816965.1. Taxonomy (NCBI): domain Bacteria; kingdom Bacillati; phylum Actinomycetota; class Actinomycetes; order Kitasatosporales; family Streptomycetaceae; genus Streptomyces; species Streptomyces canus. The sequence goes on from NZ_JAUSYQ010000002.1 coordinate 721,238, forward strand.
CACGTGGACGAGGTCGCGGATCTCCTCGGCGGTGACGGGGTCGTACTCGACGGGCGGGACCAGGGTGCGGCCGTCGCGAGTCGACACGCCGAGGACGACACGCTCGCGCAGGCCGGTCAGGAAGGCGCTCTGGACGGGGCCGAGGGAGCGGGTGAAGGGGAATTCGACGACCAGGGGGGCTTTGAGTACTTCGGGCATCGAGGGCGTGCCTCCTTCGAGGACGGATGCGCGTGGGTGGGCGGACGGTGGCTCGACAGGCTCCGCGGTGCAACGCCCGAGGGGCTCGGGGAACTGCGCGACCGGCCTCCGACGGCCCGCAGTGTCCGACGCACCTGCCAGGAAGTCGCCTACGCGCGCCGGTAGAGGGGCTGCCGTTTCTCCGCGAAGGCGCGGGCACCCTCCTTCGCGTCGGCGGTGTCGAAGATCGGCCAGCCGCGCTTGAGTTCGGCGGCCAGGCCCTCGGTCTCGGTCAACTCGGCGGTCTCGTACACCGAGGCCTTCACCGCCTCCACCGCCAACGGGCCGCAGGCATTGACCAGTTCGGCGATCTCCAAGGCCTTGGTGAGTGCCGTGGCGTCCGGGACGACGTGACCGACCAGGCCGATGTCGGCGGCCTCGCGTGCGGTGTACGGGCGGCCGGTGAGGAGCATCTCCAGCGCGTGGGTGCGCGGGATCTGGCGTTGCAGCCGGACCGTGGAGCCGCCGATCGGGAACAGGCCGCGCCTGACCTCGAAGAGGCCGAAGGTCGCGGACTCGCCGGCGACCCGGATGTCGGTGCCCTGGAGCATCTCCGTGCCGCCCGCGACGCAGTAGCCCTCGACCGCCGCGATCACCGGTTTGCGGGGGCGGTGGTGCCGCAGCATCGCCTTCCAGTGCAGGTCCGGGTCGGCGGTCAGCCGGTCCCGGTACTGCTCGCCGCCGGTGCCCTTGCCCGCGAGGGCCTTGAGGTCCATGCCGGCGCAGAACGAGTCGCCCGCGCCGGTGAGGACGACCGAGCGGATCGAGTCGTCCGCGTCCGCTTCCAGCCAGCCGTCGTAGAGGCCGACCAGCATCGGCAACGAGAGCGCGTTCTTCGCCTCCGGCCTGTTGAGCGTGAGCACCAGTGTGGCGCCCTCGCGCTGGATGTTGAGGTGTTCCGTCCCACCCATCGCCCGTCTCCCCTCTGCCAGAACGAGAACAGGTTGCAGGAGGCGCCGACGCACTTCAAGGGTTTTCTGACAGTCAGTCAGATTTATTCGCGCGAACCCCTTCACAGTCACGCCGCCCTTTGCTCTGATGACCGGCGAACCGTCGGAGAAGCAGGCCGTGTTGGGTCAGGAGGAGCGGTGGAGTACAACCTTGCCGACCTGTTCGAGTCCGTCGTCGATGTGGTGCCGGACCGTGAGGCGCTCGCGTACATCGACATTCCCGGTACGGGCGCGGAGCGCAGGCTGACGTACGCGGAACTGGACGCCGCGGCCAATCGCATCGGCCACCATCTGCTCGACAGCGGATTACGGCCCGGTGAGCACGTCGGGCTGCACCTCTACAACGGGGTGGAGTACGTGCAGACGCTGCTGGGCTGCCTGAAGGCACGGATCGTCCCGGTCAACGTCAACTACCGCTACGTGGAAGAGGAGTTGGTCTACCTCTACCGGGACGCGGATCTTGTGGGGCTGGTCTTCGACGCGGAGTTCACGGACCGGGTGGCGGCCGCGCTGCCGCAGGTGGAACGGCTGCGGCACCTGGTGCGGGTCGGGGACGGGGAACCGGGTCGGCTCTCGGCGGTGGACTTCACGGACGCCGAGGCCGGCGGGTCGCCGGAGCGTGGATTCCCGGCGCGCTCGGCCGACGACCAGTTCATCATCTACACGGGCGGCACCACCGGGATGCCCAAGGGTGTCATGTGGCGTCAGGAGGACCTGTTCTTCTCGGGGCTGGGCGGGGGCGCACCCACCGGTGAGCCGGTCAAGCGGCCCGAGGAACTCGCCGAGCGGGTCGCCGCGGGCGGGGCGGGGCTCACCTTCTTCCCCACACCGCCGCTGATGCACGGCACCTCCACGCTGACCACCCTCATCGGCTTCAACTTCGGTCAACGGGTCGTACTGCATCGCAAGTTCGTGCCCGAGGAGGTGCTGCGGACCGTGGAGCGGGAGAAGGTCAGCGCCATGTCGCTGGTGGGTGACGCGATGCTGCGGCCGCTCATCGACGCGCTGGAGGGTCCGATGAAGGGCGCCGACATGTCGTCGGTGTTCAGTGTGTCCTCGTCCGGCGCGATCATGTCGGACACGGTGAGCCGGCAGTTCCGGGCACTCGTCCCGAACGCCATGCTGCTCGACAACTTCGGCTCCTCCGAGTCCGGGTTCAACGGGACGGCGACGGAGGACTCCGGCCCCGAGCGTGGCTTCCGCGTCCGGGTGAACTCCCGTACCCAGGTGGTCGATCCGGCCACGCACGAGCCGGTGGCCGTGGGTGAGGTGGGCCGGGTCGCCCAGTGCGGCCATGTGCCGCTCGGCTACTACAACGACCCGCGGAAGACCGCCGACACCTTCTTCGAGAAGGACGGCGAGCGGTGGGTGCTGCTCGGGGACATGGCCACCGTCGACGAGGAGGGGGTCGTCACCGTCCTCGGCAGGGGCTCGCAGTGCATCAACACGGGCGGCGAGAAGGTGTACCCGGAGGAGGTCGAGCAGGCGCTCAAGGCGCATCCCGATGTGTACGACGCGCTCGTGGCCGGGGTGCCGGACGTGAAGTGGGGGCACCATGTGGCGGCCGTCGTGCAGTTGCGCGAGGGTGCGGTGCGGATGTCCCTGGACGACCTCCAGGCGCACTGCCGGACGCGGCTCGCGGGGTACAAGGTGCCGCGCCAGCTGGTGATCGCGGAGTCCATCCGCCGCTCGCCGAGCGGCAAGGCGGACTACCGGTGGGCGCAGAAGGTGGCGGTGGCGGCCGACGTGTGACGGTCCGATCCCGGGCCCGTGCGATTGAACCGAACGTGACGTGCGAACGTACTGGTGGTGGCAGGCTCGGCCGGCGGGCCCTGTTCGTCATGCCGTCGTGGCAGGACCGCACGCCATAGCAAGACCGCACGGAAGGACCACCGGGTGTCGCTCTTCACTCGCTCTCGTCAACTACCGGACACCACTGGGGACGAGGCGCAAGCGGATGGTGGGGGTGCCACGGGGGACGAAGTGACGGAGGAGACCGTAGAGGAGGCTCGGGCGCAGAACGACCTGGTGCGCCCCGGCTGGTTCGGCTGGCGCCGCCGCTACCCCCGTGCGGCCCGTGGTGTGTCCGTGGGGACGAGTGTGCTGGCCGGTCTTCTGCTGCTGGTCGTGCTGCTCTCCCCCGCCCGACTCGACCGCATGGACCTCGGGGCGTTCATCCGGCTGCCCGTCGAGGGGATCGTCCTCGCGGCCGTCCTGCTGATGCTGCCGCCGAAGGTCCGCCGGATCGCGGCGGTGTTCTTCGGGGTGTTCATCGGGCTGCTCACCCTCCTGAAGCTGATGGACATGGGCTTCCGCCAGACCCTGGCCCGGCCGTTCGACCTGGTCTTCGACTGGATCATGCTGGGCAACGCGACGGACTGGCTCGGGGAGTCGTTCGGGCGCACGGGCGAGGTGCTCGCGATCGCCGGGGTGATCGTCCTGTTCCTCGCGGTCCTCGTGCTGTGCACGCTCGCGGTGCTGCGGTTGACGAACGTCATGTCCCGGCACCGCCCCAGGGCGGTTCTCACCACACTGGTCCTCGGAACCGTGTGGGTCACCTGCTTCAACGTCGGCGTGCAGTTCGGCGGGGTCACCTTCGCCACCAACGGCTACACCGGGTTCTTCCTCAACCGGGTCCAGAACGTGCGCAACGGACTGGGGGACGCCAAGGTCTTCGAGAAGCAGTCCGCCGTCGACGCCTTCGCCGCCACCCCTCCCGACCAGCTGCTGACCGGACTGCACGGCAAGGACGTCCTGTTCACCTTCATCGAGAGCTACGGCCGGGTGGCGATCGACGACCCGGCGATGGCACCGGAGATGGACGCGACCCTCAAGAAGGGCGACGCGACGCTCAAGGCGGCCGGTTTCGCGTCCCGCAGCGGCTGGCTCAGGTCCCCCGTGACGGGCGCCGGCAGCTGGATGGCCCACTCGACGTTCCTGTCCGGGCTGTGGGTCAAGAACCAGCAGCGGTACCTGAACCTCACCAACAGCGACCGGGCCACCCTCACCAGCTATTTCCAGAAGACCGGAGACTGGCGCACGGTCGGCATCGTGCCGGGTGTGCGCAAGTCCTGGCCCGAGGGCAAGTACTTCGGCCTCGACCACATCTACGACTCGACGCACCTCGGCTACAAGGGCCCCTACTTCAGCTGGACGCCGGTGCCGGACCAGTTCAGTCTGGAGGCCTTCCAGAAGCTGGAGCACGGCAAGAAGAACCGTGACCCGATCATGGCGGAGATCATCCTGGCGTCCAGCCACAACCCCTGGTCGCCGATCGCCCACACGATCGACTGGAACGACCTCGGCGACGGTTCGGTCTTCGAGCAGATCAAGAAGGAGGGCACGAACCCGACGGAGGTCTGGAAGAGCCAGGAGCGGGTGCGCACCGAGTACCGCAAGGCCATCCAGTACTCCGTGGACAGCCTGACCCAGTGGATGCAGCGCTACGGCGACGAGAACACGGTCCTGGTCTTCCTCGGCGACCATCAGCCCGTTCCCACGGTGACCAAGGGCTCCACCAGCATGGACGTGCCGGTGACGATCGTCGCCAAGGACCCGAAGGTGCTGGACCGGGTCGACGACTGGAACTGGACGGACGGCCTCAAGCCCGCGGACGACGCGCCCGAGTGGGGCATGGACAAGTTCCGCGACCGCTTCATGACGGCGTTCGCGAAGTGACTTGCCTCCGCACCGATCGCCTGGATTACTGATCCCCAGCACCGCGACCGAATGATCGGTCGCCCGTGATGACACGGTTGGCGAAAGGGGCGTTCCGATGGCGGATGCGGCGGAGCTGCTGGACTCGGGGGAACGACTGGACGCCGGGGCGTTGCGGGCGGTGCAGCTGGAGCGCATGCGGGCGTCACTGCGGCACGCGTACGAGCACGTGCCGTTCTACCGGGAGTCCTTCGACAAGGCGGGTGTCCGCCCGGACGACTGCCGCTCCCTGACCGACCTGGCCCGGTTCCCGTTCACCACCAAGGCGGACCTGCGCGAGCACTACCCGTACGGGATGTTCGCCGTGCCCCGGGACCATGTGCGGCGCATCCATGCCTCCAGCGGCACCACCGGGCGCCCCACGGTCGTCGGCTACACCGACAACGATCTGGACCTGTGGGCCGACATGGTGGCGCGTTCCATCCGGGCGGCCGGCGGCAGGCCCGGGGACGTGGTGCATGTGGCGTACGGCTATGGACTGTTCACCGGTGGACTCGGCGCACACTATGGCGCCGAACGGCTCGGCTGTACGGTCGTCCCCGCTTCCGGTGGGATGACGGCACGCCAGGTCCAGCTCATCCAGGACCTGGAACCCGGCATCATCATGGTGACCCCGTCGTACATGCTCACGCTTCTCGACGAGTTCGAGCGGCAGGGCGTCGATCCACGCGGCACCTCCCTGCGTGTGGGCGTCTTCGGCGCCGAGCCCTGGACCGAGGAGATGCGCCGGGAGATCGAGGAGCGGTTCGCGATCGACGCCGTCGACATATACGGGCTGTCGGAGGTGATCGGCCCGGGCGTCGCGCAGGAGTGCGTGGAGACCAAGGACGGGCTGCATGTGTGGGAGGACCACTTCTTCCCCGAGATCGTCGACCCGGTCACCGGGGAGGTGCTGCCGGACGGTGAGAGGGGTGAGCTGGTGTTCACCTCGCTCACCAAGGAGGCGATGCCCGTCGTCCGCTACCGGACCCGGGACCTCACCCGGCTGCTGCCGGGCACGGCCCGGGTGTTCCGGCGGATGGAGAAGGTCACCGGCCGCAGCGACGACATGGTGATCCTGCGCGGGGTGAACCTCTTCCCCACCCAGATCGAGGAGATCGTCCTGCGCACCCCGGGCGTCGCACCCCACTTCCAGCTCCGCCTCACCCGCGAGGGCCGCCTGGACGCCCTCACCGTGCGCGCGGAGGCCCGGCCGGGCGCCACACCCGAGACCCGGGAGGCGGCCGCGCGGACCATCGCGACGGCCGTCAAGGACGGCATCGGAGTGTCGGTCGCCGTCGAGATCGTCGAACCGGAGTCCCTGGAGCGGTCCGTCGGAAAGATCCGCAGGATCGTCGACCTGCGCCCCCGCTAGCCCGCGAACCGGTCCCGCAGCTCCCGCTTGAGGATCTTCCCGCTCGCGTTCCTGGGCAACTCGTCCACGAACACCACCCGTTTGGGTGCCTTGAAGTGGGCGAGCTTCTCCCGGGCGTGGTCCATGAGTTCGGCCTCGGTGACCTCGCCGCGCGGGACGACGACGGCCGTGACGGCCTCGATCCACCGCTCGTCGGGCAGGCCGATCACGGCGACCTCGGCCACGGCGTCGTGCGTGTACAGCGCGTCCTCGACCTGGCGTGAGGCGACCAGCACGCCACCGGAGTTGATGACGTCCTTCACCCGGTCGACGATCGTGAAGTAGCCGTGCGCGTCCCGCACCGCGAGGTCGCCGGAGTGGAACCAGCCGTCCCGGAAAGCCGCTTCCGTCTCCTCGGGCTTGTCCCAGTAGCCCTCGCACAACTGCGGTGACCTGTAGACGATCTCGCCGGGGGTACCGTCCGGCACGTCCTTGCCGTTCTCGTCCACGACCCGTGCGTCGACGAACAGGACGGTACGGCCGCACGAGTCCATCCGCCCCTTGTGCTCGTCGGGCGCGAGGACGGTGGCGAGCGGGCCGATCTCGCTCTGGCCGAAACAGTTGTAGAAGGCCAGCTTCGGCAGCCGCTCGCGGAGTCGTTCCAGGACGGGCACCGGCATGATCGAGGCGCCGTAGTACGCCTTCCGCAGTCCACTGAGGTCACGCGTGGCGAAGTCGGGGCGGTTGGACAGTCCGATCCACACCGTGGGCGGCGCGAACAGGCTGTCCGCGCGGCCTTGCTCGATCAGGTCGAAGAGGCGGTCGCCGTCGGGCGCGTCAAGGATGATGTTCGTCGCGCCGACCGCGAGATACGGCAGCAGGAAGACGTGCATCTGGGCCGAGTGGTAGAGCGGCAGCGAGTGCACGGGCCGGTCACCCGCACTGAGATCGCAGGCGGTGATCGCGCTCAGGTACTCGTGGACCAGGGCCCGGTGGGTCATGATCGCGCCCTTGGGCAGGGCCGTCGTCCCCGAGGTGTACAGCAGCTGGACCAGGTCCTCGCTGCGCGGTTCGGGGCCGTCGTACGGCGATGCCGTGGGCAGGCGGGCCAGCAGCGACTCGTCGGCGTCCCGCAGGGGCACCGTGCGCACACCTTCCGGCAGCCGCCCCGCGAGGTCGGGATCGGCGAGGACGAGTGTGCTGCCCGACTGGCCGACGATGTACGTGAGGTCGTCGCCTGTGAGGTTCTGGTTGACCGGTACATGGACCAGCCCCGCGCGGGCGCAGGCGAGGAAGCCGATCAGATACGCGTCCGAGTTGTGGCCGTAGGCACCGACCCGGTCACCGCGGTCGAGGCCCTCGTCGAGGAGAAGGCGCGCCGCTCGGGAGACGGCGTCGTCGAGTTCCTCGTAGGTCCATGAGCGCTCGCCGTACTCCACCGCGACGCGCGCCGGGGTGCGCCGGGCGCTGCGCCGCAGCACCCCGTCAACCGTACTGCCGTGTCCAGGCGTCATACGGGACAACCTACCGGTTGGTACGCTCAACCGCTCCTTCCCTCAATGACGTTGGGAGGCACGATGCGCACCCGTCTCAGACGCGCCGTCGTCGCGGCCGTGGCCCTGTTCGCCGCCGTCGCCACGTTGCCGGCCGTAGCCGCGCAGAACCAGCAGCAACAGGAACATCCGTCCCACGGCGGTCTGTCCGCCACCATCCGTTACACCGAGTACGGCATCCCGCACATCCTCGCGAAGAACTACGCGGACCTCGGTTTCGGCACCGGGTGGGCGCAGGCCACCGACCAGGTGTGCACGCTCGCCGACGGGTTCGTGACCGTGCGCGGCGAACGTTCGCGCTTCTTCGGGGCCGACGCCGCCTCCGACACCGCGCTCTCCTCGGCCACCCGGAACCTCTCCAGCGACCTGTACTTCCGCGGGGTGCGGGAGGCGGGAACGGTGGACAAGCTGATGGCCACGCCGGCGCCGCGCGGTCCGAGCCGTGCGGTGAAGGAGCTGATGCGAGGCTTCGCGGCGGGCTACAACGCCTGGCTGCGGAAGAACCGGATCACCGACCCGGCGTGCAAGGGTGCCGACTGGGTGCGCCCGGTGACGGTCCAGGACGTCGCCGCGCGCAACTTCGCGCTGGCCGTGCTCGGCGGTCAGGGCCGGGCCGTGGACGGCATCACGGCCGCGCAGCCGCCCGCGTCCACCACTGCGACGTCCGGCGCGCCGGACGCCCGGGACACCGCCCGCGCGGCCCGGGAACTCTTCGCCGCCGACTCCGCCGACATGGGCTCCAACGCCGTGGCCTTCAGCGGGGCCACGACGGCGAACGGCCGCGGGCTGCTCCTCGGCAACCCGCACTATCCCTGGCAGGGCGGCCGCCGCTTCTGGCAGTCGCAGCAGACCATCCCCGGCGAACTGAACATCGCGGGCGGCTCGCTGCTCGGCTCCGCGACGATCTCCATAGGCCACAACGCGCAGGTGGCCTGGAGTCACACCGTGGCCACGGGTGTCACCCTCAACCTGCACCAGCTCACCCTGGACCCCGCCGACCCGACCACGTATCTCGTCGACGGCAGACCGGAGCGGATGACCGAGCGCCGGGTGACCGTCGCCGTCCAGGGCGGCGAACCGGTGACGAGGACCCAGTGGTGGACGCGGTACGGCCCGGTCGTCACCTCGCTCGGGGCCGCGCTGCCGCTGCCCTGGACGACCACGACGGCGTACGCCCTCAATGACCCGAACGCCACCAACCTGCGCGCCTCCGACACGGCCCTCGGCTTCAGCAGGGCCCGCAGTACGAGCGACGTCCTGGCCGCGTTGCAGCGCACCCAGGGTCTGCCGTGGGTCAACACGATCGCCGCCGACTCGCGGGGGCACACGCTGTTCACGCAGTCCCAGGTGCTCCCCCGGATCACCGACGAGCTGGCCCAGCGCTGCTCCACTCCCCTGGGCAGGGCCACCTACCCCGCCTCGGGGGTGGCGATCCTCGACGGCTCGCGCGGCGACTGTGCCCTCGGCAGTGATCAGGACGCCGTACAGCCGGGCATCTTCGGACCCGCGAAGATGCCGGTCCTCACGGACGCGCCGTACGCGGAGAACTCCAACGACAGCGCCTGGCTGGCCAACGCCGAGCGGCCGATCACCGGGTACGAGCGGGTCTTCGGCACCGTGGGCACGCAGCGCTCGATGCGCACCCGCGGCGCCCTCCAGGACGTGTCCGCGATGGCCGGACGGGGGCGGTTGACCGTACGGGACCTCCAGGCGCAGCAGTTCGCCAACCGGGTGACCGCGGGCGATCTCGCGGCGGCGGACGCGGCGAAGGCATGTGCCGCTCTTCCTGGTGGCACGGCAACGGGCAGTGATGGCACGGCGGTTGACGTCCGCGAGGCCTGCGGGGTGCTCGCGGCCTGGGACCGCACCGCGAACACCGACAGCCGGGGTGCGCTGCTCTTCGACCGGCTCTGGCGGAAACTGCCCAACTCCTCGCTGTGGAAGGTGCCGTTCTCGGCGGCCGACCCGGTGGGCACCCCGAACACGCTCAACACCGACGCGCCGGCCTTCGCCACGGCCCTCGCAGACACGGTGACCGAGCTCAGGGCGGCCGGTGTCCCGCTGGACTCGCGGCTCGGGGAGCACCAGTTCGTCGTACGGAACGGCAAGCGCATCGCCGTTCCGGGCGGCACCGAGTCGCTGGGTGTGTGGAACAAGGTCGAGCCGGTGTGGAACCCGGCGGGCGGCGGATACACGGAGGTGACGACCGGGTCCAGCTACATCCAGGCGGTGGGCTGGGACGGCGGCCGCTGCCCGGTGGCCCGGACCCTGCTGACGTACTCGCAGTCCTCGAACCCGAACTCACCGCACTTCAGCGACCAGACGCGGCTGTTCTCGGCGGAGAAGTGGGTGACGTCCCGGTTCTGCGAGAAGGACATCCTGTCGTCGCCGGCGCTGCGGGTCGTCCGGGTCCGTTCATGAGGCTCACACCGGCCGCGAGCGCCCCTGCCAGTACGGATCCCGCAGCCGTCGCTTGTACAGCTTGCCGTTGGGATCGCGGGGCATCTCGGTGATGAAGTCGACGCTCTTCGGGCGCTTGTAGCCGGCGAGTTGTGCGGCGCAGTGGGCGAGGAGGTCGTCGGCCAGGTCCGGCCCGGGCGCGTGGCCCGGGGCCGGTTCCACCACGGCCTTGACCTCCTCGCCCCAGTCGTCGTGCGGGATGCCGAAGGCGGCGGCGTCGGCGACGGCGGGGTGCTGCAGCAGGACGGACTCGATCTCGGCGGGGTAGATGTTCACCCCGCCGGAGATGATCATGTCGATCTTGCGATCGCGGAGGAAGAGGTAGCCGTCCTCGTCCAGGAGCCCCAGGTCGCCCACGGTGAAGAAGTCTCCGATGCGGTTCTTCTTCGTCTTGGCCTCGTCCTTGTGGTAGGCGAAGCCGCCCGTGTTCATCTTCAGGTACACGGTGCCGAGTTCGCCGGGCGGCAGCCGGTTGCCGTCGTCGTCGAAGATCGCGAGTTCGCTGATGGGCCAGGCCTTGCCGACCGTGCCGGGCTTCTTCAGCCAGTCCTCGGCGGTGGCGAAGGCTCCGCCGCCCTCACTGGCCGCGTAGTACTCCTCCACACAGGGCCCCCACCAGTCGAGCATCGCCCGCTTCACATGGTCGGGGCAGGGGGCGGCCCCGTGGATGGCGTGCCGCATGGACGAGACGTCGTAGCGCGCCCGGACCTCCTCCGGCAGGGCCAGCAGGCGGTGGAACTGGGTCGGGACCATGTGGGTGTGGGTGCACCGGTGCGCGTCGATCAGCCGCAGCATCTCCTCGGGCGTCCACTTGTCCATCAGAACCAGTTGGTGGCCGATGTGCAGGGACGCGGCCGCGAACTGGAGGACGGCCGTGTGGTAGAGCGGCGAGCAGACCAGGTGGACGTTGTCGCCGAAGGGCTGGATGCCGAAGATGCCGAGGAAGCCGCCGAGGTACGCCTCCTCCGGCCGCTTGCCGGGCAGGGGCCGGCGGATACCGCGCGGGCGGCCCGTCGTACCCGAGGTGTAGTTCATGACCCAGCCGAGCTCGCGGTCCGCGGGTGCCGACTCCGGTTGACCGTCGAGGAGTTCGGCGTACGGCCGGAAGCCCTCGATCTCGCCGACGGCGTACCGGTGGCTCGCCGGGAGGCCCGCCTCGTCGGCCGCCTGCCGTGCCGCGGCGGCGAAGCGTTCGTCGGCGATGAGCACCTTGGCGCCGGAGTCGGCGACGATCCAGGCGATCTCGGGGGCGACGAAGTGGTGGTTGATCGGGACCAGGTAGAAGCCGGCCTGGCTGGCGGCGAGGTGCGCGGTGAAGAACTCGGCGCTGTTGGGCAGGACGACGGCGAAGGCGTCACCGCGTTCGAGTCCGGCGGCGCGCAGGCCGTGCACGAGCTGGTTGGCGGCGGCGTGGAGGCGACCGGCGGTCCAGGGGGAGCCGTCCGGGGCGATGAGGACCGTACGCGGAGGGTCTTGGGTGGCCTGGGCCCAGAAGCCCGCGGGAGGTGTGCTCGTCACTGGCCGCTCCTTCCGGCGATGCGGTTGATCCGGTCGACGGCTTTCTCGAAGCCGCGGGTGAGGTCGTCGAAGACGGCCTGGACGCTGCGTTCGCTGTTCATCCGTCCGACGATCTGGCCGACGGGCGTTCCCAGCAGGGGCTCCACCTCGTATTTCTGGATGCGGGACACCGCATCGGCGACGAGCAGGCCCTGAAGGGGCATCGGGAGGGTGCCGGGTCCGTCGGCGGAGTCCCAGGCGTCGGTCCATTCCGTACGGAGCTGGCGCGCGGGTTTCCCGGTCAGCGCACGGGAGCGGACGGTGTCGCCGGAGCCGGCCGCCAGCAGCTTCTCGATGAGCTTGGGCGACGGCAGTTCGGCCTCTGTGGTGGTCAGCCACAGGGAGCCCAGCCACACGCCTTGAGCCCCGAGTGCCAGCGCGGCCGCCACCTGCTGTCCGCTGCCGATGCCACCGGCTGCCAGCACGGGAAGCGGGTCCACGGCGTCGACGACCTCGGGCGTGAGGACCATGGAGGCGATGTCACCGGTGTGGCCGCCGGCCTCGTAGCCCTGTGCGACCACGATGTCGATGCCGCCCTCCTTGTGCTTGACGGCGTGCCGGGCGCTGCCCGCGAGGGCCGCGACGAGGACGTCCTGATCGTGTGCGCGGGCCACCACGTCGGCGGGCGGGGAGCCGAGCGCATTGGCGAGCAGCCGGATCGGATAGTCGAAGGCGACGTCCAGCTGGTTGCGGGCGACCTGCTCCATCCAGCCCGTGATGCGCCACCCCGACGCCTCGCCCTCGGCGAGTTCGGGCACGCCGTACTTGGCGAGGGTGTCCTTGACGAACTGCCGGTGGCCCTCGGGAATCATGGCCTCGACATCCGCCTCGGTCACCCCCTCGACCTTCTTGGCGGGCATCACGACGTCCAGGCCGTACGGCTTGCCGTCGATGTGCGCCTCGATCCAGTCGAGGTCGCGTTTGAGTTCGTCGGGGGCCGTGTAACGGACCGCGCCGAGCACTCCGAAACCGCCGGCCCGGCTGATGGCCGCCGCGACGGCGGGGAACGGCGTGAAGCCGAAGACGGCGTGCTCGACTCCCAGTTTCTTGCTCAGCTCCGTCTGCATGGCCGCAGGATGCCGCAGACCACCGGACGACGGAAGAGGTTTTCTGATGCTCCGTCAGATTCAGGTCGCCGGATAGAGTTCGACGATGGCCGATGAGGTGAGCACCGGAGTGACCCGCCGTCAGCTGGTCCGAAGGGCCCTCGCGTTGGGCGGCGCGCTCGCCGTCGCCCCCTTTCCCGCGGGCCCCGCCGAAGCGGCGGCCTCCAGGAGCCACCCGGCCCTCCGCCACGGCACCCCCGAACGGGCGGGGCTCCTCCCCGCCCACCTGCGCCAACTCGTCACCGACGCCGAGACGTTCCTCGGCCCCTCGCCGAAACACCCCTGGTACGCGGGCGCCGTCCTGCTCGCCGGGCGCGGCGGCACGGTGGCCCTGCACCGGCCCGTCGGGATGGCGGTGCGCTATCAGTCGTACGACGAGAAGACGGACAGCGGCGTCGAGTTCCCGGCCGGCCGGCAGATCCCCATGGCCGAGGACACCGTCTTCGACCTCGCCTCGGTGTCGAAGCTGTTCACCTCGCTCCTCGCCGTGCAGCAGATCGAGCGGGGCGCGCTGGAGCTGGAGGGCAAGGTCGCCGCCTACCTCCCGGAGTTCGCAGCGGCGGGCAAGCAGGACATCACGATTCGTCAACTGCTCACGCACACCTCGGGGTTCAGGGCCTGGATCCCGCTCTACAACGCTCCGACGTACGAGGAGAAGCTCCAGCTCGTCTGGAACCAGGCGCCACTCAACCCGCCGGGCTCGACCTATCTCTACTCCGACCTCAACCTCATCTCGCTGCACCTGGTGCTGGAGCGCATCACGGGCCGGGCGCTGGATGTCCTGTTGCGCGAGGAGATCACCGCACCGCTCGGCCTCACCAGCACCCGTTACAACCCGCCGGCCTCCTGGAGACCGAGGATCGCCGCCACGGAGGACGCCCGTAAGCCCTGGTCAGGTCTGGATCGGGGGCTGGTGTGGGGCGAGGTGCACGACGAGAACGCCTTCAGCCTCGGCGGGGTCGCCGGTCACGCGGGGGTGTTCTCCGACGCGTGGGACCTGGCGGTGCTGGGCCGCACCCTGCTCAACGGCGGAACGTACGGCAAGGCCCGCATCCTGCGCCCGGAGTCGGTGGAGCTGATGTTCACCGACTTCAACACCGCCTTCCCCGGTGACGAGCACGGGCTCGGCTTCGAGCTCTACCAGCACTGGTACATGGGCGCGATGGCCACGCCGCGCACGGCGGGTCACACCGGCTTCACCGGCACCTCGCTGGTGCTCGACCCGACGACCGACTCCTTCCTGATCGTGCTCGGCAACTCGGTCCATCCGGTGCGCACTTGGCGCTCCGGATCGGCTCCGCGGGTGGCCGCCGGGAACAGCATGGCCCGCGCGGTGGCGGTCCGCCCGGCTCATGGCCGTACGGCATGGTTCTCCGGGATGGCGAACGCCACGGACGCCACCCTCACGCTGCCCGCGCTGGACACGTCGTCGGGCGACACGCGGCTGCGGTGCGCGCTGTGGTGGGACATCGAGCCCGCGGACACCCTGACCTTGGAGGCCACGACGGACGGCGGGGCGAGTTGGCAGCCGGTGCCGTTCACCACGGAGCACGACGGCGCGCAGGATCACCCCGGCGGTTCGGTCACCGGCTGGTCGGGACGGACCTGGTACCGGCTCTCGGCCCGCCTCCCGGCAGCTCGCCGACTCGCGCTGCGCTGGCGGTACTCCAGCGACCGGCTGTACGCCGGCCGGGGTGCGTACGTCGACGGGCTGCGCATCGGCACGGGTGACTGCGTCCTGTTCGACGAGTCACGTCCCGCGGACGCGGCCCGGATCGAGGCCGTCGGCTGGACCGCGTCCGGGGACTGACGGCTCAGCCGGGGACGTCCAGTCGCTGGGTGCCGACGACCGACAGCAGTCGTAGCGCCTCTTCGGACGGGGAACCTGGAGTGGCCGTGTAGATCACGACGCGCTGGTCGCGGTCGGCGATGTCCAGGACGTCGCAGTTGACGGCGACCGGGCCGACGACGGGATGGTCGAACGTCTTGCACAGGGTGGGCCGGGACGCGACGTCGTGGGCGGCCCACAGCCGGGCGAACTCCTCGCTCCCGTCGAGGAGTTCCTCCACCAGACCGGTCAGCTCGGGATCGTCGGGATAGCGGGCGGAGGCGGCGCGCAGATGCTGCACCGAGGAGACCGCGAACTCCTCCGCGTCCGACACCCCGTACAACCGCCTGCCCTCCGGGTGCGGGCCGAGGAAGGCGCGCCGGACGAGGTTGCGGTCGCGGCGGGAAAGCGCGGAGAAGTCCTCCATGAGGGCCGCGGCCAGGTCGTTCCAGGCGATGACCTCGTGGGTGGCCGAGATGACGATCGCGGCGGCCTGCGGCAGCCGGTGCAGCAGGTCGACGATGCTCTGGCGGACCTCGCGGGAGGGGCCCGGCGGCGGGCCCGGCGGGGTGCCGGCGAGATGGTGGAGGTGGTCGCGTTCGGCGTCCGACAGGCGTAGGGCGCGGGCGACCTGGGCCAGGACCTCGAGGGAGGGACGGGGTGCGCGCGCCTGCTCCAGCCGGGTGTAGTACTCGGTGGAGATGTACGCCAGCTGTGCCACCTCCTCGCGGCGCAGGCCCGGAGTGCGGCGGCGCGGTCCGGTGGGCAGGCCCACGTCGGCGGGGGTGATGCGCTCGCGTCGGCTGCGCAGGAAGTCGGCCAGTTCTTGTCGGTCCACGTTCCCAGTGTGCGCGGGTTCCGGGCCACCCAGCCAGGTACCACCTGTGCCTGGATGAGGATCGCGGCCGGGGAGAGGCTCGTCGGCATGACCCACCACACGATCACACCTCTGCTCGCCGACAAGGTCGCTTTCGTCACCGGTGCCGGACGTGGCATCGGCGCGGCGGCCGCACGGCTGTTCGCCCGGGAGGGCGCCCGCGTTCTGCTCGCCGCCCGCACCGAGACCCAGCTCAAGGCCGTGACCGAGGAGATCCGGGCGGCGGGCGGCACCGCCGACTACGTCCTGTGCGACCTGGCCGACCCGATGAGCGTCCAGGCCGCCGTGGACCGGGCCGTCGAGCTGTACGGCAGGCTGGACATCGCCTTCAACAACGGTGCCACCATCCAGCAGCCCAGCCCGATGGACCAGCTGTCCGAGGCCGACTTCGACCACGTCATCTCCGTCAACCTCAAGGGCCCCTGGCTGGCGATGAATGCCGAGATCGCCGCCATCCGGGCCACCGCGGGCACCGGCGCGATCGTCAACAACTCCAGTGTCGGCAGCCTGATGGCCAACCCCTGGCTGCCCGCGTACGGCGCCGCCAAGCGGGCGGTCAACAGCCTGACCGCGTCGGCCGCCGCCACCTACGGCCCGGAGGGCATCCGTGTCAACGCCATCGCCCCGGGCACCACGCTGACCGAGATGATCGACGAATGGGAGGCGAACTCCCCCGGCATCGTCGAGCAGCTCGTCGCGCAGACACCGCTGGGGCGGGGCGCCGACCCGGCCGAGATCGCCGAAGCCGCGGCCTGGCTGCTGAGCGACCGGGCCTCGTACGTCACCGGAGTGGTGCTCCGGGTCGACGGCGGCAGCCGGGCGTGAGGGGTGGGCGCCGCGAGCGGCGCACGGCAGCCGGTCTGAGGGCAGACGCACGCGAACGGGACACGGCAGTCGCCCTGAGGATAAGCCCCCAGGCACGGGACACAGCAGCCGAGCCCGAAGCCAGGCGTACGCAGAGAGGACGCGCCGGACCGGCTCAAAGACAGCCGCAACCGGGCGGGACACGCCAGCCCGGACCGAAGACAGGCACACGCAGACAGAGCGCACCAGCCCAGCCCGAAGACAGGCACACGCAGGTGAGACACGGCAGCCCGGCTCAAAGACAGCCGCAACCGGACGGGACACGCCAGCCCGGACCGAAGACAGGCACACGCAGACAGAGCGCACCAGCCCAGCCCGAAGACAGGCGCACGCAGGCGGAACGCGGCAGCCCGGCTCCAAGACAGCCGCATGCAGCGGGACGCAGCAGCCCAGCCTGAAGACAGGCGGCCGGGCCCGGGACCGGCGCACACACGCGGGACGCGGTAGCCCCGCCCGATGACACGCGCCTACCTGCGAGGTGTGTCAGCCCGCGAGCTCCTCCAGCACGGCCATCGCCGCGTTGTGCCCCGGCACGCCGCTCACCCCGCCGCCGCGCACGGCGCCCGCCCCGCACAGGAGCACGTTCGCGTGCCGGGTCTCCACGCCCCAGCGGCCGGTGCCCTCCTGGGCGTACGGCCAGGACAGCTCCCGGTGGAAGATGTTGCCGCCGGGCAGCCGCAGGTCCCGCTCCAGGTCGAGCGGGGTCTTGGCCTCGATGCAGGGCCGGCCGTCCGCGTCCGTGGCCAGGCACTCGGCCAGCGGCTCGGCGAGGTGGGCGTCGAGCTGGGCGAGGGTCGACTTGAGGAGTTCCTCGCGTACGGCGTCGTTGTCCCGGTCGAAGAGCCGGGCCGGGGTGTGCAGGCCGAACAGGGTGAGGGTCTGGTAGCCCTGCTCGACGAGGTCCGGGCCGAGGATCGTCGGGTCGGTGAGGGAGTGGCAGTAGATCTCGGAGGGCGGTGCGGTGGGAAGCCGGCCGGCGGCAGCCTGGGCGTGGGCGGTGGCCAGCTGCCGGTAGCCCTCGGCGACATGGAAGGTGCCGGAGAACGCCTCGTGCGGGTCGACCTCGCTGTCGCGCAGCCGCGGCAGGCGCTTGAGCAGCATGTTGACCTTGAGCTGGGCACCCTCGGCGGGGGTGGGCGGCTGGTCGCCGGTGAGCACGGCGAGTTGCTGCGGTGAGGCGTTCACCAGGACGTGCCGGGCCGCGACGGCGCCCTCTCCGTCGGCCGTGCGATAGGTGATCTCCGCCGCGCTTCCGTCCGTGTCGATCCGTACGGCCTCGTGCCCGGTGGCGAGAACAGCGCCCGCGTCCCGTGCCGCTGTGGCCAGGGCGTCGGTGAGGGCGCCCATGCCGCCGACGGGGACGTCCCAGGCGCCGGTCCCGCCGCCGATCACGTGGTAGAGGAAGCAGCGGTTCTGTTTCAGGGAGGGGTCGTGGGCGTCGGCGAAGGTGCCGATGAGCGCGTCGGTCAGGACGACGCCCCGGACCAGGTCATCGGCGAAACGCTCCTCGACGGCTGCGCCGATCGGTTCCTCGAACAGGACCCGCCACGCCTCCTCGTCGTCCACCCGCAGGCGCAGTTCGTCCCGCGTGGGCAGGGGCTCGGTGAGGGTGGGGAAGATCCGCTGCGCGACGTGGCCCGTCATGTCGTAGAACCGCTGCCAGGCCTGGTACTCGCGTTCGCCACCGGTGAGCCGGGCGAAGGCCTCCCTGGTGCGGCGCTCTCCGCCGCCGACGAGCAGACCGGTCGGCGTGCCGTCGCGTTCCACGGGGGTGTACGAGGAGACATTGCGCGTGCGGACGCGGAAGTCCAGGCCGAGGTCGCGGACGATCTTCTTGGGCAGCAGGCTGACCAGGTACGAGTAGCGCGACAGCCGGGCGTCCACCCCCGCGAACGGCCGCGTGGAAACCGCGGCGCCCCCGGTGTTCCCGAGCCGCTCGAGCACCAGTACGGACCGCCCGGCCCGGGCCAGATAGGCGGCGGCGACCAGTCCGTTGTGGCCCCCGCCGACGATGACGGCGTCGTAGCTGCGGTGGTGTCCCTCGTGTGCAGGCATGGTTCTTCGTAACACGTGGTGATCTAGGTCGGCCAGAGGTGGACCGCAGCCGGCCCACAGCGCTGGTCTCGGTCACTGCGCTCCCGACGCCCGCTGCTGCCGCAGGACCGCCACCCGGCGGTACAGCTCCACCGCCTCCGCACCCCGCCCCAGCTGCTCCAGGCAGTGGGCCTCGTCGTTGCGGCTGGCGAGCGTGCCGGGATGGTCGGCGCCGAGGACGCGTTCGCGGGCGGTGGCCACACTGCGGTACTCGGTGAGGGCGTCCGCCCAGCGGCCCAGCCAGCCCAGACCCACGGCGACCTCGCGGCGGCTGACCAGGGTGTCCGGGTGGTCGGCCCCGAGGACACGTTCGCGGATCGCGCACACGTCACGGGACTCGGCGAGGGCTTCTTCCCAGCGGCCGAGGCGGCCGAGGTTGACGCCGAGGCCGTGCCGGGCGCGCAGGGTCTCGGGGTGGGTGGGGCCGTGGATGCGGGTGCGGTCCTCGATCAGATCGCGGTAGAGCTGGAGTGCGTCCGCGCTGCGGCCGAGGCGCCCGAGGCTGATGCCGACCTCGTAGCGGGCGGCGAGGGTGTCGGGGTGGTCGGGACCGAGGGCCTGGGCGCGGGCTTCGGCGACCTCGTGGTAGGTCCGCAGAGCCTCCGCCCAGCGCCCCAGCTGGCCGAGCGCGTAGGCGACTTCGTAACGGGTGACCAGCGTGTCGGGGTGATGGGGGCCCAGTACCCGGGTGCGGGCGGTGGCCACCTCGCAGGCCATGCGGTACGAGTCCTCCAGACGGCCGAGCCTGCTGAGGTTGAAGGCGAGGTTGTGGCGGCAGCGGAGGGTGTCGGGATGGTCGGGGCCCATACCGCGTTCCCGTGCGGTGAGCACCGAGTTGTAGACCTGGTGGGCGTCGAAGTGGCGGCCCAACTGGCCGAGGACGTATGCCATTTCCTGGCGGGCGGCGAGGGTGTCGGGGTGATCGGCACCCAGGGCGCGGGTTCTGCTCGCGGCCACGTGCTTGTACTCGCGCAGGGCCTCGGCGGCGCGGCCGGTGCGGCTGAGGGTGAAGGCGACCTCGTAGCGGCTGGCGAGGGTGTCGGGGTGGTCGGGGCCGAGCAGGTGCTCGCGCTCGGCGGCGACCGCTCGGTGCACCTCGCCGGCCTCGGCCCAGCGGCCCAGGCGTCCGAGGCTGAGCCCCGCGTTGTGGCGTCCGGCGAGTACCGCGAGGGCCTGCGCGGAGGGCACGGGCGGCTCGTCCGGCAGGGGTTCCTCGGTGCGGCCGGTGGCTGGGCGGGCGATCCACTCGCCGGTGAGACCGGCCCCGGTGTCCGGGGGTGTGGTGACGAGGCCGGCGCCGGTGGCCTTGTGGCCGGTGGTCATGCCGCGGGTCCAGGACGGCAGCCGGGTCTCGCGGGGGCGGGAGGGCTCGGCGGACTCCTGCGGCCGGAAGTCGGGCCGCGGGGTCACCACGGTGGGCACGTACGCCGGGGTGGTGCGGCCCAGGGTGATCCGGCGGCCCAGCTCACGTGCGTCGTGCGGGCGTTGTTCGGGCTGTTTGGCCAGCAGGTCGAGGATGACCTTCTCGAGGTACTCCGGGAGCTCGGCACGATGGCTGCGCGGTGGCCGGGGTGGGGTGTCGCGGTGGCCGACGAGGATCGCCCACGCGTCCTCCAGGTCGAACGGCGGTGCCCCGGTGGCGATCTCGTACAGCACACATCCCAGGGAGTACAGGTCGCTGCGCTGGTCGACCTCGGAACCGCCTATCTGCTCCGGCGACATGTAGTGCGGGGTGCCCATCGCGATGCCGGTGCCGGTCAGCCGGGAGGTGAAGTCGACGTCGTGGCCGAGGCGGGCGATGCCGAAGTCGCAGATCTTCACCGTGCCGTCGGTGAGCCGGACGATGTTCGCGGGCTTCAGGTCCCGGTGCACGATGCCCTGCTGGTGGGTGTAGGCGAGGGCGGCGGCGACCTGGTCGGCGATCTCGACGACATCGGCGACGGGCAGCGGGTGCTGTTTGTTGTCCTCCAGGAGCTGGCTGAGGTTGCGGCCGTCCAGGAGCTCCATCACCAGGTAGAGGACGCCGTCGGACTCGCCGAAGTCATGGACGACCGTTATGCCGCGGTGGCTGAGGGCGGCGGCCACGCGCGCCTCGCGCCGGAACCGCTCCCTCAGGACCCGGGTGAAGGTCTGGTCGTGCTGCCGGCCCAGCGGCTTGAGACACTTCACGGCGACATGGCGGCCCAGCGACTCGTCGCGCGCCCGCCACACCTCGCCCATGCCGCCGCGCCCGATCAGATCGAGCAGCCGGTACCGCCCCTGGATGAGCCTGCTGTCCCCCATCTCCTGCGACCGCCCCCGTAAAGTTCGCCCCGCCCTCCCATGGCTCGTCCAGTATGGCGACCTATCGTCCGAGTTTGTACGGGGCGGGCCGCGAGCCGGGGCCGAGGCGGGCCATGGCGCGGAGGATGTGTTTGGGCGGGAGTTGCCAGCGCAGACGTGCGGGAACGCAGCGCAGCAGGGTGCCGGTGGCGCGCAACTGGCGGGTGACGGTGGTGGGTTCGGGCGCTTTCCTGCCGTACAACTCGTGGGCGTACGGCGGCAGGGCGGCGTACGCAAGCTGGGCCACGCGCCGCCAGAGCACCTCACGCGCCGGGACAAGGAGGGGGTGCGTCGGCGGGCGGCGGAGGAAGTCGTCCACTTCGCGGGCCTCGGGCGTAGCGGCGAGTTCGGGGAGCATCCTCTCGAAGTAGGCGGTCATCTCCGACTGGCTCGCCGGTACGGCGTCGGGGTCCAGGCCCACCAGGCGGGCGCTGACCCGGTGTTCGGATATGTAGCGGTCCGCCTGTTCGTCGGTGAGGCGGAAGCCGGAGCGGCGGGCGACCTGGAGGTAGGAGTCGATCTCGGCGCAGTGCACCCAGAGCAGGAGTCCGGGTTCGTCGACGCCGTAGCGTTCGCCGGTGTCGGGGTCGGTCGCGCCGAGCATGCTGTGGATCTTCCGGACCCGGGCGCCGGCCTTCTCCGCGGCCTCCGTGGTGCCGTAGGTCGTCGTGCCGACGAAGTGGGCGGTGCGCATCAGCCGGCCCCAGGCCTCACGCCGGAAGTCGGAGTTCTGCATGACCCCGCGCAGCGCGCGCGGATGCAGGGCCTGGAGGTAGAGCGCGCGAATGCCGGCGACCCACATCATCGGGTCGCCGTGCAACTGCCAGGTCACCGAGTCCGGGGTGAACAGCCCGGGGTCGCCGGCCTCGAAGCCGGCTGCGCCTGCCGCACGCCCAGGTGTGACCACAGCCTCCACCTGTCTCCAGAGCATCACACCGCTCCCCGAACACGAGGTCACTGCGGATCGTTCCCACAACGCCGCTGGGTCATTCCCTCGTAGAGGGATGCGCGGCCCCGTTGGAGGAAATCCAGTCGCCGGCCTCCCCGAGCTGATCCTCTCTGGGGCCGGCGACCGTCCCGGGAAAAGCACGATGATCGCGCTGGACCCGCCGAACGCGACGGCCACCGTCCTCTGACCGAGAGCGCCGACGAGCTCTCCGAGTGCGCGGGCCGCGCCGGGGTGGGAACGAAGGCGTTCGCCTGCTGGCACCTCCCACGGTCGGGCCGACTGTCAGGGAGTTGCCGAGCATGGATGAGCGCCGGTTGCCGCGAATGGTTCCGGCCGACAACCCACGCCCACCCCGGATCGCCCTCACCCATGGATCAGGGCCCTTGACAGCTCGGGCTCGCGGAACCGATCCGAGCGCCCACGGGCCCTGTCCCCGCCTCGTCGAAGGCCTCCTGCTACATGTTGATCATGTGGCCGGCGAGGCCGTGGACGGCTTCCTTGACCGCCTCGCCCAGGGTCGGGTGGGCGTGGACGTTGCGGGCCACCTCGTGGACGGTGAGGTCCCACTGCTGGGCCAGGGTCAGCTCGGGGAGAAGTTCGGTGACGTCCGGGCCGATCAGGTGACCGCCGAGGAGCTCACCGTACTTGCCGTCGCTGATCAGCTTCACGAAGCCGGTCGCGTCGCCCAGACCGTGCGCCTTGGCGTTCGCGGTGAACGGGAACTTGGCGACCTGGACGTCGAAGCCCTTCTCCCTCGCCTGCGCCTCGGTGTAGCCGAAGCTGGCGATCTGCGGCTGGCAGAACGTGGCCCGCGGGATCATCACGTAGTTCAGCTCCATGGTCTCCGCGTCCGCGATCGTCTCGGCGGCGACCACGCCCATCGCCTCGGCGGCGTGCGCGAGCATCAGCTTCGCGGTGACGTCGCCGATGGCGTAGATGTGCGGGACGGAGGTGCGGCAACGGCCGTCGACGTCGATCGCGCCGCGCTCGGTGACGCGCACGCCGGTGTTCTCCAGGCCGTACCCGGTGACGTTCGGGGCGAAGCCGATCGCCTGCAGGACCTTGTCCGTCTCCAGGACGTGCTGGGCGCCGTCCTTGCCGGTGACGGTGACGCGGACCTGCGGGCCGGACTCGTCGATCGACTCGACGCGGGTCGAGGTGAGGACGTCGATGCCCAGCTTCCGGTACTGCTTGGCGAGTTCGGCGGAGACTTCGGCGTCCTCCAGCGGTGCGACCCGGTCCAGGAACTCGACGATCGTCACCTTCACGCCGTAGTTGTGCAGCACATACGCGAACTCGACACCGATCGCGCCGGCACCCGCGATCACGATGGACTGCGGCAGGTCCTCGGCCAGGATCTGCTCCTCGAACGTCACCACGCGGGAGGTACGGCGGGTGCCGGGCAGCAGCTTGGGACTCGCCCCGGCGGCGATGATGCAGTGGTCGAAGCCGATGGTCCGGGTGTTGCCGTCGTAGTCGGCCACCTGGAGCGTGTGCGGGTCGAGGAACGTGCCGCGACCGCTGATTTCCGTGATCTTGTTCTTCTTCATCAGGTAGTGGACGCCCTTGACCCGGCCGTCCGCGACCTTCCGGCTACGGCGGAAGGCCTCCCCGTAGTCGAAGGAGACCTCACCGTCCACCTTGATGCCGAAGGTCTTCGCCTCGCGCGTGAAGAGGTGCGCGAGCTCGGCGTTGCGCAGCAGGGCCTTGGTGGGGATACAGCCCACGTTCAGACAGACGCCGCCCCAGTACTTCTCCTCGACGACCGCAACGCTCTTGCCCAGTTGGGCGGCCCGGATGGCGGCTACGTATCCGCCGGGGCCCGCGCCGAGTACGACGACGTCGAAGCGCTCACCCTGCTCGTCCATGGACGGGTTCCTTTCCGCTGGGGCGGCCGGCTCCCCGCGAGGGGCCGACTCACACCCGATCGAACAACCTGGTCATCAACTCGGCAACGGCGGCATCCGCCACCGCCCGCCGCCGGGGAAGCGGTGGAGGACGAGTGAGGCGACCACATGGTGCACCACCTCGGCAGCGGTTCCCCGGACGTCCCCTTCAGCGCCCCGGCGCCGTGATCTATGCCCGCTCCGCCATCATCGACGGCGGACCGGCGCCCCGCATGGACAGGCGCACAGGCCGCTCACTCCTTCACCCGTCACGACATCACGTTTCCCTCCGGTGACAGCACCTGCGCCGGGGGGCTCTACCTCCCCACGGGCATCACCTCCCCGCCCGTCGTCGTCCTCGGGCACGTGCTGGGCGCAACCCGCGAGATGCGCCTGGACGCCCTCGCCGAGCGTTTCGCACAGGCCGGCATCACCGCCGTGGCCTTCACCTACCGGCACTTCGGCGACAGCGGCGGCCACCCCGCGCCCGCTCCTGTCGACCAAGCGGCAGCTCGCCGACTGGGACGCCGCCCTCGCCCACGCCAAGCCCCGTCCTGACGTCGACCGCTCCCGCGTCGCGGTCTGGGGCAGCTCCTTCGGCGGCGGGCACGGCATCACCGTCGCCTCGCGCCATCCCGAACTGCGCGCGGCCGTGGCCCAGTGCCCGTTCACCGACGGGCTGGCCTCCGCGCTCGCGCTGGGCCCGCTCGCCTCACTCAGGATGACCCCCGTGCTCGTCCGGGATCTGACGACGAGAGTCCGCGGCAGGGCGCCCGCGATGGTGGAACAGCCAGTGCCAGTATCCGGAGGCGAGTAAGACGTCCAGGCGGCGGGACACCTTCCGAGTGGGAACGATGTCGAGCACGGCCGGCCGCTCCACCTGGTCCGGGCGGTCCAGTGCCCAGTGGTGCCCCACGCGGGCGCCGCGGTCGTGGCCCACGACCATGGCCCGCTCGAAGCCGAGCACCTCGACGAGGCCTGCCACATCGGCTGCCATCCGCCGCTTGTCGTATCCCGTGGCGGGTTTGTCGCTCAGGCCGTATCCACGCAGGTCGGGCGCAACGACGGTGTAGTCGGCGGCGAGATCCGCCAGTACCGGCCGCCAGCAGTCGGAGTTCTGCGGCCAGCCGTGGACGCCGTCGACCTGCGTCTGTCCGCCGAGATCCGGCGCGTACGCGTCTGTGGAGCCGACCGCTGCGCTCTGCGTTTCCTGGACCGCTCGCCCGCCCGAAACCCGCCGACGGTGCTCCATGTCCCGCTGCGGAAACCGCACGAAGGTCCGCTTCCATCAGGCGCGTTCACGACAGAGCGGCCCGACGACGGAAAACTGACCGAGGCGTCCTCAGGTCACTCGGGCGACCTCACGCGAAAGGCCGGGCCGGGGACGCTCTCGATGTCCTTCGCCTGCACCGGATGGCCTTGTTCGCAGCGGATCTGCACGTCGACGTGCGC
Organism: Streptomyces canus; assembly: GCF_030816965.1. NCBI lineage: Bacteria > Bacillati > Actinomycetota > Actinomycetes > Kitasatosporales > Streptomycetaceae > Streptomyces > Streptomyces canus. Next base: position 746,423 of record NZ_JAUSYQ010000002.1, read on the forward strand.
ACCGCACTCGCGATGGCGCGCCAGGACCGCGGGCCCCTCGGGGTCGGCCCGGTAGCGGTCGCCCCACTGCAGCAGCCCCATCACGGCCGGCACCAGATCCATCCCCTTGGACGTGATCACGTACTTCGGCCGGCTCCGCGAGCCCGGCTCCTTGTAGGTCTCGGTGGCCAGGATCCCTTCCTCCACCAGCATCCGAAGCCGTGCCGCGAGGAGGTTACGAGGGCAACCGAGGACCCGTTCGAACTCGCTGAACCGGGACGAGCCGTACCAGACCTCACGCAAGATCAGGATCGTCCACTTCTCCCCCACGACCTCAAGTGTCCGCGCGATCGAACAGTTCGACGTGTCCCGGTCGAGCCGGGGATCCATGCCGGTGTCTTGGAGAACTTCGGTCCACGCATCCATGTGAGCGATTCTAACCGTTTGAGTTTACTTTCAGAGACTCAGCCACCCGGCGCCGAGCGTCACCTCGGGTCGCCGACCGCCACAGCATTGCCTCACGGATGTAATATTATGGACGTCAGGCCATGGGCTGAGGCTCAGCCTGCCGGGCAACAGCCTCACGCGACGGGAGTAAGCCCGTGACGCGCTACGCCAAGGGCACAAGCAGGTGACGCGGCAACGGATCATCGAGAAGGCCGGCCACCGGTTCAAACAGGACGGGATAGACGGCTCGGGCATCTCGACGCTGACGGCGGACGCCCGCACGTTCATCGACCGAGAGGCACGACCGCGCCGCAACGACGGCGGCTGTTCGACGTCAGCTTGCGGCGAGCGGTGCGCGAAGGCATCCAGCCGAGCCCGGATGCGAGGAGCCTTCCGGGCGTCCGGCCCGGCCACTCCCGGCGACATGCGCCGCTCGCCCCCCTACGCCCACTACCGCTCGAGGAAGTCGAGGGCTTCCGCCACGAACCGCTCGTGGAACTGGAAGATGCCTCCGTGGCCGGCGTCGGGGTAGACGACCAGGTCGGCGTCCGGCAGTCGCCGGGCCAGGTCGTACGAGTTCTTCGTGGGCACCATCCTGTCGTTGTCGCCGTTGGCGACGAGCACGGGCTGACGGATGACGGAGAGGTCCTGCGGCTGCGCGAGTCCCCAGCGATGAATGGCCTTGAGCTGGGAGAAGTACGACGTGCGGGAGATCGCCTTGTCACGGTCGTGGGTGCGCTCCTTGAGCCGGGCCAGGAACTGCTTTCCGGCTCGGCGCCCGCCCGCGGTGCGGGTGAAGAAGAGGAACTGCTTCGGGTCCTGGAGGGTGAACAGGGCCCGGACGGTGTCCAGATGGGACAGTCGCGTCACGTTCTTGATGCCCTCGCCGCCCGCCGGGCCGGTGCCCGTGAGGATCAGTTTGCGTACCAGCCGCGGTTCGTTCTGCGCGATCACCTGGGCGATCATGCCGCCCATCGAGAAGCCGTGCAGGTCGACCTGCTCGAGCCCGAGTCCCCGGATGAAGGTGACGGCATCCTTCGCCATCTCCTCGATGGTCTTCGGTGTCGAGCCGCTGGAAGCGCCGACGCCCCTGTTGTCGAAGGTGATGACGCGATGCCTGGCGGCGATGCCGTCGACGACCCGGGGGTCCCAGTTGTCGAGGACCGCGGCGAGGTGGGTGATGAAGATGACCGGGACGCCGGTCTTCGGGCCTAGGTCACGGTAGGCGAAGGTCACCGCCCCGGCGGTGACGGTGTGGGTGGGCGCCTTCCTGTACGACGTCACCACGTCGCCTCCTGCTCCATGTGCGTTGTTCACGGCCGTGCCCTTCCGCATGGGGATTTCCGGACTGCGGCTGCAGTCAGTTTTCCGTCAACGGCAGAAGGCCCGCAGGGGTCGGAACCCTGTCCGGTTGAGCCTTCAGCATCACGCCGACCATTGAATTATGACCATACTTTAATGTGCTTGGCAAGAGATGCGCCGCACGCGAGGTCACGCCGCCGGGACACACCGACTGGCGGCCGGGTCGGACACCATGACCATGACCTGCCCCCAGCGCCAACCGATGCGACAGACGCCGGTGCGGAGCACCGGGGTGGCGTGGGCGAGACACTGGAGCGACGAGGACATCACCGTCATGCGGGCCACCGGCCACGAGGCGTGACACGTGCAGGGCAACGGCCCCGCTTGCGAACCGCCGAACAGCCACTTGGAATGATGAACGTAATTTGATTAGCGGGAGCCTCCCCATCAAGGTTCCTCACCCGCGACCGGCAACTGCCTCAAGTCACGCGGGTGACTTGTCCGCCAGGACGCGTTCCAAGGATCGCTGACCCGTCCGGCTCATGACCGGGTTGCTTTTGACGTAGTACCAGACCAATCCCATCGCTTGAACGAAAGCCCACGCCTTGCCTCGCTCCCATTCAAGGTCGTCGCTCCCCAGGTGATCACGGAGCACCTGCCGCGGCCCAGCCTCGAGCAAATGCCACGCACTCACCAGATCCAGCGAAGGGTCAGCCGGCCCGAAGCCGCCGACGTCGAGAATCCCCGCAAGCCGACCGGCGGACACGAGCACGTTGCCAGGAATCAGATCGCAATGGGCCATGACGTCCTCAGCTGCACCTCGCGGCAGATCACGCAAAGTCGCCCAGATACGGCGCAGCCGAGGGACATCCAGGAGTTGCTCACTGTGTCTGAAACAGGTCTCCATCCACGCGTCATGGGACCGCAGGTCGCCTCCTCGACCTGTGCCGGCGAACGTGCGGCCATGCGTGTCGATCGCGCGCAGTTCGCCGATGAGATCGGCCAAGTCACGGGCGAACGCAGACGATTCGCCAGGGTCCTCGTCGGCGGCCACGACGCCGGGCAGCCACGTCTGCACCGACCACGGAAGCGGATAACCTGCCCCAGGTTCACCGAGCGCGACCGGCTCGGGCGTCGGGAAGCGCGTGCGACCTGCCAGCTCGCGAGCCGCTTCCGCCTCGGACTTCAGCCAGCGCCGCGTCGACTCGACGTCTGCGGCCTCAAGAGGAAATCGGGCTGCGAACCGGTCGCCAATACGGAAGACGGCGTTGACCGTGCCCTGCGCCGCGATGCCCCTGACTGGCAGGTTCCGCCACTCAGGAAACTGCCGCTCTACCAATATGCGCACCGTCTCAGATGACACGGTCAGCTGGTTGGCGTGCATCTTCATGGGGGAAGCATTCGCGTCACGATCTTGAGCCGCAACCCATTTCTGAGCTCATCGATGCCGTACGTCTGCTTGTCCGCCGCATGCGGGTCGCACCGGGCAGCTCTCCCGGCCACGGCCTTGCCTTTAGCGGATCAGGGCGCGGAGAGGGGAAAGAGCATGCAGCTGCTGGTGGCGTGGGCGAGCAGGCGGTCCGCCTCGTCGACCAAATGCGCCTGGGCGAGAGCGGTTTGCCGTCCTCTGTCGACGACCGTACCGATGGCGCGGACCTTGCCGGTGTCCACCGTGATCCGCCGGAGGAACTTCACGGTTAGAGGGGGACTCAGCCGCCGTACCGGCCCAACGCCGCTTCGCTCAGTCTGGAACCGGCACCGGTCCAGGTCGCCGACGCGCCCGAATCGGATCGTCCGGCGCGAAGGCGGACTGGAGCGGCCGGTCCGCGCACGGAAGCGCGTCAGACGCGCTGCCAGCTGTCCAGCAGGGCGAGGGCGTTGTCAATCCCCTGATCGAGGAGCTCGTTGGCGAGGCGGCTGTCGGTCAGAGCGCGGGAAAGCTGCAGCGTCCCGGCCATCATGCCGAGCAGGCTGAGTGCCTTCACACGTGCGGAGGACGGGGCCTCGGGCGCCATGCGGTCGGCAATGCCCTCGACAAGGATCAGCACACCGTCGGTGTACGCCTGCCTGGTCGTCTCGGTACAGCGCCCGATCTCGTCGAGCAGAGCGGCGTTGGGGCAGCCGTCGCCAAGCTGTTCCCGATGCTGGGGCGAAAGGTACCCCCGCACTATCTGCTCAAGTCCGGCCCGGCCGGGCGCGGCCAGCGCGACGACGTTCTCGGCCTGCGCCTTCAACTGGTCGGCGACGGCCGTGGTGACGAGGTCATCCTTGGATGCGAAGTGAGCGTAGAAAGCCCCGTTGGTCAGCCCCGCGTCCTTCATGAGCGTCGCGACCCCGGAGCCGTCGATACCGTCCTGCTTGAACCGGCGGCCCGCCGTCTCGATGATCCGCTGCCTGGTCTCCGACTTGTGCTCTTTTCCGTACCGCACCACGCCACACGCTCCCTCGCCGGCCGGAAGGACCCGTTGCCCTTCACCGACTCAGCCATTCTATGGTATTGCAAACGTAATCCAAAGAGTCGGCAGAGGCGACGGGCGGGCGAGCGTGGGGCTTTCATCGGTGAGGGCAGGCCAGTGCGCAGCCCTGCACCGCCACTCGGGTCAGCGGCGGAAGCGGCCATCCCCACTCGACGGCGGGCGCGGCGCCGGGTCCGTGCAGAGTGACGACGCCTTCGGCGGTGGCCCGGGGGCGCCCGGCCTCGCTGGTGACCTCGAGGGCGGTACGTGAGCCTCTGCGGAGGTTGCGGTCGTTGATCCTTTCGTAGCTGGGTCGGACTGGTCACACCCGAGGGGCGGGTACCGGGAAGAGCATGCAGCTGCTGGTGGCGTGGGCGAGGAGACGGTCGTTCGCGTCGACCAACTGGGCCTGGGCGAGGGCGGTTTGACGGCCCTTGTTGACGACTGTGCCGATGGCACGCACCGGGCCGGTGTCCACGGTGACCCGCCGCAGGAACTTCACCGTCAGGTCGAGCGAGGTGTACGCCATCCCCTGCGGGAGAAGCGACTGGACGGCGCAGCCCGCCGCCGAGTCGAGCAGCGTGGCGAAGACGCCGCCGTGCATGCTGCCGATCGGGTTGTAATGCTCCTCCGCCGGCGTCAGCGAGAAGACCGCCCTGCCGGGCTCCACCTCGTCCAGGGCGAAGTCGACAGCGTGACTGATCGGCGCCGGCGGAAGCCGGCCGGCCTGCACCTCGCGCAGGAAGTCGATGCCGGCCATGCGCCCGGCGGCCTCCGCCGAGATCGCGGGATCGTCCCATTGATACGTACGCGTTCGCCCCACGGTCCGGCGCCCTTCCCTCTGACTGTCAGCTGACTTCTCCAAGCGAAGCTAGGCTTTTGGTCGCCTGACTGTCAATGGAGAAGTCAGGCCCTTACGATGGCGGGATGGAGTGGCTTGAGGCGAGCACGGAGAACTGCCCCGTCCAGCGCACGCTCGATGTGATCGGGGAGAAATGGACGCTGCTGATCCTGCGTGACGCCGTCAACGGCGTTCGCCGCTTCGACGACTTCCACCGCCACATCGGCCTCTCGGAAGCCGTGCTCAGTGACCGCCTCCGCAAGCTGACCTCGGCCGGCATCCTGAAGACGGTCCCCTACCGGGAGCCCGGCAGCCGCCCCCGCAACGAATACCGCCTGACCCGCAAGGGCTGGGACCTGTGGCCCGTTCTGATGGCACTGACCCAGTGGGGCGAGACATATGCCCTCGGTCCGGAGGGGCCTGTCCTGGACGTCCGCCACACCGACTGCGACGCCCCGGTCCGCGTCGTCGTCGAATGCTCCGCGGACCACTCCGCTCTCACTCCCCGTGAAGTCACCGCCCGGCTGGGGAAGGGCGCCCGCCTCCGGTCCTGATCCATCGACCTCGCGGTCGCGGTCGCGGGCCGGCCGACGGTGAGACGCAGTACGTGTCGGGGCGCGCGAAGTCGGCGGCGAACAGGTCGACGCCGGCGAGCGTGTTGTCGTACACGTTGCGGTGACGCAACTCCGCGCCCTTGGGCCGGCCGGTCGCGCCGGAGGTGTAGAGGACCACCTGCGGTGTCGTCGTCACCCTCGCGCTCGACCGTCGGAAAAGTCGTCGGCTGCTCGGCGACTTCCGCGGCGTACGCCCGCGGCGTCCCGTCCGCGGCGTCCCGTCCGCGGCACGCCGCCTTCGGCTACCTCGCCGAGCGCTACGGCCTCACCGAGTGAACTCGAGGCCCGTGCCGCGCCCCAGGCCTCCCACACCGGGGGAGATCGACACGATGGCGCCGGGCAGCGGCTGCTTCTTGTCGCGGAGGCGAAGCGACAGGGTGAGGCAATGAACCCGCCGATCGAGTGGCCGATCGTGAACGGTGATCCCAGCCTCAGCTGAGTTTACTTTTACATACTCAGGAAGTAGCGTCCGAGATCGGCGCACCAACCTGACCGCACACGAAGGGGCGCGCAGGGCACCTTGCGCGAAGAATCACATCAAACACTGGAAAACCCACACAGAAAGGCGGCCGGGCATGAAGGCTTTCGTCGTCGAGAAGTACGGCAAGGACGGAGTACACGCGGCAGACGTACCCGAGCCGACGGTCGGAGACCGCGACGTCCTGGTCAGAGTGAGCGCCGCCAGTATCAATCCGCTGGACAAAATGGTCCGCAACGGGGAGTTCAAGCAGCTCCTGAAGTACAAGCCTCCCTTCGTGCTCGGCCACGACGTGGCCGGCGTCGTGACGCGGGTCGGCTCCGCCGTACACGGCTTCGAAGTCGGCGACGAGGTCTACGCCCGGCCGCGCGACCTGCGGATCGGCGGCTTCGCGGAGTTCATCGCGATCGACATGGACGATGTCGCCCCCAAGCCGGCCTCCCTCACCCTCCAAGAGGCAGCCGCCGTGCCGCTGGTGGCCCTGGCCGCCTGGCAGATCCTCGTCGACCGGGCCCATGTGCGGCCGGGACAGAAGGTGCTCATCCACGCCGGTGCCGGTGGCCTCGGCTCGACGGTCATCCAGCTCGCCAAGCACCTCGGCGCCACGGTCGCCACGACCACGAGCACCGACACGGAGAAGCTGGTCAGGAGTCTCGGCGCCGACGTCGTCGTCGACTACACCAAGGAAGACTTCTCGAAGGTGCTGGCCGGCTACGACCTGGTGCTGGACTCCGTGGGCGGAGCGAACCTCGAGAAGTCGCTGACCGTGCTGAAGCCCGGCGGTCTGGCCATCGGTGTCGTCGGTCCGCCGGACGCCGGCTTCGCCGAGCAGCTCGGCGCCCCCTCATTCATGGGCCTGGTCATGAGCGTCCTCAGTCGCAAGATCCGCAAGAAGGCCAGGGCGCTGGGCGTGCGCTATCAGTTTTTCTTCATGCGGGCCGACGGCTCCCAGCTGCGCAGGCTCGGCGCCCTCTACGACAGCGGGAAGCTCCACCCGGTCATCGACAGCACCTTCCCGTTCGACCAGACGCTCGAGGCGATGGCCTACGTCGAGCAGGGCCGCACCAAGGCGGGCAAGGTCGTGGTCTCGATGGTGCCCGACAACGACTGAGACCGTGCCGGCCCCGGACTCCACGTCCGACACGGTCACCGCAACCCGCCCCTTCAGGACGGCGATGTCCGTCCGCCGAGCGCCACACGCTGCCAGTCGGGGGTGCGGTCCTTGTCGACCAGGGCCGCACGGACGCCCTCCAGGAAGTCCGGCGTGCGGATGGTCGTACGCGCGAGGGCGAGTTCAGCGGCGAGGCACTCGCGCAGCGTGCGTTGCCTGCCCCGGGACAGCAGGGCGTGAGTGATCTCCAGGCTCTGCGGCGAGGCGGACTCCAACGCGGCCAGTGCGCCTGCCGCCCAGGGGGTGTCGAGGTGACGCAGGCGTTTCTCGATCTCGCCGAGGGTCGCCGCGCCGAACGCCCAGTCCACTTCCCCGCGTGCCTCCGCCAGCCTGCTCTCCGCTGCCGGGGAACGGCTGCCGAGACGGTTCAGGACCACGTCCACCGGATCGCCGGGGTTCTCGGCCAGCGCGTCGCCGACCGCGTCGAGCCCGTCGGCGGGGACGAAGTGCGTGGCCAGCCCTGTGTACAGGGTGTCGGCCGCGTCGAGCCGGTGCCCCGTCAGTCCCAGGTACATGCCGATCGCGCCGGGCAGCCTCGGCAGAAAGTAGCTGGCTCCGACGTCCGGGAAGAACCCGATCCCGGTCTCGGGCATCGCCAGCACCGCGCGCTCGGTGACGACGCGGAAGCCGCCGTGGACGGACAGACCGAGACCGCCGCCCATGCACAGGCCGTCGATGAGCGACACGACCGGCACGGGATATTCGGCGATCCGGGCGTTGAGCCGGTACTCGGACGCGAAGAACCGCTCACTGGCCTCGGCGTCCCCGGCGAGGCTGTGCTCGCGGATCGTGCGGATGTCTCCACCGGCACAGAACGCCTTCGTGCTGGTGCTCGCGAGCACCACGGCGGACAGCGGGGTGCCCTCCCACTCGGCGAGCCGGCGGTCGATGGCGGCGACCATGTCCGTGGTCAGGGCGTTGAGCGCCTTGGGCCGGTTCAGCAGGATGCGGCCCACGCCCCGGTGGACGTCGGCGAGAATCTCTGCGGCAGCGGTGTCAGTCATGGGTCAGCACCTCGTGGTCCGCGCGGACCTGGCTGTCGTGGCCATCATGTTCCTATTCCTCATTCGTCGGGGGTCAGGCGTAGATCTGCGCGTAGAGATCCTGGATCTCGTCCACGGTGGGTACGACGGGGTGGTTGGCAAGGGACCCGGACGCGAGCGCCTGCTCGGCCATGAGGGGCGCCAGGAGGAACCACGCGTCCCTGTCGACGCCGTGGGCTTGAGGGGTGGGCACGTCGAGATCCTGACACAGTGATCGCAGTGCCTCTACGAGCCTGTCAGCTGCCAAGGCGTCACCCTGGCCGTCCGCCGCGAGGCGGTGACACACCCCGCCGTACGCGTCCTGTGGACCGCCCTACGGCATGAGGTCGCCGAACGGGCGGCCGAACTGATGCCGGAAGGGAACGGCAAGGGGGAGGGCAAGCCGGTCGGCACTCCGGACGCGGGCCAGTTCTGGCGGGTGGCCGCCGAGTACGGGGTCAAGACCATGTTCACGGCGCCCACCGCCTTCCGGGCGATCAGGAAGGAGGACCCGAAGGGAGCGCTCACCGCCGGCTACGACCTCTCCCACCTGCGCTACCTCTTCCTCGCCGGTGAGCGTCTCGACCCCGAGACCTATCACTGGGCGAGCGCGCTCCTGGGCATCCCGGTGATCGACCACTGGTGGCAGACCGAGACCGGCTGGCCCATCGTCGCCAACCCGGTCGGCATCGAAGCCGCCCCCGTCAACCCCGGCTCCCCCAGCCGCCCCCTGCCGGGCTGGGACGTCCGCGTCCTCGGTCCCGCGGGCGAGCCGGTGCCCCCGGGCGTCGACGGCGCGATCGTCGTGAAGCTCCCCCTGCCGCCCGGCGCGCTCCCCACGCTCAGGAACGACGACGACCGCAACCTCGCCTCCTACCTCTCCGCCCACGACGGCTACTACCTCACCGGCGACAGCGGCCACCTCGATGACGACGGCTACGTCTTCGTCATGGGCCGCACCGACGACGTCATCAACGTCGCCGACACCGACTGTCCACCGGCAGCATGGAGGAGGCCCTGGCCGCCCACCCCGACGTCGCCGAATGCGCCGTCATCGGCGTCGCCGACGAACTCAAGGGACAGGTACCGCGCGGCTTCGTCGTCCTCAAGGCAGGCATCGGCCGCGAACCGGGCGAGGTCGAGGCCGAGCTCGTCCAGCTGGTACGTGAGCGCATCGGCGCCGTCGCCTCCCTCAAGGACGTCGCGGTCGTGGCCGCCCTGCCCAAGACCCGCTCGGGCAAGATCCTGCGCAAGACCATGCGCGGCATCGCCGACGGCCGCGACGAGCCCATCCCGTCCACGGTGGACGACCCCGGCGTCATCGAAACCCTGCGCCCGGTTCTCCGCCGCGCCGGTCACACCCCGTGAACGGCTGACCGTGCGTACGCTCCCGAGCAGCCCCGGAGTGACTCGAGGAGACCTGCGACGACTACCGCCGTACCCGAGGCATACCCAGACCGATCCAGGAGATGATCTCCCGCTGGATCTCGTTGTTGCCGCCGCCGAAGGTGAAGATCACCGCTGAGCGGTAGCCCCGCTCCAGCTCGCCGTGGAGGACTGCGCCCGCCGAGCCCTCCTTCAGTGCGCCGGCCGCCGCGACGATCTCCATGAGCCACGCGTAGGCGTCCCGGCGGGCCTCGGAGCCGTAGACCTTGACCGCGGAGGCGTCCTGCGGGGTGAGGGTGCCGTCCTCCACGGCGTTCACCATCCGCCAGTTCAGGAGCTTGAGCGCGTCGAGGCGGGTGTGGGTCTGGGCGAGGCGGCGGCGCACCCACGGCAGGTCGATCACACGGCGGCCGTCGGCGAGCTTGGTCTCCGTGGCCCAGCGCTGCACGTCGTGCAGGGCGCGGATCGCCATGGTGCCGTGGGCGGCAAGGGTGACCCGCTCGTGGTTGAGTTGGTTGGTGATCAGCCGCCAGCCCTGGTTCTCCTCGCCGACCCGGTGCGAGACGGGGACGCGGACGTTCTCGTAGTAGCTGGCCGTGGTGTCGTGCGAGGCGAGGGTGTTGATGACGGTGCAGGAGTAACCGGGGTCGGTGGTCGGCATCAGGAGCATGGTGATGCCCTTGTGCGGCGGGGCGTCCGGGTCGGTGCGCACGGCGAGCCAGACCCAGTCGGCGGTGTCGCCGTTGGTGGTCCAGATCTTGTGCCCGTTGACGACGTACTCGTCACCGTCCCGCACCGCGCGCGTCTTCAGGGAGGCCAGGTCGGTGCCCGCGCCGGGCTCGCTGTAGCCGATCGCGAAGTCGATCTCCCCGGACAGGATGCGCGGCAGGAACCAGGACTTCTGCTCCTCGGTGCCGTACCGCATGATCGTCGGCCCGACGGTGTTGAGGGCCATCAGCGGCAGGGGTACGCCGGCCTGGGCGGCCTCGTCGAAGAAGATGAACTGTTCCATGGCGGTCAGGCCGCGGCCGCCGTACTCCTTGGGCCAGCCGACGCCGAGCCAGCCGTCCGTTCCAAGGCGCCGGATGGTGTCCCGGTAGAAGCGTTTCTGGGCGTCGCGGTCGGTGAAGCGGGCGTGCGCGTTGTCCGGGACGAGCTCGGCGAAGTAGGTGCGCAGTTCGATGCGCAGCCGCTGCTGCTCGGGTGTGTGGTCGAGATGCACGGCGCCTCCAGGCTCCCCTGAACCGGTCCTGACGGCGCACACCGTAGAACGTGTTCCAGAAATTGGGAACGGTCAGGAGGGGTCCGTCGGGCGCGGGGCGAGCGTCCCCGGGCGCGGAAGAGGCTCTTTCAGACGAGGGTCGCCATGAAGTCCGTGCAGGCCTGGGCGCACTCGCGGCACGCCTTGGCGGCGTCCTCGGCGCCGGCATGCCGGTCGAGGACCTGCGCGCACTCCAGGCAGACCGACCGGCACCATTCCAGCTGGACACGGATGCCGGCCTCGTCGAGATGGTTGTCCTCGGACAGCACGCGGCAGGTGGCGTCGCACACCTCGGCGCACATGATGCCCTTGCGTCGCAGTAGTTCCTGCTCCTCGGTCCCGTCCGGATCGACCAGGCTCGCACGCAGCGCACAGGCCCGCGCGCACTCGGTGCACGCCTGGGCGCACGCGAAGCGGTCCTCCAAGAACTGGAAGAGCTCCTGCTGGGAAGTCGAAGTCGTCACACCGGGCGAGTAGCCGCGGTCCGGGCCGCCAAACCCGGTGTTCCCGGGGTTTCCTCCGTCCGGGGGACGAGTCGGTTCGCCCGGGGTGCCAGGGGTACTCGCGTGGCATGAACCAAGCCCTGAACACCGAATGGATGGACATGGCCGCGGGCCGGGGCGCCCTTGCGGCCGGAGTGATCGCGGCGGGTGTGGTGGTCGTGGCGGTGCTGATCGGCGCCTTCTGGCTGGGCGTCCGCGTCAAGCGCCGCGAGTCGCCGCCGCCCACCCCCGAGGAACAGCCGAGGATGCCGGAGGGCGGGCCGGTCCGTGAGGTCAGGGAGAACCGTGAGCCCGACGAGGTGCCCAGGAGCGACACCCGGCTGACCCCGCACGAGCTTCCGGGCCACGGCAACAGTCCGACCCGGACGGGCCCGGCACAGGAACGGCCTCGTTGGAACGAGGGCAGCAGCGGCTCGTTCGGCAGTGGCGGGCCGGGGCGCGGCTGACATCTTCCACGGCCACGGCGCCCGGATGACATCTCTACCGCCGTGTCGCCGGGCCGTGTCGCGCGCTCTGCTGGCGGTCGTCGGCGGAAAGGTCAGCACAGCTGGAGGCGGCCGCCCGGCTCACTCACTCACTCACCGAGCCGGGCGGCCGTCTCCAGCAGCAGTGCGTGGACGAAGGCCTGCGGGAGATTGCCGCGCAGCTGACGCTGGGCGATGTCGAACTCCTCGGCGTACAGACCGGACGCGCCGCAGGCGCCGCGGTTGCGTTCGAACCAGCGGAACGCCTCGACGGTCCGGCCCTGCTGGTGTTCGGCGAGCGCCATGACGAACCCGCACAGCAGGAAGGCGCCCTCGGCCTCTTCCAGAGGCCGCTCGTCGTGGCGGAAGCGGTAGAGGTAGTGGTCCTCGGCCAGTTCGCGCCGGCACGCGGCGAGAGTGGCCCGGGTACGCGGGTCGGCGGCGGGCAGGGCGCCGCGCACGCCGGGCAACAGCAGGGCGGCGTCCACCGACGGGTCGTCCGGAGTCCGCTGCCAGTGGCCGTCCGGGTGGAGGCAGGTCCGCTCGACGGCGTCGAGGAGGGTGTCGGCCAGGGCGGTGCAGGTGTCGGCGAGTGGACGGCGAGGCGCTGCGGAGGCCACGGCCCGTAGACCGGCGACGCAGATGAGCCTGCTGTGGGTCCAGGGCCGGTCGCTCAACTCCCAGATACCGGCGTCCGGTTGGCGCCAGCGGTCGGCGATGGCCCGCACGGCGATCTCGACGGCCTTCCAGTGGCCCTCGTCGAGACGCCCGTGGCGTTCGGCGGCCGCGAGCAGCAGCAGGGCCTCGCCGAAACAGTCGAGCTGGAACTGCTCGCCGACCTGGTTGCCGACGCGGTCGAACCCGCCGGGGTAGCCGGGCAGGTCGAGTTCGCGCTGGGCGGGGACCGGGTCGCCGTGCACGGTGTAGGCGGGAACGAGGCGGGAGCCGTCCGCGTGCAGGCGTGCGGTGACGAAATCGACGGCGGCGTCGAGCAGGTCGTGGGCTCCTACGGCGGCAGCGGCCTGTCCGGCGTAGCTCTGGTCGCGGATCCACACGTACCGGTAGTCGTAGTTGCGCCCCTCCTCGGCGCGCTCCGGCAGGCTGGTCGTCGCCGCCGCGACCATGCCCCCGTCCTGCGTGGTGAGGCCGCGCAGGACGGCGTACGCCCGCCGCGCGTCACCGGGTGCGGCGGTGTCGTCCAGCGCGGGGACCGTCTCGTGCCAGGCCGCTTCGGTCGCCGCCCAGGCCCGCTCCGGCTTGGGAAGGTCGGCCGGCAGTGGGGATACGGCGCACTCCAGGACCAGTTCATGCCGCTCGCCGGGCTTCAGCTCGATGTCGGCGGTGAGGCCCCGCCCCCCGGCGACGGCCTGTGGGGCGCCCTGCCAGCGCAATCGGTGGCTGCCGGTGCGCAGCTCCCACACTCCGTCGTCGCTCCGGCGGACGGACTCGACCGGTGCTGTGCCGTACCCGCTGTGCGGGTCGAGGACCACGGAGAGGCGGGCGGGCCCGTCGACCGCGCGCAGCTGCCGGAGCAGGACGAGCCGGTCCGGGTCGCCGGGGAAGGCCAGCGCCTCACGGCACTCGACGATTCCGTCATCGGTGACCCAGCGGCTGCGCCAGATGAGCGTGCCCTCTTCGTAGTAGCCACCGAAGACATACCTGCCGGTGGGAGTGACGGCGTACGCGCCCCGCCCCCCGACCAGGTCGCTGAAGACAGCCTCGTCGTGCCAGGTGGGCGCACACATCCACCCGATGGCGCCATCGGGCCCGATGAGCGCCCCGCGCTCTCCGTCGGCCAGCAGCGCGTAGTCGTGCAGCGCATGGGGCGGGAAGGGGGTGCTCATGGCGTTCGGGTACCCCGGAGGTGGGGCGGTCAACGGCGGTGACGGAGGGTGGGGCGGGCGCGGGGCCGGGGGGCGCAGGACCAGCGCGCGGGGCACCGGCGAGGACGAGATGCCCCCGGGCGTCGAGCCAGGAGCCGGGGACCGAGCCGCAGAAAGCCGACGCCACAGCAACCCAAACTCCCACGGACCCGACGACTCGGACCTCCCCAGAGCGGGAGCCCGGGGAGGCGGGTTCACGAGGCCGACCACGGGACGACATCCCCCCCTCGCCCGGCGGCTCGAAGCTCCAGGAAACCGGAGCCCATGGAGCCTCACCGAGGAGACATGACCCCCAGCCACCCGGCCCCCGTTGTCAGACGACTCGGAATCCACGGAACCGGAGCCGAAAGCGACCCGCCGGCCCGGCACCCCGCCGACCTCAACCACTCAGCCCAGGCCGACGCCCAGCCAACCCGCGACCCGATGGAGCAGCGTCCCGCCAACGCAACCCGCTGGACCGGCCCCCACCACCCACCCGGCCCGTCACACCTCAACCACCACCTCGACGGACGCCGCACCCCCCGCCCCACCCGACGCGGCAACCTGGGTGTGCCCTGCCCCCGCACCCCGGGGCCGGCGCAGCAGAACGACGGCCACCACCGCGGCCAGCAGCGTGAGCGAACCCGCGACCGTCAGGCACAGCCGCAGCCCGTCCAGGAAGGCCTCCCCCAGGGCGCCCATGACGCGCCCCCTGTCCGCTCCGAGGTCGAGCCCGGCGACCGCGCCCAGTCCACCTTGGTCAGCCGCGGTCGAGATCCGCTCCCCCGCCGCCCCGGTCATCCCGGCGTCGGCGAGGTGGGCCGGGAAGCTGTCCAGCGCCCGGGTGGTCAGCAGCGCCCCCAGAACGGCAGGGCCGAGCGCACCGCCGAGCTGACGGAAGGCGTTGTTGCCCGCCGCGGCCATACCGGCCAGGTGATGCGGCACGGAGGCCACGGCCGTCGCGGTCATCGGCGTCATGACGGCCCCCATTCCCAGCCCCAGCGGCGCCAGCCGCCAGGCCAGCGAGACGAAAGAGGTGTCCGCGCCGACACCGGTCAACGAGAACAGCGAGGCGGAGACGACGATCAGACCGCCCGTGATCAGCACGCGCGCGGAGACCCGGTGCATAAGGCGCCCGACGGGCCCGCCGACCAGGATGGCGCAGGCGGTCACCACCAGCATCCGCCAGCCGGCCTGCAGGGTGCCGAGTTGCTGCACCATCCCGAAGTACAGACTGAGCAGGAAGAAGAAGCCGATCAGCGCGAGAAACGCGATCATCGCGACAAGCGTGGTCGCGGTGAAGGCCGGGCTGCGGAACAGCGTGAGGTCGAGCATCGGACTGTCACTTCGCCGTTCGGCGAGCACGAAGGCGACACCGGCCACGACGGCCACCGCGAGGGCCGTCAGCACCTTCGGGGCGGTGAAGGAGTCGGCGCCGCCCTCGATGACGCCGTAGACCAGGGCGGTGACCGCCACCGTGGCGGTGAGCTGGCCCGGCCAGTCCAGCCGCCGCCCGTAGGACGCGCGCGAGTCGGTCAGCAACCGTGCCGCGAAGACGGTCGCGAGCAGCGAGACGGGGATCGCCAACAGGTAGATCCAGCGCCAGGCGAAGTGGTCGAGGATCACTCCGGCGACGATCGGTCCGACGGCCAGCGCCGCCATGAGCGAGGTGGCCCACAGGCCGATGAACTTTCCGCGCTCCCGATGGTCGGGCACCGCGTGACTGATCAGCGCCAGCGTGGTGGGCAGCAGCGTGGCCGCGCCGAGTCCGGCGAGACCCTGCCCGATCCACAGCACCTGCACCGACTGCGCGCTGAGCGCGACGACGGCACCGGCCACGGAGAACAGCAGCCCGGCCTGGAACACCTTCTTGCGCCCGTAGACGTCGCCGACGACACCTGCGGTCAGGATGAACGCGGCCATGGGCAGGACGAACGCGTCCTGGACCCACGACAGTTGGGCGGTCGTCGCGCCGAGCGCCGACTGGATGGCGGGCAGGCTCACGGCGACCGTGGTGACCGGCAGATAAGCGGCGAAGACGCCGAGGCAGGCCATGACGAGCGTGGCCGCCCGCCGGTCCGCCGACCCGCTTGCCGGAGTCGTGACATTCACGGGGAACTCTCCTCTACGGCGCCGCGCGCCGCGGTCGTTCGGTGATTCGCTGGCGCCAGCATCGGTGACAGCGAGCCAGATCCCCAACGTCACAGCCAGAAGTGAACACAAACATCCACACAGCCTCGTCCTGCTGCCAGACTTCCCTCATGCCCGACGAGATCGACAGGAAAATCCTCCGCGCCCTGCACTACTCCCCCCGCGCCTCCTTCCGGCTCATCGGCGAGGTCGCCGGAGTCTCGGAGCAGACCGCCGCCCGCCGCTACCAGGCCCTGCGGCGCGAGGGCGTGATGCGGGTGATCGGCCTGATCAACCCGGAGGCGCACGGCCAGGCCCGCTGGATCACCCGTATCCGCTGCCGTCCCGACCGTGTCGCCCCGCTGGCGGACGCCCTCACTCGTCGGCCCGACATCGCCTACGTCGGTCTCGCCTCCGGTGGCTCCGAGATCATCTGCATGATCCACTCACCGGTCGACGCTCCTCGCGACGACATCCTGCTCCGGCAGTTGCCCAAGGCGGCCTCCGTGCTGGACGTCAGCATCGACCTGCTGATCCGCCACTTCGGCACGGTCGGCACCTCCGAATGGTCCGGATACGGCGGCCATCTCACCCCCGACCAGGTGGCCCGGCTCACCGCTGACCGGCCGCCCGCGCCCACCGGCGCCCTCCAGCCGCCGGCCGCCGAGGACACCCCGCTCCTCGAAGCCCTCGCCGAGGACGGCCGTACCACCCACACCCGGCTCGCCGAGCTCACCGGCTGGTCGAAAGCGCGCGTCACCCGCCGGCTCGACGCACTGGAGTCCTCGGGAGCCCTCTCCTACGACGTCGACCTCCTCCCCGAGCGTCTGGGCCACCACCTCAACGCCACCCTCTGGTTGCGGGTGGCCCCGGCCCATCTCCACGGTGTCGGCGAGGAGTTGGCCGGACACGACGAGGTGGCCTTCGCCGGCGCCATGAGCGGCGACCACAACATCATGGTCGTCGCCAACTGCCGTGACACGGAGGACTTCTACCGCTACCTCACGACACGCGTGGCGACCGTCCCCGGCATCGACGCCTACAGCGTCAGCATCCGCGTCCGCCGCCTCAAACAGGCCGCGTCCCTCATCGCCCACGGCAGGCTGGTCCCTCCCGGCCCGGCGTGAAGGAGCGCCGAAGGGCCGGCAGCCACCCGCATCCGACTCCGGCGAGCGCGACGGCAGCGGTCATGGGGACGTCTTCGTTCAGCGGTCCGGCGCCCTCACACGGTCAGATGGCGCCGTCTGCTGATCGAATCTTGATCGCGTCCCCACGCGCGGCATCGGCCGAATGACCGAGGCCGCCCTCGCCGACTCCTGAGCCCCCTCCTTTCGGTCATCGCTTCTTCCGAGCGCCAACTGCTGTTCGGATCGCAAGCGTTGACCCGCCCCCGGAGCAACAGCAGAATGATCCCGCCACTGTGAGAGCGCTCTCACGAATCGCTCGCACCTCCCGAGGAGACCCATGACCGGCCGCCCCCGCCCACCGCTCAGCCGCCGTACGCTCATCGGGACAGGTCTCGGTGTCGCGGTCCTCACCGCGGCCGGCACCGGCACGGCCCGCGCCGCGCAGCACACCACCGCGGCCTCCTCGCCCCGCCGCGCGCAGGCGTTCCTCGCCGCCGCCATGGACGCCTACCCGGACCACGGCACGATCCGGCTCACCCAGAGCTACACGGACCAGGCGGGACTGTTCAGCACGGCGTTCACGTACGACAACGCCCTCGCGATCCTGGCCCATCTCGCGTGCCCCGCGGGCGAGTCGCGGGCCGTGGCCCTCGGTGACGCGCTGCTGTACGCCCAGGCCCACGACCCCGTGCACGACGACGGCCGACTCCGGCAGGCCTACAACGTAGGGCCGTACACCTTCTACGACGGCTCCCCGCAGCCGGACGGGTTCGTCAAGGCCGACGGCACGGCCAACGTCGGTACGCAGTTCGGCTTCACCGGGACCGCCGTGGGCGACATGGCGTGGGCCGGTATCGCGCTCGGCGCTCTCGCCGGGCGCACCGGTGAGCGGCGCTTCCTCACCGGCGCGGTACGGATCGGCGAGTGGATCGAGCGGGTGGGGCGTACCGACGAGCCGCTGGGCGGCTACAAGTTCGGGGTCAACGGGGCCGACGAAAAACTGCCGTTCACCTCGACCGAGCACAACACCGACCTGGTCGGCCTGTTCGGACGGCTCGCCCGGCTGACCGGGGACAAGGTCTGGCGGGAGCGTCGTGCGCGGGCCAGAGCGTTCGTCGAGAAGATGTGGGAGCCGTCGGGGGGCTTCTTCTACACAGGCACCAACGACGGCGTGACGATCAACAAGTCCCCGATCCCGGAGGACACCCAGACCTGGACCCACCTCGCCCTCGCCTCCCCTGCCCACTCCCGCTCCCTCGACTGGGCCGCGACCGAGCTGGCCGTGCTGGACACGGCCGGCCGCCCCAACAGCACGGTCCCCTCCGGTCAGTCCTACCAGGGCGTCACCTTCAGTTCCGCGAGCCTGCTGGCCAACGAGGGTGCCCCCATCGCTGACGGCCAGCCCCGGCCGGACCGCAACGGCGTCTGGTTCGAGGGCACCGCCCACCTCGCGCTCGCCCTGCGCCACCGGGGACACTCCGGCGACGAGAAGCGCGCCCGCCGCCTGCTCGGCTCGATCGAGCGTGCCCAGGATCTCCTCGGCGACGCCCAGACCGTCGGTGGCACGGCCGTCCCCGCCCGCTCCGGGGTCGTCTCGGCGAGCAGCCCGCTCGACACCGGTTTCGGGTTCGGCTACTACCCCTACCGGCACACCGGCGCCACCGCCTGGTACCTCCTGGCAGCGGCCCGCGCCAATCCGCTGCGGGCCTGACTCCCCGCCCGATCACCACAGACAGGGTCAACCGGCGGCGTGCGTCCCTGAGTTCGGCGTCGCGCCGCTTGCCGTCCCCGCTGATGCCGGCAGCGACCACGGCATGGTCGCCGAGGGGTGAGTCGCCACCGCCGACGGCTCCGCCGCGCGCCAGGCCATGTGGAACGGCGGCACAGACCAGCAGTCCTGCTCAACGTCCCCTCGAAGCCGCTGTCTTACACGGTCGCGGCCGGCTCCACCCAGGTGACGGTGCCCTCGACCGCCCTGACGCCGAGGTCTCCGCGGTCTGCGTGGAGGTCATGGAGATGCCGCCGGCTGATCGATCGCTCTGCCCTGCCGGGGCAGCGTGGCGGCACCCAGGTCGGTGATCGTGGTGGTCATCGGGCGGCGGTCGCCCAGCCGGCCTCCGGTGGTGGTGCTGTCCAGGGCACGGCGAGGAGAACGGCGCCCGCCGGGATGCCGGCCCACAAGGCGGCCGTCGGTCGGCATCGGAGTGAGTGAACTCGCGATCTCGGCGCCCACCTGCTCAGTCCGAGCCGCGCGCCGCGCATCCCGATGACGGCGATCTTTGCTGCCCCGTTGCGCGGACATGACCGGATAACTGCTGATCCATGACCGGACAGCGGCAGACTCGCACGCATGATGGTCGGCGTAGGTAAGGCGTGCCTTCGCTAACCAGCGACGACGGCAGCCGAGGACAACTGCCAGGAAGGTCGCCGCGGCCATGTGGGACGACGCGTTTCCGAGCTTTCTCATCGGGCTGAGGGAGGGTCTCGAGGCCGGGCTCATCCTCTCCGTTCTCATCGCCACGTTGGTGCGGTCCGATGCCCGGTCCCGGCTGCCACAGGTGTGGACGGGCGTCCTGGCCGCGATCTCCCTCGCGCTGAGTTTCGGCGCGGTGCTGACCTTCACCGCCGCGTCCCTGCCCGCGACCGCCCAGGAGGCGTTCGGCGGCGCGCTGAGCGTGGTGGCCGTCGGCTTCGTCACCGCCATGGTGTTCTGGATGCGCCGCTCGGCGCGCACCTTCTCCAGTGAGATCCGGGAGAAGGTCACCGGGGCGCTGGGCATGGGCGCGGGCATGCTGATCGTCACCTCCTTCCTGGCGGTGGGCCGCGAGGGCCTGGAGACCGCGCTGTTCCTGTGGACCACGGCCCGCGCGGCCGGCGACTCCGCGGGCCCGCTGACCGGCGCCGGGATCGGCCTGGTCCTCGCGGCGGGCCTGTGCTGGGGGCTGTACCGCCGCGTCCTGCACATCAACCTGACGAAGTTCTTCACCGCCACCGGCGCCGTCCTCATCGTCATCGCGGCCGGCGTGCTCGGGTACGGGCTGCGCGACCTCCAGGAGGGCACGGTGCTGCCCGGCGGGACGTCGTACGCCGTCGATCTCGGCGGCAGCGTGGACGCGGGGGCCTGGTACAGCACCCTCGTGCAGGGCGTGTTCAACCTGACGCCGACCATGACCTGGTTGCAGGTGGCCGGCTACGCCGGCTATCTCGCGGTCGTGATGACGCTCTTCCTGCGCGGCGCGTCGACGCGGCCCACGGACCCCGCCCGGAAGGCACCGCGGACGAAGCCCGCCGGTACGGCACCCGCCCGCCGCCGCCCCGCCTGGGTGGCTCCCGTCGCGGTCGTCGCCGCACCCGCCGTACTGGCGGGAGCAGCCGTCGCTCTCGGTGGTTCCCGGCCCGCCGGTGCCCGGACCGTGGCCGTGTCGGAGAAGGACTGCGGCAAGGGCTTCACCGCGCCGAAGGCCGGGCGGCGGACCTTCCGGATGCGCAACACCGGCGACAAGACCTCCGAGGTGTACCTCGTCGATCCGGGCTCCGACGCGGTCTACGGCGAGGTCGAGGGCCTCGCTCCCGGCACCACCCGTGACCTGGTGGCGACCGTCGCGGGCGGCACGTATGCCTGGCGCTGTGTGCCCAGCAGCGGCAAGGCGGTCACCTCCCGCGCGGTCCGGGTCACGGGTGGCGGTGGGACCACCGCGGTCGTGCCCGTGTCCGCCCACGACCTGGCCGCGCCGCTCAAGTCGTACAAGGCATACGTCAACCAGGGCCTGACCACCCTCGCCGCCCGGACTCACCGGCTCAGCGACGACATCGCGGCCGGCCATCTCGGTGCGGCCCGCACCGACTGGCTGACCGCGCAGCGCACCTACGCCTCGCTCGGTGCCGCCTACGGCACGTTCCAGGACTACGACCAGAAGATCGACGGACGGCCCGACGGGCTTCCCGGCGGAGTGCACGACAAGGACTTCACCGGCTTCCACCGGATCGAGTACGGCCTGTGGCACGGCCAGACAGCGAGCGAGTTGACCGCGCCCGCACAGCAACTCGCCGCCGACGCCGCCGCGCTGCGCACAGCCTTCCCCACCCAGGACTTCGATCCCGGCGACCTGCCCCTGCGCGCCCACGAGATCCTGGAGAACACCCTCCAGTTCGAACTGACCGGCGATGCCGGCCAGGGCAGCGGCACCGAACTCGCCACCGCTGATGCCAACCTCACCGGCACCCGCGAACTCCTCACCGTCCTGC
The DNA here is from genome assembly GCF_030816965.1 of Streptomyces canus. Taxonomy (NCBI): domain Bacteria; kingdom Bacillati; phylum Actinomycetota; class Actinomycetes; order Kitasatosporales; family Streptomycetaceae; genus Streptomyces; species Streptomyces canus. Next base: position 767,711 of record NZ_JAUSYQ010000002.1, read on the forward strand.
GGCCGTTGCTGACCACCCGTGCTCCGCACCTGCTCCGCACCGTCGACGCGGACATCACCCGGCTGCAGAAGCAGCTCGACTCCGCGCGCCACGACGGGAGTTGGACCCCGGTCGAACGTCTCGACGCGACCGCGCGGGCGCGGCTGAACGGGGCCACAGGGCAGCTCCTGGAGGACCTCTCGCCGGTGCCGGACCTGCTGGAGATCAGGAAGTCCGCGTGAAGACCCACGACCACGAACACCCCGAAGGGAACCACCCCATGCCGTCCACCGAAGCGTCAGGCTGTCCCGCGGGTGCCGGCCGCCGCTCCTTCGTGAGGACGGCCCTCGGTGCCTCGGCAGCGGGCGCCGCACTGGCCGGCGGCGCCTTCGCCCTGAGCGCGAGCGGCGGATCGGCCGAGGCGCAGGCCGCGGACGCCCCCGGCACCGCGAAAGTGCCCTTCCACGGCGCCCACCAGGCGGGCATCCTCACCCCGGCACCGGCCGCGGCCACCTTCGTCTCCTTCGACGTCATCACCGACGACCGCGCACAACTGGCCGACCTGCTGAGGACGTTGACGACCCGCGCCCGCTTCCTCACCTCCGGCGGCACCCCCGCCGACCTCGGTGTCGGCGCCCCGCCCTCCGACAACGGCATCCTCGGCCCGGACGTCCCCGCCGACTCCCTCACCGTCACCTTGGGCGTGGGAGCCTCGCTCTTCGACGACCGCTACGGCCTCGCGAAGGCGAAGCCGCGCCGGCTCACCCCGATGCGGACCTTTCCCAACGACAACCTGGACCCGGCCGCCTGCCACGGCGACCTGTCCCTGCAACTCTGCGCCGCACGCCAGGACACGGTGCTGCACGCACTGCGCGACATCGCCAAGCACACCCGTGGCGCGATGCAGATCAAGTGGCGCGTCGACGGCTTCCAGAACGTCCCCCGCCCCAGCGGCGCCCAGCGCAACCTCCTCGGCTTCAAGGACGGCATCGCCAACCCGGAGGTGACATCGGCCCGTGAGATGAACCGGCTCGTGTGGGTCGGGGCCGGGCAGGGCGAGCCGGCCTGGGCGACCGGCGGCTCCTACCAGGTCATCCGCGTCATCCGGATGCTCGTCGAGTTCTGGGACCGGATCTCGCTGACCGAGCAGGAGCTGATGTTCGGCCGCCGCAAGGACACCGGCGCCCCGCTCGACGGCGCCAAGGAGACCGACGTCCCGCGCTACGCCAAGGATCCGCACGGCACCGCGATACCCCTCGACGCCCACATCCGCCTCGCCAACCCACGCACCAGCAGGACCGACAACTCCCGCATTCTGCGCCGGGGTTACAACTACGACCGCGGGATCGACGACGTCGGCAACCTGGACATGGGCCTGGTGTTCTGCTGCTACCAGCAGGACGTACAGCGTCAGTTCGAGGCCACCCAGACCCGCCTGATCGACGAACCCCTCGTCGACTACATCTCCCCGACCGGCGGCGGCTACTTCTTCGCCCTGCCCGGCGTCCGCGACTCCACCGACTGGCTGGGCCGGGAACTGCTCACGACCTGAGATGCCGCTCGGACCGGCGCATGCGCTGGAAGAAGGAGATGTACACCGACCTGGCCCTGCGCGACGGTGTCCCGCTCGCCTGTGCCGGAACGGATCGGCTTCGAGCCGGACTCACCGGTGCCCTTCCAGGACTGGCGGACTGACCCGCCGACGGCACCGTCGGCTACTGGCCACACTGGTTCTGAACTGTTAGAACGCAGACGACGAGCCCATCTGCCATCCTGAGCCGGAGGAACCCATGAAGATGCTGATCAACGTCCCGGAAACCGTGGTCGCGGACGCCCTGCGCGGTATGGCGGCCGCCCATCCCGAGTTGACCGTGGATGTCGAGAACCGTGTGATCGTACGGCGGGACGCCCCCGTCGCCGGGCAGGTCGCCCTGATCTCCGGTGGCGGCTCGGGGCACGAGCCGCTGCACGGCGGTTTTGTCGGACCCGGCATGTTGTCCGCGGCCTGCCCGGGCGAGGTGTTCACGTCCCCGGTGCCGGACCAGATGGTGCGGGCGGCGGCCGCCGTGGACAGCGGGGCCGGTGTGCTGTTCATCGTGAAGAACTACACGGGGGACGTGCTGAACTTCGACATGGCGGCGGAACTCGCCGAGGACGAGGGCATTCAGGTTGCGAAGGTCCTGGTCAACGATGACGTGGCGGTGACGGACAGCCTCTACACGGCCGGTCGGCGGGGCACCGGCGCCACGCTGTTCGTGGAGAAGATCGCGGGCGCCGCGGCTGAGGAGGGGCAGCCGCTGGAGCGGGTGGAGGCGATCGCCCGGCAGGTCAACGAGAACTCCCGGAGTTTCGGCGTCGCGCTGAGCGCCTGCACCACACCCGCCAAGGGCAGCCCCACCTTCGATCTGCCGGACGGCGAGCTGGAGCTGGGAGTCGGCATCCACGGCGAGCCCGGCCGGGAGCGGCGGGCGATGATGACCTCGCGGGAGATCGCCGACTTCTCGGTGCACGCGATCCTGGACGACATGAGCCCGCGCAATCCCGTCCTCGTCCTGGTCAACGGCATGGGAGCCACCCCGCTCCTGGAGCTGTACGGCTTCAACGCCGAGGTGCAGCGGGTGCTCGTCGACCGCGGGGTCGCGGTCGCCCGCACCCTGGTCGGCAACTACGTCACCTCGCTCGACATGGCCGGCGCCTCGGTCACCCTGTGCCAGGTGGACGAGGAGCTGCTGCGGCTGTGGGACGCGCCGGTGAAGACACCGGGGCTGCGCTGGGGTGTGTGAGCAAGCGATCAACGTACCGACCACGCAAGGAGATCCAGTGCTCGACGCCGACTTCTTCCGCCGTTGGATGACGGCGACCGCCGCCTCCGTCGACCGCGAGGCGGAACGGCTCACCGCCCTCGACTCCCCCATCGGGGACGCGGACCACGGCAGCAACCTTCAGCGCGGGTTCACCGCGGTGGCCGCGACCCTGGAGAAGGAGGCCCCGGAGACCCCGGGGGCGATCCTCATCCTCGCCGGACGCCGGCTCATCTCGACGGTCGGCGGCGCTTCGGGGCCCCTGTACGGGACCCTGCTGCGACGGACCGGCAAGGCACTCGGTGACGCCGGCGAGGTCAGTGAGGAACAGCTCGCGGAGGCGCTGCGGGCGGGGGTGGAGGCGGTCATGACGCTGGGCGGGGCCGCGCCGGGCGACAAGACCATGATCGACACGCTGGTGCCGGCCGTCGACGCGCTCGGTACCGGCTTCGCCGCGGCCCGGACGGCCGCCGAGCAGGGCGCCCTGGCCACCACGCCGTTGCAGGCCCGCAAGGGCAGGGCGAGTTATCTCGGCGAGCGCAGCATCGGACACCAGGACCCGGGCGCGACCTCGGCCGCCCTGCTGATCGCCGCTCTCGCGGAGGCCTCGGGTGAGTGACGGAAAGCTGGTCGGGATCGTGCTGGTGTCGCACAGCGCGGAGGTCGCCGCGTCCGTCGCGGAGCTGGCGAAGGGGCTCGCGGGCGGTGGCGCGGAGGTGCCCGTCGCGGCGGCCGGGGGCACCGAGGGCGGCGGACTCGGTACGAGTGCGGAGCTGATCGCCGGCGCCGCCGCGGCCGTGGACCGGGGAGCCGGGATCGCGGTCCTGGCCGACCTCGGCAGTGCGGTGCTCACGGTCAAGGCGCTGCTGGCGGAGGGCGACGAACTCCCGGAGGGCACCCGGCTGGTGGACGCTCCGTTCGTCGAGGGAGCGGTGGCCGCGGTCGTCACGGCGGCGACGGGAGCGGACCTCGCGGCGGTGGAGGCGGCCGCCGCGGAGGCGTACAGCTACCGGAAGGTGTGACACCCCCGCCAAGGCCCCCTGCCCGACCCCACAGCCCCTATCTGATCCCTCCCGCCGCGACGGCGAGGGCCGAGCGCAGGATCTCCATCAGCTCGGTCTCCGCCGTCGCACGATCGGTGCGCGTGTCGGAGGTACGCCACGCGTGGTGCTCGACCGCCGCGCGCAGGGCCGCGTTGAACATGGCCGCCTGGATGGTCGGTTCGAGTCCGTCGGCCGGGCGTCGGGCGCGCTCGGCCAGGGCGCGGGCGAACGCCGGCTCCGCCTCGTCGTACGTCTGGAGCCAGACGGCGCGAAGGCCCGGCTCGGTGCGGGTCAGGCGCACCAGGTCGCGGACCGTAGCCCGTTCGAGTCCGCCGATGACGCCGATCTCGGTCGCCAGGGGCCGGTCGAAGAGCCGCTCCAGGGGCTCGTCCGGCGCCCACTCCCGCAGCAGGGCCGCGATCAGCTCGATGCCCTCCGAGAACAGCGGGCTCACGCAGCTCTCCTTGCTGGGGAAGTAGCGCCACACGGTCCGTGCCGAGACGCCGACGGCCTGTCCGATCTGTTCACCGGTGGTGGCCGCCACGCCCTGGGTGACGAACAGCTGCACGGCAGCCCGGGCGATCTCCAGCCGTATCTCGGCCTTGCGCTCCTCGGTGAGGGGCGGTCGTCCCGTGCGTCCGCGCGCTGCGGTCATCAGTTCCTCCGGCTCCGGTGATCACGGTGATCACGCGTCCGTTCTCCCGGAAATTCTCTCCCACGATTTTATGTCACTCACCGACATTAAGTCGTATGGTGGCGACAGCGCAGGGTGGAGCGCCCGCGCGGGACCGGACACTGACCGACGGGAGCACCCCATGGCCGGAGAATTCGAGGGACGCGGCGTCATCGTCACCGGAGCGGGTTCGGGTATCGGGCGCGCGACAGCACTGGCCTTCGCCGCCCGGGGCGCCCGGGTCCTGGTCGCGGACCTCAACGCCGTGGCCGCGGAGACCGTCGTCAAGGAGATCGACGAGGCGGGCGGCACCGCGGTCGCGGTCACGGGCGACCTCAGCGAGCAGACCGTGGTGGACCAGGTGACGCGAACCGCCGTGGAGCGGTTCGGCGGCGTGGACGTCCTGGTGAACAACGCCGGGATCATGGACCGGATGTCGGCGCTCGCGGACGTGAGTGACGCGGAGTGGGAGCGGGTCATACGGGTCAACCTGACCGCGCCCTTCCTGCTCACCCGGGCCGTACTCCCGCACATGCTGGCGGCGGGCAGGGGCGCGATCGTGAACACCGCCTCCGAGGCGGGCCTGCGCGGCAGCACGGCGGGCGCCGCCTACACGGCCTCGAAGCACGGCGTGGTGGGGCTGACGAAGAACCTCGCGGTGATGTACCGCAAGCAGGGGATCCGCGCGAACGCCATCGCCCCGGGCGGTACCGCGACCTCCATCGTCGTGGACGCCGACCAGGAGGCCCACGGCCCGGCGGCGCTCGGCCCGCACTTCGTCAATGCCGGCCGCTTGGCCGAGCCCGAGGAGCAGGCCGCCGCGATCGTGTTCCTCGCGTCGGACGCGGCGAGCAACATCAACGGCGTGGTCCTGCCCGTGGACGACGGCTGGTCGGCTGTCTGACGCATTCCCCCCGCGTCATTTCGCCCCTACGAACACTCTCGCCAGCCGCTCCCCCGTCGCGACGGCGGCGGCATGGCCCTCGATCGGCTTCACCTGCGTGTCCTTGAAGACGATGTAGGTGACGCCGGAAGGCACTCCGCCGCCGCGCGGATCGGGACGGATCCCGAGGGCTTTCGCGGTGGCGTAGGACGCCTCGCCGATGATGTGGTCCGGGCCCACGTCCCCGACGACGGCGTACTGCACCCGGTCCCCGTACACGACGGCCGCGACCGTGCCGCCGCGCACCCCGTGCTCGCGGTAGTCCCAGATCCCGCTCGCCGCCGGCACCACGATGTACGGCAGGCTTTCGGCGCTCAGGTAGCGGCCGTCGGACTGCTGGTGGGCGGTGGTGTCGGAGAACGCCGGGTCGGTGCGGCGATTGCAGTGACTGCCGGGCCGGCCGTCGCAGTCGATGTCCATGTCGGCCTTCCAGAAGACGGCCTGACGGGTGCCGCAGACCGGGATGGTCGCGGCCGTGCCGTCGTCACTGCGGTAGCGGCCGCGTGAGACGGGGGCGCACTCCCGCACCCTGGCCAGGAGGTCGGCGGCCTTGACGTCACCCTCGTGCCGCACCGCCGGCTCCGTCCGGGCGGCGGCGGGCTCCGTGGCGGCGGCAGGCTCCGTGGCGGGGGACGTCGTCGGGGCGAGCAGAGCGGCACTTGCCGCGGCCAGCGTCAGCGACTGGACACGCACGATAAGGGACCCTCTCCTTGGAGGCATCGACGAGCACTCAGCCCAATCTGATGCCGACTCAACGATGCGGCCACCCTAGGGGTCCGGACGGGGCAGGGACCGGGAGCCCGAGCCCTCGACGACCCCGAGCCTCCCGGCCACCCGTACCGGCGCGGGGACAGCGACGACAGCGGTCCGCGCCACCAGCACGAACTCCGTTTTCCTCATGGAGAGTTCGGCCGTGAAGACCCTCAGCATACGTAGCCCTCCCGAGCCCGGCCCACACGGTCCGCCCTCTTGATACGCACGCACAGCGGCGCCATATTGGTCCGGACCATTGCAGTGATGTCCTCACCGGGGAGGCAGCGACGTGCCCGTTCCCCTACGACGTTCCGCGCCGCTCTGCGCACTGCTCGCGCTGCTCACCTCCTGCGCGTGGGGCGGAGCCGACGACGGCGAGAGCGGCCGGCTGCCCGCCGCACCCGTGGGTGTCACCGCGGCCGCGGGCAGCGCGACCAGCGTGCACCTGATGTGGAACGCCGTGTCCTCCGGGGCGGGCGTCCACGGCTACGAGGTATATCGCGGCACCACGAAGGTCCAGGATGTGCCGGGTTCACAGCACATGGTGGATGTCACCAGGCTCAGACCCGCCACCCCGTATGTCTTCAGCGTGCGGGCCCGCGACACCGAGGGACGCCTCGGCCCACCCAGCCGGGAGGTGCGGGCGACGACTCCGGCGGCCATGGCGGCGGACCGTTCCGCCCCGACACGCCCCGGCGAGCTGCGGGGCCGGACGGCGGGCAGCCGGGCCGTCGAGTTGACGTGGGGCGCCTCGGCGGACGACCGGGACGTGGTGTCGTACGACATCTATCAGGGTGATACGAAGATCCACAGTGTGGGCGGCGACCAGACGGTGGCCGTGGTCACCGGCCTGCGTCCGGGCACCCGCTACGCCTTCACCGTCCGGGCCCGGGACGCGGCCGACAACCTCTCGCCGGCCGGGGACAGCGTCCGTCTGACCACGCCGGGCCGCGACGACGGCCGGGGCACCGCGCCGACGGACTTCCGTGCGACCACGCGGCGGGACGCCGACGGCGCGTACTACCTCGACCTGGCCTGGGTGCCGCCCGAGACGGACGGCGTCGTCACGGAGTACCAGGTCCACCTCGACGGCAGGGCGGCCACCTCGCTCGTGTTCGGCGGGACGCCTCCGCGCGGGAGGGCGACGTACAGCTTCTACCTGGGACGCGAGACCGGGGAGAGCCACCGGGTGCGGATCCGGGCCCGGCTGCCGGACGGCACCTGGGGCGGGCTGTCGGCCGAGAGGACGGTGACGACGGGCCCTGCCGGTGACGGGTGACGGCTCCTCACGCCTGCGCCGGACGAGGGAACCCGTCACCTGCCCGGCGGCGCTCCCCATGCGGGCCGGAGTGTGTGCGGGTTGGCTCTCCTTGAGGCAGCACGGCCCTTCCCCCACCTCGGCGGCGCCACGGATGTACCGCCAACCGTGCCGCCGGAGGGCAGTCCATGCGCACTACTCAGCTTCTTCTCCGCTCCGGCCTGACCGTCGCGGCCGTCGCCGCGCTGCCGCTCGCCCTGACCGCCGGGCCGGCCGCCGCCGCGTCGGGCATCTCCGTGAGCACCTCCGGATCCACGGTCTCCGTCACGACCACGACATGCTCCCGCACCGCGCCCACCGGCGGCTGGGGCACCGCCTCGCTTCTCACCAGCAGCCAGACGAACTTCAGCCAGGGCCGCCAGGTGGCCCTGTCGGGAACCACTTCGCTGCAGTCCGCGGCCTGGTCGAGCGTGAGCCCCGGGACATACACCGTCATCGTGAGGTGCGCCTTCGACAACAGCACCGCGGGCACCCAGTCGATCATCGTCTCGGGGGCCGCGACGCCCACGATCTCGGCGACGGCCACGGCCTCCCCGTCCCGCGGTGTCATGGGCGGCCTGGGCGGCGCCACCAAGGACTACGGCACCCTGACGCTGGCAGTCGGCGGCGGCCTGGTGGCGGTCGGCGGGGTGGCCGCGGCCTGGTTCCTGCGTCGCCGGTCGCGGCCGTACCGCCTCTGAAAGCGTTCGGTCGGCGGTCGCGGCCTCACCGCCCCTGAAAGCGTTCCGTCACCGGTCGCGGCCGTACGCCTCCGGAAGCCTTCAGCTGTCCGGGAGGCCGGCGAACTCCTCCAGTACCTCGGTGAGCCACTGCGTCCAGAAGGTCTCCAGATCGATGCCCGCGCGCAGGACCAGGTGCTGAAGCCTGGCCTGCGCGCTGTCGTTCCCGGGCGGGAAGTCGCGCTTCTCGATCTCCTCGTACTCGGCCAACTGCCGCCGGTGCAGGTCGAGATGGCGGCGCAGGTCCGCTTCGAGGCCCTCCGTGCCGACGACGGCCGCCGCGCGCAGCCGTAGCAGCAGCGGGTCCCGGTGCGGCTTGGGGTCCTGCGCCGCGGCCGTCCAGCGTTCGAGTTCGGCGCGGCCGGCGGGCAGGACCTCGTAGCTCTTCTTCTGCCCGCGGGTCCGCTGGGCCGCGGGCAGGGTCCGGATGAGGCCTTCGGCCTCCAGTTTTCCCAGCTCGCGATAGATCTGCTGATGCGAGGCCGACCAGAAGTAGCCGATCGACCTGTCGAACCGACGGGTCAGGTCCAGCCCCGCCGACGGCCTTTCGAGCAGAGCGGTGAGGATCGCGTGCGGGAGTGACATGGAGTCATCCTAGGGACGCCCCTAGAGGGCGGCCGCGACCTCGGTGCCCTGCTTGATCGCCCGCTTGGCGTCCAGCTCGGCGGCCACGTCGGCCCCGCCGATCAGGTGCGCGCTGCGGCCCGCGGCGACGAGCTCCTCGTACAGGTCCCGGCGCGGATCCTGCCCGGTGCACAGCACGACGGTGTCGACCTCCAGGACCGTGCTCTCCTCGCCGACGGTGACATGCAGTCCGGCGTCGTCGATACGGTCGTAGCGCACACCCGGGACCATGGTGACGCCCCGGTGCTTGAGCTCGGTGCGGTGGATCCAGCCGGTGGTCTTGCCCAGCCCGGCGCCGACCTTGCTGGTCTTGCGCTGGAGGAGGTGCACGGTGCGGGGCGGGGCGGGGCGTTCGGGGGCCGCGAGTCCGCCGGGTGCCGTGTAGTCCATGTCGACGCCCCACTGGCGGAAGTACGTCTCGGGGTTCTCGTGCGCCTTGTCGCCGCCGTCGGTGAGGAACTCGGCGACGTCGAAGCCGATGCCCCCGGCGCCGAGGATCGCCACCCGGTCGCCGACGGGGGCGCCGTCGCGCAGGACATCGAGGTAGCCGACCACGCTGGGGTGGTCGACGCCCGGGATGTCGGGGGTGCGCGGGGTGACGCCGGTGGCGACGACGACCTCGTCGTAGGCGGACAAGTCCCCCGCGTCCACGGGTGTGTTCAGCCGTACGTCCACGCCGTGGGCGTCGAGCTGGTGGCGGAAGTAGCGGATCGTCTCGTCGAACTCCTGCTTGCCGGGGACCCGGCGGGCCACGTTGAGCTGACCGCCGATCTCGCTCGCGGCGTCGAACAGCGTGACGTCATGGCCGCGTTCGGCGGCGGAGACCGCGCAGGCGAGTCCCGCCGGGCCGGCTCCGACGACCGCCACGCGTTTGCGCAGCCGGGTCGGGGACAGCACCAGCTCGGTCTCGTGGCAGGCGCGCGGGTTGACCAGGCAGGAGGTGATCTTCCCGCTGAAGGTGTGGTCGAGACAGGCCTGGTTGCAGCCGATGCAGGTGTTGATGGCCTCGGGACGGCCCTCGGCCGCCTTGTTCACGAACTCCGGGTCGGCGAGCATCGGGCGCGCCATCGACACCATGTCCGCGTACCCGTCGGCGAGCAACTCCTCGGCAAGTTCGGGGGTGTTGATGCGGTTGGTGGTCACGAGCGGGATCGACACCTCGCCCATGAGCCGCTTCGTCACCCAGGTGTAGGCGCCGCGCGGCACCGAGGTCGCGATGGTGGGGATGCGGGCCTCGTGCCAGCCGATGCCGGTGTTGATGATCGTGGCCCCGGCGGCCTCGACGGCCTTGGCTAGGGTGATCACCTCGTCCAGCGTCGAGCCGCCCGGGACGAGGTCCAGCATGGACAGCCGGTAGACGATGATGAAGTCCTCGCCGACGGCCTCGCGCACCCGCCGCACGATCTCCACGGGAAGGCGCATGCGGTTCTCGTACGACCCGCCCCAGCGGTCGGTGCGGTGGTTGGTCTGCGCGGCGATGAACTCGTTGATGAGGTAGCCCTCGGAGCCCATGATCTCCACGCCGTCGTAGCCGGCCTGCCGGGCGAGTCGGGCGGCACGGGCGTAGTCGCCGATGGTCCGCTCGACCTCGGCGTCGGTGAGCTCGCGGGGCGGGAAGGGGCTGATCGGCGCCTGGAGGGGGCTGGGCGCGACGAGGCCCTGGTGGTAGGCGTACCTGCCGAAGTGCAGGATCTGCATCGCGATCCGGCCGCCCTCGCGGTGCACGGCCTGGGTGATGGCCCGGTGCTGCTGGGCCTCCGCGTCGGTGGTGAGCTTGGCACCGCCCTCGTACGGCCGCCCCTCGTCGTTGGGCGCGATGCCGCCGGTGACGATCAGGCCCACTCCCCCGCGCGCTCGCTCCGCGTAGAAGGCGGCCATGCGCTCGAAGCCGCGCTCGGCCTCCTCCAGGCCCACGTGCATGGAGCCCATCAGGACGCGGTTGGGCAGCGTGGTGAAGCCCAGGTCGAGCGGGTTCAGCAGGTGCGGGTAACGGCTCATGGGCCCCTCCATCGCGGTCTCGTGCCTCTCTGTTGTAGAGGACCGCGGCCTCTTTGTGCAACTAGTTGCACAATCGGGGAGGGGTGATACGAACCACGTCGGTGCCCTCAGGTGTACGTGTCCTTGTCGGCGGCCTCGTCGGAGTGAGCCGCGTCCGCGGCGAGACTCCCCAGCAGGGAGAGCGCCTGCTCGGACGGGCTGCCCGGATCGGCCTGGTAGACGACCAGCTGCTGGCCCGGGGCGCTGTTGACGGTCAAGGACTCGTAGTCCAGGGCCAGTTCGCCGACCAGCGGATGCCGGAAGCGCTTGCTCTCGCGGGTCTTGCGGCGGATGTCGTGGCGGGCCCAGAGCCGGCGGAACTCCTCGCTGCGCAGCGACAGTTCGCCGACCGTGGCGAACAGCCGCGGGTCCTCGTGACCGGTTCCGGCGGCGGCCCGCAGCGCGGCCACGGTGTTCACCGCCACGTGCTCCCAGTCCGGGTAGAACTCCCGGGCGTCCGGGTCGAGGAACACCAGCCGCAGCAGGTCCCCGCTGTGGGTGTGACCGGCGAACAGTGCGCCGCCGAGGACGTTGTGGGCCAGCACGGTCAGGCAATGGTCCAGGACCACTGCCGGAGTGCGGTGCCACCCCTCCATCATCCGCAGCAGGGCGGGGCTGACCGCCCGGGGGTGCGAACCGTCCTGGGTACGGCCGGTGACGGGGCGCGCCAGCCGGTGGAGATGGTCCAGGGCGTCCTCCTCCAGGCCGAGGACGCGTCCCAGCGCCTCGATCACCTGAGCCGAGGGATTCCGCTCGCGTCCCTGTTCCAGGCGGACGTAGTAGTCGGTGCTGACTCCGGCCAGCACCGCGACCTCTTCCCGGCGCAGGCCCGCCACCCGGCGCCGGCTCCCGGTCGGCAGCCCCGCGTCCTCGGGCCGGACGAGGGCACGGCGGGCGCGCAGGAAGAGGCCGAGCCGGTTGTCACTGTCCATGCCGTCGACCCTAGGTCCGGTCGCGGGCCCACGGGAGTCCGCAAGGTGGCCGCGGTACTCCTACGATCCGCTCTCCTCGGGGTGATACGGCCTGGTCCCAGGCCAGGGCGGGTCCCACCGTTGACGGCATGACACACACCTGGAACCTCAACCAACGCGTCGCGGTCGTCACCGGTGCCACCAGCGGGATCGGCGCGGCCACCGCGAGGCGCCTCGCCGCCGGCGGAGCGAGCGTCGCGCTGCTGGGCCGCCGCGAGGACCGCCTCAAGGCACTCGCCGACGAGCTGCGCGCCACGGCCACCGGATCGGTCCTGCCCGTCGCCGTGGACCTGACCGACGCAGAGGCCGTCACGGAGGCGGCCGGGACCGTCACCGGAGCGCTCGGGGCCGTCGACCTTGTCGTGGCCAACGCCGGCGTCATGCTCGGCGCCCCCTTCGAGCGGGCCGAGACCGACGAGTGGGATCGCATGATCGACGTCAACCTGCGCGGCCTGCTGCACACCTCCCGCGCCTTCACGGACGACCTCCTGGCAGCGGCCGCACGCGGCGGCCCGGCGGACCTCGTCCACGTCGGCTCCGTGGGCGGGCATCTCCTCTTCCCCGACTGGTCCGTCTACTGCGCCACCAAGGCGGCCGTCGCCCATCTCACGCGCAATCTGCGCGCCGAACTCGGGCCGCGCGGCGTCCGCGTGAAGAACATCGAGCCCGGGGTCACCACCACCGAGCTGGGTGCGGGCATGCGGGACGACGAGACACGCGCGTCCTTGTCCCGCATGCGCACTGACCTCGATCCTCTGACCGCCCCGGACATCGCCGAGGCCGTCGCCTTCTCGGTCGCGGCCCCGCCGAACGTCAACGTCGCCGAGATGGTGGTGGTGCCGGTGCGGCAGGGCTGATCACAGGGTGGCCGGTCGCGCCCCGCGGGGGTGCGGAGACGGCGCGACCGGCCACCGCGGCGCCGTAGAAGAACAAAATTTCCTCAACGACTCTCGAGCCGCACATGCAGCTCCCGCTCCTGATCCCCCGACGCGGACGCGAGATCCCGCACCGCGAACATCGAGTCCAACGTCGTCCGAAGCCTCTCGATGGCCCAGTAACCTCCCTGCGCATCGGCTTCGACCGAGGACGACAACCGCGCCGGGGGCGGGCAGGAACGCGCTTCCGTCACTTCGAACGTCCCCAGCCACACCATGGGCCGCGACTCATGAAGCTGCTGCGGCACCTCGTCGGCACCCCGGTCGGACTCGAAGCACGCGGCCAGCGTGTCGAAGACGATCCGGGCGTCCTCCTTGCTGCAACCGCTGATCTCCAGGGAGACGGACTCCTCGTGCGCTCGCTCACGATCCATCGTGATCGCTCCTCTCGTGGCGATGACCGGACCGCCGGGTTCCCCGCGAACCGCGCCACACCCTCAGAAAAGCACCACCTTTCGCGGAGCACTACCGGCGGCGGTGTCAGCGAGACGGGCGATCCCGGTGCGGGTCGAACAAGGGGACGGCGATACCGGCGAGCACCAGGCCCGCGGCCACGAGAATGCCCTCGGGCAGAGCCATCCCCGCGGCCAGGAGGCTCACGGCGACGGCGAGGCTCCCCCAGGCGCGCGTGCGCCGGTACTCACGGGGCCGGGCGGGGCGGCCCGACCCCAGTGCACGGGCGAACCGTGGGTCGTCACGCTCCAGCCGTGCCGCGAGATCGACCAGGTGTTCATCGTCGGGCTGGCGCATGACTCCTCCTTCGCAGGGGCCCTACCGCTCGGCGTCAGCCCCCACCGCGACCGGGACCGGCTCCGGTGTGACGTCGTCCCCCTGGTCCCGGGCACGACGTGACCCCAGCACCCGGGCCAGCAGATGGGCCCGCCCCGCGGCCACCGGGCCGAGAACGGCCAGGACAAGGACATACCCGGCAATGAACGGCGCCAGACGTGCGTCGAGTCCCGCACTGGCCGCGATCGCGCCGAGGATCAGGGCGAACTCCCCCCGGGCCACGAGGGTTGTGGCGATGTCGGCCGCGGGGTGGGCGCCGTAGCCGTAGAGACGGGCGACGAGCAGGCCGGCGACGACGTTCATCACGACCGTCACGGCCGCCGCGGCGGCGACGGGTCCGGCGACGGCCGTGACGACTCCGGGGTCGATGGACAGCCCGAACGCGAAGAAGAAGATCGCGGCGAAGGCGTCGCGCAGCGGGTGCACCAGTCGTCGGATGCGGGGTCCGGAGGGCGTGCCGGCCAGGATCAGGCCCACCATGAAGGCGCCGATGGCGTCGGCGACACCGAGGACCTCGGAGACTCCGGCGACGAGGACCGCGGCGCCCAGGAAGCTGATGACCAGGAGTTCGTTGTCCCGGACGTGGATCAGCCGGCCGATCCAGCGCGTCCCGTACCGGGCGGCGACGGCCAGCACCAGCAGGAACCCGAAGGCTTTGCCCGCTTGCAGGAGCACCTCCATCGGCCCGCGGGCGCCGCTGATGACCGGCTGGAGCGCGGCGAGGTAGAGCGCGAGGAAGATGTCCTCCACCACGATCACGCCGAGGATCAGCCGGGTCTCGGGGCGGCCGATCCGCCCCAGGTCGATGAGGATCTTGGTGACGATCGCGGACGAGGAGATGCCGAGGACGCCGGCGAGCACCAGTGCCTCCCGGGTCCCCCAGCCCAGGGCGAACCCGAAACCGAGACCGGCGCCGACGTTCGCCAGGAGGTAGATGCCGCCCGCGGCGAGCAGGCGCCTGCCGCCGGTGCGCAGGTCGTCGACGTGGAACTCCAGGCCCAGGTAGAACAGCAGCAGCACCAGGCCGAGCGCGGAGAGCATCTCGAAGTCGTGCGCGTCCTCGACGAGGACGAGGCCAGGGGTGTGCGGGCCGAGCAGGATACCGGCGAGCATGAACAGCGGGATGGTCGGCAGTCCGATCCGGCCGCCGAGGCGGGCGAGGAACGCGGCGGCCAGGAAGGCGCCGCCCATGGCGAGCAGGGTGTCAGCGTGTCCCATGGTGCACCTCCCGCGAGGGCGCAGAAGGACGTGCGTGCTGTGCTTGACGGGGGTGGATGCGGGATCTCCCTTTGTCCGGCGAGGCGTTTTCGTGTCACCGTCGCATCCGGCCGCAGGGCCCCGCCATCGGTGCCGACCCTCATTTCCGCGAGGGCCGGCACCCGCCCGTGAGGGGCTCAACTCCTGGTGAAGCGGTACGTCTTGCTGTCCGTCAGCACACAGAAGCCCGGTGAGACGACGATCACACGCAGGGTTCCGGTACGGCGGTCGTAGTCGATGCCCTCCGCCTCGAACCCGCCCGAGCAGGAACTCCTCAGGGGCAGTTGGCGCAGTGCCGTGACATGGCCGGTGACGTTCGCCGAGCCGGTCGGGGCCGCGGACAGGTCGATCCGGAGGAGCGGCTTGGTGTAGCCGAAGAGCGTGCCCGCCGGGTCGTCGGAGGAGCACAGCAGCTGGGTGGCGCTCAGGAAGTCGCAGCCCTGTACGTCGCGGACGGCGTGGTCGAGGGTGACGGTGGCCGCCTGCGGAAGGTTCGCCGAGGGCGAGGTGCTCGTGTTGACGCCGGGCGTGGGGAGGACCAGGAAGCGGGTCATGGTGCCCCACTCACCGGTCAGCATCCACTGTCCGTCGGGCGAGACGGCGACCCAGGAGTTGTTGAGCGCCTCGCCCGGGCTGAGTGTGTGGACGTACTCGGACCAGGTCCCGTTCGGCGCCTGCACGCGGTACATCTTCGCGGTGCCGGAGTCGGCCTGGTAGGGCTCGATGTAGTGGCCGTCGTAGGAGGCGTCGGGGTCGCCCACGTGGTTCCAGCCGCGACTGGAGACGCTGAGGGGGATGGTGCCGATGCCGGTGTACCGGTTGGCGGCTCCGGCGGGGACCTCGATCGAGGCCAGGCCCTGGGTCTCGGTGAGCGGGTCGGCGCGGTCGGAGCCGGTCTCCGTCCAGGTGTCGGCGGCGGAGGCCGGCGGGGCGGCGGCCAGGAGGGCCGTCGCGGTGAGGGTGACGAGGGCGGCGAGGAGCGCGTGACAACGCTGTCTGGCACGCAGGGGCATGGATGACTCCTGAGGCTCCTGGGGCGGGGGTGCGGCCGGTCGGCGGACAGTCTGGCGCCCCAGGGCGGTCATGTACAGGCCAATCGAATGAATGAGCGGCCTTCGTCACCCCGTCGGACTTCACCGGACGCACGCCCCCGTGTTGAGGGATGGTGGAAGAACACGACCGCGTGGGCACGGAGACGGTTGAGCGCGGTAGAACAAGGGGAGTCGGCACGGGGGTACGGCGTGCCGCGAGGACGGTCTAAGGCGGTTCGTGCAATGGGTGCAGCCGGAATACCCGCGGCCGAGGGCGCAGAGCCCCCGCGCGGGGCGGTACGGCCGAGCGGGCTACTCGACGAGTTGGGCATGGCCTCGGTGGTGCTGGACACCGAGGGGCGCATCGTGCTGTGGAGCCCGCAGGCCGAGGAGCTGTTCGGCTACAGCGCTCGGGAGGCGCTGGGGCAGTACGCGGCCCATCTGATGATCCACGAACAGCACGCCGACCTGGTCGTCAAGCTGTTCGCCGACGTCATGGAGACCGGGCAGAGCTGGGCCGGGGCCTTCCCCGTCCGGCACAAGGACGGCGGCACCAAGCTGGTCGAGTTCCGCAACATGCGGCTGCTGGACGACCACGGGGACGTCTACGCGCTGGGGCTGTGCGCCGACCAGGAGACCGTGCGCCGGCTGGAGCGGGACGTGGCGCTCTCGACGCGCATGATCTCGCAGTCCCCGATCGGGCTGGCCGTGCTGGACACCGAGCTGCGGTACGTCTCGGTGAATCCGGCGCTGGAGCAGCTGAACGGTGTGCCGGCCGAGGAACACGTCGGGCGGAAGATCGGCGAGGTCCTGCCGCATCTCGACGTGGCCGCCTTCGAGGCCGCCGCCCGCGAGGTGCTGCGTACCGGCACACCGCTCCTCGACCAGCACACGGTCGGTTACACGCCCGCGGACCCGGACAGGGAGCACGCCTGGTCGGTCTCGCTGTACCGCCTCGAGGACGCGCTGGGGACCGTCCTGGGAGTGGCGGGCTCGGTGCTGGACGTCACCGAGCAGCATCTGGCGACCGTGGAGGCCGAGACGGCCCGGCGCCGCCTCGCGCTCGTCGCCGACGCCTCCGCCCGTATCGGCACCACCCTCGACCTGGACCGCACCGCCCGTGAGCTGGCCGACGTGGCCGTGCCTGAGCTCGCGGACGTGGCGGCCGTGGACCTGTTGGAGGCGGTGGTGCAGGGCAGACCCAGCACCCTCGGCCCCACGGAGCCCGCCGTGATGCGTCCCCTGGCCGTCGACGCGGCCGGTGCCCCGGAGGTGTTGAGCGCGGCCGATCCGCCCGGGCAGGTCGCCCGCTACGCCCCCGATCGCCTGGTCACCGAGTGCGTACGCACGGGAAGCCCGGTCCTGGTGGCGCAGGTCGGGCCCGACGACCTCGCCCGTATCGCCCGCTCACCGGAGGCGGCCGCGCTGCTGGCCAAGGCCGGCGTGCACTCCTATCTGGCCGTACCGCTGATCGCGCGCGGCGAGGTGCTCGGCGCCCTCGACCTCAAGCGCGTCCACAATCCGGAGCCGTTCGGCGAGGACGACCTGCTGCTCGCGCGGGAGCTGGCGGCCCGCGCGGCGGTGCAGATCGACAACGCCCGCTGGTACCAGGACGCCCGCAACACCGCTCTCACCCTGCAGCGCAGCCTGCTGCCCAGCCACCCGTCCGTGACCGGCGGCCTGGAGGTCGCTTCGCGCTACCAGCCCGCTGGCGCCACCGCCGAGGTCGGCGGCGACTGGTTCGACGTGATCCCGCTGGGCGAGGGCAAGACCGCCCTCGTCGTGGGTGACGTGATGGGCAGCGGCATCACCGCCGCCGCGACGATGGGCCGGCTGCGCACCGCGACGAACACCCTGGCCTCCCTCGACCTCGACCCGGCCAAGCTCCTCGAACACCTCGACCGGATCACCGAGGACCTGGACCACTCCATCGCCACCTGCGTCTACGCCGTGTACGATCCGCGGCTCGGACAGTGCCGGATCGCCAACGCCGGGCACCTGCCTCCGGTACGGCTGCGCACCGGCCGTCCACCCGAGCTGCTCGAACTTCCCACGGGGGCGCCACTGGGCGTGGGCGGCGTCGCCTTCTCCACGACCACCGTCGACCTCGCACCCGGCGACCGGCTCGTCCTGTACACGGACGGTCTCGTCGAGACACGGCAGCATCCGCTCGACGAGCGCCTGGACGCACTCCTCGACCTGCTCGACAGCCCCGACGGGCCGCTGGAGGAGGTCTGCGACCTGCTGCTGCGCACACTGCACCAGCCGGACAACTCCGACGACGTGGCGCTGCTGATCGCGCGGGTGCAGACGCCTGTGACCTGACGGGGTCTGCCGTCACCGGTACGGACAGGCGTCCTGGCCGCCGACGGCACGGCCCCTACGCCGCGGCCTCCGCCGGCCTCCTCGTCGCCGTGGTCGTCGAAGCTTCGGGTCGGTGCCGTGCGCGGCGAGGAGACCGTCAAGGACTTCGGGTTCGGCAAGTGGGTCGTGCGGAACTGGCGGGCAGGCACCGGCGAGGAGATCGACGGCGACCGGGCCACGATGAAGAGCGACACCAGGGACCGACGCCCCGACTCTTCACCGGCACCTCAGCGAACAACCGGCCCGGCCGCCCTCCCGGCCACGGCCCGGGAGACCGGCGTCACGGAGACCCGACGGAAGAGGGCAAGGCATCCGGGCTCACCTCGGACACGGCGACGGCCATCGGCCACCTCAGCGAACAACCGGCCCGGCCGCCCTCCCGGCCACGGCCCGGGAGACCGGCGTCACGGAGACCCGACGGAAGAGGGCAAGGCATCCGGACTCGCCTCGGACACAGCGGCAGGCCGTCGGCCACCTCAGCGAACAACCGGCCCGGCGGGCCCCCCGGCCACGGCCCGGGAGACCGGCGTCACGGGGACCCGGCGGAAGAGGGCAGGGCGTCCGGGCTCGCCTCGGGCACGGCGACGGGCCGTCGGGGCAGCAGGAGCGGGGTGGCCAGCAGCAGCAGACCGGCCAGCGCGATCGCCTCACGGGTTCCGGTGAAGGTGGCCAGCAGGCCCCACAGGGCGGTCAGGGCCGCGGTGGTCAGCTTGCCGGTGACCGACCAGGCGGAGAGGGTGCGGACCACCCGGTCCGTCGGCGTCAGCTCCAGCCGGACGGTGGAGAACACCGGGTTGAAGACCGCGCAGGAGGTGATCACCCCGAGCTCGACGGCCATCACGAGCAGCAGCCCGGCGGTGCCGGGGCCGACGAAGGCCAGGCCGAGCGGCCAGCACGCGCGCAGGATGCCCGAGGTGAGCAGGACGCGATGCCGTCCGAACCGGGCGACCAGAGGGCGCGCGATCCGTGAGCCGAGCAGGCCCCCGAGACAGGGCACCGAGAAGGCGAGGGCGTACTGCCAGGGGGCGAAGCCCAGCGGACCGAGCATGAGGACGGTCAGCAGCGGCACCGGCACCATGATGAGAGCGTTGACCAGGACCGTGTTGAAGAACAGCGGGCGCAGGACGGGACTGGTCAGGATGTACCCCCAGCCCTCCAGGAGCGACCCCTTCGCCGCCCCGGTGGGCACGGGCCGTGGCTCGCCGCCACCGATCGCCCGGATCCCCAGCGCCGACAGCAGATAGCTGACGGCGTCGGCCAGCAGGGTCGTCACAGGACCGAAGAGCCCGATGGCGGCACCCCCGAGGGGAGGCCCGATCACGATGGTCGTCCAGTTCGTGGCCTCGAACCGCCCGTTGGCGATCAACAGGTCGTCCCCGCCGACGAGGGACTTGAGGAAGGCCCCCGAAGCGGCGCTGAAGGTGATGTCGGCCGCCGCCACGACCACCGAAACGGCCAGCAGCTGGACGAAACCGAGCACACCGAGCGCGTACGCGGCGGGCACGCTCAGCAGGGCGGCGAACCGGACGAGGTCCATCGCGACCATCACCGGTCTCTTACGGCGGAACTCCACCCAGGGTCCGAGCGGCACCGCCACCGCGGCCCCGACCGCGAGCCCCACGGCCGCCAGCGCGGACACCGCGGCAGGTCCGGCGTGCAGCACCAGGACGGCGATCAGCGGGAAAGCGCCGAACGACAGCGAGGTGCCGAACGCACTGACCGCGTAGGCCGCCCACAGCCACCCGAACCGCCGCCCCAGCGACCGCCTCCCGTCCACGCCCGAAACCCCCTTGCCGACAACCTCACGTTGACCGACGCCATCCAAGCCAGTGCCGGGCCCGCAGATCAAACAACCATGGCACCGACGGTCCACAACCCGTGGTTGTGCCATGGCGGCCTAGGCTTCGGTCATGGATCTCGACGCCGTACGCACCTTTGTCGCCGTGGCGGACGCGGGGCGGTTCCAGGAGGCCGCCGACCGGCTGGCGGTCACCCAGCAGGCCGTGTCGAAGCGGGTCGCCGCGCTGGAGAAGGACCTCGGGGCGCGGCTGTTCACCCGCACCCCGCGCGGTGCCCGCCTCAGCATCGACGGACAGGCGTTCCTGCCCCACGCCCGCGAGCTGCTCCGGGCCGCGGAACGGGCGGCCGCTTCGGTGCGGCCGGGCAGCCGGGCCCTGCGCGTCGACGTGATCGGCCGCCGCCTCGCGCCGGCAGAACTGCTGCGCGCCTTCCACCGCACGCACCCCGACATCGAGCTCGACGTCGTCACTCTCTTCGACGCCGACGCGGCCGTCGCCGCACTCCGGTCCGGCATGATCGACGCGACCTTCCGCGCGGTCCCGCACTCCGCGGGGCAGTCGACCGACGACATCCAGTCCGTGCGGGTCTACGACGAGCCGGTCCAACTGCTCACCGGCCCCGACCACGCGCTCGCGGGAGCCCGTTCGGTGGAACCCTCCCGGCTGGCCGGGCACCGCATCTGGATGCCCGGCCTGGTCACGGGAACCGAGTGGGGTACCTACTACGACGACCTCGCCGCCGCCTTCGGCCTCACCATCGAGGTCACCGGGCCCGACTTCGGCACCGACCCCCTTCTCGACACCATCGCCGACTCCCCGGCCCTGGCGACCCTCGTCGGCGAGCTGACCCGTCTGGTCTGGCCGTCCGACCAGGACCTGCGCCGCATCCCGGTGCACGGCCCCACGCCGGTCTACCCCCACTCCCTGATCTGGCGCGCCGGCAACCCCCACCCGGCCCTCGCCGCCCTCCGGGAGCACCTGCACGTCACCCGGCCCGAGCCGCCGGGGGTGGGGACGTGGGCGCCTGGCTGGGCCTAGGCCCTGGTGCCGATCACGACGTGGGCGTAGAGCTCCTCGGAGACCGCGAGGCGGGGTGTCAGGCCGCTGTGGGTGAAGGTGTCGACGGCGGCGGTGGCCTGGCGTTCGCTGGTCTCGACGAGGAGGCAGCCGCCGGGGGCGAGCCAATGAGGGGCCTCGGTGGCGACGCGGCGCAGGATGTCCAGGCCGTCCGCGCCGCCGTCGAGGGCGACCAGGGGCTCGTGGTCGCGGGCCTCGGTGGGGAGGAGGGCGACCTCGTCGGTGGGGACGTAGGGGACGTTGGCCGCGAGGATGTCCACACGGCCGCGCAGGTCGGCGGGGAGGGCGTCGAAGAGGTCGCCGGTGTGGGCCCGGCCGCCCGCGTCGGCGGTGTTGCGGCGCGCGCAGTCCACCGCGGCCGGGTCGATGTCGGCGGCGTGCAGCTCGACCGGGCCCAGCGCGGCGGCGAGCGCGGCGCCGACCGCACCCGAGCCGCAGCACAGGTCCACGACGACCGAGGCGTCCGGCGCCTGGGCGAGGGCCTGTTCGACGAGGAACTCGGTGCGGCGGCGGGGCACGAAGACGCCGGGGCCCACGGTGATGCGCAGTCCGCGGAACTCCGCCCAGCCGACGACGAGTTCGAGCGGGTGGCCGGTGACCCGGCGGTCCACCATGTCGGCCAGCTCGTCGGGGGTGCGGGCGGCGGCGAGGATCAGCCGGGCCTCGTCCTCGGCGAAGACACAGCCCGCGGTGCGGAGTGCGGCGACGACGGAGTCGGGAGAGGTGAAGCGGGGAGAGAGTGAAGGCATGGAAGCCGAGAGCCTTTCGGGAGCCGAAGGGCGCTCCCGCGGTCACCTACAGGCGGTGATCCGCGCCGATTCGAGGAGAGAGCACCCGATCTGACACAGCGTTGATGGGTCTCACCTCCTTGGTCCCGCACGGCTGGGACCGCCCTCAGCCGGAGCGCCACCCTACCCCAGAACGGAGCGAGTTGTATTCTGCAACCAGTACTGCGAGGGAGGTCCGGTGGAAGCAGCAACGGCAGTGGAGACGATCCAGCGCGAGATGACGGTCTTCGCGCGACGGGCCCGGGCCTCGGCGGGCCGTCTGCATCCCGAGCTGTCGCTGGTGTCGTACACGCTCCTCGGGCATCTGGAGGAGCGCGACGGCTGCCGCGCCACCGACCTGGCCGCCCACTACGCCCTGGACAAGTCCACGGTGAGCCGCCAGGTCGCCGCTCTGGAGCGGGCCGGCCTCGTCGAACGGCGCCAGGACCCGGAGGACCACCGTGTCCAGGTGCTGCATCTGACCGAGGCGGGCCGGGACATCCTGGGCCAGGTCACCGTGAGCCGCCGCGCGGCCGTCGGCGAGCGGCTCGCGGACTGGTCGCAGGAGGACCTGGAGCGGTTCGCCGACTACCTGGTGCGTTACAACGCCTGGCCACGGTCCGGCTGACGGTGCCTAGGACACCGCCTCCGGCAACCGCTCGGGCACCCGTGCGGCGAGGAAGGCGGTGGTGCGCCGGAGCCGGAAGCCGAGGGACTCGTAGAGCCGGATGGCACCGGTGTTCTTCGCGCCGGTGTGCAGGAACAGGGTCTCGCCACGCTCGCGTATGCCATGCGCGACGGCGAGGATCAGCCGGGTCGCGAGGCCCTGGCCGCGGACAGCGGCGTCGGTGCAGACCGCGCTGATCTCGGTCCAGCCCGGCGGGTGCAGCCGCTCCCCCGCCATCGCCACGAGGGCGCCTTCCCGGCGTATGCCCAGGTAGGTACCCATCTCGATGGTGCGGGGCAGGAAGGGTCCCGGTCGGGTACGGGCAATCAGGTCGAGGATCTCGGGCACGTCGGCGGGGCCGAGTCGGACCACCTCCGGGTCGGGTGCGGTGGTCAGGCCGTCGTCCACCAGCTGCACGCCCTCGACGTGGAACGTGATCTCCCAGCCCTCCGGGACCTGTCCCGCGTAAGCCGTCAGCGGTACCTCTGTGCCGGGGCCCGCGAGCGCCGCGAGGTCGGCCCAGTCGCCGGCGTCGGGCTCGTCGGGCAGGGCCAGCCACGGCGAGACGTCGACGGGGTAGCGGAGGACCCGGCCGCGCTTCTCGGCGAAGTGGGCGTGCGGGCCGGTCAAGGAGGCGAGGGCGGGGTTGTCGAGGACGTGCGGGGTGCCGGCGGTCATCGGGCAACCTCGATGACCGTCTTGCCGCGGGCGTGGCCTTCCTCGACCGCGCGCAGCGCCTCGTCGGCGCGGTCGAGGGGAAAGGTTCCGGTGATGTGCGGGTCCAGGTCGCCCTTGAGCACGAGCCGCGCCAGCTCCTCCAGTACGGCCGCGTTGCGAGCCCGTGTCACGCGGGTACCGCCCAGCCGCCGCACGTCCTCCTCCGGTGCGCCGGCGGTGATCAGCCTCGTCCGGTCGGTGACCAACTCGGCGGCCTCGGCGAGCACTTCGCCGCCGACGAGGTCGTAGACCCCGTCGATGCCGTCCGGTGCGGCCGCCCGGGCCCGCTCGCCCCAGTCCGGCCCGGAGGGGACGTGGTCGGCGCCGAGCGACTCGACGAAGTCCCTCTTGCCCTCGCTCGCGACACCGACCACGCGGAGCCCGAAGGCACGGGCGATCTGCACGGCCGCCGCGCCGACTCCCCCGCCCGCGCCGGTCACCAGCAGCGTCGCGCCCGGGGGCAGATCGAGCTGGCGGACGCCGTCGTAGGCGGTCGCGGCGGCGACAGGCAGGGTGGCGGCGGCCAGGTGGGACAGTTCGGCGGGCTTGTGCGCGGCGATGACGACCGGCACCAGGGCGTACTCGGCGTAGCCCCCGCTGAGCGTGTTGCCGAAGACCTCGTCCCCGACCGCGAACGCCTCGACACCCTCACCGAGTTCCGCCACGACGCCGGAGATCTCGCTGCCGAGCACCGCGGGGAAGGCGCGGTCACCGCTGTCGCCGGGTCGCCGGTAGCCCGAGCGGATCTTCCAGTCCACGGGGTTCACACCCGCCGCACGGACGGCCACCAGGAGCTGACCGGGCCCGGGACTCGGCCGGTCCACGTCCACGAACGCCTCGGTCTCCGGTCCGCCGTACCGCGTGAAGACGTACGCCTTGGGCATCTGCTTCCTCGCTCTCCTCGCACTGTCACCGGGGCACCGACCCGGCACTCCAGCGCCAAGGAGCGGTGCGCGACGGCTATTCCCGGCCCCGCGCAGTGTTCATACGGCCGCAATGATCGGGGCACTGACCTGGGACGGAGCACGCGCGGCGACAGCGTACGGTTTAAGGCATGAACGTCACCCGAGGCTTCACCGGACGCCCCCGCGTCCAGAACACCGGGCTCCCGCCAGGCCAGTACGACGCAGGCGACGACTGGCCGGTGCTCTCCGCCGAGGTCACGCCGGACCTTTCGTCGGCCGACTGGACGTTCCGGGTGGACGGCCTGGTGGAACAACCGCGCACCTGGGACTGGGACGAGGCGCACACGCTGCCCGCGTCGGCCTACGAGGGTGACATCCACTGTGTGACGAGCTGGTCGAAGTTCGGGGTGCGGTTCGCGGGCGTGTCGCTGGACGCGTTCCTGGCTGTGGTGCGGCCCCATGGGTCCGCCACCCATGCCGTCGCGTACTCGCACACCGGGTACACCACGAACCTGCCGCTCGCGGACCTGACCGGCGGGCGGGCGTGGATCGCGTGGGAGTACGACGGGAAGCCGCTGCCGGCCGAACACGGCGGGCCGGCGCGGCTGCTGGTGCCGCACCTGTACTTCTGGAAGAGCGCCAAGTGGGTCGCGGGGCTGACGCTGCTGGACCACGACGAACCGGGTTTCTGGGAGCAGAACGGCTATCACGCGCGGGGCAACCCGTGGGAGGAGCAGCGGTACTCCGGTGACTGAGACCTTCGCCCCCGTCACGCGGTTCGCGGTGCCAGGACGTATCGCGGTGAGCAGCCGCGCCGCCGCCGAGTGGCAGACCGCCACGCTCACCGAGGTCCGCCGCGAGACCCCGTACGCCTCCACGTTCCGTTTCGCCGTGCCCGCCTGGCAGGGGCATCTACCCGGCCAGCATCTGATGCTGAGGCTGACCGCCGAGGACGGCTACACGGCCCAGCGCCACTACTCGATCGCGTCCCCGCCTGAGGACTCCGGGCACATCGAGCTGACCTTGGACCATGTCGAGGGCGGTGAGGTCTCGGGGTGGTTCCATACGGTCGCGAGGCCCGGTGACGAGGTCGAGGTGCGCGGGCCGCTCAGCGGGTTCTTCGCCTGGCCAGGTGACCGGCCCGCGCTGCTGATCGGGGCCGGCTCCGGTGTCGTACCGCTGATGTCGATGGTGCGGCACCACCGGGCGCGTGGGCTGTCCGTGCCACTGCGGATGCTGGTGTCGGCGCGCAGCCCCGAGGAACTCATCTACGCGCGGGAACTCGGCGCCGAGACGACCCCTGTCTTCACTCGAAACTCTCCCCAGGGGGTGCCGGTGGGACGTATGGCGGCCGCACATGTGGCGCCGCTCCTGGCTGCGCAGCCCGAGGGCGGGTGGGAAGCTTATGTGTGTGGATCCAACGCGTTCGCCGAGCATGCCTCGCGGCTGCTGGTGGAGGCCGGTCAGCCGGTGGACCGTATCCGGATCGAGCGCTTCGGCTGACGGTGGTGCTCATGTGCCCTCCGTACATGTTCCCTCCACATGTTCCCTCCGTGCATGTTCCCTCCGGGCGTATGTGCGCTCCCCCACAAGTGAACGACGCGGATGGAGGGGTACTACATCTGTGTGACCACTCGCAGGCGGGCGTGGTGCGGAGGTCGACATGCGAACCCGGGTGCGCGGCTGGCGCTGGCGGCGTAATCCGCTCAGGCGCCGGTCGGACGTCGTCGAGGCGTGGACGGTACTGGCCGTCACCGCTCTGATGCTGCTGGGCGCCCCGCTGGTGGGCGCGGTCGTGGGCTGGTGGGCGCACGACGACGCCCGTACGGTGGCGGCCGCACAGCGCTCCGAACGCCACCGCGTTCGCGCGGAGGTCGTCGGCAGGGTCCCGGACGCGCTGCCCTCGGTCCAGGCCGGCCGGGAGCGCTCGTACCGGGTGACCGTGCGCTGGACGGAGGCCGGGGGGGCCGCGAAGACGGCCACCGCCCGCGTCCCGTCGGGTACCGACCAGGGCGACAAGGTCGATGTGTGGTTCGACTCCCGGGGCCGGAGCGTGGCCCCGCCGCCGGACGAGACCGCGGTCTGGCAGCACACGGTGACGATGGGTGCCTGTGGGGCGGGCGCCACGATCGCCGTGATCCTCCTCGGCCACTCCCTCGTCCGCGGTGCGGCCGCCCGCCACCGGCTCGCCGAGTGGGAACGGGACTGGGCTCTCACCGAACCGCAGTGGACCCGCCGCCGGGCCTGACCGAGCCGAGCACCGGCCGGCTCCTCATGTCATCACCGACGGCCTCATCACCGACGGCCGACGCCTACGCCCGCTGCTGCATCCGGCGCGCGATCGTCCCGTGCGTGCGCAGTGCGTCCGTCAGCCCGGGCAGCACGGGTTCGCCCCGGTCGACGAGGGTGCGTCCGCCGACCACCGTGGTCCAAGCGCGGGCCGGACCGCAGCGCAGCCACGCCTCCACCGGGTCGGTCAGCGCGCCCGCGAGCGCCACCTCGTGCAGGTCCCAGACGACCAGGTCGGCGCAGGCCCCCGGGCGCAGGTGACCGATCTCGTCCGCGCGGCCCAGACAGCGGGCCGAGCCCCTGGTCGCGAGGTCCAGTGCGTCGCGTGCGGTCATCGCTCCGGGCCCGCCCCGGTAACGGCCGAGCAGCAGCGCTCCCCTGGTCTCCATCCAGAGCGAGGCGTGGTCGGTGGAGGCCGAACCGTCGCAGCCGATACCGACGGGCATCCCGAGCTCGCGCATCTCCGTGACCCGCGCGGTCCCTCCGCCGATGAGCATGTTGGAGCTCGGACAGTGGGCCACGCCGACGCCCGCGGCCGCGAGGCGGCGCAGCTCGGCGTCGTTCGGGTGGATGCAGTGCGCGACCCAGGTGCGGTCGCTCATCCAGCCGGTCTCCTCGAAGTACTCGACGGGCCGGCAGCCGTACGTCTGAAGGCAGTAGGTGTCCTCGTCGCGGTCCTCGGCGAGGTGGGTGTGCAACCGGACGTCGTAGCGCTCCGCGAGTTCGGCGCTCGCCGTCATCAGCTCCTTGGTGACGGAGAAAGGCGAACAGGGAGCGAGGGCGACCCTGATGAGCGCGCCAGGCGAGGCGTCGTGGTGGGCCTTGATGAGTCGCTCACTGTCGGCGAGGACCTCCTCCTCGGTCTGGGTGACGCTTCGCGGCGGGAGCCCGCCGTCCTCCACCGAGCGGGTCATCGAACCCCGCGTCGCGTGGAAACGGAAGCCGATGTCCCGGGCGGCGCGGATCTCCGCGTCGACGAGGAGGGGGCGCGGATGGACGTAGAGATGGTCCGAGGACGTCGTACAGCCACCCATGAGCAGCTCGGCCATGCCGACGTACGCCGAGACGTAGGCGGCCTCCTCGTCGAGAGCGGCCCACAGGGGGTAGAGGGTGGTCAGCCAGTCGAAGAGGGAGCCGTTCACGGCGGGGGCGTAGGAGCGGGTGAGGTTCTGGTAGATGTGGTGGTGCGTGTTGACCAGGCCCGGGGTGACGAGGCGGCCGGCCGCCGAGAGGGTCGTCCGGGCCTCGGGTTCGGTGCCCGCGGTGCCGACGGCGGTGACCCGACCATTCGCGACGGCCAGCCAGCCGCCGGCAATCTCCCGCTCGCCGTCCACGACCAGCAGTCCGGCGTCCTTGACCAGCAGGTCCACGGCTGTCGACATGGCGTCATGGTAGCCAGTCGGCACGGCAAAGGCCTGGCGAGTCGTCCGACCACGCACGTACGGTGTGATCATCCGGCACTGTTCCTTTCGCAAAGGCGGTCCTACATGGCCCTGTTCGACCTCCCCATCGACGAGCTGCGCGAGTACCGCAGCGACTCCGCCGAGCCCGAGGACTTCGACGCGTTCTGGTCCAAGACTCTCCAGGAGGCCCGCGAGTTCGACCTGAACGCCCGCTTCGACCTCGTCGACACGGGGCTGACCACGGTCAAGGTGTACGACGTGACGTTCGCCGGGTTCGGCGGCCACCCGGTCAAGGGCTGGTTCACGATCCCTGCCGAGGTCTCCGCCCCGGTGCCGGTGGTCGTGGAGTTCATCGGGTACGGCGGTGGGCGCGGCCTGCCGCACGAGCATCTGCTGTGGGCGTCGACGGGCCGGGCGCACTTCGTGATGGACACCCGTGGTCAGGGCAGTGCCTGGGGCGGCGGTGGCGGCACCGCGGACCCGGTGGCCGGCGCGCCCGCGTACCCCGGCTTCATGACGCGGGGCATCGACGCGCCCGAGAACTACTACTACCGCCGGGTGTTCACGGACGCGGTGCGTGCGGTGGAGGCGGCCCGTTCGCACCCGCTGACCGACCCGGCGCGTACGGTCGTGCTCGGCGGCAGCCAGGGCGGGGGCATCTCGATCGCGGTCGGCGGTCTGGTCCCGGATCTGGCCGCGGTCGCCCCGGACGTGCCGTTCCTGTGCGACTTCCCGCGCGCGGCGACCATGACGGACCGTCACCCGTACCGGGAGATCGGCCTCTACCTCAAGACGCACCGCGGCCGCTTCGAGGACGTCCTCGGCACCCTCGCCTACTTCGACGGCGTGCACTTCGCCGGCCGCGGCCGTGCGCCGGCGCTCTTCTCGGCGGCCCTGGAGGACCAGACCTGCCCGCCCTCCACCGTCTTCGCGGCCTTCAACGCCTGGAGCCACGAGGACAAGGCCATCGAGGTCTACGACTTCAACGACCATGAGGGCGGCGGCCCCTACCAGGAGGCGGCGAAGCTGGGCTGGCTGCGCTCGTACGCCTGAGTCCTGCCGGAGAACTTCCCTCCAGTCCAACCAGTCGGTATGTTCCGGGGATCCCGGGTCGCGTCGCGGCCCGGGCTTCCGGCGACGACGGAGGGCCCCATGTCCGAGCACCAGCCACCTGTCCACGGCCACTGCGACGCGCGCTTCACGGCAGTGCGCACGGCGTTCGAGGAGAACTTCCGGGACCGTGCCGAGCTGGGCGCCGCGGTGAGCGTCGTGGTCGGCGGTGAGACGGTCGTGGACCTGTGGGGCGGCTGGGCCGACGCGGCCCGCACCCGACCCTGGGAGCGCGACACGCTGGTCAACGTGTGGTCGACGACGAAGGGCCCGACGGCCCTGTGCACCCACATCCTCGCCGACCGGGGCCTGCTCGACTTCGACGCCCCGGTCGCCGCCTACTGGCCGGAGTTCGCCGCCGCCGGCAAGGAGAAGGTCCTGGTACGGCACCTGCTGTCGCACCGGGCCGGGCTGTCCGGGCTGCGCGAGCCCCACTCGCTCACCGAGCTCTTCGACTGGCAGCTGACGACGGAGCGGCTCGCGGCGATGCAGCCCTGGTGGGAGCCGGGCACGGTGTCCGGGTACCACGCGTTCACGTACGGCTTCCTGGTCGGGGAGGTCGTCCGGCGGGTCTCGGGGCTGCTGCCGGGCGCCTTCCTGGAGCGGGAGGTGACGGGGCCGCTCGGCATCGACTTCACCATCGGGCTGCCGGAGAAGGAGGCCGGGCGGGCCGCCGAGCTGGTGCATCCGCCGGCCGCGTCGGCAAGCGAACAGGCCGCCATCTTCGCCCAGTTGGCGCCCGCGGCGATCGCCGCGCTGGCCAACCCCGTGGTGGGGGCCGGTGAGGCGAACACACCCGAGTGGCGAGCCGCGGAGATCCCCGCCGCGAACGGCCACGGCACCGCCCGGGCCGTCGCCGCGCTCTACGGGATCTTCGCGGGCCGCGGTGCCCACAACGGCCACCGAGTCCTGTCCCCCGAGGCCGCCGAGCGGGTCCGCGAGAGCCAGGGCAGGTGCCGCGACCTGGTGCTGGGCGCGGGACTCGACAGCGAGACGGAGCTCGGGCTCGGCCTGTGGCTGAGTGGACCGAACGGCTCGTACGGGCCGAATCCCCGGGCCTTCGGACACGACGGCTTCGGCGGATCGTGCGGTCTGGCCGATCCCGAGGCGGGGGTCTCACTGGGCTACGTGATGAACCGGATGGGTCCTCACATCGCCGACGATCCCCGCAAGACGGCGCTGATCGACGCCTTGTACAGCGTGCTGTGACGGCGGGATGTCCGCGACGATTCACGACGGCCCGGACACGGTGGATGTCCTGGCCGCCTGGACGGGACGCCGCGCCACGACCATCCGGACCCGTGGGCTGCCGTCCCGGCGCACGCCGAACTCGGGCAGGGCGTACAGCTCCACGCGAAGGCCGGCCCCTTCCAGTTCCCGTCGTACGTCCCCGAGCCGGAAGGCCCGGTAGTACATGACGAACGGCGGCCGCCAGAGGGCGTTGCGCACCCGCATAGCGGCATCGAAACCGAGGAGCGTCCAGTAGGCGGGAGACGAGGGGCGGGGAGGGGCGACGACCGGGAAGGCGAAAGTGCCGCCCGGCCGGAGCACCTCGCGGGTCCGGGCGAACAGGCCGGGCAGTTCGGGTGGCAGGAAGTGCCCGAAGGCCCCGAAGCTCACGACGAGGTCGAAGGAGGCGGGGGCGAACGGCAGGGCACGCGCGTCACCCCGCACCCAGGACACGCGCGGCCCCCCGGACCGCGTCCGCTTTCCGGCCACGTCGAGCATCCCGGCGCTGAAGTCGACCCCGGTCACACTCTCCCGGCAGACCCGCGTCAGCACCCGGGCTCCGGCGCCGGTGCCGCAGCACAGGTCGAGCCCGGCGTCGAAGGGGCCCATGCGGCGGAGCGCGGACGCGACCGCGTCCAGCACCGAGTCCGGCGTACGGAAGGGCGTGTGGTCGAACTTGGGGGCGAGCAGGTCGTAGCCGCGCTCGACGGACGACAGCGCCTGGACGGCGAGTTCACGGAAGCTGGGGCCTTCTGGGCTGAACATCCGCGTCAGCTTAGGGGAGCGCGGCGATTCAGGATGGCAAGAGCGCGTTCGCACCAGCGGATGGTGTCCGTCTCGAAGGCGATTCCGCCGATGAGCGTGAGGTAGGGGCCGATCCGCTCGGCCTCCGCGAGATAGTGCTCTTCGGTGCGGCCGTCCAGGAGCCTCTTCCGTACGCGCTCGTAGCGGGCGAGTTTTCCGCGGGCCCAGGACATGCGCTCCTCGATCAGCGCCCGGGTGGCCTCGGGGTCGGCGCCGTCCATGGCCTGGATCTTGATCAGGAACTCGTCGCGGAGGGCGGCCGGTCTGCGGGGCGGTTCAGCGGCGAACGCGCTCAGCTCGAGTCGACCGGTCTCGGTGAGGGTGAACAGCCGCTTGTTGGGCCTGCGTTCCTGCTGCACCACGCGGGCCTCGATCAGCCCGTCCTGCGCCAGTCGTTCCAGCTCGCGGTAGAGCTGCTGAGGTGTCGCGGGCCAGAAGTCGGCGTACTTGAGCGACATATGGACACGCTAGCAGTAGGTGATTAATCTACTCAACAAATTGACTATGGAGGCTCGATGCGAGCGTTTCGAGAAGCGGTCGAAGCAAGGCCATCACGGCGGCGATCCTGGGCGCTGTCGTCAAGGTCTTCGAGGACTTCCGCTATGTGAGTGAGCTGAGCAGCGAGGACGGCCGCGACCATGCGCTGGTGTTCGCGACCCGGGTCGGCGAACGGGCGCTGGACGGCTGCGACTTCATCCACCTCGACGAGAACGGCCTGATCGACCGGCTGATGGTGATGGTCCGTCCGCTGTCGGGCGCGCAGGCCCTGGCGGCGGCCATGGGGGCGCGGTTCGAGCAGATCGCGAGGGAGGCGGAGGCGAGGGTCGCGTCCGCCTCCTGAGACGTCTCGGTCCCGTCGACCGTGAGCGTGCGTCGCCACCGCGTCCCGGCTGCTGTCCCCGTAGTGCACGACGGCCGCCGGAAGAAGATCCGGCGGCGGCCCAGCAGGTCCGCGAGCCACTCGTCACCCATGGAGCGCCGCAGCGACGAACGGCCGTTAAGTGGATCGACACTCCCCGAGGCGCTTTTCGAGGAAGTGCCGCTCGGCGTCGTTCTCCACCAATTCCAGGGCGCGCTCGTACGCCTGCGCCGCCTCGGTCGTACGGCCGCTGCGGCGCAGCAGGTCGGCGCGCGTGGCCGGAAGCAGGTGGTAGCCGCTCAGCTCACCCTCCCGCTCCAGTTCCGCGACCAGCGCCAGTCCGGCGTCCGTGCCCTCTGCCATGCCGACGGCCACCGCGCGGTTGAGGCGGACCACGGCCGAGGGCACGAAGCGGACCAGCTCGCCGTAGAGAGCCGCGATGTCGGCCCAGTCGGTGTCCTTCGCCGTGGCGGCGGTGGTGTGACAGGCGGCGATGGCGGCCTGGATCTGGTACGGCCCGGGACGGCCGCGGCGCAGCGCTGTCTCCAGCAGGGCGGCGCCCTCGTCGGCCTCGGCGTGGTCCCACGCGGTGCGGTCCTGGTCCTCCAGCGTCACCAGTTCGCCGTCCGCGTCCACACGGGTCTCGCGGCGGGCGTCGTGCAGGAGCAGCAGCGCGAGCAGACCGAGGGCCTCGGGTTCGTCGGGCATCAACCGGGCCAGCACGCGGGCCAGCCGGATCACCTCCGCGCACAGGTTCCGACGTACGAGATCGGCCCCCGAGGCGGCCGCGTACCCCTCGTTGAACAGCAGGTAGATCACGCCGAGCACGCCGGTCGTGCGCTCGGGCAGGAGGTGGGCGGGCGGTACGCGGTAGGGGATGCCGGCGTTGCGGATCTTCTTCTTGGCGCGCACCAGGCGCTGTGCCATCGTCGCCTCGGGGACGAGGAAGGCGCGGGCGATCTCCGGTGTGGTCAGGCCCGCGAGGGTGCGCAGGGTCAGGGCGACCCGGGCCTCGATGTGCAGCGCGGGGTGGCAGCAGGTGAAGATCAGCCGCAGCCGGTCGTCCTGGACGCCGCTGTCGTCGTACGGCTCCTCGGGTGCCGTGAGCATCGCCGCCTCCCGTAGTTTCCGTGCCCCGACCGCCTCCCGGCGCAGTACGTCCATGGCCCGGTGGCGGGCGGTCGTGGTGAGCCAGGCGCCGGGGCGGCGCGGGACGCCGTCCCGCCGCCACCGGTCGAGGGCCTGGGCGAAGGCGTCCTGGGCGCACTCCTCGGCGAGGTCCCAGTCGCCGGTCACCCGGATCAGGGTGGCGACGACCTGGCCCCACTCCTCCTGGAAGGCGGCTGCGACCGCCTCTTCAGCCGTCACTCCCACACTGGCCGTACTTCCACCGAGCCGCCCCCGAGCGCCGCCGGATGCCGGGACGCGAGGGAGATCGCCTCGTCCAGGTCGGCGACCTCGACGATGTCGATGCCGGCGATGTACTCCTTGGACTCGATGAACGGCCCGTCGGTGAGCAGGACCTCGTCGCCCTGGACGCGCACGGTGGTGGCGTCGGAGGCGGGGCGCAGACGGGCGCCGCCCTTGACGAGGTCGCGGCTGCGGACCTCCTCGATGTAGGAGGTGAAGCGGGGGTCGTCGGCGATCTCGGCGGGGCTCAGTTCCGCGCCGCCCACGGGGGTGCAGATCAGCAGGGCGTACTTCATGAGGTGGCCTCCGTGACGTGTTCGTGGACGATCAGCCAGCGCGGACCGACGTTGCGGTAGCCGGTGGTGACGCGCAGCAGGTTTCCGTCGGTGCGGATGAGGGCGTGGCCGAACGCGATGCTCTCGTCGACGTGGACCCGGAACTCCAGCACCTCGCGGTTGACCGGCCCCACCGCCTCCCTGGCCTTGCGGAGCGCCTCGACGCCCTTGCGGTGTCGGCCGTTCTCCACGACCTCCGCGTGCCACGCGTAGCAGGCGATCACCCGCTCGACGTCGCCCGAGCGCGCCGCGTCCGTCAGTTCGGCGTCGAGGCGGCGGATCTCCCCCTCCGCATCCTCGTCCTCCCAGAAGGGGCGCACCTCCATCGCGCCGACCGTGGCCACGGGGTGCTTCGCGGCCGCCTCGATCGCCTCCTCCAGGCTGTCGCACTCCAGGATGTCGAAGCCGGCGACGTACTCCTTGGTCTCCGCGAACGGCCCGTCGGTGCGCAGCACTTCACCGCCGCGCACCCGCACGGTGACCGCGTCGGCGGGCAGCGCGAGCCGGTGCCCGTGCTGCCGTACGCCACGGTCCCCGAGTTCCTCGACCCAGGGTTCGACGGGGGCCATGTCCGAGGCGTCGTTGGTGTCGTCGCCGCAGACGAGCAGCATGTACTTCATGGATCCTCCCGGTCCTCATGAGCTTCCTACACCCACCCGACGAACAGGACCGACCCGAATCGACACCGACGCGCAGGAAAAAATGAGGGGCCGGAGATCCGGCCTCTCATGTCGGTCTCTACGTCGGCTGCCCGGGCCGTCGGCCGCACCGCCGCCTCCGTGGTCGAACGCGCCACGTTCCCGCGCACCAGCAGCAGGGTGACCAGCGCGCCGAGCAGGGCGCAGCCGCAGATCACCACGCCGACGGCCATGCCGTGGGCGAGCGCGTCCTGGGCGGCTGCCCGGGCGCTGTCGCTGCCTGCGTTGACGACGGCGAGAGGCCCGGCGGCCGCCTGCATGCCCGCGTCGGCTCCGGAGAGCCAGCCGACCAGTGCGGAGGAGGCGAGGCTCATCGCCACCGTGCTGATCACGACCGGGCCGAGGCCATGGCCGAACCTTGTCCCAGACCGCCCTGATGCGGTGCCGGCAGCGCAGGGAGGGCCGCTCGCCGGAACAAGAAATGCGTCACCGAATCGCCGTCGGGCGTTCGCATGGCTCGTATGCGACGCGTCGCGGCCCGCTCGCGGTTGGATGGTGCCATGACGTCCGACGAGCACGCGCGGCTGATGCGGGCCAACCAGGCCAACTGGGACGCCCGCACCCCCGTCCACCTCGCCAGCCGGTTCTACGGCCTCGACGAGGACCTCGATCCCGAGCGCTGGTTCGCCGCCTTCGAGTGGGAGGACCTCGGCGACCTCACCGGCCGTGACGTGCTCCACCTCCAGTGCCATCTCGGCACGGAGACTCTCGCCCTGGCCCGCCGTGGCGCCCGCGCGGTGGGGCTCGACTTCTCAAAGGCGTCGGTGGCGGCCGCGACCGCCGTCGCGGCGCGGGCGGACGTGGCCGTCGAGTACGTACAGGCGAACGTCTACGACGCCGTCGAGGCGTTGGGCGGGCGGCGTTTCGACGTCGTCTACACCGGCAAGGGCGCCCTGTGTTACCTCCCCGACCTCGAGCGATGGGCAGGCGTGATCGCCCAACTGCTGCGGCCGGGCGGCCTGTTGTACGTCGTCGAGTTCCATCCGCTGCTCAACTCGCTGGGCCCGAAGCCCGCCCCGGGCGAGGGACCCGAGCTGCTGCTGCGCCACGACTACCTGGGTGGCGAGGGACCCGTGCACCGGGACGCGACCCGCACCTACACCGATGGCCCGCCCGTCGAGGGGGCCACCGAAAGCTACGAGTGGATGCACGGAATAGGTGAGGTCCTGGGCGCGTTGACAAGGGCAGGACTGAGTGTCCGGCGACTCCGGGAGAGCGAGGAGCTGCCGTGGCCCCGCTGGCCCCACATGAACCGCACGCCGTCCGGCTGGTGGCGGCTTCCCGAGCCGCGGATCCCACTTCTCTACGGACTTCTGGCCCACCGCTGACAGCCGCGTGCTACTCTGCCGACAGCACTTGTGTACGCCCTGCTGTGGGCGCCGGTGCCAGTTCCTCCTCAGTTCGCCGGTCGATGCACCGGCTTCTCCTCACCACCTCGTGATCAGTGGCCCTGCCACACCCGGGGTGCTGTTTCCCGCCGCCGAAGGCGCTGCGCGCCTTCCCTCTCGCGGCTTCCCCCCTTCCTTCCGCATGTCCCATGCCTTCCGTCCTCGAAAGGACCGACCACCATGACCACCACTCTCGAACACCCTCCGGTCCAGCAGCAGCCCCCGGTCCGGGCCGTCACCGGCGTCCTCGACATCGACGCGAGCGGGAAGGGCCACCTGCGCACCGCCGGCCTGCTGCCCTCGCCCACCGACCTCCAGGTCTCCCCCGCACTGATCCGCAGGTTCGGCCTGCGCAAGGGGGACCTCGTCGACGGGGTGCGCGGCAGCCAGCGCGCCCTCACCGAGGTCGCCCGGGTCAACGGCCGCGCGCCTGGCACGAACCGTCGGGCCTTCCGCGACCTGACTCCGCTGCACCCGCGCGAGCGGATCCGTCTCGAACACCCGGCGTCCGGCCTGACCGGGCGGGTCGCCGATCTGATCGCACCCGTCGGCAAGGGCCAGCGCGGGCTGATCGTGGCCCCGCCCAAGACCGGCAAGACCGTCCTGCTCCAGCAGATCGCGGCCGCCGTCGCCGGCAACCACCCGGAGTGCCGCCTGATGGTGGTGCTGCTCGACGAACGCCCCGAGGAAGTCACCGACATGCGGCGCTCCGTGCGCGGCGAGGTGTACGCCTCGACGTTCGACCGCACGCCGAAGGAGCACATCGCGCTCGCCGAGCTGGTGATCGAACGGGCCAAGCGGCTCGTCGAGGCCGGCGAGGACATCGTGATCCTGCTCGACTCCCTGACCCGGCTGTGCCGGGCCCACAACAACGCGGCCCCCGGCAACGGCCGCACCCTCAGCGGTGGCGTCGACGCCACGGCGCTGATCGGGCCGAAGAAGTTCTTCGGCGCCGCCCGGCTGGCCGAGGAGGGCGGCTCGCTCACCATCCTCGCCACCGCCCTGGTGGAGACCGGCTCGCGCGCCGACGACTTCTACTTCGAGGAGCTCAAGAGCACCGGCAACATGGAGCTCCGGCTGGACCGCGAGCTCGCCTCCCGGCGCGTCTTCCCGGCCGTCGCCATCAACCCCTCCGGCACCCGCCGCGAGGAACTCCTTCTGCCCTCAGCCGAGTTGGCGACGGTGCACGGTCTGCGCCGGGCACTGCAGAGCCGGGACGGCCAGGCCAATCTCGAGACCCTCCTGGAGCGCATGCGCGAGACACCGGACAACGCGACCTTCCTGCGCCGGATCCAGCCGACACTGCCCGCGGGCTAGCCGAGGCGCAGCGTCGACCACTCCTCCTCGTCCAGGGTGAGCAGACCATCGAGTTCGGCCCGGTCGGGTGCCGTGGGCACGTCGCCGCCGGTGGCCAGAGCCGCGGCGGCCATCAGATGGCCCAGACGCAGGGCGACCGCCGTCCCTCTGCCTTCGAGGTGGGCCGCGAGATATCCGGCCGCGAAGGCGTCGCCGGCGCCCACACGTTCGACGATCCGCGAGTCCGGTGCGGCGACGAACACCTCCCCACCGTCGGCGGTGTACGCCGTGGCGCCGCGTTCCGCGTCCTTGACGACGATGACGGCGGCGGGTGCGAGCAGGTCGCGGATCTCCTCCGGCTTTGCGGTGCCCCAGAGGGTCTCCGCCTCGTCACGTCCGACGAAGACGATGTCGGCGCGGCGGGCCGGCTCCAGCAGGGCGGTCGCCGGGTCCCGATGTCTCCACAGAGCGGGGCGGTGGTTGACGTCGAAGGAGACGGTCGCGCCAGGGACGGCCCTGCGGACGACGATCTCCGCGACCAGATCCGCGCAGCTGTCCGAAAGGGCCAGGGTGATGCCGCTGAGGTGCAGCAGCCGGGCGTGGCACGCCTTCGCGAGGCCGGCGCTCATGCGGGTGGCCGCGGAGCCCCTGCGGTAGTAGTACGTGCCGGTGCCCGCCGGGCCGGTGTCCTTGAGATACACGCCGGTCGGACGGTCCGGATCGATCTCGACACCACGGACGTCGACCCCCCGGCCCTTGAGGTCCGCCAGAACGCGTCGGCCGAGCGGATCGTCGCCGACGCGGCTCACCCAGGCCACGCGGTGCCCCAGGGCGGCAAGCCCGCAGGCCACGTTGGACTCGGCGCCGCCCACCTCCAGGCGGAGGGCGTGCTGTCGTTCCAGGGGCTCCTCGTCGGGCGGGACGAGGACGGCCATGGTCTCGCCGAGGCAGACGACTTCCGCCGAGGCGTTGTCGCGAGCCCTCACGTGTCGAGCACCCGGTGCAGGAACTGCTGGGTGCGGGCCTCGGCGGGACTGCCGAACACCTGCTCCGGCGACCCCTGTTCGAGGACTACCCCGCCGTCCATGAACACGACCCGGTCGGCGGTGTCCCGCGCGAACCGCATCTCGTGGGTGACGACGACCATGGTCATACCGTCCTCGGCGAGGGACCGCATGACCCCGGTGACCTCGCCGACCAGTTCCGGGTCGAGTGCGGACGTCGGCTCGTCGAAGAACATGATCGCCGGGTCCATGGCGAGCGCACGGGCGATGGCGACCCGCTGCTGCTGGCCGCCGGAGAGCTGGGCCGGATAGGAGTCGGCCTTGTCGGCGAGCCCCACCCGGGCCAGCGCGGCCCGCCCCCGCTCCTCGGCCTGCGCCTTGCCCAGCTTGCGCACCTTCGACAGCGCGAGGGTGACGTTCCCCAGCGCGGTCTTGTGCGGGAACAGGTTGAACTGCTGGAAGACCATGCCTACATGACCGAAGATCTCCGACGCTCGCTTGCGGTCGTGCAGGGGGACGTCGTTCACCCACACCTCGCCGCTGTCGGCGCGCT
Source organism: Streptomyces canus (assembly GCF_030816965.1). Classification (NCBI taxonomy): domain Bacteria; kingdom Bacillati; phylum Actinomycetota; class Actinomycetes; order Kitasatosporales; family Streptomycetaceae; genus Streptomyces; species Streptomyces canus. The sequence goes on from NZ_JAUSYQ010000002.1 coordinate 806,259, forward strand.
CCAGGTCGGACATGATCCTCAGCAGGGTGGACTTGCCGGATCCGCTGGCGCCGATGAGGACGACGACCTCCCCGGGTTCGACGTCGATGTCGACGCCTTTGAGGACCTCCAGGTCCCCGAAGCGCTTGTGGACGCCGGTCAGGCGGACGCTCGCCGTCCGCCGGTCCGTGAGGGTGCTGGTCATGCGGTGACAGCCTTTCTCTCCATCCGCCGTACCAGGACCGACAGCGGGTAGCAGATGACGAAGTACAGGGCGGCGACGGCGAGATAGGAGGTCGTCGGGTCGCCGACGCGGTCGATGACGGCCTGTCCCTGGCGGATCAGTTCGACATAGCCGATGACCACGGCGATCGAGGTGTCCTTGATCAGGGAGAGGTACTGCCCGACCAGCGGCGGCAGCACGATCGCCCGGGTCTGGGGCAGGATCACCCCGCCGAAGGTCTGCACCCGGCTCAGGCCGAGCACCCGGGAGGCCTCCCACTGACCGCGCGGGACGGCCTCGATGCCGGCGCGGAAGACCTCCGCGATGTAGGCGCCCTGATAGAGGGTGAGGGCGAGCAGGGCCGCGCCGAAGACGCTGATGGCGAACCCGCTCAGATAGGCGGCGCCGAAGTAGATGAAGAGCATCTGGATCAGCAGCGGGGTCCCGCGGAACACCTCCAGGTAGCCGCGGGCGAGTTGGGCCAGCACAGGGATCCGGCTGGTGCGCACGGCCGCGACGAGCAGACCGACGAGCGTGGCGGTGGCGATGGCCGCGAGCGACAGCAGGACGGTGGACCACAGCCCGTCGACGTACAGAGCACGGTTGGACCAGATGACCGACCAGTCCATCAGGCCTCCTTGCGTCGAGGGAGCACCGGCAGCAGTCGGCGTACGGCGTCCAGCGGCTTCGGACGTACGGCGGCGGGGCGCAACGGCGGCTTGAACGCCACGCGTCCGACGAGGCCGGCCACGAACACGACCAGGTTGGTCATGATCAGGTAGCACACCGCGGCGATGCCGAAGACCTGAACCGTCAGCAGCGTGCGGGAGTTGATGACCATGGCCGTGCCGGTGAGTTCGGGGACGGATATCGCCGACAGCAGCGACGAGCCGAGGATGATCTGGACGAGCTGGTTGACCACGGCCGGGTAGACGTTGCGCAGCGCCTGCGGCAGCACCACGTGGACGAAGGTGCGTGACTGGCCGAGGGCCAGGACGCGGGCCGCCTCGCGCTGGCCGCCGGGAACGGCCTGGATGCCGGCGCGGAAGATCTCGGTGAGATACGCGCCCACGTTCAGGCCGAGGGCGAGCACCCCGGCTTGTACCGGGCTGAGCCTGAGCCCGGCGGAGGGCAGGGCGAAGTAGGCGACAAACATCTGGAGCAGGACGGGGGTGTTGCGGATGACCTCGACGTACACGGCGGCCGAGGCCCGCAGAACCAGGTGACGGGATCTGCGGGCGGCGGCGCCGAGCATGCCGAGGGCGCACGCGAGGGCGAAGGCCTCCAGCGACAGACGCAGCGTCAGCCAGGCCGCGTCGACGTAGGTGTGCCAGTCCCGCAGGGCGTACTCCCAGTCGGTGAGCATACGTACTCCTCAACGGGCCGTTCAGTAGGAGGGGTTGAGCGGGAACGGGCGACTGACGCCGAACCACTTCTTGTAGACGGCGTCGGCCTGGCCGGAGGTGTTGAACTCGCGCAGCCAGGTGTTGACCCACTGGAGCCAGGTGGCGTCGCCGAGCTGGACGCCGATGCCGTTGTACTCGAGCGGCACGACGGAGTCCTTGGTGACCTTGAGCGAGGAGTCCAGCTTGGCCTGGTAGTTGAGGAAGTTGGAGTCCTCCACCATGGCGTCGGCCTGGCCCTGCTTGACCGCGAGGACGGCCGCGGCGGAGGTGTCGTACTCCTGGATCTTCGCCTGGGGGTTGCCCGCCTTGACTGCGTCGCCGTTGGTGGAGCCCTTGGTGACGGCGACGGTCTTGCCGCTGAGGTCCTTGATCGTCGAGATGCCGCTGGACTTCTTCACCAGCAGCGTCTCTCCCGCCACGATGTACGGGTCGCTGAAGGAGACCTGCTTGGCGCGCTCGGCGGTGGTGGTGAAGTTGCAGACGACCGCATCGACCTTCTTGGTCTGCAGGTTCGGGATGCGGTTGGCGGAGGTCGTGTCGACGACCTTCACCTTGACGCCGAGGGCCGTGGCCATCGCGGTGGCGACGTCGACGTCGAAGCCCTGCGGCTTGTTGTCCTTGCTGAGCGAACCGAACGGCGGGAACGTCAGACAGCTGGCGACGTTCAGCGTGCCCCGCTTGATCACCTGCTGGAGGGTCGAGGACTGCGCGGAGGCACCCGCGGTCGTACCGCTGGCAGAGCTGCACGCGGACAGCGACGCGGCGGCGGTCACACTGGCACAAATCACCATCAACGAACGGGTACGGTGACGGAATCTCATGAGGAAACACCCTTCGGGGGCACACACGGGGGCGGGGAGGGCGAAGAGAGGGGCGATCGACATCGATCAAGAGTGACGTTCTGCATTGCAAAACAACGTTTCGTAATGCGTTGCGCAGAAGCTAGCCCCGCCCTTTCGCACCCGTCAACCATCGATTTCAATATGTGACACGCCGTTTTGCTATGCAGCACGTTAGGATGCGCGCATGGCCCCCCATGACGAGACCTCGCCCCGCCGCAACGCCTCCTCCTCCCTGCGCCGCGCTCTCGGCATCCTGATGTACCTGGCCGAGGAGCGGAGTCATCCGCACGGCGCCACGCTCACCGACCTCTCCGCCGGACTGGACATGAGCAAGAGCACCGTGCTGCGGCTGATCGCACCCTTCAAGGACCTACGGCTGGTCGACCAGGACCCGGAGTCCGGCCGTTACCGTCTCGGGCCGCAGAACGCCCTGCTCGGCCAGGCCTATCTGGAGCGCCGCGACACCCGGCAGATCACCGCGCCCGTGCTGCACCGGCTCGCGGAGGAGAGCGGCGAGACGGTCCACCTGGTGAGCTTCGACCCGCCGGAGATCGTGTACATCGACAAGGTCGAGAGCCCCCGCGCGGTCCGCATGCACTCCCGCATCGGCGGCCGGCTGCCCGCCTACTGCACGGCCACCGGCAAGGTGTTCCTCGCACACTCCGGGGACGACGTGGTCGACGGCGTGATCGCGGCGGGCCTGCCCGCCCGCACGCCGGCCACCATCACCTCGCCCGACCGACTGCGCGCCGAACTCGACCTCATCCGCCGACGCGGTTACGCCGTGGACGACGTGGAGAACGAGCAGGACATCCGCTGTGTCGCCGCACCGGTGCACGACCACACCGGCGCGGTCACCACGGCCGTCAGCATCTCGGGCCCCGCGGCCCGGGTCACCCGCGAGCGCCTCCCCGATCTGGGCACTCTGCTCATGACCGCCACGCGCACCATCACTGCCGATCTGGGCGGCACGGCACCGCAGGCTTCGCAGGACTGACACGCCGGGCGGTGTGCGGCATCCGGGTGCTCTCGGCCGCCCCACGGCCCGGCCAGCGCGATGCAGGGACGGTCCGTTCCTAGCTTTGCGGTATGACTATCGGATTTCCCTCCCGGTTGGCCGTCTCGGCCTGCGCACTGTGCATGACGGGACTTCTGGTGTGCGCCCCCGCGACGGCGGCCGCGCACACGGGCTCCGACCCCGCCGCGCCCGGCGGACCACTGGCCGCGGCCGCTTCGCCCGATCTGCTGTACCACTCCGGCACCCAGGTCCGGCCGCACCGGGGCGCGCCACGGGTCCCGGACGTGTCCGCGCTGTCGTGGGTGGTGGCCGACGCCCACAGCGGGGAGGTCCTCGCGGCGCACGACGCCCACCGCAGGCTGCCGCCGGCCAGCACGCTCAAGACCCTGTTCGCCCTGACCGTCCTGCCGGTGCTGCCGGGCGGCCTCAGGCACACGGTCGGCGCGGAGGACCTCGCGGGCATCGGGCCCGGCAGCAGTCTCGTCGGGGTCGCCGAGGGACGGACCTACCAGGTGGCCGACCTGTGGCGCGGGGTCTTCCTCAACTCCGGGAACGACGCCGTGCACGTCCTGGCCCGGCTCAGCGGCGGCTGGCGTACGACGGCCACCCGGATGCAGGCCACGGCGCGCGCCCTGGGCGCCCGTGACACCCACGTCCGCTCCCCCGACGGCTACGACACCCCGGGTCAGGTCTCCTCCGCGTACGACCTCGCGGTCTTCGGCCGGGCCGGGCTGCGCAACGCGGACTTTGCGCGATACTGCGGCACGGCCGAGGCGATGTTCCCCGGCCGGGGCGGATGGTCGTACGGGATCCGGAACACCAACCGGCTGCTGACCGGCGCCGACGGGGTGGAGCCCTACGACGGGCTGATCGGGATCAAGAACGGCTATACGAGTCATGCCGGCAACACGCTCGTCGCCGCCGCCCGCCGGGGCGGCCGGACGCTGGTCGTGACGGTGATGAACCCTCAGTCGGGCGGTGGCTTCGCGGTCTACGAGGAGGCGCGCCGGCTGCTCGACTGGGGGTTCGGCGCGGCGGGGCGGGTGGATCCGGTGGGCTCGCTGGACGCGCTGCGGGCGAGACCGCGGCCGGGACCCGACGCCGTACCGGTCGCGGCGGCGGTCGCGGCGCACGACGACGGGCCGGGCTGGCTGGAGACCTGGGCCATCCTGGGTGCCGCCGGACTCGGTGCGGGGTCGATGGCCGTGGCCCTGCGGAACCGGGTCGGGGGTGCGGCTCGCGGCTGACCCACCGGCAGCCACAGCAGCAGGCCCAGGGTGATCCAGGTGCAGGTGTTGCTGCCGAGGAAGCCGTCGATGCCCGACGCGTCGTCGAACCACAGCCACACCACGCTGGTGCGCAGCACGGCGTACAGGGTGCCCGCGATCCGGGAGGTGCCCGGTACGCGCGAGCACGGCGAAGGAGGGCAACGGCCACACCAGGTGGTGCACCCAGGTGATCGGGCTCACCAGACACACGGTCAGCCCGGTCAGCGCGAACGCTGCCGCCCAGTCCCCCGCCACCACGGTGCGCGTCGGCCGGTGCCGACCAGACCGAGGACCTGGCAGCGACGGAGATCCACGGGGATGGGCTCTCCCCTCTCAGAACACGGAGAGACCGGTCAGCGTCGTGAACCTGTCCAGGGCCGCCACCCCCGCCACGGAGTTGCCCCGCTCGTCCAGACCCGGGCTCCATACGCACAGGGTGCAGCGGCCCGGGACCACCGCGATGATGCCACCGCCCACACCGCTCTTGCCGGGCAGGCCCACGCGGTAGGCGAAGTCACCCGCCGCGTCGTACGTCCCGCAGGTCAGCAGCACCGCGTTGACCTGCTTGGCCTGGCTCTGGGTGAGCAGCCGCGTGCCGTCGGCGCGCACACCGTGCCGGGCCAGGAACGTGGTGGCCAGGGCGAGGTCGGCGCAGGAGGCCCGGAGGGAGCACTGGCGGAAGTACTGGTCGAGCAGGACCGGGATGTCGTTGTCGATGTTGTCGTACGCGGCCATGAAATGGGCCAGGGCGGCGTTGCGGTCGCCATGGGCGGACTCGGAGGCGGCCACCTCCTCGTCGAAGTCCAGGGCTGGGTTGCCGCTCTCCGCGCGCAGGAACGACAACAACTCGCCCGCCGCGTCCCCGGTACGGGTGTGGAGGCGGTCGGTGACCACCAGCGCGCCCGCGTTGATGAACGGGTTGCGCGGGATGCCGTTCTCGTACTCCAGCTGGACGAGGGAGTTGAAGGGGTTGCCGGAGGGCTCGCGGCCCACGTGCTCCCAGAGTTCGTCGCCCTCCCGGGCCAGGTCGAGCGCGAGGGTGAAGACCTTGGTGATGGACTGCGTGGAGAACGGCTCGCGCCAGTCCCCGACGCCGTACACCGTGCCGTCCAGCTCCGCGACGGCCATGCCGAAGCTGCGCGGATCGCAGGCCGCGAGCGCCGGGATGTAGTCGGCGGGGCGGCCGCGGCCGGGGGTCCGTTCGATCTCGGCGGCGATGCGCTCCAGGACCGGTTGGAAGGCGAGCGACGACGTCATGATCACTATTGTGCCTCCGGGTCGGTCCTGGTGCGTGTCACCGTAGGTCGGGCGCCGTCAGGCCAGTGGGGAGCCGCTGCCCGCCAGCACTTCCGGCCGCAGCAGGTCGGCGAGTGTCTCGGCGGGCAAGAGGCCCTTTTCCAGGACGAGTTCGGCCACTCCCCGGCCGCTGACGAGGGCCTCCTTGGCGATGTCGGTGGCGGCCGTGTACCCGATGTGCGGGTTGAGGGCGGTGACCAGGCCGATGGAGTTCTCGACCGTCCGGCGCAGCGCCTCGGTGTTGGCGGTGATGCCGTCCACGCAGCGTTCGGCGAGGGTGAGGCAGGCGGCACGCAGGTGGGTGATGGACTCCGACAGGGAGTGCAGGATGATCGGCTCGAAGGCGTTGAGCTGGAGCTGTCCCGCCTCCGCGGCCATCGTGATGGTCACGTCGTTGCCGATCACCTCGAAGGCGACCTGGTTGACGACCTCCGGGATCACCGGGTTGACCTTTCCCGGCATGATCGACGAACCCGCCTGTACCGGCGGCAGGTTGATCTCACCCAGTCCCGCACGCGGCCCCGACGACAGCAGCCGCAGGTCGTTGCAGCTCTTGGAGAGCTTGACCGCAACCCGCTTGAGCACACCGGACATCTGCACGAACGCACCGCAGTCCTGCGTCGCCTCCACCAGGTTGGCCGCCGTGACCAGCGGCAACCCGGTGATGGCGGCCAAGTGGCGCCGGGCCGACTCGGCGTACCCGGCGGGAGCATTGAGCCCTGTCCCGATCGCCGTGGCACCGAGGTTGATCTCCTGCATCAGCTGGACGGCCTCGTCAAGACGGGACCGATCCTCGTCAATCATGACGGCATACGCCGAGAACTCCTGGCCCAGCGTCATGGGCACCGCGTCCTGCAACTGTGTACGGCCCATCTTGAGCACCTCGCGGAACTCCACGGCCTTACGCGCGAACGCGTCCTGCAGTACAGCCATCGCCTCGAGCAGTCCACGTACCGCGAACACCGTCGCCGTCTTGACGGCGGTCGGGTAGACGTCGTTTGTCGACTGGCCCAGGTTGACGTCCTCGTTGGGGTGCAGGAACGAGTACTGCCCCTTCTCGTGCCCCAGCAGCTCCAACGCACGGTTGGCGACGACCTCGTTGGCGTTCATGTTGGTCGAGGTGCCGGCCCCGCCCTGGATCACGTCGACCACGAACTGGTCGTGCAGCTTCCCGTCCCGGATCTCCCGGCAGGCCTCGACAATCGCGGCGGCCTTCCTGGGCTCCAGCAGCCCGAGCTCCTCATTCGCCAGCGCGGCGGCCTCCTTGACGGCGGCCAGAGCGTCGATGAGATGCGGGTAGGCGGAAATCGGCGTCCCGGTGATGGGGAAGTTCTCGGTGGCCCGCAGGGTGTGGACACCCCAGTAGGCGTCGACGGGAACATCCCGATCGCCCAGCAGATCGTGCTCACGGCGGCTGACGACGGCGGTCATGAGGGTACGGTTCCTTCTTCCATGGGGATCAGGTGAGTTTTTTTGGGGCGCGGGGAACTGCGCGATCAGTCACAGACGGCCCGCACCCGCCGAACGACAGGTCCGCCCCAGCCCTAGGCGCGAACCGACACGGCAACCGGCTCCAGGGAACGAACGGGCCGCACACGCCCGACCTCAACGCCACCCCCGAGCAGCGCCTCCCCCTGGAACTCCATCAGCAGATCCGCAGAAACCCCGGCCCACGCCAGCGCCGCCGCAGCAACCGGCACCCGCGCCCGATTCGCCCCGTCGGAGATCTTCACGGCGACAGCGCGCCCATCCGGAAGCGCGGCGACCTGAACGCCCTCGAACCCGTCCTTCGCGAGCAGCCCGGGCACGGCCTTCATCAGCGCGGCCACGTCCCGCCCCGCCCCGGACGCCATCTCGGCATGCTCCCGCATCGCGTCGGCGACCCGAGCCTCAGGGGTACCGGGAGCCGCAGAGGTGATCCGTGCGGCGGCCCGGGCAAGGCCGTGCAGCGAGACGGCGAACAGTGGCGCACCGCATCCGTCGACGGTCACCCGCGCGATCCGCTGCCCGGTCAGGTCCTCGACGATCTCGGCGATCGCCTGCTGGAGCGGATGCGAGGGGTCGAGGTACCCCTCGAGAGGCCAGTCGTTGAGCACGCACGTGTACAGCATCGCCGCGTGCTTGCCGGAGCAGTTCTGCGCGAGCCGCGAGGGCGCGCGGCCCTCCCTGATCCACGCGTCCCGGACGGCCGGGTCGAACGGCATGTCCTGGACGTTGCGCAGGGCGTCCTCGGACACACCCGCGAGCTCCAGGATCCGCCGGGCCCCGGCGAGGTGGCGTTCCTCGCCGGAGTGGCTGGCCGCGGTGAGCGAGAGGAGCTCGCCGTCGAGCGGCAGTCCGGCCCGGACCATGGCGACGGCCTGGACCGGCTTGAGCGCGGACCGCGGATAGAACGCGGCCTCGATGTCACCGAGTTGGAAACGGACGTCCCCGTCGCCGTCGAGGACGACGACGGAACCGTAGTGGGTGCCCTCGATCAGCCCACCGCGGATGAGGTGGGCGACGGGAGCGTGGAGGGGTTCACGGACCAGGGGTGCGGCCGCGACGGGACTGCTGTGCATCATTTCCTGCTTCTCCGGGAACGCCACGCGGGTCACGCGTGCGTGCCGGTCGTTTCGGGCTCGGTTTGCGCGCGAGCGATCACGCGCCGGTGGATTCGCTCTCGGTGGAGGTGCGGGAGGCCCTGCCCCGGACGGCGAACCACCCGGCGACCAGTGCCGCGACGATCAGCGGGAGGCACAGCACGGTGGTGCGGCCGGCGCCGCCGTCGGCGTACATGAGGACCAGGACGGAGGCGAGGAAGGCCAGCGTCACGAGTTCGGTCCAGGGGGATCCCGGCAGTCGGTAGCCGGGGCGGGTGAGGTCGCCCTTCTCGGTCTTCTGCCAGAAGAGCAGGTGACAGACCATGATCATGCCCCAGGTGGCGAGGATGCCGATGGCGGCGAAGTTCAGCACGATCTCGAACGCGTCGGCGGGGACCACGTAGTTGAGGCCGACACCGAGGACGCAGATGCCGCTGGTGAGCAGGATGCCGCCGTAGGGGACCTGGCTGCGGCTCATCACGCCGGTGAACTTCGGGGCGGAGCCGGACATCGCCATGGAGCGCAGGATGCGCCCGGTGCTGTACAGGCCGGAGTTGAGCGAGGACATGGCCGCGGTGAGGACGACGAGGTTCATCACACCGCCGGCCGCCGGGATGCCGATGTTGGACAGGACGGTCACGAAGGGGCTCTCGCCCGCGGTGTACCTGTTCCAGGGCAGCAGCATCGAGAGCAGGAGGACCGAGCCGACGTAGAAGACGCCGACGCGCCACATGATCGAGTTGATCGCCTTGGGCATGATCTTCTCGGGGTTCTCGGTCTCGCCCGCGGCGACGCCGACCAGTTCGACCGAGGCGTAGGCGAAGACGACACCCTGGATGATCAGGAGCATGGGCAGCAGGCCGCTGGGGAAGACGCCGCCGTTGTCGGTGATCAGGGACGGGCCGGGGTGGTGGCCGTCGATCGGGTGCTGGGTGACCAGCAGGAAGATGCCGATCAGCATGAACGCCACGAGCGCGCCCACCTTGATGATGGCGAACCAGAACTCCAGCTCGCCGAACATCTTCACCGAGATGAGGTTGACGGTGAGGACGACCGCGAGCGCGATGAGGGCGATCACCCACTGCGGGATGTCGGAGAACATGCCCCAGTAGTGGGTGTAGAGGGCGACGGCGGTGATGTCGGCGATGCCGGTGGTGGCCCAGTTCAGGAAGTACATCCAGCCGGCGACGTAGGCGCCCTTCTCGCCGAGGAACTCCCGGGCGTACGACACGAAGGCGCCGGAGGAGGGCCGGTACAGGACGAGTTCGCCGAGGGCGCGGACGACGAGGAAGGCGAAGACGCCGCAGACCGCGTAGGCGATGAACAGGGAGGGGCCGGCGTCGGCGAGGCGCCCGCCGGCGCCCAGGAAGAGGCCGGTGCCGATCGCGCCGCCGATGGCGATCATGTTGACGTGTCGTGACTTGAGGGACTTGCTGTAGCCCTCGTCTCCGGCGTCGACATGGCCGGAACGTTTCTGCACTCCGTCGTGCAGGGACTGCTCGCTCACGCCTCGGGTCCGCCTTCCGTGGGACTGTCCGTGCGCGGGGAACGCACGATGTCGGTGAGAGTGGTCTCGACGCGGTCGAGGTGGTGGGACATGGCCTCCACCGCGTCGTGCTCGGAACCGTCGATCAGCGCCTCGACGATCGCGCGGTGCTCGCGGTTGGACTGCTCCCGGCGGCCGCCCAGCTCGTTGAGGAACGCCGACTGACGCGCCAGTGCGTCCCGGATCTCCTCGATGACCCGGCGGAAGACCGGGTTCTGGGCGGCCTCGGCCACGGCGAGGTGGAAGAGGGTGTCCATCGCGACCCACGCCGTGGTGTCGGTCTCCCGTTCCATCCGGTCCAGCAGGTGGGCCAAATGATCCAGGTTCTCCGGGGTGCGGCGCCGGGCCGCGTACCCGGCGACCGGGATCTCGACGTGGCGGCGCACCTCCAGGAGGTCGCTGGCCGCGTAGTCGCCGAAGGTGGGGTCCTCCACCGCGTTGGCCACGACGAAGGTGCCCTTGCCCGTCTTGGAGACGGTCAGGCCCATGGTCTGCAGGGCCCTGAGGGCCTCGCGCAGGACGGGCCGGCTGATCTCCAGGGTGCGGCAGAGCTCCGCCTCGGAGGGGAGCTTGTCGCCGATGGCGTACTCCCCCCGCTCGATGGCGTCACGCAGATGCGCCAGCACCGCCTCCATGGCGCTGATGCGTCGCGGAGGCTGACTGGCTGTCCGGCTGTCTGACAGGTTCACGGGAGAGATACTCCGGGCGGCGAGAGGGTGCTGTCAAGGGGACGGACGCACGGGGGTGTGTGGAGTGAGAGCCGCCTCGCACCCCCGTGGCGGTCAGCTGCCGAGCGTCCCCGTGGCCAGCAGGCCGAAGAGCAGCAGGCCCACGACGATCCGGTAGACCACGAAGGCGTTGAAGGAGTGCTTGGCCACGAACTTCAGCAGCCAGGCGATGGAGCCGTAGGCCACGACGAAGGAGACGCCCGTGCCGACGGCGAGCGGCGCCGCCCCCACGCCCGTACCGAGGGCGTCCTTGAGCTCGTAGATGCCTGCGCCGGTGAGGGCGGGAATGCCGAGGAAGAACGACAGGCGGGTGGCGGCCACGCGGTCCAGGTCGAGGATCAGGGCCGTGGACATGGTCGCGCCGGAGCGGGAGAAGCCGGGGAAGAGCAGCGCGAGGATCTGCGAGCTGCCGACCAGCATCGCGTCCTTGAACGAGGTGTCGTCCTCACCGCGCTTGTGCCGCCCCATCTGGTCCGCCGCCCACATCACACCGCTGCCGACGATCAGGGAGCCCGCGACCACCCACAGGGACGCGAGCGGTCCCTCGATGAGCGGCTTGGCGGCCAGGCCGACGATGACGATCGGAACGGTCGCGGCGATCACCCACCAGGCGAACTTGTAGTCGTGGTGGTACCGCTCCTCCTTGTTGACCAGCCCTCTGCCCCACGCGGAGACGATCCGCACGATGTCCTTGAAGAAGTACACGAGCACGGCGGCGATCGCGCCGACCTGGATGACGGCCGAGAACCCGACGACGGCGTCGTCGTCGACGGGGATGTTCATCAAACCCTCGACGATCTTCAGATGGCCGGTGGAGGAGACGGGCAGGAACTCGGTCACTCCCTCGACGGCTCCGAGGACGACGGCCTGACCGACGCTGATGACGCTCATGGGATCCAGTTCTTCTCAGGGGAAGGCAGGTGCGGAGGGCACAGTCTTACTACACGCGGACAAGCGTCGAGGCCTACGCCCACACGGCCTGCGCCAGCGCCACCCCCGCGAAGGCGGCCCCGAGACCGGCCACCACGCTCGCGGCCACGTTGGCCGCGGCGTAGACGCGTGCTCCGGTCTCGCTGAGCCGGAGGGTCTCGTAGGAGAAGGTCGAGTACGTCGTCAGGGCCCCGCACAGACCGGTGCCCAGGAGGAGCTGGAGGTGGGATCCGGCAGCCCCCTCGGCCACGGCCCCGGTGAGCAGGCCGAGGATCAGACAGCCCGCGACGTTGACGGCGAAGGTGCCCCAGGGGAAGAGCGAGTCGTGCCGGGACTGCACCGCGCGGTCGGTGAGATAGCGGAGCGGGGCACCGACCATGGCACCCGTGACGACCAGCAGCCAGTTCACAACGACTTCTTACCCTTCATGCCCGTTCTGCCCTGTCTTGCGCCCTGGGTTCCGTCGCGGCCGACGTACCGGATGACCTCGCAGTGGTCGAGGGTCACCAGGCCCTCGGTGATGAGTTCGTCGAGCTGCGGCAGGAACTCCCGTACGCGGGTCTCGGTGTCGACGATCACGACGGCCACCGGCAGGTCCTCGCTGAGGGACAGCAGCCGGGAGGTGTGGATCAGGGAGGAGGCGCCGAAACCCTCGATGCCGCGGAAGACGCTGGCCCCGGCGAGCCCCGCCGCGTGGGCGCGGTGCACGATCTCGGTGTAGAGGGGCTTGTGGTGCCAGGTGTCGTTCTCGCCGACGTAGACGGTCAGGCGCAGGGCGCTGCCGGTCAGCCTCGTCATGGCTGCCTCCACTTCAGGACGCGGCGGGTCGCTGTGGACGCGAGCCACACCGCGGTGAGGGCCGCGAGCAACGTCGCGGCGAGATAGGCCAGGCCCATGGCGGGCCGGCCGTGATCGACGAGTTTCTGGATGTCGACGGCGTAGGTCGAGAAGGTGGTGAAGCCGCCGAGGACGCCGGTGCCGAAGAAGGGACGGACCAGGCGGTGGGCGGCCCACACGTCGGTGATGACGACCATGAACACGCCGATGACGGCACAGCCGACGACGTTGGTCCAGAAGGTCGCCCAGGGGAATCCGCCGGGCGGCGCGGGCCAGTGGAGGGCGAGGGCGTACCGGGCGGCGGCCCCGAGCGCGCCGCCCAGGGCGACCACCGCGACGACCGGCGCCTGGCCGCGCCGGAGCGACGGGCGCGTGGGGCCGGCGGGAGCACGGAGGCTCTCCGGGGCTGTCATGGTCGTGTCTCTCCTACTCGCCGGGGCCCGGACACACGGGCGCGCTCCATCGCAAGTAGGGACCGTTGGCGGCGCCTTCGCCGCGGTTCGGGTACGGCGGGCCCCACCGCCGCGCCGCGAGGGTGATCGCGACCGAGACCAGGGTAACGCCGGGGCGCCACCGGGGTCACTTCGCGGCGGGCGGCTCGCACAGCGCGATGCCGCGCTCCCAGAGGCTGCCGAGGACCAGGTGGCCGGAGGCCTCGCAGACGCTGGTGACCATGCGGAAGCGGGAACGGCTGCGGGCGAGGTGGTGGACGACCTCGCCCGTGTCGTCGACCGCGAGGACGCCGATGCTGCCCGTGGGGCGGTAGGGGGCGCGTACGGCGATGCGGGCGGCGGCTCGGCGGACCGGTGGGGCGGCGCGGTGCAGCAGGTCGAGCGGGGGCACGCGGGGCCCGGCGAGCGAGACCCAGATCGGGCCTTCGGGTCCGCCGCGCCAGATGTTGTCGGGCATGCCCGGCAGGTTCTCGGCGAGGGGTTCGGCGCGTCCGGCCTGCGGTCCGTCGAGCCAGTAACGGGTGAGCCGGCGGGCCCCGGTCTCGGCGACGACCAGGAAGGACTCGTCGCCGCTCACGGCGAGGCCGTTGGCGAACTGCAGTCCCTCCAACAGGACTTCGGGAGTGTCGTCGCCGGGCGCCAGGCGCAGGAGGCGGCCGGTGCCGGTGTGTTCGACGATGTCGCCGATCCACTGCTCCAGGGGATAGCGGCGGCTGGAGACGGTGAAGTAGACGCTGCCGTCGGACAGCGCGACCACGTTGCTGGCGAACCGCAGCCTCTCCCCCGCCACCTCGTCGGCGATGACGCGTACGGTGCCGTCGGTGAGGTCGACGCCCAGTAGTCCGCGTTCGGCGTCGCACACCAACAGGGCATCGTCCGGGAGGAGTTCGAGGCCGAGCGGCCTGCCGCCGGTCTCGGCGAGCACCTCGACGCGGGCGGCGAGCGGTTCCGTCAGTCCGTCGATGCGCAGGATGCGGCCGTCCGCCACTCCGGTGAGGACCCGGCCGCGGGAGTCGGCGACGACGTCCTCGGGTCCGTGGCCGCCGATCGCGACGTAGTGGCGGGGAGTCAGTGCGGTGGAACGGTCCATCAGGTGCCTGCCCTTCCGGTGCGAGTCGCTACCAGCCCTTCTCGAACATGCGCGCCACCTCGGCGATGCGCATCTCGTCGTGACGGTAGTACGTGCGCCACCGGATTCTCCTGGTACGCAGCAGGCCGAGGTCCACGAGCAGGCCGAGGTGGGGCTCCGCGATGGAGCGAGGCACGCTGAGCTTGCGTGCGACCCTGCGGGCGGTGACTCCGCCCCGGGCGGGGTCGCCGTGCCGCTGCGGCGGGAAGTGCGAGGCCAGGTCCTTCAGCCGCTCCAGGATGTCCAGACGCCGCTGGCCGGCCGGGATCCTCAGCATCTCGTCCCCTCCGCCCCTCCTTCCGGGTGCGTCCACTGTTCCGCAGTCGAAGCCGCCCTGTCCCGGAGTCACCGAGCTTGTCCGAGATCGAACTCCTCCGGGACACAGGGCTGTTGGCACGCACGGCGGTCGGAGAGGGAAAGCGCGGCTACCTCCGAGGGCTCGGGGCTGGTCCGGGGTTCGATGCCGGATCCTGGACCCAGGCCGGTCCGGGCCGCCAGGCGCCGATCCGCGGGCTCGCGACCGATCCGGGGCAGTGAGGCCGATCCGGGCCGCGCGGCAGAGCCGGGACCCAGGACCGAGCGGGGACCCCGGACGGATCCCGACCGTGAAGCCGTCCGGGCCGCGAGGCCGATCCGGGCCCGTGAAGCCGTTCGGGCCGCGAGGTCGGTCCGCGGGCTTGCGGTCTCCTGGGGTTGGACTGCTCACCAAGGAGTGCGCACAAGGCCGAATCAGCTCGATCGTGTCGTCGTCGCCTGCGGGCTTGCAGCGCCCTGGACTGTTCGGGTCAGCGCGGTCGTGCGACCTGGAACACCGGGCGCGGCGTCAGTGTGCGGGGCTCCTGCGGCCTCCCGGGACCGGACCACGCACACGATGCGTGTCGCCGCCCCGGTTGGAAACGCCGGGGACCGTTCGGGGCGTGCGGCTGAGTGGACTCACCCCTGCTCAGTCCACAGGAACGGTGAGGCCCCCTCCGCCCGCGGCTCGTGGTCTCGCGGGCGGAGGGGAGTCGGTTCAGCCGTCGAGCCGTACGACCCGGACGGCGCCCGCCGGGACGGCGAGGCGGCCCGCGGCACGTTCGCCGGTCAGCAGTTCGGTGCCCGCCGCGTCCAGGGGCACCTTGGCCTCCGACGCGGTGTGGTTGACCACGAAGACGTAGGAACCGGACTCTCCGTTGCGTCGGACCACCTCGACGTCGTGGGGCAGGTCGGCGCTCGAGGGGAGCTGGGCGTCCTCGGCGGCCCAGCCGAGCAGCGCGTCGAGGCCCTGGGCGGCCAGGCGCGTGGAGACGTACCAGGCCGTGCCCGCGCCGTGGCGGTGCCGGGTGACGGCGGGGTGACCGGCGGCCAGGCCGTCGGCGTAGGTCCACACCGTCTCGGCGCCGCGCGGGACGACGAACTCCGTCCACACGTCGCCGGTGAGCTCGGAGCCGTCAGGGCCGATGATCCGCACCAACTCGCCCGGCAGGAGCGGCGAGAACTCCTCGACGGTCAGGCCCAGGACGTCCCGCAGCGCGCCCGGATGGGCACCCGCGTGGACGGCGTCGTGCTCGTCGACGATGCCGGAGAAGTACGACACGACGAGTGTGCCGCCGTTCTCGACGTACGCCCTGAGGTTGTTCCCGGCGGCCTCCGTCATCAGGTACAGGGCGGGGACGACGACAAGGGGATAAGCCGACAAGTCGGCTTCCGGGTGGGCGAAATCGACGGTGAAGTGGCGGTCGTAGAGGGCCTCGTAGAAGGCGTCGGCACGCTCGCGCGCGTCGTGGTCCTCGCTGGGGCGCCAGTCGAGGTTCTGCGCCCACCACGAGTGCCAGTCCCACAGGACGGCCACGTCGGCCTGGGTGCGGGTGCCGCGGATCGTGCTCAACGAGTCCAGAGAGGCGCCCAGTTCGACGACCTCGCGCCACACGCGTGTGTCGGTGCCGCCGTGCGGGACCATCGCCGAGTGGAACTTCTCGGCGCCGCGCCGGGACTGCCGCCACTGGAAGAACATGGCGCCCTCGGAGCCGCGGGCCACGTGCGCCAGGGAGTTGCGTGCCATCTGGCCGGGGGCCTTGGCGGGGTTGCGCGGCTGCCAGTTGACGCCCGAGGTGGAGTGCTCCAGAAGGATCCAGGGGGCGCCGCCCGCGACCGAGCGGGTGAGGTCGGCGGCCATGGCGAGGTTGACGTGGGTGCGGCGGCCGTCGGTGATGAGGTAGTGGTCGTTGGTGACGATGTCGACCTCGCGGCCCCAGGCCCAGTAGTCGACGGAGTCGCACTGGCTGAGCGCGGTCATGAAGTTGGTGGTGACCGGGACGCCCGGGGAGAGCCGGTGCAGGATGTCCCGCTCCGTCACGAAGTTCTCCCGCATGGTGGCGTCGGCGAACCGCTTGTAGTCCAGCGCCTGGCCGGGGTTGCCGACGGTGGCCGCGGTGCGCGGCGGGTCGATCTGCTCGACGCTCGTGTAGTGCTGGCCCCAGAAGGCGGTGCCCCAGGCCTCGTTGACGCCGTCGACGCCGCCGTACGTCGTCTCGAGCCAGCGGCGGAAGTGGGCGGCGCAGGAGTGGCAGTAGCAGGCGGAGACGGGGACGCCGTACTCGTTGTGCACGTGCCACATCGCCAGGGCCGGGTGGTCGGCATAACGCGCTGCGAGCCGGGTGGTGATGTTCGCGGCGGCCGCGCGGTAGGCACTGTTGCTGTGGCAGATGGCACCGCGCGAGCCGAACGCGAGGCGGGTGCCGTCGGCCGTGACCGGCAGTGCGTCGGGATGGGCGCGGTAGAACCAGGCCGGCGGGACGACCGTGGGCGTGCCGAGGTCGACCCGGACGCCGTTCTCGTGCAGCAGGCCGAGGATCCGGTCCAGCCAGCCGAAGTCGTACACGCCCGGTTCCGGCTCCAGGAGCGCCCAGGAGAAGATCCCTACGCTGACCATGGTGACCCCGGCCTCGCGCATCAGCCGGACGTCCTCGTCCCAGACGCTCTCGGGCCACTGCTCCGGGTTGTAGTCCCCGCCGAAGGCAAGCCTGGTGAGGCCCCTGGGGGTGGTCTCCGGCATGGTCTCTCCCGTTTCGATTTGTTGGGAACGTGCACACACGGCTCCAGAAGTGTGCGGCCCAAGATAACCGTACAAAGGCAACCCTTGCCAAGTGTCTAACAGCAAGCATTTCTGTGCACGATCCCAGTTCGGTCGCATCCTGCCCGTGCCGTCCCGCCGCTCGAGCACCCTCGTGCCGCCCACAGGGGCTTAGAGTCTTGACCATGAACAATGCGGGGGGCCGGCGCAGACCACCGACGATCCACGACGTGGCCCGCGAGGCCGGGGTCTCGCGGGGCACCGTCTCGCGCGTGCTCAACGGCGGACACTACGTCAGCCCGCCCGCCCTGGAGGCGGTCAACGCCGCCATCCGCAAGACGGGTTACGTCGTCAACCGGCACGCCCGCTCGCTGATCACCGGCCGCTCCGACTCGGTCGGCTTCCTGCTCACGGAGCCCCAGGAGCGGTTCTTCGAGGATCCCAACTTCAACGTGCTGCTGCGCGGCTGCACCCAGGCGCTGGCCGCGCACGACATCCCCCTGCTGCTGATGCTGGCGGGCACCGAGGACGAGCGGCGCCGGATCAAGCGGTTCATCACGGCGGGTCACCTCGACGGCGTGCTGCTGGTCACCAGCCACTCCGCCGACCCGGTGGCCGAGGAACTGCACAAGGCAGGCGTGCCCGTCGTGCAGTGCGGCAAGCCCATGAGGTCCGGCTCCAAGGTGAGCTACGTGGCCGCGGACGACCGCGACGGCGCCCGTGACATGGTCCGCCATCTGCTGTCCCTGGGCCGCCGCCGGATCGGCATCGTGACCGGCCCGCTGGACTCACCGGGCGGTGTCGACCGTCTCGCCGGCTACAAGGAGGTGCTGGCGGAGGCGGGCGTCGGGATCGACGAGCGGCTCGTCGTCTCCGGCGACTACAGCCGGGCCGCCGGAGAGGCGGGCACCGAACGGCTGCTGGCGCAGGCTCCGGACCTGGACGCCGTGTTCGTCGCCTCCGACCTGATGGCGCTGGGCGCCCTGACGGCACTGCGCCGAGCGGGCCGACGGATCCCCGAGGACGTGGCCGTCGGCGGCTTCGACGACTCCATCGCCGCGACCGAGGCCACCCCTCCGCTCACCACGATCCGCCAGCCCTACGACCGCATCAGCGCCGAGATGGTGCGGGTGCTGCTGGCCCAGCTGGGTGGAGAGGATCCGGCAGCGGTGATCCTGCCCACGGAGCTGGTCCGCCGCGAGTCGACCTGAGGCAGGGCTTCGGGACGGGCCGGTTGGCCGGCGTTACGAACGGCAAGGCCGCCGACAGCCGGTTGTGCTCGGTGCGTTCGGGCTGCTCGGCGATGCACTCGTCGGCCCTCCTCCGTCCCACGTCGAGCAGCGGCCGCCGGCAGGAGCGGGCGGTCCGCGACGGGGCGACCGGATCGGCACGCGCGTGGACGATCGCGCGGTCGGGCCAGCTTGCCTGAGTCGACGACGAGCGTGTCTCAGCCCCAGCCGACGAGGAGACACACATCCGCTGGGCGTGAGAAACCCGGCAGCCAGGTCGGGCTCGGTGAGTTCGTCCACGCCACAGCCTCCTCCGCCACAACCTCCTCCGCCGCAGCCGCCGTCCACGCCCCAGGCGGCAGCGCCGAGCGCGCCGTACAAGAGAAGGCCGGCCCGACCTGGCGAGTGCGTGCCGGAACGCGCTCACGACGACCTGACCCGGCGCCTTCGTTTCCGGCGGGCGGTGACCGATCAGGATCGGAGAAGCGCGCCCGCCCTCCCCCCGCCTAGCGTGAAACCACCGACACGGACCGTCGGGACGACCTCACGAAGGAGCACACCATGACCGCCGGCCTCAAGACGATCATCTACCCCGTCAAGGACCTGACCGCGGCGAAGGCCCTGTTCAGCGCGCTGCTGGGGGTGGAGCCGTATGCGGATGAGCCGTATTACGTCGGTTTCAAGGACGCGGGACAGGACGTCGGCCTCGACCCGAACGGGCACGCCCGGGGCATGACCGGCCCGGTGCCGTACTGGCACGTCGACGACATCCGGGCGACGCTCGCGGCGCTGGTGGCAGCCGGTGCCGAGACGCTCCAGGACGTCCAGGACGTCGGCGGCGGCAAGCTGATCGCCTTCGTCAAGGACGCGGACGGCAACCTGGTCGGGATCACCCAGGATCCGCAGACCTGAACCGTTTGTTTGCGCATGCACTAGTTGCACATACAACAATCGGACCCATCGGTGTTACCGTGCATGTATGGCGGTGAACACGGTCTCGACCGGCCTCGAGGAACGGTGGCGGGACATCCTGGCGGTGCACGCGCGCACGATGTGCGAGATCGACCGCGTGCTGCACCCGCACGGGCTGGGAGCGAGCGATTTCGAGGTGCTCGACATCCTCGCCACCGAGTCGCCCCGGGAGGGCGACCAGTGCAGGGTGCAGAACCTCGTCGGGCGGGTGCATCTGAGCCAGAGCGCGCTGTCCCGGCTGATCGGCCGCCTGGAGAAGGACGGCCTGGTGGAGCGGTCCATGTGCGTGGAGGACCGGCGGGGTGTGTGGGTGTCCCTCACCCGCAAGGGCCGTGACCTGCACGCCGAGGTGCTGCCACTGCAGCGCGAAGTGCTGGCGAAGATGCTCGACGGCTAGGGACGCCTGCATGGTGACCGAAGACGCGGGCCTCGCGCATGCGTGACGGAGAGAGCGCATCGCAGATCACCGAGCACCAGGTGACGGCTCCCTGGGAAGGGGTCCTGCTGGAGCCGGCCGCGGGCAGCGGCGCCGGGGTCCTGGTCCTGGCGGGGTCGAGTGGTCGTGTCGACCGGCGGCGAGCGCGGCTTCTGGCTCAGCAGGGCCTTGTCGCTCTGGCCATACGCTGGTTCGGCGGACCCGGCCAGTCGGCCGGGATCTGCGAGATCCCCCTGGAGACATTCGTCGCGGGAGTGGATCTGCTGCGGTCTCGCGGAGTGGAGCGCGTCGGCGTACTCGGCGTGTCCAAGGGCGCCGAGGCCGCGCTGCTCACGGCGGTGCACGAGCCGCTCGTGGACGTGGTGGTCGCCGTGTCGCCGACCGCCCTGGTCTGGTGCAACGTCGGACCCGGTCTTGACGGTCGCCGGCATCCGTATCGCTCCTCCTGGACCTGGCGGGGGCAGCCGCTGCCTTTCGTGCCCATGGACGACTCCTGGCGCCCGGCGGAGCGGGCCGACGGCCCGGTGGCCATCAGCGGGTGGTACGACCTCAGCGAGCGGACCTTCGCCGCGCACCTGGACGCCGCCGCGATTCCGGTCGAGCGGGCGCGCGCCGACGTGCTGCTCATCGCCGGTGGTGATGACGCCATGTGGCCCTCCCTGCGGTATGCCGAACAACTGGCCGCACGACGCCGCGCGGCCGGAGGCTCCGTCCATCTGCTCACGCACGACGACGCAGGGCACCGCCCGCGTTTCCCCGGCGAAGGTCCCGCCGAGCCCTCGCCGACATTCCGCTACGGGGGGACACCCCGCGCCGATGCCTCGCTCGGCGAGCTGGCCTGGGCACCCGTCGTCGACGCCCTCCGCCCCCCGGGGGCGGCGCCGGTCGATCAGGGCAACTGACCGGCGGGGCGCGGGAAACGCACCCTACGCCAGCAACTCCCGTACGGCGGCGAAGGCCGCCTCGACGGTTGCCGGGTCCGCGCCCGGGCGGGCGAGCGCGCTCATGGGGATCGGGGTGACCTCGGGCAGACCCTCGTAGGGAGTCAGCCCGTCGGGGGCGGGGCCGACCGCCGCCAGCAGCGCCACTCCCTGCCCCGTACGGGCGATGTCCAGGACGCCCGCCAGATAGCCGGCGTCCCCGACGACGGTGGCGGGCACTCCTCGCGCGGCCAGGGTCGCGATGGCCCGGCGGCGGATCGCGCACGGGTCCTCGATGGCCACCAGCGGCACCGGAGCGGGCGCCCGCGGCGGCTCCCAGCCGGGCACGGCGTGCCAGGTCAGCGGTAGTCCGCCGACGCGGGTGCCCTCGGTCGCGGCGGCCTCGGTGACGTACACCGCGACATCCACGCTTCCGCGCTCCACGGCCTCCACGAGCCGTGCGGAGCGGTCGATGCGGAAGCGGACCCGGCAGCCGGGCCGTACCGCCTCGACAGCGGCGGTCAGCCGGGGCAGGAACTGGTCGGCGGCGTGCTCGGTGGAACCGATCGTGACCGTGTCGCCGTCGGCACCGAGGAGTGTGCGTACGGCCTCGTCGTGGACGGCGATGATCCGACGGGCCTGTTCGAGCAGCAGGCGCCCCTCGGCGGTGAAACGGGTGCCGCGTCCCTCGCGCTCCACGACGGGCCGCCCCAGGATTTTCTCCAGTTTGCGCACGTGCTGGCTGACGGCGGACTGGCTCAGGGTCAGGGCCAGGGCGGCGCGGTGGAAGCCGCCACAGTCGGCTATCGCGGTCAGGCTGCGCAGGGCCACGATGTCCAGGACGGGTTGGGGCATGCCGCGACCCTAGCCGCTCGGCGCCATCGATCGCGATCCCTGATCGGTTTCGATGCGGAATCGTCGTTGGACGCGGTGCGTCACGGCCGGTCATGATGAACGCATGTTGCACGCGACCGCTACCGCTGCCCTTCTGACGCAGCGCCGAGTCATCGACTTCGGCGTGGCGTGCAGCGCGCGCTGTCGCTGATCTTCCGCAACCCCTCCTCGCGGTCCGAGTCGACCGCTCTCTCCTCACGCTGACACGTGACAGCCGTCTCCGGCTGCTCCTTTCCGTACGGATGCCCCCTGCCCTGAAACGGGAGCTGACCCCCTCATGCCCTCACCCTTCTCCTGGGACGAACCCGAAGGTCTCGCGGCGCGCGGCACCCTGATCGTGCTGGCCGGCCGTGGCGAACACGGCGGTGTGTACGAGCGTTTCGGCCGCCGGCTCGCCTTCGACGCCTACCGGGTCCGCGCCCTCGGTGACGCGTCCGCCGATCCGGCCGTGCTCGACGAGGCGGCCAAGCTCCTCGCCGACGAGTCGCTGCCCGGCCCGAAGGTACTGGTCGGCTCCGACACCGGCGCGCTGTACGCCGCCCGGTTGGCCGCCGAGCGGACGCCCGGCGCCGACGCCCTGATCCTCGTCGGTCTGCCCACCTCCCCCTGGACGGCAGGGAGCTGGGAGGCCGAGCTCGAGGTCCGTACCGGCTGCCCCACCCACCAGGGGCGCCTCGCGAACGACCCGCACTTCCGGCGGGGCGCCCTCGACTCGGCCCCCGAACTGCCCGAACTCCACCTCGACCGCGTTCAGATCCCCGTCCTGGCGCTGCACGGCAAGGACGACACGGTGAGCCCGGTCGACGAGGCCCTCGCCGCGTACGCGGGTGTCCGGACGGTCCTGTTCAACGGTGGCCGGCACGACGTCCTCAACGACGCCCTGCACCGCACCGCCGCCGCCACGGTCGTCCTCTTCCTGGAGCGGCTGCGCCTGTCTCCCGAACTTCCGCCGATCGCCGAGGAGCGGGCATGACCGTCACGACCACCGTCGCGGAGCTCCGCGAGCAGCTCGCCTCCGCCACTCCCCCGACCCTGCTGGACGTGCGCTGGGCGCTCGGCGATCCGCACGGACGCGAGCACTACGCCGAGGGACACATCCCGGGCGCCGTCTACGTCGACCTGGACACGGAACTCGCCTCCGCCCCGAGCCCCGAGGGCGGCCGGCATCCGCTGCCCGCGCTCGGGGACCTTCAGGAGGCGGCGCGTGGATGGGGCGTCCGGGAGGACCGACCGGTCGTCGTCTACGACGACTTGGGCAACACGGCCGCCGCCCGCGCCTGGTGGCTCCTGCGGCACGCGGGGCTCGACCGGGTGACGCTGCTCGACGGGGCACTCAGCGCCTGGCGGGCCGCCGGACTGCCCCTGGAGTCAGGGCTTCCGGCGGATCCGTCGCCGGGTGACGTCGTCCTGCGAGCGGGCGCGCTCCCCGTTCTCGACGCGGACGAAGCCGCCGAACTCCCCTTGTCCGGGCTCCTCCTGGACGCACGGGCGGGCGAGCGGTACCGCGGAGAGGTGGAGCCGGTCGACCCGCGCGCGGGTCACATCCCGGGCGCCGTGTCCGCGCCGACCGGGGAGAACCTCGCCGCGGACGGCACCTTCCTGCCGGCCGAGGAGCTCCGGAAGCGGTTCGAGGAGCTGGGTGCCGGTACGGCGGACCGGATCGGCGTGTACTGCGGCTCGGGCGTCACCGCCGCCCATCAGATCGCCGCACTGGAGATCGCCGGGTTCGAGGCGGTCCTCTTCCCCGGTTCCTGGTCCGCGTGGTCCGCCGACCCGGACCGTCCGGCCACGAAGGGAGGCCGGCCATGACGACACATTCGCCGGCACTGCCGACCACCTTGGACAAGCCCGCCCGGATCACCATCCGCGGGACCACGAAGACGGGCGGCCGTGTCACGATCCCCCGTTCCGTGCGGAGGGCCGCGGGCCCCGTGGGTCTTGTCCTGCTCTGGTTCCTCACCTCGGCCACCGGGGTCCTCCCGGAGTCCGTCCTGGCCTCGCCGGTCGACGTGCTGAACCAGGCTGTGGAGCTGACCAGGAACGGCGAACTCCCCAGCGCCATAGCCGCGTCGGGCCGCCGCGCGGCGACCGGCTTCCTCATCGGTGCGACGATCGCGCTGAGCCTGTCCCTGCTCGCCGGGCTGTTCCGGCTCGGCGAGGACGTCATCGACTCCTCGATGGGCATGTTCCGGGCGATCCCGTGGGTGGGTCTGATCCCGCTGTTCATCGTGTGGTTCGGTATCGAGGAGACGCCGAAGATCGCCCTCGTCGCGCTCGGCGTGACGTATCCGCTGTACTTCAACATCTACGGCGGCATCCGCTCCACCGACTCCCAACTCGTCGAGGCCGCACGGATGATGGGGCTCGGCAGGCTTGGTCTGATCAGGTACGTGATCCTGCCGAGCGCGCTGCCCGGCGCCCTCGTGGGGCTCCGGTACGCGCTGTCCACCGCCTGGCTGGCGCTGGTCTTCGCCGAGCAGATCAACGCGGACGCGGGGCTCGGCTATCTGATGAGCAACGCCCAGCAGTACTTCCGTACGGACGTCATCGTGCTCTGCCTCGTCGTGTACGCGCTGCTCGGACTCGCCTGCGACTTCGCCGTACGGATCCTTTCGCGCCGCCTGCTGACCTGGCGGGCCAACTTCGAGGGTGAGGCGTAGACATGGCCGACAGTGTGGAGATACGGGGGCTTTCGCGGGCCTTCGACGGCAACACCGTGCTGCACGCACTCGATCTCGACATCCGGGACGGCGAGTTCGTGGCCCTGCTCGGCCACAGCGGGTGCGGAAAGTCGACGCTGCTCAGGATCCTCGCCGGGCTCGACGAGGAGATCGGCGGCGAGGTCACCGTGCCCGCCCGCCGCAGTGCCGCCTTCCAGTCGCCGAGGCTGCTGCCGTGGCTGAAGGTGTGGCGCAACGTCGTCCTCGGGCTGCCGGGGCGTCCGGACCGTGCCCTGGCCGAGCGGGCCCTCGCCGAGGTCGGCATCGCCGACCGGGCCTCCGTGTGGCCCAAAACGCTCTCCGGGGGCCAGGCCCAGCGCGTCTCCCTGGCTCGCGCTCTGGTCCGCGAGCCGGAACTGCTGCTCCTGGACGAGCCGTTCGGCGCCCTCGACGCCCTCACCCGGGGCCGGGTGCAGCAGCTGGTGGCCGAGCTGTGGCAGCGGCACGGCTGCGCGATCCTCCTGGTCACCCATGACGTGGAGGAGGCACTGCTGCTCGCCGACCGGGTGCTGGTGATGGACGAGGGCCGCATCGCCCACGAGCTCACCGTCGACCTGCCCCGCCCCCGTGACCTGACCGCCCCCGAGTTCGTCACCCTGCGCGCCCGCCTCCTGAACTGGCTCGGCGTGACCCGTACGTTGGAAGGAACCTCCTCGTGATCCGCAGAATCGCGGCCGCCGCACTGAGTTTCTCCGCCCTGCTGGCGCTGACCGGCTGCGGCGCGGACTCCTCGGCGGACGCCTCGTCGAAGGACGGCACCCTCGTCATCGGCGACCAGGCCAAGACCCTCCAGACCATCGTCGCCGCCTCCGATGCCCTCAAGGGCGCCAAGTACAAGGTGAAGTGGGCCGAGTTCGAGGGCGCCGCCCCGCTCTACCAGGCCGTGCAGGCGGGCGCTGCCGACACGACGTACTCCGCGGATCTCCCCGCCCTCCAGGCGCTCAGCGGTGGGGTGAAGTTCAAGAACGTGGCCGCCCTGAAGAACGACGGCCGGCATGTCGGCATCGTGGTGGGCAAGGGCTCCGGCATCGACAGCGTCAAGGACCTCAAGGGTCAGAAGGTCGTGGTGTCCTCGGCAAAGGGCAGCATCGCCGAGTACCTGCTGGCCAATGTGCTCGAGCAGAACGGGCTCAGCTACTCGGACGTGAAGGTGCAGTACCTGCTGCCGACCGACGCGCAGGCCGCCTTCGCCTCCGGGAAGATCAAGGCCTGGGCGACCTTCGGCGTCTACCAGGCCGTCGGCCTGGAGCAGGGCGGCAAGCTGCTCGTGGACGGCGCCGACGGCCGGGTCAGCGGTTACGGCTTCGTCGGCGCCTCCGACCAGGCCCTCGCCGACCCTTCGAAGAAGGCCGCGCTCGCCGACTTCCTCAGGCGGCTCGGTACCGCCCTGGAATGGACCAGCACCCACCAGGACGCCTACGCCAAGGCCATCGAGGCGCGCAACGGCGCCGACGCCTCCGTCGCGAGGACGCTGGCCTCGGCGGCGTACGGCAAGGTCCTGCCGATCACCGACGACGTGAACAAGACCGTCCAGGACGTGGCCGACCTGATGAACGGCATCGGCGTTCTGGAGCCGAACGTGGACGTGGCGAAGTCGGCCGACACGTCTCTTCTCAACTAGGAGCCCTCATGCCTGTCGAGTTCATCAGTGCCGTCCACACCGACTCCGGGGCCTCCGGTCCCGCCGCCGCGAGCCGCACCGGCTTCGACCGCGACCACCTGCGCAGGTACGCCCGCGCCCTGGACGACGGCGGCTTCGACCACACCCTGGTCGCCTATCACTCTCGGCGTCGCCGGACGCCTTCCAGGTCGCCCAGTTCGTCGCGACCCACACCGAACGCATCCGCCCGATCCTGGCGCACCGGCCGGGCGTCATCTTTCCCACGCACGCGTCCCGCGCCCTCGCCACTCTGGACCGGATCAGCGACGGGCGGCTGAGCGTCCACATCATCTCCGGCGGCAGCGACGAGGAACAGCGCAGGGAGGGCGACTATCTCAACAAGGCCGAGCGGTACGAGCGTTCGGACGAGTACATCCAGATCCTGAGGAAGGTGTGGCAGGCCGACGGTCCGGTCTCGCACGAGGGCAGGCACTTCCGGTTCGAGGGCTACTACTCGGACGTGAAGCCGGTGAACGGGCTGATCCCGATCTCCGTCGGCGGGTCCTCGCCCGACGCGTACCGGGTCGGCGGACAGCAGGGCGACATCTTCGGCCTGTGGGGCGAGCCGCTGAAGGAGACCGGCGAACAGATCGCCGCCGTGAACGCGGTCGCCGATGCCGCAGGCCGTCCCCACCCCCGTATCTGGGTGTCGTTCCGCCCGATCATCGCGCCCACCGACGAACTGGCCTGGGAGAAGGCGCACCGCACGCTCGGCGTCCTCAAGGACCAGGCACGCAACACCGAGTTGCTGCGGCACTACCGCACCACCGGGCGCCCGGCCAACGTCGGCTCCCAGCGCCTCCTCGACATCGCCGAGCGGGGCGAGGTCCACGACCGCTGCCTGTGGACCGCCCCGGCGGTCGCCACCAACGCGGCCGGGGCGTCCACCGCCCTGGTCGGCTCTCCGGAGACCGTGGCGCAGGCCCTGCTCGACTACGTCGACATCGGCTGCGACCTGCTGTCGATCCGAGGTTACGACCCGCTCAACGACGCCATCGACTACGCCCGTCACGTCCTGCCGCTCGTGCGGCAGGAACTCGCCCACCGCGCCGCCACCGGCCAAGCCGCCTGATGGAGACCCCGTGTTGTTCCGACGTTCCCTGCGCACGTCCGCCGCCGCCCTCGCCGTGCTCCTGCCGTTCGCCACGGCCTGCGGGACCGACGCGCAGGCGGAGTCCTCCACCGTCACCCTCACCGTCGGCGCCACCGGCTGGAAGGCCGAGGAGGCCGTCCTGAAATACGCGGGTCTCGACGACACCCCGTACACGATCAAGTGGAGCCTCTTCCAGGGCGGTGACCAGCAGCTCCAGGCCATCCGTGCCGGCGCCCTCGACCTCGCCTCCTCCAGCGAGATCCCGCCGATCTTCGCCGCCGCCGACGGCAGCGCGAACTTCAAGGTCGTCGCCGTGCAGAAAGGCGCGACCCTGAACCAGGAGGTCGTCGTGCCCAAGGGCTCGAAGGTGACCGGCATCGCCGGCCTCAAGGGCAAGAAAATCGGCTACGTCCAGAACACCACCGCCCACTACTTCCTCTACGAGCTGCTCAAGCAGGCGGGCCTGAAGTGGTCCGACGTCGACGCCAAACCCCTGCTCCCCAACGACGGACTCGCCGCCCTCAACGGCGGCGGCATCGACGCCTTCGCCTCCTACGGCACCTCGATCATCACCGCCCACCAGCAGGGCGCCACGACGGTCGGCTCCGGCAAGGACATCCTGTCCGGCAACTTCCTCTGGTCGGCGCGGGACAGCGTGCTGAGCAGTCCCCGGCAGAAGGCCGCCGCGGCCGACCTGATCGCCCGGATCACCAAGGCGTACGCCTACGTCCGCGACGGCCACCTCGACGGCTTCGCCCAGGTCACCGCCGACGCCACCCACCAGCCCCTCGCCCAGGCCAGGAAGGACCTCACGGACGCTCAGGCGCAACGCCCCACGCAGGCCCGGCCGGTGGGCGACGACACCATCGCCTCGCAGCAGAAGGTCGCGGACGTGTTCACCGAACTCGGAGCGCTGAAGGAGCACTTGGACGTGAAGACGTTCTGGACGACCGAGCTCAACGCCGATCTCGAGAAGGCCCTGTGACCGGGCGCATCGCGGAACTGGCCGCGGAGTACGACCGCACGGCCGCCTTTCCGGCCGAGTCCCTGCGCATCGCCCACGAAGCGGGCCTGCTCACCGCCACCATCGGCGAGCAGTACGGCGGCGGGGGCGCGGGGGTCGAGGAGAGCGCCCGCATCCTGCACTCCCTGGGCCGGGCCGACCCGTCCGTCGCCCTGATCGCGGCGATGACGCTCACCAACCACGCCCGTCAGGCCGTACAGCCGCACTGGCCCGAGGAGTTGTACGCGCGCGTGGTGAAGGAGTCCTTCGAGCGTCCCGTGCTGCTCAACCACGCGCGCGTGGAGCCCGATCTGGGGTCCCCCGCGCGGGGCGGGCTGCCCGCGACCCGCGCCAGGCGTACGGCGCACGGATGGGCGATCAGTGGCACCAAGCGGTTCGTGACGGGGGCCGAGGGGCTCGACTGGTTCCTGGTGTGGGCGACCACCGACGAGGACGAGCCGCGCGTGGGCACCTTTCCGGTGTCCGGCGACTCGCCCGGAATCGAGATCACCGGCCGCTGGGACCAGTTGGGGCTGCGGGCCAGCGGCAGCCACGACGTGACCTTCCGGGACGTGGAGGTGCCGCACGGGCAGGTGATCGGGCTCGCGCCGCACGGTCCTGCCGCCGAGCAGGACAACCGGGCCGGTGCCGCCCTCCACCTCCCCCTCGCCGCCCTCTACTTGGGGGTCGCCCGGGCCGCCCAGGCGTTCTTCCACACCTTCGCCCACGCGCGCGTGCCCGCCAACCTCGGTCACCCGGTGGCCCGTACGGAACGCTTCCGCCGTACGGCCGGGGAGATCGAGGTGCTGCTGGCCGCCGCCGAGCAACTGGTGTTCGACGGTGCCGCGAAACTGGACACCGGCGACAGGTCGTATCCGCCGGAACAGGCCCTGGGTGCCCGCGTGTTGGCGGACCGGCACGGTGTGCGGGCCGTGGAGCTGGCGGTACGGCTGCTGGGTAATCCGGGGCTGTCCCGTGGCAATCCTCTGGAACGGCACTTCCGGGACATCCAGTGCGCGCCGGTGCACGCGCCCCAGGAGGACATCTCCCTGCTCGCGATCGGAACGAAGGCGCTGAACCCATGACGGCAACGCAGGACACCACCGTGTCGGCGCGCTTCCTGGGGCTGCTGGCCCGCGATCTGCCGCCCGACAGGCTGAGCACGGACCCTGGCGTGCTCGCCGCCCACGCCACCGACCGCTCGGGCACCCGGCCCGCTGGCGAGCCGCTGGCCGTGGTGCATGCCCGGCGCACGGAGGACGTGACCGTCACGCTGCGGCACGCCCACGAGCTGCGCGTCCCGGTCGTCCCCCGCGGCGCGGGCACCGGCCTGTCGGGCGGGGCGACGGCGGACGAGGGCGCCCTGGTGCTGGACCTTTCCGGGATGAACCGCATCCGCGAGCTCTCGGCCGACGACCAGCTCACCGTCGTCGAACCAGGCGTCATCACCGCCGAGTTGGACCGGGCGGCGGGCGCGCACGGACTGCGGTACGCGCCCGATCCGGCGAGTGCGGCCCTGTCGACGATCGGCGGGAACATCGCGACCAACGCGGGCGGCCTGCGGTGCGCGAAGTACGGGGTGACCCGGGACAGCGTGCTCGGTCTGGAGGCCGTCCTGGCCGACGGGACGGTGATCGGCACCGGCCGTCGTACGGTCAAGGGGGTCACCGGCTATGACCTCACCGCGCTGCTGACCGGCTCGGAGGGCACCCTCGCGGTGATCACCTCGGCGACGCTTCGACTCAGGCCGGTTCCCGTGGCGACGGCCACCCTCGCCGCGTACTTCCCGTCCTTCGAGGCGGCGGCCGAGGCGTCGTACGCGATCGCCCGGGCCGGCGTCGAGCCCGCGCTGGCGGAGCTCGTCGACGGGCCCGTGCTGCACGCCATCGACCCGGCGCTGCGGGAGCGGGGGGCCGCGCTGCTGGTGGTGCAGTGCGACGGGGCGGGTGCGGCGGCCGAGGCGGCAGCCGTCGCCCGGCTGCTCGGACCCCTGGCCTCGACGGTGGAGACGACGGAGGATCCCGCCGAGGCAGAGGCGCTGCTGGCGGCCCGCCGGCTGGCGCTGCCCGCGCTGGAGCGGCTGGGCCGACCGCTGATCGAGGACATCGCGGTGCCGCGCTCCCGGCTCGCTCGGGCCGTGCGGGAGATCCGGGCGATCTCGGCCCGGCACGACGTTCCCGTGTTCACCATCGCGCACGCGGCGGACGGGAACCTGCACCCGATCATCGTCGTCGACCCCGACCTGGACCGGCTGCCGGAAGCCGTGTGGGAGGCGGCCGGAGAGATCTTCGCGCTGGCGCTCAGGCTCGGGGGCACGCTCACCGGCGAACACGGGGTGGGGGTGCTCAAGCGGCAGTGGGTGGCCGAGGAACTCGGGCCCGCCGCACACGCGTTGCAGCGCCGGATCAAGGAGGTGTTCGATCCGCGGGGCATTCTCAACCCCGGAAAGGCGCTGTGAAACCCGCGTCCGCTCCTGACCGGCATGACCGCTCGTCCGCGGGTCATTCTGAAAGGCAGACGCCTAGCGGGGAAGGGGTGACGACGCCTTGGCCGTGGGAGAGGACCGGGCCGCCAAGTTCCACAGCTACACGACGAACTCCCTGGAGGAGGCGCACGACGCGATCGCGGCCCACTACTACGACCTGCGTCTCGAAGTCGTCGGCCAGGCCACGGAGTTCGAGACCAGGCTCAGTGTCGTCGACCTCGGCGCGCTGACTGTGGGCGACGTCCGCTTCGGCACCGAGATGCGGATGAGTTTCGGCGAGCCGGGCGTGTACCACGTCGCCGTGCCCTTCGGCGGCTGCTTCAGCGTCCAGGAGGGGCACGGGGTCACGGGTTTCGCGACCGAGCGGCGGGCGCTGGTCTTCGATCCGGCGCGGGACATCCACGTCGACGCCTGGTCCGCCGACTGCCAGGCACTCACCGTCAAGATCGACAAGGCGGCCGTGCTCAGGCAGCTGGAGGTGCTGCTGGGCCGGTCGGTGCGGCGCCCGCCGCGCTTCGGGCCGTACATGGACGTCTCGCGGGGGCCGGGCCAGAGCTGGATGCGTCTGGCGATGTGGAACCTGCTCGAGCGGAACGTCCCGCTCGGACTGCTGAGCCATCCGATGATCCGCGGCCGTCTCGAACAGACCCTCCTGGAGGGGATGCTGCTGGCCACCGACCACGCCTTCCGCGACGCGTTGGAGGCCCCTCCCCCACCGATGCGTCCGGCGTCGGTGAAGCGGGTCATGGACGCCGTACAGGAGCTGCCCGCCGAGCCGTACGACGCGAACCGGCTCGGGGCCATCGCCCAGGTCAGTCTGCGCACACTGCAGGAAGCTTTCCGCAGCAATGTCGGCATGTCGCCCATGGCATACGTCCATGAGGTGCGGCTCCAGCGTGTGCACCGGCAGCTGCGGGCGGCGGCACCGGGCACGACGACCGTGACGGCAGTGGCTCACGCGTGGGGGTTCGTCCATCTGGGCCGCTTCGCGCGGCGATACCGGGAGCGCTACGGGGAGTCACCCTCGCAGACACTGCGCGCCGCGTGAGCCGCTACGCCCGCCGATCCGCCGCGCTTTGCGGACATGCGCCACGCATTCCGGAGCGACGGCCTGCCGGATCGGGCCTATGGTCGGGTCACGGCGATCGCACAGCGCGCCGGGGATGAGCAGGGTCGGCGCCGCTCATCTCTGTTTCCGCATGCGAGAACCGGGGTGCGGTGGCGGGAGCAGGTTCGCACCCCGTAGTGGGCCCGGCCGCTCCCCCTCCGTCGCATGTGGTGGCCGGGCCTCACTGTGTGATCAGCCCTAGGGCCGAGCCAGCAGTGTGCGCACGCCCTCGGACGTGAGCGTCAGCGGGTGCGTGGAGCTGGCGTCGATCGAGAGCGACAGATCGCCGTCCGGCCACTGCGCTGCGAGCGCGCCCAGCGGCACCAGACGGTAGCGGGACACGAACGGAAGCAGTTCGGCCATCTCCGTCTCCGAGGTGAACACGGGCACCACGGGAGCGCCGTCCTGCTGTTCCAGCACGGGCAGCGCCACGGTGGTGTCCTCGTCCGCGGCGTCGTCGGGCACCGGAATGAGCACGTCACTGGTGGCGAGCGTGTCCAGCGCCGTCGCGTCCTCGGTGTTCTGCGTCAGCGCGTCCAGCGCCCGCTGAGCCGGTGTGACGGTGTTGTCATTGGCGGGTGTGTCCATGGCAGATCCCCTGGTAGCGGCGGTCGTGCGGCCCCGCCCGCAGACATGATCGCCCGGGGCGCGGTGCTGCTCGCGTACCCGAGCGTGCCCAGAGCATGCGTTCGGGACGTCAGGGAATCAGCGCGATGTGCTCCGACGGCAGACCGAGGGCGTCGCATCCGACCCGCCGCAGGAGAGGCTCGTACATGCTGGGTCCCACATGGGTCCAGTACGTGGCCGCGTCCCGGAAGTAGCGCTGCATCCGTTCGCCGTCGCGCGCGTGGCGGGAGCCCGCCGTGCGGAACAGGATGCCCTGGAGGACGTCCCAGGCCATACGCCCCGCGTTCAGGAACGTGAGCGCGAGCCGGTTGTCCTCGACCACGGTGAAGGGTGCCTCACCGCTGACGTTGCGGCGGCAGGTCTCCATCCAGTCCTCGGCGGTCTGCCTGAGAGCCGCCTCGGCCAGGTGGATCACGCCGAGGGCCTCGCCGAGGTGTCGCTGGTAGTCGTGCAGGTCGGCACGAGTGCGGTCGGGCTCCAGGAGCAGGGGGCGGGCGGCGACGATCCGGGCGTACTCGTCGGCGGCGGCGTACGCGGTGCCGATCATGACGGCGGCCAGCTCGCCGTGGAAGAAGCTGGGCGCGCGTCCCGCGTACATCGGGTTGCCGTGCAGCTTGGAGCCGACGCTGCCGCCCTGCACCGGCAGGTCCAGCAGGCTCGTCTCGCGTGTGAAGTGCGCGGGGATACGCGCCTGCTCCATGCGGATGCTGTTGGATCCGGTGCCGCGCAGGCCGAGGGCGCCCCGCCAGTCGTCGAGGACCGTCCACGCCGAGCGCGGGGCGACGAACAGCACGGGTGGGCCAGGTGGGCTGCCCGGGCGCAGGGTCTGGCCGAGGTAGTGCGTGGAGTAGGGGGCGCCCGAGGAGTAGGGCCAGGTGCCGTCGAGGATCACGTGATCGAGGCCGTCGGGGTGGGCGATGCCCACCGGCGCGACGGTGGAGGCGGCCCGGAAGTCGCCATCGGTGCCGAAGAGTTCGTCCTGGGCCTTCTCGTCGAAGACCGTGCAGGCCTGGAGGACATGGGCGGCGGTCAGGGACAGGGCCCAGCCGGTGGAGGGGCAGCCGCGGGCGATCTCGACGACCACACGGTAGAACACGGGCAGGCCGAACTCGTGGCCGCCGTAGCGGCGCGGCTGCAGGATCCGGTAGAAGCCGGCCCTCAGGAAGTCGTCGTGGGTGTCTTCGGGGTAGTGCGTGAGCCGTTCGGTCTCCGCCTGGCGTGCGAGCAGCGCGGGCCTGAGGGCCGCGGCCCGTTCGATGATCTCCCGCTCGGTGAGGCCGGTCTCGGGTGCGGCGGTCACGATGCCTCCTGGCGTGTGGGAGCCGTCCGTTCGTGATGCGCTACGAGCGATTCAACACGGCCGAGCGCTGCCCGGTACCGTCCGGATATCGCCAAGTGACGTCAGGTTCCGATCAGTTGATCCACGGTGACGACCTGGATCAACGGCCCGTACAGCTCCATCACGTCCAGCGCCTTGGCATGGGAGTCGTCGTCGGCCCCGGCGCAGGCGTCGGACACCACCAGGGTCTCGACGCCCGCGTCGGCGGCGGCGAGGGCCGTGGACAGGACGCAGCAGTCGGTGCTGACACCGGCCAGGACCAGGCGGGCCTCGGGGCCGACACGCTCGGCGAGTTCGGGGGTCCACTTGCCGAAGGTGGTGGCGTCCATGATGTGCGGTGCCCGGTCGGCGAACTCGTCGGTGAGCCGCCACAGCGGGGCGTCCGGTGGCTGGAGGGCGAAGGGCCACTGCGCGTAGTAGGCCCGCCAGGCGCCGGTGGGTTCGCCGGGGGCGACGAAGCGGGTGAACGTGACCCGTTCGGCGAAGGCCGGCAGCAGCCGCCGTACGCCTGCCGCCGCCTCGGCGAAACGCGGGGTGGCCCAGGGACTGCCGGGTTCGGCGAAGACGCGCTGCATGTCGATGACGGCGAGCAGCCCGGTCGTCATACGACGCCCTCCTGCGCGCGGACCCGCCCCCGGCCGAAGGCCAGTGTGCCGAGGAAGCCGAGCGCCAGGGCGGCCAGCACCCCGAGGTTGGCGTAGGCCCAGGCGCCGGACTTGCCGCCGAGGCCGAAGGGGTCGAGGAGATAGCCCTGCCAGTCCAGCCAGCTGGCGGCCGAGTTGGTGACCAGACCCCAGCCGAGGGCGGTGGCGAGAACCGTCAGGATCAGCGGGGTGGGCGGCACGTCGCCGTAGCGGCCGCTCGGCCGGTAGAGGTCGGCCTCGTCGTAGTCCCGGCGGCGTAGGGAGAGGTCGGCGAGCATGATGCCGCACCAGGCGGCGATGGGGACGCCGAGGGTGGTGAGGAAGCCCATGAACTGGCCGAGGAAGTCGTCGGCGAAGAACACGATGTAAAGGGAGCCCGCGATCATCAGGACGCCGTCGACGAGTGCCGCCAGCGGGCGCGGGATGCTGAGGCCCGCCGAGAGCAGGGCGAGACCCGAGGAGTAGATGTCGAGGACCGCGCCGCCGACCAGGCCGAGAACCGCGACGACGGCGAAGGGCACCAGGAACCAGGTGGGCAGGATGGTGGTGAGCGCGCCGATCGGGTCGGCGGCGACGGCCTGGTTGAGCGTGGTGGACGAGCCGGCCAGCAGCAGTCCGAAGACCAGCAGGAGCAGCGGGGCCACGGAGGCGCCGAAGGTGGTCCAGCCGACCACGCCCCGGCTCGACGAAGTGCGGGGCAGATAGCGGGAGTAGTCGGCGGCGGCGTTGACCCAGCCGAGACCGAAGCCGGTCATCATGAAGACCAGCGCGCCGATGAACTCCTGGCCGGAGCCCGCCGGGAGGGCGCTGACGGTGCTCCAGTGGATGTGGTCGGCGACCAGCCCGACGTAGACGACGGTCAGTACGCCCGTCACCACGGTGATCACGGTCTGGAGCCGCATGATCAGGTCGAAGCCCATCACCCCACCGACGACGGTGAGCCCCGCGACCACGATCAGGGCGATCACCTGAGTCTCGGTGCCGCCGCCCCAGCCGAGCCGTCCGAAGACGGTCGCGGTGGCCAGGGTGGCGAGGGAGCACAGCACGGTCTCCCAGCCGACGGTGAGCACCCAGGAGACCACCGACGGAAGGCGGTTGCCGCGCACCCCGTAGGCGGCGCGGCCGAGCACCATCGTCGGCGCGGAGCCCCGCTTGCCGGCAACCGCGACGAAGCCGCACAGCAGGAACGAGAAGACGATCCCGATCACGCCGGCCACCAGCGCCTGCCAGAAGGAGATCCCGAAGCCCAGCGCGAACGAGCCGTAACTCAGGCCGAGAATGGACACGTTGGCGCCGAACCACGGCCAGAACAGCGTCCGCGGGGTGCCCTTGCGTTCGGCGTCGCCGATCACGTCCAGCCCGTGGGTCTCCACCTGGAGCTGCCGGGCGGTGGATCTGCTGTCGGGGGATCCCGAGGAGTCTGTCATCGTCAACCTGCCTGTTCAGACGTGTTGGGGCGACGGTAGGCAGGTGGCGCGGGGGCGTCAATCACGCAACGCCTGCCAGACCCGCCCTGTGACTTGCGAGGATCACAGCCGTCCCGAGCTCCCCTGTACTGGATGGCGAGCCGACGAGGAGTCGGAAACGGCTGAGCCCGCTGCGGTACGGCCGGGCGAAGGACGGGGGTGTCCGCGGTGCGAGCTTCGAGGTTTGTCTCCACAGTGGCCCTGTCCGTGTGTGGGACCACCCTGGCGGGCGGTTGCGCGGAGGGCGGCGACGGGAGTGGCCCGGGGCCCGTACCGCGGTCCGTCCCCGCCCAGGACGATCTGCTGAGGAGAGCGGAATCCGCGCTTGTACGACGGTGCCTGACGGAGCGCCGGATGCCGGCGCGGTCCGTCGGCGACGATGGGTCGGCGCAGGGAGTCGCACCGCAGCGGGAGTTCCCGTACGGGATAGCGACCAGGGGAGCTTCTGCGCCTACACCGACGCCAACTACGGTGGGCTGTCGGTGGGTTGGACCGGCGACGACGGCTTGCCGACGGCTGGGACGGGGGCGAGCAAGGTGCCGGTTTACCGGCGTTTCCCTGGGCCTTCCGCCGGACCCGCCTGGCCGACCGTACGAGTTCAGCGGTGCTTGATGCCCGGCTCGGCGCCGGGGGCGAGGGTGGGTTCGGTGACGGGGACGTCACCGAGGGCCTCGTCGACGGCGGTCAGCAGGTCGTCGGACAGTTCCACGCCGGAGGCGGCGGCGTTGGCGTGGACCTGGTCGGGGCGGGAGGCACCGGTGATCGCGGAGGCGACCTCGCCGCGGCGCAGGACCCACGCGAGCGCCAGGGTGGCCATGCTCATCCCCGCCTCCTCCGCGATCGGGACGAGGCGCTGGACCGCTTCGAGGATGGCGTCGCTGTAGACGAGGTCCTGGGAGACAGCCATGTCCGCGGAGGCGAACCGGCTTCCTTCGGGGACGGGCTGCCCGGGCTTGTACTTGCCGGTCAGGACGCCCTGGGCGAGGGGGGACCAGACGATCTGGGAGATGCCGTTGGCGGCGCACAGGCCGAACACCTCGGCCTCGGGGGCCTGCCAGAGCATGGAGTACTGCGGCTGGGAGGAGACGAACAGATCGGGTCCGGCGAGGTCGATCGCGGCCCGGATCTGTTCGGGGGTCCACTCGCTGAAGCCGATGTAGCGGGCCTTGCCCTGCTCGACGACCTTCTGGAACGCCTCGACGGTGTCCTCGATCGGCACGCCGGAGTCGAAGCGGTGCGCCTGGTACAGGTCGACATGGTCGGTCCTGAGGCGGGTGAGGGAAGCGTCGATCTGCCGGGCGATGTGGGCGGGTGACAGTCCACGGTCGGCCGGCTCGTCCGACATCGGGAAATAGACCTTGGTGGCCAGGATGTAGGAGTCACGGGGGTGGGCGGACAGGATCTCTCCCCAGGCCGTCTCGGCGGCTCCCCGCCCGTAGGCGTTGGCGGTGTCGAAGAAGTTGATGCCCGCGTCGAAGGCCGCCTCGGTGCAGGCCCGGGTCGCGTCCGCCTCGACGCCGCCGGAATAGGTGAGCCACGACCCGAGCGAGATCTCCGAGACGTTCAGGTCCGAGCTGCCGAGTGTGCGGTACCGCATGGTTGTCGCTCCTTGTGTCGGGTGGGCCGCCGGCTGCGGGGCAGGCTTACGAGGCTGCTGTCCACTGCGCTGATGACCATGCCACGCTCTCGTCGACACCGTCGTCAGCGTTCGGTGTCACTCGGCGTCGAGCTGGTGGTCGGCCCAGACGTAGCTCTCGGGCAGCAGGTCGGTGATGCGCACGGTCCGGGTGCGGGCCTCTTCGCCGACGATGACCTCGAGGTCGGGGAAGTAGTCGAGGAGGACCTGTCGGCACCGGCCGCACGGCGGAACGACCCCTCGGTCGCGGTCCCCCACGGCGACGATCGTCTTCAGTTCGTAGGCGCCCTGGGCGGCCGCCGCGCCGATGAGGACCAGTTCGGCGCAGGGGCCTCCCGTGAAGTGGTAGGCGTTCACGGCGGTGATGATCCGCCCGTCCCGGGCACGGGCCGCGGCTGCCATGGTGTGGTTGTCGCCTCGGCAACGTGTGCGAGCGACGTGCGCTGCCGCCTGGACGAGTTCGTGATCGACGGGGTGGGTCTGCGTGGTCAACTTCTCTGCCTTGGTCGTTGGTTCGGGCGACGTCGACAGTATCGGCGGTGGGTCGGCTCCGGGAGTCACCCGGGCTCGAAAAGGATCAATGGGATCGTCCTGACCACCTTCGAGGCGGCCGAGTTCGGCATCGAGGCACTCCGTGCGGGCGCGAGCGGCTTCCTCGGCAAAGGGGTGGAACCGGCCCAACCGCCCGACGCCATCCGTCTCGCCGAGTCGGACGAAACCCCGCTGCCCCCACGGCCACCAAGAGCCTCATCGCCCGCATCATGGCCCAGCCCCCCGCGGACGACCTCGCCGCCCCCGGCCGCCCGGCCACGCTGACACCCCGGGAACGCGAAGCGGTGTCCCTGGTGTCCACCGGCCTGTCCCACGACGACAGCGCCGAACGCCTCTTCGTCACCCCCGTCACCGTCAAGACCGCCGTCAACCGGGCCATGCCGAACTCGGCACCCGCGACCGCGCCCAACTCGTCGTCATCGCCTACGAGACCGGCCTGGTCCGCGCCGGAGAGCGGCAGGGGTGATCGCCCCGCCCGTTCGCACACGTTCACCACGCCCTACTCTTCCTCTGTTCGAGACACCCACGGACACAGGGGCAAGGCGGGGGAAGCAACATGACATACCGGCGCGCGGTCATACCAGCCCTGGTCGGAGGCCTGCTGATCACGCTGTTGCTGTGGTGGGCGGGGGCGAGCGCGCAGGCACTGCAACTGCGCGGCAGCACCAGCGTGTTCGACGTGGACTCCGTGAACGAACTCCGGCGATGGCTCATGCCCTGGTCGTACGACTCCTCGGTGGCCCTGCCGTCCGACGGATCCGTGGACGCGGGCACGGGCGGAGACACCGGTTACGCCGGTCTGTACAGCACCGGGATGCAGATCAGATTCGTGGCCGTCTTCGCCTTCTTCCTGGCCGGTACGTTGCTCCTGCTCCGCAGGATCCCGC
This sequence comes from Streptomyces canus, assembly GCF_030816965.1. Classification (NCBI taxonomy): domain Bacteria; kingdom Bacillati; phylum Actinomycetota; class Actinomycetes; order Kitasatosporales; family Streptomycetaceae; genus Streptomyces; species Streptomyces canus. The sequence continues at coordinate 845,218 of NZ_JAUSYQ010000002.1, forward strand.
CGGCGCGGGGCCGTACACCGGCCACGCTGCTCGCGCTGTGGGCCTGGGGGCCGGTGTCCGCGACCCTGGCGGTCACGGTCTCCGCGCCCTGGCTGATCGCGTCCCGGGGGCACGGCAGCTACCGGGTCCTGCCGCAGCTGGCGGGGGTGATCGCCTCGAGCGGACCGGTCCCGGTGTTCGCGGGACTGCTGACCGCCCTGCTCACGGTTCTCGTGGCCCGCGTCTCCGCCAAGGGTGCGGAACCACTGCCCCGGCGCGATGTGCCGACACGCGCTGCCCGACTGGCGGCGAGCGTCGGAACCGCGGTGGTCGCACTGTCCCTGGTGGTCCTGTCGTACCAGTCGGTGGCGGCCTGGATACAGACCTCGTTCAGCGGCGCGGGCCTGCTGTCCGAGCCCGGTGACCTGCTGCGCCAGTGGCTGCTGCTCGGCGCCTGGACGGGTCCGGCGACCACGTCCCTCGGACACTGGCTGCTGTACCGGGCCGCCGACGTGCTCCTGCTGGCCGTGGTGTGGTGGTCACTGCGTCTGCTGCCCGGCCTGCTCACCCGGACCACCGTGCCGGCGATGGCGGTGGGCGCGGTCTGCGCGACCGTGCTGGGACTGCTCGCGAGCCAGGTCCTGCACATGGCGGTCGACGACACCGCCGCCGTGTGGGGCCCCGTGCATGTGTTCTCCACTCTCGGCACAGGCGTCCCCGCCGCCCTCACCTTCGGCGTCACGGCAGGGCCGGCAGCCCTCGCGACTCTGCGGCTGGCCGGGGATCGTGACCCCCTGCCGTCATCTGTTGTCCCTGCTTGAGGCGCGGCCCGCGGGGGTCGGCATGATGTGAATCCCTGACAGCATGCGGTGATGCGCATCAACACCTCCTACGAGGGGGCCCTCGGCGACTACTTCGCCGACAACGCGACCGACGGCCCCTACAACGCCCACACCGACCGGCCCGCCATGTTCGCCCTGGCCGGTGACGTCACCGGGCAGCGCGTCCTGGACATCGGCTGCGGCGCCGGACACTACATAACGGAACTGCGGGCACGCGGCGCGGCCGAGGTGGTCGGCGTCGAGGGCAGCGCGACGCTGCTGGGCCATGCCCGCGACCGCATCGGCGACGACGACGCCGTCACGCTGCACCACCACGACCTGGAGGAACCGCTCGACTTCCTGCCGGCCGACTCGTTCGACCTGGTGGTCGTGGCCCTGGTGCACCATCACCTGGAGGCCCGTCGGCAACTGCTGGCCGAACTGCACCGCGTGCTGCGTCCCGGCGGGACCCTGCTGGTCTCGACGGTCCACCCGACCGCCGACTGGGTCTGGCACGGCGGCTCCTACTTCGACGAGGGCCGTGTCGAGACGCGTTTCGGGGACAGCGGCACCACCAACTCGCACCGCCGTATGACCATGCAGACCTTTCTGGGCGAACTCCTCGACGCCGGCTTCGTGTTGGAGCGATTCGTGGAGCCACGGGCCACGGAGGCCGCCCGCCAGGTCGACGAGGTCCGCTACCTCAAGACTCTTCAAACGCCGTTCTTCGTCGCCGTCCGCATGCGGAAGAACTAGGGCGCCGGCAGGCGATGTTCGCCCCGTCGCAACGCCCGGCACGCTTCCGCCGGGGATGCCCCACTCGCCGCCCGGGAATCGTTCAGACGTTGCCTGCCCGGCCAGTGGGCAAGCCGGGCAGGTCGTGATCGCAGACTCCGCGTCCGTGAGCGGTCCGTGGGCCGGGTCAGCCTGACCGGTGACCGGCGGCCGGTGACCCGGCGTCATAGAGCCGCGCCTTCAATGTCGGGTCGGGCGCGCCGGCATGTTCCTGACCCTGCTCGGCGGCGCCCGCATCCTCCGGCACGCCATCACGGCGGGGGCGGCGCATCGACGCCGACGCGCCCCCGAGGCCCAGGCGGATCCACGGCGCCTGGGCCTCCCGCAGGTCTTGACCCGGCTCCCTCGGCCACGTACAACGTTCTCCAGTAGAAAACGTTTACTCGACGGAGAGGCCGCGCCCACCATGAGAACCACACAGGACCGGGAAGAGCCCGCGCGGAACAGAGCCGGCAGCCCGGGGGCGCTGTCGCGTCGGGGTGTCCTCAAGGGCACGGCCGTCACCGTCGGTCTGGCCGCGGCGGGGGGCGGCCTCGCGCAGCCGGTCTACGCGGCCGAAGGAGCGGCTGTCTCAGGGCAGTCGGACTGCGCGACCGCCCGCATGGGCGGCAACGCCATCACGATGTCGGTGGTGGACGGAGCGCTGCGGTGGTCCGTCCACCACCACGGCAGGACGGTCGTCGACACGTCCGTCCTGGGCCTCGAACTGAGCGACGGGACCGTCCTCGGCGGCGACGTGACGGTGACCCGCAACCAGCACGGGACCGCCCGCACCACCTGGAACCCGGTGTACGGGCGCAACGCCACCGTCACCGACCACTATCAGGAGCAGCGGTGGAATTTGCGGGACACCGCCACAGGGGCCCGCTTCGGCGTCCAGATCCGTGCCTACAGGACCGGTGTCGCGCTGCGCTACCTCCTGCTCGACGAAGGCACCGCCACCATCGCGAGCGAACTGACCACGTTCGCCTTCCCCGACGGCACCACCGTCTACAGCGCCCGCGACGAGGACGCCTACCTCCCGGTGGCACCGGGCTCCATCCCGGTCACCGGCACCTCCACCACGGACAACGGCCCCCTCACCGACCTGCCGCTCACCGCCACCCTCTCGGACGGGCTCATCGCCTGCGTCTGCGAGTCGGCGCGGCTCGACTTCCCGCGCCTGATGCTCAGTTCGACCGACGGGCAGCCCGGCACCCTGTCCGCCTACCTGATGGAACACACCGCCCGCGGCACCGGCCCGGTCGAGCCGACCAGCACGGTCACGACCCCCTTCGCCACGCCGTGGCGCGCGGTAGTAATCGGTTCCACCCATGCCGAACTGGTCGACAACGCCGAGCTGATCCTCAATCTGGCCCCGCCCGGCGCCCTGGCCGACACCTCGTGGATCAAGCCGGGCAAGGTCTTCCGCTGCGAGCTCAGCACCGCCGCGGGCCTGGCAGGTGTCGACTTCGCCGTGGCCCGGGGCCTGGAGTACGTCGAGTACGACGCAGGCTGGTACGGCCCCGAGTTCACGACCACCGACGCGACCAAACCGATAACGGCCATCGACCTCCCGTCCGTCATCTCGTACGCCACGGGCAAGGGCATCGGTGTCTTCCTCTACGTCAACCGGCTCGCACTGACCGACGCGGGCTCTCTCTTCGCCCTCTACAAGGGGTGGGGCGTCGCGGGCATCAAGCTCGGCTTCATCAACGACGGCACGCGGACGATGACCGACCAGATCACCGACTGGGCGAAGACGGCGGCCAGGTACCAGTTGCTGATCGACATGCACGACGACGTCCGGCCGTTCGGCTACGAACGCACCTATCCCAACTGGATCAGCCTGGAAGGCGTCCGGGGCAACGAGCAGTTCCCGACCGCCACGCACAACGTGACGCTGCCCTTCGCCCGCAACATCGGCGGCCCGATGGACTACACCATCTGCTACGGCCAGTCACGGGACAAGACGACCAACACCCACCAGATGGCCATGGCCGCGGTGTACTACCAACCCCTCAACTTCCTCTTCTGGTACGACAAGCCGTCCAAGTACGCCAACCCGGCGAACTGGCCGGGACTGCCCTGGTTCAACGCCGTCCCCACGACCTGGGACGAGAGCCGGACCCTGGCCGGTTCGATCGGCGAGTACGTGGCGGTGGCCCGTCGGAGCGGCGACACCTGGTACCTCGGGGCCATGACCAACGAGACCTCCCGGGCCCTGTCGATCCCGCTGTCGTTCCTGGGCGACGGCACCTACACGGCAACCGTGTACGCCGACGGCACCCCCGGGGCCGCCCCGTACCAGACCCCGGTCGTGGTCAGCACCCGGTCCGTCACCGCGCAGAGCACACTGAGCGTGGCCATGGCTCCGGCGGGCGGCCAGGCGGTCGTCCTGAAGCCCAGCTGACCCTGCACCGGAGGCGGCCGCGCCGTCCACCGAACCCGTGGGTACCGGAAGTCGCCCCGGTGGACGGCACGCGGACCTTCTTCCTGCACACCACGGTCCGGGACGGCCGGATCACCCGCTACCACCTCTACGAGGACACCTGCGCGGTCGCCAGGGCCCACTTCGGCGACTGACCGTCGGTGCGGGTCTCTCAGCCGTCGGCCGCCCGGTCCGCCCGGTCCGCCCAGTCACGGAGCAGCCGGATCGTGCGGTCGACGTGCTCCTCGTGCAGATAGTGCCCGGAGTCCGGCCAGTGCTCCACGCGGGAGCCGGGCACCTGCAGTGTGCCGCGTTCCCATGCGGCCGCTTCCTCCGACGTCCACACGGTGAGCGCCGGCTGGGTGCGCAGCCGGAGGTGGGCCTCGCTGTGCGGGCGGATGCCGACCGCGCCGGGGTCGGTGTACATGCCGGCGTACGCCTGGGCGATGACATGGTCGGGTGCGCCCAGCATGGTGCGGACGTGGGCCGTGCGCAGGCCCCGCGGTGCCTCCGGGCCGAACGCCCCGGCCACGAACTCGGCGGCCGCGCGGGCCCCTCGTTCCCGGTATGCGGCGAGCCGGGCCGGGATCCCGTCCACCTCGGCGCCGTGCGCGCCATGTGCGGGATCGAGGGCGATCACCGACCGGACGAGGGCGGGATGCCGTACGGCCAGCAGGTTGGCCACCTGTCCGCCCATGGAGTGCCCGACGGCGACCACCGGACCGGTGCCCAGGGATTCGACGAGCCCCGCGAGATCGTCGGCCATGGCCACCGGAGTGTTGTCGTCCGCCGGCACCGGTGAGCGGCCGTGCCCCCGCAGATCCGGTACGACGAGACGGAACCGGTCCGCCAGCGTCTCCGCGTGCGGGGACCACTCCCTGCCGTCACCGCCCCAGCCGTGCACCAGCAGCAGGGCCGGCGCTCCGGCCGGACCGAGGTCGGTGTGGAACAGACGGAGTCCGCCCATCAGGCGCTTCCCTCCCGGTAGGTCGCACATGGGTCCGCCCCGGGGCGTGGTCAGCCCCGGTGCAGGACAAGTGTGCTGAGCGGCCCGAGCCTGGGCCGGTGTCCCGCGCCGACGGTCTTCCCGGTGACCAGGTCCCGTGCGGGGCCGAAGGCGGGGCGTGCGGGCAGGGTGACCGTCTTGTCGGTACTGGTGTTCATGGCGATCAGGTAGTCGCCGTACTCGCACAGATAGAAGGGAGCGCGGCCGACGAGCATGGTCTCGACCCCGTCGAAGTGGACGCCGAGGGTGGGGTCGGGGACGTCGTCGGGGACGGGGGCGAGGTGGTAGACGTCGCCTTCGAGGGCCTGGTGGAGGGTGTCGCCGGGAGGCGGGAAGCCGCCGGGCGGGATGTGGGAGGCGCCGGGGTCGTTGATGGCGTAGTCCCACAGGACCCAGTCGCGGGCGGTGAAGGTCTGGTCGGTGGTGCCCGCGGAGCGCTCCCGGACGGTCGCCGAACGCTGGTCGACGGGGGTGACGTGGTGGATACGGGCGTAGTTGTTCACGCCCTGGCGGGAGCGGAAATAGAGGGAGGCGAAGAGGAGTTCCTCCCCGTTCTTGACCGCGACGCAACCGTTCTCCTCGTCGGTGAGGACGAAGTCGGGCCGGCCCCAGGCGGTGGGGATCCGGCCGGGCCGGGCGGGCAGGGACTGAAACTCGGGAAGGTCGCGGGAGAGGAACCGCAGGGCGTTGAGGCCGACACGGGTCCAGGGGTGGGTGGCCTGAAGGTGGAGCTGCGGGTGGAGTTGGCCGTCGGCGACCATCTCCTGCGTCCAGCCGACGATGTCGGGGTCCTTGAACACGGCCGCCGACATCACGGGGTTGGAGTCCCAGGCGGTGCGCGAGGCGTAGGCGGTCTCGCCCGGATAGACCTCGTTGCGCCAGCCGATGACGGTCTCGATACGGGAGATCCGGCAGTGGTCCTTGTCGACGTCGATGACACGGAAACTGCCCCGTGCCTTGGTCATCCTGACCATCTGCTCGCGCAGTTCGGGCGCCTCCTGGCCCTGGTGTCCGCGCGTGACCGACTCGTACATCATGACCAGCCAGTCGATGACCTCGCCGTAGCTGCCGACGTAACCGAGTTCGCGGGTCAGACCCGCCTTCGTCACCTGGTAGTAGCTGTCGCCGAGCGGCTTGGTCGGGTTGCCGTCGGCGTCCTCCGGGCCGAGGTAGGGGACCATGCCGATGGACTGGTACAGGTAGTCGCGGGCCCTGTCCTCGGGCAGGGCCAGGTCCGGGGCGAGGAGCTTCAGACCGCGGTTGGTCTGGTAGAGGCCGATCGCGCAGATCTGCGCCTGGTTGCTGTAGTGCGGGAAGTGCTGCCGCCAGTAGTCCCGGCTCGACCTGAGCATGTCGACGTAGGCGTCCTTGCGCACCGGCGGCACGGGGGTGGTCGTGTCGGCGGGGGCGACGAGGGTGACGTCGTCGAACCAGGCGGTGCCGGGACCCGACAGGCGCAGATGCATCTCCATCCGGGTCGCGCCGACCGGGGTGTCGAAGACGAACCTGACGTACTCCCAGTCGTGGGTGCCCTTGCTCGCGTACACCTTGTGGTCGCTGCCGACCAGCTTGCCGTTCGCGTCGTAGAACAGCGGGTCGATGTGGGCACCGGGACCGGTGACACCGTCGGTCCTGATCCAGGCGCCGTAGGTGTAGGTGCCGGAGCCGATTTTCACCCTGGCACCGGAGTTGACGTAGCTGTAGCCGTTCGTGGTGCCGACCTGGAGCTTGAGCGAGGCCGTACCGGAGCGGGAGACGGTGGTGTCACGGGCCCAGGTGCCGCCACCGGCGGCGGCCCAGCCGGGCATCTGCCAGGCGGTGGGCGTGCCGGCGCCGTTCTCGAAGCCGGGGTTGGTGATCGTGTACGGCGATCCGGTGACCTGTGCGTCGAGCCGGTCCCCCAGGTGCTCCCACAGCAGGGCCAGCACCAGGCCGACCCGGCCGAAGCCCTGCCACTGCTGGTCGGAGCCGGTCATGACGGTGGCGTCTGACTTCCAGGCCAGGTAGCGGCCGTCGATGGCCTGGAGGACGCGGTCCAGGGCGGCCGGGTTCTGGTGCGCCGGACTGCCGGACCACAGGTAGCCCTCGGCCAGCGACTGCATCGCCCAGCCGTCCAGGGTGGCCGGGTCGGCGGTGGTGAGGAGATCCCGCTGGTCCTTCTGCACCCGCGCTCTGATAGCGTCCAGGACCTCTTCACCGCCGGTGCGGGTCTTCGGGTCGGGCGCGGTGCCCTGGACCTCGCCCTTGGGCGGCACGAAGCAGGGGTCGGTGTGGGTGTAGACGCGGTAGATGCCGCGCGAGGGCGTGGTCATGGTGCGGTAGAGCTGCGAGGCGTCCTGGCCGTAGGACCAGATGCGGCCCATCGCGCGGATCTCCAGCGTCACCTTGTCCTTGCCGGCGGTCATCCTCTCCGGCAGCGGCAGCGTGTGGAAGAAGAAGCGGCCCGGGGTGCGCGGCGCGGTGTCGAGGATGTCGAGGCTGTCGACGGCGCCCTGGTCCTCGTAGCCGACCTGCTTGCCCTCGCAGAAGAGCTGGAGGCGCCACATGTTCGTACCGGAGGCCGCCTCGTCGGAGGTGTCGTCGTGGTCGTCTCCCCACAGCCGCACCGTGACGTAGGTGGTGCCGGTCGGGCGGACGGCGACGTCGAACGTGAGCGTGCCACCCCAATAGGACGCCGGGGCCGTGGGGTTGAGTACCCGTGCCGGCTGGCCGAGACCGCCGGCGACCGTGTCGGAGAGGGTCGCGGTGAGGCTGTGCGCGGTTTCGGAGTCCGCGTCGCCGAGGACGACGACGTCCAGGGGAGCGGGCTCGCGTGTCCCGGGCGGCGCGGCCGCCGCGGGGGCCGACGGCAGTCCGAGCACGGCGACGGCGGCACCCGCCGTACCGGCGTACTTCAACACCTCACGACGTCCTGGTGAGTTGGGCATGGCGTTCCTTTACTTGAGGCTGCCCATGAGGATTCCGCTGCGCCAGTACTTCTGGAGCGCGAACATGAACACGGCGAGCGGGATGATCGACAGCAGGGATCCGGTGAGGACGAGGGTGTTCATGTCGCGGGAGGTCTGCGCCTGCTGCACCCAGGAGAAGAGGCCCAGGGTCACGGGGAAGGAACGCTCGCCGTTGAGCATGAAGAGGGGGAGGAAGAAGTTGTTCCAGATGTTGACGAAGTCGAGCATGAAGATGGTGATGCCGCCGGTGCGCATCAGTCTGAGCGCGATCGACGCGAAGATGCGCAGTTCGTTCGCGCCGTCGATGCGGGCCGCCTCCATCAGCTCCGTGGGCACCGAGCTGTCGGCGTAGACCTTGCCGAGGTACACGCCGAAGGGGTTGATGAAGTACGGGATCAGCACCGCCCAGACGGTGTTGGTCAGGCCGATCTCCGCGAAGACGAGATAGAGCGGGAACGCCAGCAGGGTGCTGGGCAGCAGTGAGGCACCGACGATCATCCCGAACAGGGCACCGCGGCCCCGGAAGCCGAACTTCGACAGGCCGTATCCGGCGGCGAGCGAGATCAGGGTGGAGCCCGCGGCACCGACCGTGGAGTAGAGGACGGAGTTCAGGATCCAGCGGCCGAAGACCCCGTCGTGGTAGTCCCAGACGGCCTGGAAGTTGTCCGCGAGATGGTTGGAGGAGAACCACAGGCCGAAGGTCGAGTACAGGTCGGTCTGGTCCTTGGTGGACGACACCAGCAGGAACCAGGTGGGGGCCAGGGAGTAGAGCAGGAAGACGATCAGGAGGCCGGTGGTGAGGGCCACCGCGCGGCGGGTGGGGCGCGCACCGCCCCCGGTGGCGATGCTGCTCATGACATCTTCCTGTTCGTGACGCGGTAGAAGACGAAGGCGAGGACGCCGGTGACCGCCGCGAGGACGAGCGACTCGGCCGCCGCGTACTGGTAGTCGCCGGTCTTGAACGCCCGGTCGAAGATCTCCAGCATCGGGGTGAAGTCGGTGCTGATGGACTCCGGCGCCACATAGCGCAGGAACAGCGGCTCGGTGAACAGCTGGAGCCTCCCGATCAGGGAGAACATGCCGGTCAGCACCAGGATCCCGGTGATGTTGGGGATCTTGACCGACCAGGCGATCCGCCACTCCTTCGCGCCGTCGAGACGGGCGGCCTCGTACAGTTCGCGCGGCAGCGCCTGGAGCGAGGCGGAGATCAGGATCATGTTGAAGCCGATGCCCTGCCAGGTGAGCAGATTGCCCAGCGACACATACGTGTTGAGGCCGCCGAAGAAGTCGAAGTGCAGGCCTGCGCTGTCGGCCATGTCGAGGATGGGGCTGGCGGTCGGGCTGTAGAGGAACAGCCAGATCAGCGTCGAGACGACACCCGGGATGACGTACGGGATGAGCAGACCGGCACGGAAGAAGCGGACCGCTCGGGCGGCGATGCCGTCGAGGAGCAGGGCCAGCAGCAGGGAGATGCCCAGCATGACCGTGATCTGCGCGCCGCCGAACAGCAGGGTGCGCAGCACACCGGCCCAGAAGGTGCCGTCGGAGAGGATCGACGCGAAGCTCGAGAAGCCGGTGTAGACGATCTTCGTGGGACCGAAGCCGATGCCGCTGCTCTTCTTCTCGTGCAGGCTCTGGCTGAAGGCGTAGGCGATCGGCAGGACGTAGGTGAGGACGAAGCCGAGGAGGAAGGGGAGCAGGAACAGCAGGCCCTTGTAGGCTCCCCGGCTCCCGGTCCGGCGGGGGGAGGTCCGTCGGACCGGGGAGTCGGCGGCGACCTTCGGCGGTCGTGTGAGGGTGGACAAGGCAGTCTCCCGATCAGCCGGCGGCGTCGGCCTTGACGCCCTTGTTCTTCAGGTCGGCGAGCACCCAGTCCTGAAGACCCGTCAGCATCGCCTTGACGGTGAGCTGCTTCTTCATGACCTTGCCCCACTGTTTCTGCATCTCGGAGTACATGGCCGCGTAGTCCGGCCCGTACTGCCACTGCTCCCCCACTCGGGACGCGGCCGTCGTGATCACCTGTGCGCTGTCCGACTTCCCGTTGAACATCTCCTTCGGGATGATCTTGTCGACGTACGGCGAGACGTTCTTGACCGCCGGGAAGAGCCCGGACTTGGACGCGGGGTCGGTGAGCGCGGTCAGCGACTGCTTGCTGCTGGACAGCCAGGCCGCGAACTGGGCGGCACGGTCCGGGTACTTGCAGCCCTTGAGCACGGCGGTGACGTCGAAGTTGCTGGACGTCTGCGGCTTGGCGGAGTCGAAGACCGGCGCGTCGGCGAGCTGCCACTTGCCCTTGGACTTGGGGAAGTTGGTGTCATAGATCGGCAACTGCCAGGTGGACGTGGTCATCAGGATGGTCCTGCCGAGGTCCCAGGTCCTGAAGACGCCGGGGTCCGCGTAGGAGGCGTTGGAGGCGAGGTCGTTGTCGACCAACTGCTGGACGACGTCGGCCGCCTTGAGCGCCTCGGGCGAGGTGAAGCCGATCTCCCAGTGGTCACCGGCGATCCGGTACCACTGCGCGCCGGCCTGCCAGGACAGGTCGACGAGGGTGCTGGGGTCCTCGCCCGCCATGTTGAAGATCTTGACGTCCTTGTCCTTCTTCTGCACGGCCTTGCCCGCGGCGATGACGTCGTCCCAGGTCTTCGGGGCCTGGACGCCGTACTTCGCGAAGAGATCCGCCCGGTAGGCGGTGAACAGCGGGGAGGAACCGGTGGGGATGCCGTAGGTGGCACCGCCCGGACTCACGGCGTTCCAAGCGGGCGTGGTGTAGCGGGATTTGTACGGGGCGGCCGGCTTGGTGATGTCGGTGAGCAGTCCGTCGGCGGCGAAGTTCGCCAGGTTCATCCCGTCCATCTTCGACAGACACGGCGCGTTCCCCGAGGTGATCGCGGCGCGCAGCTTCTGGTAGACGGTGTCGCCGGCCGCGTTGACGTACTTCACCTGCGTCTCGGGGTGTTCCTTGTTCCAGACCGCGACCTGCTGCTGGATCCCCTCGGTCCAGCTCCAGAGCTCCAACCGCACATCGCCCTGGGTGGTCTTGGCCGTCGAGTCGGTGTCGTCCCCGCCTCCGCAGGCGGACAGAACGAGGGACAGCGAGAGCGCGACGGCCGCACCGGCCACGGCTCTCGTACGCATGGTGGTGCTCATCGGTCCTCCGGGAGGGGGCGGAACAGCGCCGGCGAGGAAAGAAACGGATGCAGTAACCGTTTGCTGGGTGGACGGTAGGACCTCCGAGCGGCTTTCGACAAGGGGAAGGGACTCATATGTTTCGTCCAGCTTTCTCCGAAGTGGCCAATCAGGCCCACCTACCTGCGTTTTCCCCTCAGGCCTCGATCTCGGGGAGCGGAAGGACGGCGAGGCGCTCACCCCACGGCGAGCATTGACCGGTCGGCAGAACTGTCCCTAGGCTGGAATACGTTTACTGAACCAGGTCCATTGAGCCGGAGATCCCAGCCCATGCCGCAGCTGCCCCGCGCCGTGTTCGCCATGAACCCGGTGCACCTTCCCGAGCTCTTCCCGCCCCGACTCATGGCCCGGCTCCGGTCGCTCGCCGGCATCGATCCCGCCTTGGTCGTACAGGACTTCGGCGATCCCGACGTGGCGGGGGCCCTGGCAAAGGCGGAGGTGCTGATCACCGGCTGGGGCTGTCCGCCCGTCGGCACGGAGGCGCTGACAGCCGCACCCCGGCTGCGGACCCTGCTGCACGCCGGCGGAAGCGTGCGCGACTGGGTCGGCGAGGCGGTCTGGGAGCGCGGCATCGCCGTCTCCAGCGCGGTGGACGCCAACGCCCTGCCGGTCGCCGAGTTCACGCTCGCCTCGATCCTGCTGGCCGGGAAGGACGCCTTCCGGCTGCGGGAGCGGTTCCGCGCCGAGCACGTCTTCCCGGCGATGGGCGACCACGCTGCGGTCGGCAACGTCGGCAGACGTGTCGGGATCATCGGGGCCTCCCGGGTCGGACGCCGGGTTCTGGAGCTGCTGCGGCCCTTCGACTTCGCGGTCTCGCTGTACGACCCCTACGTCGACGCGACCGAAGCCGCCGCGCTGGGCGCCGTACCGCTGCCGCTGGACGAGCTGCTGCGGACCGCCGACATCGTGAGCCTGCACGCACCCGACACTCCCGAGACCTACCGCATCCTCGACGCCCGGCGGCTCGCACTGATCCCCGACGGCGGAGTTCTCGTCAACACCTCGCGGGGCGCGCTCGTCGAACCCGGCGCGCTCCAGGACGAGTTGGTCAGCGGGCGGATCAGCGCGGTGCTCGACGTGACGGAACCGGAACCGCTGCCCGCGGACTCGCCGCTGTACGGGCTACCGAACGTCTTCCTCACCCCGCACATCGCCGGCTCGCTCGGCAACGAGCTGGAACGGCTCGGGCGCACGGTCGTGGACGAACTGGCGCTGCTCGGCGCGGGGCTGCCGCTCGCGCACGCGGTGCGCAGGGCGGATCTGGTCAAAAGTGCCTGATACGGACCGGGCGGTCCGATGTCGACGGCGGACGTGAGAGCGAGCCGTAGTAAACGCTTACCGCTGCCGACGGAGCGCTTTCCGGCCGACGGAACTCACAAGCGTGAGCCGGTGCAGTAACGTCGGAGCCGTGACGGACCAGGAAGAGGGGCCAGTCGGCGCCCAGGAGCCGAAGAAGGCGAAGCGGAAGAGAAGGCCGGCGGACAGGCCCAGCACGATCCGCGACGTCGCCGCGAAAGCCGGTGTTTCCGTAGCAACCGTTTCCCGGACGTTGGCGGGCAACTACCCCGTGTCCGCGGAGACCAGGGAACGGGTCATGGCCGCCGTCGACTCCCTCCACTACGTCGTGAACGTCCACGCCAAGGCCCTGTCCGGACGGGTCGCCGGGCCCGTCGCCCTTGTCCTGCGTGACATCACCGGCCCCTCCCTCGCCCACGTGGCGGCGGGGGTCGAGGAGGAGGCCGGCAGCCGGGGCCGCCTCAGCCTGGTCTGCTCCACCAAGGACGACACCCAGCGCGAGGACGACCTGGTCCAGCTGATGCGGGAACAGCACGCGGCGGCGGTCCTGCTCGTGGGTGGCACCGTGACGGACGCCGCCTATCACCGTCGTATGGCCGGTTATGCCAAGGCGCTGGACTCCGCGGGGTCGCGGCTGGTGCTGTGCGGCAGGCCGCCGCTGCCCGCGGGCGTGCCGGCGACGGTCGTGGACTACGACAACCGCGGCGGTGCCTTCCAGGCCACCGCGCACCTGCTGACGGCCGGCCATCGGCGTGTCCTCTTCCTCGGCGGTGCGCCGGGCTTCAGCAGCGCGGAGGAGCGCCGCCTCGGCTACCGCGACGCGCTGCGTGCCCATGGCATGCCGCACGCCGATGAGCTGGACACGAGCGGGGACTACACCCGCGCCTCGGGTTACCTGCGCACCCGGGCAGCGCTGAGCTCGGGCGTCGGGTTCACGGCGGTGTTCGCCGGGTCCGACGTGGTCGCGCTCGGCGCGCTGGCCGCCCTGCGCGAGGCCGGTCTCAGTGTCCCGAGCGAGGTCTCCGTGGTCGGCTTCGACGACGTCCCGTTCGCCGCCGACCTGACCCCGGCCCTCACCACGGTCCGGGTCCCGTACGAGGAACTGGGCCGCACCGCCGTACGCCTCGCCCTGGACCGGGAGGTGGGGTTCGCCTCCGACGACCACGTCGTGCTGAGCACGCAGCTCGTGATCCGGGATTCGGTGCGTCCACCTGCCGGCTGAGAGGGCTGTAGGCGGGGCAGCGGTTGCCGGGGCCGCCGACAGGTGCGTCCTCCGAGGGGCCCGACCGGCGCCGGGCACTTCGCCGGCGCCGTCGACGGCGGCCTGTCAGTGGTGGTGACCGCGTCGGCCGAGGGTCTGCACGGGGGTCGCGCCGGGGCGGGTCCACTGCGGTACGGGGCGGCCGGTCGGGCCCCAGGTGGGGTTCCCCTCCGCGTCGGAGCGCCAGGTCCAGCACGCACCGCGCCCCTTGGGCCAGCCCTCGGGGTTGTCCTCCCATGTCTCGCCGCGGCCGTAGGGGGTCATGTCGAGCAGGCCGAGGGACCCGCTGACCCGCTCGTTGCCACGGCCCGTCGTGGAGTAGGTGAGGAACGTGCGAGCGCCGTCGCGCACGAAGCAGGTGAGGTACCCCATGTCCCCGCCGACCGGCCCGTCCACGCCCCGCACCGAGTACCAGGGCTGGGTGTAACCCATGAACTCGACGTAGGGGGCCACCTCGTCCCACGGCCCCGTGGTCACGATGGCGAACGAGACGCCGCGCGCGTTGAGGTAGACGGCGTCCTTCAGGTGCCAGGCCGTGGTGGTGCAGCCCTCGCACTGCCCCTGGTGCGGAGCGCCGTCGTACCACATGTGCTTGTAGACCACGAGCTCGTCGCGCCCTTGGAACAGGTCCAGGAACGGCACCGGGCCGTCGGGGCCGACGACCTCGACCGTCCCGTCGAACTCCACCATCGGCAGCCGGCGGCGGGCCGCGGCGATGGCGTCGCCCTCGCGGGTGTGGGCCTTCTCGCGGACCAGAAGCTCGTCACGGGCGCTCTGCCAGGTGGCCAGGTCGACGATGGGCGGGCGGTCGGTCAGCGCGGTGCTCGGGTCGTCAGGCGGGGTGGTCATGGTTCCTCCGTGATGTCTCGTGCCGGGCAGAGTCGTGCGGCTCTTTGCGACAGTCGTAGGGGCTCTGCGACGGCCGTACGTCTCTGGGCCGGCCGTACGTCTCTACGACAGTCTCCGGAACAGACTCCCGAGCCGGCCGGAACTCATCGCCGCGAACGGAAACCCACCACGCCCCTGGTCTCAGCGCAGTGGTTCCGGTGTGACGCTGAACGTGGTGCAGGCCTGCTCCGCCCGGTGAGTGTCAGTTCTGGCAGGCGCATCCGGCGGCGCTCTTGGCCTCGCTGACGGTGACGGACGGGTCGGTCGACTGCTCGGACGGTGTGCAGCAGGCCGTGACGCCGCAGCAGGAGTCGTCCGTCGCGGGCGTCGCGCCGGTGTCAGGGCCGGCGGCGGGCTTGGTGGCGCGGACGATGGCGGAGTGCATGCCGTCGGCGACGTGGTGGGTCGGGACGATCTCGATGCCGGTGAAGCCGGCGGCCGCCAGGCCGGCGCGGTACTCGGCGAAGGACAGGGCTCCCGCGATGCAGCCGACGTAGTCCCCGCGTTCAGCCCGCTGTTCCGCGGTGAGGGCGTCGTCGGCGACGACGTCGGAGACTCCGATCCGGCCGCCGGGCTTGAGGACGCGGAAGGTCTCGGCGAAGACGGCGGACTTGTCGACCGACAGGTTGATCACGCAGTTCGAGATCACGACGTCGATCGTGTTCGCGGGCAGCGGGATCTCCTCGATGGTGCCCTTGAGGAACTCCACGTTGGTGACGCCCGCCTTCGCCGTGTTGGCCAGAGCGAGGGCGAGCATCTCCTCGGTCATGTCCAGCCCGTACGCCTTGCCCGTCGGCCCGACGCGGCGGGCGGAGAGCAGGACGTCGATGCCGCCGCCGGAACCGAGGTCGAGGACACGCTCGCCCTCACGCAGTTCGGCCACGGCGGTCGGATTGCCGCAGCCGAGGGAGGCGGCGACGGCTTCGGCAGGCAGCGTGTCGCGCTCGGCCGCGGCATACAGGGTCGAGCCGAAGTTCTCGTCGACCTCGACCGGCTCGGGCCCGCAACAGGCACCGCCGCCCTCGGTCACCTGCACGGCCGCTGCCGCATACCGCTGCCGGACGGTCTCACGCAGCTCGATGGACTGCTCACTCATGGCCTCTCCCCTGCTTGTATTGACGTTCATTGATGCAAGCTTGCGCCCTGAATCGAAAAACGTCAACATAGATGCATGTCGAAACAAGAGCTTGAGGTGATCGGCCAGGACGCCGCCTGCTGCGCGGGCCTGTCCGCCGAACCGCTGGAGCAGGACCAGGCGGCGGAGCTGGCGAAGGTCTTCAAGGCCCTGGGCGACCCGGTCCGGCTGCGCCTGATGTCGATGATCGCCTCACGCGGACAGGGCGGCGAGGTCTGTGTGTGCGAGCTGACCCCGGCCTTCGACCTGTCCCAGCCCACGATCTCCCACCACCTCAAGCTGCTGCGCCAGGCCGGGCTCATCGACTGCGAGCGGCGCGGAACCTGGGTCTACTACTGGGTGCTGCCCGGCGTCCTGGACAGGCTCGGCGCATTCCTGACCACTGCGCAGCCCGCCGGAGCCGGCGCGTGAGCGCGCCGCTCGGCCGCCGCGTCGCCGCCGAGGCGATCGGCACCGGGCTGCTGGTGACGGTGGTGGTCGGCTCCGGCATCCAGGCCGTCGACCTGTCGCACGACGTCGGTGTGCAGCTGCTCGCCAACTCCCTCGCCACTGTCTTCGGACTGGGCGTCCTGATCGCCCTGCTCGGGCCGGTCTCCGGCGCGCATTTCAACCCCGCCGTCACCCTCGCCGCCTGGTTCACCGGCCGCCGTGCCCCGGGCAGTCTCACGCTGCGGGACGTCGCCGCTTACGCGACCGCCCAGACCGCGGGTGCGATCGGTGGAGCGGTCCTGGCCGACGCGATGTTCGGCGAGCCGCTGGTGAGGTTCTCGACCCACGACCGGTGGGCCGGCCACCTGTGGCTGGGCGAGGTCGTCGCCACTGCCGGGCTGATCCTGCTGGTCTTCGGCCTCAGCCGGATCGGACGCGCCGCGCTTGCTCCGGCCGCGGTGGCCTCCTACATCGGCGCCGCCTACTGGTTCACCTCCTCCACCTCCTTCGCGAACCCCGCGGTGACCATCGGCCGGGCCTTGACCGACACCTTCGCCGGGATCGCGCCCGCCTCCGTCGCCCCGTTCGTCGCCGCCCAGTTGCTCGGCACCGTGGTCGGACTCGGCGCGGTGGCCGCGATCCACGGCTCGGAGACCGCGCCCGCACCCGCACCCGCGCCCGCACCCGCACCCGCAAGCAGCGAGATCGGCGTCCCGCGCGGCGAACCCGAGCCCGCCTCCTCCTGACCACACCCCGCACTTCCAGAAGGACCCCACCATGAGCACTCCCGCCCCGCGCCCGTCGGTGCTGTTCGTCTGCATCCACAACGCCGGCCGTTCCCAGATGGCAGCCGCCTTCCTCACCCATCTCGCGGGCGACCGCATCGAGGTCCGCTCCGCCGGCTCCGCCCCCGCCGACGCCGTCAACCCGGCCGTGGTCGAGGCGATGAGCGAGGCCGGCATCGACATCTCCGCCCAGATCCCGAAGGTGCTGACGACCGAGGCCGTCCAGGCGTCCGACGTCGTGATCACCATGGGATGCGGCGACGCGTGCCCCGTCTTCCCCGGCAAGCGGTACCTCGACTGGCAGCTCGCCGACCCGGCCGGACAGGGAGTCGAGGCCGTACGCCCCATCCGCGACAGGATCGAGACCCGCGTCCGGGAACTGATCTCGGAGGTGGCGCCCCGCTGAGCCCCACGGAAGCGTCCGTCGAAGCCGGGGCCCGCGGGGGCAGCGGCCGCGCTCGTCCCTCCCGACCCCCACCCTCGAAGGCGCGCGTATTCGTGCGACGCCATCAGCGCCCTGCCCTGACCACGACGGCCGCCCAGCCGCCCGCCCGCGGAGAAGCACCGCCGACCAGGGCATCCGTCTCACCTGAACCGACCGGCCCCTGGCCCGCGACCACCCGCACCCCTCCGCGGCCTGCGGCCCTGCTCAACGGCTCACGCCGGATCCGAAGACCCGGGATCAGCCGCCGGGCCGGGCCCCCTGAATGTGGAAGTTGAAGTCGCCGTGGCCGAGTGTGCCGTACAGGTGCAGCCAGATCGGCAGGAGCAGCTCGACGCCGCCGGCGGTGGTGATGTCGCCCAGGTCGATGACACTCGCTTCGGGCCAGCCGAAGGAGACCAGCAGTGCCGTGACGGCCTTCTTGGCCCCGGTGTCGTCACCGCTGACGAAGACGGTGTGCTCCCCTGCCACGCGGGCCGGCTCCACCATGACGAAGCAGTTCATGGTGTTGAGGGTCTTGACGACCTTCGCGTCGGGGAAGGCCCGCTGGATGCGCTCGCCGAGACTGTCGGTGTTGACGGAATCCAGCGTCGGCCTCCCGCCGGAGAAGTCCAGCGGGTTGGCGACATCGATGAGGACCTTGCCGCTCAGATGGGGTGCGCCGGCCGCTCGCAGGGCATCGAGGCTCCGCTCGCCCGCGGTGGTGTTGACGACCGTCTCGCCGAAGGCCGCCGCCTCCTCGAAGGTCTCCAGACGGACCTGGCCGTGGTCGGCGTGCCACTGGGCGAACGGCGGGTTGCCCATGCCGTCGGGTTCGGTGCGGGCGAGAGTGGCCCCGGGATCGCGGGTGCCGATGACCACGTCGTGACCTAGGGAGGCGAGCTTGCCGGCCAGCGTCCGGCCGACGATGCCGGTACCGAGGACTGCGTAACGCATGCGAGGGGGTCCTTCCGGGACTCGGGCGGTCGGCCCGCGGCCGCGCCCATGAGAAAACCGACCAGGTCGTTCGCTGTCGCGTGACGACGGTAGCTGTCGAGGCGGCGGTGTGTTCCCATCTATCGTGGAAAATCACATCATGATGGCTCGTGTCGAGGCAGGCTGCACATGAGGAAACCGCAGATCGATTACGCGGCGGTCTTCCGGGCTCTGCCCGGCATGGTGGCGTTGCTGACGCCCGAGCTGGTGTACGTCGACGTCAACGACGACTTCCTACGGCTCACCGGTCGCACCCGCGAGCAGTTGCTGGGCCACTACATCTTCGATGTCTTCCCCGAGAATCCCAATGATTCGGCCGCGGCCGGTATGCGGGAGACACGGGAGTCGATGCTGCGTGCGGTGGCCACCGGGGAGCGCGACACGATGGCCGTTCTCCGCTACGACATCGAGGATCCCCAGCGGCCCGGCCACTGGCAGGAACACTTCTGGAGTCCGGTCAACGCGCCCGTCATCGGCTCCGACGGGAAGGTGAAACTGCTCGTGCACCGGGTGGAGGAGGTCACCGAACTCATTCACGCCCGCGGCGGACCGGGCGGCGACAGCCGGGCACGCGTGCTGGAGGCCGAGCTGTACACCCGCGCCCGGGAACTCCAGGAGGTCAACGAACGTCTGCGCAAGGCACACGCCCGCGAACGCGAGGTCGCCCTCGCTCTGCAGGAGGCCCTGCTGCCCGCCCCCGGACCCCTCGGCCACCATCAGGCGGCCGTGCGATACCGGCCCGCCGTCGGCTCCCTGAACGTGTGCGGTGACTGGTACGACCTCGTCGACCTGCCCGACGACTGTCTCGCGGTGGCCGTCGGTGACGTGGTCGGCCACGGCCTGGCGGCCGCCTGTGTCATGGGTCAGCTGCGCAGCGCGCTGAGCGCCGCCACCCGCGTCGCCGACGGCCCTGCCCGGGCTCTGGAGGCCCTCGGGCTGTACGCCCGCTCCGTCGACGGCGCCGAGTCGACGACGGCGGCGACGGCCTTCATCGACTGGGGCGACCGCACCCTCACATACAGCAGCGCGGGCCACCTGCCGCCCGCCCTGCTCCACCCCGACGGCACGGTCACCTTCCTGGACCGGGCCACCGACCCGCCGCTCGGTGCCAGCCTCGAACACACCATCCGCCCGGAGGCCGTCACGCCCTTCGACGAGGGCGCCACGCTGGTCCTCTACACCGACGGTCTGATCGAGCGCCGCACCGAGGACATCGACACCGGCCTGGCGCGCCTCGCCGACGCGCTCACCGGTCACCGCCACGCCGGCCCCGAGGACCTGGCCGACGCGCTCCTGGCCGAGCTGCTCCCACCCACCGGCAACGCCGACGACACCGCTCTCGTCGTCATCCGCCTGTGAGACGAGCCGGTGACGGCGCATCAGCGCGGTACGAGCCTCCGGGCCACCAGTCCTCGACTCTCAGTCCCCGGCGGGCATCACCCGGGTCACCTTGCCCTTGGTGTTCGCCTCCAGGTAGCCGGACTGGCGGTACTCGTTGCTCAGGTAGACGGCCATGCCGAGGGGGGTGTCGAAGACGTCGTTGGGCTGTCTCACCATCACGTAACGGGTGTCCGGACGGTCGACGTTGAGCTTCTTCCTGGCCTCTTCCAGGAGCGTGGGCACCTTGTCCCAGTTGAAGCCGTCGAGGCCGAAGGGCTGGTCGCCGCCGGACAGAGTGCCCTTGATGATGCCCTTCTCCACGCCCTGTCCCGGACGGTAGGTGTAGGTGTCGTACTTGCTGTCGCTGCCGTCGACCATCAGCTCGGCCGACACGAAGTCCTCGTAGACGGTGAAGTCGCCGAACCTGTCCCTGCCGGTCCCCTTCTTCAACGCCGTGATGGCGGTGCGGATGCCGTCGGGGGTGAGCAGGCTCGTGGTCGTCGTGTCCTTCGACTGCTGGACGGCCGGGGCGGCTGCCGGGGAGCCGGTCGACTCGGGGGCCGAGGTGAGAGAGGAGGAGGCGCCGCTGCCCGCCGCGTCGCCCGATCCGCCCGAGTCTCCCCCGAAGGGCAGCAGCCACCACATCAGGACCAGGGCAGCGGCCACCGAGGTCCCCGAGACCCCTAGCAGAACTCTCAGTCCCGCCCAGCTCCTACGTCCCGCTCGGACGGGTGAGGTCACCGGCCGGCCGGACCCGGCGGGCACGGGCGGCCCGAATCCGCCGGGGCCTGCTGCACCCGCCGGAGCGAGGGCGCCGGTGAGGGGAGCCGTGGGCGGGGCGAAGGTCCCCGGGTACGAAGGGGCCGCACCGGCGGACGGCGGGTTCAGCGGGTATGAGGCGGTGGGCCGGTGCCCCGAGGTCACCGGACCGGCGGACCCCGACTCGATCTCGGCCAGCCGTCGGTCCAGCGCGGCGGACGACGGCCGCGCCGCCGGATCCCGTACGAGCACGCTCATCAGTACGTCACCCAGGGCACCGGCCCGCACCGGCGGCGGCACGTCTTCGTTGAGGACGGCCGCGAGGGTGGCGAGGGTGCTGCCCCGGCGCAGCGGGTGGTGGCCCTCCACGGCGGTGTACAGCATCATCGCGAGTGACCACAGGTCGGAGGCGGCGCCGCCCTCGTGGCCCGAGATCCGCTCCGGTGCCATGAAGTCGGGGGTGCCGATGATGGAGCCGGTGACGGTGAGGCTGGTCGTCTCGCGGATCGCGGCGATGCCGAAGTCGGTGAGGACCGGGCGCCCGTCGGACCTGAGCAGGACGTTGGCGGGCTTGACGTCCCGGTGCTGAATTCCGGCCTCGTGTGCGGCGGTCAGCGCGGCCAGCACGCCCCGGCCGATCCGCGCCGCCTCGGCCGGCGGCATCGGCCCCCCGGCCAGCCGGTCGGCGAGCGAGCCGCCGCTGACCAGCTCCATGACGATCCACGGGTAGGTGCCGTCGCCGCCGTCGACGATGTGGTGGATGGTGACGACGTGGGGATGGTCGATCCGGGCCAGTGCCCGCGCCTCGCGCAGCACCCGCTCACGCAGCATCCGCGCGCTGTCGGGGTCGTACTCGGCGAGGTCCCGGTCGGGCGGGCGGACCTCCTTGACCGCGACCATCCTGTGCAGCACCAGGTCCCTGGCCCGCCAGACCGTGCCCATCCCACCGCCGCCGAGACGCGCTTCCAACTCGAAGCGCCCGTCGACGACTCGTCTGCCGGGGACCTCGTCTGCCTCGCTCATGGGCGGGAGCTTAGTTGCCCCCACCGACAGCGATCGCCGCCGCCTGCATCAGGGACACGGGAGCCCGGAGGCACTCGCCATCACCGTTCAGGCAGCGGGGTTTCGTCGATGACATGCCACTCCGCGCCGCAACAGGCTTCTTCTGTACGGCTGTTGGACCGCGACGGTGAGTTGCTCGGCCACGCCGAGGAGACCGCCACCCTGCTCCGTCGCACAGGTCGGCCACGGCGGACTCGCTGCGCGTGGCCTGCCTCCGCGCGTTGCCGGGCCCGGCCGAGGGCGCCGTACGGGAGCTCAGTGGGCCGTGTTGCTCTCGGCCGTCGGCTGCGCCGCCGTGGTCTCTCCGGGCGCGGACTGGACGACATGCGGGGCGGACTCAGCCGGGGCGGCGGAGGAGTGCGCGGTGCCGTCCTCCTTCATCGCCTTGGCCTCGCTCTTGAGGATGCGCATCGACTTGCCGAGCCCGCGGGCGGCCTCGGGCAGCTTCTTCGAGCCGAACAACAAGATGATCATGATCGCCACGATCAGCAGGTGCCAGGGCTCCAGTCCGTTGCGCAGCATGCGGCACGTCCCTTCTCACTCATGGTTGCCAGCTTGCGCAACTGTACAACCGCGGAGCCCGTCCCGCCTCACTCGTCGGAGTCCTTCTTGTCGGGCGCCGCCGCGTACGCCTGCTCCGGTGTCATCGGGACCCCGTTGAGGGAGACCGTCTTGTAGGGGCTGACCTTGGCACAGGTCTTGGCCTCGTCGGCGGTCTGGGCGTGCGCGTTGGAGACCGCGGCCTTCGTGTCGGCGGGCGCCGGCGAGGACGAACCGCCCGGATACGTCGTGCCGCTCGTCCAGTCGCTGCCGATCACCAGGGTCAGACCGGTACCGGTGCCCTCCTTGAGGTGCGAGGTGGACAGCCCGAGCGCCTTGGCGGCCGTCTGGGCCGCGGCCTTCCCACCGGTGCCGTAGGTGAGGGTGGTGGTGGTCGCCGGGCTCGGCGCGTTGGCGGTGGTCGTGGCGGAGCTGAAGCCCTGGCCGGTGAGCGCGTTCGCGATCGCGGAGGCGCGGCCGGTGATCTCGGTGCCGTTCTCGACGGTCACGGCGATCTCGGAGGCGGGTACCGCCGAGGCCGTGGCCGTCGCCGAGGCCGCCGCGGACTTCTTGCCGGAGCCGGTGGTCAGGGACTGGTCGTCGGCGATGCTGGAGAAGAGGGCCTTGGCACCCGCGCCCACCACCACCCGGTTGGTGTCGTTCGGATCGGCGGCGGTCTGCATCGTGGTGAAGGTCATCCGCTGGGTGGGGACCTTGTTCAGGTCGGCCGCGAGCCCGATCAGCTTCTTGACGCTACCGAGGCCGTCGTCCACGGTGAGCGCCTTGGTGGCGGCGTCGGCGAGGTCGTAGACCGCGGTGGGGTCGGTGAGCGTGCCCGCGCTCTTGAACTTCCGGATCACCGCGCTGAGGAAGATGTGCTGGGAGACCGTGCGGCCGAGGTCGCTGCCGTCCCCGAAACCGTGGCGGGAGCGGACGAACTTCAGGGCCGCCTCACCCTTGAGGGTGTGGCTGCCCCTGGACAGTTTCAGGTGCGAGTAGGTGTCGTACACGTTGTGGTCGACGCACACGGAGACACCGCCGACCGCGTCGGACATCTTGACCACGCCGGAGAAGTCGAGCTTGACGAAGTGGTCGATGGGGATGCCGGTGAGCTGGTGAATGGTGGCGACCTGGCAGGCGGGACCGTACTGGAGGGCGCTGTTGATCTGGCCGTAGTAGCCGGACGTGGACTGGCCGCTCTCACTGTCCTTGCAGGCCGGGACGTCGACCATGGTGTCGCGGGGGATGCTCATGACGGTGGCGTTGGAGCGGTCCGCGGCTATGTGCACCACCATCTGTACGTCCGCGTTGCCGTTTCCGGTCTGTACGCCGGTCTGGGAGCAGCCGCCGCCCAGCTTGCAGTCCGCCTTGCTGGTCCGGCCGTCCGAGCCCATGACCAGGATGTTGATCGGGGTGCGGCCGAACTCGTCGGCCTTCTCCGAACCGCCCTTGCCGTCGAGCGAGACGCTGTTGATGTTGCCGTTGAGGTGCTGGTAGAACCACCATCCGGCACCGGCCGTGGCCAGGACGAGGATCGCCAGACACATCCCGACGATCTTCAGCACCCGCCTGCCGCGCCGCACCGGACGGGCCCGGCGGCGCGAGCGCTTGCCGCCGTGCGAGCGGGCCGCGGCCCGCGCCGCAGCCCGGCCCCCGGGCCGCGGCGCTCCGCCGGACTCGCCCGCCCGCTGCTCCGGCACCCGGCCGGTACGGCTGCGCGTGGCCTGGCCGCCCGGTCCGTCCCACGGGTCGCTCATCTACCACTCCCAGGAAACGGTCGGGCCTCTCAGGCCGGGCCATGGGGTGGGCGGCCGGGCGAGCGCGGCGGTGTACAGGCAGGCCAAGCAGGAATCGCCTGGGTTGCGTAGTTGCGCAATCTAACAAACCCCTGGCCCGGGCAGCACAGAGCCCGCCGGATTTCACAGGTGAGAGATCTCATGAAGGAACGCGGCAACCTGGCGGACATATTCGCCTTCACCTGCGGCGCTTCCTGCGCCCACGACGGCACCTGGCGCAGGAGGCGGATCAAGCCCTGCGTGAGACGTTACCGTGCGCAGCGGCCGGGGCCGTGCGGGCCGTGAGCTGGCCGACCATGACGCGGACCACGGTCACGATGTCGGGGTCGTCGACGTAGTAGACCTGCCGGCGGCCCTCGCGGCGGGAGCGGACGAGACCGGCGAGTTTCAGCTTGGCCAGGTGCTGGCTGACCGCGGGCAGCGCGCCACCGACCCGGTCGGCGAGGTGGGAAACATCGCAATCGCCCTGGGACAGCGCCCACATGATGTGCAGCCGGGCGGCGGAGGCGAGGAGCCCGAAGGCGGCGGCCGCCTCCGTCAGTACCTCGGCGGACGGATCCTCCCCACCACCGGCGAGTGTCGCCACGGTCCCCTCCCGTCCCGGTCACTGTCGACGCACGTGTGCTGTCTCAGTGTAAGGGCGGCGGGGGGCGGGCCACGAGAGCGCCCCCAGTTCATTGATTGCGCAATGTAATAAGCGTGTGAAAGAACATCGACGACTTGTCACCAGGCACGGCAGAGCTCGTTCGTCCCTCGCTTCAGTCCTTAGGCTTGCGCAATCAGGCAACTAGAGGGGATCGGTGCCCGGCGGACATGCCCCGGCCCGGCCCGACTGGAGGACTACCACGTGGGCATCATCGGCTGGATCATCCTGGGTCTGCTCGCCGGAGCCATCGCCAAGATCCTGCTGCCGGGACGTGACCCGGGCGGCCTGATCGGCACCACCCTCATCGGGGTCGCGGGAGCGTTCGTCGGCGGCTGGCTCTCCTCGCGCTTCCTCGACCGCCCGGTGGAGAGTCACTTCTTCGACCTCTACACCTGGGGCGCGGCCATCGGCGGCTCCCTGGTGCTGCTGATCGGCTATCGCCTGCTGTTCGGGAACTCGCGGAACTGATCCGAGGGTGCGGCCCACCGGTCGGGGATTCGGGCAGCCGACGACGCAGGTACGGCAGCACGCCCCGCTCCAGGAGAGCTTGCCGCCACCGCTCACGAACCCGGTCCACGCCCCGCGTCCCGCACCCGACGCAGGGCCGAGCCGACCAGCGGCGCCCCGAGCTGAAGCCCGTGCTGAGGACTGCGGGGAGCGCGCACGTCCGACCGGCGTCGGCCACCTGAGCGCCCAACTCCGCGGCCGGGGCGGCGAGATGCGGTCCATACCCGATGAGCAGGAGAAGGACCGCCGCGGCAGCCGACACGAGCGGCGTGAGTAGGGCGACGGCGGGCCACACGGTGCCGACGGCGTGGCCCGTCTCGCGCGCCGGGCCTGCCCCCGATGCCGTGCGGGCCGCCTGGCAGACCCCTCTCTCGGTCGGCGCCCGGCGGCCCCCGAGCGGCCGGACAGTCCCGGTACTCGTCATCCGCGGCGGCCGCCATCTCCTCGGCGGCCGAACGTGCGCGAACCTCCCAGCACGCCGCGACCCTTCCGGTGCGGTCGCCGCCGAGGTCCGAGCGGATGTCCTGGCAGTCGAGGGTCAGACGCACCACCCTCTCGAAACCCTCCCGGTCGGCACGCCTCTGGCCGACCGCGCGGAACTTCCACTCCGGACCCTTGCGGTACAGCTCACCGAAAACCATCGCGGTCTCGCCCGACGCGCCCTCGGACAGGTCGTACCGGACGAGTTCGGCGCCGTGGTGGCCTCCTTGCTCAGCGAGATCTCGCCAAAGCGATGGCCAAGGCTGTGGAGTGTGCGCCCCTTCGGCGGGCACTCGTGCGTCACCAACTACAGATGGGGTGACACCGCATGGAGATCTCAGGCGTGATCAGCGCGATTGTCATCGGCATCGTGATCGGTGTCCTGGGCCGGCTCGTGGTCCCCGGGCGCCAGCACATAGGCATGCTGTGGACAATCCTGATCGGCATTGTCGCCGCCTTCATCGGCACGGGCATCGCGGCAGGCCTCGATGTCGCCGACACCAAGGGCGTCGACTGGGTCGAGTGGCTGATCCAGATCGCCGTGGCCGCGCTCGGGGTGGCCGCGCTCAGCAAGGTGAAGGTGCGCCACTGACGGTCCGGCGCGTCCGCAAGGCGTGCCGATCAACTCGAGGTCGCCCGCCGGATCGCGCCGACCAGCCCGATCCGGTGGGCGCCGACGACCGCCCGGGTGCGGTCGCACAGGCGGTCCGATCCGGACCGTTCACCCGTCGAGCGCTGTTCCGCCCCTGAGTTGACGCCTCTCGCGGAACAGGACGGCGACCGGCACGCGGACGCCGTAGCCCACCGCGCGCCTCGTGACGGACGTACCGGTGCTCTCGACGCGGCCCAACTGGTGCTCGGCCAGATCCAGCAGAGCACGCTGCAACGGCCGGAAGCCCGGCACGGTGGAGTCCAGAAGAGCTCGCGAGTCGGTCAACGACTTTCTGGTCTTACGGCAGGTCAAAGCCACCAACTCCCGTACCGGCGGGGTGTCCTGGCCGTGTTCGAGGTCGGCGCGGGCCACGCCCGAGCGGTCCAGGTCCTCCTGCGGCAGGTAGAGGCGCCCTTCGGCCAGGTCGTCGGTGAGGTCGGTCAGGAAGTCCAGGCGTTGCAGACCTTCGGCGAACGACCGGCAACGGGACCGGAAGACCTCGTCGCCGCCGCCCTCGTACTGCAGGTCCTCGATCAGCATCAGGGCCGGCAGGGCGAGGTTGTCGACGTAGCGCTGGAAGTCGGCTTCGGTGGCGTGGCCGGTGAAGTGCAGTTCCTCGGTGGTGGCCTTGAGATAGGTGTGCACCCAGTGATGGGGCAGCCGCCGTGCGGCCACGGTGTGCAGGAAGGCCCGCAGGACGGGGTCGTCGGCCCGCCCGGACTCCAGCCCCGCGGTGACCTGTTCGGCCCAGGCCCGCCAACGAGGCAGGCGTTCGTGCAGCGGCCCCTGGTCGGCGAGGTCGTCGGTCCGGGCCAGGAAGGCGTAGGCGGCGACCACGTGCGGGTGCAGTGCCGGAGCCACCAGCAGACGTACGGCGGCGTAGTGGGCGAGGATTCTGCGGGCGAAGACCCGGGCCGCCGTCGAATAGTCCGCGCGCAGGGCACGGTCCCGCACACCGGCGGCCGTCAGCCTGCGATCCCAACTCGGCACGTTTCCGCCCTTTCCTCTCCGATCCGGCCCGCCGGACCGCCACGGCCCCGGTCGGGTACGGCATCGAAAGGGCGGTCGGGGTGACCTTAACCTTCTCCCAACTCCGGGCGTACACCGCTGACTTCTCAGTGAGCGGAGAGTTCGACGAGGTGCCGGGCCGTGCCTGCCGGATCGACGATCTGGTGGAGGTGTGCGCCGGGCAAGTGGGCCACGCGCCAGCCGCGTTGGCGTGCCTCGTCGGCAAGTCCGTCGTACGGCGGGCCGAACAGCAGGTAGGAGCAGGGGTGGTCGTCCCAGCCGTCGGGGACCGGGATGTGCTGCTCGTAGTAGGACAGAGGCAGAGCGGGCTGCTCCTCCACCACCTTCTGTCGCAGCTGCGGATCGGAGAACATGGGGGCGACATCTGCCGCGTCCCACCAGTCGGTCCAGCGCGGCAGTCTGCCGTTCACGGCCTTCGGGCGGAGAAACTCCAGCAACCCGGGCGGGGCCACAGGAGTGGGTCCGATCCGGGCCGGCAGTGCGGCATCGACGAAGACCGAGGCGGTCACCGCATGGTCGAGGCCGGAGCGGATCGCCGGGAGGAACAGGCCCGCGTTGCTGTGGGCGACCAGCACGAGGGGACGGCCGGCCGGGATCTCGCGGAGGTCATCGCGTACGGCGTCGACCACCCGGGGCCAGAAGGGTGCGGGGCCGGCGCCCACGTGCAGGAGTGACGGCACCCGTGCCTGGTGTCCCGCCGCCACCAGGTGGTCGGCGACGGGGTGCCAGGTCGATGGACCCACGGACGGACTGTGCACGAGAACGAAGAGCGGCTGCATGGGACGATCCTGTCGCCCGCGCTGTCGGAGCCGCGACCGGCTTGGCCGACAGCAGAGCGGCCGTACCGACGGTCAGGTCCGGAACGCGTTCCGCGCTCGCGACGACGCACATGTGGAGGCCGCGCATAGCCCACCCCAGAACTGTGTTGTGCAGCCACATGTGCCTGTGAATTGCACGTTCCTACGGTGTGCCATACATACCCGTCCCCCACCGCACACGAGGAAGTGGCGTACATGGCCTCCGCAGCATCCGCTCCCCCGACGCCGAACAACTTGAGGCGCATCGTCGCCGCCAGCCTCATCGGCACCACCATCGAGTGGTACGACTTCTTCCTCTACGGCTCCGCGGCCGCCCTGGTCTTCAACAAGCTGTTCTTTCCCGACTCCGACCCGCTCGTCGGCACGCTGCTGTCCTTCCTGACCTATGCCGTCGGATTCGCCGCCCGTCCGCTCGGTGCCCTGGTGTTCGGGCACTACGGTGACCGGCTCGGACGCAAGAAGCTCCTGGTGCTGAGTCTGCTGCTGATGGGCGGGGCGACCTTCGCGATCGGGCTGCTGCCCACACACGCGACCGTCGGCACGGCCGCTCCCGTGCTGCTGACCGTGCTGCGCCTGGTCCAGGGCTTCGCGCTCGGCGGAGAGTGGGGCGGAGCCGTACTCCTCGTGTCCGAGCACGGGGACGCTCGGCGGCGCGGCTTCTGGGCCTCGTGGCCGCAGACCGGCGCGCCGGCCGGACAACTCCTCGCCACGGGTGTGCTGTCGCTGCTGACCGCCGTGCTGTCGGACGCCGCGTTCGGCAGCTGGGGCTGGCGGATTCCCTTCCTGCTCTCCGGCGTCCTGGTGATCGTCGGCCTGTGGATCCGGCTGTCCGTCGACGAATCCCCTGTCTTCAAGCAGGCGTTGGCGCAGGCGGAGGCCCGCAAGGCGGCGCGGGGCGGAGCGGCCGAGAAGCTGCCGATCGTGTCCGTGCTGCGGCACCACTGGCGCGACGTGCTGATCGCGATGGGCGCGCGCATGGCGGAGAACATCAGCTACTACGTCATCACCGCGTTCATCCTCGTCTACGCCACCACGTCGGCCGGAGTCTCCAAGCAGACCGCCCTCAACTCGGTGCTGATCGCCTCGGCCGTGCACTTCGCGGTGATCCCCGCCTGGGGAGCCCTGTCGGACCGCGTCGGCCGGCGCCCCGTGTACCTGCTCGGCGCGGTCGGCGTGGGGCTGTGGATGTTCCCCTTCTTCTCGCTCATCGACACCGGCGGCTTCGGCAACATGATCCTCGCGGTGACCGTCGGACTCGTCATGCACGGCGCCATGTACGCGCCCCAGGCGGCCTTCTTCTCGGAGATGTTCGCGACCCGGATGCGGTACTCCGGTGCCTCCATCGGCGCTCAGTTCGCCTCCGTCGCGGCAGGCGCCCCGGCACCTCTCATCGCCACCGCGCTCCTCTCCGACTACGGCAGCTCCACCCCGATCGCCCTGTACGTCATCGCCGCGGCCGTCCTGACGGTCGTCGCCGTAGGTGTCGCCAAGGAGACGCGCCACCGGGATCTGGCCGACACCGAGCCCGCCACCGAGCCGGAGCCCGCGGCCAAGTCCCCCGCCGCGGACGCCCGGACCGCCTGAATCCTGGGCGGTGCCCGACCCCCACCGGCCCCCGTACGCGCGTGCGTGCGGGGGTCAGTGGCGCGTCGGCGCCGACAACCGGTGCAGTTTCAGCGCGAGTTGGATCTCCAGCGCGCGTGCCGGGCTCTGCCAGTCCTCTCCGAGCAGGCGGCCCACGCGCTCGAGGCGCTGGGCGACGGTGTTCACATGGACGTGCAGCTCGTCCTTGGTGCGGGCGGGGCTCATCCCGCACGCGAAGTAGGCGTCGAGGGTACGCAGGAGATCGGTGCCCCGCCGGTCGTCGTACGCGACGACCTGACCGATGGTCCGGTCGACGAAGCCCGCGATGTCCCGGTCACCGGCGAGGAGCAGTCCGAGGAATCCGAAGTCCTCGGCGGCGGCACCGTCCCCCGAGCGGCCCAGGAGGCGCAGCGCGTCGAGGCAGCGGCGGCCCTCCTCGTAGGCGGCGGCCACGGCGTCCGGCTGGTCGGCGAGATCGCGGACCGGGGCCGAGGCGCCCACGGTCACCGCCTCGTGAACGGCTGTTCCGAGGTGTCCGGCGGTGCGGCGGGCCAGGTCGGTGGCCGTGTCGCCGGCGGTGAGGGGCAGCAGCAGGACGGTGCCGCCGTCACGGGCGGCGGCCAGGCCGCGCCGGGTGGCGGCGAGGTGGGAGGCCGCGGACCACAGGCGTCTGCGGGCGGCCGCCTCCTGGTCGGCGTCGGCCGCGGTGCCGTCGAGACGGGCGGCCAGCACGATGTGAGTGGCGTCGAGGTCGGCGTCCAGCCGGGCGGCTCGTTCGCGCAGCAGACGAGGATCGCGGTCGCGCGCGTCGAGCAGATCGTCCAGGAGCTCGCCGCGCACCCGCTGTTCGGCCTCGGCGGCCGAACGCCTGGCCAGCAGGAGCAGCGAGGTGACTATCGCTGCGCGCTCCAGGGTGCGCTGGTCGACGGGGTCGAGTCCGGGGTGTCCGCGCAGCACGAGTGCGCCCAGGAGTTCTCCGCCGGCGGCGACCGCGGCGATCCAGTCGTCCTTGTGCCGTACGGCGTGGCCTTCGGCCCGGGAGGCCTCCAGCGCCTCGGTGGGGGCGACCTCGGAGAACTCGACCGTGGCGTCGAGGATTTCGGAGACGGCCGCGGCCACGTCGTGCACCCCACCACCACGCAGCACCAGTTCGGCGAGCCGGTCGTGGACGTCGGAGGCGCGCTCGATGACGCCGCTGTGGTCCCGGATGATCTCGTTGGCCCGCTCCAGCTCGGTCAGGGCCGAGCGGGTCTCGGTGAGCAGGTTCGCGGTGTCGATGGCGGCCGCGGCCAGCGCGGCGAAGGAACCGAGGAGCGCGATCTGCTCCCGCTCGAAGACCCGGGCACGCCGGTCCGCCGCGAACAGCACCCCGATCACGTGGTGGCCCAGCGTCAGCGGCACGCCGAGGATGGCGATCAGGCCCTCGTCCCGGACGCCCGCGTCGATGGTGAGGGTGTGCTGGAAGCGGTCGTCCTTGAAGTAGTCGTCGGTCACATAGGGACGGGCGGTCTGGGCGACCAGTCCACCGAGCCCCTCGCCCATCCCCAGCCGCAGCTGCTGGAAGCGGGCCGCGACCGAGCCCTCGGTGACCCGCATGTAGGTGTCACCCCGCGCCGGGTCGTTCAGGCTGAGGTAGGCAACGTCCGTGCCGAGCAGGGACCGGGCGCGCTGCACGATGGCCCGCAGCACGGCGTCCAGGTCTCTGAGCCCCGCCAGGTCGTGGGCGGTCTCGAACAGGGCGGACAGCTCGGCCTCCCGCCGACGTCGGCCCTCCAGCTCGGAGCGCACCCGCAGGGCGACCGCCTTGGCCGCTTCGAGCGCGGCGATCCGCTCGGCCGGCCTTCCCTCGGCGCGGGCGATCAGCACCGGCTGCTCGTAGGCGTCGGCGGACGCGCCCCTGGCAAGCAACTCGAGGAAGGGGGCCTCGGCACTGCCGACGGGACGCTCGGCGGACTGCAGGTGATCGCTGGACATGCCCACAGGATTCCTCATCGCACGCTCACCCCGTCAGGCCTGTGGAAAACTCCGGGCGGGGCGACGTGCGGCCGGATGCCGGTCAGTGCGCGGTCCAGCCGCCGTCGAGGACGAGGGACGTTCCGGTGACGAAGGACGCCTGCGGGCCGCACAGGTACGCCACGGCCTCGGCGACCTCCTCCGGCTCGATGAGCCGCTTGAGCGCGCTGTCCTGGAGCAGCACCTCGGAGACCACCCGCTCCTCGGGGATGCCGTGCGCACGGGCCTGGTCGGTGATCTGCCGCTCGACCAGTGGGGTACGCACATAGGCGGGGTTCACACAGTTGGAAGTCACTCCGTGGGTGGCGCCTTCGAGGGCGGCCGTCTTGGACAGACCCTCCAGACCGTGTTTGGCGGCCACATAGGCCGCCTTGTAGGCCGAGGCACGCAGTCCGTGGACCGAGGACACGTTGACGATCCGCCCCCAGCCCTGCCCGTACATGTGCGGCAGGGCGCCGCGGATCAGTCGGAACGGTGCCTCCAGCATCACGGTGAGCACCGTGTGGAACACCTCGGGCGGGAACTCCTCGATGGGGCGCACCAGTTGGAGGCCGGCGTTGTTGACGAGGACATCGGTGCCCGCGGCGGCGTGCTCGGCGGCGTCCAGGTCGGTGAGGTCGAGGACCAGCGGTTCGACGGTGCCCGCCAGCCCCGCGCACCGCTCGGCGAGCGCGTCCAGACCGGCCGCGTCCCGGTCGACCGCTCTCACCTTGGCCCCGGCCGCAGCGAGCCGCAGCGCACAGGCGCGGCCGATGCCGCCGGCCGCGCCGGTGACGAGGGCGGTGCGGCCGCCGAGGTCGAGCGTGGGGGCGTGGGGGCCCGGGAGGGCGCTGCTAGCGGTCATGCTCCGATCCTAGGGAGCGCCCGACCCTCACCACATGTGGTCACACCCCATACTTCACGCCGAACTCGTAGAGTCGAACCATGTGGGTGCGTCGGTCAGGGCCTGCTTGATCCGCTGCAGCCCGAACTCGTTCAGTTCCGGGAGGGCGTCCACCGCGAACCACCCCACCTCCAGCGACTCGTCGTCGTTGACCCGGGCCTGGCCGCCGACGGCCCGGCAGCGGAACGAGATGTCCATGTACTGGCAGGTGTCGCCGTTGTCGTACGTCACGGGCTTGAGCGCCTGGACGACGATCACCCGCTCGACGACGCAGTGCACTCCTGTCTCCTCCTCGACCTCCCGCACGGCACAGGCCGCAGGCTGCTCCCCCGGTTCCGGGATGCCACCGATCAGCGACCACTTGCGGGTGTCCGAGCGGCGGTTGAGCAGCACTCTGCCTTCGTCGTCGAGGACGACGGCGCTGACGCCGGGGAGCCAGAGCAGTTCATGACCTATGGACCCGCGCAGGGTGCGGATGAAATCAGGAGTAGCCATGTCTCCGACCCTAACGGCCGGTCATGGCGCCTTGGCGATCTTCAGGGGGCGTACGACCGGCGTACGGTTACGCGTCACCGGCGCGACGCCCTCGCACTCCGGCGCCGATCGCCCAGCCGAGCCCACCCGCGGCGACCAGCACCAGGGCCATTTCGGGCAGGATGCCCAGCCGGGTCGCCGGGGTCTGCGTCGACCGCAGCGGCACCTTCTGCACCAGCGAGGCGGCCACGAACATCCCGGTCCTCTGAGTGATCTTCCCGTCCGGCATGATGATCGCGCTGACGCCGCTGGTCACCGGCACGGTGACGGTCCGGCTGTGCTCCACGGCACGCACCCGGGACATGGCGAGCTGCTGGTAGGTCATCTCGCTGCGGTCGAAGGTCGCGTTGTTGCTCGGCACGGAGATCAACTGCGCGCCGTCGGTGACCTCGGAGCGCACCGCCCAGTCGAACGCGGCCTCGTAACAGGTGACCAGTCCGACCTTGGCGTCGGCCATCTGGAACACGCCCGGCTTGGTGCCCCGGCTGAAGTCCTGGCGGACCATGGAGGTCCAGTTGTTGTTGATCGCGCCGACGAGGGAGCGCAGCGGAAGGTACTCGCCGAACGGCTGGATCTGCCGCTTGTCGTAGGTGTCGGTGGGGCCCTTGACCGGGTCCCACAGGATCTGCTCGTTGTAGAGCTTGCCGTCCCGTTCGACGACGCCGCCGACGGAGATCGGCGCGTCGATGGCCTTGGCCGCCTGCTCGATGACCACGGCCGCGTCCGCGTCGGTGAAGGGGTCGACGTCGGAGGAGTTCTCCGGCCACAGCACGATGTCGGGCTTCTCAACCTTGCCGGCCTTCACCTCGGCGGCCAGCCGCTCGGTCTCGCGCGCGTGGTAGTCGAGCACGGCCCGCCGCTGGGCGTTGAACTCCAGCCCCGCGCGCGGCACGTTGCCCTGGATGGCCGCGACCGTCACGGTGCCGTCCTCGGCCTTGTCGCTCACCAGTGTCCGGGCCGCGAGCGCCCCGACCACCGGCACGGCCACGCTCAGCAGGGCCACGGCCGCCGCCGGACGTCGCACGGCACCGGTCCACCGCCGCTCCACGACCAGCCGAACGATCTCGTACAGGCCGAACCCGCACAGGACGACGGCGAAGCCCAGGACGGGCGTGCCGCCCACCGCGGCGAGCGGCAGGAAGACGCCGTCCGCCTGTCCGAACGCGATCTTGCCCCAGGGAAAGCCGTGGAACGGCGCACGCGCGCGTGCCGCTTCTCCGGCGATCCACACGGCGGCCGCCCACACCGGCGAACCCGGCAGCTTCGACACCGCCGCGACACCCACGCCGACCAGCGCGATGAAGATCGCCTCGATCGCCACCAGTGCGAGCCAGGGCCCGGGGCCCACCTCGACGCCGGTCCACACCAGCAGCGGCAGCAGGAAGCCCAGACCGAAGAGGTAGCCGAGACCGAAGGCCGCCTTCCAACCGCGGCCGCGCAGCACCCAGCCGAAGACGGCGAAGGCGGGCAGGGCCAGCCACCACAGGGTGCGGGGCGGGAAACTGACGTACAGCAGCACTCCGGAGAGCGCCGCGGCGGCGGCCGGGACGAGACGGCGGAGCCGGGCGGCCCAGCGGGAGGCGGGCGCGGACCGCGGTTCCAGCCGGTCCGACTCGTCCACGGAAGTTGCGGTGACGGTCACTCCGGGAGTGTACGGCCGTTGACCTTGGCCTCGACAGCGCGGTCCGCCTGGTGACCGTCGCCCGTGGCCCGGCACGTTGTCCGTGATGTGGCCGCGCGACCCGGCACAACTCGTCCACAAATCACCCATCAGCCGTTACGGTGTGCCGGAGTCCCCGTCGTACGGGCCGATTGCGCGCGGGCGGCGAGGACCACAGGTCGGGGGACCGGGGTTTCGGGGGGCGGGGTGGGTTCCACGGGGATGACGTCTGTGGCCGGTTCTACGGAGGACGGCGACAGACGAAACGTTTCCGACGCAGTGGGCGTGCTGGTGCTCGGAGCCAGTGCCACCTGGTCGTTGATCACCGCCGCCGCGCACGACGGCCGTCCGGAGGGCGTCCTGCTCGCCTTGCTGGCCGTGGCCGCGGGGTATGCCGCCGGCCGGATCTCGGGGGCGCTGCTACCGGTCGCCGCCCCCTGCGCCGCCGCGCTGACCGGGCTGGGCCTGGCGGTGGGGCTCCCCCACCTCGCGCCGGGCCCCGAGATCGTCGCCCCGCTCGGTCACGCGGGCGCCACGGCCGCACTGCTGACGCTCGCCACCGGCGCTGCGTGCTGTGCCGCCTGGACCGCTGGATCGCCCGCCCTGCGGCTCCTCCTGCGCCTGATGGCCGTCGGCATCGTGGTGGCCTCGGCGGGACTGGGGTCGGCCTCCGGGCTGGTCACCTGTGCGGCGGTGCTGCTCTGCTCCCTCGCAGCGGGCCGGATGCGCCACCGCGGTCCGGGCATCGCCGGTCTCATCCTCACCGCGACCGCGGTGACCGGCCTGACCTGGGCGGTGGCCGGGAACGCGGTACCGGACGGACTCGCCGAGTCGCTGCGCGGCCGGCTCACCCCGCACCGGATCGGCCTGTGGCACGACGCCCTGGGCCTGGCCCGCGAGGACACCGCCCTCGGGGTGGGACCGGGCCGCTTCGGTGAGCTCAGCACGACGGCGGTCCAGTCGCTGCTGCCCGACGGGAAACCTCACTCGGCACCGCTTCAGATGGCCGCCGAGCAGGGGCTGGTCGGGGTACTCCTGCTGGGGGCGGCCTTCTGCTGGCTGCTGTACGCACTGTGGCGCTCTCCCCGTCCCACGCCTGTCGTCCTCACCGCGGGTGCGGCCCTGACGGCGCTGGCGGGCATCGCCGCGGTCGGCAACGCGCTGAGCTTCACGATGGTGTCGGTGGGCGCAGGGCTCCTGGCGGGTCTGGCGACGGCGCACCCGCTCACCGAGGAACCGGCCCCGAAGTGACCGATCGGCCCGGTCTCAGCGTCGCGGACCCGTGACGCCGGGCCGCAGCCGGTCGCGGATGACGCGTACGGCGGACTCCGCGTCGTCCACGGTGATCGTGAACGTATGCCCGTCCCACAGTCGGAGGACCACACCCTCACCACGGCGTACGACTACCGCGGTGCCTTTCTCGGGGCGCCACCGGTAGCCCCAGCCGCCCCACTGGCGCGGGTTGACGTGGGGGGCGAACTCGGCACCGGCGACGTGCGTCAGCGGGATCCGCCGGCGTGGTACGCCGATGTGGCCGCAGCGCACCTCCAGGCACTCCATGTCGACCTTGAGGGCGACATGGACGAAGCCGAGCGTGAGGAAGAGGACCAGCAGCCCGGCCGCGATGCAGCCGACCACGGACATGACCAGCGGGGCGGCGCCCGAGGTCCACGCCGAGTCGACGGCGAGCTCGACGCCGAGCGCCACGATCGCGGCGCCGCCGAGCGCCAGCAGCCACTGGACCCGGTTGGAGGCGCGACCGGTCCAGACGTCGGTGTGGTGCGAGGTCTGCTCGCCGTGGGGGTGGTCCCTCATGCCTATGAGGTTACTCAGGTTTCGCCGTGCGGGTACCTCGTCGCGGAGAGTGACTGCTCCGGGCGGGGGTTCTCGGCCACCCCGCAGCGGTCAGCGCGCGGGTGTGGTCGTGCGCAGGAGCCGGCCTTCCGCGTAGGCCAGGGCGGGGGCGGGCAGGGCGCTTGCCTCGCGTCCGCTCAGCAGCACCGTGAGGGTGCCGGTGGCCGCGGTCTCGGGAGCGGGCTGCTCGCCGATCCGGCGCAGCGCCTGGGCGGCGACCGCTCCGGCGGAGCCGTGCAGGACGAGTGGCGGACGGCCGGGACGCTGTACGGCGGCGCGGATGCGCTCGGCGACCAGTTCGTAGTGGGTGCAGCCCAGGACGACGGTCGTCACGTCCTCGGGGGTCAGGGCGGCGGCCGCGGCGACGGCGGCGTCGATGGCGGCCTCGTCGGCGTGCTCCACCGCCTCGGCGAGCCCGTGGCAGGGCACCTCGGTGGCCGGTACCCCGTCGGCGAACTCCTCGAGGAGACCGCGCTGGTAGGGGCTGCCCGTGGTGGCGGGCGTCGCCCAGATGGCGAAGGGGCCGCCGCCGGACGCCGCGGGCTTGATCGCGGGGACGGTGCCGATGACCGGCAGATCCGGTTCGAGGCGGGCGCGCAGGGCGGTCAGGGCGTGCACGGTGGCGGTGTTGCAGCCGATGATCAGGGCTTGGGGACCATGGGCGGCGGCGGCCGCGGCGAGGGTCAGAGCGCGCCCGATGATGTCGTCCGGCGTCCGGGGGCCCCACGGCATGCCGTCGGGGTCGAGGGAGAGCACGAGATCGGCGTCGGGGCGCAGTCGCCGTACCGCGGCGGTGGCCGCCAGCAGGCCGATTCCGGAGTCCAGGAGCGCGATCTTCACCCGGCCACGATAGACGATGCGCCCTTGAGCGCCGGTCCCGTGGGGCAGACTGCGCGCGTGAGCGCCATCGCGTGGACCGCCGCCGTATCCCTCGCCGCCTGGCTGTGGCTGCTGCTCTGCCAGGGCTTCTTCTGGCGCACGGATGTGAGACTCCCCCCGGAGCGGGACCCGCGGGCCTGGCCCTCGGTGGGTGTGGTGGTGCCGGCTCGTGACGAGGCCGAGGTGCTGCCCGCGAGCCTTCCTTCTCTCCTGGCCCAGGACTATCCGGGCCCGGCGGAGGTCTTCCTCGTCGACGACGGCAGCACGGACGGCACCGGGGAGCTGGCCCGCGAGCTGGCGCGCCTGGGGGGCGGGCTGCCGTTGACCGTGTCCTCGCCGGGCGAGCCGCCGGCGGGATGGACGGGCAAGCTCTGGGCGGTGCGCCACGGTATCGCCCTGGCACGCGCGCGTGGCCCGGAGTACCTGCTGCTGACGGACGCCGACATCGCCCACGAGCCGGACAGCCTGCGGCGGCTGGTGGCCGCCGCGCACGCCGGGGGCTTCGACATCGTCTCGCAGATGGCCCGGCTGCGGGTGGAGAGCCTGTGGGAGCGGCTCGTGGTGCCGGCGTTCGTCTACTTCTTCGCGCAGCTGTATCCGTTCCGCCGGATCGGCAGGAAGGGGTCTCGGACGGCGGCCGCGGCGGGCGGCTGCGTCCTGCTGCGCGCCGACACCGCCGAACGGGCGCGGATCCCGGACGCCATCCGGCAGGCCGTCATCGACGACGTGGCCCTCGCGCGGGCCGTCAAGGGCGGCGGCGGCCACATCTGGCTGGGCCTCGCCGAGCGGGTGGACAGCGTGCGCCCCTATCCCCGGCTGCACGACCTGTGGCGGATGGTGTCGCGCAGCGCCTACGCCCAGCTCCGCCACAACCCCCTGGTGCTGCTCGGAACGGTGGCCGGGCTCGTGCTGGTCTATCTGGTGCCGCCCGTCGCCGTCCTCACGGGTCTGGCCGCGGGGAGTACGGCGACCGTGGTGCCCGGTGCTCTCGCGTGGCTGGTCATGACGGGGACGTACGTCCCGATGCTCCGCTACTACCGGCAGCCGCTGTGGCTCGCACCCCTGCTGCCGTTCACCGCGTTCCTCTACCTCCTGATGACGGTCGACTCGGCGGGGCAGCACTACAGGGGGCGCGGCGCGGCCTGGAAGGGCCGCACCTATGCGCGCCCGGACGCCGTCGCAGGCGAGGAGGGGTGAGACCTCACTTGCGGCCCGGTGTCCAGTTCATGCCCCAGCCGTAGACGTGGTCCACCGTCCGCTGCGGACTCACCCCGCGGTCGGGCACCAGGTAGCGGGCCTCGCGCTGGACGACCAGGTCGTCGCCGGTGTTGGTGATCAGGGCCAGTGCGCACACCGTCGAGGGCACCGTGCACTCGTCGAGGGAGAAGTCGATCGCGGCGCCGTGCTGCGGCTGAAGGGTGACCGTGGCGTGCAGGTCGGCGAAGGAGCGCGCCCCCTCGTAGATGGTCACGAAGACCAGGATGCGCCGGAAGTCCCGCTTGTGGTCGAGGTTCACGGTGAGGTTCTCGCCGCTCGCGAGGGCACCGGTGCGGTCGTCGCCGTCGAGGTGGATGTACGGCGGCTGGTGCAGGGCTCCATAGGCGTTGCCCAGCGCCTGTACGACCCCCTTGCGGCCGTCGGCGAGCTCGTAGAGGGCGCACAGGTCGAGGTCGAGGTCGGCGTGCATGGCCACCGCGCGACCGCGCTTGCTGCCCCAGCCCGAGAACTGTTTACGTACCTGCCAGTTGAGGTTCACGCGCATCGCGCCCGAGGTGCCGCCCTGTTTGGCGAGGGAGACCGAAGGAGCCGACTTGGTCAGCGTGACCTTGGAAAGGCGGACCGGTTGGGCAGCGGGGACGGGTGGCGGCGCCATGGGCGCTGCCTGTTGGGGTTCGTCCACGGTGATACCGAAGTCCGTTGCGAGACCTTCCAGTCCGCTGTCATAACCCTGACCGACGGCACGGAACTTCCAGGCGCCCTGACGGCGATAGAACTCCCCAAGGACGAAAGCGGTTTCTACGGTCGCACCCGCGCTGTCGAACCGCGCCGCCACCGTGCCCTGAGCCGCGTCCCGTACTTCGATATAGAGGCCCGGGATCTGGGCAAAGGTCCCGCCGTCCGCGGAGGCGGCGAGTACGACGGTCTCCACGGACGGCTCCACGCGTGCGAGGTCGACGAGCAGTGTGTCGGTCACCCGGCCGCCGTCGGTCCGTTTGCCCTCGTGGCGTACCGCTCCGGAGGAGTGCTGCGGCTGGTTGTAGAAGACGAAGTCGGCGTCGGAGCGGACCTTTCCGCCGACGAGGAGCAGAGCCGAGGCGTCCGCATCGGGGACTCCCGGTCCCGAGCGCCAGCCCAATTCGACGCGCAGTGCCGTCGTGGGCACCGGAGCGTTCGCCCCTTTCGACATTGACATGTCCGCCCCCATCAGGTGTCGGCAGTCCAGGACGCGCCCCGGAGGTCCTTCGAGTTCTACCCGCTCAACCTATTCCCCCGGGACAGCGAACTCCCATCCCGCGGACAGGAAGATCGCCGGTCAACCGTCGGTAACCCACCGGGAACTCGGCCTTTACACGGATCGGGCCTGGATTGGCGTCCTTTTTTGCCGAGTTCGCTCGCATTGGGGATCCCACGTCACTACCGACACGGAAAACAACCCTCTTATCGGTCTCCCCAACCAGCACATCGTGGGCTTAACTTATGTGCCATGACCTCCCCCCGCTCCACTTATGGCGGCGGCTACTACTCCGCCTCCTTCCCGGACACTCCGATCTACGACTCACTCGTGGCCGAGCGGGGCAGCCCGCAGATCGCCCCGATCCGGGTCCCGGCCGCGTACGACGTCCCGGCAAGCAACCTGCCCGCGCTGTCGTCCGGGCTGCCCGCTCTTCCCGCGGGTCCCTCCTACTCCTCCTACGGCTACCCGCAGGCACAGCAGCCCTCTCCGCTGCAGCAGGCGCCCGGGGCGTACATCCCGCAGCAGGCGGCCGCGCCTCGTGGTTACCCCGGTCCGCAACAGCAACAGCAGCAACCGCGTCCGGCCGGCCCCGGCATGGGCACGGGCTACGAGGCGATGCGCCCCGCGGCTCCCCGACCCGCTCCGGCGGCTCCCTACCAGGACCCCTACAACAACCAGCAGTACCGCGGGTACTGATTCCCCTCCCGGGCTGTCGGTGCCACCTGGCACGATGGCCTCATGGGGAATGCGCAGCTGCTGTCGATCCACGTCCATCCGGTCAAGGCGTTCCGGGGTCTGGCACCCCGGGAGGCCGAGGTGGAGCCCTGGGGGCTGGCCGGAGACCGGCGCTGGGCACTGGTCGACGACGGGGGAAAGGTCGTCACACAACGCCAGCAGCCGCGCCTCGCGCTGGCCGCCGCCGAGCTGCTGCCCGGCGGCGGCGTCGTTCTGTCCGCGCCCGGCATGGACCCGCTGACCGTGCCGGTTCCCGAGTCGGCCGAGACCATGACGCTGGACATCTTCGGGGACAAGGTCGAAGGGGTACCCGCCGCCGACGCGGCCGCGCACGCGTGGTGCAGCGAGTACCTCGGCGCTCGGACCCGCCTCGTCCACATGGACGACCCCGCCACCCGGCGCCCGGTCGAACCCGAGTACGCGCTGCCGGGCGAGACCGTCACCTTCGCCGACGGATATCCGCTGCTGCTCGTCTCCGCGGCCTCCCTCGACGCCCTCAACTCCCTGATCTCCGAAGGCCGGCACGCGGCCGAAGGGCCCCTGCCCATGAACCGTTTCC
Organism: Streptomyces canus; assembly: GCF_030816965.1. Lineage (NCBI taxonomy): Bacteria > Bacillati > Actinomycetota > Actinomycetes > Kitasatosporales > Streptomycetaceae > Streptomyces > Streptomyces canus. Next base: position 886,399 of record NZ_JAUSYQ010000002.1, read on the forward strand.
GGCCGAACGTCGTCGTGGGCGGCACCGACGCCTGGGCCGAGGACGACTGGTCGCTCCTCGCGATCGGGGACGTGACCTTCCGGGTGGCCAAGATGTGCGGGCGATGCGTGGTGACCACCACCGACCAGACCGCCGCCGTCCGCGGCAAGGAGCCCCTGCACACCCTGGGCCGGCACCGCCGCTTCGGCAGCAAGCTCGTCTTCGGGCAGAATCTGGTGCCCCGGTCCCGCGGCACCATCCGGGTCGGCGACCCGGTCAGGATTCTCGAATAGGCGAGCAGCGGATCGACACGGCGGTGACGGACCAGGTTCCGTCAAAGATCAACCCGGGCCCCGGGCACGGGAACACCGCCCGGGGGCCTGCACGTTGGGACTTTCATGAGGAGTTCATGAGAGGACCCGGCCGCAGGTGATTTCGCTCTCTCTTCGGCCGGTCCCGCGCGTGAACGACTCCGCCGGGGGTTATCACGGAGCGGGAAGGGGGTGCGGACGGTGCGAGCGATCAGCGGACTCTGGCGGTGGCGGCGCAACCCGCTGCGCCGTGGGACCGACCTGGCCGAGGCCTGGGTGGGCCTGCTGGCCCTGCTGCTGATCCTGGTCGCCGGACCGGTGATCGGGTCCGTCACCGGGCGTGTGGCCCAGGACGCGCTGCAGCGGTCGGTCCATGAGCAGCAGGAATCCCGCCGACTGGTGACGGCGACCGTGATCCGCAAACTGGACCGCTCGCCGCTGGACGCCGACCCCGAGGCCGCCTCGGGACGGGATGTGCGCAGCCGGGTGGTGGCCGACTGGACCGCGCCGGACGGCACCACGCACAAGGGCACGGTGACGGCCGCCCTCCAGACCCCGCACCGCGGCGACCACTTCAGCATGTGGACGGACCTCCACGGACGCATAGCGGCCCGGCCGCTGGACTCCACGACCGCCACCACCCATGCCGTCCTCGCGGGCACAGGGGCGGCCCTGCTGACCGCGGGCCTGATCGAGGGCGCCAGGCGGCTCGCCGTCTGGCGCATGGTCCGTCGCCGGTACGCCCGTTGGGACCAGGCCTGGGACCGCGCGGGCCCGGACTGGGGCCGGACCGGCACCGGCAGCTGACGGCCTCACGGCTCTGGTCAACCCACCACCCGCGCGCACGCTACGGTGGACCGGCCGAGGTTCTTCGGCAGCACAAACCCGCGTACGTCGAGGTGGGGGCACAGCAACGCCATGGCACAGGGCACGGTCCAGGTGACGCACACCGGTACATCGCGGTGGCGGCGCCGCACGGGTGAGTACGCGTCCCTCGCCGCTGCCCTGGAGGCCGCGGCCGACGGCGACGTGCTCACGGTCGCGCCCGGCACCTACCGCGAGAACCTCGTCGTGCAGCGGGCGGTGACCCTGCGCGGCCCTGAAGGTTCGCCCGGTTCCGTGCGCATCGCGCCCCTGGACGGGGTGCCGTTGACGGTGCGCGCCTCCGCCGTGGTGCAGGATCTGCACGTGGAGGGCCAGGACGCCGCCGCGCCCGCCCTGCTCGTCGAGGAGGGCACCCCGGAGCTCGCCGACATCCGGGTCGTCACCCGGTCCGCGGCCGGCATCGAGGTCCGCGGCGGAGCCCGCCCGACCGTGCGGCGCTGCACCGTCGACAACCCGGCTGGCATCGGCATCGCCGTACTGGACGGGGCGGGCGGGGTCTTCGAGGAGTGCGAGATCGTGGCGGCCGGCCAGTCCGGCATCGCGGTGCGCGGCGGCGCCCACCCCCGCCTGGAGCGCTGCCGGGTCCACCACACCTCCGGCGCGGGACTGGCGGCCACCGGCGAGAACTCCGCGCTGGAGGCCGTGGGTTGCGAGGTCTACGAGGTCCGCGGCAGCGGCGTGCAGATCACCGGCCGGGCCACCGCCCACCTCACCGACTGCGATGTGCACCGCACCACCACCGACGGCGTCACGCTCGACACCGACGCGGTGCTGACCCTCGCCGACTGCCGTATCCACGACATCCCGGAGAACGCGGTCGACCTGCGCTCCCGCTCGGTGCTCACGTTGACCCGCACGACGGTCCGTCAGTTCGGGCGCAACGGCCTGTCGGTGTGGGATCCGGGCACCCGTGTGGACGCCAACCAGTGCGAGATCTTCGACAGCACCGGCGACTACCCGGCCGTCTGGGTCAGCGACGGCGCCACCGCCGTACTGGACTCCTGCCGGGTGCACGACGTGCCGGACGCCCTGTTCGTCCTGGACCGCGGCTCCCGCGCGGACGTCGTCGACAGCGACATCTCCCAGGTCCGCAACACGGCCGTGTCGGTGAGCGACGGCGCCACCGCGCAGCTCGACGACTGCCGGATCCGGGACGCGGCGACCGGCGCCTGGTTCCGCGACCACGGCAGCGGCGGCACCCTCAACAACTGCACCGTGGACGCCACCCAGACCGGCGTGATCGTCACCAAGGGCGCCGACCCGACCATCGAGCGCTGCACGGTCGACTCCCCCGCCGAGGCGGGCTTCTACGTGTCGGCGGGCGGCCGCGGCAGCTTCCTGAACTGCCGGGTGACGGGCAGCGGCGGGTACGGCTTCCATGTGATAGACGGCTGTCGTACGACGCTCAAGAAGTGCCGCACCGAGCGCTGCGCGCGCGGGGGCTACGAGTTCGCGGACGCCCCGGACGCGGCCGCCGGCGCGGGTCCGGTCGTCGAGGACTGCACCAGCGACGAGAGCGGGGGCCTGACCCCGCCCGCGGCCCCCGAGACCGCCGTACAGACCGAGTCCCGCTCGACCGGCCTGCTGGGTGCGATCCCGGGGCAGCGGATCACCGAGCAGGAGCCGCTGGTCGTCCCCGCGGAGCCGGAGAAGCCCTCGCGCACCTCCAAGGCCGTTCTCGGCGAACTCGACGCGCTGGTGGGCCTGGACAGCGTCAAGCGCGAGGTGCGAGCGCTCACCGACATGATCGAGGTGGGCCGGCGCCGCCAGCAGGCGGGCCTCAAGGCGGCGTCCGTCAAGCGCCACCTGGTCTTCACCGGCTCCCCCGGCACCGGCAAGACGACGGTCGCCCGGCTCTACGGCGAGATCCTCGCCTCCCTCGGTGTCCTGGAGAAGGGCCATCTCGTCGAGGTGTCCCGCGTCGACCTGGTCGGCGAGCACATCGGTTCCACCGCGATCCGCACCCAGGAGGCCTTCGACAAGGCGCGCGGCGGAGTGCTGTTCGTCGACGAGGCGTACGCGCTGTCACCGGAGGACTCGGGCCGGGACTTCGGCAAGGAGGCCATCGACACGCTGGTGAAGCTGATGGAGGACCACCGGGACGCGGTCGTGGTGATCGTCGCGGGCTACACCGCCGAGATGGAGCGGTTCCTGTCGGTCAACCCGGGTGTGGCCTCCCGCTTCTCACGGACCATCACCTTCAGCGACTACAACCCCGAGGAACTCCTCAGCATCGTGGAGCAGCAGGCCGAGGAGCACGAGTACCGGCTGGCGCCGGGTACCGCGGAGGCTCTGCTGAAGTACTTCACGGTGCTGCCCAAGGGTCCCGCCTTCGGCAACGGCCGTACCGCGCGCCAGACCTTCGAGGCGATGGTGGAGCGGCACGCGAGCCGGGTCGCCCAGGTGGACGACCCGACCACGGACGACCTGACCCTGCTCTACGCCGAGGATCTGCCCGAGTCGTCCTGAGTCCGCGGGCCCGGCACGTCCGGCTGCAGCCGGCCCAGCAGTTTCGCCCGCTCCTCGGCGAAGACGGGGTCGGCCTGGTAGTCGGAGTGGCCCAGGATCTGCGCGGGCAGCGGGTGCAGATCGGTACGGCCGTAGGCGAGCGGGTCCTTCAGGGGCTCCCGGTCCACCTCGGGCCCGCAGTCGCCGGGCAGCCGGACCGGGCCGCCGATGGGGTCGGTGAGCCGGTAGAGGTTGCGCCAGCAGTCCACGTCGTGGTGCAGCGCGGTCAGCGCGGCCGGTCCGAAGTGGGCCGGGAACCAGCGGCCGTAGAGGCGCTCCAGCGGGGAGCCGTAGGTCAGCAGGGCGACCCGCTTGCGGACCGACGGATCCAGCTGCCAGGCCGCCGCGGCCGCGAGCACGCTTCCCTGGGAGTGGCCGGAGATGACCAGTCGGCCGCGCGTGGCCCGGGTCCAGGTCGCGATCCGCCAGGTCAGGTCCGGTACGGCACGCTCGGCGTAGCAGGGCGGGGCGAAGGGGTGGGCGGCGCGCGGCCAGAAGGTGCCCACGTCCCAGAGGATGCCGATGGTCCGGCGCGCGGAGGGGTCCTTGTAGGCGCGGCGGCCCCAGGTGACGAACAGGATGAAGCCGAGTCCGATCAACCAGGAGCCGAGGGCCTGCGCGGTCTCCGCGGCGCTCTCGACGAAGGCGTACGCCCCCTCGGCGGCCTTGCCGGGTGTCTTGTGGGAGGTCAGGGCGCCCACGAGCGCTCCGGCGCCGAGGAGCAGGGTGCTGGCCGACGTCACCCCGATCAGACGGGGCCCCCGGTCCGTCAGCGCCGCCATCGCGCGGGTGCGGGCGATACGGCGGGTCCGTGCCGCGTCCTTGGGCTCTGCGGGGTACTCGCTCTCCACCGTACCCAGTTGGGCCCGGCCGGAGCGCCAGGTGCGCCGGCCGAGCCAGGCGCAGTGCCCCAGCAGCACGACGAGGACCAGAGGGATCACCGAGGCCTGCCAGGTCAGCAGGACCGGCGGCCCGAGGATGGTCGCTCCGGTGCCGTCCAGCCAGTCCGCCACGCGCTGCGACACGCCGCCGGACATCACACCGCCGAGGGCGCAGGCCAGCATCGCCACGGCGGGTCCGCCGAGGCCCCGCATCGCGGAGCGGGGGTCGGGATGCGTGCGGTACAGCAGGTGGGCGACCGCGGCCAGGGCGATGATCAGCAGGCCCTGCACGAAGGCGATGCCGCCGAAGGTGGCGTCCCCCGACAGCCTGCCGTGCGACTCCCACCCGGGCCGCGCCCACCCGGCGTACACCGCGGCGAGGGCGAGCAGGACGAGCGCGGCGAGCGGCAGACGTCGTACGAGGTGCTCGTCGAGCTGCCGGTCGAGATGCCTCTCGCTGCGGCCGCGGCGGCACACCACCCAGACGACGGCGACCCCGGCAGCGACGAGACCGGCCTCCAGGACCCGACCGAGCGTGTCGAGCAGTGCGGGGCCGCCCGGTTCGCGGTCGAAGCGGGCCGCCGTCGAGCTGACCGCCGCGGCGATGGTCAGCAGGCCCGCAGCGGTGTGCGCGGCCCGCAGGCGGGCGACCAGGCGGCGGCCGTACCAGAAGCCGGGCCGGCCGAGCGCGGTGCGGCCGTTGTCCTCCTCCGGATCGCCCTCGCGGGACATGGGCTGCTGGGACTCGTAGGCGCTCCAGGTGCGGTGCGACAGGTACCAGAGGAGGCCGGTGAGCGCGGCCGGGACCAGGGCCGCGAGGGCGAGGCGGCGGCCCGGCCTGCTCCACCAGCCGCCGTCCGACACGTCGGGAGACAGGAAGCCCAGCCAGGAGTGCGACTCGGCACACGCGCGTGTTCCCGCGCACTGCCAGGCCGCGAGGTCCAGGGCGACCTCGCAGGCGGCGGCGACCAGCAGAACGGTCAGGGTCAGGCCGGCGAGTCGTACCAGGAGGCCGTAGAGGCGCACGGTCCTTTTGCGGCCGCGTGCGGTGGGACGCATCCAGTGCGCGAGGTTGACCACCATGAACGGCAGCAACAGCAGCCACAGGGCGCGGGTGCCGTTGCCGGAGGTGAGGTTGCACCAGACGTACGCCTCGGGCACCGGGCCGGTGCGGCCGTCGCGCTGTCCCTTCTCGGCGTCGACGTCGTCGGCGCGCCGGAAGACGGCCGCGATGTCGTCGCCGGTGATCCGCACCGTGCGCGGATCGTCGAGCATCTTCTCCGGCGTGGTGCCGCCCACTCCGTGGACCAGGAGCTCCAGGGCGGTTCCGGATTCTTCTGGCCGGGCGGCCGAGCCGTCCCCGCCCATCGTCGTGACTCGTTCCACTGTTGTCGCACTTCCCCCGTGACGCGCTGTCGGCATCTGTCCGTGCGGACACCAGGATCTCCGCTCTGCGCGGTGCGCACACCCCCTGTCACGGAATCTCCCCGATCCGGGTGACAGCCGGAGCCCGGGTGTCACCCCGGCGGCAGGAGCGCGACGGGGCGGTCGATGGCGCTCCCCGCCGGGGCCCGTGCGAGTATGGGACGTCCCGCGCACCAGGGTCGGGCAAAATGTGCTTGTGGGAGAGGGTGCGCAGGGCATGTCGGACGGCCCCAGGCGAAAGGACCGGAGAGCGTACGTGAGTGAGAATCAGAACCTCCTCGCGGAGCAGCGGCGTGCCCTGATCCTGGACGAGGTCCGGCGCCGAGGCGGGGTGCGCGTCAACGAGCTGACCCGCAAGCTCGGCGTGTCGGACATGACGGTGCGACGTGATCTGGACGCGCTGGCCCGCCAGGGTGTGCTGGAGAAGGTGCACGGCGGCGCCGTCCCGGTGGTCGAGGCGAGCACCCACGAGCCGGGCTTCGAGGCGAAGTCGGGTCTGGAGCTGACCGCCAAGGAGGACATCGCACGGTCGGCGGCGGAGCTGGTCGCCCCGGGCACCGCGATCGCGCTGTCGGGCGGTACGACGACGTACGCGCTGGCCCACCATCTGCTCGATGTGCCCGATCTGACCGTCGTGACCAACTCGGTGCGGGTCGCCGACGTGTTCCACGCGGCGCAGCGCACCACGGGCCCCCGCCAGGGCGCGGCGACCGTCGTGCTGACCGGCGGTGTGCGCACCCCGTCCGACTCGCTGGTGGGCCCGGTGGCGGACCAGGCGATCGGGGCGCTCCACTTCGACGTGCTCTTCCTCGGTGTGCACGGCATATCGGTCGAGGCCGGACTGTCGACGCCGAACCTCGCGGAGGCCGAGACCAACCGGCGTCTCGTGCAGTCGGCACGGCGGGTCGTGGTGGTCGCCGACCACACCAAGTGGGGCACGGTGGGCCTGAGTTCGTTCGCCTCTCTGGAGCAGGTCGACACGCTGGTCACGGATGCGGGGCTGCCGGCCGGGGCGCGCGCGGAGGTGTCCGAGCATCTGCGGCGGCTGGTCGTGGCCGGTGAGTCCGCTGACGGTACAGACAGCTGACTGAGCGTCAGCTAGGGTGACACTTCCCGTTCGAGGCCAGGGGGTGTGTCCATGGTTCACCAACTGCGTGAGGTGGGGCTCGACTTCATCGGGACCGCGCCGGTACGACTGGTGTTCGCGCAGCAGATGTCCGCCCCGCCGGAGGCCGTTCACCGGGCACTCGCCGAGGACGTACCGGGCTGGGAGGAATGGTTCTCCGCGGTGACCCTGGCCCGTTCGACCGGGGACGGCTCGACCCGGGAGATCCACCTCAAGGGCGGCGGGCGCTTCCGGGAGACGGTCCTCGCGGCGAAGGCCCCCGAGCTGTACGCCTACCGCGTCGACGTGGCCAACGCTCCCGGTGCCCGCGCCATCGCCGAGGAGTGGCGGCTCACTCCCGCCGGGGCGGGCACCCGTGTGCGCTGGACGTTCGCCGTGGACGGCACGGCGGCCTTCCGCGTCGTCGCCAAGCTCGGGCGCGCCGGGCTGGGGCGGGCCTTCCGGGATGCGGTCCGGACACTGGACCGGCGGCTCGCGACGCAGGGGTCCTAGCCGGGGCGTCCCCCAGGCCCCCTGCCGGCGGATCGTGTCGGAGCGGGAGCGGGAGGTCGTGACCGGGCCGGACGAGACCACGGCGGTGGGCATCTGCTTCAGGCCGGTGACGGACCGCAAGGTCACCAAGAACCGCCGCCAGAGGGCGAGGATGCGTTCGGTCTCGGCCTCCGGTTCCTCCGCCGACGTCAGATCGAGGTCGGCGAGTCGTGGACCGTGCCGGCGGATCCGGAGGACAACGCGTTCCGTGTGGTCCGCCCGAGGCGCACCCTCACCTGCACGAGGACCTGCCGGGAGAGACGTGGCCGGGCCAGACCCCCGTCTCCAGCAGTGAGGCGATCGCCGCCGTGTACGGCTCGATGTCCAGGCCCTGCTCGGCCAGCCACGCGTCCGAGTAGTACTTGTCCAGGTACCGGTCGCCGGGGTCACAGAGCAGGGTGACGACGCTCCCCCGGCGTCCTTCGGCCACCATCTCGGCGATGATCTTCAGCGCGCTCCACAGTCCGGTGCCGGTCGAGCCGCCCGCCCTGCGGCCGATGGTCCGCTCCAGGGCGCGGACGGCGGCCACGCTGGCCGCGTCCGGGACCTTCATCATGCGGTCGATCGACCCGGGCACGAAGCTCGGCTCCATGCGCGGCCGGCCGATGCCCTCGATGCGCGAGCCGCAGTCGCATGTGACGTCCGGATCGCCGGTGGTCCAGCCCTCGAAGAAACAGGAGTTCTCGGGATCGGCCACACAGATGCGGGTGTCGTGCTGCATGTAGTGGACGTATCGGGCGATGGTCGCCGAGGTGCCTCCGGTGCCGGCCGTGGCGACGATCCACGCGGGCTCCGGGAAACGCTCCAACTCCAGTTGGCGGAAGATGGATTCGGCGATGTTGTTGTTGCCGCGCCAGTCCGTGGCCCGTTCCGCGTAGGTGAACTGGTCCATGTAGTGGCCGCCGGTCTCCACCGCGAGGCGGGCGGACTCCTCGTACATCGTGCGCGGGTCGTCGACGAAGTGGCACCGGCCTCCGTGGAACTCGATGAGGCGGATCTTCTCGGCGCTCGTCGTGCGCGGCATGACCGCGATGAAGGGCACGCCGATCAGCTTGGCGAAGTACGCCTCGGACACGGCCGTGGAGCCGCTGGACGCCTCGATCACCGGGCGTCCCGGCCGGATCCAGCCATTGCACAGGCCGTAGAGGAAGAGCGAGCGGGCGAGCCGGTGCTTGAGGCTGCCGGTCGGGTGGGTCGACTCGTCCTTGAGGTACAGGTCGATGCCCCACATCTCCGGGAGCGGGAAGCGCAGAAGGTGTGTGTCGGCCGAGCGGTTGGCGTCGGCCTGGACCTTGCGGACGGCTTCTTTCAGCCAGCCGCGATAGGCGGTGTCGCTGCGGTCGATATCGAGGGTGTCGCCGGTCCGGGTCTGCTGAGGGGTGCTCACGGCGGGGCTCCTAACACTTCGCGCCGACGGCGCGTCGCGCGGCCGATGGGTCGATCATAGACACCTTCCGCACGCTTCTCACCTGCATAAACACACCTTTGAGAGCCCCAAAGGCACCCCTGGGGTCACAACGGAACGCGGCCACGGGGGCGCATTCGGACGAGTGCTCCGGGCACCCCCGGCGAGAAGTCATGCGCACTGGTGCTGGACGCCCGTGGCGGGCAGACTGCACCGGACGGGACGGATGTCTCGCACGGGGGCGCACACTGGATCACGACAGGAGCCGGCTCTCGGCCCACGCGGGAGCGACGGGCCGGCACACCGACGCTCACAAGGGGGCGGGGCGGCATGGCGGAGCCGGAGTTCACGGCTACGGGCGTGCGGATCGGGAAGAGGCTGCGCTCGCTCACCCGGGCCGGTCAGGTCCGGATCAACGACGGCCGACTGGAACTGCTCACCAGTTACGGAAGCGAGATCGACAGCGCACCCGTGCAGGCGGTGCGCGCGTCCAAGCCCTGGTTCGCGGCGGACGACCGGGCCCTCGCGGACCTCAACGGCAACCGGTATCTGCTGACCCTGGGCGATCACGATCCCGCTCCTGGCGAGCCGGGGCCGCCCGCCGCACGCCGGTTCATCGAGGCCGTACGCAGGGCTGCGGGTCGTAGGGGCTGAGTCATCGCGAGTTGCGGTACCTCACCTCCTGAGTCACTCTGATCTCACATCACTCTGGGTTAACCGGCGATCACGCTGCGAACCAGCCCGCCGGGCACTACAGCAGGCGGCCGTTTTCACGCAGGCACCTGCTGGATCGATCCGAACTCCGTGTTCTTCCGGACCTCACGTCGGGGAGTCGCAGCCGTGATCAGTTATCCGAGCAGGCACTGCACGGTGGAGCTTCAAGCCCTGCCGTCGCGGATCGGCCAGGTCCGCAGAATCCTTTCGGCGCAGTTGCGCTACTGGCATATGGATCCCCTCATAGACCGGGCCGTGCTCGGTGTGACGGAGCTGTTGACCAACGTCCACCGTCATGCCCAGCCCGACAAGACGTGCACCGTGGAGATCGAGCTGCTGCTCGACCGGCTCACGGTCTCGGTGCACGACCACGACCCGCGTCTGCCGGTCGTGGCCGACATCAAGGACACCGAGCCGCTCGCCACGTGCGGGCGGGGGCTCGCGATGGTCGCCGCGGTCAGCGAGAGCTGGGGCGTGCGGCCGGAGGGCGAGTCGGGGAAGGCCGTGTGGTTCACCCTGCCGACACCCTCCGCCGCGCGGCCACAGCGGCGCACCGTTCTTGACAAGACCGCGCTCAGGTACGCGGAGGTGCGGGTCGACGGCCGCAGGCCCGAACACGCTCCCGCCCGGTCCGCCGTTGCCGGCTGACCGGGCGGTGACGACTGCTCTTTTCGCTCGTTCGCCCGCGGGGCGCTTTCAGCCGGTGCCGGGACGACGATCGTGCTCGGCCGTTCGGGCCTGCACGCTCCCCCAGAGGGGGTACCCCCAGTCGTCCCGGCACCGGCGCGCCCCTCCGGCTCACTCGCGGCCGGCGCGCCGGCGCAGTGGGTGTGCGGGGGGCCCTTGCCCGTCACTCGGCGGCGATCGCCCGCAGTACGTCCAGACGGGCCGCGCGCCGAGCCGGGCGCAGTCCTGCGAGGGCTCCCGCGGCGAGGCCCACCAGGGCCACCACCCCGAGTTGCAGGGGCGGCATCGCGAAGGCGAAGGCGCTGTCGCTCGCGCCGTCCGAGGCCTCGACCAGGACCCAGCCGAGGAAGGCGCCGAGGGCGAGTCCGCCGACCGTGCCGAAGGCGGCGACCAGGAGGGACTCCCAGCGGACCATGGAGCGGAGCTGGGACCGGGTCTGGCCCACGGCCCTCAGCAGACCCAGTTCCCGGGTGCGCTCGTGGATCGCCAGGGTCAGCGTGTTGGCGATGCCCAGCAGGGCGATGAGGACCGCGAGGGCGAGCAACGCGTAGACCAGGGTGAGCATCATGTCGATGCCGCCGGCCGAGGACTGTGCGTACTCGTCGCGGGTCTGCACCTCGGGATCGCCGTACCGCGCCGCCACCTTCTCCACCGCCGCCTTGCCCGCGTCGGTGCTCACACCGTCCTTGAAGGAGACCGCGACGAGCGTGTCGGAGTCCTGCGTGCGGTGCGGGGCCCAGGCCGCGCGGGTGATGACGTAGTCCCCCGCCAGCTCGGACTGCCCGTAGACCGCGCGGACCGTGAAGGTGTCCTTCACACCGTCGGTGAAGGTCAGACGAGCCTTGTCGCCGGTCGTGAGGCCCTGCTTCTCCGCTTCCTTCTCGGTGATGGCGACGCCGTCGGTGCCGAGGTCGCTCAGTGAACCCCGGACCTTGCCGAGGTCGAAGGTGCGTTCCAGTGCGAGCGGGTCGGTGACGGTCAACGCGCGCCCCTTGCCGTCGACCTCGGCGACACCGCGACCGAGGCCCACGGCCGTGTCCACCTCGGGCAGTTGCTGGACCGCTCCGGCGAGCCGTGGGCTGAGGCCGCTGCCGCCCGCGCCGAACGAGGGGGTGCTGACGGCGACGTCGCCCGCGAAGGACCGGGACACGGTCTGGTCCATGGTGGCCTTCAGGGACGCTCCGAACACCGTGAACAGGGAGACCACGGACACGCCGATCATCAGCGCGCTCGCGGTGGCGGCGGTTCGCCTGGGGCTGCGCAGGGCGTTGCGCCGGGCGAGGGAGCCGGTGACTCCGCGGAGCCGGTCGAGGGGGCTCCCGATGACCCGTACGGCTGTCGTGGAGGCGACCGGGCCGAGGACCACGAACGCGGCCAGGGCCGTCACGGAACCGGCTCCCGCGAGCCAGATGGACGGCGAGACCAGGACGCCGGTGAGCGTCACGGCCACCGCGAGTGCCGCCAGTCCCCCGCCGATGACGGCTCGGACCCGGGATGCGCCCGACTGGTCGACGGCCGTCTCGCGCAGTGCGGCGAGCGGTGCGGTGCGGCCCGCACGTACGGCGGGCAGCAGCGCGGAGCCCAGGCAGACGATGATGCCGACCGCCAGCGGCAGCGTCATCGACAGCACGCCGATCACCAAGTCGCCCTCGGGGAAGGGGAATCCGATCGCCGGGAACAGCGCCTGGAGCCCGGCGGCGATGCCGATGCCGCCCACGAGGCCCGCGGCCGACGCGGTCACCGCGACCAGGCTCGCCTCGGTCAGGGTGGATGCCGTGACCTGACGGCGGGAGGCACCGAGAGCCCGCAACAGGGCGTTCTCGCGGGTGCGTTGGGCCACGACGATCGCGAAGGTGTTGTGGATGGAGAAGGTCGCGACCAGGAGGGCCACGCCCGAGAAGACCAGCAGGAAGGTCGTGAAGATGTCCAGGAACTGGCTGGAGATCATATCGGTGTTCTCTTCGGTCGACTCCTGACCGGTGATCGCCTCGACACCTCCGGGCAGCACGGGAGTCAACCGGTCGACGAGCTCCTGCTGACCGACGCCGGGACCCGCGCGCACCTGGATGCTCGACGCCTCCCCGGGCCCGGCCGTGAGGTACTTCTCGGCGTCGGACAGAGTCATGCCGGTGAAGGTCACCTGGGCCATGCCGTCCTCGCCGCCGAAGGTCGCGAGGCCGACGATCGTCACCTCGACGGGGTCGGGCGTACGCAGGATCGTCGTGTCGCCGATCCTCAGATCGCCCCGCTCGGCGGTGCCGCGGTTGACCACGACCTCGCCGGACTTCTTCGGTGCACGGCCTTCGGCGAGTCGGTAGGGGTTGAGCTCGGGGTCGTCGATCCAGTTGCCGGCCAGGGTGGGTGGGCCCTGGCCGCCGATGGGCTTGCCGTCGGCGCCGATCAACTGGCCCGCCCCCTGGATGTCGGGGGCGGCCGCCGCGACACCGGGGACCTGCTCGAGGGTCTTGACCAGGTCGGTGTCGACCGGCTCGCGCACCCCCTGGCTCTCCCCCGGCGTGGTGATGGCCTCGGCACTGCGGACCACGGCGTCGGTGCCGCTGGTCGCGTTGCCGAACACGGTGTCGAAACCGGCGCGGAGCGTGTCGCCCATGACGAGCGTCCCGGCGAGGAACGCCACGCCGAGGAACACCGCGAGGAAGGTCCCGGCGAAGCGCCGCTTGTGGGCGCGCAGGGAGGACATGCTCAGCCGTACGGAGGCGTTCATGAGGGCACCTCGAAGGCCTTCAGACGGTCCAGGACCCGGTCGGCGGTGGGGGACTCCATACGGTCCACCAGGCGCCCGTCGGCGAGGAAGACGACCTCGTCGGCGTGGGCGGCGGCGACCGGGTCGTGGGTGACCATGACGACCGTGCGGCCCGTCTGGCGCACGGTGCTGCCGAGGAGGCCGAGGACCTCACCGCCGGAGCGGGAGTCGAGGTTCCCGGTGGGCTCGTCGGCGAAGACGACGTCCGGGCGGCCGACGAACGCTCGGGCCACGGCGACGCGTTGCTGCTGTCCACCGGACAGCTCGGCCGGCCGGTGCCGGAGCCGGTCGCGCAGGCCGACGACCTCGATCAGCGCGTCGATCCACTCCGGGTCACCCTTGCCTCCCGCGAGGTCCAGCGGCAGCCTGATGTTCTCCTCGACGCTCAGCGTCGGCACCAGGTTGAACGCCTGGAAGACGAAGCCGACGCGGTCCCGGCGCAGCAGGGTCAGACGGCGGTCGTCGAGCGAGCCGAGGTCGGTTTCGCCGATGTAGGAGGCGCCCTCGGTGAGCGTGTCGAGGCCGGCCGCGCAGTGCATGAGGGTGGATTTGCCGGAGCCCGAGGGCCCCATGATCGCGGTGAACCGGCCGGCCGGAAAGTCGACGCTCACCCCGTCCAGGGCCCGCACCCCGGTGTCACCGCTGCCGTACACCTTCACGGCGTCGACCACCCGGGCGGCCGGCAGCGTCCTCGTCGAGGCGGTCGTGGCGGTCATGCTGCACCGCCGTTGCCCGCCGCACGGCCGAACTGCTCGTCCAGGACGGACAGCCGGCGCCAGTACTCGTCCTCGTCGATGTCACCGGAGGCGAAGCGGCGGCCGAGCATGGCGATCGGTGAGTCGCCGGAGGGGCCGGCGTCGGCCATGGCGCGCCACGGTCCGCGGCGGCCGCGCCAGACGGTGCGGCGCAGGACGGTGACGACGCCGAGCACGACGGCCGCCCAGATCAGCGGGAAGAAGAGGATCCACGGGCCGGGGCCGCCGTCCCAGTGCGCGAGTGTCTGCATCTTGAGTCATCTCCTTGGTGCGTCTTGGCGTGATGACTCGAGACTGGCTCCGGAGAGGGGGCCGGGTCGTCGTACGGACAGCGGCAGTGCGGATACCTCCTGGGGAGTACGAGAATTGGCCTCGACTTCTGTAACTACTAGTATGTACAGTGAGCGCATGAGCACCTCGGACCGACTGATCGAGTCCACCCGTGAGCTGCTGTGGGAGCGCGGCTATGTGGGGACCAGCCCCAAGGCGATCCTGGAGCGCGCGGGGGCCGGACAGGGCAGCATGTACCACCACTTCAAGGGCAAGCCCGACCTCGCCCTGGCCGCGATCCGGCGGACCGCCGAGGACTTGCGGGCCACCGCGGAGGGAGTACTCGGCGGGCCCGGCACGCCGTATGAGCGCATCGAGGCGTATCTGCGGCGTGAGCGGGACGTGCTGCGCGGTTGCCCGATCGGCCGACTGACGATGGACCCGGACGTCATCGCCAGCGACGAACTGCGCGCGCCCGTCGACGAGACGATCGACTGGATCCGTGAGCGCATCGCCGGGATCGTCGAAGAGGGCAAGGAACAGGGCCAGTTCGCGTCCTCGCTGGACGGCGAGGAGATCGCGGCGACCGTTCTCGCGACGGTCCAGGGCGGCTATGTCCTCGCCCGCGCGTCCGGCTCGCCCGCCGCGTTCGACACGGGCGTGCGGGGTCTGCTCTCGCTGCTCACACCACCATCGTCGTAAGGGAGTCGACCCACGTGCAGATCACCCGTCAGCGCCCGGAGACCCGGCAGGGGCCGGCCGAGAACTTCACGGGGACGGTGTGGCTCGACGAAGTCGCCGCGCCCGCCCCGCCGTCCCGGCTGCGGATGTTCAAATCCATTTCGCGCCCGGCGCCCACACCGCATGGCACCGCCATCCGCACGGCCAGGTGCTGCATGTCCTGGAGGGCGAGGGGCTGGTGCAGCGCAGGGGCGGTGCCGCCGAGCCGATCCGCGCGGGTGACACGGTGTGGATCGAGCCGGGCGAGTGGCACTGGCACGGGGCCGGGCCGCGCACCTTCATGACCCATCTCGCGGTCGTCGAGGCCGCCGAGGACGGCACGACCGCCGACTGGGGCGCGCACGTCGTCCGCGAGGACCACTCCGCCTGAGGAGGCATCCGATGCACGCCATGCAGTACGAGCTCACGCTGCCCGCCGACTACGACATGGCCGTCATCCGCGCCCGGGTGGCCCGGATCGGGCATCTGCTGGACGACTGGGAGGGGCTCGGCTTCAAGACGTATCTGATGCGCGAGCGCGGGGTGAACGGCTCGCCCGTCAACCAGTACGCCCCCTTCTACCTCTGGGACACTGTGGAGGGCATGAACACCTTCCTCTGGGGAGGCCCCTTCCAGGGGCTCAGCAACGACTTCGGGCGACCGTCGGTGCGGCAGTGGACAGGTCTGTCGTACGAGGAGGGCGGCACCGTCGGCTCCCCCGCTCGGTCGGCGGTCCGCAGGCGTCAACCGGTGCCCGAGGGCGTGGAGTTGGCGGAGGTGATGGTGGAAGCGGTGGAGGAGACTGAGCGGCTGGCCGGGGAGGACGGCGCGCTGTTCGCGGCGGCCGCCGTGGACACGGCCCGCTGGGAGCTCGTGCACTTCTCGCTGTGGGCGCACGAAGCACCGAAGGCGGACGGCGATCTGTTCGAGGTGCTGCACGTGTCGGCGCCGGGACGGGAGCGGCTGCCGCGGGGGCGTCAGTGGTGAGCGCGGTCGCGGTCCGTACGGTGGCCGGGGACGTCCCCGCCGAGGCGCTCGGCGTGTGCGACGCGCACGACCATCTGTTCTTCGGCAGCCCCCGACTGCCGGGGCAGGAGCTGCGGAGCGTCCCGGCGGCGCGGGCCGAGCTGACGGCGTTCGCCGCGCAGGGCGGTGGCGCCGTGGTGCAGTGGACACCGTACGGGCTGGGCCGGCAGGCCGACGAGTTGCCGACGCTGTCACGGGAGACCGGGGTGCGGATCGTCGCCGCGACCGGGCTGCACCAGGCCGTCCACTACGACGACGCCACGCTCGCCGGGTTGCGCGGCCGGCTGGCCGACGTGTTCGTCACCGAACTGACGGAGGGCATCGGGCCGTCGGGGGTCCGCGCGGGGCTGATCAAGGTGGCGGGCGGGTTCCACGCGCTGGACGCGCACGCCCGCTGGACGATGGCCGCGGCGGCCGAGGCGCATCACGCGACAGGGGCGCCGATCGCCGTCCACCTGGAGCTGGGGACCGGTGCTCTGGACGTACTGGAGCTGCTGTGCGGGGAGTTGGGGGTGCCGCCGCAGCGCGTGATCCTCGGGCATCTCAACCGCTCCCCCGACTTCACGGTGCACCGCCAGGCCGCGGCGTCGGGCTGCTATCTCGCCTTCGACGGGCCCTCGCGCGCCCACCACGCCACGGACTGGCGCATGCCCGACGCGGTGCGGGAGCTCGCGGACGCCGGGCACGGCGACCGGCTGCTGCTCGGCGGCGACACCACGACCGCGGCGGCCCGCTCGGTCAACGGCGGCCCGGGGATGCCGTATCTGTTACGCCGGGTGCGGCCGCGGCTCACAGCCGACCTGGGTGAGGAACTGGTGCGGCGCATCCTCGCCGACAACCCTGGCCGAGCCCTGGCCGTGGAGTGGAGCCGACCATGACGCCGCTCACCGGCAGAGCGCGTCGATGTCCTCGGAGAAGGTCGGGAACTCCGCCTGGGCGGTGGTGACGATGTCCCGGGTGGTGCGGCGCGGGGTGGTCGCGTGGCGTTCGGCGAGTGCGGTCAGCGTCGCGCTCGGACGGCCCTCGTACTGCTCGAGATCCACGACCTCCAAAGGCCCGAGGCCATCGGCGAGCACCCACAGGAAGTCGGACAGGTTCGCCGCCACCACACCGCGCTCGCCCTCCGAGCCCAGGAACACCACGGGTTGCTCGACGAGGGGCCGCCCCGGCCGCACACACCACAGGGCGGCGAGGCCACCGGTGCCGTCCTGTCCGAAGACCCGGTAGGCGTCGCCGTCCAGTTGGTGGTTGCCGGTCCAGTGGCGCAGCCAGTCGGTGGTCTCCTCGGCGGCGTCGAAGGCGTCGTACGGCTCGAAGTCGACACCCTCGCCGTCGTCGTAGTCGAACTCCACGCGGGCCACGTCGGCCAGGGCGGCCGGAAAGGCGCGGTCGCCCTCAGTCGTCTCGATCATGCCCAGGAGGCTAATCGCCGCCACTGACAACGGCCCTATGCCACCGAGATGTCCACCGTGGGCCGCAGTTTCGCCGCCGCGGCCAGCGCCTCGTGCGCGGGGTGGCCCACGAAGGCCGCCACCAGGCTCTCGTCCGCCGGGAGTTCGGCGGCCGGGTAGGCGATCTGCTCGTAGGCGGCCTGGAAGCGCGGCCCCCAGCGGCGGGCGCCGAGCCGGGCCGTACGGGAGCAGTTGTCGACCATGTGGGCCACGTCACGGGCGTGCATGTAGGGCAGGAGGGAGTCGACGGCCTCGATGACGGACTCGTTGACGATCTCGGACCAGGGGTGGCCGCGCTCGGTGAACTCGTCGATCTGGGCGACCATGGTGGCGACGAAGACCCCGGCGGTGAACGGCTCGACGGGCAGTTCGCGTTCGTCCCGCCGCGCCCGTACCTTCTCACCGGCGCCCCACATGGGCGAGGCGCCGATCTCACTCATCGCCCGCGCTCCGAGCCGGCGTTCGGCCAGGATCACGCTGCGCAGCTCGGTGCCGTCGGCGACCTCGTCGTAGATCTCCGCGACGATCTCGCGAGCGGGCCCGTACGTCGCCGTGTACGCCCGGTCGAAGACCTCCCGGCCGGACGGGGAGAGGCCGTCGCGGACCGCCCGCAGGCCCGAGCGCGAGATGGTGCGGGCGATCGGCCCGGTGACGTTCTCGCAGGACCTCTCGTACGCCGTCACCTCGTCGTCCCCGGCCAGGCGGTACCGCGTGTACAGCGTCTCGACGATGCCGTGCACGGCGCCGAGCAGGATCGCGCGCTCGCCGACGATGTCCGAGAGGTACTCGCTGTGCAGCGTGGTCCGGAAGGTGTACGGCGATCCGAGCGCCACCGACCAGCCGAGCGCGAGGTCGACCGCCCGGCCGTCGGGGTCGGCGTGCACGGCGAAACTGCTGTTGATCCCGGCGCCGTTGACATCGGCGCCCTGCTGGTAGAGACGCCGCACGGAGTCGCCCATGCCCTTGGGGCACACGGCGATCACTGGATGGCCGGCCGGGAACTCGCCGCCGGTCTCCCGGAGATGGCCGAGCAGGAAGCCGTGCGAGAGCCCGATGGCCGCGCCGGGCTTCAGCACCCCGAAGATCTCCTGGTGGTGGGCGGCGAGTGCCGCGTCCGCGATCAGCAGCACGACCAGGTCGCTGTCGGCGGTGATCGCGAGCCAGTCGCCGAGCGTGCCGTTCTCCTCGGTGAAGCCGTGGGCGCGCGCGTCGGCGGCCGAGCGGGAGCCGGGGCGCAGGCCCACGGCCACCCGGATGCCGGTACCGGCGAGGGAGTCGCGCAGGTTGAGGGCCTGGGCGCGGCCCTGCGGTCCCCAGCCGAGCACACCGATGCGGCGGACCCCGGTGAAGGCCTGGGGCAGCAGGGGGAACAGGTGCCGGCCGCCGCGCAGGACGGTCTCCGTGCCGCCGGGGACGTCCATGGTTTCGAGGGCGAAGACGCCGGAGGTGTACGTGGTGGAGGTCATGGTGGAGTTGTAGGCTCCGGCCGGGCATTGCAGCAAGCGCAACTTTCGCATCGCACTGTTGCATGACCTGAAAGGCCGAGGTCACATGGACGATCACCGGGAGTTGCGTCTCTTCCTGCACCTCGCGCAGACGCTGAACTTCGGCCGGACCAGCCTCGACTGCCATGTCAGTCCGGCCACGCTGACGAGGACCGTGCAGCGGCTGGAGGCGGGCCTCGGGCATCGGCTGTTCGACCGCGGCCCGCGCGGGGTGTCGCTGACCGCGCAAGGGCACCGCTTCCGCGCATACGCCGTCCAGGCGCTTGAGCTGTGGCGCGCCTACCGCGAGGAGCACCCGGACCCGGCCGAACTGACCGGCCGACTCGCCATGTTCGCGACGGTGACCGCCTGCCAGTCCCTGCTGCCCGACCTGTTGGCCCCGTTCCGCGCGGCCCATCCCCAGGTACGGCTGGACCTGCGCACGGGTGACGCGGCGGCCGCCCTGGCCCGCCTTGACGAGGGCGAGGTGGACGTGGCCGTGGCGGGAATCCCGGCGCGGTTGCCGGAAGGGCTGGTGAGCCGGACGGTCGCGGTGACCGACCTGGTCCTCGTCACCGCGCGGGACCGTCCTGACCCCGATCTGGACGGGCCGTTCGTCCTCCCCCACCGCGGGCTCGTCCGCGAGGCCGCCGACCGCTGGTTCCGCGCCCGGGGCACGGTCCCCGACGTGGCCTGCGAGCCCGACGGTCACGAAGGACTGCTGACGCTGGTCGCCCTGGGCTGCGGCACGGGCGTGGTCCCCCGCCTCGTACTGGAACACAGCGCGGTGCGCGAACGGCTGACAGAGGTTCCCGCCGATCCACGGCCCGAACACTTCGCGATCGGTCTGTGCGTTCGGCGGTCCGATCTGCGCCGACCGCTGGTGGCGGCGCTGTGGAGCCTGACGGTGTCGCCGGATACTCCTACCTGACACTGACCTGCTCGACCTGAGGGGAAACGTATGCGAGTCGTCGTCATCGGCGGAAGCGGCCACATCGGCACCTTCCTCGTCCCCCGCCTGGTGCAAGCCGGCCACGAAGTGATCACCATCAGCCGTGGCTCCCGCACGGCCTACACCGAGGCTGCCGAGTGGCAGCAGGTGCGCCAGGTCGTCGCCGACCGGCAGCAGGAGGACGCCGAGGGCACCTTCGGAGACCGGGTGGCCGGGCTGGCCCCGGACGCCGTGATCGACCTGGTCTGCTTCACCCTGGAAGCGGCCACCGCACTGGTCGAGCGGCTGCGCGGCGAGGTCGGACACCTGCTGCACTGCGGCACCGTGTGGCGTTTCGGCCCCAGCGACAAGCTGCCGATCTCCGAGACCACGGGCACCGCGCCGATCGGGGAGTACGGCATCCAGAAGGACCGGATCGCCCGGATGCTGAAGGAGGAGACCGCTTCCGGGGGTCTGGTGACCACATCCCTGCACCCCGGGCACATCGTCGGTCCGGGCTGGCACCCGATCGGTCCGCTGGGAAACCTCGACCCGGCGGTCTGGTACGCCCTCTCGGCCGGACAGCCGCTGCCGGTCCCGGGGATCGGGGTCGAGCTGATGCACCATGTGCACGCTGACGATGTCGCCCAGGCCTTCGAACGGGCGGTCGAGCACCGGGACGCGGCGGCGGGAGAGGACTTCAACGTCGTCGCCCCCACTGCCCTGAACGTCCGGGGGTACGCCCGCATCGCCGCCGGCTGGTTCGGTCGGACCGCGTCGCTGGAGCCGGTCACCTGGGAACAGTTCCGCCGGACCACGGCCCCGGAGCACGCCGAGGCGAGCTGGGAGCACCTCTACCGCAGCCAGTGCCTGTCCATCGAGAAGGCCAGGACCCTCCTCGGCTACGCGCCGCGCTACGAACCGGAGGCCGCCGTACTGGAGTCGGTGCGATGGCTGATCGACCACGAGGAGCTGAAGGTGGCCGGCCCGCTCAGCGTCTGACCGGACGCGCGCTTCCAGGCCCGGTCGTCACCTTCCCGTCGTCCGCCCGGAGGGCCGCGCGGCGGCGATGGGGGCCCTCCCGCGCGAGCGTAGGGGAGCGTGCGATCGCAAGGCACCGGAGCGCCGTCGTGGCGGAGCCACGTCGGCGGTTCGGCAACGCGGCGAGCGCGCGTGCCAGGCGTCGCGCGGCAGGCGGGTCACGGCCGGGCCTGGGCCCGGCCTGCGTCCAGGCGTCCCACCCGGGCCACGTTCTCCCGGTCCTCGGCGTCCTCGCTCGCCTCGGCGGTGAACCAGGCGTCGAGGATCTCCTTGAGGAGTGGCTCGGAGGTGAGGCGGAGACTGAGGGCCAGGACGTTGGCGTCGTTCCAGCGGCGGGCGCCGTCCGCCGTGTAGGCGTCCGTGCACAGGGCGGCCCGTACGCCCGGGACCTTGTTCGCGGCGATGGAGGCGCCGGTGCCGGTCCAGCAGCACACGACGGCCTGGTCGGCCGTCCCCGCGGCCACCTCACGGGCGGCGGCCTCGGAGCAGGCGGCCCACTGCGGGTCGGCGCCGGGGCTCAGGGCGCCGTACGCGACCACGTCGTGGCCACGTGCGCGCAGTTCGTCGACGAGGGTGCGCGCGACTGGTTCGTCCATGTCCGAGGAGACGGAGATCCGCATGTCACGAGCCTACTCGGCGGCTCGCCCAACGAACGACGGGATCCAGGTGGCCCACGTGCGGACCGGCGAGGTCCGGCAGTTCGGCCGGTGAACCGACGAGGGCGATCCGGTCGAACTCCGACGCGCGTCCCCGTGCCGTCTCCGCGGCCACCAGAGCCATGAAGCTCTCCTGCAAGAAGGACGCGGGCAACGACGGCGCCAGATAGTGGACACCGACCTGTCCGTCCTCGCCATGCGTCACCAGACACCGGGTGAGGTCGGCGGCCGGGATGTCGACGCCCGTCTCCTCGGCCAGCTCCACCGCCGCGTGGCGGCGCAGTGCGGGCTCGTCCAGGGGCTCGTCGCCGGTGGGCGGTTCCACCGATCCGCCGGGGAACTGCCAGCGGCCGGGCGCGGCGGTGGACGAGGACATACGGCCCACCAGCACGCGTCCGTCGTCCGCCGGCTGCACCACGCTGACGAAGAGGGACCGCGGGGCGGTGGCGCCCGGGATGCGGCGCAGGGCGAAGTACCGATAGGTCACCCGGGACCAGGAGACGAGCAGGTCGTCCGGGGCCTCCCGCGAGAGCCCCGCGCACACCGCCACCGGACCGTCGAAGAGGGCCGGGTTGGCCAGGACGGCCTCGTCCCACTCGCGGTCCATGGCCGTCCGCAGCTCGGCCGGGACCACCGGGGGCGCCACCTCGACCAGGCGGAGTCCCTCGGCCTCCAGCAGGTCAGCCACGGGTCAGCGCCCCCAGCGGATCGTCCAGCACCGGCTGCCACGCCAACTCGGCCGCTCCCACCAGGCTGTTGTGGTCGAGGGTGCAGGCCAGGATGGGGACGCCGCCGCTCTGCCCCCACAGGCTGCGGTCGGCGACGACGGCCCGCAGACGCGTGGGGTCGGCGTCCAGCAGGGTGCGGTGGAGGCCGCCGAGGATGATGCGGTCCGGGTTGAGGATGTTCACCAGGCCGGCGAGACCGAGGCCCAGGCGGTCGATGAGGGCCTCGGCGGCGGTGCGGACGGCGGGATCGTCGTAGTGGTGCCGGACGAGGTCGTTGGCCTGCTGGAGCAGGGAGAGCTCGGGGCCGGGGGCGAGTCCCGCCGCCGTGAGGAACGCCAGCGGGTCCGCCTCGACGTCAAGACAGCCCCGGCTGCCGCAGTGGCAGGGGCGGCCCTCGGGGTTCACGGTGAGGTGGCCGACTTCCAGAGCCAGGCCCGAACTCCCCGTGTGCAGACGCCCGTCGAGCACCAGCGCGCCGCCCACGCCCCGGTGCCCGGTCGCCACGCACAGCAGGTCCCGGGCGCCGCGGCCCGCGCCGTGCCGGTGCTCGGCGAGCGCGGCGAGGTTGACGTCGTTGGCCGCGAAGGCCGGTCCGGTGATGCCTGCGGCACGCACGCACTCGTCGAAGATACGGCGGACGGGGGCGCCCGCGGGCCAGGCGAGGTGCAGGGGGTTGAGGGCGAGGCCGTCGGGTTCGGCGACCGCGGACGGCACGGCGAGCCCGGCGCCGACGCAACGTCTGCCGGTGGTGCGCAGCAGGTCGGCGCCCGCCTCGACGACGGAGCCGAGGACCTTCGCCGGGTCGGCGTCGACCGTCTCGCAGCCGGGGGCGGTGGCGACGATACGACCGCCCAGACCGACCAGGGCGGCCCGGAAACCGTCGGCGTGGACCTGCGCGGCCAGCACGACGGGACCGTCCTCGGCGACCGCGAGACGATGCGAGGGCCTGCCCTGCGAACCGGCGGCCGCGGTGGGCCGGGCGTCGACGCGGATCAGCCCGAGCGCCTCCAGCTCGGCGGCGACCGCCCCGGCCGTCGCCCGCGTCACCCCGAGTTCGGCGGTGAGCACGGCCCGGGTGGGCGCGCGGCCGGTGTGCACGAGCTCCAACGCGGGCCCGAGCGCACCACGCCCCCGGTCCAGCCGCGTCCTCGAGGTGGTTCCTTCCCCCGCCGGCCGGGGGTCCGCCTTGCCGCTCATGAGGGCGAGTCTCCCATGATCCGTTCGTGATGGAGCTCAGAGCCCGCTGACCCGCAGCGTGATGTTCAGCCGTCCCGTCAGCCCCAACTCGGGCGGCGCGGTGCCCGGATGCACACGGGGGACGCCGTGGTACGCGAGTCTCGACGGGCCGCCGAAGACGAACAGGTCCCCACTGCGCAGTTCGACGTCCGTGTAGGGCCGGGTCCGGGTCTCGGGGTTGCCGAAGCGGAAGACGCACGTGTCGCCGAGGCTCAGGGAGACCACGGGAGCGTCCGACTTCTCGTCGCTGTCGCGGTGCATGCCCATGCGGGCGTCGCCGTCATAGAAGTTGATCAGTGCGATGTCGTACGCCGCCTGCTGCGGACCGAGCGCGTCGCGCACCGCTTCCCGGCCCAGCTCGCCCAGCCAGTGCGGGAAGGGCTTCACCGGTGCCCCGTCGCCGTCGACGACCGTGCGGGCGTAGCCGTACGGGTACCAGTGCCGGCCGAGGCAGACCTGCCGCGCGGTCATCGTGCCGCCGCCCGGGGTGCGGACCGTGCGCAGTCCTGCGGGCGGGCGGCGCGCCCTCCCCCAGAGGGGGCACCCCCACCCGGCAGGCCTCCAGCAGGCCGCGCTGCCGCCCCGGCTCCAGCCAGCCCGGCACGTGCACCGCACCCGGCGCGACCTCCGCGCGGGGTCGGGGGAACAGCTCGGCATCCATGGGTTCCATCCTGCCCGAGCGGGCCTGAGCTGCGCCTCCGATAGCCTGGACGCACGATGGACGACCGTATGACGACCCCCTGGGGCGAGCTCGCGCTCACCCGTTTCCCCGAGGACCCGCGCGACCTGCTGCGCGCCTGGGACGCCTCCGACGAGTATCTGCTGAGGCATCTCGCGGCGGAGGACGTGGCCCTGTCCGGCACGGTCGTGGTGGTCGGAGACCGCTGGGGCGCGCTGGCCACCGCCCTGGCACCGCACCGGCCGGTCCAGATCACCGACTCCTTCCTCAGCCAGCAGGCGACCCGCGCCAACCTCGAACGCGCCGACGTCGAGCCCGGCACCGTCCAGCTGCTCACCACACAGGACCCACCGCCCGGCCGCGTCGACGTCCTGCTGGTGCGCGTGCCGAAGAGCCTGGCCCTGCTGGAGGACCAGTTGCTGCGGCTGGCGCCCGCGGTGCACGAGGGCACGCTCGTCGTCGGCACCGGCATGGTGAAGGAGATCCACACCTCGACGCTCCAGCTGTTCGAGCGGATCCTCGGGCCGACCCGCACCTCGCTGGCCGAGAAGAAGGCCCGACTCATCTTCTGCACACCGGAGCCGTCGCTCGAACGGCCCGCCAACCCCTGGCCGTACGGCTACACCCTTCCGGACGGCATCGGTGCCGTCTCCGGGCGGGCCGTCGTCAATCACGCGGGCGTCTTCTGCGCGGACCGGCTCGACATCGGCACCCGGTTCTTCCTCCAGCACCTCCCGAAGAGCCGTGGCTCGCAGCGGATCGTGGACCTGGGCTGCGGCAACGGCGTCGTCGGTACGGCGGTGGCCCTGGCCAACCCCGAGGCCGAGGTGCTGTTCGTCGACGAGTCCTTCCAGGCCGTGGCCTCGGCGGAGGAGACGTACCAGGCGAACGGCGTGCCGGGGCACGCGGAGTTCCGGGTCGGGGACGGTCTGGCGGGGGTCCCGGCGGGCAGCGTCGACCTCGTTCTCAACAACCCGCCCTTCCACTCCCACCAGGCGACGACCGACGCGACGGCCTGGCGGATGTTCACCGGAGCGCGCAGGGCGCTACGGCCCGGCGGCGAACTGTGGGTGGTCGGGAACCGCCATCTCGGCTATCACGTGAAGCTGCGGAAGCTGTTCGGCAACAGTGAACTCGTCGCCGGCGGGCCGAAGTTCGTGGTGCTCAAGGCGGTGAAGGAGTCGGGTGTCTGATCCCTCGGTGCGGGCCTTCTACGACGCGCTGGCCCCGGACTACCACCGGATCTTCGCGGACTGGGATCTGAGCATGGCGCGTCAGGCGGCTGTGCTCGCAGGGCTCGTGCGGGAGGCTCTGGGGCCGGGGCCGCACCGCGTCCTGGACTGCTCGTGCGGCATCGGGACCCAGGCGATCGGACTGGCCCTCGCGGGGCACCGGGTCGTCGGCAGCGATCTCAGTCCGGTGGCCGCCGCACGTGCCGCCCAGGAGGCCGCGGCCCGCGGGACACTGTTGCCGGCCGCCGCCGCGGACATGCGCCGGCTGCCTTTCGTGTCGTCCGTCTTCGACGTCCTCGTCTGCGCCGACAACTCGCTGGCGCATCTGCTGACGGCCCCGGACGTGGAGGCCGCGCTCGCGGGCATGCGCAGGGTTCTGCGGGACGGCGGTCTGCTGGTGCTCACCCTTCGGGACTACGACGAGATCCGGCGGACCAGACCCGGCGCCCCGCCTCCGCAGGTCTCCGAGGACTCCGGCGGCCGGCTGATCACCTTCCAGCTGTGGCAGTGGCACGAGGACGGCGAGCGCTACGACCTGGAGCACTTCCAGCTTACGGACGGCGGCGGGGACGACTGGGCCGTCCGCGTCCGCCGTACGACCTCCTGGGCCCTGCCCCGCTCACAGGTGACGGAGTTCGTGACCGCGGCCGGTTTCGCCGAGGTGCGGTGGCACGATCCGGCCTCCAGCGGGTTCTACCAGCCCGTCCTCACCGCCCGAGCAGCTGGATGATCCGCCGGGCCGCGTCGGCCATGGCGTCCCGCCCGGCACTCAGGTAGGTGCGGGAGTCCACCGCCTCGGGGTGAGCCGCCAGGAACTCCCGGATCGCGCCGGTCATGGCGATGTTCAGCGCGGTGCCGACGTTGACCTTGGCGATGCCGCCCGCGACGGCCGCGGTGAGTTCGTCGTCGCGGACTCCGGAGGAGCCGTGCAGGACGAGGGGCACGCCCACGGTCGTGGTGAGGCGTTTGAGCAGGTCGTGGTCGAGGGTGGCGGTGCGTTCGGTCATCGCGTGGGCGCTGCCGATGGCCACCGCGAGGGCGTCCACGCCGGAGTCGATGACGAAGGCGCGGGCCTCGGCGGGGTCGGTGCGGGCGCCGGGGGCGTGGGCGTCCAGCGCGGGTCGGCCCTGCTTCCCGCCCACTTCCCCCAACTCGGCCTCGATCCAGAGCCCTTGGGAGTGCGCCCAGTCGGCCGCCGCCCGGGTGGCGGCGAGGTTCTCGGCGTAGGGCAGGTGGGCCGCGTCGTACATCACGGAGCCGAAGCCGGCGTCGGCCGCCTGGCGCAGCAGGTCGTCGCGCTGGACGTGGTCGAGGTGCAACGCGACGGGGACGGCGGCGCGTTCGGCCGCGACGACGGCGGCGCGAGCGAGCGGGAGGAGCCGGCCGTTGCGGAACTTGACGGCATTCTCGCTGACTTGGAGGACGACGGGCGCCTCCAGGGACTCGGCGCCGGCGATGACGGCCTCGACGTGTTCCAGGGTGATGATGTTGAAGGCGGCGACGGCGGAGCGGGTGGTGGCGGCGCGGGTGACGAGCTCGCCGGCGGTGACCAGGGGCACGACGTCTCCTAGGGGCGGGCGAGGATAACCGAGCGGGTGAGGTGGCGGGGCTGGTCCGGGTCGAGACCGCGGGCCCCGGCGACGGCGACCGCGAGGCGCTGCACGCGGACCAGCTCGGCGAGGGGGTCGAGGGTGCCCGGCACCCACAGTCCGCCGGTCTCCCGGACCTGTTCGGCCAGCCCCTCGGGGGCCGCGCCGAGCATCCAGGTGGCGGTGCCGTGGGTGGTGATGCTGATGGGGCCGTGCCGGTATTCCATCGCCGGGTAGGCCTCGGTCCAGGCGAGGGAGGCCTCGCGCATCTTCAGCCCGGCCTCGTTGGCCAGCCCCACCGTCCAGCCCCGGCCGAGGAAGGTGAACTGCGTGCATGTGACGAGGCCTTCGGGCAAGGGATTCGTGAGTGCGGTGCGGGCGTCGGCGACGACGGCGTCGGTGTGCAGGCCGAGGTGGGCACGGAGCAGGGTGAGGGCGGTGGTCGCGAACCTGGTCTGGACGACGGAGCGTTCGTCGGCGAAGTCGAGGACGACGACCTCGTCGGCGGCGGCCACGACGGGAGTGGCGGGGTCGGCGGTGAGGGCGGTCGTGCGGGTGCGCCCCTTCAACTGACCGAGCAGGTCCAGGACTTCGGTCGTGGTGCCGGAGCGGGTGAGGGCGACGACACGGTCGTACGAGCGGCCCTGCGGGAACTCCGACGCGGCGAAGGCGTCGGTCTCGCCCTGGCCCGAGCCCTCCCGCAGCGCCGCCACGGCCTGCGCCATGAAGTACGACGTGCCGCATCCGACGATCGCGACCCGCTCCCCGGCGGCCGGAAGCGCGTGGGCGTGGCCCGCGGCCTCCGCTGCCGCCCGGGTCCAGCACTCGGGCTGGCTGGTCAGCTCGTCCTCGACATGAGTCATGCCGTACCCCTCTGTCACTTTGATTGCTCTTGCAAGATATAGCCGTCTTTCGAGCATAATCAAGCATACGTGGGCAGGAGTGGTGCGCCCCGCGGTGCGAGGGCTGTTTCCGTGACACCCGCGACCGATCCTCATAGGGTGATCCCCAGGAGGCTGCGATGAGCGGATCACCCAGGGATCGCACGGGCTACCTGCCGATCGCCGAGCACGGCCTGATCGGCGATCTGCGCAGCGTGGCACTGGTCGGGACCGACGGCACCATCGACTGGTACTGCTGCCCGGACTTCGACGCGCCGAGCGTCTTCGCGTCGATCCTGGACGCGGAGCGGGGCGGCTGCTTCGAGCTCGCGGCGACCGTGCCGGCGCGGACCAAGCAGTTCTACTTCCCCGACACCAACGTCCTGATCACCCGTTTCTACACCGAGGACGGCGTGGGCGAGGTCCAGGACTTCATGCCGGTCGACGGCGACCCGGTGGAGACCGAGCGGCACCGGCTGATCCGGCGGGTGGTGTGCGTGCGCGGCTCGATTCCCTTCCGGACACGCGTGGCGCCACGTTTCGACTACGGCGCCCAGCCGCACACCCTCCGCATGGTGGGGGACGTCGCGGTCTTCGAGTCACCCAAGCTGTCGCTGGGCCTGACCGCGACCGTGCCGCTGGAGACCGAAGGCCCGGACGTGTGCGCCGACTTCAAGCTCTCCGAGGGCGAGTCGGCGGTGTTCGCGCTGGACCAGGTCGGCGGCGAGGTGACCCCCCGCCGGTGTGCGCGCACCGAGGCCGAGGAGCAGTTCAACAGCACGGTCGCCTACTGGCGGCACTGGCTGTCCGCCTCCAAGTACCGGGGCCGCTGGCGGGAGATGGTGCACCGCTCCGCCCTCACCCTCAAACTGCTCACCTACGCGCCCACCGGCGCCATCGTGGCCGCGCCGACGACGAGCCTGCCCGAACAGCTCGGCGGCGAGCGCAACTGGGACTACCGGTACGTGTGGGTGCGCGACGCCGCCTTCTGCGTGTACGCCCTGCTGCGGCTCGGTTTCACCAGCGAGGCCGAGGCGTTCACGGAATTCCTCATCCGGCATGTCAGTCCGGACGGCCACGGTCCCTCCGGGCCCCTCCAGATCATGTACGGCATCGACGGCCGTACCGATCTGACGGAGCGTGAACTCGGCCATCTGGAAGGCCATCGGGGCTCCGCGCCGGTCCGGGTCGGCAACGCCGCCGCCGACCAGCTCCAACTCGACATCTACGGCGCCCTGATCGACTCGATCTACCTGTACGACAAGTGGGCCAAGCCCATCTCCAGTGACCAGTGGGACGACGTGTGCACGCTGGTGGACTGGGTGTGCGAGCACTGGGACCAGCCCGACGAGGGGATCTGGGAGACCCGCGGCGGCCGCAAGAACTTCCTGTACTCGCGGCTGATGTGCTGGGTGGCGATCGAGCGGGCGATCCGCATGGCCAACCGGCGCGGGCTGCCCGCCGACCTGAACCGCTGGCGGGAGTGCCGCGACACGATCTACCGGCGGATCATGAAACGCGGCTGGTCGGAGACCCGGCAGGCGTTCGTCCAGCACGAGGACGGCGATGTGCTCGACGCGGCCGTGCTGATGATGCCGCTGACCAAGTTCATCGCGCCGACCGACCCCAAGTGGCTGTCCACGCTGGACGCGCTGACCGAGGAGCTGGTGTCGGACTCCCTCGTCTACCGCTACGACCCGACGGCGAGCCCCGACGGACTGCGCGGGGACGAGGGCACCTTCTCCATCTGCTCGTTCTGGTACGTCGAGGCGATGGTGCACGCCGGCCGGATCGACGAAGCACGGCTTGCTTTCGAGAAGATGCTCACCTACGCCAACCATCTGGGCCTGTACGCCGAGGAGATCAGCAACACCGGCGAGCAACAGGGCAACTTCCCGCAGGCGTTCACCCATCTCGCCCTGATCAGCGCGGCCTTCAACCTGGACCGGGCCCTCGGCTGAGGACCCGGGCCGGGCGTCGGTGCCGCTCCTGGAACTGACGGGGAATAGCCGTCGACCGGCCCCACGTTGCCGCCAGCATGACGACGAACGCGCCGCGGCCCGAGGTCCTGCGATACACCGCCTTCTCCAGCACCCCTGAGGGCGGCAACCCCGCCGGCGTCGTCCTGGACGCCACCACCCTGGACGACGGCGACATGCTGGCCATCGCCGCCGAGCTCGGGTACTCGGAGTCGGCGTTCCTGACCGCGCCCCCGGCGGGGCTCGACGGGCCGGAGGGACGGACGTTCACCATCCGTTACTTCAGCCCCAAGGCCGAGGTGCCGTTCTGCGGGCACGCCACCGTCGCGACCGCCGTCGCGCTGGCCGAGCGGATCGGCCCGGGTGAGCTGGTGTTCGCCACGCGCGCCGGCACCGTGCCGGTCGCGGTGGCCGAGGAGGGCGGGACGGTCAGGGCCACGCTCACCAGCGTCGAACCGCACGTCGAGGAGATCGCCGAGGCCGACCTCACGGAGGCACTCGCCGCGCTCGACTGGCCCGCCACCGATCTCGACCCGGCGTTTCCGCCCCGGATCGCGTTCGCCGGCGCCCGCCATCTCGTCCTCGCGGCGGCGACGCGCGCACGCCTCGCGGATCTGGCGTACGACTTCCCGCGCCTCGAAAACCTGATGCACCAACTGGACCTGACCACCGTTCAGTTGGTGTGGCGGGAGTCGGCCACCGTGTTTCACGCCCGTGACCCGTTCCCGGTCGGCGGCGTGGTCGAGGACCCGGCGACCGGCGCCGCGGCCGCCGCGTTCGGCGCGTACGCCCGTGACCTCGGCCTGGTGCCGGAGGACGCGGTCCTCACCCTGCACCAGGGCGAGGACCTGGGCCGCCCCGGCGAACTCACGGTGACCCTGCGCGCGGGCGACCCCCGTGTCCGGGTCGGGGGTGCCGGGACCCTCATCGGACAGTAATCGGCGGGGCGGGCTCGTCCCTGAACGTCAGTGACCGTGGTCGCCCGAGGACTCGTGGGGGGCCTCTCCGGAGGCCTCTTCCCCTGTCGCCACTCCACCCGCACGGACCGTGAACGCGGCGGTGTGCACCTTGCCCTCGTGCTTGAAGTCGAGGAAGAGCCGGTAGGTGCCGCTGCTGGGCGCCGTGGCCGTGAAGGAGATGTCCGGGCCGGGCTCGGTCGAGCCGCCGCCGGGTTCACCGCCCGGGTGGACGTGGAGGTAGGCGAGGTCGCCGGACCGCAGGGCGACCAGGTGGCCGTAGGCGCCGAGATAGGGCTGGAGATCGGTGACGGGCCTGCCGTTGCGGGAGACCGTCAGCTTCAGCTCGCGGGCGGCGCCGGGGCGCAGGGCTCCGCCCAGCTTCACCTCGTAGCCCTCGGTCCTGGCCGTGGTGTCCGGCGCCGGCAGGTTCCGCGGCGCGTAGGTGCCCGAGACGGCCAGATCCGCGCCCAGGGTGAGGTTCTCGGCACCCTTCTTCTCGGGGGTGAAGTCGGCGAAGACCCGGTAGCCGCCCGCACGGGGCAGCGACACGGGGATGCTCCAGGTGCCGTCGGCGGCCCGGGTGGGGTGCAGATGGCGGTAGGTGTTCAGGTCGCGTGAGGCGACGATGAGGTGCAGTTCCTTGTCGTGTTCCCGGCGGAAGGCGGTGACCGCGCGGCCGTCTTCGCCCCGGATGGCGAAGCGGAGGTCGGCGGTGCGTCCGGCCGCGAGGCGCGGGGTCCGCAGGTCGAGGGTGTAGCCGTTCTCGGAGATCTGTAGTCCGCCGACGGGGGGCGACTCGTGGCCCGAGTGCCCGGAGCTCTCCGAGGGCCCTGACTCGCTGTCTCCCGTGTGCACGTCATGGCGGGCGGGCGCCTCGTCCTCGGTCACGGGCCCCACGCTCTGGCCCACGCCGTAGGCGGTGCCGAACGTCGCGGCCAGTGCGGCCGCGAATGCGGTGATCCTCAGTCCAGCGTGCATGGCCGGCTCCTCCTGGTCGGTATGCGGCTCTCGATGCACTTCACCATACCCCTGGGGGGTACCTAGTCAAGCCGCTCGACCAGCTTGCTCCAGATACCCATGGGGGGTATATAGGAGTCGCGACCCACCATACCCCCACCTGGTATCTAAGAGGAGCAGCCATGACCACCACCGCAGCAGCCGGGACCGAGCTGGCCATCGGCGGCATGACCTGCGCCTCGTGCGCGGCGCGCATCGAGAAATCGAGGCGGGCGATCTGCCCCCCGTCCGGGGCGACCTGCGGGCGGCGGCGGACGCCATCCGGCTCGCCCGCCGCACCCTCGGGACGATCCGGTCCAACCTCTTCTGGGCCTTCGCCTACAACGTGGCCGCACTGCCGCTGGCGGCGGCCGGACTGCTCAACCCGATGCTCGCGGGGGCGGCGATGGCGTTCTCGTCGGTGTTCGTGGTCGGCAACTCGCTGCGGCTGCGGTCGTTCCGGGCCGCCTGACCTGGCCGACCGGGCGGGCAGGGGCTCCCAAACCAGGAGTCCCTGCCCGCCCGTCTCTCAGCCGGACGTCCTCACCGCCTGGCAGTGAGCCGGACGTTTACGGCGGTGAGCGCGAGCGCCAACGGTCCGGGCACCAGGAAGGCCAGCGGCACCAGCATCCACGCGCACAGGGCCGCCGTGGCCACGGCGAGCAGCACCAGGGCGCTGCCGCCGACATCCCGCACGGCGTCCCGGGCGGCCTCCCGCACGGCGGCCGGCCAGTCGGTGAGCGACTCGGGGCGGGCGCAGGCCCGCAGGCCCACCACCAGGGCGACCGCACCGATGCCGACGGCCGGCACCGCGAACAGCGGCGCCCCCGGCAGCCCGGCCCCGGCGAGCGCCAGGTCTGCCAGGAAGAGCAGCGCACCGGCCAGGGCGACGGCGCCCGCCCCCAGGTCACCGGCCCGCAGCCGACGTCGTAGGGCCGCGAAGTACCGGCCGGCGGTGGCCGGTCGCCCCTCCCCCGCGCCCCGCAGGACCGCGCACGCGGTCGACAGCGCGGCCGGGGCCGTCACCACGGGCAGGCAGACCAGGGCCGTTGCCAGGCCCACACTCAGCATGTCGGCGAACAAGGTCATCCTGGGCCCGAAGACCTCGCCCGGTTCACGAGCGCGCATCCCGCTCATCCCTTGAGTCCCGAGCTCGCCATACCCTCCACCAGGAACCGCTGGAAGGCGAGGAAGAACAGCACGATCGGCAGCAGCGCGATCACCGACATCGCGAACATCGGGCCGAACGCCGACTGGCTGGAGGCGTCCACGAACGACCTGAGGGCGAGCGTGAGCGTGAACTTGTCCGGGTCGAAGAGGTAGATGAGCTGGGTGAAGAAGTCGTTCCAGGTCCAGATGAAGGTGAAGATCGCCGTGGTGATCAGCGCGGGCCTGGTCAGTGGCAGCACGATCTGGAAGAAGCTGCGGAAGGGCCCGCAGCCGTCGATGCGGGCGGCCTCCTCCAGCTCACGTGGCAGACCGCGCATGAACTGCACGATGAGGAAGACGAAGAACGCCTCCGTGGCCAGGAACTTGGGCAGGATCAGCGGCCAGTAGGTGTTCACCATGCCGAGCTTGTTGAAGATGATGTACTGCGGGATCAGGATCGCGTGGTGCGGCAGCATGATCGTGGCGATCATGAAGGCGAACATCGGGCCACGGAAACGGAAGCGCAGTCGGGCGAAGGCGTAGGCGGCGAGCGAGCAGCTGATCACGTTGCCGAGGACCGCGCCACCCGCGATCAGCAGCGAGTTGGACAGCAGCCGCCACACGGAGACGTCGTTGACGCCGTCGAAGGCGGTCTCGTAGTTGGACCACTCGAGGTGGCTGGGCAGCAGGTCGAGGCTGGCGATCACCTCGTCGGCCGGCTTGAGCGAGGTGGCGAGCAGCCAGGCCAGCGGGTAGAGCATCACGAGCAGGGCAGCCAGACAGCCGAGGTGCAGGGCGACCCGTCCCCAGCGAACGGGCTTGCGGGCGGCGGCAGTTGATACGGAGGTCATCGGTCCCCCTCGGACGCGTAGAAGACCCAGGAACGCGAGGTGCGGAACAGCACCGCCGTGACGACGCCGATGACGAGCAGCAGCACCCAGGCCATGGCGGAGGCGTAGCCCATGTGGGAGGCGACGAAACCGCGGTCGTAGAGGTACATCGTGTAGACGAGCGTGGAGTCGGCGGGGCCGCCCTTGCCCGCGCTCACCGCGAAGGCGGGTGTGAAGACCTGGAAGGCCTGGATGGTCTGGAGGACCAGGTTGAAGAAGAGCACCGGGGACAGCATGGGCACGGTGACGGACAGGAACTGCCGCCATGTCCCGGCCCCGTCGACGGCCGCCGCTTCGTAGAGCTCGGCGGGTATCTGCTGCAGACCCGCGAGGAAGATGACCATCGGCGCCCCGAACTGCCACACCGTCAGCAGCGCGACGGCCAGCAGCGCCCAGCCGGGCCTGTTGACCCAGCCGCCGGTGCCGAAGAGGTTGTCCACGGTGCCGCCGTCGTTGAAGACGGCTCGCCAGACGAGGGCGATGGACATGGAGGCGCCGAGCAGCGAGGGGGCGTAGAACGCGGACCGGTAGAAGGCCTTGCCGCGTTTCATGGACTTCAGGGCGAGCGCGACGACCAGCGCGAGGGCCAGTTGGAGCGGCACCGCTATGACGACGTACATCAGGGTCGTCGTGACGGAACGCCAGTAGCGCGGGTCCTCGGTGAACATCTGCGTGTAGTTGCGCAGGCCCACCCAGTGGGGCGGGTCGAAGAGGTTGTAGTCGGTGAAGGACAGGTACAGCGAGACGGCCATCGGCAGCAGGGTGAGGACGCTCGCGCCGAGGACCCACGGGGAGAGGAACACCCAGGCGGCGCCCTGGCGTTCGCGCTTGGTCCGGCGTTTCGTGGTGGGGGCGGTGGCGCGCTTCTCCCCCGTCGGGATCGCGGTGGTGGTCATGACCTCAGCTCCGCCTTCGCCTCGGTGACGTAGTTCTCGGCCGCCTCGCGGGGCGTCATGCGCTCGTAGGACACCTGGTCGTAGTCACGCTGGAAGGTGGTCTGCAGGGCGTTGTCGCCGGAGGGTGGGGCCTGTGGCGGATCCTTCAACGTCCCTTCCAGGGAGGCTTGGTAGTCGGCGACCGTCTTGTCGAAGTCCTTGAGGAGGGGTGCTGTCTCCCTGCGGATGGTCTCGTTGACGGGGATGCCGCGGGTGGCGCCGAGGATCTTCGCCGCGTCCTGGTCGTTGAGGAGGAAGTCGACGAGCTGGGCGGCCGCCTCGGCGTGGCCGGTGTGGGCGGAGACACCGAGGAACATCGACGGCTTGAAGTACTGCCCCGGCGTGCCGTCGGAGCCGGACGGCATGGGCGCCAGCGCGATCCCCGTCGGAATGATCGCGAGGTAACCGCTCGACGGGGCGTCCCAGTTGGTGTCGGAGACCGCCTTGCCGCGGCCCAGCGGGGTGTTCTCCACGGAGCCGTCGAGCTGGGTGGTCTGCTCGGCCGGGGAGACGGCTCCCTCGCGCCTCAGCCGGTCGGTGAAGGTCCACCACCTGGTGAGGTCGGCGGCGGTGAAGCCCAGTCCGCCCTCCTTGGTGTAGAGGGCCTTGCCCTGCCCGCGCAGCCAGACCTCGAAGGCGTCCTCGCTCTGACCGGGATCGGTGGCGCCGGGTTCGCCGGTCTTCTTCTTGAGCGCGCGCACCGCCTGGGCCCAGTCGTTCCAGGTCCACCCCTGCGCGGGGAGCGGCACTCCGGAGGCCTTCCAGGTCTTGACGTCGTAGACGACGGTCTCGGTGCCCCGGCCCTGCGGGATCGCGTACTGGGTGCCGTCCACGCGGCCGGTGGCGAGCAGCCCGGAGTCGATCTCGGAGGTGCGCAGTACGGCCTTCTGTTTCGCCAGGTCGAGCAGGACCCCGCCGGAGGCGTACTGGTCGATCTGGCGGTAGTCGAGCTGCATCACGTCGGGTGCGTCGCCGCCCGTGGCCTGGACGGCGAGCTTCTGCTTGTAGGCGTCGTAACCCGAGAACGACGTCTGCACCTGTACGTTCGGGTGCTGTTTCTCGAACAGGGCGACGGCCTGCTCGGTGCGCTCCGCGCGGTCGGGGTTGCCCCACCACGTGTAGCGGAGCACGGCCTTGCCGCCGCCGACCGATTCCCCGGAGCCCCCGCAGCCGGCCGCCAGCACGCAGAGCGCGAGTGCGACGGCCGAAGCGCAGAACCCCTTTGTCCTGTGTCCGGGCATGCCGAGGTCACCTCATCCCTTCCTCGGACTTTCTACGGCCCCCCTCGTAACTCCCCCCAGAACAAACGGTGTTACTCGCCGCCGTACGGCAGTGTCGTGCCCGGCAGGTTGTACTCGTCGCGTCGGCCGCACATCCCGAAGCCGCCGAGCCGGGTCGGCGCGGCCGCGTGGGCGGTCGCCTCGCCGAGGTACGACGGTTCACCGGCCGCCAGTGCGTCGAGCTGGACGCCGGTGCGCTCCGCGGTGGCCAGGGCACCGGTCCGCCACAGCTCGCGCCAGGTGGGCACCTTGTCCTGTACCAGGCGGGCGGCGGTCCGCTGGAACTCCAGATACGGGCCGTTGTCTCCGGCGACCAGTGCCTCGCGCAGGCCGAGGTAGCCCTCGACGGCGAGGTCGCGGCGCCGGCGGGCGGCCGCGGCCGTCTCCGGTCCCGTACCGGGCGGGAGCCGGGCGGCCTCGGCATACCGCGAGGGGTCGGCGAGCACCTCCGGTGGGAAGGTGAAGACGGCGTCCCCGGCCTCGGGCAGACCGCTGTTCTGCATCAGCACGGTGATGCGCAGATCGCCGCCCTGGACCATGCGGTGCACGGTGCCCGGTGTGAACCAGGCGATCGAGCCCGGCTCCAGGGGGATCTCC
Source organism: Streptomyces canus (assembly GCF_030816965.1). Classification (NCBI taxonomy): domain Bacteria; kingdom Bacillati; phylum Actinomycetota; class Actinomycetes; order Kitasatosporales; family Streptomycetaceae; genus Streptomyces; species Streptomyces canus. The sequence continues at coordinate 923,079 of NZ_JAUSYQ010000002.1, forward strand.
CGGTAGCCGTCGGGACTCAGCGTCTGCACCGCGCCCCGGCCGCCGGTGACGACGTAGGCCTCCGTGCACACCAGGTGCAGATGCGGGCTGCCGCCGCAGACGCCGTCGGCGGCCTCCCAGTCGTAGGCGCTCAGGTGGGACAGGCCCACGGCGCCCGGCAGCGGGTGGGGAAGGCCGGGCTTCACCAGGACAGGCCTTCCAGACAGGAGGACACGCGGTCCTCGTCCCAGGCACCGTCGGCCACGACCAGCCGGTAGCGGTACGCGAAGGACTCCCCCGGCGGCAGCTCGAACTCCTCGAAGAACGCCCAGGAGAACGCGACCGTCGGGAAGGGCTCGGAGCGCACGAACCAGTGCGACTCGTGGATCGCGGTCTGCGGGTCGAGGTTCTCGGGAGCGTGCGCGAAGACGAGCGTGGAGTGGGCGTCCACGTCGTCGTGCTCGGTGGTGAAGGCCAGCCAGGGGCTCTGGCTGCCCATCAGCTTGTCCGCGTCGCCGTCCGTGTCCGGGGCGAAGACCGACCCACCGGTGAAGTCGCGGGGGCCGCGCCACTGGAGTCCGGTGTAACCCGCCATCTCACGGCCCGCGGTGGTGGGGGAACCGAAGGCCAGCGGCTCGTCGCGGGTGTTGGTGAGGCGGATCGACCAGTCCAGCGCCCAGGAGCCCGCCTCCTCGTCGACCGAGTGGACGGTGATGCCGCGGACTTCGCGCGCCCACTCGCTGCCGCCGTGCTCCACCCAGGTGAGCTCCTCGGCGACGGTGAGCCGGTCGTCGTCGACCGACAGCACCGGGAAACCGTCGTGCCGCATCGAGCCGACGCGCTCCGGCAGGGGCAGATAGCCCTGCCCGTGGACGTAGCAGTTGCCGCCCCAGAAGTTCTGCCCCGACAGATGGCTCGCGGTCATCTGCAGACCCTTGTGCCAGCGGTGGTCGTTGGGACGGTAGCCGGTCACCGTGCGGCCGCCGAGGGTGCGCACCGGGTGCGCGTAGGGCTTCTTGGCCTCGAAGGCCTCGGGGTCGGGTCGGTAGACGTAGCGGAGGATCTCCGTGCCGTTCGCCGCCTCGACGGCGATGTGCTCGCCGTGGACGTGGCTGACGCGGATGCTCATGCGCGCTCCTTGGGGGCCCAGTGGGGGTGGTCGCCGTGCATGGCCGAGTAGAAGGGGTCGCCCGGCGCGATCTCGCCGGCGTGCACGGGCCGGCCCGTGAACGCGGACTTGTAGAGCGCTGCGGCGAACTCGAGGGTGGCACGCGCGTCGGCGCCGCTGCCGGGAGGCCTGACACCGTTGTCGTACGCGTCGAGGAGCGCGCCGAGCTGGGCCCCGTGCGAGCTGGGCACGTCGGCGGCGGGCGTACGCCAGGCGTCGACGCGGTCGGCGGCCACGTGGGGGGCGGGTGTGTAGGTCCAGTCCTGGTTGCGGTGCCCGTACAGATGGGTGAGTTCGACGGTCGCGTCGGCGCAGTCGATGCGGATGCGGCTCACCTCGTCGGGTGACAGCACACTGTTGACGACGGTGGCGAGGGCGCCGTTCTCGAACCGGACGAGGGCCGTGGAGACGTCCTCGCTCTCGGTGTCGTGGACCAGCCGGGCCGCCATCGCGCGGATCTCCGCCCATGGGCCGAGCAGGTGCAGCAGCAGGTCGTACTGGTGGATGCCGTGGCCCATGGTGGGGCCGCCGCCCTCGCCGGCCCACGTGCCGCGCCACGGTACGGCGTAGTAGGCGGCGTCCCGGTACCAGGTGGTCTGGCAGTGCGCGACGCGGGGGGCGCCCAGCTCGCCGCTCGTGATCAGCTCGCGCGCGTGGACGGCGCCGGAGCCGTAGCGGTGCTGGAAGACCACGGAGGCGTAGGCCCCGGACGCCTCCTCGGCCGCCGCGATCTCGTCGTACTCGGCGAGCGACAGGGTCAGCGGCTTCTCGCACAGCACCCAGGCGCCCGCCTTGAGGGCGGCCACCGTCTGTTCCCGGTGCAGCGACGGCGGGGTGCCGATGAGGACCAGGTCGGGGCGTGCGGCGTCCAGCATCTCGGCCATGGAGGTGTAGCCGGCGACCTCGCCGCCCGCGAGTTCCCGGAAGGCGTCGAGCCTGCCCTGGTCCACGTCGACGGCGGCGACCAGTTCTGTGCGCTCGGCGTGGGCCCTGAGCGCGGACAGATGGCTGCCGCTGACGATGGCGCCGGTGCCGACCACGGCTACGCGGCGGCGGGCTGGACGGGGCATACGGTCCTCCTCGGACGTCCGGCAAGGGGACGCTGACGTGCGGGGAAAGCGCTTGCTCTCCCGGAGTCGACCCTAGATCCCCGGCGATTGTCCTAACAAGACCCCGGGCGGTGATATCGGTGAACACGCCACGCACACAGCTCGTTCACTTGCCTGACTCAAGTAATTTCGAGCGTGCTCGCCTCCGCACACGCCTCCTGGCGTTCCGGGTGTGCGACAGAGCCCCGGTCAGAGAGCCGCGAACAGGTCGTCGAGCGGGGCGGGCACGCGGTCGGGGTCGAGCGCCTCGACGAGGACGCGACCGTAGTGGATCTTGCGTCCCTTCTTCGTACCGAGGAAGCGCCGCAACTGCTGCTGAGCAGGGCGGCCCTGCTGGGCGGGCTGGGACAGGAAGGTCTCCAGGGGCCGCAGGTCGCCCTCCTCGCGCACGAGTTCCTTCACCCGTGCGACACCCAGCGCGCGGATGAGCTCGTCCTCCAGGTCCGCCGCACAGACGAAGTACCCGTCCGGCTCCGCGCCGGCCCGCTCCCAGCCCCGGGCGTAGAAGGGCCGTTCCCTCTCGTCGCACAGTCCCGTCAGACGCAGGCCCAGGCCTGACGGGCCGAGAAGGCCCGCGAAGCGGCCGACGCTCATCGCCCCGCCCATGGCCAGGACGCAGAGCCCCTCGGCGGCGAGGTCCCGGCCACGGCTCGCGGCCAGCGCGTCGACCGCCGCCACGTCGCTCGGCCCCTCGAGCAGGACGACGGTCCTGACGGACAGCCGCGCGGCCAGTTCGCGTGCCCGGTCGCCGGGGCCACCGGCCGCCCACGCCGTGACCGCGTCCCGGAACTCCCCCATGTCAGCCATGAGAGGAGTCTGTGCCCTCACCGGCCCCGGCGACAGGCAATTTCGGCCGCACTCACCGGCTCGCGTCCCCGTGGGTCACGCGGATCTTGGACTGGCCGTGCGGGAGTTCCTCCCAGTCGTCCATGAACCGGGCCCGCAGTCCGTGCTTCTCGGCCAGCCCGACGAGCGTCTCGACGCGGTAGTAGAAGTCCTCCCGGAGTACGTGGTGCTCCTCGCCCTCGGTGCGGTCGAAGGTGAAGTCGAACCAGCCGCCCGGGGCGAGCACCCGGCCGACGTTGGCCAGACACTCCTCGATCACCGGGAGCGGCGAGTGCGAGAAGACGCTGTGCGCATGGACGACGTCGAAGTGGGCGTCCGGCAGGAACCGCAGCGTCAGGTCGCGCACCGGGGTGAGGTTCGGCAGCCGCTTCTGAAGGGACATGTCGACGATCGTGTCCTGCGCGGCGAAGAGGATGTCGGGCGAGATGTCGATGCCGTGGTAGTGCCCGGGCTCCAGGTGGCGGATGAACCGCCAGCCGCCGCGCAGGTTGCCGCAGCCGATCTCCAGCATGCGGTGCTCGGGGCGCAGCCCGTGGCCGAGGAGGTAGTCGAACTGCATCGCCCCGAGCGCCAGCCAGCGCTCCCGGTTGCGGCTGCCGACGGCCGCGTCCGGGTCGGTCCGGGTGTCGGAGCGCATCACGGCGCGGTAGTAGGAGATGTGGTCCGGATGCCGGTGACGCAGCCACAGGTCGCGGGCGGCACGGGCCACATGGCGGGGCACGCGGTCGGGGTGACGCAGGGCGTAGCCGACGCGGTGGCCGAGGGCGGCGCGGTTGGCAGTGAGGTTCTTGGCGGGCATCGTGAGGCCTTTCGCAGGTCGTCGCTCTGCTGCCAGCCTGGGTGCGGAGGCCGGGCCTCCGGCTCGGCCGACGGGCTCCCGCTGCCGAGAGGTTCGGGCGACCGGCATGTCAGCCGATCGGTTGATGCGGTCGTGCGTCCGGCACGTTAGACACGGAACATGAACCACTCCGATCCGGACGAGCGCTGGCTGGGCGCGATCGTGCACGGCGCGTTCTTCCTGCTCCTCGGCTCGTCGTTCGCCCGTTTCCTGACCCGCGACCAGGGCGGGGCCCGCACCGGCTGGGTGGTGGCGCTGTTCGCCTTCTTCTGTGTGCTGTACGTCCTCGGGCATCTGGTGGCCCCGCCGCCCCGTCCGGGACTGCCGCCCACCCGGCGTCATCTGGTCTGGCTGGGCTCGGTCACCGCTGTCTGGGTCGTCCTGCTGGTTCTCGCGCCGAGCGCCACCTGGTGTGTGATGCCCCTGTTGTTCGCCGGACTGCACGCGTTGCCGCCGAGGATCGCGGTGCCTGCGGCGGCCGTGCTCACCGCGCTGGTCGTGGTCTCGGAGATACGGGTGGCCGACGGGCCGCTCAACCCGAACATGGTCGTGGCCCCGCCGGCCGTCGCCGCGGTCGCCACCGCCGTACTGGTGCATCTGCAACGGCAGGGGGCCCGGCAGCGCGTTCTGATCGAGGACCTGGTGCGCACCCGGCACGAACTCGCCGCCACCGAACGGCGGGCCGGTGTCCTGGCGGAGCGCCAGCGGCTGTCCGCGGAGATCCACGACACCCTCGCGCAGGGGCTGTCCAGTCAGCGGATGCTGCTCCAGGCCGCGGAGCTGGTGTGGGGCTCGGACCGGGATGCGGCCCGGGAACATGTCCGGGCGGCGGCGGAGATCACCTCGCACAGCCTCGCCGAGGCCCGCCGATTCGTGCACGACCTGGCTCCCGCGGACCTCGCGGAGGGCTCCCTCGCCGAGGCCCTCGGCGCCCTCGCCCGGCGCGAGAGCGGCCCGGGGCTGACCGTGGAGTTCCGGCTCGAGGGGGATCCGGGTCCGCTGCCCGAGCGGGTGGCGGCGGCGCTGCTGCGGATCGCCCAGGGCTCGCTGGCCAACGTACGGGAGCACGCGGCGGCGACCCGGGCCGCGCTCACGCTCACATGGCTGGACGATCAGGTCTCACTGGATGTCGCGGACAACGGGCGGGGGTTCGAGCGGGACGAGGCCCGGGGGTCCGGATCGCCGACGCGTGGACACGGGCTTCCTGCCATGCGGATCCGGGCCCGCCAGGCCGGCGGCGGGCTCACCGTGGAGTCCACGCCGGGAGAGGGCACCGTGGTGTCGGTCGCCGTCCCGCTCGTCGTTCCGCTCGCCGTCAAGGAGACCGCCCTGTGAGTACGTCGCCGCCCTCGTCCCCCGTCCGGCTCCTGCTCTGCGACGACCATGCCGTCGTACGCGCCGGCCTGCGGGCCCTGCTCGCCAGCGCGGACGGCATCGACGTGGTCGGGGAGGCGGCCACCGGTGAGGAGGCGCTCGCCATGGCGGCCCACCTGGGCCCCGATGTCGTACTGATGGATCTTCAACTGGACGACGGCATGGACGGGGTGACCGCCATCCGGCAGTTGACAGCGGAGGGCTCTCGCGGTCCCCGCGTGCTGGTGCTCACCATGTTCGACACGGACGCCGACATCACCCGGGCCATCGAGGCGGGCGCCACCGGCTATCTCCTCAAGGCCGAGCAGCCCGAGGAGTTGTTCACGGCGATCCGCGACGCCGCGTCCGGCCGCAGCACGCTGTCCGCCCCGGTGGCCGACCGTCTGCTGACCCGGCTGCGCAGCCCTCGCCCCGCACTGTCCGCACGCGAGCACGAGATCCTCGCGCAGCTCGCCCGCGGCCTCGGCAATCGGGAGATCGCCCGGGCCCTGTTCATCAGCGAGGCGACGGTCAAGACCCATCTGGGGCGGATCTACGGCAAGTTGGGCGTCGAGACCCGGGCCGGCGCGGTGGCCGTCGCCAAGGAACGACGGCTGCTGCCTTGACCGGCCGCGGGAACCAGGAGTATCCGATCCGCACTCTTCCGTTACGGCAGACACCCTTGACAGCATGCGTACTGTTTGGCGACGTTTGGTCCTTGCCGACACTTCGATCGGCGGGACGCGGACGCCGCGTCGTGGGGGGAATTGGGGGGAACGGTCGCCCATGCGATCCATGAGCAGTGACACGGACATAACGATCCACAGACCCGAAGAGCTCGGCACCTCGCTCCGCAAGGCCTGGCACCGAGCGATGGACGAGTCGCCCGAGTACGCCAACCCGTTCCTGGCACCGGAGTTCGCGGCCGGGATCGGCAGACACCGCCGCGGCGGCGCCCGGGTGGCGGTGCTGCACCAGCGCGGAGAGGCCGTGGGCTTCCTCCCGTACGAACGGGGTTCCTTCGGCGTCGGCCGTGCCATCGGACTCGGACTCTCCGACTGCCAGGGACTCGTGCACCGCCCCGGGGTCACCTGGGACACCCGGGCGCTGCTGAAGGCGTGCCGGCTCTCCGTGTTCGAGTTCGACCACCTCGTCGAGGAGCAGACACCTTTCGCCCCCTATGTCACCGGGACGTTCGCCTCCCCGGTGATCGATCTCAAGGTCGGCAGCGACAGTTACCCGGAGTGGCTGCGCGGCGCGTACCCGGGACTCGCCAAGACCACCCTCAAGAAGGAGCGCCGGCTCACGCGCGACCTGGGTGAGATGCGGTTCGTGTTCGACGAGCGCGATCCGAGGGCGCTGCGCACACTGATGCGGTGGAAGTCCGCCCAGTACCGCCGGACGGGCCGGATGGACCGGTTCGCGCGGCCGTGGATCGTGAACCTGGTGGAGGACCTCTTCCAGGTCCGCGAGGAGCACTTCACCGGGATCCTTTCGGTGGTGTACGCCGGCGACCGGCCGGTGGCCGCCCACTTCGGACCGACCTCGCGCACGGTGTTCGCCCCCTGGTTCACCGCGTACGACCCCGAGCTGCGCTACTACTCCCCCGGCCTGATCATGCATCTGCGGATGGCCGAGGCGGCAGGCCGGCGGGGGGCGCGGCTCATGGACATGGGGCGCGGCGACAAGGAGTGGAAGGACTGGCTCAAGACCCGGGAGCTGCGGGTGGCGGAAGGCTTCGCCACCCGTCCCCATCCGGTCGCGACGGCACACCGTCTGTGGCGCCGGCCCGTGCGGGGTCTGCGCAACACGGTCAACGCCCACCCGGCCCTGCGCGAGCCCGCCGACCGTCTCCTGAAGACCGTCGGCACCCTGCGCACCTCCGGGCACCGCTCGGACTCCGACAGCGCGGGACCGCTGGCGAGCTGACCAGCCCGCTCACCTCCGGTTCCGCGGGAGGTGTCGCCGACGCGTGTTTTCCTCCACGGTCCTTCCGTGGCCCATCGACACAAGGGGTGCCGATGTCCTATGGCTCGCGGCTGTCCGCGACGATGACCCGGCGACTGGGACGCGAGTGCGTCTACACGCCCTCGGCCCGGCTGGCCCTGTACCTGGCGCTCAGGCGCTGGTGCCGGCCGGGCGCGCGGGTGCTGATGTCACCGGTGAACGACGACGTGATCCTGTTCGTGGTCCTCGCGGCCGGGCTGCGCCCCGTGCAGGCCCCCGTATCCGTGTGGGACGGCAACATCGACCCGGCCGCCGTACCGGAGTCGACCTGGCGCAACGTGGACGCGGTCCTGACCACCAACCTGTACGGCGTGCCCGACCGGGTCCTCGAACTGCGGCGCCGCTGCGAACAGTTGGGGATCCCGCTGTTCGAGGACGCGGCGCACGCGATCGGCAGCCATGTGGCCGGACAGCCGGTCGGAACCTTCGGCAGGGCGGCGGCGTTCAGCCTGTCCAAGCACGTGGCCGGGATGGCGGGCGGTTTCCTCGCCGTCGAGGACGCGCGCACACGCCGGGAACTGGAGCTGCTGCGGGACGATCTCCTGACCCCCGGCAGGCTGCGCGAGGACCTGGCCACGACCCTGCGCCCGCTGGCCCGGTCCGCCGTCCGGTCGCTCCATCTGGTGCGCCCGGTGTGGCGGACGATGGAGCGTCTGGGGCTGCTGGAGCGCGACGCGTTCCGGATGGACCTGCACGCACCGCGGCTCGCCGCCTCCGCGCGGGAGGCACCGAGCCTGACCGCCTACGAGCGGTGGGTCCGTGTGGACCTGCACGGCTACCGTTCCCGGCACGGCTCGCTGGTCCGCGGCCAGCTGAAGCTGCGGATGGCCCGGCTCGACGAGGACCTGGCCCGGCGCAGGGCCGGGGTCGCCCTGCTGGCGGGCACACCGTGGGCCTCGCCGGCGCTGCGCGACAGGACGGCGCACGAGGGGCCGCTCCCCCTCTTCCGGGTGCCGCTGCTGGTCCATGACCGCGACGTGCTCGTCCAGCGGCTGGTACGGCACGACGTGGTCTGCGGCTACATCTACGACCCGCCGCTGGACGACTACGCGGGCGCGGAGTTCGTCGAGCCCTCCCCCGATCCGGCGCCCGCCCGCTGGTTCGCCGCGCACACGCTCCCGGCCGATCCGCTGCTGGCCCGCAGGATCGTGGGCGCGTTCACGAAGGAACGGGTGGCCGACGCGCATCCCTCGCTGCTGCGGCCGGTTCCGGACGTCACACCGCCCCGGTTGCTGGGGCAGTGAGCTGTGACACCCCGACGATCGATCAAAACCTCAGGGGGTTAGCATATGAGCGCCGCCTAGCTCGAAAGAGAATTCTGTGACTGTCAAGGACGACTCGTTCACCGACTGGAAGAACCGCGAGGAGATCGCGGAATCGATGATCCCGCTGATCGGGATGCTGCACAGGGAGCGGGACGTGACGGTTCTGCTGCACAGCCGTTCCCTGGTGAACAAGTCGGTGGTCAGCATCCTCAAGACCCACCGGTTCGCCCGGCAGATCGCCGGTGAGGAGCTCTCCGTCACCGACACCCTGCCTTTCGTCCAGGCGCTCACGACGCTGGACCTCGGCCCCTCGCAGATCGACATCGGCCGACTCGCCGAGATCCACCAGGCCGACGACCGCGGGCTGTCCGTGGCCGAGTTCACCGCCGAGGCCGTGGCCGGCGCGACGGGTGGCAACAAGATCGACCGCCGTGAGCCGCGGGACGTCGTCCTCTACGGCTTCGGCCGCATCGGCCGCCTGGTGGCCCGGCTGCTGATCGAGAAGGCGGGCTCCGGCAACGGCCTCAGACTGCGCGCGATCGTGGTCCGCGGGGGCGGCGACCAGGACATCATCAAGCGCGCCTCGCTGCTGCGCCGGGACTCCATCCACGGCCAGTTCCAGGGCACGATCACCGTCGACGAGGCCGAGAGCGCGATCATCGCCAACGGCAACACCATCAAGGTGATCTACGCCGACGACCCCTCCGAGGTCGACTACACGGCGTACGGCATCAACAACGCCATCCTCATCGACAACACCGGCAAGTGGCGCGACCGCGAGGGCCTCTCCCAGCATCTGCGCCCCGGCATCGACAAGGTCGTCCTGACCGCGCCGGGCAAGGGCGACGTCCCCAACATCGTGCACGGGGTCAACCACGACACGATCAAGCCGGACGAGCAGATCCTGTCCTGCGCGTCCTGCACCACCAACGCGATCGTGCCGCCGCTGAAGGCCATGGCCGACGAGTACGGCGTGCTGCGCGGCCACGTGGAGACGGTCCACTCGTTCACCAACGACCAGAACCTGCTGGACAACTACCACAAGGCCGACCGCCGGGGCCGCTCGGCGCCGCTCAACATGGTCATCACGGAGACGGGCGCCGCTTCCGCCGTCGCCAAGGCACTGCCCGACCTCAAGGCGCCGATCACCGGCAGCTCGATCCGGGTCCCGGTACCGGACGTCTCCATCGCGATCCTGAGCCTGCGCCTGGGCCGGGAGACCACCCGCGAGGAGGTCCTCGACCACCTCCGGGACGTCTCTCTGACCTCCCCGCTCAAGCGCCAGATCGACTTCACCACGGCCCCCGACGCGGTCTCCAGCGACTTCATCGGCTCGCGCCACTCCTCGATCGTCGACGCCGGTGCCACCAAGGTCGACGGCGACAACGCGATCCTGTACCTCTGGTACGACAACGAGTTCGGCTACTCCTGCCAGGTGGTCCGGGTCGTGCAGCACGTGACCGGCGTGGAGTACCCGACCTATCCGGCGCCCGCGGTCTGATTCGGCCGTTCGGACGGGCCGGCGAGGGACGCCGGCCCGCACCGGGCCGGTCAGCGCCGCCGTTCCCGGTACAGGTCGCGCAGCAGGGCGATCTCGGCGCCGTGGTGCAGGACTTCCTGATTGACCCACCACACGATGTCCAGGAACGGTTCCTCGGCGTCGCTGCCGTGCGGGTAGGTGCAGCGGCCGACGGTGTCGAGGTCGGTGTCGGCGGTGTCGCGCAGGGCCGTGCGCCAGGCGTCGGCGGCCGCGTCGACGGCGGCGATCGCGTCGGCGGCGGTGCCGCTGACGCGGTAGTCGTCGCGGGTGAGGGCGTGGGTGCCCGTCGTGTGGTCGGCGCGCAGGAGGAGCATCTCGCTGAGGTGACTCAGGCGCCACGCGAGGGTCGTGAACGGCGGCGGAACGGGGTGTGGGTGGGGCGCGGCGTCCCGGCCCCAGTCGCCGGTCCCGGCCAGGAAGGTCGCCCGCGCCCCGGGGCCGTCCGTACGCCGACGGACGGACCAGCAGTGCGCCACCGGCTCCCAGAGGTACTCGTCGTCGGTCAGCGGACCGACCGGGGTCCGCGAGCCGTCGCCGCTGTCCATGACCGGCCCGGTGAGCCGACCGGCCAGGCGCTCGCAGGACCAGTCGAACTGGTCCAGCAGCGGGGTGAGGCGAGGTCCTGCGGTCATCGGTGCCCTCCTGGGTCGTCCGGCCCGCCAGGCTGGCACAGCGAGGGGAATCCTGCTCCTCCTTTTTTCCGGGGTCTAGTGCCCGCGGAACGCCTCCTCCAGCCACCACGCCCCCCGGTCCCGAACCACCTTCGCGTCGATCAGCAGCGGGGCGGACCGTGGCCCGGCGACCCAGTCCTCCACGGCCTTCAGGTCCGCCCGCGTGCGCACGGTCACCGCCTCGAAACCGTAACCGCGGGCCACGGCCGCGATGTCGGTCGGCGGGAACTCGACCGTGTCGAGCGGATGTCCGTCGGGGCCGAAGTGGTGCACCTCCGCGCCGTAGGCGTCGTCGTTGTACACGACGACGACCATGGGGAGCCCGAGCCGCCGTACGGTGTCCAGGTCGGCGGCGCCCATCAGCGCGCCGCCGTCGCCGAGCGCGGCCACCGGCAGCCGGTCCGGACGGGCCAGGGCCGCGCCGATCGCGGTGGCCAGGCCGAGGCCGATCGACTGGTAGGCCTGCGTGAAGCAGAAGCCGTCCTGGTCGGGCACCGACAGGAACATGCTCGGGTGTCCCATGAAGTTGCCGGAGTCGACGCCGATCACCCGCTCCGCTGGGAGGAGGTCGTCGAGCGCGATGCTGAGCGTGCGGGGGTCGATCCGGTCACGGGTGCTCGTGTCCTCGTACGGCACGTCACGCCAGCGCACCCGCGTGGCCACGGCCTCGGCGATGCCGGGCGTCCGCAGGCCCTGGCGTCTCCCGCCGGGGGCCGCCAGGACGTGCCGCGCGGTGAGTTCGACATCGCCGGTGACCCCGAGATGCAGCTTCCGGTGCGCGCCGAGTACCGAGGGGTCGTCGTCGACCTGCACCACGGTCGTGTCCGCACCGATGAGGGCGCCGTGCCGCATGGTCCACATGTTCAGTGCGCAGCCCCAGCCGACGATCACGTCGGCCCTGCCGATGAGTTCGGCCGCCAGGGGCGAGGCGAAGCCGCCGGACACGTCGAGCGACCAGGGGTTGTCGTGGAACAGCCCACGCGCCACGGCCGAGGTCGCCAGCAGGGCGCCCCAGCGCTCGGCAAGAGCTTCGAGGGCGTCCCGGGCCCCGGGTGAGCGCGCACCGCGTCCGGCCACGAAGACCGGCCGCCGGGCCTGCTCCAGCACCCGGGCCAGAGCCGCCACGTCGTCGGCGGACGGCTCGACCGCTGTTCGCCGTGGTGGCGGTGCGGCCTGGGCGAGGGCATCGCCGGGGGCGTCCGCCGCCTGTACGTCCAGGGGGAGGTTCAGGAGCACCGTACGTCGTTCGTGCAGGGCCCGTCGCACCGCCGCACATGCCTGTCCTACGGCGTCCTCGGGCGACGCGACCCGCATCGGGACCGCGCCCACCGCCGTCCCCAACGCCTCCTGGTCGACATGGAAGTTGGAGGTCGGCCGGGTCACCTCGGCCGCCACCACGACGAGCGGTGTGCGGCTCTTGGCCGCCTCGGCGATCCCCGTCATCGCGTTGGTGAGCCCGGGTCCCTGGTGGACGCTCACGGCGGCCACCGTGCCGCTCACGCGCGCGTACGCGTCGGCCATCGTCGCCGCGCCGCCCTCGTGGCGGGCGGCGACGAAGCGGGCACCGGCCGCGACCATGGCGTTGGTCAGATGGAAGTTGCCGGACCCCACGACGCCGAAGACCTGCTCGATCCCGGCCGCGTACAGGGCCCGTCCGACGGCCTCCGCGACCTTCATGACCGCTCCACGAGGGCCAGCACGCGCGCGGGCGAGCCGGAGCCCGCGACGATGGGCAGGGGTCCCGCGACGACGACGCTGCCGGTCGCGGGCAGCGCGGCCAGGTTCTGGAGCTGGGTGAGGCCGTACTTGTCGCTGCCCATCAGATAGGAGTGGCAGGGGAAGGCCGGGTCGAAGGAGTGCCCGCGCCCGGCGTCCGTGCCGACCGTCTCGACGCCGAGGCCGATCACGGGCGACTGCTCGGCCACCCAGCGGGCGCACTCCGGGGACAGGCCAGGCGTGTGAGGGCCGTTCTCGTCGGCGTTGAGGAAGGCCTCCTGGGAGTGCGAGCGGGCGTCCCAGCCGGTGCGCAACAGCAGCCAACCGCCGTCCGGCAGCGGTCCGTTGTGTTCCTCCCAGGCCTTGACGTGGTCCACCTCCACGAGGAAGTCCGGGTCCTTGGCCGCCTCGGCGGTGAAGTCCAGTACGGCGGCGGGGGCGATCAGCCGCTGAGCGGGGACGGACGCCACGTCGGCGAGGTGCCTTCCGGTCACCCAGTGGTTCGGGGCGTCGAAGTGGGTGCCGGTGTGCTCGCCGCTGCGGAAGTTGTTCCAGTACCAGACCGGGCCGCGGTCGTCGTAGCGGCTGATCTCCTCCAGCTCGAAGACGGCCGTCTGGCCGAACTCCGGCGGAAGCTGGATCACGGGTGTGGACGACGACAACGGCGAGGTGAGGTCGACGACTTCGATCGAACCCGTCCGCAGGGCGGACACCAGCGCGGCGAGAAGGGACGGCTGCTCGTGCATTCGGGCCTCCTGAATCACTCCGAGGCCGACAGCATGTCACCGACCGTCCGGTCGAGGGCCGGCTTCGCGCACCGTGTCCGGCCATCCCAACCGGGCGCCCCTCCGGAGACCACGACGGGCCCCGGATCGTCCGATCCGGGGCCCAGTGGCAGGCGTTCGGTCAGTTGACGCCGACGTGGGCGTTGACGCTCGCCGCGACACCCTCGGTGGAGACGAAGGCGTCGGCGTCGGCGCAGACCTCGAGGTGCGGAGCCTGGAGGTGCAGACCGGCAGCGGTCGCGGCGGCGGCACCGCCGGAGACGTGGTCCAGGTCGGCATCGTTGAGCTCGGCCGCTACGAGGTGAGGGGCGACGTTCATGGCGCGCGGTTCCTTTCGCATGAGCAATCCTCGAGGAGGAGGGACACCGGATGGAAGCACGTCAGGCATGAACACGGCCAGTCAGCCGGACACGCTCCACAGGACGTTCCCGTTCCCGGCTTCACCGACGTCGCAACATGGTCACCCAATCCGCCCGTTCCTTCACGGAATTTGCTGCCGCAGCGACCGACCCTCCATCGCTGTGCCGTTCCGAAGGCGGACACTCCACCACCAAAAAGCCCTGTGCTGGTGCGGCCATGACTACCGTTCAGTTTCTGCATGGCCAAGTGGTGAACGGTGTGCAGGTTCGCCGGTTTTTCGATGCCGACCCAGCCGACCCCTGGCGCGGAAAACGTTTTATCCGCGGCCGGGGTAGACTTGCGCCGCCCATGTGGAACAGCGCCCGAGGACCAGGTCCTGCCTGGTCGTACGGCCGCGACAGCGAGGGGGTGGACGCCATTTCGGTTCGCCCCGCCCGTATCCAGGACGTCGCGGCCGCCGCCGGGGTCTCGGTCTCCACGGTGTCGAACGTCCTGAACCGGCCCGAGCGGGTCAACGCCCGCACCGCCGAGCGGGTCCGCGACGCGGTCGCCGCCCTCGACTACGTCCCCCACCCGGGAGCCGCCGGGCTGCGCACCGGGCATTCCTCGTCGATCGGCCTGGTACTGCCGGACGTGGCCAACTCCTTCTACTCGCGCATCGCGCGCGGCGCCGCGGACGCCGCGTACGAACACGGCTACTCCCTCGTCCTGTGTGACAGCGGGGACGCGCCGGAGCGGGAGCAGGGCTACTTCACCATGCTCGCAGAACAGCGGGCGGTCGGCGCGGTGGTGGTGCCGCTCAGCGCCGACCCCACCCGCCTGTCGCGGCTGCGCGAGCGCGGTATCCCGCTGGTGCTGGCGGACCGTGCGATGCCCGCCCAGGAGGGCTGTTCGGTCTCCGTCGACGACATCGCCGGCGGCCGCATCGCCGTGCAGCACCTCCTGGACCGCGGGGCCCGCGACGTCCTCGTCGTGAACGGCGAGCGCACCATCCGTCAGTGCGCCGACCGCTACCAGGGCGCCCGGCAGGCCGTGCGCACCCGGCGCGAGGCCCGTCTCGGTCAGGTCGTCGCCGAGGAGATGACGGTGGCGTACGGCAGCGAAATAGCTCACAGCCTCGACGAGCTGCCCGATGGCGTGTTCTGCACCAACGACTTCCTCGCGGCGGGGCTGTGCCGGGCGCTGGGCGAGCGCGGCGTGAAGGTCCCGGAGGATGTCCAGGTGGTCGGTTACGGCGACCTGGACATCGCCAGCTTCGTGGGCACGACCCTGACCACGGTCCGCCAGCCGGTCGAGGAGCTCGGCCGGGCGGCCGTGGAGATGCTCCTGGACGAGGTGGAGGCCCGCGCGGAGCACGCCCACGAGGCACGGGTGTTCGCGCCGGGGCTGGTGCTGCGGGACTCCACGCGGGCTTCCTCAGACGCGCCTTTCTAGCGTCACCGGCCCCAGCAGGCCCGAGGGGAGCTGGGAGGGGAAGGCCCAGGCGGTCGGCGTCGCTTCGGCCAGATACGGCGCCAGGGTGTTGTGGACGGTCACTTCGAGGTGGACGGTGCGCCCGGCGCTCCCGCGCAGTGCGAAGCGGTACGGCGCGCAGAACGCCTCGCCGACGAGTTCACCGTCGACGCACACCGCGACGCTGCCGCGCACCCTCCCCAGATCCAGCACCGGGTCCGGCCCGGCCGGCACCTCCAGCGTCCGCGCATAGGTCATGCCTCCGCTCCAACCGCCCAGTCCCAGCTCACCCCACTCCCCCAGCGGCATGGCTGCCGGCACCGTGCGCACCCGCACCGGCCCCCGCCAGGCGGAGCCACCGCGCAGAACGGCCGTCGGGGCGGTGATGACCTCGAACTCTGTGGCCATGTCGACGGGTTGATCCAGCGTCAGTTCCTTCCCATCGAAGGGAAGTTCAGGGCCGTCGGTGATCCTCACTCGTGCGGGAAGGGCCAGTGGCAGGTCGAGCGACACGGTCCCCGCCGGTACGACGAACCGGAAGCGCTGCTCGGCCTCCCGGAGGTCGTCGGTGGACCGCAGCGGCAGTACGGCGGACCCGAGCACCGGAGCACCGGCGAGCCACTCGGCGTCGGGCAGCGGGTGCGGCCGTACCGCAGCGCCACAGTGCTGCAACTCCCCCCACCGGCCCGCATGTTCGATGGTCAGCCCGCTCCACTCCCCCGTTTCGGCCACCCAACCCGCGCCGCTGACCAGGGCGGTCGTGTGCGCCACGAGGTCGACATGGACACCGTCCCGCGCGTCGACGCTGTCGGCCACGACGTCGAGGACGTGATCGCCGCCACTCAGCGTCAGTTCGTGCCGGAAGAACATCGGCACTCCGCCCCAGTCGGACTCGTAGTACTCCGCCTTCTCCTGCCGTGCCACGACGGCTCCGTCGAGCAGGACGGTCACGCCCACCGCGGCACCCACGACGAGGACCGCGTCCGCACCCTGCCCCGGGGCGCTGATCCGGCCGCGGTAGGTCACGCTGCCGTCCGGTCGCACGCCGTCGGGCAGGCGCATGAGCAGCGGGCGCGGCGCGAACCCGTCCGGGCGGGACAGACAGAAGTAGCTGCCCAGCGGTGTGTCGGCGGCACCCGAGATGGTCTGCGGCCGGTCCTGGGCGTCGGACAGCTCGTACTCGAGCACATTGCGGGCCTGTTCGACCTCCACCCGGGCGGACGCCAGATACCCGCCGCTTGTCTCCAGCCGGCTGCCGTTCCACCACACGCGTTTGACCGCCGCCGCGCCGACATGCAGATCTGCAGGTCCCCGGTGGTCGGTCTCGACGACGGCCCTGACCCGGGCGACGGTCCCGCTCACGGGTGCCGCCACCCGCACGAACTCCTCGGGAACCAGCCCCTTGTTGCCGAGCAGCCCGTCAGGGTCCGGGATGCCACGACTCGTTGAGTACAGCGAGACATCCCAGTCCGCCGGGGCCAACTCCTGCTGTCCGGTCAGGATTTGCCCGACGGCGGCACGGTCAAGAGGAGCCGGGGCCTGCTCGGAGGGCACGGGTGGCAGGACGCGGACGCGGTTGCCGTAGGTCGCCCGTGTCCGCTCCCAGGAGTCGCCGGTCTCGGTCCATCGCATGGTCCAGATCTGCGGTTCGGCGACGGAGGCTCCGGCGGGCAGGGCCATGTCGCCCCAGGTGTTGTCCATGGTGGGAGCAAGGCGGCCCTCCCAGCCGGTCGACAGGTCGGTCGTCTCCGACGGCTCCGTGGGCGACGGGGGCACAGCGTCCGCCGGAGGGCCTTCGCGCCATACGACGAGGGCGGCGGGGGCGCCCTCCAGAGGTACCTCGATGGTCGAGACGCCGTCGGCGTGGGTGACGCGTCCGGGGCAGCGGGTGCCGGTCGCCGGGTTCCAGATCTCGGCCTCGGCGACCGTGGCCCGCACGGTGACGGAGGAGGTGCGGGCGTAGCGCGCGGGGTCGATCTCGTGGTGGCCCCTCGGCGGATGCGTACGGGCGTCGGGGAACGCACCCGTGACCAGCGCGACCGCCGCGTCGCCCTTCCTCCTGACGAGCAGCGGCACCTCGCCCGTCGCGTATCCGGCGGCTTCGGCGACCGCGGCCGCACCGGCCTCGGCGTCGGCCGCCCGCTCCAGGCGGGGGTGATCCAGAAGTGCGGCCACGACGGAGTCGTCACCGGCGAGCCCGGCCGCCTGCGTCGGCGGGCGGCCGACGACCACGACCCGTCCGCCGGCGTCGAGGAGTTCGGCCAGTCGGCGGGCCGTCTCGTGCTCCAGGACGCTCGCCGAGGGCAGCAGGACCGCGGTGTACGCCAGGTCCCTGATGCGCAGGGCCCCGTCGCCGGCCTTGGCCCCCTGGACGGAGGCGTCGTCGATGACGTCGAAGGACACGCGGTGGCGGTCGAGGGCGCCGACGGCGGGCCGGAGCCAGTTGTTGTTGCCGCACAGCTCCAGGTAGTGGCGCTGGGTCTCGTCGACGTCGGCGTGGGTCCCGCCCAGGCGGCCGTCGCCGAAGTGCTGGACGGGGGCGTCGAGGGGGATGAGGGCCTGCATGGTGGCGGTCGGATAAAGGACCGCCACGTCGGCGCTGTAGGTGCCCCAGGACAGGATCGAGCAGATCCGGGCGACGGCCCGGGAGAAGGCGGGGTACTGCCGCCAGTACGGCTGGCGCCAGTCGGTGGACGGCGGCGCCCACTCGAACCAGCCGCCCGCGGTGCCGAAGTAACTGGCGTGCGGGTTGTACAGGTTGGCGCCGCTGCGCAGGAACGGCAGCAGCCAGTCGTAGGTCTCGTCCAGGGTGCCGCCCCAGCCGGAGGAGTGGAACGACTCGATCCAGACGCGCTCGTGGCCGTAGAGGTGGGCCATCGAGGAGTGGACCTTGGCGTCGCCGTGGTGGTCGCTGCCGGCGGCGCTGTACCAGCGGTGGGTGCGGAAGTAGTCCGTGTAGAGCTGCGTCGACTGGGCCGGGAAGCCGGAGCGGGCGGGGTGGCTCTGGTCGCAGCCCAGGAGCAGGCCGCGCTCGTCGTGCCAGGCGGCGAGGGGGCGGAACAGCGCCTCTTCGGTGAGCTCGGCACGGACGGCGTAGTAGTCGGCGCGGATCTTCCGGGCCCGGGTGGTGTCGTCGCCGGTGAAGAGGGCGGGGAGGTGGTCGAGGAGGTCGTAGCCGCGTCGGGCCCGGAACTCCTCGGGGAAGCGGCTGGTCCAGGAGTTGGTGGCGGGCAGTTCGTCCTGGAAGCTGCCGGCGATGACGTTGCCCAGGTACTCGGGCACGCGCCGGTCGTACTCGCGATGAATGGCGTCGAACAGAAGATCGACAGACGCCGGCTTCAGGTAGTCGAAGGCGGTGGGGACGGCGAGGACCAGGCGCACCTCCGTGCCGTCGGCGACCTCGAGCCGTGCCGGTCCCTGGCCGTCCCGGGCGGACCGCCCGGACGCCGTGCCCGTGACAGGCAGCCGCGCGCCCCCGCTGTCGTACGCCCCCAGCAGTGTCTCCCTGCCCTTCAGCGCGACGGTGCCATCGGAGACGACGGCCAGGCGTGACCGCAGTGCGTGGCCCGCCGCCTCGGGGTGCTCTCGGGTGATACCTCCCTGCACGTTGGCGCCGGAGAAGCCGATCTGGTCGTAGAACCACAGGCGCATGCCCAGGTCCCCGGCGATCTCACAGGCGTCCGTGAAGCGGGCCCACCACTCCTCGCCGAACCACACCGGGTCGTCGGTGCGGGCGCCGAAGGTCGGGCCGGCCGGGGCCAGGTTGATCACCACGAGGTTGTGGACGCCGCCGTCCGCGAACCGGCGCAGCTGCCAGGCCAGGCGGTCACGGGTGACCTTCGCGCCCGACCACCACCAGAGCGGGGTGGGGCCGAAGTCCCGGGGCGGGTTGTCGAACAGCTGTTGCAGGGCTGGAGAGATCACGGATAGGTCCTTCCGACTACGGCCCGGACACTCTCACGGATCAAAAACGTTTTACATCTGCCTCACCGTAGGACACCCTCGCGGCACCCACCAGAGCTGCGGCGCCGTCAGGTCGTTGCCACGGATGGCCGCATGACGTCTTGTTGGAACGTTTTTACCCTCTTATAGTCGCTGGACATCGGCCGAGAACAGCGACGTCCCCCTCCGCTCGGAACCCCTCTCCCCAGACGGAGCCGCATCATGGCCCGAACCTCGCCTGCCCCGAACCAGCCGGAACCGCCCATCGAGAAGCGCCTGTGGAAGGTCGCGACCCTCTCCGGCATGGCGTCCTACCTCGACGCCGCACTCATCGTCAGCATCGGCGTCAACCTGGCCATCTACCGCGACGCCTACGACATGGGTGTCTGGATGGCCGGTGCGATCAGCGCGATCGTCACCATCTGCATCGCTGTCGGCTCCCTGGTCGGCGGACGGCTCGCCGACGTCTTCGGCCGACGCCGCCTCTACAACCTCGACATCCTCTGCTACGCCCTCGGGGCGATCATCATCACCCTCGCGCCCGACGACATCACCCTTCTGGTGGGTGTCCTCCTCGCCGGTCTCGCGGCCGGTGCCGACCTGCCGACGTCCCTGGCCGTGGTCTCGGACGCGTCCCCCGACCACGCCCGAGGGCGGCTCATCGCGTTCACGCAGGTCATGTGGATGCTGGGCATCATCGTCGTAGTCTTCGTCGGCTTCGCCCTGTCGGACACCGGCATGATCGGGGCCCGGCTCATCACCGGCCATCTGGCGGTCGCCGCGCTGGTCACCTGGCATCTGCGCTCCCGGCTGGAACTGGCCACCGGTGCCGATCCGGCGCAGGACGAGGTCGCGGCCGAGAAGCCGGCCGCGGCGCAGGGCGTCGCGCTCCGGAACGTCTGGACCCGGGCCGCTCTGGTGCCCATGCTCGCGACCTTCGCCTTCTACGTCACCTGGGGTCTGGGTGCCAACACCATGGGCCAGTTCACGACGTATCTGCTGGTCACCGTCAGCGGTGCCTCGCAGAGCATGGCGACCGGCATCAACCTGGCCTGTCTCCCGATCGGCCTGCTGCTGACGTTCGCCTTCGTCCGGATCGCCGACGGTCCTCGGCGCGACCGGATGTTCTACGTCACCACGGTCCTGCAGATCGCGGCCTTCGCCATCGCCTCGCTGACTGTGGGCTCCATCGTGGGCTTCCTCGTCTTCTACCTCCTCTACCAGCTGTGTTATCCCTTCGCGGGCGAGGCGAACTACAAGGTGTGGTCTCAGCTGACGCTGCCCGCGGACACCCGGGGCACCACGCAGGGCATCACCTACGCCGTCTCGCGCGGTGTCTTCGCAGGCGTCGCGTTCGTCACGCCCGCCCTGCTCGACAAGAGCCCGAGCCTGTTGCTCTGGGTGATCACCGGCTGCATGGCGCTGTCGGCGGTCGCGGGCGTCTACATCGTGCGTGTCCTCGTTCCTCGCGCGTCCCCGGCCGCCACCGCTCCGGCGGACCTCAAGGTCGCGCAGACCTGAACCGACCCCCGAAGGAGCGCCGACCATGGCGACGACGACCGAATCCACCACGACGCGTGCCGGTGAACGGGAGACCGTGCTGGGCAAGTTGCTCCCACCCGTGACGCGCCGCCGACCAAGGATCGGGCTGGTCTCCGGCGGGCTCGGCACCTACTGGCCGCAGTTCCCGGGCCTGCTGCCGCAGTTGAAGGAGTCGGCCGCGTATGTCGCCGGACGGCTGGGCCAGTTGGACGCGGAGGTGACGGACGCCGGGTTCGTCTCCGACGCTCAGGAGGGCGCGGCCGCCGCCGAGCAACTCCGGCGGGCCGACTGCGATCTGATCGTGCTGTTCCTGACGACCTATCTGACCTCGTCGATGGTGCTGCCGATCGCGCAGCGCACCCACACGCCGGTACTGGTGGTCGACCTCCAGCCGTCCGAGCGGATGGACCACGCCTCCTTCGACACCGGCGACTGGCTGGCGTACTGCTCGCAGTGCTCCGTGCCCGAGGTCGGCAACGTCTTCCGCCGGGCCGGTGTCCCCTTCCGTTCGGTGTCCGGCTGGCTGCGGCAGGAGTCGGCGTGGCGGCGCGTCGAGCGGTGGGTGCGGGCCGCGCACGTCCGGGCCGCGCTCCGGCACGCCCGGCACGGACTGATGGGGCACGTGTATCCCGGGATGCTCGATGTGCAGACCGATCCGACGCTGCTGTCGGCGACGTTCGGCTCGCACGTCGAGGTACTGGAGTTCGACGATCTGCGGCACCGGGTGGAGAAGGTGACCGAGGCGGAGACCCGGGAGCGGGTGGAGCTCGCCCGGCGGATCTTCACCGTCGACGACAGCGTGGTCGACGAGGACTTCGCGTGGGGCGCGACCGTGTCGGTGGCTCTCGACCGGCTGGTGGAGGACTTCGGCCTGGACACCCTCGCGTACTACCACCGGGGCCTCGACGGCGAGCTGCACGAGCGGCTCGGCGCCGGGATGATCCTGGGCGCCTCCCTGCTCACCGCCCGCGGTGTGCCCGCGGCCGGAGAGTTCGAACTGCGCACCAGTCTCGCCCAGTTGGCCTCGCAGAGTGTCGGCGCGGGGGGTTCCTTCACCGAGATCCAGGCGCTGAACTTCGAGGACGGCGTGGTGGAGATGGGCCACGACGGGCCGGCCCACCTCGCGCTCAGCGCCCGCGACCCGCTGCTGCGCGGCCTCGGTGTCTATCACGGCAAGCGCGGCTGGGGTGTCAGCGTGGAGTTCGACGTACGTCAGGGGCCGGTCACGCTGCTCGGTCTCGGCCAGGACGCCGACGGCAGCCTGTCGTTCATCACGTCCGAGGGCATGGTCGTGCCCGGTCCGCTGCTGGAGATCGGCAACACCACCAGCAGGGTCGACTTCGGCCGGGATCCCGGTGAGTGGGTCGACGCGTGGAGCGCCACGGGGGTGGGGCATCACTGGTCGCTGGCGGTGGGGCACCACGGCGCCGATTTCGGGGCCGCGGCGAGTCTGCTGGGGATCGATCACCGGGAGGTGTAGCACGGTCAGGGAGCCTCGGCCGCCCGTACCCGGGCCAGGACATTCCGGATCATCTCGGCGCTGATCATGAAGTGCTCCCGGGCTGTCCCCTCTGCGCGCTCCGGCTCGCCCGCCGCGACGGCCTCGTAGAGCGCCCTGTGCCCGTGACCGGCCTGTTCGTGGTGGGAGCGCTCGCCTTTACCCCAGGGCTCGATCGGGAAGCCCAGACTGATCCGGGTCAGCAGGTCCCGGCTGAGCTGGGCGATCTGCGGATTGTGGGTGGCCGCGCAGATCGCCCGGTGGAACGCGCTGTCGGCGGCCTGCTCCTCACGGGGCGTGCTCGCCAAGAGGTGCGCCTCCAGCGCCTCGCGCATCGGCTCCAGGTCCTCGGGGCGTCGGCGCCGGGCGGCCGTCGCGGCCACCATGCCCTCCACCAGCCCGCGCAGATCGAAGAGTTGCTCGAACTCCTCCCAGCGGGGCAGCAACGTCCGGCGGACCGCGGCGCCGGAGGACTCGGTCCAGCTGTCCCGGACGAACGCTCCGCCGTTCCGGCCCCGGCGGATCTCGATGACGCCCAACGCCAGGAGCCGTGCGACCGCCTCGCGCACGGTGGGGCGGCTGACGTGCAGCAGTGCGGTGAGCTCGCGTTCGGCGGGCAGCCGCTCGCCGGGCAGGAAGTCCCCGACGGCGATCGCGGTGAGCAGCCGGTCGGCGACCTCGTCGACCGCCGAGTTCACCCGGACCGGACGCAGCGAGGACGACGGGCTGTCGCCGAGCAGGACACGGTCGAGAACGCGCGAGAACTCGTCACCGGCTTCAGGTGCGGATGTCAGTTGTCCTCCTGTGAGTCGCCGTTTCTGTAAACGCGCACGGGCCACGTGAACCCGCTGTTACGTCTTCCCCTCACCCCGCTAAAAGGTCTTGTGGACTGACCTTTTACCCCCTCACTATCGCATGCATCCGTCACATCCCACCGATTTTCAGACAGCGGTCGGCTGGTTCCGACCGGTCTGGGAGGCTTCCCCGTGGCGATCCCTGAACCGAACCACACCGGAACCGTGGACTTCAACGGCCATTCCACCTGGTACCGGATCACGGGCGAACCGGGCAGGACACCCCTGGTGGTCCTGCACGGCGGACCCGGCGCCGGCCACCACTACACGCTCAGCATCGCGGGCATCTCCGAGCAGGGCCGCCCCGTGATCCACTACGACCAGCTCGGCACCGGATTCTCCACCCATCTGCCCGACAAAGGCGCCGATTTCTGGACCGTCCAGCTCTTCCTCGACGAACTCGACAACCTGCTCGAGAAGTTGGGCATTGCCGACGGCTACCACATCCTCGGCCAGTCCTGGGGCGGCATGCTCGCCGCCGAGCACGCGGTACGCCGCCCGGGCGGGCTGCGCGGACTGGTCGTCGCCAACTCCCCCGCGTCCATGCAGCTGTGGCTCGAGGCGGCCGCCGAACTGCGCGCCGAACTCCCCGAGGAGGTCCAGCACACCCTGCACGCCCACGAGGCGGCCGGCACCACGGACCATCCCGACTACCGCGCGGCCGAACAGGTCTTCAACGCACGCCATGTGTGCCGCCTGACACCCAACCCACCCGAGGTGCAGGCGACTTGGGACACCATCGCGGCAGATCCGACCGTGTACCACACGATGAACGGCCCCAATGAGTTCCATGTCGTCGGCACCCTCAAGGACTGGTCGGTCATCGACCGGCTGCATCTGATCGAGGTGCCGACCCTGCTGGTGTCCGGGCGCTTCGACGAGGCGACCCCCGAGACCGTCCGCCCCTTCGCCGACCACATCCCCGATGCGCGCTGGCACATGTTCGAGCATTCGAGCCACATGCCGCACGTCGAGGAGGAGCAGCTCTACCTCCGGGTCGTCGGCGAGTTCCTCGACTCCACCGACTGACCCCGGGAGTTCCCAGCCATGTCCCGCAATGCCAGACGGGGCGCGCTTGCCGCCGCCACCGTCGCCCTCACGCTCACCGCAGCCGCCTGTTCGTCCTCCTCCGACTCGGGCTCCTCCTCCGAGCCGGGCGCCTCCTCCTCGGGCTCCTCCGCCTTCCAGGCCCAGCACAAGGGCGGCACCCTGAAGCTCGTCGCCCACGCGGCCGCGGGCAGCTTCGACCCGCAGGTCAACTACACACTCCAGTACTGGCAGTTGTTCCAGTCGATGTACGACGGGCTGCTCGCTTTCAAAAAGGTCAACGGGCAGGAGTCCTTCACCGTCGTCCCCGACCTGGCCACGGCCATGCCGAAGGTGACCAACGGCGGCAAGACCTACACCTTCACGCTCCGCAAGGGCGTCACCTTCTCCAACGGCAAGCCCCTGACCACCGACGACGTGGTGGCGTCCTTCCAGCGCATCTTCAAGGTCTCCAGCCCCACCGCGGGCACCTTCTACAACGGCATCGTCGGCGCCGACGCCTGCCTGAAGACGTCGGCCTCCTGCGCCCTGTCCAAGGGCGTGATCGGTGACGCCAAGGCCGGCACGGTCATCATCAACCTGACGGCCCCGGATCCGGAGTTCGCGTACAAGCTGGCCGTCCCGCACGCCGTCGTCGTACCCAAGGACTCGCCGACGAAGGACGCCGGGACCAAGCCGCTGCCGTCGACCGGGCCGTACATGGCGGCGTCGTACGACCCCAACCGGGCGCTCAAGCTGGTCCGCAACCCGCACTTCAAGGAGTGGTCGCGTCAGGCGGAGCCGCAGGGCTATCCGGACGTCGTCGACTACGCCTTCGGCCAGACCGTGGAGTCCGAGGTCACCGCCGTCGAGAACGGCCAGGCGGACTGGATGTTCGACGCGCCGCCCGCCGACCGCCTCAACGAGATCGGCACCAAGTACGCCTCGCAGGCGCATGTGAACCCCCTGACGGCGTTCTGGTACGCGACGCTCAACGTCAACATGGCTCCCTTCAACAACAAGTCGGCGCGACAGGCGATCAACTGGGCCGTGGACCGGTCCGCCGTGGTGCGGCTGTACGGTGGCACCAACCTTGCCTCTCCCGCATGCACGGTCCTGCCGCCCGGCTTCCCCGGGCACGTCGCATCGTGCGACTACACCAAGGGCGGCGGTACGACCTGGAAGGCCGCGGACCTCGCCAAGGCCAAGGAGCTGGTGAAGCGGTCCGGTACGGCGGGGCAGGAGGTCAGCATCGTCACGCAGGACGACGACGTCAACAAATCGATCGGGCAGTACCTGCAGAGCCTGCTCACCCAGCTCGGCTACAAGGCGACGCTCAAGCCGCTGTCGGGCAACATCCAGTTCACCTACATCCAGAACACCAAGAACAAGGTGCAACTCGCCCTGACGTCCTGGTACCAGGACTATCCCGCGGCCTCCGACTTCCTCAACGTGCTGCTCTCCTGCGCGAGTTACCACCCCGGCAGCGACTCCAGCATCAACATCTCCGGGTTCTGCGACAAGGGCGTCGACGCGAAGATGCAGGCGGCGATGAAGACCTCGCAGACCGACAAGGCGAGCGCCGACCAGCAGTGGGGCGCCGTGGACCAGGCCGTCATGGCCCAGTCGCCGCTGGTACCGCTGATCAACCCGAAGATGATCGACTTCACGTCGACGCGGGTCGGCAATTACCAGTTCAGCAAGCAGTTCTACATGCTGGTCGGGCAGTTGTGGGTGAAGTGACCCTGCCCCCGTCGGCCGGGGCCCGGCGCTCGCCGGGCCCCTGGCGGACCGCCGCCGGCGACCTGCTGCGCAACAGGACGGCGCTGGCCGCCGCCGCGGTCCTGCTCCTCGTCGTGCTGGCGAGCCTGTGCGCCCCGCTCTACGCGGACCACATCGCCCACACCGACCCCTTCCAGTCCCATGTCTCCGGCACCACGGTCGTGGACGGAAAGACCGTGCCGGTGCTCACCCCGAGCAGCACCGGCCTCGGCCTCGGCGTCACTCCGATCGGCCCGACGTGGGACCCCGCCCACTACTTCCTCGGCGCCGACAACCAGGGCCGGGACGTGCTGGCCCGTCTGCTGTACGGCGGCCGTACGAGCCTGTTCATCGGGTTCACAGCGGCGCTGCTCACCTGCGTCGTCGGTACGGCCGTGGGGGTCGTCGCCGGGTACGCGGGCGGGGTGGTGGACGCCGTCATCTCACGGGTCCTGGACGTCGTCTGGGCGTTCCCGGTCTATCTCCTGGCCATCTGTCTGTCGGTGGTGCTGCTCACCAACGGTCTCAGGCTGGGCCCTGTCACCGTCGACGCGGGGAGCCTCTGGCTGCCCGTCACGATCACCGCGGCGATCTATGTGCCGTACATCGCACGGCCGTTGCGCGGTCAGGTGCTGGTGCTGCGCAACAAGGAGTACATCCAGGCGGCCGTCGGCTCCGGCGCGCCCACTCCGCGCATCCTGCGCCGGGAGGTGCTGCCGAACGTGGTGCCGACGGCGATCGTGTTCGTCCCGCTGATGACCGCGCTCGCCATGCTCACCGAGTCGGCGCTGTCCTTCCTGTCCGTCGGCGTCCAGCCACCGGACGCCAGCTGGGGCACGATCATCGAGGACGGTCTGGGGCTGCTCTACACCCGGCCCGCCGTGACGATCGCGCCCGGTCTGCTGATCGCCCTGACCACGGGCGCGCTCAACGTCCTCGGCGACGGGGTGCGTGACGCGCTCGACCCGAGCGCCCGGCTGCGCGGAGGGGTGTGACCATGCTCGTCTTCGCCCTCAAGCGCTTCGCCTCGGCCCTGCTGGTGATGTTCGCGATCAGCGTGCTGGTGTTCCTGATCTTCTTCGCCACCCCGGGAGTCGACCCGGCGGCACGCATCGCGGGCCGCAACGCCGACCCAGCCACCCTCGCCCAGGTGCGGCACTCCTTCGGCCTGGACCGGCCGATGCCGATCCGCTATCTGCTGATGATGCGTCACCTGCTGATCGACCGGGATCTGGAGTCGTTCGTCAACCGCGGCTCCCGGGTCATTCCGCAGATCATCCAGGCCACCCCCGTGACCCTGTCCCTGGTCATCGGCGCGGCCCTGATCTGGATGACGGCCGGCATCCTCATGGGCACGGCCGCGGCGGCCCTGCGCGGCCGGGCCGCCGACCCACTGATCATGCTGGTGGGCGTGGTCGGCGTCTCGCTCCCGGCCTACTGGCTCGGCGAGGTCGTCAACCTCCTCACCCAGAAGCAGCTGCACGACTCGCTCTTCTCCTGGGTGCCCCCGCCCGGCTACGTCGGTCTCGGCCAGGACCCCGGCCAGTGGGCGCTGCACATGCTCTTCCCCTGGCTGACGCTCGCCCTGCTGTACGCCGGGATCTACGCCCGGCTGCTGCGCGGCGAGGTCGTCACCGCACTGAACGAGGACTACGTGCGTACGGCCCGCGCCAAGGGTCTGTCCGAGCGGCGGATCCTGCTCCGGCACGCCCTGCGCTGCTCGCTGATCCCGATCGTGTCGCTGTTCGGCCTGGACTTCGGCGCGCTCGTCGGCGGGGCCGCGCTCCTCACCGAGGTGGTCTTCGGCCTGCCCGGCATCGGCAAGCTCACCTTCGACGCCCTGCAGAACCTGGACCTGCCCGTGATCATGGGCACGGTTCTGTACGCGGCGTTCTTCGTGGTCCTCGCCAACGCCCTGGTGGACATCCTGTACGCGCGACTCGATCCGAGGGCCCGCCATGCCTGAACCCCTGCTGGACGTACGTGACCTGCGAGTGCGCTTCCGCACCCGCCAGGGCCTCGTCACCGCCGTGGACAGTCTCTCCTTCTCCGTCGCTCCCGGCGAAGTCCTGGGCGTGGTGGGCGAGTCGGGCTCCGGCAAGAGTGTGTCGATGCTCGCCGTGCTGCGGCTGCTGACCAACCCGAACGTGACCATAACGGGTGAAGTACGTTTCCGGGGCCGTGACTTGCTCACCCTGCCCGACAAGGAGATGCGTGCGGTGCGCGGCCGGGAGATCGCGATGGTCTTCCAGGACCCGATGACCGCCCTGACCCCGGTGTACACCGTGGGCTGGCAGATCGCCGAGGCGATCCGGGCGCACGAACAGGTCTCCCGCAAGGAAGCACACGCGCGTGCCGTCCGGCTGCTCTCGGACGTCGGCATCCCCGACGCGGTCTCGCGGGTGAACGCCTATCCGCACGAGTTCTCCGGGGGGATGCGCCAGCGCGCGGTCATCGCGATGGCGCTCTCCTGCAGCCCCTCACTGCTGATCGCCGACGAGCCGACGACGGCACTGGACGTCACGGTCCAGGCGCAGATCCTCGATCTGATGCGGGAACTCAACCGAGGGGGCTCCGCGATGGTGCTCATCACCCACGACATGGGCGTGGTCTCCCAGATCGCCGACCGGGTCCTGGTCATGTACGGCGGCCGGGCGGCCGAGGAGGGCCCGCGGCGGGCGGTGTTCCACGGTCCACGACACCCGTACACCTGGGGTCTGCTCGACTCGGTGCCCCGGGTGGGCGGCCCCCGGCTGCGGCGGCTGCCCACCATCGCGGGCGTGCCGGTCGCACCGGGTGGGGTTCCGGAGGGGTGTGCGTTCGCGCCGCGTTGCCGGCTGCGGCACGACCTCTGCGAGGAGCGACCCGCGCTGTCGGCGGGCGACGGCGACGCCGCCCATCTGGACGCGTGCTGGCTGCCGTTCGACGGCCGTGCGGGACTGCGGCTGACGGCCGACGAAGACGTGAACACGGAGGCGGCGTCGTGACAGCACAGGAGATCGTGACAGTGGACGTGGCGGCACCCCCTGGCGAGGTCCTGTTGCGTGCCACGGACGTCACCAAGCACTACCCCGTGCGCGGAAGGCGCCAGGTGCTGCGTGCCGTCGACGGGGTCTCCCTGGCGGTGCGCGGCGGCGAAACCCTCGGCGTCGTCGGGGAGTCCGGCTGCGGCAAGTCCACGCTCGGCCGGTGTCTGGTCCGGCTCACCGAACTCACGGGCGGACGCGTCGAGTTCGACGGTCAGGACATCTCCACGCTGTCCGCGCGACGGTTGCGTCCGGTACGGCCGGGCATGCAACTGGTCTTCCAGGACCCGCAGGCCTCGCTCAACCCCCGCCGTCGTGCCGGGGACATCGTGGCCGAGCCGCTGCTCGTGCACGAGTACGGCAACGCGTCCGAGGTCCGCCGCAGGGTCCGGGAACTGTTCGACGTCGTAGGACTGGCGGCGGCCCATCTGGACCGTTATCCGCACGAGTTCTCCGGCGGTCAGCGCCAACGCATCGGTATCGCCCGCGCTTTGGCGACGAATCCGAAGCTGATCGTGGCCGACGAGCCGGTGTCCGCGCTGGATGTGTCGATCCAGGCGCAGGTGCTGAACCTCTTCGCCGATCTCCAGGAGGAGTTCGGACTCACGTACGTCTTCATCGCGCACGATCTCGGTGTGGTCCGGCATGTGTCGGACCGGATCGCCGTCATGTATCTCGGCGAGATCGTCGAGCTCGCCGGCACGGAGGCGCTGTACTCGGATCCGGCCCATCCGTACACGCAGGCCCTGCTGTCGGCGGTACCGGACATCGACGACGGGACCTTCGCGGAGGACGGGCCGCCCCGGGAACGCATCGTGCTGACCGGTGAGGTGCCCAGTCCGTCGGACAAGCCGACGGGGTGCCCGTTCCGCACGCGCTGCCCGTACGCCCGGGACCTGTGTGCGGTGGAACGCCCGCGGCTCACACCGACAGCCTCCGGCCGTCAGGTGGCCTGTCACTACCCGCTGGCCGGCTGAGAACTGAGGTCGGGCCCCGGGTCTGCAGCCCCCGGGCCGGTCACCCGTTCGTCGGGTTCAGGTCCTCAGGTTCAGCCGAACTGACCGACCACGTAGTCGCCGGCCGGCTGCTGGGTCATGACGTTCAGCCGGTTGAAGGCGTTGATGACGGCGATCAGGGAGACCAGGGCGATGAGCTGGTCCTCGTCGTAGTGCTTGGCGGCGTTCTCCCAGACCTCGTCCGCGACCCCGGTCCCGTCGGCGAGGCGGGTGCCCTGCTCCGTCAGCTCCAGCGCGGCGCGCTCGGCCTCGGTGAAGACCTTGGCCTCACGCCACGCGGCGACCATGTGGAGGCGCTGCGCGGTCTCGCCCGCGGCGGCGGCCTCCTTGGTGTGCATGTCGAGGCAGAACCCGCAGCCGTTGATCTGGCTCGCGCGGATCTTCACCAGTTCCTGGGTCGTCATCGGCAGTCCCGAGTCCGTGACCACCTTCCCCGCCGAGGCGAAGTGCTTCAGCAGCTTGCCGGCCAGCGGGCTGGTGAAGACGTCGAGTCGGGCTTCCATGGTGTGCTCCTTCTGCCGTTGTCGATGGCTACACACCTACGACTCACTGGCCCGGCGGATTGTGACCTGCGCCGAATGTGATCTGCGTCTCCCTGGAATGGGCCGCTAGCCGCCGTACGCCTTCTTCCAGCGGGCCCGATGCCGTGCGTCCCCCTGGCCCCGGCCGTTCACCTCGCCCAGCGACACGAGGGAGGCCCCGTTGTTCCACAGGCCGAGGAGGTCGCGGTGCACGGCGAGGATGTCGTGCTCCAGCGCGAACTTCTCGGAGGGGCCGGTGAAGCGTGAGGTCGTCACGAAGACGGCCACGTCGGCGCGGAAGTGCACCCGGGCGCCCAGCAGATCGCGCAGCTCGCGATTCGGGATCGCCCTGCTCGGTGCGTACCGCTTGCACTGGACGACCATCGTGCGGCCGTCCGGCAGCCGGCCCAGGACATCGGCGCCGTTGTCGCCCGCACCGCCCACCCGCCTGACCTCCGTGCACCCGTCCCGCCGGCACAGTCCCGCGACCAGTTCCTCGAACTCGGTGCCCGTCATGGCGTCCACCTCGGCGAGGGTCCGGCGGCCCGCCTTCACCGCCTCCTCCTGCAGCCAGCGACGGTGCCTGCCCCGCAGAAGCCGGTCCGTGTGCCACAGCCGCCAGCCGGTCGCCGCGGCGGCAGCGACCGACAGCACGCCCAGGAGATACGGCCACACGCTCGCCCGGAACAGCACCACGAGGACCAGCGCCACCGCGCCGCCCCACCACCACTTCCGTGCCCGCCGCCGGTGAGCGGCCGTACCTCGTCGACGCCTGGCCACCGCGCCCTCCCCCCTGTGCTTCTGCCAAGGAGTCTGGGCAGCTCTGGGAGGCGTGAGAAGGGCGCGAGTCGGCCATGTCCGAACACCGCCGTGAACGCCGGTGGGCCGCGGTACCGAAAGGCACCGCGGCCGAAACAAGGAGAGGCGTCAGCCCTTGACGGGCGTTCCGCGGCCCCAGGCCCAGGCGAGGCGGTCGGCGCCCGACTGGTTGGTGGTCTCCAGCCACGGCTTGCTGGGCGGGCCGACGAGCTTCTGCACCGAGTAGATGTCGTCGGTGCGCAGGCCCGGCCAGTACACCGAGCCCATCTTCAGCTCGCGGAAGGTGTCGGTGACGGCCTGGATGAAGTTGACGAAGTTGTCGTCCGGGGTCTTCACGTTGTAGTTCAGACCGGTCGTCATGGGCGCGCCGAACTCGTCCGCCACGGTCCGGTTCGCGCAGTCGCCGATGCGCACCTTCAGGTCGGCCACCCACTCGTCGTAGGTGGCGTACGACTTCCAGAAGCCGTAGTGGTGCAGCGACAGGTAGGTGCCCTTCAGTCGCGGGTCGGCGCACACGGTCGTGACGTGGTCGTTGTAGCCGGCGCCGCTGACGAAGACCCGGTTGCGGGGCACGGACTTGTAGGTGTCCAGCCACTTCGCGGCGATGTCGGCCCACTCGGTGTCCGTGTAGCCGTGCGGCTCGTTCATCGGCTCGAAGTAGACCCGGGAGTTGCCCTTGTAGGCCTTGACGACGGTGTTCCACATCGGCCAGTAGGTGGCCTCGTCGTCGATGAAGCCGTCCTTGCGGTCGCCCGTGCCCTCCCAGTAGGACACGATGACCTTGAAGCCGTGGGCCGTCGCGGCGTCTATGACGCCCCGGTACGACTTCCAGTAGGAGCCGTTGACGGTGTACGGGTTGATCGGCAGCCGGACGGTGTTGGCGCCGAGGTTGGCGCGGAACGCCGAGATGATGCGGCTGGCCTTGGTGTAGGTCTGGGCGTAGGTGTCGGAGGTCGACAGGCCCGACAGCTGGAGTTCGTCGTCGGCGAAGTTGTCGCGCGGGTCGGCCCAGTTGACACCCTTGAACTGGGTCGTGTCGGTGGTCGGCGCGGCGGCGGAGGCGGGGCTGCCGGTGAGGCTGGCGCCGCTGATCGCGGCGATCGCGACGGCGACGAGCGAGGCACGCAGCCTCGGGGCGCGACGGGTGCTGACGGGGGTCTTGCGCATCGACCAAACCCTTTCGGAATGACAGCATGTTTACGTAAACATGACGGCGCCGGAATCGTGGCATCCGCTCCGGCGACCGTCAAGGTTTCCCACACGTAACATCCGGTGCGACACGCAACACGTTCGTGTGCGGACGGAGGAGGCAGCAGTGGTGGAACGGGGAGGTTCCGGTGTCCCCGGGGGGCGGCGCAAGCAGCGCGTGTCCATGGCGGACGTCGCCAAGCTCGCGGGCGTCTCCTCGCAGACGGTCTCGCGGGTCTCCAACGGTCACCCCGGGGTGATCGCTGCTACGCGCGAGCAGGTGCTGGCGGCGATGCGGGAACTGGGGTACCGCCCCAACAGTGCCGCGCGGGCGCTGCGGTACGGCCAGTTCAACACAATCGGCGTGATCCTGTTCAGCCTGTCCTCGACCGGCAACAGCCGCACGGTGGAGGCGATCGCCACGCACGCGGCGGCCGAGGGGTACGCGATCACCCTGATCCCCATCGACGTGCCGACGCAGGACAACGTCCTGGGGGCCTTCACGCGGATGGGCGAGCTGGCCGTGGACGCGGTCATCGTCATCATGGAGATCCATCTCCTCGACACCGGGACGGTCCAGCTGCCGCCCGGGGTGCATGTCGTCGTCGTGGACTCCGACGCCGGCGACCGCTACAGCGTGGTCGACACCGATCAGGCGGACGGCGCGCGCAAGGCCGTACAGCATCTGCTGGACCTGGGCCATCGGACCGTCCGGCATGTGACCGGTCCGCAGGCCTCCTTCGCGGGACAGCGGCGGGCCCAGGCCTGGCGTGCGGTCCTCGAGGAGGCCGGGCGGCCGGTGCCGCCCGCACTGTACGGGGACTGGTCGGCGGAGTCCGGTTACGCGGCCGGGCTCGTGCTCGCCGAGACGCCGGACTGCACGGCCGTGTTCGCCGCCAACGACCAGATGGCGCTGGGACTGCTGCGCGCGTTCCACGAGCACGGGCTGTCCGTGCCGCACGACGTCAGCGTGGTCGGTTTCGACGACACCCCCGACGCGGCGTTCTTCGTGCCGCCGCTCACCACAGTCCACCAGGACTTCGCCGAGGTGGGCCATCGCTGCGTCCAGAAGGTGCTTCAGCAGATCCGCTCGCACGGGAGCGGACAGCCGGGTACCGATCTCGTCCCGACGCGTCTGGTGGTGCGGGCAAGCAGCGCGCCACCACGGGGCTGACGCCACTGTCACTCGTTCGGCGTTCTTGGAAACCGGGGGAAACAGCTGTGATCGTCTGGATGAACGGCCCGTTCGGCGGCGGGAAGAGCACGCTCGTGGAGGAACTGCGTCCGCGATGGCCCGAGGCGCTGGTCTTCGACCCGGAGATGGTCGGCTATGTGCTGCGGGAGATCGTGGACGTGCCGACCGGTGACTTCCAGGACCTTCCCCTGTGGCGGCGGCAGGTCGCGGACCTGGCCGTCGGCCTCGTCGAGGAGTACCGGCGCCCGCTCCTGGTCCCCATGACGCTGGTGGACCCCGGCTACCTGGGCGAGATCTTCGGCGCCCTGAAGGCCGCTGACATCGTGGTCCACCACTTCTTCCTCAAGGTCGCGCCGGAGGTCCTGGTGCGGCGGATCGACGCACGGAGCTTCTTCCCCGACGATCCCGCCCGGGAGGAACGGGTACGGGCGTGGTGCAAGGCCCGCATCGAGGCGTGTACGGCGGCGGTCGACACCCTGCCCGGCGACACGGTCTTCCTCGACGGCGAGTCGACCCCGCGGGAACTGGCCGACCAAGTGCTCGCCCACGTCGGTTGACCTTGCCCCAAGGGGAGCCCGCAGCATCGCTCCATGGTGCGAAACAGACGGCTCCTGGCCGACGTACGGCCCCTGCGGGCGGGCGCGTTCCGGCGGTTGTGGGCGGCCGGGATCGTGACCGCTCTCGGAGCTCAACTCACGGCGGTCGTCGTGCCGTTGCAGATCTACGAGTTCTCCGGCTCGTCGGCCTACGTGGGGCTGGCCGGTCTGGTGGGCCTCGCCCCGATGGCCGCGGCGGCACTGTGGGGAGGGGCACTCGCCGACGTACGCGACCGACGGCGGATGCTGCTGACGACCACGATCGGCATCGGGGTGACGTCGTTGCTGCTGTGGGCCCAGGCGTGGGCGAATCTGCGCTCGGTCGCCGTGCTGCTCGGGCTGGTGGCCGTGCAGCAGGCCCTGTTCGGGGCCAACTCCACGGTGAGCAGGGCCGTGACACCCCGTCTGGTGCGGCCCGAGTTGCTCGCGGCCGCCAACGCGCTGCAGTCGACGGTGCTCCTGTCCGCCGGGATCGCCGGGCCGCTGCTGGCCGGTGGCCTGCTGCCGGTCGTGGGCAGCCGGACGCTGTATCTGGCGGACGCTCTCGCCGTCTGCGCGACGGTGTGGGCCGTGTGGCGACTGCCGGCTCTTCCCCCGGACGGCGGCGGTGAGCGACGACAGAGCGCGGTCCTACGGCAGATCGCGGACGGTGTACGGTTCGTGACGCGGCGTCAGATTCTGCTGGTGGTCTATCTCGCCGACTTCGCCGCGCTGTCCCTCGGTCTGCCCACGGCACTGTTCCCGCAACTGGCGGCGGAGACCTTCCACCCTTCGGACATCGGGGTGTTGTACGCCGCCGTCTCGGCCGGGGGTGTGCTGGCGGGGTTGTTCTCGGGGGCCTTCACGCGCGTCGGCCGCCACGGTGTCGCGGTGGCCGTGTCGGTCGCCGTGTGGGGCCTGGCGGTCGCGGGGTTCGGCCTTGCCCACTCGCTCGTCTCCGCCGTGGCCTGGCTGCTGCCGGCCGGCGGTGCGCTCCTCGCGCTGGGGGTCTTCCGGAAGACGGTGCTGCAGAGCGCCGTTCCCGACGGGATGCGCGGCAGGCTCCAGGGGATCGACACCGTGGTGGCCGTCGGAGGGCCACGGCTGGGCGACCTCCTGCACGGCACGGTCGGCGCCGGCCTCGGCGTCACGTGGACCGTCACGGGCGGCGGCGTCCTGACCGTCGTGGCGGCGCTCGCCCTCCTCCTGCTCTTCCCCGGCTTCCGGCGCCATCGGGCACCGGCCGGCACCGAGCAGGAGGTGATCAGCGGGTGAGCCTCATTTCAGGGCCGGCGGCAGCGGACCTCGGCCGCTGAGGAAGTGGGAGTGGACCGGCTTCGCCGGGCCGGTCTGTTCCATGTCCTCGGCGGGGGCACCGCGGCGTGCTTCCTGCGTCATGTCGTGAGTGGACCTCGCCGCGGCCCTGGCCGGGGGCGGGGCCGTCGTCGTCGTGCCGGACGTGCAGGGCGGTCGGCAGGTCCTCCCCGTCGAGGTCATGGGAGACGACCTTCTCGGGGCGCGGCCTTGCCGGAGGCGGCGAGATCCAGCGCGCCGGGGAGGTGGGCACGGAGGTCGTCGCGGGCGAGGCGCAGGGCTAGGACGCGCTCGGCCTCGGCGCGTACGTCCGGCTGCCAGGCGGCGTCCATGACCGCGACATCCGCCGTCATCACGTCGAGCTCCGGCCCGGCGTCCGCCGGCAGCCGCCCGCCAGTGGCCATCTTGTCCCGTTCACGCTGAACGAGGTGCACCTGAAGGCAACACTCCTCAGACGTTGCGGCGGTACTGGCCGCCGACCTCGAAGAAGGCCTCGGTGATCTGCTGGAGGGAGCAGACCCGGGTGGCCTCCATGAGGACCGCGAACACGTTGTCGCCGCGTACGGCCGCGTCCTTGAGGGCGTCCAGGGCCGCCCGGGCCTCGTCGGGGTGACGGGCGTGGAAGGTGCGTACGCGTTCCAGCTGGGACTGCTTCTCCTCCTCGGTGGCGCGGGCGAGTTCGACGACGCCGGGCTCGGCGGTGTCGGCGTGGGGGTTGCGGAAGGTGTTGACGCCGATCAGGGGCAGGGAGCCGTCGTGCTTGCGCTGTTCGTAGAGCATCGACTCGTCCTGGATACGGCCGCGCTGGTAGCCGGTCTCCATCGCGCCGAGCACACCGCCGCGTTCGCTGATCCGCTCGAACTCCTGGAGGACGGCTTCCTCGACCAGGTCGGTGAGTTCGTCGATGATGAACGACCCCTGGAGGGGGTTCTCGTTCATCGCCAGGCCCCACTCCCGGTTGATGATCAGCTGGATGGCCAGGGCCCGTCGTACGGACTCCTCGGTGGGGGTGGTGACGGCCTCGTCATAGGCGTTGGTGTGCAGGCTGTTGCAGTTGTCGTAGATGGCGATGAGGGCCTGGAGAGTGGTGCGGATGTCGTTGAAGTCCA
This sequence comes from Streptomyces canus, assembly GCF_030816965.1. Lineage (NCBI taxonomy): Bacteria > Bacillati > Actinomycetota > Actinomycetes > Kitasatosporales > Streptomycetaceae > Streptomyces > Streptomyces canus. The sequence continues at coordinate 959,554 of NZ_JAUSYQ010000002.1, forward strand.
TCTCCTGGGCGTGCAGGGAGCGTCCGGAGGTCTGGACGTGGTACTTCAGTTTCTGGCTGCGTTCGCCGGCGCCGTACTTCTCCTTCATCGCCACCGCCCAGATACGGCGGGCGACCCGGCCGAGCACGGAGTATTCGGGGTCCATGCCGTTGGAGAAGAAGAACGACAGGTTCGGGGCGAAGTCGTCGACTCGCATGCCGCGGGCGAGGTAGGCCTCGACGTAGGTGAAGCCGTTGGCCAGGGTGAAGGCGAGCTGGCTGATGGGGTTCGCGCCGGCCTCGGCGATGTGGTAGCCGGAGATGGACACCGAGTAGAAGTTGCGGACCTTCTGCGCGATGAACCACTCCTGGATGTCGGCCATCATCCGCAGGCTGAACTCGGTGGAGAACAGGCAGGTGTTCTGGCCCTGGTCCTCCTTGAGGATGTCGGCCTGCACGGTGCCGCGCACGTTCGCCAGCGCGTGGGCGCGCAGTTCGGCCGCCTCCTCGGATGAGGGATCCCGTCCCTCCTCGGCGCGGAAACGCTCGATCTGCTGGTCGATCGCGGTGTTGAGGAAGAACGCCAGGACGGCCGGGGCGGGCCCGTTGATCGTCATGGAGACGGAGGTGGTGGGCGACACGAGGTCGAAGCCGTCGTAGAGCGCCTTCATGTCCTCCAGGGTGGCCACCGAGACGCCGGAGGTCCCGACCTTGCCGTAGATGTCGGGGCGCTCGTCGGGGTCGCGGCCGTACAACGTCACCGAGTCGAAGGCGGTGGAGAGGCGGGTGGCGGGCTGGCCCTCGGAGAGGAGCTTGAAGCGGCGGTTGGTGCGGAACGGGTCGCCCTCGCCGGCGAACATCCGTGCCGGGTCCTCGCCGTCGCGCTTGAAGGGGAACACCCCGGCCGTGAAGGGGAAGTGGCCGGGCAGGTTCTCCGCGCGCCAGAACCGCACCAGTTCGCCGTGGTCGGTGAAGCGGGGCAGGGCGACGCGGGGGATCTTGTTGCCGGACAGGGACTCGCGGGTCAGCTTGGTGCGGATCTCCCGGTCGCGGACCTTCACGACCTGTTCGTCGCCGGAGTAGGAGGCGATCACGGCGGGCCAGCTCTCGATCTGCCGCACGATGTCGTGCGGGAGCCGCGTGCGGGCGTCCTCCAGCAGCGCGTGCACGTTCGCGGCATCGGAGCCGGCGTCGGCGAGTTCGGCACCGACCAGCTCCAGCCGCTGGACCCGCCGCGCCGCTTCGGCCAGCCGCTCGGTGTCGGCGTGGTAGCCACGGACGGTGTCGGTGATCTCGGCGAGGTAGCGCACCCGCTCGGGCGGGACCACCTGCCGGATGCCGGAGGAGTGGCGTACGTCGACCCGCGCCAGGGCGCCCTCGGGCAGCGGGAGTCCCTTCTCGGCGAGGACGGCCGTGAGGTGCTGGTGCAGGGCGGTGACGCCGTCGTCGTTGAAGGTGGCCGCGGAGGTGCCGTACACCGGCATGTCCTCGGGCCGCTTGCCGAATGCCTCACGGTTGCGGACCAGTTGGCGGCCCACGTCGCGCAGGGCGTCCTTGGCGCCGCGCCGCTCGAACTTGTTGATCGCCACGACGTCGGCGAAGTCGAGCATGTCGATCTTCTCCAGCTGCGAGGCGGCACCGAACTCCGGCGTCATCACGTACAGGGAGGCGTCGACGAACGGCACGATCGCCGCGTCGCCCTGGCCGATGCCCGGCGTCTCCACGATCACCAGGTCGAACCCGGCGGCCTTCACGACATCGATCACGTCGGAAAGGTGCTCGGGCAGCTCGCGGCTGCCGCGGGTGGCCAGACTACGGAAGAACACCCGGTTCCCGTCGAGGGAGTTCATCCGGATCCGGTCGCCGAGCAACGCGCCGCCACCTCGGCGACGGGTCGGGTCGACCGCGATCACGGCGATGCGCAGGGCGTCCCGCTGGTCGACACGGAACCGGCGCACCAGCTCGTCGGTCAGGGACGACTTGCCCGAGCCGCCGGTGCCGGTGATGCCGAGCACCGGCACCGGCCGCGCGGCCGCCGTGGCCCGCAGCTCCTGCCGGAACTCCGGCGGCAGCTTGCCCAGTTCGGCACCGGTGAGGGCGCGGGCGATCGCGAACCGGTCGCCGGCCAGGACCGCGGTGAGGTCGGCCGGCCTGCCGTCCCACAGGTCGAAGTCACAGTCCCGCACGACCGTGTTGACCATCCCGGCGAGGCCCATCCGCTGGCCGTCCTCGGGAGAGAAGATCGTCACCCCGCTCTCCCGCAGCCGCGTGATCTCCTCGGGCACGATCACACCGCCTCCACCGCCCACCACCCGGATGTGCTCCGCGCCCTGCTTGCGCAGTGAGGCGACCAGGTATTCGAAGTACTCGACGTGTCCGCCCTGGTACGACGAGACCGCCACGCCGTGCGCGTCCTCTTCGAGAGCCGCGTCCACGACCTCCCGCACCGACCGGTTGTGTCCCAGATGGATCACCTCGGCGCCCTGCGACTGGAAGATCCGCCGCATGATGTTGATCGAGGCGTCGTGCCCGTCGAACAGTGCCGAGGCGGTGACCAGGCGGACGGGGTGGACGGGGCGATGCAGATCGCTCATGGCGGAGCCTTCCCAGGACACGTCGGAAAACGCGAGCTGAGAAAATAGTAGGACGTCCTAGTAAAATCGCGAGGTCGGGGTGAGCAGAAGCACAGCAGGATGCTCACGGCGCCCTTCCCGGCGGGCGGCCCTGCGGCGGCCCCTGCATGCCGGAGAAACCTCCGCCGGTGCCGTAGGCGAGATCGTCGGCATGGCGGGCGATGCCGTAGCGAACGAGGTCCCGGTCTCGGTGCGGTCGCACCGGTATGCGGCCCGATGCCGGTCAGCGCGGCGACAGCCGCGGCTCCACGGACACCACGCGAGCAATCGGCCTCACGGTGAACACCGCACCGACGACCAGACAGCCCACAGCCACGAGCAGGCGATCCCACAACGGACACAGCCCAGGTCGACGCCGTAGCGGCGAACACTCGGGCGCCATGCCGGTCAGCGCGGTGACAGCCGCGGCTCCACGGACACGGCGCAGGACGAGACAGCCGACGGCCGTGAGGGGTCACCGGTGCCGGGTCAGCAGGGCGGAAGGGCCGCGGCAGTGCCCTGGCCGACGACTCCGGGCAGCGGCCCCGCGACGCGGCGCTCGCCGACGCCCACCCGCTGGTGGGCAACGGCTGGATCTACGGGTACGACCCGGATGCGGCACTCACGTGCTCACCTCGCCAGCCGTTGAAGCGGTACGACCCCGCAGGCGTCCTCCGCACCCGGATCTCGGCTTCGGTGTGTCGCCCCGCACACCTGCTCCCCCGAGGGGCTCCCCGAACGGTACGACGGCGAAGGTCCGGCACCTCCAGCGATCTTCACCCGTGATCCCTAGGATAAGAGCTCAAGACAACCATTCCGGCCTGTCCGACGGGGGGAGTGCCCTGAGGGACGGCCGGGGGTCGCCGATGCCAGGGACCGCTCCCCGGGTTGCGGTGATCTTCCTGTCCAGGAGGACCTTCCGCATGTTCCGAAGTATTGGCAACGCTGTCGTCCGGCATCCCGTCTGGACAATCGTTGCATGGTTATTCGCCGCGGTGGCGATCGTCGCCACCGCCCCGAGCCTGCCCTCGAACAGTGACGAGAGCAGTTTCCTCCCCAAGAGTTACGAGTCCATCAAAGCGGCGGAGCTCCAGGAGAAGGCGTTCCCCAGCGCCTTCACCCCGTCCGCGATCGCGCTGTACCAGCGCACCGACGGCGGCAAGCTGACCGCCGCCGACCAGAAGGATGTCGCCCGGATCACCTCCGAGCTCGGCAAGAAGAAGATCGACCAGGTGCAGAAGGTCGTCCCCGGCCAGCCGTCCTCGGACGGCAGATACGCCCTGACCCTGGTCCAGATGGACAGCAGGAACGCCGGGCAGCCCAAACAGGCCGACGCGGCCGAAGTGTTGCGCGAGGACGTCAAGCAACTCGCCAAGGGCACGGACCTCGACGTCAAGCTCGGCGGTTCCGCCGCGCAGGCCCTCGACCAGCAGGACTCGTCCAAGCGTGGCGAGGCGCTGATCGGCATCGGCACCTTCGTCATCATCCTGGTGACCCTGCTGATCATCTTCAGGGCTCCGATCCTGGCCTTCCTGCCCCTGATCACGATCGGGTTGGTGTCGGCGATCGCCAACGGGCTGATCGCCTACGCCACCAAGCTGTTCGACCTCCAGGCCAACAGCTCGATCTCGTCGATCCTGATCGTCGTGCTCTTCGGCGTGGGCACCGACTACTTCCTGTTCCTGATGTTCCGCTACCGCGAACGCCTGCGCCTCGGCGACGAGCCGAAGCAGGCCATGATCAACGCGGTCGACCGGGTCGGCGAGGCCATCGCCTCCGCCGCCGGAGCGGTCATCATCGCCTTCCTCGCGCTGGTCCTGTCGACGCTGGGCTTCCTCAAGCAGATGGGCCCGGCCCTCGCGATCGCGGTCACCGTCACCCTGATCGCGGGCCTGACGCTGATCCCGGCCGTCGTCTCCCTCATCGGCCCGAAGGTCTTCTGGCCGTCCAAGTCCTGGCAGCGCGAGCCGGAGAACGCCCGGTTCGCCGCCCTGGGCCGCGGCGTGCGGAACCGCCCGGCGCTCACCGCCGCGCTCTCGGGACTCGTCCTGGTCGCGCTGTCGCTCGGAACGTTCGGCTACAACGCCACGTTCGACCTGGCGGCCGGCTCCATGCCCAAGACCAAGGAGTCGATGGTCGTCCAGGACGAGATGCAGAAGGCGTATTCGGCGGGTGCCGCCGCACCGACCGACGTCTATCTCTCCAGCACCGACGGCAAACCGATCGACACGACACTCTTCGACGCGTACGTGAAGAAACTCGGGGCCGTGGACGGCGTGGCGAACGCCCGTCTGTCGCAGTTGAACAAGGACGGCACCACCATCGACTTCACCGTCACCCTCAAGTACGAGGCGTCGACGGACAAGGCCATCGAGGCGGTGGGCCGGGTCCGCGACGTCGCGCACTCCGACGCCCCGGACGGCACCGAGGCCGTGGTCGGCGGGATGTCCTCGATCTACAAGGACATCGGTACCGCGGTCAACCACGACTACAAGACGGTCTTCCCCGTCGCGGCCGTGCTGATCATGCTCATCCTGGGGCTGCTGCTGCGCAGCGTGGTCGCCCCCTGGTACCTGATCGCCTCGGTGGGCCTCGGTTTCGGCGCCACGCTCGGCGCCACCGTGTGGATCTTCCAGGAAGGACAGGGACACTCCGGCCTGATGTTCATGCTCCCGGTGATCATGTATCTCTTCGTGGTCGCCATCGGCACCGACTACAACATCCTCATGATCGCCCGGCTGAGGGAGGAGGCCCGTGAAGGCCGCGAACCGCGCGAGGCGGCCGGTATGGCGCTACGGCACGCCGGTCCCACGGTGGCAGCGGCCGGCTTCATCCTGGCGGCGACCTTCGCCACGATGATGCTGGCCGGCAACGTCCTGCTCACGGAGATGGGCTTCGCGGTCTCCTTCGGCATCGCCGTCGCCGCGTTCGTCATGGCGATGTTCTTCACTCCCAGCCTCACGGCCCTCATCGGCCACGCGGCCTGGTGGCCGGGGCACGCGGACCGGGCGAAGGAACCGCCGACCGCCCCCGCGCCTCTCTCCGGCGGCGGCCGGGACACGGTGGTTCAGGATCCGGCCGGTCGCCGCAACTGACGCCGATGTCATGGAACGGCGTCCGCCGGGCCGCATGGCTCGGCGGACGCCGTCCCGTCCCGTCCCGGCACGCCGCCGGGCCGGACACGATCGGTGTCTGCCACCCTGGACCTCGTGCCGAACCCCGCTCCCGTCACCCCGGACGCCCCCGCCCTCATACGGGCCCCGCTCCTCACCCAGCAGTGGCTCGACCTCGCCTTCATCCACTGGGGCGTCGAACCGGCGGTCGTGGCAGGGCTGTTGCCGCGTGGCACGGTCCCCGACACACACGACGGGCTGACGTACGTCGGCCTTGTCGCGTTCCGAATGCACCGGGTCGGCTGGCTGGGGCTGCCGGGGGTGCCGTATCTCGGGACCTTCCCGGAGACCAACGTGCGGCTGTACTCGGTGGACGCGCACGGGCGGCGTGGCGTGGTGTTCCGCTCGATGGACGCCTCCCGGCTGATCCCGGTGGTGATGGGACGCGTCGGCTTCCGGCTGCCGTATCTCTGGTCCCGGATGAGCGTCCGCACGGCCGGGGACACCGTCACCTACACCAGCTCACGCCGCTGGCCCGGCCCGCGCGGCGCCCGCAGCCTGATCACGGTACGGACCGGTGAACCCATCGGGGAGCCGACCGACCTGGAGCACTTCCTCACCGCCCGCTGGGGCATGCACAACGCCTTCCTCGGCGGCCCCGAGCCGTTGGCCTACCTGCCCAACGACCATCCGCGCTGGCCCCTGTACCGTGCCGAACTGCTCACCTGCGAGCAGGACCTCGTCACCGCGGCCGGTCTGCCCGCCCCGACCGACGCCCCGGTCAGCGTCCTGTACTCCCCCGGCGTCCCGGTCCGCCTCGGCCGTCCGGCACGCCCGGCGGGCATTCCTACGCCCTGACGACCGGGCGGTGTGTTCGCGGGGGCCGGGCAATCTCACAGGGCCCGGGTGCCAAGAGGGCGAGGCCGTGTCCAGCGACCGGCGCGGTTGTCTCCGGCAGACGCGCCCTCGAACTGGCCGCACGGCGGCATGGCGGCCACTTCGAGGTCGTGCCCATCGCCTTCCCGCCCGTTCACGTGCACGACGAAGACGGCCCGTCCGCCGCGCGCAGTCCGTCGCCGACGTCGAAGAGCGCGCCGAGCGGGCCCGGGCCCCCGGGCGAGGACTCGCTGGTGCACGGCAGGCATCTGCGCGTCCCGGTACGGAGCACCACCTGGGCGGGGCCGAGCTGTCGCCGGCGATGCGGCACAGGCGCCGCTGTGTGCCGGGCCACTCCACGAGAGACATCTCGGGACCTGAAGAAGTCAAGTAGCAGCTGCCGTTGATGAGGGCACGGGCGGATTGAAGGCACGTTCTTCGTCGAAGAGAGCTCGCTTTTGGAGGCAGTGGAACAGCTGTCCGAGCAGGCGGTTGAACAGGTGTCGCTGAGCTTGTGCGTGCCAGTCGCCGATGTCGCGTCGGCGACGGTAGTGGGCCTGGGCTCCGGGAGATGAGCGCAGGGAGGAGAAAGCCCACAGATAGCCGGCGTGGTGGTGTCGGTTGTTCTTGACCATGCGGCGTCCCACGTAGTGCTTCTTGCCGGAGGCGCGGGTGATCGGTGCGGATCCGGCGTATGCCTTCAGTCCGCGGGCGTCGGAGAAGCGGTTGCGGTCGTCGCCGGTCTCGGCGAGAACGCGTGCGGCGAGCTGGACACCGAGGCCCGGGAAGCTCAGGAGTATCTCGGCATCGGGATGCTCGTGAAAGCTGGCATCAACTGCTTCGGCAAGGTCGTCACTGGCCTGGCAGGCTGCCTCGAACTGCTTGAGCAGAGCGAGAAGTTGCCTGCCGAAGGCGTTCTCGACAGCAGCGGGCTGGTGAGCGTACTCGGCCCGCAGGACACCGCGCAGGCGGTCAGCTTCTTCCTCAACACCTCGGACGCGACCGGCGCGCTTGAGGGCGGAGCGCAGCTGGCTCAGAGACAGCCGCGCGCCTTCCGCCGGCGTTGGCGCCTTGGCCAGGATGATGCGGGCCTCCTCGCGGGCCAGCCCGCCCTGCTTGGCCAGGAAGGCATCCAGGGCAGCGGGGTAGTACTCGCGCAGCAGGGAGCGGATCTGGTTGCCGATCTGCTGACGGTTCCAGACGGCGTCCTGCTGAGCCCGAGCCAGCACCGCGATGGCCTGGGCCTGGTCGGAGTCCGCTGGCAGCGGCCGGTGCACGGCCATGTCGGTTCGGAGGATGTTCGCCAACACGAGAGCGTCGCCTGGGTCTGACTTCTTGCGGGACACGCCGTGGCGGTCACGGTAGCGGGAGGCGGCAAGCGGGTTGATCGCGAAGACCCTGCGACTGCCGGTCCGCAGGACTGCCACGAGCAGGCCACGGCTTGTCTCGATGGCCACAGGTATCGGCGACTCGCGACTGTCACCATGCTCGGCCAGGAGCTCCAGCAGAATCCGGTAGCCGGCCGCATCATCGCTGATCCGCCGCTTGACCAGTAGTTCGCCAGCCTCGTCGACCAGCGCGACGTCGTGATGCCTCTCTGCCCAGTCGATCCCGCAGAACACAGTCACACGTTCACCCATCCTCTAGTTGTTTTCACAGGTCACGAGCTCATGCGGGTCACGCGGCGTCCTAATCCCAGGACTCGATCGGTCCTCCATCTCGGTAGCCGTTCGCGACACCAGCGCACCCCAGGGGCCTCTGTCTGCGCCAGAGCTCGCGGCTCGCGGAGGTGGACAGGAGGTCGCCCTGCGGAGGGCTCGCGCCACGACGACAACGAACGACATACGACGGTGGGTTTCACGGGACGTGGAGACGCCGGAACCGCGCCGCTCTCTCGTGAGGCCTCACGGCCAGGGAGATTCCCAGGCATCTGCCCGGCGCCCGCATGCCACGTGAAACCCACCACCGTGACGGCGCCGCTCTATCGGGAGGCCTCGTCAGCCAGGGGCCTTACAGGCGTCCGTCACGCCAGACAGCCCGGAGGCCCAACTGCGGCCCTCTGGAACAACCTTCACAACGGATCAGGGAGATCCACCTCGTCCCCTACCGCCGGCAGGGACGGCGTTCCTCGGACATTCACGGCGGGATCACGTCCGAGGGGTTGAACCGGCGCGCGTCCTCACTAGCGTCTGTGGGGCGTCCCGACCCATAGGAGTGAGGTGTCGATGTCCGCAAGACGTGTCCTCGCCGGGCTGGCGCTGGTGCCGGTGCTCGCGCTGTCGGCCGCCACGCCCGCGACGGCGTACGACGGCCACCAACCGCCGAAGCCCAAACCGCACTTCGACCTCCAGGCCCACCGCGGTGGCATCGGCATGACGACCGAGGAGTCCCTGGAGGGCTTCGGCAAGGCGATGCGCCTCGGGGTGTCCACGCTGGAGCTGGACACACATGTCACCAGGGACCGGAAGGTCGTCGTCAACCACGACCGGCAGATCAGCGCGGTCAAGTGCCGTGACACGGGACCGTTGACGGCCGGTGACCCGATGTATCCGTATGTCGGCAAGTACATCAAGGATCTGACGCTGGCTCAGATCAAGACCATGGACTGCGGTTATCAGCAACTGCCCGGCTTCCCGGAGCAGGAGGTGGTCAAGGGCTTCCGGATGGTCGAGTTGAAGGACGTCCTGAACCTGGTCAAGAGCTACCGCGCCAAGCGGGTCAAGCTGAACATCGAGACGAAGGTCGAGGCGGGCGCGCCCGAACAGACCGCGCCGCGTGCGCTGTTCGTACGGCGGGTCCACGAGGAGATCCACCGCTCGGGCATCGAGAACCAGGTCACCATCCAGTCCTTCGACTGGGGCGCGCTGAAGGCGATGCACCAGCTGGCCCCGAAGTGGCCCCTGATCGCGCTCACCAACTACGACTTCCTCCAGGTCGGCCTGCCGGGTGCGTCCCCGTGGCTCGGCGGGATCGACGCCGACGACTACGGCGGCGACTTCGTCAGGGCGGCCGCCACGATCCCCGGCGTGAGGGCCCTCTCCCCCAACTACGGCTTCCCGCAGAGCGGCAAGGTCGGCGACCCCGACTTCCGCTTCTACGCCGACCGGACGATGGTCCGGGAGGCGCACGCCCGGGGCCTGAAGGTCATCCCGTGGACCTGTGACGACCCCGCCACCGTGGAGGCACTCATGGACATGGGCGTGGACGGCATCATCACCAACTACCCGAACCGCGTACGGCAGATCATGGCCGACCGCGGCATGCCGCTGCCGAGGGCGTACCGGCCCCGTTGACGGGGTTCGAACCGCCGGCTCACCCAACCCACGTTCTCTTGACGATCCGCTGGTGACCGGCCACAATCCTGGGATGAATGTGACCGGTCACACTCGTGGTTCGGCGAGTATCCGGGATGTCGCCGCGGCCGCCGGCGTCTCCTACCAGACCGTCAGCCGGGTGATCAACGGCCACGCCAGTGTCAAGCAGTCGACGCGGGAGCGGGTGCTCGCCGCCATCGACGAGCTGGGCTTCCGGCGCAACGCCACCGCGCTGGCTCTGGCCAGGGGCCGCAGCAGGGCCGTTACCGTGCTCACCGCCAACACCACGCACTACGGCTACGCCTCGATCCTCCAGGGCGTCGAGGAGGCAGCCCGCGCGGCAGGCTACTCGGTGGGTGTGGGCGTCCTCGAATCGGCCGACGAGGCCGCCGTCACCGTGGAGGTGCAGCGTGCCGCGGACGCGGGCGGCGGACTGATCGTGATCGCGTACGACCCCGCGGGCGTCCGGGCCCTTGAGGCGGTCCCGGCCGGGCTGCCGGTCGTCGGCGTGGTCGAGACCCCGGCGAGCGACCCCACGGGCGACCGGCCATGGGTGTGGACCGACGACCGCGAGGCCGCCTACGAGATGACCCGGCATCTGCTGTCCCTGGGTCACGAGACCGTGCACTACGTCGCCATTCCCTCCAGCACCCGTCGCACCAGCGCCCGCACCGACGGCTGGCGCCAGGCAGTGCAAGAGGCGGGCGCTCCGGAACCCCCTCCCCTGCAGGGCGGTTGGGGCCCCGTCGGCGGCCACGCGGCGGGCCTGGAACTCGCCCGGGATCCGTCCGTCACCGCGGTCCTGTGCGGCAACGACGACCTCGCCCTCGGTGTGCTGCGCGCCCTGCACGAGGCCGGCCGCCCGGTGCCGGGCGAGGTCAGCGTGGCCGGGTTCGACGACGCCCCGCACTCCGCCTATCTGACGCCGTCCCTCACGACCGTACGTCTGGACTTCACGGGCCTCGGCCGAGCCGCGTTCGCCCTGCTGCATGGCGTACTGGAGGAGTCGGCGCCGGTCGCCCCGCGTCCGGTCTCCGTGCCGGAACTGGTGGTCCGGGAGAGCTCGGGGAGACCGCCCGCCTGAGCCGCCTGCGCTGGTCGGCGGCGGAACAGGTGAGCGTGGCGGGCGGAGCCGGTCTCAGGGCGCCGCCGAGGACGTAGGCGCACATGCCGTCGAGCGGGCGGCCGATGGGCATCGGGTCCGGCACCTCCGAAGTGCCGGGCCGCGACCGTCAGGCGCGCCACGGAGATGTTCCCGGTCGGCGACGCGACCCGGCGCCGGACGGGAGGGACGGCGGGGCTGGCACTGTCGCTGCCGCCACCGTCCGTCCGGGTCACCAGGGGACGACGCCCTCGTCGTCGAAGAAGCCGCCACGCGGTCCGTCGTCCGGCAGGGTGGCGAGCCGGACGGCGATCGCCGCGCCCTGCTCGGGCGTCCGCGGCGCGTTGAACCCGGTGAAGTCGGTCGCCACATAGCCGGGGCAGCAGGCGTTGACGATGACGTTCGTACCGGTGAGCCTGCGGGCGTACTGCGCCGTGACGCTGTTGAGCATCGACTTCGACGGTGCGTAGGCGGCCATGATCGGTCCGGTCTGCAGCGTCAACGAGCCCATGCTGCTCGACACGTTGACGATGCGCGGCGAGTTCGCTCGGCTGAGCAGCGGGAGCATCGCGTTCGTCACCCGGACGACCCCGAGGACGTTGGTGTCGAGGACGGTGCGGACGACCTCGAGGTCGAGCGTCGTCGGATCCTGCGTGCCGCCTTCGATGGCGCCGGAGACGCCCGCGTTGTTGACGAGTACGTCGAGACGCCCTGCCGTCTGTTCGACGGTCGCCGCCGCGGCGGCGACGCTGTCGTCGGAGGTGACGTCGAGGGCGACCCCGAACGCGTCGACGCCCGCGGCCTGCAGTTCCTTGACGGCCTGCTCGCGCCTGTCGTTGTCGCGAGCTCCTACCGCTACCGTGAAGCCGAGGGTCCCGAGACCCTGTGCGATGGCGAAACCAATTCCCTTGTTCGCGCCGGTGACCAGCGCGGTCTTCATGTCGTTCACGCGATTCATGCTGGGCGAGCCGGTCATGCGCCGTCCAATATCGAACCGGTGCACTGTGATACTCGCCGGGTATCAGTCGGTAGGCTGTCCGTGTGGACGATCTCGAGACCCGCGAGCTTCGGTACTTCGTCGCCGTCGCCGAGGAACTGCACTTCGGACGCGCCGCCGGTCGGCTCGGGATCGCGCAACCGCCGCTCTCCCGCGCGATCGCGAGGCTGGAGCGGCGGCTCGGTGTCCGGCTCCTCGACCGGGACCGGCGCGGAGTCGCGCTCACCGATGCCGGCGGCGTGCTGCTCCGGGAGGCCGGAGCGGCCCTGGACGCGGTCGCTGCCGCCGCGCGCCGAACGCGGCGTGCCGGTGACCCGAAGCGGCCGCTGGTGCTCGCGACCAAGGCCGGGGCGTCCCACGAAGTGCTGCGGCAGCTCCTCGACACGGTGGCGGGCGAACCGGAGGCGCCACCGATCGAGATCCTTCTGTGCGAGGTCGGCGAGCAGGCACAGCTGCTCCGCGACGGACACGCCGACGTGGCACTCATGCATCACCCTTACGACGACCTCGCCGGGTTCGACTCCGAAGACCTCTACGTCGAAGGCCAGGTCGCGATCGTGCCCGCCGGGCATTGGCTCGCGTCACGCGCCGAGCTCACGCTGGCGGACGTCCAGGATGTGCCGGACCTGCCGATCGCTCGCTGGCCCCGGCTCGACGGGTCCTACCCCGACGGGCCAGGACCCGAGGTGCGCACCCAGTCTCAGCTCGCTCAACTCGTGGCGCTCGGCAGGACATTGCTCGTCATCCCTGCCTCCAGCCGTGCCTGGCAGTGGCCCGAACACGTCGCGGTGCCCGTCGTCGACGCGCCGGAGGTGACCACGGTGATCGCCTGGCCGCCGAGCAGTCGCTCGTTGGCGGTCGCCTCACTGGTCGGCGTCGCGGCCGGCATGATCATGTCGGCGACCTGACCCCGGTGACGACGAAAGGCGGGCGGCCCGGGACCGCCGCGCGCACTGATCAGTGCCGGGCGTCCCACGCGGGCAGAACCGGCCTCGGCGCGGGACGTGTGCGCACCCATCCGTACAGGACCACCGAGCTGATTGCCGCCAGCGCGCACCAGGTCGACACGAACTCCAGCCGCCACAGCAGCCAGCACACCAGCGTGCCCGCCCCGGTCAGGATTCCCAGTGCCGTGAGGCGGCGGTCGCCGGAGAGCAGCAGTGCGCCGACGGTGGCGATCAGGTAGCCCGCGACGAGCAGTTCCGCGTGGGGCAGTCCGATGACGTAGGCCATGGTGTGGCCACGGACCTCGGCCCGGACGGGGCGGGTGACGAGAGTGTGCGCGAGGAAGGCGGCGGTCACCGCGCCCACCGCCACGACCGCCGTCACCCGGCGTCCGGTTCGGCGTGGGACCGCGCACCACACGCCCACCGGCACCCACACCGCGAGCACGGGCAGCGCGATGACGGCCCAGGCGACAGTGGCCGCGCCGGTCCCTCCGCCGGTGCGCCAGATCTGTGCCTCCACCAGTTGATGGGCGCCGAGCAGCAGGGGCAGCGTGGCGAGGGGCAGATCCCCGGCGCGGCGGGTCCGGGCCACGCAGACCGCCCCGACGGAGGCGATGGCCGTGCCCGCCACGAGATCCGCTGTCGCGCTCCAGCACATGACACCACCATGTCAGGTCAGGCCGTCGGCCGTGCGCTCCGCCACGACGCGGGCGGGACCGAGGCGGACCGCTCACGCGCAGATGTCCTGCGGTGGGCGGAAGGTTCGGTCGGTGCCCGAGTCCGTGTTCACCTGGACGCGTACGGTCTCCAACTGCTGGAGCAGCGAATCGAGTTGCCGCTGGGTCGGGTCACGGAAGAACTCCAGGACCGCCCGGTGGAAGGCGTCTCGGAGTTCGGGCGGCATCACGTCGGAGGCGTCGAAGCAGAGGGTGCGGGCGCGGGTGGTGAGCAGAGAGTCGATCTCCCGCTCGACCGGAGTCGCGGAGGCCGGCGGCGACAGTCCGGCCGAGTCCGGGAACAGCGGCCGTACCGCAGGAGCCGCCTGCGCCCGCCAGCGCTCCCGTCCGGCCGGGCTCGAGAGCCGCTCCACGAGTTCCTGGGCGTCCGGGTCGTCGCTGAACACGGCAGCCATGTCGCCCGCGACCTCGAAGGCGTCCCGGTACGCGGACTGTCCGTCCAGATAGCGGGCCGACGGTTCCACGGTCACGTCGTCGCCCGCGTAGACGTACCGGATGAAGGCGCTCTGGTGTTCGTGCGTGCAGTCGACGCCGGGCGAGTCGAGCAGGCCGCGCGGCTCTCCCCGCGGGTCGGACACGCCCTCGAACGACGTGGTCAGGGACCGCTCGACCGACGCCGGTGAGCGCTTGCCGAGCAGCCGCGCCCAGCTGGTCCAGGCACGCTCGACGGCCGGGTCGCGCCAGTCCAGGCGGCCCGTGGCCCATTCGGTGTAGACGGTGGGGCCCGCCTGATGGAGCACCAGGTCCTCGATCCAGTCGGTGCCGGGCCAGCCGGAGGTGGCCTGCGAGGCGAGACCCACGCACCAGGTGGGCCGTTCGCTCGGGGCGCCCCTTTTGCTCCACACGAGGCTCTTGAGGTCGACCTTCAGTGGCACCCAGTACGTGCGCCGCCTGCTGTCCACCAGCAGGGTCGGCGCCCACGGCGGATAGGCGCGCTCGGCGCTCGCCTCGGCGAGGGGCTTCAGCTTGTCGCGGCGGGCGTACTCGGTGAGTTCGCCGATGCTGTTGAGGACCGCCACGTCCGGCGGGTCGTCGGCCTCCAGCTGCGAGACGAGCGTCTCGCGGAGCGAGCGGGTGCCCTCGTAGGTGTACGTCCGCCCGGTCCCGTCGTCCAGTTTGTCGAGGGCGGCTTCGAAGGCCCTTCCCTCCTCGCCGGTCCAGGGGCCGAGGACGACCAGCGGGTCGCGGCTCTCGGACCCGCAGCCGGGGCCGAGGGCGAGCAGACAGGCCGCGAGAAGGACGCGCAGGAGAGCGCTCGTACGACGGCTCGTGCGATGCCTCATGCGACGGCTCCCGGGCGGGTGACGACGAGGTATTCGCGGCGGTAGGCGTGCAGGGCACCGGCGATCACGGCTGCGGCGGTCAGGCCCGCGGGGAACACGAACGGGGCGATGCCGTCGAGGAAGGCGAGCCGCCCGTCGGCGAGGCCGTCGTCGATCCGGGCCTGGAGCGTCTCGATGGCCTGCGGGTCCGGTCCGGCGAAGGGGCGTTCCTCGGCGACCGTCTCCGTCTTCGGGGAGGTCCGCTCGGCCAGCGCGTCCGCGACGGGGACGGTCTCGTGCTGGGCGTCCAGGGCAAGCAGGGCGTCGGCCGTCAGGAACGGCACCGCGAGCAGCGGCAGGGCGGCGGCCGCGAGGGGGATGCTCAGCCGGATCCGGAAGCGACGGCGCAGGAAGGACACCGTCCGCCACAGCCCGGCGGCGAGCAGGGCCAAGGCGAGCGCGGCGATCACCGTCGCGGTGATCGTGCCCGCGCCCCAGGCGGCCCGGTCGGCGAGCCGCGCGCGCAGGCGCCCCTCCAGGCCGGTCACCCGGTCGACGATCGAGGTGGCGGCGGAACCGGCGGCCGGCGGGCAGGCGGGATAAGGGTTGTCGGTGGTCGGGGCGAGGGCCTGCGAGCAGAGCATGCTGCGCGCGTAGGTGAAGTCGGCATCGCGCAGGACCGGATCGGTGGCATGGCCCTGGGCCCGGCCGATCCAGCTGGTGTAGTCGACGACCAGCGCGGACACGACCCGCAGTTCCTGTTCCTCGGCGACGGTGAGGGCTCCGCTGCGGGTGACCTGGTTCAGGCTCTGCGTGGCGCGGGCGATCCTGGTCCGGTACCGCTCGCTGAGCCCGCTGAGTTCCGCCGCGCGCCCCTCGTCGAGGTTCCGCTGGGCCTCACCCTGCGCGATGAGCAGCGAGGCCCGGGCGTCCGCGAGGTCGACCAGCGCGGGCGCCGCGCGTTCCCGGATGTAGGCGGAGTCGGCGCGCACGCCCGCGTAGGCCCAGCCGAGCGCACCGAAGGCCACCACGGCCAGCAGCGGCAGCGCGAAGAGCCGGTCCCGCAGGTAGGCGCGGTTGCGGTGGCCCGCGGTGGAGGGCCAGGCGTAGCGGAGGACGCGGCGGGCGAGTTCGGTGGTTACGGCGGCGACGGCCCGCGTGAGGCGGAGGGTGTCCTGTGCGAGGGCGCGTAAGCGATCGTCCGGAGCCAGTGGGCGACTCTCTTGCCGAGCCATGGGCTGTCCCTGTGGTGTCGGAAGGCGAGCGGGCGGACCTCGTAGGCGCGGTCCAGGAGGATCTCGGCCACGGCCGCGTCCTCGGGGGCGGTGGAGCGGGCGGCCTGGTGGGCGAGGGTGACATAGCGGCGCGAGAGGTCCTCCCGCAGGCCGTGTTCGTCGGGCGGGAGGCCGAGTCGGGGGTCCGCGCCGGCGGACAGCGCCGCGAGGCCTGCCGCGTCGAGGGCACCGCGCGCGAGGGCACCCTGTACGGCCTCCCAGGCCTCGACGGTCATCCGGACCCTGGCCTCCTCGTCGGTCAGGCCGTGCGCGTGGAAGAGCAGAGCCAGGCGCCCCAGCACCTCGCCCAACCGCTGCGGCGCCTGGTGGTCGCACTCGCCCGTCCGCACGTACTCGATACCGATCCGCACGGCCGCGGTACGCGCGGCGGTCCGGTGCCGCGAGTGCTGTGGTACGGCGTCCAGTTCGCGTACGGCCTCCTCGCGCGCCGTTTCGCCGCCCAGCGCGAGGCGGGCCCGTGCCGCGCCGAAGGCCGCGCTGCCCAGGGAGGGGTTCCGCAGCCCGACCGCCTCGTAGAACGTCAGGGCCTCGTGCCGGCGTCCGAGGCGTTCCGCGCAGTGGCCGAGGGCCAGCTTGGGCGCGTACTCACCCGGGATGGCCGCGTACACCCGGTCGAAGTGCCGCCGGGCCGCGACGACTTGCTCCCGGGCGAGCGCGAGCAGGCCGTGGTGCCAGTCCAGCCGCCAGTCGTACGGGGCGCGGCGGGGGCCGATCCGTGCCTCGGCTGCCCGCAGTTCCCGTTCGGCGGCCCCGGGTCCGTCGGCCGGGTTCCGCAACCGCAGCCGGCAGCGCAGCAGATGGACCTCCGTGGAGTCCCGCCAGTCGCCGATGTGCTGGAGCAGGGCCTCGGGGGCGGCGTCGGCGAGCCTGCTCAGCTCGGCGTGGTGCTCGTCGCGCGGGTCGGGGCGCGGGACGGGCAGGCGCTGGGCGACCTCGGTGGGAGGGGGCGGGTCGAACGGGGAGGGGGCGTCGGGGGCGGCCCAGTGGGCGAGGGGTGGCGCGGAGCCGAGGGCGCCGTCGAGGGCGTACGGGGACTGGAGGAAGAGCGGTGAGGGTTCGAAGGTCTCGGTACCGGTGCGCAGTGACCTCAACTCACGGAACACGCCACGTAGTTGCTGGTCCATCTCGCGCGCGTCGGCGAACCGTCCGGCGGGCTCGCTCAAGGTCGCGCGGTGCAGGACACGGGCGAGGGAGAGCAGACCGAGGCCACGGGGCACGGGGGCGGTGGCGTCCTCGGGTGCCCATGATTCCCTGGCCGGCTGCGGCACTCGGGCAGACGATCTTCCACCACCCAGGCGCGACTCCGCCGCGTCAGCGTGCGCCGCCCCGGGGACAAACGCGTTGCCGCCGATGTCCGGTGCGTCCCCGACACCCGACGTCCGAGCCACGGCGGCTGTCTCACCGCCGTCCAGAGCGCCCTCGGCACCCGCTCCGTGAACGGCACCCGCTGTCTCCCCGACGCCCGGTGCCCCCTCGCCGCCCGACCTCAGCTTGGCGTCCGACGCCTCATCAGCACCCGATGAATCCCCGGTGCCCGACCCCTGAGCGAGGCCCAGTGTCTCCGCGCCACCCGAGAACTCCCCGACCCCTGACGTCCGGACGGAACCTGGTGTCGGGCCAACGTCCGCTGTCGCGCCGACCTCAAGCGCCGCCTCGGCGCCCGACTTCTGCTTGGCGTCCGACGCCTCATCAGCACCCGATGAATCCCCGGTGCCCGACCCCTGAGCGAGGCCCAGTGTCTCCGCGCCACCCGAGAACTCCCCGACCCCTGACATCCGGACGGAACCTGGTGTCGGGCCAACGTCCGCTGTCGCGCCGACCTCAAGCGCCGCCTCGGCGCCCGATGCCCGGGCGGCACCCAACGCCTCCTTGGCACCAGCCGTCCAAGCGACGCCTGACGTCTGGCCCCAGCCCACCGTCTCACCGACGCCCAGCACCCCCTCAGCACCCGAGGCCCCGGCAGCACCCAACGCCTCCCCACCACCCGAGGCCCCCTCGACGCCCGACGCCACCTCAGCGGCCGAGGTCTGCCCCCCACCTGCCGTCTCACCGACGCCCAGTGGCCCCTCGGCACCCGAGGCCCGGGCGACACCCGACGTCCCGCCAGTGACCAGCACCCCCTGGGCTCCCGGTGTTTCGCCCGCGGCCGAGGTCTCCCCGGCGGCCCGTGCCTCGTCGCTCGCGGGTGAGGCCTCTGCGGCGGCCGGCGCCGCCTCGACAGCCGACGCACTCGCCGCATCCGCATCCGCCCCCGCCGCCCCGCCCAGCGTCCCCAGGTCCCCCAGCCGCGCAAGATCCGCCGCCGACCTACCGAGTCCGCTCAGCCGCCGCAGGGTCTCCCCCAGGCTGAAGAGGTCGTCCTGCTCCCTGGACTCGCCGTTCGGTCCCACGGTCGGTGCGCTGAAGCCCTTCGTGGTCATGCCCGGCGCCCCGACCGGGCGTACGCTGCCCACGTCGATGATCTTCGTCGTGGTGCCGTCGTGCATGACGTTGTCCGGCTTCAGATCGCCGTAGACCTTGCTGGGCCGGTCGGCGTGCAGATACGCGAGGGCGGACAGGATCCGCACACCGTAGGCGAGCACGAACTCGTGGAAGCGGTGGCCGCCGAACTCCCCGGGGTTCAGTTCGGCCCGCGCCCGCACCTCCTCCAGCGTGAGCCCGTCCACGTACTGCAGGACGAGGAAGTCACCGACCTCGGGGTGGTGACCGTAGTTGAAGACACGGATGATGTCGTCGTGGCCGAGGTCGACAAGGGCCCGCCGCTCCCGGGCCAGCGCGCCCGCCGCGGCCGCCGCCTGTTCCGGGTGCAGGATCTTGATGGCGACCTCGCGGTTGTCGACCTTGGTGTCGAACGCGAGGTAGACCTCGCCCATGCCGCCGTAGCCGAGGGGCCGGATCAGCCGGTACTGGCCCGCGAGCAACTGCCCGGGGAGCAGCGGCAGTTCCCCCGGATCACCGCCGGTGTCCCAGCCGCGTCCCAGCAGCGTGATCGTGGGCAGCACCGTCGGATCGGGGTTCTCCGCGGGGAGGTCGACGTGCGCCGCCCTCAGGTACATCGGCTGTCCGGCGACAACAAGTGGACCGAACGATCCCTCGGATTCCGGTACTTCACCGAACGCACTCCCGCCCCGAGCCCCCTTCATGCCTCCTCAGAATAGGGCCAGGTGCCGGGATCGACCCCTCTCTTTCCCCCTGAGAACCGTGATGCCGTGGGGTTCGGCCGGTCGGCAAGGTGGAGATCCATGTCCCTCCCGGACCGGCGCCCCTCTAGAGTGAGGGGTCCCTGCCAGAGAAGAGTCCGGACCGCAGCCGTCCTGGCCAGAAGCGGTGAAGGAGACGCGGTGACCCTGCGCGAGAACGATCCGGAGTCTGTCGGCGGCTACCGGATCGAATCGCGGATCGGGACCGGCGGCATGGGTGTCGTCTATCTCGGCCGATCGGCGTCGGGACGGGCCGTCGCCGTCAAGGTGGTCCACACCCGGTATGCCGACAACCCCGAGTTCCGGGCCAGGTTCCGGCAGGAGATCGCCGCCGCGCGCCGGGTCAGCGGCGCGTTCACGGCACCGGTCGTGGACGCGGATCCGGAGGCGGAACGGCCCTGGATGGCCACGGCGTTCGTGCCGGGCCGTACACTCGCGGACCGCGTCGACGAGTCGGGACCGCTGGACTGGCCCGCGCTGCGCCGCCTCGGCACCGAACTCGCCGAGGCCCTGCGGGAGATCCACCGCGCGGAGGTCGTGCACCGGGACCTCAAGCCGAGCAATGTGCTGCTGCTGGAGAGCGAGGGCGACGACGGGGCCGTACGCGTCATCGACTTCGGCATCTCGCGCGCGGCCGACAGCGATGTCCGTACCCAGACCGGCATGGTGATGGGCTCGCCGCCGTTCATGGCACCGGAACAGTTCAGCCGCCCGCACGAGGTCGGCTCCGCGGTCGACGTCTTCTCGCTGGGCGCGGTGCTCGTGTACGCGGCCACCGGGCACAGCCCCTTCGAGGCGGAGAACGCCTATCTGGCCGCGTACAACACCGTGCACGGCGAGCCCCGGCTGGGTGAACTGCCCGAGCAGCTGCGCCCGTTGGTCTCACGCTGCCTGGCGAAGGAACCCGCTGACCGGCCGACGTCGAGCGAGGTCCTGGAGCGGCTGACGGGTCTGCCGGAGGAACTGTCCGACGGGAGACCGGCCGACGAGGTCTCCCGCGCCCCGGAGATCCGGACGACGGATGTGGTGACCTCGCCGCTCGGTCACGTGGGGCCGGTCCGGCGGAAGCGCCGCGGGAGGAAACTGTGGG
The DNA here is from genome assembly GCF_030816965.1 of Streptomyces canus. Lineage (NCBI taxonomy): Bacteria > Bacillati > Actinomycetota > Actinomycetes > Kitasatosporales > Streptomycetaceae > Streptomyces > Streptomyces canus. The sequence continues at coordinate 980,077 of NZ_JAUSYQ010000002.1, forward strand.
CCGCCGTCGCCGTCGTGGCACTCCTCGGCGGGGCCGGGGCGGCCGCGGTCGCCGTGGTGGAGGACGAGCCGGCGAGTACGGTCGACGCGTTCGACGCTCTCGCTCCGCGGACGACGCCCAGCGGGACGGCACCGGCGGGCTGGAGGCCCTGGCACAACGCACTGGGGTCGGGCGGGACGGACCAGTCGATGAGCGTCGGCCCCTCGTGCACTCCGGACGCACTCGGCGTCTTCTGCGCCTCCGAACAGGTCGCCCTGCTGCGGCTCAACCCTGCGACGGGGAACGTCGAGTGGACGAAGCCCATGAGCCGCAAGCAGGTCAGCAGCTTCTCCGTGCGCGAGCCCGTCGTCCATGACGGCGTGGTGTTCGTGTACAGCGCGGACCGCTCCCAGGGCGTCGACGCCTACGACGGAAGGACCGGCGAGCGGCTGTGGCAACTGAAGGGCCCGCTCGGCGAGTTCGAGGCGCTGGGTGGGGTGCTTCTCGTGCGCCTGGACGAGCTCGGTCCTTCCGACACGGCACGTTATGCGGCCTACGAGCCGCGCACGGGCGAGGAGTTGTGGCGGCGTGAGTTGACCTCCACCTCGCCGAGTCCCTTCTACGAAGGCCCCAAGGACACGCTCTACGCCGATCTGCGCGGCGGCGAAGGCGGCATCGCCCGCATCGACACGCGGACCGGCAGAACGCTGGCAAGTGTCGACGCGCCGAAGGGCGACCTGTGGCTGGCGACGGTCCACGACGGTACGGCGTACTACGCGCGCTGGGAGGACGACTCCGGCGTGTCCGCCGCCTTCTTCGTCCAGGATCTCAGCAGCGGCAAGACCCGCCGGATCGACTTCCCGTGGAGCGTGGAGCCCGAGGCACCGCCGCTGGTGCAGGGCGACACCATGTACCTCTTCGACTACGGCAACGAGACCCTGCTCGCCCTCGACGTGAAGAAGGGCAAGCCGCTGTGGTCCAGCTCGCGCGACCTGCGCGTCTTCAGCGAACCGGCCTACCACGCGGGCCGGTTGTACGTGACGATGCCGGACACCAGCATCGTGGCCCTCGATCCGAGGACCGGGAAGGAGATCGGCCGTACCAATCCGTCCTTCGACACCACGGGCCGCTCCTTCGAGGAACTGTCGCCGAGTTCGGTGCCGCCGCTGCTGGTGGGCGATGTGCTGTACGGGGTCAGCGGGTCGGGGGTCTTCTCGGTGGCCGACGTCACCTGAGCGGAAGCGGGTGTGGGCCCGGCCCGACGGCCGGGCCCACACCGGCGTTCAGGCGGTGTGCAGGGTCAGGCCGTACCGGTTGAGGATCTCGTTGACGGGCTGGAACCAGGTCTCGCCGCCGCTGGAGCAATTGCCCCAGCCGCCGGAGGTCACGCCCTGGGCCTGGTCGCCGCTGATGAACGAGCCGCCGGAGTCGCCGGGTTCGGCGCAGACGCTGGTCTTGGTCATCTGGTGCACGGCGCCCTGACTGTAGTTGACGGTCTCGTTCATCGCGAGGACCGTGCCGCAGTGCCAGTGGGTGGTCGATCCCGAGCGGCAGATCGAGGAGCCGACGGGCGCCACGTTCGACCCGCGCACGAGCTGGTCGGAGACGGTGCCCCAGCCGAGCACGACGGGGACGGTCCACCAGCCGCTGCCCACGTTGACCCAGGCGTAGTCGTTGTCGGGAAAGGACGAGCCCTGGAAGTTGCCGACGTAACTGCGGTCCCAGCCGTAGACGCTGCCGGTGTGCTGGTCGCAGTGGCCGGCGGTGACGAAGCCGCCGTAGACCGAGAAGCCGATGGAACAGCGGACGTTGCCGGTGTAGTAGGGGTCGCCGCCGACGGTTCCTGCGGCGAAGGTGGCCGGCGCGGCGGCCACCTTCCGCACGGTGACGGGACCCGCCTTCCGTGCGCGGGCGACGAACTCCCGGACATCGTTGTCACCCTGTCGGCCGTCGACGACGTTCACCACCACCGTGCTGGCCTTCGGGTCGACGTGCCAGCTGCTGACGGCGTCCGGTGCGGAAAACCTGTCGAGCCGGGCCTGGGTGGCGGACAGCTCCCGGGCGCTGTGGGCGACGGTGCGGACCGTGGCGCCGGTGGCGCGTATCTCGCGGAGGGCGGTGGCGGAGGTGTCGGGGGTGACGGCGACGGTCAACGTCCCCGCGGCGGCGTCGAACCAGGAGCCGCCGTACGAAGTACCCGCGGTCCGGCGGACCTTGGACTCCAGAGCCGTGGCCCGCCGCTCGGCGGCGAGCCTTGCCTCGGCCTGCTGGCGCGAGAGGCCGAAGTCCCGCTGCATGGCGGCGAGGAGACCGGCGGAGGCGGGCGCCTTCTCGTCGGCGGTGGCGGGAACCGTGCCCGCGGCCGCCCCGGCGCCGAGCAGGAGCAGCACGGCCAGGCCCGCGCGCATGAATCTGGTGCGTCTCATGGAGATTGCCCTTCGTCGTTCCAACGAGGTGGGGGTGGAACAGCAGAGTTCTCTGAGAGCGCTCTCAGTGTGGCCCGGCAGAGCCTAGCCGCCGATGATTGACAGGTCCATACCAATACCGAAGTTGTCGAAATCCGGTACCCCGACCGGGCGTTCAGGCCCCCAGATACCGCAGAACGGCCAGCACCCTCCGGTTCGCGTCCTCGGAGCTCGGTAGGCCGAGCTTGGTCCTCCAACGAGCGGCCGTTCGCGGTCAGTTCGCCGACGCTGGTGTCGGCGAGCAGCCGGCCCCGGCCGATGACGATCAAGTGGTCGGCGGTGAGCGCCATTTCGCTGATGAGGTGACTGGACAACAGGACGGTTCGGCCCTCCGCGGCAAGGGACTTCATCAGCGTACGGATCCAGCGCACGCCCTCCGGGTCGAGGCCGTTGACGGGCTCGTCGAAAAGCAGCACGGCGGGGTCCCCGAGCAGTGCGGCCGCGATGCCGAGGCGTTGCGACATGCCGAGCGTGAAGCCGCCGGCCCGTTTGCGTGCCACGTCGGTGAGGCCGACCGTGGCCAGGACCGCGTCCACACGGGAGCGAGGGATGCCGTTGCCGGCGGCCAGCGCGGTCAGGTGGTTCCGCGCGCTGCGGCCCGGGTGGTAGGTACGGGCCTCCAGCAGGGCGCCGACCTCACGCAACGGGCGGCTCAACTCCTGGTAGCGCCTGCCGTTGACGCGGGCGGTGCCGGTGTCGGGGCGGTCGAGGCCCATGATCATGCGCATGGTGGTGGACTTCCCGGACCCGTTGGGCCCGATAAAGCCGGTGACCGCCCCGGGCCGGACCTCGAAGCCGAGTCCGTCGACGGCGACGGTGTCTCCGTAGCGTTTCATGAGTGCGCGGACCTCGATCATGGCTGTTTCCCGGTGGTTGACCTCATGCACCTCATGCGATCGAACCTACGAACGTGGAACGGGTGCCGGAACGGGGATTTCCTCCGCCTCCTCTGGGGGATCTCCCCCAGGAACCTTTCGTGCCCCACAAAGGAACAAGATGACGCGTAAGAAAGCACTGGTGGTCCGAGGCGGCTGGGAGGGACATCAGCCGGTCAAGGCCACGGAGCTGTTCCTGCCCTTCCTGGAGAGCAGTGGCTACGACGTCCGGATCGAGGAGTCGACCGATGTCTACGCCGACAGCGCCGAGATGGCCGCCACCGACCTCGTCGTGCAGTGCGTGACCATGTCGGAGATCACCGCCGAGCAGGTGTCGGGGCTGAGCGCGGCCGTGGTGGCCGGTACCGGCTTCACCGGCTGGCACGGTGGGATCGCCGACTCGTTCCGTGCCTCCGCCGACTATCTCCACCTGGTGGGCGGCCAGTTCGCGACCCATCCTGGCAAGGAGCCGTGCGAGCGGCGGGGCGGCGAGGAGGACAACTTCCTGCCGTACACCGTCACCCTCACCGAACTCGGCCGCGAACACCCCGTCACCGCGGGCATCGAGGACTTCGAGCTGCACACCGAGCAGTACTGGGTGCTCCACGACGACCTGGTCGACGTCCTGGCCACCACCACCCACCCGGCACAGCCGTGGCAGCCCTGGCACCGGCCGGTCACCTCCCCGGCGGTCTGGACCCGTCAGTGGGGTGCCGGACGTGTCGTGGTGACGACACCCGGGCACAACCTCGACGTCCTCGAGAACCCCAACGTCCGCACCGTCATCGAGAGGGGCATGCTGTGGGCGACGCGCACCGCATCGGCGTCGTAGGTCTCGGCGTCATCTCCCGCGCCTACCTGGACACACTCGTCGGCCACCGCGCCGCGCGCGTCACCGCGGTCGCCGACCTGGACGCCTCCCGGTCGGCCGCCGTCGCCGCCGAACTGCCCGGAGTGCAGGCGCTGTCCGTCGAGAAACTGCTGAGCAGCCCGGACGTCGACACGGTGCTGAACCTCACCGTCCCCGCGGCGCACGCCGAGATCGCCCTCGGTGCCATCGGCCACGGCAAGCACGTCTACGGCGAGAAACCGCTGGCCGCCGAACTCACCGACGCCCGCACCGTCCTGGAGGCCGCGGCGAAGGCGGCGGTGGGAGTGGGATGTGCGCCGGACACGGTCCTGGGCACCGGCGTCCAGACGGCGCGGGCGGCGGTGGAGGCCGGGGCCGTCGGCCGACCGCTGTTCGCCTCGGCCGCCATGGTCACCCCCGGCCACGAACGGTGGCATCCCCACCCGGACTTCTACTACACGGCCGGTGGCGGTCCCCTGCTGGACATGGGGCCGTACTACCTGTCCTCCCTGGTGCATCTGCTGGGTCCGGTGCGTGCCGTGATCGGTGCGTCCAGCCGGCGCCGCACCGAGCGGGTCATCGGGTCCGGTCCGCGCACGGGCGAGCGGATACCGGTGGAGGTGGACAGCCACGTCTCCGGGGTCCTCGAACACGAGGGCGGGGTCCTGACGACGATCACGACGAGCTTCGACGGCGTCGCCACCACGGCCGCGCCGATCGAGGTCCACGGCGAGAGGGGCACTCTCACGGTCCCGGATCCGAACAACTTCGACGGCGAGGTACGGCTCCTCGAACTCGGCGAGGCTGAGAAGGGGTGGCGCACGCTCTCGCCGTCCGCGGGCTACGTCGGAGCCGCCCGGGGCGTCGGTCTGCTCGACTTCGTCGCCGCCGACGGACAGCGGGCACCGCGCGCGAGCGGTGAACTCGCCCTGCATGTACTGGAGACGATGACCGCCCTGCTGCGTTCGTCGGCCGAGGGGCGGCGGATCGAGCTGTCGACGTCGGTGGAGCGGCCTGTTCCGGTGCCGCTGACACCTCCGCAGGAATGGCGGTGATCAGTCCACCGGCCAGGTGTGCACGGGTGCGTTGAGGTGCATGTAGTCCATGTATGTCGTCGTCATCCGCCGCAGCGCCTCCTGACGGTCTCCGACGCCTGACTTCTCCAGGTGGTGGACCGTCTCCGCCTGCCACACGGCGCCGTTGCGGGCGGTGACGCAGCGCTGCTCGATGACGCCGAGCAGGGGCTCCCGCCACTCCGTGTCCATGCCGGCCAGCTCCAGGCCCCGGTGGGCGAGGGGCAGCAGGAGCCGCAACACCAGTTCCGTGACCGGCACTTCGCCCGCTCCCGGCCAGTACAGGCGGGCGTCGATGCCGTCACGGGCGGCGGTGTGCAGGTTCTCCTCGGCGACCGAGAAGGACATGCGCGTCCACACCGGCCGGTCCTCGTCGACCAGGGCGCGCGTCAGGCCGTAGTAGAAGGCGCCGTTGGCGATGATGTCGGCCACGGTGGGCCCGGCGGGCAGGACCCGGTTCTCGATGCGCAGATGCGGGCCGCTGTCGGTGACGGCGTAGATCGGGCGGTTCCAGCGGTAGATCGTGCCGTTGTGCAGGGTCAGTTCGCCGAGTTCCGGGACACCGCCGCCGTTCAGTGCTTCCTGCGGGTCCTCGTCGTCGCAGATCGGCAGGAGCGCGGGGAAATAGCGGACGTTCTCCTCGAAGAGATCGAAGACGCTGGTGATCCACCGCTCCCCGAACCACACCCGGGGCCGTACGCCTTGTGCCTTGATCTCCTGGGGGCGGGTGTCGGTGGCCTGCTCGAAGAGAGGGATGCGGGTCTCGCGCCACAGCTCCTTGCCGAAAAGGAAGGGCGAGTTGGCCGCGAGGGCGATCTGCACGCCGGCGACGGCCTGTGCCGCGTTCCAGTAGTCCGCGAACTCCTTGGGGGCGACCTGGAGATGGAACTGCGTGCTGGTGCAGGCAGCCTCGGGGGTGATGGCGTCGGCGTACATCGCGAGGCGGTCGACGCCCTCCACCTTGATGCGCAGGTCCTCACCGCGCGCCGCGAAGATCTGCTCGTTGAGCAGCCGGTAGCGCGGATCGCCCGACAGGGCGGCCTCGCCGACGTCCGCCTCGCCCAGAGTCGGCAGAATGCCCACCATGATCAGGTGCGCGCCGATAGCCGAGGCGCGTTCCTCGGCGTGGTTGAGGGCGTCGCGGATCTCCTGCTCCCAGGAGCCGGGTCCGCCGGACAGGAGCCGGCGCGGCGGAATGTTGATCTCGAGGTTGAAGCGGCCCAGCTCGCTGGACCAGGCGGGGTCGGCGATCGCCTGGAGCACCTCGGTGTTCCGCATCACCGGGAGGTCGTCCTCGCCCACCAGGTTGAGCTCGATCTCCAGCCCGACCTGCGGGCGCTCGCTCTCGAAGCCGGACTCGCGCAGCATCTGCGCGAGGACGTCCAGGCAGGTGTGCATCTTGTCCCGGTACCGTCGGCGGTCCTCCCGCGTGAACACCAGGGCCGGCACGTCACGTCCCATCGGGCCTCCCGAGTCCCCTCGGCGGATACCTCTCCCGCCCAGAGTCCCACCTCGACGGCGCCCCGGACACTCGGCGCACGCCGCCGGGGCGGTGTGCGACCTCCTGCTCACAGAACGTGCGCTCCGGCCCGTAGCCAGAGCGGGGCGGCGGTGAGGGGGATGCGGACCCGACGCCAGGCAGGTCCGGTGATCGGCCCTCCGGAGCCCGCGTACGGCAGCCACTCCCCCGGCGGGAACCACACCTGTCTGCGTCCACCCGGCGCGTACAGGGGGGCGACCAGCAGGTCGAGGCCCAGCAGGTACTGGAGGTCGGCCGCGTGGGCGTCCGGGCGGTCGGGGTGGTCCAGTGCCATGGGACGGGCGAGCGGTTCTCCGGTGCGGACCGCGTCGGCGGCGGCGCGGTGGACGTACGGCAGCAGGCTCGTGCGCAGCCGGGCCGCGTGCAGGACGGCCGTGTACGCCTCCTCGCCGAAGTCCCAGGGCAGCCGGGACGTCATGCCGTGGAACCGGCTGAGGGGTGAGAGCAGGCCGAACTGCGCCCATCGGACGAAGAGTTCGGGATCGGGTGTGCCATGGAAGCCGCCGATGTCGTGGCTCCAGAAGGGGTGGCCGGAGAAGGAGAGCGAGAGGCCCGCGCGCAAGGTCGACGCCAGGTCCTGCCAGCTCGCGTTGGGGTCGCCGGTCCACTTGGCGCCGTGTCGCTGGCCGCCGGTCCAGGTGGAGCGGCCCCAGGTCAGGCCGTGGCCCGCGGCCTCCTGGGTGACCTCGGCGACCAGGTCGTTGAAGAGCAGGGGGTAGAGATTGTGCAGCCGGTCGCCGGTCATGCCGTCGTACGCCACCGCCTCCGCGGGAACCGCCTCACCGAAGTCGGTCTTCAGGACCGAGGCTCCGGTGGCCAGGGTCTGGCGGACGCGGTCCCGGAACCAGTCGACGGCGCCGGGATGGGTCAGGTCGAGGACGGCCGAGTCCGGGTGGGCGCCGCCCCAGACCTGGCCGGTCCAGGTGGTGCCCGAAGGGGCGTGCAGGAACCAGCCGTTGCGGTCCGCCTCGGCGAAGTACGGGCTGTCGACGCTGACGTACGGGTTCATCCAGAGCGAGACGTGGAAGCCCTGTCCGGCCAGGTGGGTCATCAGCCCGCGGGGGTCCGGGAACGCCTCGGTGTCCCATTCCATGTCCGACCAGCGGCCGGGCCGCTGCCAGTAGGTGTCGATGTGCAACACGTCGCAGGGGAACCCGAGTTCGCGGATGCGGCGGGCTCGCTGGCGTACCTCGTCCGCGCTGTCCCGGCGGAAGCCGCCGGAGATCCAGGGGCCGAAGGCCCAGTCCGGGGGCAGCAGGGCCGGGCCGGTCAGGTCGCGGTAGGTGCGCAGGCACTCGGTGGGGGTGCCGGTGATCAGGTAGTAGTCGAGTTCCTCGTCGGGGACGGTCAGCGACCAGGCGCCGGTGTTGCTGTGGGCGAGGTCGAAGGAGGCCGCGGTGGTGGTGTCCACGAGAACGGCGTAGCCCCGGCTGGAGAGCAGGAACGGGACGGCCTTGTAGGAGCGGGTGCCGGTCGAGCCCTGAGCGTCCTCGACCCAGCAGTCGACGCGTTGGCCGCGCAGCTCAGGGCCGGTGAAACGCTCGCCGAGTCCGTAGAAGTGCTCGTCGGGCTCGGTGAACCAGCTGTCGTGGTACGCCAGTCGGCCGTCCGCGAGTGCGGTGACGCCGAGGGGCAGGACGGTCCTGCGGTCGCTGGGGTCGCTCACATCGGTCGCCTGTTGTAGATGACGGTTCGTCAACTCCATGACGAACGGCGTCAGACGGGCTTCGAGACACAGTGACTCGAGGTGGAGGGTGAAGGCGTCCGGTGACTGCTCGACCGTGCAGCGGGTGTCCGTCGGCGCGGTGACGACGGACACCCGGGGCGCCGCCGGCACGCCGTCCAACCGCAGCGTGATCCGTAGGCAGTTGCCCGTCGCAGGGCGCAGACGGAGGATGCCGGTACGTCCGGCCGCGGTGCGTACGTGGAGGGTTACACCGTCCTTGTCCGCGCGGGTGACGCAAGCACCGGTCAGGGGATCCGGCGCGGCCGGGATCAGGGGTGGAGGCGGTGCCACCCAGGGCGCGCGGTCACGAGGATGCATGGCGTTCAGCCCCTCACGCTGCCCGCGGTGAGCCCGCCGACGACGAAGCGCTGGAAGACGGCGAAGACGCAGACCACCGGGATGCTGATGAGGGTGGCGGTGGCCATCAGGGCGCCCCACGACGTCCCGTGCTGCCCGATGAAGGCGTTGAGCAGGACGGTGACGGGCTGGACGTCGGGCCCGTCGGCGAGCGTGAGCCCGAACAGGAACTCTCCCCAGCCGATCAGGAAGGACAGTCCGGCAGCCGCGACCACACCGGGCACCATGAGCGGCAGGACGACCCGCAGCAGTACACCGGGCAGCCCGCAGCCGTCGACCAGGGCCGCCTCCTCCAGCTCCGGGGACATGCTGCGCATCACGGGACGCAGCACGATCACCGTGAAGGGCAGCGTGAGCGTGGTGTCGGCGGCGATCAGTCCCAGGTAGGTGCCGGTGAGACCGGCCCGGCGTTCGAGGATGAACAGCGGGGCCGCCAGCACGATGGCGGGCGGGAGCTGGGCGACGAGGAGGGCGAGCACCATCGTGCCCGAGCCCCGCATGCGGATGCGGGCGAGGGCGTAGGCCAGCGGCACGCCGAGAAGCAGCGTGAGCGCGACCACCCCACAGGAGATGACCAGACTGTTGAGCAGGGCCCGGGTCAGGCCCTCGTACCCCAGAGCCGTCGAGTAGTTCTCGCCGGTGACGGGGCTGGGCGCCCACTGCGGGTCCGGCGTCTGGATGCGGTCCGGCCGGGTGAGGCTGGTCTTCACCATCCAGTACACCGGCAGCAGGAAGACGGCGGTGACGAGGGTGGCGATCGCGGTCAACAGCCAGGGGTGGCGCGGCGGTCTCATACGGCACCTCCCGCCGGCGCCTCGTCCTCGCGCCGCAGCCGTCGCACGTACCAGACACCTGCCAGCAGGGGTACGACGAGCAGCAGCAGGCCGGCCGCGGCTCCCTGGCCGAACCGGAAGAACGTGAAGAACACCTCGTAGACGTAGAGGGAGAGCACGCGGGTGGCGTCGACGGGGCCGCCGCCGGTCATCACGAAGACGAGGTCGAAGACCTTGAAGGTGTAGAGAAGGCCGAGGAGGAGGACGGTCACCGAGACGGGCCGCATCAGCGGGAGGGTGATGTGGCGGAGGCGCTGCCAGGCGCTCGCCCCGTCGATGGCGGCGGCCTCGTGGAGCTCGGGGTCGATGGTGTGCAGTCCGACCAGGAGCAGCAGCATGTTGAAGGGCACGCCGACCCAGACGTTGGCGAAGACCACCCCGGCCATCGAGGTGGACGGGTCGGTGAGCCAGTCGTGGGACAGACCGCTCAGGCCGACTGCTTGGAACAGGGCGTTGTAGGCGCCGGACTCCGCGTCGAGCATCCAGCGGAACAGGGTGCCGCTGACCACCGGGGGCAGCAGCCAGGCGATCAGCAGGAGGGACCGCATAAGGCCGTTGAGGGGGAACGGGCGGGCGAAGAGCAGGGCCAGGGCGAAGCCGATCGTGAACTGGAGCAGCAGCGAGCCGCAGGTGAAGACCAGGGACAGGCGCACGGAGTGCCAGAAGGCCGGGTCGTCGGCCACGCTCCGGTAGTTGTCCAGTCCGTTGAACCGCTCGGCCCCACCGAGGAGTTGGCCCAGGTCGAGGTCGTGGACGGACGTCCACACGTTGTAGAGGAGCGGGTAGGCCAGGAAGAGGGCGAGGAAGGCCATGCCCGGCAGGCAGAAGAGGTAGCCGGTGCGGCGGCGGCGCGCGGAGGGCTGGTTCATTGCTCGCCCAGAGCTTTGTCGATCTTTCCGGCCGCGGTCCTGGCCGCGGCGGACGGGGACGCGGATCCGGTGAGCACGGCCTGCTCCGCCTCCGCGACGGCCTGCGAGGCCTCGGCGTAGTGGGCGCCGTACTGGCGCGGCCGGGCCAGGGGCAGCTGGCTGAGGAAGAGCCGCAGGGCCGGGTCCGAGGCCCAGCTGCCCCGGTCGGCGAGGTCCTTGCGGGCGGGGAGTTCACCGAAGGCCACCAGGTACGGCACCAGGACCGAGGGACGCTGCGTGTACTCCAGGACCTCCCACACCTTGTCCACGTGCTTGCTGTTCGCCATCGCGACCCAGTTCTCCCCGCCCAGGCAGGTGGCGGCCTCCTTGTCGCGGGGCAGGGCGACGACGTTCCAGTCGAAGTCGGCCTTCTTCAGCGTGGGGATCTGCCACGGGCCGTTGATCTGCAGCGCGGCGCGCTGGTTGAGGAAGCGGGTGTTGACGTCCTGCTGGGTCCAGCCCACGCACTGTTCGGACAGGGAGCCCTTGGCGATCAGTTCGTCCAGGAAGGTGAGCGCGGTGGCGCCGTAGGTGCTGAAGGTGTCCAGGTCGCCGCCCGCCTGCCAGAGGAAGGGCAGGAACTGGAAGACACCTTCCTCGGTGTTGATCGCGCTCAGCGCCAGGCCGTAGCGGTCGCCGCTGGTGAGTTTCTGGGCGGCGGAGGCCAGTTCGTCCCAGGTGGTGGGGGGTTCGACGTCGGCGGCCTTGAGCATGCGGGTGTTGCAGTAGAGGGCGAGGCAGTTGCTGTTGTTGGGGATGCCCAGAGTCTTTCCACCCACCTGGCAGCCCTCCCAGGGCCCCTTGTAGTACTGGTCGGCCTGGCCCCATTTCTTCACTCTGGCGGTGAGGTCGGCCAGCAGACGGCTGCTCCCGAGGGTGTTCATGGCGACGTTGTCGACGATGGCGAGATCGGGCAGGTCGCCGGAGATCGCCCCCAGGGTGATCTGCCGTTCCAGCTCCGCGAACGGGAAGGTCCGCCGCTCGATCCGCACGTCCGGGACGCCGGCCTCGATGTCCTTGATCAGGCGGTTCATTCCGGGCTGGAAGTTGTCCAGGGTGAAGTAGTCCCACCACTTGAGGGTCACCGGGCCCGACGTGTCCGAGCTGCAGGAGGTCAGGGCCGCACCTGCGCCGAGGGCGGCAGCGGCCGCTGTCGCGCCCGAGGCGCGGAGAAAGCTGCGGCGGTCGAGGGGGTACGACATGTTCTGCTCCCAGGGTTCGGTGATCGGGTCACAGAAACGGACGTATCAGAAGTCCAGGTCCAAATCGGGGAAATCGGGGAGTTCGTTCTCGGGTTCCGAGCCCGGCACCGGTCGGCAGCGCCCCGTGCTGCCGCGCAGGGTGATCAGCGGTTTCAGCAGGACGTGCCGGGGAGGCGAGTCCGGTGAGCGCAGCCGCCGCATCATCAGGTCGACGGCGACCCGGCTCATCTCCTTGGCGGGTATATCGGCGGCGGTGAGGGGCGGATTCACCTGTTCGGCCCAGGGGCTGGCCGCGACGCCGACGACGGAGAAGTCGCGCGGCACGCTGCGGCCGTGTCGGGTGAGTCCGCGGTAGACGCCTTCCAGGGCCGCTTCGTTCATGGTGACCAGCGACGTCGTCGCCGGGTCCTCGCTCAGGATCCGCTCCACGACCTCCTCTCCCGAGGCGAGGTCGTCGCCGCAGAGATAGGCGTGCGGGGTGAGCAGCAGTTTCTTCATCGCCTCGGTGTAGCCCTCGTCCCCCAGCCGTGCGAAGCCGTAGCCGCTGTTGAACAGTTGCTCGGACCGGTTGACGAAGGCGATTCTGCGGTGACCGAGGTCGGCGAGGTGCTGGACGCAGCCGCCGGCCAGGCCGGCGAAGTCCAGATCGACCCAGCCGGCCACGTCGGCCCGATGGTTGCGGCCGATGGCCACGAAGGGGAAACCCGCCTCGGCCAGGCTCTCGACGCGGTCGTCCTCCCGGCGGATCTCCATGACGATCACGCCGTCCACCCGCCGGTCGTCGATCATCCGCAGGAAAGAGGGGTCGTCATGGCTGCCGGCGGGGGCGAGCAGCAGGTCGTAGCCCTGCTGGGCGGCGGCCTCGGCCACCCCGCCCACGAAGGCGAGCTGCATGGTGGTGTAGTCACGGAGGCGGCCGGCGGGCGGGTAGAGGAGCCCCACCGTGTGCGTGCCGCCGCCGGAGTCGTCGGTTCTGGGTCGCGCTGCCATGGTCAGCCGGCCGGGAGGGATTGTTCGGCCCAGATGGTCTTGCCCAGGGGGGTCTGGCGGGTGCCCCAGCCCTGGGTGAGCTGGGCGACCATGTGCAGGCCGCGGCCGCCCTCGTCGTAGGTGCGGGCGCGGCGCAGATGCGGGGCGGTGTTGCTGGCGTCGGAGACCTCGCAGATCAGGGTCCGGTCACGGATGAGCCGGAGGCCGATCGGAACGGCGCCGTAGCGGATGGCGTTGGTGACCAGCTCGCTCACCACCAGCTCGGTGACGAACGCCGCCTCCTCCAGCCCCCACGCGGTGAGCTGACGGGTGGTCTGGGCGCGGGCGTCGGCCACGATCGACGGGTCGGAGGGCAGGGACCAGGCGGCGACCTGGTCGGCGTGCAGGGCACGGGTGCGGGCGAGGAGCAGCGCCACGTCGTCGGAGGGGCTCTTGGGCAGCAGATCCTTGAGAATGATGTCGCAGGTCGTTTCCAGCGAGGTGACCGGACCGGCCAGGGACTCGCACAGCCGGTCGAGCCCGAGGCCGACGTCACGGTCGCGCGCCTCGACCAGACCGTCGGTGCAGAAGGCCAGCAGACTGCCCTCGGGCAGCTCCAGCTCGGTGCACTCGAAGGGCAGCCCTCCGACGCCGAGCAACGGCCCCGGCGTCAGATCCACCACCCGGGCCGTGCCGTCGGGGAGGAGCACGACGGGCGGGACATGACCTGCGCTGGCGAAGGTGCACACACGGGAGACCGGGTCGTAGACGGCGTACAGACAGGTCGCACCGATCTCGCCGCTGACGACGTACGGCTCGTCCGGAGCGATGTCCTCCTCGTCCGTGGACAGGTGGGTGACCAGATCGTCCAGGTGGGTGAGGAGTTCGTCCGGGGGGAGGTCCACGTCGGCGAGGGTGCGGACGGCGGTGCGGAGCCGGCCCATGGTGGCGGAGGCATGGATGCCGTGCCCGACGACGTCCCCCACGACCAGGGCCACGCGGGTGCCCGACAGGGGCACGACGTCGAACCAGTCGCCGCCCACGCCCGCGCCGGTGCCGGCGGGCAGGTAGCGGTACGCCACCTCGACGGCCGCCTGTTTGGGCAGGTCCCGGGGCAGGAGGCTGCGCTGGAGGGTGAGGGCGTTGGTGCGCTCACGGGTGTAGCGGCGGGCGTTGTCGACGCCGACCGCGGCCCGGCCCGCGAGTTCCTCGGCGAGGATCAGGTCGTCCGGTTCGAAGGGCGGGGAGCCGCTGCTGCGGGCGAAGACCGCGACGCCGAGGGTGATGCCCCGGGCGCGCAGGGGGGTGGCCATGACGGAGTGGAACCCGTACTCCGCCACGCGTGCGGTGCGCGTCTCGTGTCCGGCGATCCAGGCCGCGAAGTCGGGGTCGTCCGCGCCGCTGAGCACCGGTTTTCCCTCGGCCAGACAGCGGGCGGGCGGCGAGAACGGCGGGTAGGTGTCCATCCCGCCGAGATCGATGGCCGCCTCGGGTACGCCCTCCCCCTCGGCGGCGGACTGGTGGGCGACCCTGCGGAGCACCACGGCCGCATCGACCGGTCCCGGCACGGGTTCGTCCCCGCGCAGCACGGAGTCGAGGAGGTCCACACTGACGAAGTCGGCGAGGCGCGGGGCGGCGAGATCGGCGAGCTCCTGGGCGGTGCGGGTCACGTTCAGGGTGGTGCCGATGCAGGTGCCGGCCTCCTGCAGCAGGGCGAGCCGCTGCCGGGCCGCGTGCTGGTCGCTGCTGTCGAACGCGGCGGTGCCCACGCCGACTACCTCACCGGTCGCGGGGTCGCGGACGGGCCAGAGCTCGATGACCCAGGCGCGGTGGTGGGCGGAGCCGCGGGGGACGGCAGCGCCCGGAGCGCAGGCCGGTTCCGGGGCCAGACACTCGTAGCGCATCGGGGCGCGTTCTTCGGCGACTCGGCGGACACACTGGAGGAAACCCTCATCGGCGGGAGCGGGCGCCTGCGGCTCGTATCCGGCGTCGAGGGCCACCCCGCGTGCGGCTTGGCGCATCGCCGGTTCACCCCCGTCCCTGGCGGTCGGCCGGTCTCCGTCCCCGGCCGGCGGCTCGCCTCCCTCGGTTCCTGCCGCTCGCTCCCCGCCGTCGGCTCGTACCTCTCGCTCCTCGGCTCCTACCGCTCGTGCTCCGCCCTCGACCCCTGTCCCTCTCTCCCCGCTCCCCCTCTCCCCGCTCTCCGCCGTCGCGTTCCGGCGCCACGAGCCGGACGTCACGCTGTGGGCGGAGAGCGCGATCGAGGCCTGGTCGAAGGCCCACTCCACCAGACTTCGGTCGGGGCCCGGGGAGAGGGTCACGACGAAGGAGTGGGCCGTGCCGTCGCGGCCCAGCGACGGCTGGGCGTGCAGGGCCGTTTCGACGGGGTGGCCGTCCCGATGCCGCAGTGCCGCCGTGCCCCTCCATTCCTGGGAGCCGGTGAGAGAGAGTCCGGTCGCCCCGGGAACTCCCTCACCGAGCAGCAGATCTGTCGCGGCGCGCCCTACGACCTCCGGGGCTCGGTGGCCCAGCAGTCGTCGAGCGCCCTCGCTCCACCCTGTGACCACGCCGTCCAGGCTGAGGGTGACCGTCGCGACATCGGATGACCACCCGCTGTGACCGTTTCCTTGATCAAAAGTGGCCATTCTTGCTCTATTCGCGCGGTGAGGTGCCTCACAGACCCAGAGTGCGCGCCGCACAGGAATCGGACAAGTCAGATCCAGGGACCCGTAGGCGTCCAGGCGTCAGACCTGCATCGCCCGGTGTCCCTCACAGCGCGGTCCCCGGATCGCAGCATCCCTCACGCCGCAGCTGTTCGCTCACGCCGAGCCATTCCGCCTCGGAGGTCGCGTCGGAGAACACACCGGAGCGTCGCACGGAGTCGAAGGCGTCCACGAGGTCCGTCTGCTCGAAGCAGACACCTCCGCGCAGCACAGCCACCGTGCGGATCAGAGTGTCGAAGTCGGTGAAGGGGTCACCGTCCACGACCGTGAGATCGGCGAGCTTGCCCTCCTCCAGCGTGCCCAGGTCGGCGTCCGCGCCGAACACACGGGCGGGCAGCAGGGTGGCGGTGCGCAGGGCCTCGGCGGGAGACAGCCCGCCGCGGTGCAGCGCCCGCAGGGCGAGGTGCAGGTGCAGACCGACCGGCACGAGTGGCTGGTCCGTGCCGAGCGCGATATGACCGCCGTCGGCCAGGATGCGCCCATACACGGCCATCTCCCGGTCGAGAGTGGCCAGTTGGGCGGCCGTGGGCGGCTGACCGGCCTGCTGGCGGACCAACGCGGTGTCCCACGGCGGCATCAGGGAGGTGACACGGCGGTCCTCCGCGAGGGCGGGGTCCGCGCCCAGCAGGGCGAGCGCCGTGAACGGGGTGGCGACGAGATGGAAGCCCGCCTTGGTGTAGATCTCCTGGACGTCCTGGTGGACACGGCCCGTGGCGGTGGTCGCGTGCCCGAACTCCAGTCGCTGGGTCGCCTGCAGATGGGTCGTCAGGTCCTGTCCGAGCTGCACGCCCGGCGTGCAGAGATGGCTGCCGCTGCGCACACCGAGCCGCTCGTGCGCGAAGTCCGCGGCCTCCTTCATCACCCAGCCAGGGGCACGGACGTACGTCTTCACGAAGTCCCAGTCCAGCGCCGCCCCGCGCTCCAGCGAGCGCCGCAGCCCCTCGGGGGTGCGGTGCGCGCGGCCCATGCTGTAGGCGACGCGGGCCCCGTCGAGCAGTTCCCCGGTGGCCAGCAGCCGCGGCCCGGCGAGTACTCCGGCGGCGACCGCCTCACGGATACGGGCCTGCTCGTAGGCGAAGCCGCCCAGGGAGACGGCGGTGGTGATGCCGTAGGCGAGTTGCAGCGCGGTCTGACGTCCGCCGTAGGTGCTCTGCCAGGGGTGGGTGTGCGCGTCCCAGAGCCCTGGGAGCACGGTGCGGTCGCTCGCGTCGAGTCGGCGTGCGGCCGATCGCCCGGTGCGGTGCGGGGAGACCTCCGCGATACGGCCGTCACGGATCAGGATGTCGATGTCCTCGCGGACGTCCGGTCCGGTGCCGTCCCAGAAGCGGCCGGCGTGCACGAGCGTGTCGGCGGGGCGGGGGCGCCGGTACTCCAACGACACCTTGACGGTACGGGCCTTGCCGCTGCGGACGTCGATCAGGCGCAGGGCGCCGGCGGAGAGGTGGAGCAGGGTGTGGCCGTCGGCGGACCAGGAGGGGTGGTCGGCGGGCTCGGTGGTGAGGCGGCGCGGCGCACCGTCGGGGGTACCGTCCGAGCGGACCGGCAGCAGCCACAGAGCGGACTCGGCGACCACGGCCATCCAGCGGCCGTCCGGCGACCAGACCGGGCCGGAGTCGTAGCGGTCGGAGACAGAGGTGTGCGGGGCGAGGGCGTGCAGGGCGGCGGTGCCGGTAGTGGTGTCGACGACCCGGATGAGGTTGTAGCCCTCGCGGAAGCGCTGGTTGAGTCGGTTGCGATCGCACAGGGCGAGGTACCGCCCGTCGGGAGACCAGCTGGGGCGGCCCGGCAGACCGCCCGCGCCGAGCGGTGCGACGAGGGCCCGTTCGCTGCCGTCGGGCAGGTCGCGCACGACCAGGGTGCCGGACATGTCCAGGCAGGCCAGCCGGGTCCCGTCGGGCGAGAGGGCGGGGAAGACCCGGCCGCCGTCGGCAAGCACGGTCTCCTCGCCGGAGTCGAGGTCCCGGCGCCGTACGGCGAACAGTCCGTCCCGGTCGTCGGCGAAGACCAGCCCCGTGCCGTCGGGTGTCCAGGTCGGCCCCAGCACATAGCGCGTGTGCGGGACTTGGAGCACCCTGCGGGGTGCTCGCCCGCCCGTCGTCCCGGCGGTCCACAGGGAGTTGAGCGCGGCGAAGGCGACACTGCGTCCGTCGGGCGAGAGGGCGGGCAGATGCAGGGCGCGCACGGGCCGGGTGCCGGCGCCTTCGAAGTCGTACGCCTTGCCGCGGTAGCGGGGCCGTGGCACGGGCATTGCGGCCGTGAACGGGATCTCCTCCCCCGCCGCGGGCGCCTCGGGGTCCGCGAGGCGGAAGTGACCGTCCACCGCGAGCAGGAGCCGTTCGCCGTCGGTCCAGCGGGGCGGCGCCGGAAGGACGTCGCCGTCGATGGCGATCGGCGTGCCGTCCACGACGAGGGTGCACGAGGCGCTGGGGGCGGGCGTGGTGCGCAGATACGCGAGGCGGCCGCCCGGTGAGACGGCCGGGGTCATGAGCTGGGCGCCGGAATCGTCGGTGTGCTCGACGGTGACCGGTCCCGAACCGTCGGCGGCGACCGAGGCGACGGTGTCGGCGCGCAGGGTGCCCGTGGTGGTGACGGCCGCGCGCACGAACAGCACGCGCTCGCCGTCCGCCGACCAGGTCGGGTCGAAGTCCTCCCAGGCACGCCCCTGTACAGGGCCTTGCTGGGCGGCGCGTCCGGTGAGCCGGGTCAGTGCGCCGGAGCGTACGTCGACGACCCAGATGCGGTACGGGCTGCCGGTCACGGTGTCGCCGCCGCGCTCGGAGGCGAACGCGACCCGGGTGCCGTCCGGCGACCAGGCGGGGCCGCGGTCGTCCCAGGGCCCGTCGGTGAGCTGTCGTACGTCGCTGCCGTCGGACCGCAGCGTCCAGAGGTGGAAGCCGCCGCCGCGGTAGGCGCACACGACGAGGCGGCCGCCGTCGGGCGAGAACTGCGGACGGGTGGGTTCGAGGCCGGGCGAGGTGAGCGCGACGGCGGTGCCACCGGTGCGCGGAATGGACCAGAGCACGTTCTGCACTTCGGCGACGAGCCGGTCGCCTGCCGGGGAGAGCGTCGCGGAACCGCCGGTGGCGGCGGTGAGGGAGAGGGTGACCGTGTGGGAGGGCTCGGCCGAGGCGGGTGGACCGGCGGCCGCGACGGCGGTGGCGGTGACACCGGCGGCCTGGAGGAATCTGCGGCGGGAGAGCGGACCGGTCCGGAAGGTGTCATGTGTGCCGTGGGCGTCCAAGGGAGCCTCCAGTGCGCGGGTGAGATGCCGGTCGACAAGGGCCCTTCCCCGCAGGGGCCGCTCCTGCTCCCGAACACCGGGTCCGGGAGCGGTTTTCCGCCCCCGGACACCAACCCCTCAGCTCACAGACCGTCACGCACCATCGCGTCGACGATCCGCACGTGGCGGTCGGCCGCCGTGCCGGAGAACTCGTTCTCATAGTTGAGGCCGTAGGGCCAGAAGTGCCCGCCGCCGGTGGACAACTTGGCCGAGGAACCGTCGAACTGCCGCACGAGGGCCGTCGCCTGAGCACCCGTCCAGGTGCCACTGCCGCCGAGAGAGGACCAGCCCGAGCTCGTGCCCACGCCGATGGTGTGGGCGATCTCGTGCAGAGCGGTCCGCTCGGTCATGTAACTGCGGTTGCTGCCGAAGCGGATGGTTCCGTTGAGGTTGCCGTCCGCGGTGGGCACGCTCGTGTCGTAGCGGACGGTGATGGACTTCCCCAGGTCGCTGAGGTTGTTGTAGCGCGCCACCGCGGCGTTCATCGCCGAGGTGATGAGGGTGTACGCCGCCTGCTGGTCCGCGGTCGGGTTGCTCGCCCGCTCCAGGGTCCAGGTGATGGTGGCCGCCGCGACCTGTTCCTGGGGTGCGGGCGCGGCGGGCGGGGCGGCCTGGGCGACGCCGGGGCCGGCCAGAAGCAGGGCGGCGAGCGCTGCTGCCACTGCGGTCTTTCGTGGGTTCATGTGGGGTCCTCTTGTGGGGGTGGATCCTGTGGGGGGTGGATCCCGTGGGGGGAAGTCGAGGCATGAACTGGAAAGCGCTTTCCAAGGTGTCCCGGATGCTAATGAGGTGTCTTGGTCATGTCAACGACTTCGGACGCCCGGAATCCGGCGACACCCCCTCGCCGCTCCGGCTCAGCGCACGAGACAGGGACGCTTGGCGTCGAAGGCCCAGTCCTTGACCAGGTACCGCATCCCGACGGCGTCGTCGCGCCCCGACGAGGCGACCTGCTCGTGCAGTTCGTGTGCCGCGAGGAGCCGGTCCATGTCCAGACGGACCCCGAGACCGGGCGTGTCCGGGACGGCGACCTCGCCGCCGGTGATCCGCGGCGGTTCGACGGTGAGCCGTTCCAGGCCTTCCTGCCAGATCCAGTGGGTGTCGAGGGCGTTGTACTCGCCCGGGGCGGCGGCACCGCAGTGCGCCATCATCGCGAGCGAGATGTCGAAGTGGTTGTTGGAGTGGCAGCCCCAGGTCAGCCCCATGGCATGGCACAGCTGCGCGACCCGGACCGAGCCCTGCATGGTCCAGAAGTGCGGGTCGGCGAGCGGGATGGACACCGACTGCAGGGCCAGGGCGTGGGTCAGCTGCCGCCAGTCCGTGGCGATCATGTTGGTCGCGGTGGGCAGCCCGGTGGCCCGGCGGAACTCGGCGAGGATCTCCCGGCCCGAGTAACCGCCTTCCGCACCGCACGGATCCTCGGCATAGGCGAGCGTGCCGACGAGCGGACGGCACAGCTCGACCGCCTCGCGCAGGGACCAGGCACCGTTCGGATCGAGGGTGATCCGGGCCTCGGGGAACCGCTCCTTGAGCGCGTGGACGGCTTTCACCTCCTCGCTGCCCGGCAGGACACCGCCCTTGAGCTTGAAGTCACGGAAGCCGTAGTGGTCGTAGGTGGCCTCGGCCTGGCGGACGATCGCCTCGGGGGTCAGTGCCTCCTCGCGCCGGATGCGGTACCACTCCGCTTCCGCACCGGGCTCACGGACGTAGTCGAGGTCGGTGCGGCCCGGGTCGCCGACGTAGAAGAGGTATCCCAGAACCCGTACGGCAGCGCGCTGCCGGCCGTCGCCGAGCAACGTCACGACCGGGACGTCGAGGTGCTGTCCGAGCAGGTCCAGAAGCGCCGACTCGACGGCGGTGACCGCGTGCACGGTCGTCCGCAGATCGAAGGTCTGGGCACCGCGGCCGCCCGAGTCACGGTCGGCGAAGGTGTCGTGGAGAGTGCGCAGGACGCGCTTGTAGTCGCCGACACGGGCACCGACGACCAGCCGCTCGGCGTCGCGGAGGGTGCGCGTGATGCCGTCGCCGCCCGGCACCTCGCCGAGGCCGGTGCGTCCCTCGGAGTCCTCGAGGACGACGACGTTCCGGGTGAAGTAGGGAGCGTGGGCACCGGAGAGGTTCAGGAGCATGGAGTCCCGGCCGGCGACGGGATAGACGGAGAACTTCGTGACGACGGGCTGGCTCATGGCGAGGCGGTCCTTCTGACGAGTGATGAGGGAGAGGTCAGACCTTCAGGGCGTCCAGCACCTGTTCCAGCACCAGTACACCGCCGAGGCCCAGGATCGCGAGTACCGTCGTGTACGTGGTGCGCGCCTTGATCGCGTCGATGACGGACAGGTTGAAGTACTCCTTGAACATCCAGAAGCCCGGGTCGTTGACGTGCGAGAAGGCGATCGACCCGCAGGAGACGGCGAGCACCATGACCTCGGCGTGGACCCCGCTTCCCGCGAGCAGCGGCAGTGCCACGCCGGAGGCGGTGACGACCGCGACGGTCGCGGACCCGAGGGCCACGCGCAGGATCGCGGCGATCAGCCAGGCCAGGATGATCGGCGAGATGGACCAGCCGTCGGTCGCGTCCTTGATGTAGTCGGATATCCCGCCCTCGACGAGGACGTTCTTGAAGGCACCGCCCGCGCCGATGACCAGCAGGATCATCGCCATGGCCTGGGCGGCCTCCTTGCACGAGGTACTGACCTCGGCCAGGCTGCGCCCCATGCGCGGCCCGAAGACCCAGACGGCCACGAGCAGCGTCAGCAGCAGGGCGATCGGCGCGGAGCCGATGAAGGCGACGAAGTGCAGCCCGGCGCTGTCCCCCGAGGTGGCCAGGTCGGTCACCGCGGCACCGGCGATCAGCACGACGGGCAGCAGGGCCACCGCCAGCGACCAGGCCATGCCGGGCATCTCCTCCTCCTCGAAGACCCGGTCGCTGACCAGGCCCTTGGGGATCTCGGGGTTCATCCGCCGGACGAACGGCAGGCGCGGCCACAGCAGCGCGATGAACGCGCCGACCGGGACCGCGATGAACAGGCCGTAGAACAGGGTCAGTCCGACAGAGGCGTGGAAGGTGGCGGCCACGGCCGTGGGGCCCGGGTGGGGCGGCAGGAAACTGTGCATGGTGGACAGGGCGATCGACATCGGCAGTCCCACCCAGAGGAGGTTCACCCGGGTGACCCGGACGAGGGTGAAGGCGATCGGCACGATGATCACGAAGGCCACCTCGTAGAACATCGTCACACCGATGAGCATCGCGGACAGCACCATGGCGACCTGCACCCAGCGCGGGCCGCAGACGTCGAGGAGTTTGCCGGCGATCCGTTGCGCGGCGCCGGAGTCCCCCATCACACGACCGACCATGGCGCCGAGCCCGATGGTGAGCATCGTGTCGCCGATCTGGTCACCGATGCCCTCGGAGAGGACGTCCGGTATGTCCTCGAGGCCGATGCCGCGTACCAGGGCGACACCCACGGCGACCAGGAGGAGGGCGGCGAAGCCGTTCAGTCTCAGCTTCGTCATCAAAAAGAGCAGGACGAGGACGCTGATCCCGACCACGACGAGTGGCATGTGTCAGTTCTCCTTTGAACTGGCAGTGCGATGAGGAGAGTTCACCGGAGCATCCCTTGAAGTCACTCTGCTGAACGCGATCCTCATACAAAGACGTTGTCTACATATGAGGACGGAGGCTAGATGGACAGATCACCGGGGGTCAATGGGTCTGCACGAATCGCCTTACGATCGGCCCATGTCGCAGCGCGCAGGCGTACCCGAGGTGAAGTCGGCGGTCCGTACCGTCGCGGTGCTCGAGCTGCTCGCCGCGCGGGGCGAGCGGCCCGCGCGGCTGCGCGAACTCTCCGAGGCGTTGGGGGTGCCGCGCAGCAGCATGTACGCCCTCCTCCAGACCCTCGTGGAGTGCGGCTGGGTCCGCACCGACGCGACCGGATCCCTCTACAGCGTCGGGATCCGCGCCCTGCTCACCGGGACCAGCTATCTGGACAGCGACCTGTACGTCCGCGCGGTGCGGCCGTATCTCGACGAGGCGTCGGACGCGCTCGGCGAGACCATCCACCTTGCGCGACTGGACGGTTCGGACGTGGTCTACCTCGCGACACGGGAGTCGCACGAGTACCTGCGCACGATCAGCCGCGTGGGCCGGCGGGTGCCCGCGCACGCCGGGGCACTGGGCAAGGCACTGCTCGCGGAGCGTGCCGACGACGACCTCCCGCTCGGTGACGAGCCGTTGAGGGCGCTCACGGCCAACACCCATATCGCTCGGGCCACTCTGCTGGCCGATCTCGCGGAGGTACGGGCGCGTGGTTACTCGGTCGACCGGGAGGAGACGGTCGTCGGCATCGCCGGCTTCGGGTTCGCCTTGCGGTACGACGCGCCGGCCGTCGATGCGATCAGTTGCTCGGTGCCGGTGTCCCGGCTCACAGCGGAGCATGAGCGGCGCATTGTGGCGGTGATGCGGGAGATTCGTTCGAAGATCGAATCGGCGGTGCCGTTCCGCGGGTAGGGGGCCCCTTGGCTGCGGGCAGGCTGAGGCGGAGCCGCGTGTCCATGCAGCTTCGCGTCCCTGGGCGCCGATATGGACCAGATCCCCGCCGCACGACCTCTTGCACCTTCGGTGACAGCACCTCCAGCGGGGCGACCGCACGCCCACCGCGGACCACCTGAAGCCCTCGCACCGTCCGGTCGATCACGAGCTCGTAGCGCAGGCCCACGTCGGCGAGGTGGCCGTCCTCCCCGTGACCGCTCCGTCGGCGGGGTGCCGGCGTACGGTGTCGCAACCTCGACGGTGAAGTCACCGCTGTGGAGGTGGAGACAGTCGGGTACCGGGGCCCACCAGCGCAGGCGCCCACCGACCGCGGAAAGAAGGAACTCGTCCCAGGTGACCGCCGGCCTGGTGGGTCGTCTCCGTGGTCGGCAGATCGAGAACGTCGCGCCGGAGGGCGACGAGCGCTCAGCCGCCGCGACGCACTTGGGCCGCAACGCCTGCGCGGATTCTCAACCGCCCCGCTGCCACAGGGAGACGGCCAGTGCGGTTCCTGAGCCGATGGACGTGTCCTGGCCGGGCGGCTTCCTCTGCGGCCTCGGACGGCGCGGGCCGACCGGTCGGACGGTCCCCCGTGCCATCCGACCGGCCGCCGGTTGTTCAAGCGCGCACGCTACAGGCCCGCACTCGACGCGGTCTTGGACAAATTTGCACTCGTGGAGAGAGCCAGAGAGAGCCAACGTCCCCTCCACGTGTCGCGAGGACACCATCTGTCCGGGCGTGGTCCCGGCGATGGCCCGGAACTCACGGTTGAGGTGCGCCTGATCGTAGAAGCCGCAGACCGTGAGATCTCGGTCAGACTCGTGGCCCCGCGACCGAGCAACGCCACGGCGTGACGGAAGCGCAGCACCCGGGCGGACGCCTTGGGGGTGAGTCCGATCTGCTGCGTGGACCGGCAGGTCAAGTACCCCTTGCTCCACCCCACTTCGGCGGCGATACGGGTGATCGGGATCGCCTCCGCGCTGCCGGCGAGCAATTGGCAGAGGCGCGTCCCACCTCGGGCGTGGGCCGCGGGCCGTACTCGAGCCGGGCGAGCAGCGCCGCGTCCAGCAGGTCGAAGCTGGCGGTCCAGTCAGGAGTGGCCGCCATCCGCTCCACCAACACCCCGGCTTCGGGCCCCAGAACGTCCCGGATCTCGACGGCCAGATTCGTCAACTCGCCCATCGGCAGGCCGAACAGCCGGTACGCACCCAGTGGCGTGAACTCCACCCGGGTCGCCTCCTGGCCGCCGGGATGCGTACAGGTCGCGGGCCGGTCCTCCAGCCCTACCACCAGCGACCCGATGTTCCCACTGCCCGCGTCCGGCACGCCCAGCCGGCGTACCTGTGAGAACGGCTCCGCGAGACTGATCAACAGGGTCGCGCGCCCCGTCGGCACCAACCGTGCCTCGTACGGTGTGGCCACCGCTTCCCAGTAGCCGACACAACTGCGTAAGTACGGCCGTAACCCCCGGATGCCAGGGCCGGGTCACCCGCCACAGCCCACCGAGCCGCGCGACCTCGACCGGCCCTGCCCCGGCCATGACACCCCGTGCACCAGGCACCACCAGGAGCGCTCCTCTCGCCCTCGAGGAACCGCCCCTGAGCCAACCGCCTGGCAGCTCCGTGCTTTCCAGCATCCAAGTCACCGCACCGGACTCGCGAGCAACCGGGTGAAGTTGGCATGCAGGGGGTGCGGATCTGACGGCGGTGGGCCTCAAGCCCGTGGTGATCGTCGGGCCCGACGGCCGGACCTGTTTCCCACGTCCGCCGCGGCCACCCCCACACCCCCCGCTCACTCGAACACCCTTGCCGACAATCGAGCACACGCCTACGATCACTTTGTGCCGCTCATAAACAAAATGCGTACGCGCATCACCGTGCCGGACGACACCCTCACCCGACTCCGTATCGCCCTCACCGTCTTCTTCGCCCTCGACGGCTTCGTCTTCGCCGGGTGGGTCGTCCGCATCCCCGCGATCAAGGAACAGACCGGCGCCTCCGCCAGCGCCCTGGGCCTCGCCCTCCTCGGCGTCTCGGCCGGTGCGGTGATCACCATGATGCTCACCGGCCGCCTCTGCCGCCGTTACGGCACCCACCGGGTCACCGTCGTCTGCGCCGTCCTGCTCTCCCTCAGCGTCGCGCTGCCGCCGCTCACCCACTCCGCGGTGGCACTCGGCGCCGTACTCCTGGTCTTCGGCGCCGCGTACGGCAGCATCAACGTCGCCTTCAACAGCGCCGCGGTCGATCTCGTGGGCGCTCTGCGGCGGCCCATCATGCCCAGCTTCCACGCCGCCTTCAGCCTGGGCGGAATGCTCGGTGCCGGGCTCGGCGGGCTGGTCGCCGGAGCCCTGTCCCCCACACGGCACCTGTTCGGCCTCACCGTGATCGGACTGCTCGTCACCGCCGTCGCGGGCCGGACCCTGCTGCGCATCCCGGCCCCGACACCCCCGCAGGAGGTGCCCCGGCAGACGTCCGCGCCCCGCCGCCGGGGCACCCGCACCCGCGGTCTGGTCATCACCTTCGGCCTGATCGCCCTGTGCACGGCCTACGGCGAGGGCGCGCTGGCCGACTGGAGCGCCCTGCATCTGGAGCACGACCTGGACGCCACACCCGGCGTCGCCGCGGTCGGTTACTCGTGTTTCGCGCTCGCCATGACCATCGGCAGGCTGACCGGTACCAGGCTGCTCGAACGACTCGGCCAGACCCGCACGCTCGTGGGCGGCGGCACCACGGCCGCCCTCGGCATGCTGCTCGGCGCCCTCGCCCCCGCCGTCTGGGCGGCACTGCTCGGCTTCATGATCACCGGGCTCGGCCTCGCCAACCTCTTCCCCGTCGCCGTCGAGCGCGCGGGCAGGCTGGCCGGGCCCGACGGGGTGGCCATCGCCTCCACCCTCGGCTACGGCGGCATGCTCCTCGGCCCGCCCGCCATCGGCTTCATGGCCGACTGGTTCTCCCTCCCCGCCGCCCTCACCAGCGTCGCGGCGCTCGCCGCCACCGCCGCGGTCATCGCACTGCTGACCCGACGCGCGGCGGGCTGATGCGCGCACAGGCGCAGGCCCGCCGGATCACTCGGGATGGGCCACCGCCTCCTTCTGCAACTCCACGGCCGCCAACAGGCTCAGCTTCGGCTCCGCCTTGCGCAGTGCCCGTACCGCCGCGACCGAGGTGATGTCGCCCGTGAAGCCGACGGCGGCCCACCGGGAGCGGACCCAGCGGGCGCGCAGCTCGGTCTCGGTGGCGGCGGCGGTGGACTCGACGAGTGCCAGGGCGCGTTCCAGCCCGGGGCGTTCCTCGGGCGGGGCCTCGGCCAGTGCCTGGCGCAGGGCCGCTCCGACGACGTCCGTGTCCCGGACGAGCAGCACGAAGTTGTGTTTCTTGTTCAGTCCCGCGATTCCCGACATGCGGCTCATCGTGACGGCCATGTTCCGTGTCCGCCAAGCGACTTGAGGAGCCTCAGAGGCTCGGCCCCCTGTCCTTCAGGGCCGGGCCCCGCGCTCGGGCACGCACCCCGCGCAGGAACAGGTCGAGGAACCCCTCCCGGACCCCACGCACGGTGACGCCACGGAGGCACGCGACGTAGGTACTGAAGGAGGCGACCGGGGTCGTGAAGGTCTCCGCGACGTTCGAAGGTGCAGCGGGCCGCGATCAGCCGGCCGGGGGCTGTCGCAGGTCTCGGCGAGGGCGTCGTACAAGATCCCGATGCCCGTGTCGAGGCTGCCCGTGCGGGGTGGGCGTCGGCCGACCCGGCCTTCGTCGGCACCTGCACCGACGCCGTGGTGCTGCCCGCTCTCGGGGTCTGAGCCCGAGGGATCAGTCCAGCTTCTTCAGCAGTTCGACGGCGAGGGGCGCGGAGGACGCCGGGTTCTGCCCGGTCACCAGGTTGCCGTCGACGATCACATGCGGAGCCCAGGGCTCGGACACGTCGACCTGGACGCCGGCCTCGGTGAGCCGGTCCTGGAGCAGCCACTTGGCCTTGCCGGCGAGGCCCGCCTGGGTCTCCTCGGCGTTGGTGAAGGCGGCCACCCGGCGCCCGGCGAACGCGTTGGAGCCGTCGGCCTTCGTCGCCACGAGCAGGGCGGCGGGGGCGTGGCAGACGACACCGAGAGGCTTGCCGCTCTCCAGGGCGAGGGTGAGCAGCCGGCCCGAGTCCGCGTCGACCGCGAGGTCCTCCATCGGTCCGTGGCCGCCGGGGTAGAAGACGGCCGCGTAGTCGTCGAGGTTCACGTCCTCCAGCCGTACCGGCTGCTGGAGTTCGGCGGCCGAGGCGAGCACCCCGGCGATGCGGTCGGCGTTCTCCTGGCCGCCGTTGACCTCGGCCGCGAGGCTGCCCTTGTCCACGGTCGGCACGACACCGCCAGGGGTGGCCACGACGATCTCGTGTCCGGCGGCCTTGAATGCCTCGTAGGGAGCGACGGCCTCCTCGGCCCAGAAGCCGGTGGGGTGCTGGGTGCCGTCGGCCAGGGTCCAGTGGTCGGCACCGGTCATCACAAAGAGAATCTTCGACATGGTGAGACCGTAGTCCCGCCCTGCCATAGAAATCCAATAGGCTCAGGCATATGAGGGATAGGAACACCAATGGCTTCGAGGAGCCGGGGCAGACCTTCGGCGTCCCGCTGGACCTGAACCTGCTGCGGACGTTCCTGACGGTGTACCGCACCGGCTCCTTCACCGCCGCCGCCCCTCTGCTCGGCCTGTCCCAGCCCACGGTCACCACCCAGATCCGCACTCTGGAGCGGCGGTTGGGCCGCGAGCTGTTCGAGCGCCGGGCGCGGGGCGTGACCCCGGCGCCCTACGCGGACGAGCTCGCCGCCAGGATCGTGCAGCCCCTGGACTCGCTCGCCATGGTGGCAGGGCCCGCCGGGGACAGGGAGGACGCCCCGGCGGAGCCGGTGCATCTCGCCGGCCCGGCCGAGCTGCTGTCCCGGTGCGTCCTGCCCGGTCTCGCGCCCCTGGTGGACCAAGGGGTACGGCTGCGCATCACGCCGGGTCTGACCGAACCGCTCCTGGACGACCTGCGCGCGGGCCGCCACGACCTGGTGATCGCCACGTTCCGGCCGCGCGGCCGGACCCTGACGGCCGTGCCCCTCAACGACGAGGAGTTCGTGCTGGTCGCCTCTCCCACCTGGGCACAGCGGCTGAGCGCCCCCGCGTCCGTCGCGCCCGCGCTGCACGGCGTCCCGCTCGTCGCCTACGCCGACGATCTGCCCATCGTGCGCCGCTACTGGCGGCACGTCTTCGGCCGACGTCTGGTCCGCCAGCCCGCGGTCACGATGCCGGACCTGAACGCGGTCAAGGCCGCGGTCGTCGGCGGCACCGGATTCACCGTGCTCCCCCGTTATCTGTGCGTCGAGGAGCTGCGTTCGGGGACCCTGGTCCTGCTCCACGACCCCGAAGACCCGCCCCTCAACACGAGCTTCCTGGTGCAGCGGCCCGGCACCTCCGGCAACCCGCACGTGGCGCTCGTCCGCGACCACCTGCTCCAGGCCGCCCGCGACTGGTGACTTGGTCGATGTCATCCCCTGACGACGAAGTGTGGAAGGCGCGCGAGCAGGGCATCGCCCTGGGGCACACTCAGTCCATGGAGACTGCCGAGTTCATCCACATCCTGAACCGGGAAGGCCTGTTGCTCGCGTCGGCCGCCGAGCAGGCCGGACCGGACGCCAAGGTGCCGACCTGCCCGGACTGGCAGGTGCGGGACCTGCTGAAGCACACGGGGACCGTGCACCGTTGGGCGACCGCGTTCGTGGCCGAGGGACACTCCGACCCCGTTCCCTTCCCCGACCGGCCCGATCTCGACGGTGCGGAGTTGCTCGACTGGTTCCGCGAGGGACACCGCCTCCTGGTCGGTGCCCTCGGCGCCGCCGACCCCGGCTTGCAGTGCTTCCAGTTCCTGCCGGCCCCGTCGCCGCTCGCGTTCTGGGCCCGGCGGCAGGCGCACGAGACAGCCGTGCACCGCTTCGACGCGGAGGCGGCCCGCGGCGGCACCTCCGAGGAGCTCGGCCGGGACTTCGCGGCCGACGGCATCGACGAGTTGCTGCGCGGCTTCCACGCCCGCGCGAAGAGCAGGGTCCGCGCCGACGAGCCCCGGGTGCTGCGGGTGCGGGCGAGCGACACGGACGGCGCCGTGTGGACCGTACGACTGACGCAGGAACCGCCCGCGGCCGAGTACGGCGATGCGGGGAAGGCCGACTGCGAGGTGTCCGGGCCCGCCGCCCGGCTGTATCTGGCGCTGTGGAACCGGTTGCCGTTCCCGCGGGTGACCGGGGACGTGTCGGTCGCCGGCCTGTGGCGGGAGAAGTCCGCCGTGGGCTAGTGCTGCGCCGCGGACGTTCCGCGATGGCCATCGGCTCGTTGACCGGGCATGGTGCTTGACGCTGATGATCGGCGTGTGCTGGAGGCACGGGTACGGGCCGATACCACGCCGCAGCGCGATGCCCGGCGGGCTCACACAGTCCTGCTCGCGGCCGGTGGCTGTCGGGCCTGGCGGATGGCGGAGATCGTCCGGGTAGATGTCTCGCCGGTGGTGCGATGGCGGGACCGGTTCGCCCGGGAGGGAATGGCCGGACAGAAGGACCGGCCCCGCTCGGGCCGGCCGCCGGTCTACGGGCCGCAGGTGAGGCTGCGGGTCGTGGCGGCGGCCACCAGCACGCCGCCGCACCCCTGTGACGGCGGGTCGCATCGGCTGATCGCCGATCATCTGGCGGACACGGGCATCTCCGCCTCCCAGGTCGGACGCATCCTGGCCGAGCTGCGGCTCAAGCCGCACCGGGTCCGAGGCTGGCCGACCCGGCCCGCCGACCCGCAGTTCTTCGCCAAGGCGGCCGAGGTATGCGCCCTCTACCGCATCTGCCCGCCGGGCTCAATGGTGCTGTCAGTGGACGAGAAGACCGCGATGGCCGCCCGCTCGCGCAAGCATCCCGGTCGGCCGCCGGGCCCGGGACGGGTGCGGCGGCGGGAATGCGAGTACATCCGCCACGGCACCGTCTCGGTCACCGTCGCGCTGGACGTGCACACCGGTCAGGTGGTCATGGAGGAGCTGGAGCGCAACGACTCGCGCACTTCATCCGGTTCCTGGCCCGGCTTCAGCGGTGCGTTCCAGCCGGGCTGACGATCCATCTGATCCTGGACAACGGCTCCTCGCACACTTCCAGGGCCATCCGGGCGTGGCTGAAGCGGCATCCGCGGATCGTGCCGCACTACACCCCCGAGCAAGACTCCTGGCTGAACCAGGTGGAGATCTCCTTCTCCCTGCCGGCCCGCGCCGTCCTGCGTCACGGCGACTTCTCCTCCCGCACCGACCTGCTTGAGAAGGTCAGCGACTTCGCCATCGTCCACAACGAGACGGCTTGTCCGTTCCGTTGGAACTACGACGGTCGACCCCGCCAGACCGGGGACGAGCCCGCAGCCGCGAGGGAAGAGTGCCATGCCCGCTGACTCCGTCCGTCAGATCAAGGTCACCCTGGCCGACATCCACCCGCCGATCTGGCGGCGGCTGCAGGTCCCGGCCGACCTCAGACTCGCCCGTCTGCACCTGGCGATCCAGCCCGCGACGGGCTGGGAGAACCACCACATGCACCTCTTCACCCTCCCGGCCGGCGACGACGGGCTACGCGACAGCGAACCCGGTCACCGCGACGAGCGGAAGGCCCCCGCTGGATACGGTCGCTCCCACCGTCGGCGACACGTCAGCTGCACCTATGACGTCGGCGACGACTGGGTCCACCACATCGAGGTGGAGAAGGTCCTGTCCACCGCGCCAGGTGCCACCTACCCGCGCTGCCTGACCGGCCGTCGAGCCTGCCCACCCGAGGACCGCGGCGGCCCCTGGGGCTACGCGGACTTCCTCGCCGCGATCACCGACCCCCAGCACGAGCAGCACGAAGAACTCCTCGACTGGATCGGCGGCACCTTCGATCCCGACCGCCTCACCACCGACGCCATCAACCAGCACCTCACCGCCCGAGCCATCGGCGGGACTTGTGCGGTGCAGCAACTCTTGTGCGGTACAGAGCAACTAGGGTACGGCGTATGAGCCAGACTCCCGTCGACCCCGTCGCGCACAACCGCCTTGCCTGGGACCGCGAGGTGGAGGAGGGCAACGAGTGGTCACGCCCGGTCGGCCCCGAGGTGATCGCGAAGGCGCGGGCCGGCCAGTGGTCCATCGTCCTGATCGGGTACCAGCCGGTCGACCCGACCTGGTTCCCGCCGGAGATCGCCGGTCGCGACGTGCTCTGCCTCGCCTCCGGCGGCGGGCAGCAGGGTCCGGTGCTGGCCGCGGCGGGCGCGCGGGTGACCGTCTTCGACAACTCGCCCCGCCAGCTGGCGCAGGACGAGATGGTCGCGGCGCGGGAGGGGCTCGACCTACGCACCGTGCTCGGCGACGCGCGCGACCTGAGCCCGTTCCCGGACGCCTCGTTCGACCTTGTCGTCCACCCGGTCTCCAACCTGTTCATCCCGGAGCTTGCGCCGGTCTGGCGCGAGTGCCACCGCGTGCTGCGCCCCGGCGGGACGCTGCTGTCCGGCTTCCTCAACCCGGACGTCTACCTCTTCGACGCCGAGTCCTTGGAGGCGCGCGGCGAGCTGGTGGTGCGCCACCGTCTGCCCTACAGCGACCTCACCCACCTGGAGCCCGCCGAG
Source organism: Streptomyces canus (assembly GCF_030816965.1). Classification (NCBI taxonomy): domain Bacteria; kingdom Bacillati; phylum Actinomycetota; class Actinomycetes; order Kitasatosporales; family Streptomycetaceae; genus Streptomyces; species Streptomyces canus. Next base: position 1,012,021 of record NZ_JAUSYQ010000002.1, read on the forward strand.
CGGGAACGGCTGTGGGGCCTCGACGCGCCGGTGGAGTACAGCCACACGCTCACCGAGCAGCTCGGCGGGCAGATCGCGGCGGGCTTCGCCATCACCGGCTTCGCCGAGGCGCCGCACCACTCGGAGGCCACCGCCGGCTGGCTCTCCGGCTACTTCGCCACGAAAGCGGTCAAGGCCGGCGCCGGTCACTGACCCTCCACCGGCCGGGCCAGGTCAGCAGTGAGTCCGGCGGGCGGCTGGGTCAGGCGGGCAACGACCCTGCTGATACACAAACCGGGAACACCCCGGCCTCAGCAACACCGCGTCGCTCATCGTGGCGGCAACCGTGGGGCACCCGCACCACGCGTGACCGCCTCGACATCGACGCCATCAACAAACACCTCACCGCCCGACAGCCATCGGCGGAACTTGTGCGGTGCAGCACTAGGACGGCTCCAACATCCTTGTCAGGACCGCGCGTTGCACCGGCAGGGCGTCGCCGTGCAACGCGCGTCCCTTCGATGTGAGGGACACCTGCACGCCCCGCCGGTCCTCCGGGCACATGCCGCGCTCGACGAGCCCGTCCTTCTCCAGCCGGGCGATCAGTCGCGACAGCGCGCTCTGGCTCAGATGGACCCGCTCGGAGATCTCCTGCACGCGGTAGGCGCAGCCGCCGTCGGCCAGGACGTCCAGCACCTCGAAGTCGCTGCCGCACAGGCCGTGTTGATGAAGAGCACGGTCCAGTTCGCACTGCGTGCGCGCGTGCAGCGCCAGGAGGTCCCGCCACTGTTCCGCGAGCTCCTGCTCGGGCTTCTTCGCCGCCATGGGCGGCACCGTAGCAGAGAAGAAGAATTATTGCATCAGAATTAAATGCGCTTGCATCCGATGCATGCGCATGTAATCTCTTCGGCATGACCTCTCCGCTCACCACCCCCACGGACCCTTCCTCAGCGGTCCGCTGGACACCCAGGCTCTGGGGCACCCTGCTGGTGCTGTGCGCCGCGATGTTCCTGGACGCGCTGGACGTGTCGATGGTCGGCGTCGCGCTGCCGTCCATCGGCGCCGACCTGGGCCTCTCCACCTCCACACTGCAATGGATCGTCAGCGGCTACATCCTCGGCTACGGCGGTCTCCTGCTCCTGGGCGGCCGGGCCGCCGACCTGCTGGGCCGGCGCCAGGTCTTCCTGATCGCCCTCGGCGTGTTCGCGGTCGCCTCACTGCTCGGCGGCCTCGTCGACTCGGGCCCGCTGCTGATCGCCAGCCGGTTCATCAAGGGCCTGAGCGCGGCCTTCACCGCGCCCGCGGGCCTGTCCATCATCACCACGACGTTCCCGGAGGGCCCGCTGCGCAACCGCGCGCTCTCCATCTACACCACCTGCGCCGCCACCGGCTTCTCCATGGGCCTGGTGCTGTCCGGCCTGCTCACCGAGGCCAGTTGGCGGCTGACCATGCTGCTGCCCGCGCCCATCGCGCTGATCGCGCTCGTCGCCGGACTCAGGCTGCTGCCGCGCAGCGCCCGCGAGAAGGACCACAACGGCTACGACATCCCCGGCGCTGTTCTCGGCACCGCCTCGATGCTGCTGCTGGTCTTCACCGTCGTCCAGGCTCCGGAGTCCGGCTGGGCCTCGGCCCGCACCCTGCTGTCCTTCCTCGCCGTGGCCGTACTGCTGACGGTGTTCGTCCTCGTCGAGCGGCGTTCGCCGGGTCCGCTGGTCCGGCTCGGCGTGCTGCGCTCCGGCACCCAGATCCGCGCCCAGCTCGGTGCCATGGCCTTCTTCGGCTCGTACGTGGGCTTCCAGTTCCTCGTGACCCTGTACATGCAGTCACTGCTCGGCTGGTCGGCGCTGCACACCGCGCTCGCCTTCCTGCCCGCGGGCGCGCTGGTGGCGGTGTCCTCGACGAAGGTCGGCTCGATCGTCGACCGGTTCGGCACTCAGCGGCTGATCCCGGCCGGCTTCGCACTGATGGTCGTCGGTTACGCACTGTTCCTGGGGGTCGACCTGGACCCGGGGTACGCCGCCGCGATCCTGCCGTCGATGCTGCTCATCGGCGCCGCCTGCGCACTGGTCTTCCCGTCGCTCAACATCCAGGCCACCAACGGCGTCGAGGACCACGAGCAGGGCATGGTCTCCGGACTGCTCAACACCTCGGTCCAGGTCGGCGGTGCGATCTTCCTGGCCGTCGTCACCGCCGTGGTGACGGCGGGCGCCCCCGAGAACGCCACCCCGCAGGCCGTCCTCGACAGCTACCGCCCCGGCCTTGTCGTGGTCACGGCCATCGCTGCGGCCGGGCTGCTGATCACCCTCACGGGACTGCGCGCCCCGCGTCGCCCGCAGCGGTCCGTCGTGGTCGTCAAGTCCACTGTGCAGGAGGCGGAGCGCGTCACCGTACGCGACTAGGGGGACGCCTCCGACACCGTGTGCCCGGCCGAGCTGCTTGCTCCGCCGGGCACACGGCTGTGAGACTTCAAGGGTGGAGACTCACGGGGGACGCCGGAACAAGGCCGAGCAGGACGCCATCACCGTCGAGACCGGATACGCCCTGTGCAGTGCGCTGTTCGCGGCGGCCGTGCTCTTCGGGGCGGTGGCCGGACCGGCGCTGCTGTTCGAACTGCCGGGAACCGTCGAGAAGTTGCTGCTGCGCATCGGGCTCACGATCGCGCCCGTGGTCTTCGTCGCCCGGGTGATCAGTGTGCTCGTGCGCTTCCGGAAGCAGAGCCCTCAGCCCAGCCAGCCCGGCCGCACCAACCCCGACTCGTAGGCCAGCACCACCAGTTGGGCGCGGTCGCGGGCGCCGAGCTTGACCATCGTGCGGCTGACGTGGGTCTTGGCGGTGAGGGGGCTGACGACCAGGCGGCGGGCGATCTCCTCGTTGGACAGGCCGATGCCGACCAGGGCCATCACCTCCCGTTCCCGTTCGGTGAGTTCGGCGAGGGCGCCTTCGGCCGCGGGTTCCTTGGAGCGGGCCGCGAACTCGGCGATGAGACGGCGGGTCACGCCCGGCGAGAGGAGCGCGTCGCCGTCGACCACGGCCCGTACGGCGCGCAGGAGTTCCTCCGGTTCGGTGTCCTTGACCAGGAAGCCGGAGGCGCCGGAACGGATCGCCTCGAAGACGTACTCGTCGAGTTCGAAGGTGGTGAGCATGACCACCCTCACGTCCTTCAACGCGTCGTCCTCCGTGATGCGCCGGGTCGCGGCGAGGCCGTCGAGCAGCGGCATCCGGATGTCCATCAGGACGATGTCCGGCCGCAGTTCGCGCACCCTGGCCAGCGCCTCCTCGCCGTCGGAGGCCTCACCGGCCACCTCGATGTCCGGCTGCGCGTCGAGCAGGGCCCGGAAGCCGGCCCGCACGAGTGACTGGTCGTCGGCGAGCAGTACGCGGATCACCGGTCGTCCTCCTTGGCCATCACCTTGAGCGGCAGTACGGCGAGCACCCGGAACCCTCCGTCGGGACGCGGGCCCGCCTCGATCGTGCCACCGAGTGCGGCGGCCCGCTCCCGCATTCCGGCCAGGCCGTTGCCGCTGCCGCCCGCGTCGGTTCCGGTCGCGGGTCCGTCGTCGTCGATACGCAGCCGTAGCGCACCGCCGTCGGGTTCGAGCCGCACCCGCGCGTGCCGCGATCCCGAGTGCCGTACGACATTGGTGAGCGCCTCCTGGACGATACGGAAGGCGGCGAGGTCCGCGCCGGGAGGCAGACCCGGCGCCGATCCCTCCAGCTCGACCGTGAGGCCCGCGCCCGCCGCCTGGGACACCAGCTCGGGCAGCCGGTCGAGGCCTGGCGCGGGGGCGCGCGGCGCGTCACCCGGGGTGCGCAGGGTGTCGAGCACCTGGCGCACCTCGCCGAGCGCCTCCTTGCTGGCGGCTTTGATGGTGGTGAGCGCGGTGCGGGCCTGTTCGGGGTCGGTGTCGAGGAGAGCGAGGCCGACGCCGGCCTGGACGTTGATGACGGAGATGCTGTGCGCGAGCACGTCGTGCAGCTCGCGGGCGATCCGCAGCCGCTCCTCGTCGGCGCGGCGCTGTGCGGCCCGGGCGCGTTCGGCGCGGTCCCGCGCCCACTGTTCGCGCCGGGTCCGGGCCAGCTCCGAGACGGCGACGATCGCGACGACCCAGGCGGCGATCACCCCCTCCTGCCCCCAGGGGGCGGCCGAGTCCCCGGAGGGCGGCAGCCACTGGTAGAGCCAGTGGGCCACCAGGACGTGTCCGGCCCAGAGCATGCCGAGCGCGGTCCAGGCGGCCTTGCGGTGCCCGGCCACGATGGCGTTGAAGCAGGCGAGGGCGACGGCGAGGAACACGGGCCCGTACGGATACCCGGCCCCCAGATAGACCATCGCGGCAGCCGCCGTACCGAAGACGACGAGCACCGGCCGCCGGTGCCGCCACAGCAGCAGCCCGGCACCGATCACCAGCAGCACCCGTGCGAACGCGTCGAGGTCGGCCCGCTCGCCGGCCTGCTGCCGGGCCGCGTAGTTCGACCCCGCGAGCACGAAGAACGTGAGCAGCAGGGTGGACGGCCACGGCCGGCGGGCGCCCTGCCCCTCGCCGGAACGCCGCCACCATGACGCCCCGTGCCCTCGCCACCGCGGCGGCTCTTCCCCGCGTACGCCCTGCTCACCGTCCATGACAGCCACGCTAGACGCCCCGACCCGGCCAGGGCGTCCCCCGAGCGCGGTGATCACGCGTACTCCCGGCGAAGTACGACGGCCCGGGGCATCCAGTGTGTCCACGGCCGGGCCGCACACCCTCTACCGCAGCCCCACGCCCCGTCCCAGCTCACCCACCGCGTGCCGGAAGAACGGCTCCCGGTCCTCCACCACCCGGTTGAAGTGGCCGAAGAGCTCGAAGCCGACGAGTCCGAAGAGCTGGGCCCAGGCCGCCACCATGGCCGCGGCCACCTCGGGCGGAAGGTCCGGGGCGAGGTCGGCGGCGATGCGGTCGGCCTCGGCGTGAAGGTCTTCGGGGACCGGGTGCAGTTCCTCCAGGCCCCCCGGGCCTTGGTGGGCGTCGCGCAGGACGCCGATCAGGAGGAGGCCCACGCGGGCGGCGGGTGGGACGGTCGTCCGGGGGGCGGTGTAGCCGGGGACCGGAGAGCCGTAGATGAGCGCGTACTCGTGCGGATGCTCCAGTGCCCAGTGGCGCACGGCCTCGCACACCGTGACCCAGCGCTCCAGCGGGCCCGCCCCCGCCACCGCCTCGTGCGCCCGCTCCGCGCTCTCCCCCAAGGAGTCGTACGCGTCGATGATCAGCGCGGTGAGCAGGTCGTCGCGGCTCGGGAAGTAGCGGTACAGCGCCGAGGAGACCATCCCCAGCTCACGTGCCACGGCTCGCAGCGAGAGCTTCGCCGCGCCCTCCGCCGCGAGCTGCCGGCGCGCCTCGTCCTTGATGGCGGCGGTGACTTCGATCCGGGCCCGGGCCCGGGCGCCTTGTGCGGTGCTCATAGGGCCAGTGTCCCACAGAGACAGAGCAGTGCACACAATCGAGAGCACTGCTCTTGCTTTGTGCCGACGATCCGTGCAGACTGGTCCTCACGAAAGCGAGAGCACCGCTCTCGCACATCTGATGGGGGTCACCATGTCGCAGCCGTACTACCTCAAGGGCAGCCCGCTCAACGTCCGCCTCAACGGCGTCATCGGCTGGCTCGCCCGGCACGGCTTCAGCCTGGCCGGTACCGCGGAGATGTCGGTGCGCGGCCGCAAGAGCGGGCAGATGCAGCGGATCCCGGTCAACCCGCACACGTACGAGGGCGGGCAGTACCTGGTCTCGGCGCGCGGTCACTCCCAGTGGGTGCGCAACATGCGGGCCGCCGGCGGCGGGGAGCTGCGGGTCGGCCGCAAGGTGCGCGAGTTCACCGCGGTGGAGCTCCCCGACACGGAGAAGCTCCCGATCCTGCGGACCTACCTGGAGAAGTGGGGCTGGGAGGTAAACCAGTACTTCCAGGGCGTGACCGCCAAGTCCTCCGACGGGGAGATCATCGCGGCCGCGACCGACCATCCGGTCTTCCGGATCACGGTCGGCAAGTGACCGGTCAGGACGTGGCCTCGCCGCCCGCCCCGCGCTCGGCGGGACGCGGGTCCAGCGCGGCCAGCGCCCGCTGGGCCATCGGCCGGCCCCGGACGAGCTCGCCCAGCGAGGTCGAACCCTGGGTGATCTCCTTGAACGCGTTCCACGCGGGCCGGAAACCCGTCAGTGCCGCGTGGAACAGGCCGGGACGGCGCTCGAACGCGGTCAGCAGCCGCTTGCCGACGCTCATCTCCACGCCGAGCCCCGCCTTGACGGCGAACGCGTAGTTCAGCGCCTGGCGCCGGGTGTCCACCGCGTCGTGGGCCTCCGCGATCCGCACCGCCCACTCCCCCGCGAGCCGTCCGGAGCGCAGCGCGAAGGAAATGCCCTCCCGGGTCCACGGCTCGAGCAGCCCCGCCGCGTCACCGCACACCAGCACCCGCCCGCGCGAGAGCGGCGAGTCCTCGGCACGGCAGCGGGTCAGGTGGCCGGAGGAGATGCTGGGTTCGAACCCGGCGAGACCGAGCCGCCCGATGAAGTCCTCCAGGTACCGCTTCGTGGCCGCGCCTTCACCACGCGCCGAGATCACCCCGACCGTCAGGGTGTCCCCCTTGGGGAAGACCCAGCCGTAACTGCCGGGCATCGGGCCCCAGTCGATGAGCACCCGCCCCTTCCAGTCCTCGGCCACGGTCTCCGGTACCGGGATCTCCGCCTCCAGGCCGAGGTCCACCTGGTCGAGCTTCACCCCGACATGCGCTCCTATGCGGCTGGCGCTGCCGTCGGCCCCGACGACCGCCCGCGCGAGCAGCGTCTCGCCGCCCTGGAGGACCACGGCGACCGTACGCCGGTCGGGCACCGACGAGCCGTGCTGCTCGACGCGCTGGACGGTGACGCCCGTGCGCAGCTCGGCGCCGGCCTTCTGCGCGTGCTCGACGAGCTGGTGGTCGAACTCGGGCCGGTTGATCAGCCCGAACAGCATCTGCTTGGAGCGCCGGGTGCGGGTGAAGCGGCCGTTGTTCGAGAAGGTGACCGCGTGCACCCGGTCCCGGAACGGCAGCTCGAAACCGGGCGGCAACGAGTCCCGCGAGGGGCCGATGATGCCGCCGCCGCACGTCTTGTACCGCGGCAGCTCGGCCTTCTCCAGCAACAGCACACGCCGTCCGGCCACCGCCGCCGCGTAGGCGGCCGAGGCCCCCGCGGGTCCCGCGCCCACCACGACGACGTCCCACACCCGCTGTCCGTCGTCCTGCACGCCGTCCGCCGAAGCGTCGTCCGCCGAAGAGTTCTCGCTGCTCACGATGGTCTGCTGCTCCCGATCAAGCCGTTGCCGCACCTGTCTCCCGCATCCTACGGCGGGCCCGCCCACAGACCACTGTGGGAGGATCTACGGCACTCACAGGTACAACGTCGCACCCACCAGGAGCGTGCCCATGTCGTCGAATCCGGTCGCCGAGACCGTCGCCTCGCTGATGCCCAGGGCGCAGGCGGAGCTCACCGAACTGGTGGCGTTCAAGTCGGTGGCGGACTTCGGCCAGTTCCCCAGGAGCGAGAGCGAGGCCGCCGCCCGCTGGGTCGCGGACGCGCTCACCGCCGAGGGCTTCGAGGACGTGGCACTGCTCGACACCCCGGACGGCACACAGTCGGTCTACGGCCACCTGCCCGGCCCCGCGGGCGCGAAGACCGTCCTCCTGTACGCCCACTACGACGTGCAGCCGCCGCTGAACGAGGCCGGCTGGACGACCCCGCCGTTCGAACTGACCGAGCGCGACGGCCGCTGGTACGGGCGCGGGGCCGCCGACTGCAAGGGCGGTGTGATCATGCACCTGCTCGCGCTGCGCGCCCTCAAGGCCAACGGCGGGGTGCCGGTCCACGTCAAGTTCATCGCCGAGGGCTCGGAGGAGCAGGGCACGGGCGGCCTGGAGCGGTACGCCGAGGCGCACCCCGGACTCCTGGACGCGAACGCCATCGTCATCGGCGACGCGGGCAACTTCCGCACCGGTCTGCCGACGGTCACCGCCACCCTGCGCGGCATGACCATGCTCCGCGTCCAGGTCGACACCCTGGAGGGCAACCTGCACTCCGGCCAGTTCGGCGGCGCGGCCCCCGACGCGCTGTCGGCGCTGATCCGCGTACTGGACTCGCTGCGCGCGAAGGACGGGACGACGGCGATCGACGGGCTCACCCCGGACGCGTCCTGGGACGGCCTGCAGTACGACGAGGAGCAGTTCCGCAAGGACGCCAAGGTCCTGGACGGCGTCGACCTGATCGGTGACGGCACGGTCGCCGACCGCATCTGGGCCCGCCCGGCCGTGACGGTCCTCGGCATCGACTGTCCGCCGGTCGTCGGCGCCACCCCGTCCGTGCAGGCGAGCGCCCGTGCGCTGGTCAGCCTGCGGGTGCCGCCGGGCATCGACACCGACGAGGCGACCAAGCTGCTCCAGGCCCACCTGGAGACGCACACTCCGTGGGGTGCGCGCGTGAGCATCGAGCGGATCGGCCAGGGCCAGCCGTTCAGCGCGGACACCACCAGCCCGGCGTACGCGGCGATGGCCGACGCGATGGCGGTGGCCTACCCGGGCCAGGAGATGCAGTACGCCGGCCAGGGCGGCTCCATCCCCCTGTGCAACACCCTCGCGACGCTCTACCCGCACGCCGAGATCCTCCTCATAGGCCTGAGCGAGCCAGAGGCGCAGATCCACGCCGTGAACGAGAGCGTCTCCCCGCAGGAGCTGGAGCGCCTGTCGGTGGCGGAGGCCCTGTTCCTGCGCAACTACGCGGCGGGCTGAACCGCCGGGTCTGCTGTCGGCAGAAGGCCCTCGTCCGCGGACGGGGGCCTTTCTACGGTCGTCCCATGGACGTCATCGAGCTGCTCCCGCACCTCCACCTCCTGCGCTTCCCGGTCGGCCAGGCCTATCTCTGGCGCGACGGCGACGAGTCGACACTGATCGACGCCGGCCCGGCCGGATCGGCCGCGTCGATCGCCGCCTGCGTACCAGGGCGCCTACGACGGATCGTGCTCACCCACTTCCACGAGGACCATGTGGGCGGGGCGGGCGAGTTGGCCGCTCTGACCGGCGCCGAGGTGCTGGCACACCAGCTGGACGCGCCCGTCGTCCGAGGCGAAGTACCGGGCCCGCCACCAGTGTTCGAGGACTGGGAACGCCCCCTGCACGCGGAAGCCCTACGACACCTGCCGCAGGACGAGTTCGCGAGGCCGTCGAAGCTCACCGAGCTGTCCGACGGTGATCTGCTCGGCTTCGGCGGCGGGGCGCGGGTCGTCCATGTCCCGGGGCACACGCCCGGCAGTGTCGCGCTCCATCTCGCCGAGCACAACGTGCTGTTCACCGGGGACGCCGTGGCCGCCTCGCCTGTCGACGGGAACGTGATGCCCGGCGTGTTCAACGTCGACCGGGCCCAAGCCCTGCACTCCTTCGAGAAGTTGGCGGAACTCGGGCCGGACCTCGCGTGTTGCGGCCACGGGGGACCGATCATGGGGCCATGGCCTCCCCCACCCGTCTCAGCGCCCACGCCGACACCGCCGCCTCCCTCGCCCTCCTGAGCGACGACGCACTCGCCGACCTGGTGGCATCCGGCACGCCGGCAGGCACCGGCATCGGCGGACGGGCGACCCTGCTGGAGGTGGACGGTGCACGGATCTTCGTGAAGCAGGTGCCGCTCTCCGCCACCGAGCTCGAGCCCGACCACGTCCGCTCCACCGCGAACCTCTTCGGCCTGCCGCCCCACTTCCACTACGGCGTCGGGGCGATCGGCAGCCCCGGCTTCGGCGCCTGGCGTGAGCTGGCCGTGCACGAGATGACGACCGACTGGGTGCGCTCGGGCACTTTTCCGGGCTTCCCGCTGCTGCACCACTGGCGGGTGCTGCCCGGCCTCCCGCAGCCGCTCCCCGACGAGCTCGCCGACGTGGAACGGTGCGTGGCCTACTGGGGCGGTGGCCGCGAGCGCGTCGAGGCCCTGCGCACGGCGTCCGCGAGCCTGACCCTGTTCCTGGAGTACGTGCCGCACACCCTCCACGACTGGTTCTCCGCCCAACTGCGCACGGAGAACGCCGAGTCGGCCTGCGCCCTCGTGGAGCAGGGCCTCGAGGCCGTCACCGGCTTTCTCCGTGAGCAGCGGCAACTCATCCACTTCGACGCCCACTTCGGCAACATCCTCACCGACGGACACCGGCTCTACTTGACCGACTACGGGCTGTCCTTGTCGAGCCGCTTCCCACTCACCCCGCAGGAACGCGACTTCCACGACCGCCACCAGGGTTACGACCGCGCCTACGCCCTCTCCTATCTGGTGCACTGGCTGGTCGTCGACCAGTACGGCCTCGGCCGGGACGATCGCGAGGAGTTCATCCGCGCATGCGCCGACGGCAGGCACCCCGAGCAGATCCCCGCAGCGGCGGCCGCACTCATCTCGCGGCACGCCCGACTGGCAGTCGTGGTCGGCGACTTCAACCGGCGACTGGAACAGGAGAGCAGGCTCACCCCATACCCTCACGACGACGTCGAGGCACTGTCCTCCAGTGCGGTCAGGGCCGGATCGAGCACGATGTCCTCTCCGCGGGCCTCGACACTCGGCTCCTCCGGGAAGTGACAGGCTGTCAGGTGCCCCTCCGCGTTCCCCGCCACCCGCACCAGCGGCGGCTCCTCGGTCGCGCACCTGTCCTGGGCCTTCCAGCAGCGGGTACGGAAGCGGCAGCCGGACGGCGGGTCCACCGGCGAGGGCACGTCCCCGGCGAGCCGGATGCGCTCGCGCCGGCGGACGCCGTCCGGATCGGCCTCGGGCACCGCGGACAGCAGGGCGTGGGTGTAGGGGTGCCTCGGCCGCGTGTACAGCGTCTGCCGGTCGGCGACCTCGACGATCTTGCCGAGGTACATCACCGCGACCCGCTCGCAGAAGTGCCGTACGACAGCGAGGTCATGGGCGATGAAGACGAACGCGATGCCGAACTCCCGCTGCAGGTCCTGGAGCAGGTTGACGATCTGCGCCTGGATGGAGACGTCCAGCGCCGACACCGGTTCGTCGGCCACGATGAGCTTCGGCCGCAGCGCGAGCGCGCGGGCGATCCCGATGCGCTGACGCTGGCCCCCGGAGAACTCGTTCGGGTAGCGGTTGTAGTGCTCGGGGCTGAGACCGACCGTCTCCAGCAGTTCCTGGGCGCGCTTCTTGTGGCCCTGCGGCGGCTTGATGCCGTTGAGCCGCATCGGCGTCTCGACGATCGTGCCGACCGTGTGCCGGGGGTTCAGTGAGGAGTACGGGTCCTGGAAGATCATCTGGAGGTTCCGGCGCGCCTCCTTCATCCGGTTCTCCGGGGTGTGGGAGATGTCCTCGCCGTCGAACACGACCTTCCCGGCCGTGGGTTCCAGCAACCGTGTGATCAGGCGGCCCGTCGTCGACTTGCCGCAGCCGGACTCGCCGACCAGACCGAGCGACTGGCCCGCACCGACCGTGAAGTCGATGCCGTCGACGGCGTGCACGGCGCCGATCTGCCGCTGGAAGACGATGCCGTGGCGGATCGGGAAGTGCTTGGTGAGGCCGCTGACGTCGAGCAGGTGCTCGCCGGCGGCGGGCTGAGTGGTGCTCACTGCATGCTCCTGTTCGTCCGCCGCGGTCACTGCGCGGTCCCGGCGGCCGTACGCACGCGGATCTCTTGCCTGGTCTCCGGGGTGAGGTGGCAGGCGGCGAGGTGCCGGCCGGTGCCGGGGACGGCCACCAGTTCGGGCCGCTCCGTCGCACAACGCCCCTCCGGCACCCAGCCCTTGTAGGTGCAGCGGGGGTGGAAGGCGCAGCCTCCGGGAGGGTTGATGAGGCTGGGCGGTGACCCGGCGATCGGGTTCAGCCGCCGTTCGACGTCCCCGGTGATCTGCGGCATCGACTCCAACAGCCCCCAGGCGTAGGGGTGCTGGGGTTCCTTGAGTACATCGTGCACGGTGCCGTACTCGATACGGCGGCCGCCGTACATCACCAGGATGTCGTCTGCGATGTCGGCCACCACGCCGAGGTCGTGGGTGATGAGGATGACGGCGGAGCCGAACTCCTCCTGGAGATCCCGGATCAGATCCAGGATCTGTGCCTGGACGGTGACGTCCAGGGCCGTCGTCGGCTCGTCGGCGATGAGCAGCTCGGGGTCGCAGACCAGGGCCATGGCGATCATGGCGCGCTGGCGCATGCCGCCGGAGAACTGATGGGGATAGTCCCGGATCCGGCGTTCGGGCTGCGGGATGCCGACCCGTTTCAGCATCTCCACCGCACGCTCCCGGGCCTCCTTCTTCGAGACCCTGTGGTGGACCCGGTAGGCCTCGGCGATCTGGGCGCCGACGGTGAAGTAGGGGTGCAGGGCGGACAACGGGTCCTGGAAGATCATGGAGACGGTCCGGCCGCGCAGGGCGCGCATGTCGTGCTCCGGAAGGGCGACCAGGTCCCTGCCGTCCAGCCGGATCTCCCCGGAGACGACTGCGCGTGTGCCCTTGTGCAGCCCGAGCAGGGCCAGCGAGGTGACCGACTTCCCCGAGCCGGACTCGCCGACGATGCCGAGGGTGCTGCCCTTGTCCAGGGTGAACGAGACTCCGTCGACGGACTTGACGATCCCGTCCTCAGTCGGGAAGTGCACGCGCAGGTCCCGTACGTCGAGGAAGGGGGCGGCCGCGGGATCGACGTCCGCCGGTTGCGGTGAGGTCTGGAGGGACACGGGTTTTCCTTGCTGCGGTGAGGGGGCTCAGGCGAGGCGGACACGGGGGTCGACGAGGCCGTAGACCACGTCGACGACCACGTTGGCGAGCACGACGAACGTGGCCGCGAAGAGCGTGGTGCCGAGGATGACCGGCAGGTCGGAGTTCTGCACCGAGTCGACCGCGAGCTTGCCGATGCCGTTGATGCCGAACACCGATTCGGTGATGACCGCGGAGCCGCCGATCAGCGAGCCGACGTCCATGCCGAAGATGGTCAGGATCGGGGTGATGGCGGCCCGCAGGCCGTGCTTGAGAACGACCTTGCCGCTGGACAGGCCCTTGGCCCGGGCGGTGCGCATGTAGTCCTCGGCGAAGACCTCCAGCATGGAGGAGCGGGTGAGGCGGGTGTACATCGCGAGGTAGACGATGACCAGGGTGGCCCACGGCAGGATCAGGCCCTCGAACCAGGCGCTCGGGTCCTGGGTGATCGGGGTGTAGCCGGAGGCGGGCAGGATCTGCCACTTGTCGACGAACAGGTAGAGCAGCAGCAGCCCGACGAAGTAGATCTGCACGGAGACACCGAGCAGGGCGAGTCCCACCGCCGCCTTGTCGGCGGCCTTGCCCCGGCGGACGGCGGCGAGCGTGCCGAGGCCGACGCCCAGGACCAGGAAGAACACCGCGGCGCCGAGTCCGAGCGAGAGGTCCGCGGGGAAGTCGCCCAGCAGGGTGCTGAGGACGGGGGTGTCGGTCTGGAAGGAGATGCCGAGGCAGGGCGCGCCGCAGTGCACGCGCAGGCTCTGGTCTCCGTAGTCCCGGCCGACGAAGAGGCCCTTGAAGAACTCCCAGAACTGGGTGAGGAAGCTCTGGTCGAGCCCGAGCGAATGCTTGATCTCGGTCAGCCGGGAGGGCGAGCAGGTCTTGCCGCAGGCCAGGAGCGCGGGGTCGGACGGCAGCGCGAAGAAGATCACGAAGGTGATCACGGTGATCACCAGCAGGATCGCGGCCGCTGCCAGCAGGCGCCGGATGAGGTAACGAACCATGTCGTGCTGGACCCTGACGTGAGAGGGGTGCCCGCCGGCCGGGGACCGCCGGCGGGCCGAGGTGGGGTGGGTCAGCTCTTGACGTACACGTGGACGAGGCTGGGCTCGGCGAGGATGGGGTCCGGGATGACCCCGCCGACCTTGGAGCCCGCCAGTTCGCTGAAGTTCATGTACATCAGCGGGACCACCGCGGCGTCCTTCATGATCTGCTCGTCCAGAGCGCCGTAGGCGGCGTCGGCCTGCTTGACGTCGGTCATCTTGGCGATCTTGTCGATCTGCGCGTTGACCGCGGGGTCGTTCAGGTAGGCCAGGTCCTGGTTGGACTGCGGCAGCTTGGCGATCTGCCGTCCGTCGAAGAGCACGGGCAGCACGGTGGAGGCGTTCGGCCAGTCCGCGATCCAGTCGACCCAGCTCAGGTCGTACTGGTTCTTCACGTTGTCGATCGTGCTGAAGTAGTTCGCCGCGTCGATCGGCGTGATGTTCACGGTGATGCCGATCTTCCCGAGCGAGGCCTTCACCGCGTCGGCGAAGTGCTCCTCGGTCGTGGTGTTCTCCACCGCCAGCGACATGGTGATCTTGGGGTTCCCGGCCTGCTTCATGAGCGCCTGGGCCTTGGTGAGGTCGCCCGCGGGGTTGGTGCTGTAGAGGTTGAACTTCTGGTAGCCGTCGATGCCGGGGCTGAGCATGGTGCTCGCGTAGTCGCCGTACGCCGAGCCACCGAACGCGCCGCGGACGGTCGTCTTGTCGATCGCGTCCTCGATGGCCTGACGGACCTTCAGGTCCTTGACCCGGGTGGTGTTGATCGCGAGGTAGTTGATGCCAGGGGCCGGGATCTTGTAGAGGCGTGACTTCAGTGACGGGTCGCTGGAGATCGTCGTGAGGTCGGAGCCCGCGATCGGCCACTGCATGATCGAGGTCTGGGCGGCGCCGGCGTCGGACTTGATCTGCTGGTCGATCGCCGACTGGTCCTGGCCGAGTTTCACGTCGATCTCATTGACGTTCTGCTGCCGGATCGGGTCGGTCGACTGCTTCCAGCGCGTGTTCTTGGCGAGGACGACTTCCTTGTTCTTGGTGTACGACTTGATCATGTACGGCCCGTCGGACCAGACGTGTGTGTCGTACGTGGACCCCGTGTCGTGGGCCTTGGGCACCCCGGACCAGCCGGGCATGGCGGTGGTCTCGTTGAAGTCCGCGACGGGCTGGACGAGATGGAACACGATCGTGGACGCGTCGGGCGTCTGGATGGAGGCGAGCTCCTTGCCCGAGTAGGGCCCCTTGTAGGAGGAGCCGCCGACCAGCCACTGACTGGCGTACGGCGGACCGCCGTTGATGTCGGGCGAGAAGGCCCGCTCGACGCCGTACTTGACGTCCTGCGCCGTGACCGCCGTGCCGTCCTGCCACACGACGCCCTTGCGCAGGTGGAAGGTCCACACCGTGTCGCCCTTGCTGGGTGTTCCCGTGTCGGTGGCCAGATCGCCGACGAGCTTGGGCTGGGAACCCGTCTCGTCCCATCCGGTCAGGGTGCGCACGAGCTCCTGGTCCATGCTCGAACCCTCGGTCGTGTAGACGCGCTGCGGGTCGAGGTGGTCGAAGTCGGCGTGGTCTAGGACGGTCAGCGTGCCGCCCTTGGTCGGGGAGCCGCTCCCGGTGGTGCTGGAGGAGCCCCCGCATGCGGTGGCCCCCAGGGCGATCGCCACGGCGGTGGCCGCGAGCGCGATCGAGCGCCTTCTGCGCGTCATTGGGTAACACTCCGTTCTTCTACGGCTCGGCGGTGCGACCCAAGTGGGGCCGTGCGTGCCGGTGTTGAGGGGGACCGCGTCAGCTGCGGGCCGCGCGGGGATCGAGGGCGTCCCGGACTCCGTCTCCGAGGAGGTTGAGCCCGAGGACGAGGACCAGGAGCAGGACGCCGGGGACGAACAGGTACATCGGGTCCTGGAGGAAGTACTGGGACGCGTCCGACAGCAGCGCTCCCCAGTCCGGATTGGGCGGGATGACACCCACGCCGAGGTACGACAGGGCCGCCTCGGTGGTGATGTTCTGGGGGACGGCCAGCGCGAAGGAGATCAGGACCGGCGCCCACAGGTTCGGCAGCAGCTGGCGGAAGAGGATGTGCCACCGGCCGGCGCTCATGATCCGCGCGGCGTCGACGAACTCCCGCTCCCGCAGCGACAGGACCTGCCCGCGCACCAGCCGGGCGGTGTAGGCCCAGGCGAACACCGCGATGTTGAGGACGAGGACCAGCAGCCGGAGGTTCTCGTCGGTGCCGCCGTGGCTGTTGGTCTGCATCGCGTTCTGGATGACCGGGGTCAGCGCGATGATGAACAGCAGTTGCGGGAAGGCCAGCATCACGTCCATGATCCGCGACAGCACGGAGTCGACCCAGCCGCCGGAGTACCCCGCGGCGAGGCCCGCCACGACACCGACGACGGTGGACAGCACGGCCGAGGCGAAGCCGACGAGGAGCGAGGTGCGCAGGCCGTAGACGATCCGGGCGAACAGGTCGTAGCCCGTGCCCGGTTCGACCCCCAGCAGGTGGGTGAGGCCGATGCCGCCCAGCGCGCCGCGCGGGAAGTTGCCGGTGTCCGGGTCGATCGCCTTGCCGTCGGGGGTGATCGGCCCCCAGCCGGTGGTCGCCGTCAGGACCGGAGCCAGCAGCGCGACCAGGATGAACAGGACGGTGATCACGAACGCGATCAGGGTGACCTTGTCCCGTCTGATGCGCCGCCAGGCCATACGGGCGGGCGAACGCCCGGTGATGACCGCGTCGTCGCTCCGCGGGTGCGGCGACGGTTCACCGGCTTGGGTGGTGCCGGTGTCGGCGGGCATCGGCTGCTGTTGCGTCGTCATCGTGCGGACGTCCCGGGGATGTGCTGGGGTCGGCGCGGAGTTTTCGCCGTCGCCGGCGGACAGGGTCTCGTCATGGGGCTGTCGTTCTCCGGGGGAGAGACGGCGGTCGCCGGCCGTTGTCGGCGCCGTGAGACTGAGCGGACTGTCGCAACACGCCGAGAGTCCGGTCAAGGCAGAAAATGACCGAAAGCGGATTGTTTGCGCTCGTTGCCAAGAGTTGACGAGGGCGGGACGTTTCGTTAGCTCTCATATGGAGGTATCGCGACGATTCCCTTGGCTTGTTCTCGCCCTCCGCTTGCCTGAGTCGAACATGCCTCGAACATGGCGAAGCCCCGTCGGCACCGCATGCCGACGGGGCCTACCCCCGGACGTCAGCCGAACGGAACCCCGGCTTCCAGGTAGAGCGCGGCCCCGCGTTCCCGGGCCCGCAGCGCCCACCGCAACCGCTCGTAGCGCACCGGCGGCAACAGCTCGGCGGCCTCCTCCTCGCTGGCGAAACACCAGCCGCGCAGCTCGGGACCGGGCAGCAGAACCGCCTGTGCCCGGGCGGAGTCCAGCCGGCCGCCGTCGAAGAGGAGGCGCAGTCCGCCGTATCCGGGAGGCGCGGGCGGCTCCCAGTCGACGACGAGGAGACGCGGTACGTCCTCCAGCTGGATGCCGGTCTCCTCGGCGACCTCGCGCACACCGGCCCGGGCAGGCGCCTCACCGGGCTCGACGACACCGCCGGGGAACTCCCAGCCGGCCTTGTAGGTGGGGTCGACGAGCAGCACCCGGTCCTGCTCGTCGAAGAGAAGGACCCCGGCGGCCACGGTCTCGGCGCTGGGCTCGGGGGTCTGCACGATGTCGCACACCGGCACGGTCCCGGCGCCGAGGTCCTCGGCGATGCGGGCGGCCGTCTCGTACGGGGTGAGCGCGCCGGTGTCGATCAGGTGGGCGTCGGCGGTGAGCCAGGAGGCGAGGGCTGCCCGGTAGGGCGCGATGTGGTCGTACGCCCAATGCCCCTGCCCCATCTCGCCCGGTGGAAGGGTAGGCGGGGTCTCCCGCCTGGCTATTCGCTCGCGCAGGATCGTTTCCGCCGGAGCGAGGAGAACATGCCGGACGGCGATCCGGCGGGCGGCGAGGCCGCCGAAGATCTCGTCGCGGTACTCCTGGCGCAGCAGGGTCAGGGGGACCACGAGGGTCCCGCCGAGCTCGGCGAGCATCGCGGCCGCCGTGTCGATCACCAGACGTCGCCAGATCGGCAGGTCCTGGACGTCGCCGACCTCGGTGAGGTGCTTGGGCGGCAGCAGACGCACGACCGCCGCGCCGATGTCCTCGGGGTCGAAGAGCGTGCTGTTCGGGATCAGTTCGATCAGTTCCCGTGCGGCGGTGGTCTTCCCCGCACCGAACGCGCCGTTGATCCAGACGATCACGGACTCCCCCTCTTCTGTTGGGCCCCCTGAGGCTTGCCCGCTCCACCCTGCCACGGAAACCAGCCGCAGATGAGGGCGCACGAACGCGGCACCGGGGCCCCTCGTCCAGAGGGGCCCCGGTGCCGCGGTCCGCGCAGGCCTTGTCAGCCGTTCCCCCCGAGGGCGGTCCCGTCCACGCCGTCCGGACTGTCGCCGGCGACGGTGTGGTCGAGGGTGCTGAGGGTCTTGTCGACGTCGACGTGGTCGAGGTCCTCACCCAGGGCGTGCGAGGGAGTGACTGCCGCGACGACGAAGCCGGTGGCGAGGGAGGCGATGGCGAGCATGCTGCGCTTCTTCATGGCCTGATCAACGTCGCCGGACGGAATGGGTCACGCTGCCCTACGCGCGCCGCTCTCTTCCACCACAGTCCAACAGGTCCTACCTTTAACCCACACCGAATGACGCGTACATGCCGTCATCGCACCTTCTGCCGGTTCGGAGGAACGTAACGATGCGTCACCTTCACACCCGCACAACCCGCCGAAGGACGGTCGCCGCACTCACCGTGCTGCTGTTCGCGGTGTCCGGGGCCCCCGCCGTCGCGGACGAGGAGGGGCCGACGTCACCCGCCCTGGCCGACGGCCTGGCCCTCACCCCGCCCATGGGCTTCAACAACTGGAACTCCACCCACTGCCGGGCCGAGTTCAATGAGTCCATGGTCAAGGGCATCGCGGACATCTTCGTCGAGAAGGGCCTCAAGGACGCCGGGTACCAGTACGTCAACCTCGACGACTGCTGGGCCCTGCCGGCCCGGGACGCGGACGGCAAGCTCGTCCCGGACCCGGCCCGCTTCCCGAACGGCATCAAGGCCGTCGCCGACTATGTGCACTCCAAGGGTCTCAAACTCGGCATCTACTCCAGCGCTGGCACGAAGACGTGCAGCAGCTCCGGCTTCCCGGGTGCGCTGGGCCACGAGTACAGCGACGCCCAGCAGTTCGCGGACTGGGGCGTCGACTACCTCAAGTACGACAACTGCAACAACCAGGGCGTGGACGCCAAGCTGCGCTACACGACCATGCGCGACGCCCTGAAGGCGACCGGCAGACCGATCGTCTACAGCATCTGCGAATGGGGCCAGAACAAGCCCTGGGAGTGGGCCGCCGACGTCGGCCACCTGTGGCGCACCACCGGCGACATCAGCGACACCTGGGGCTCGATGCTCTCGATCCTCAAGCAGAACCTGCCCCTCGCGCCCCACGCGGGCCCCGGGCACTGGAACGACCCCGACATGCTGGAGGTCGGCAACGGCGGCATGACGGCCACCGAGTACCGCTCGCACTTCTCGATGTGGTCGGTCATGGCGGCCCCCCTGCTCATCGGCAGCGACCTGCGCACGGTCTCCGACGAGACCTTCGAGATCCTCGGCAACAAGGAGGTCATCGCCGTCGACCAGGACCCCCTGGGCAAGCAGGGATCCGTCATCTCCTCCGGGGGCGGACGCTGGGTCGTCGCCAAGGAGATGAAGGACGGCAGCCGCGCGGTCGCCCTGTTCAACGAGTCGGGCAGCCCGCAGCGCATCGCCACCACCGCCGCGGCCCTCGGCCTGCCCGACGCCGCCGCGTACACCCTGCGCGACCTGTGGCAGCACAAGAGCTACAACACGGCGGGCACGATCTCGGCGACCGTCCCCGCGCACGGAACGGTCCTCGTACGGGTCTTTGCCGACCGCAGGTGGACCCAGCACCCGCCCGCCGTCGAACTCGGCCTGGACGGCAGTCCGTTGGTCCAGGCCGGCACGCGGGCCCCGTTGACGACGACCGTCACCGACCTGGGACGCACCCCGGCCGGGCAGGTCTCCGTACGGCTGTCCGGCCCGGGGGGCTGGGCTGTGAAGCCGACCTCGCCGACCACCTCCGCAGCCCTGTCCACGGGCCGCTCGCTGCGCACGACGTGGACGGTCACCGCTCCACAGGGGACGCCGACGGGGTCGTACGACCTGACGCTCAAGGCGAGTTACCGCTCACCGGCCGGTGTCCGGGTCGAGAACGTCCTGCCGTTCACCGCGACCGTGGTGGTGCCGCCGCCGACGGGGACCTCAGAACTCGGTGACCTTCCGTGGCTGTCGGCCGCCAACGGCTACGGTCCCGTGGAACGCAACACCAGCAACGGGGAGAGCTCCGCGGGCGACGGTCATCCGATCACCATGGGCGGGGTGGTCTACGCCAAGGGGCTCGGCGTGCACGCGGAGAGCGCCGTCGAGTACTACACGGGCGCGGCCTGCGAGACCGTCACCGCCGACGTCGGCGTCGACGACGAGAAGGGCGCGAACGGCACCGTCGCCTTCGAGGTCTGGGCGGACGGCACCAAGGTGGCGTCCACCGGCGTCCTCACCAACGCCATGCCGGCCGAGCCGCTCACCGCGGACATCACCGGCGCCCGGCTGGTCCGGCTCGTCGTCACCGACGGCGGGGACGGCATCGACTCGGACCACGCGGACTGGGCGGACGCGCGGTTGAGCTGCTGACGGCGCTTGGTGGCCGGGTCTTCGGACCCGGCCGCCAAGTGAACGTTTCCGCCGACATCGCCGGCGCCTCGCACCGCCTCGGCGTCAGACCGCCGCTGCCGTGTCCGCCTGCTTCGCGAGCGCCGCCGCGGCTGCGCCGACCAGCCCCGCGTCCGTGCCCATCTGGGCGGGCACGATCGTCAGGCGCTGGACGAAGGAGAGCGTCGCGTAGTCGCCCAGCGCCTTGCGCAGCGGTTCGAAGAGGACGTCACCCGCCTTGCCGACCCCGCCGCCGATGACGGCGATGTCGATCTCGACGAGGGTCGCGGTGGCGGCGATGCCGGCGGCGAGCGCCTGGGCGGCCCGCTGGAAGGAGGCCACGGCGACCGGATCGCCGCCCCGGGCAGCGTCGGCCACCGCGGCGGCGGACGTGTCGCCGTCAGGACCGGGCCGCCAGCCGTTCTCCAGTGCGCGCCGGGCGATGTTCGGACCGCTGGCTATGCGCTCCACACAGCCGCGCGCGCCGCACGGGCACGGGTCGCCGTCGAGGTCGACGCTGATGTGCCCGATGTGCCCGGCGTTGCCGGTGGGCCCGGCGTGCAGTTGGCCGTTCAGCACCAGCCCGCCTCCCACACCGGTCGACACGACCATGCACAGCGCGTTGTCGTGACCACGGGCGGCGCCCTGCCAGTGCTCCGCCGCCGTGATGGCCACACCGTCGCCGATCAGCTCGACGGGGAGCCCTCCGGCCGCCTCGCGAACCCTGCTGACCAGCGGATAGTCGCGCCAACCGGGCACGTTCACCGGGCTCACGGTGCCGGTGGAGGCGTCCACCGGGCCCGCGCTGCCGATACCGAGGGCGCCCGCGCGTCCCCACAACGGCGAGTCCGTGAGCTCGCCGAGGGTCTCCACGACGGCGCGCATCACGGTGTCGCCGTCCTCCTGCGCGGGCGTGGCGCGCTGTGCCCGGAGCAGGATCCGGCCGTGGCCGTCCACCAGCGCTCCGGCGATCTTGGTGCCGCCGATGTCGAGCGCAGCCACGAGGTCGGTGTGCATCAGTGTCAGTTCTCCCCGGTCAACCTTGAGGAATGGACAGGCCGGTCTCGCGGTGGGGGCGCCGGCCGACGGATTGCGGTGGACAGTGTCTCCCGCATCTGACAACGTTGTCCAGGCTCTATGCTCGACGCCATATCCTCATACAAAATCATGGACCGCCGCATCCCCGTCGACTACAGGACAGGACGCCGTATCGTGCCCGACACCCACAGCCGAGCAGACCGCCTCGCCACGAGCCGGTACGGCAACCGTCCGACCATGAAGGACGTGGCCGCGCGGGCCGGCGTCGGGCTCAAGACGGTCTCCCGTGTGGTCAACGGCGAACCGGGGGTCACACCCGAGACGGAGCACCGGGTGCGGGAGGCCATCGAGGCCCTCGGCTTCCGCCGCAACGACAGCGCGCGCGTCCTGCGCAAGGGCCGTACCGCCAGCATCGGCCTGGTCCTGGAGGACCTCGCCGACCCGTTCTACGGCCCCCTCAGCCGTGCGGTGGAGGAGGTGGCCCGGGCCAACGGCGCCCTGCTCATCAACGGCTCCAGCGCCGAGGACCCGGAGCGCGAGCAGGAACTGGTGCTGGCGCTGTGCGCCCGGCGCGTGGACGGCCTCGTGGTCATCCCGGCCGGTGACGACCACCGTTATCTGGAGCCGGAGCTGAAGGCGGGCGTGGCCACGGTGTTCGTGGACCGTCCGGCGGGCCGGATCGACGCCGACGTCGTCCTCTCCGACAACTTCGGCGGTGCCCGCGACGCCGTGGCCCACCTCATCGCCCATGGCCACCGGCGGATCGGTTTCATCGGCGACATGCCCCGTATCCACACGGCCGCCGAGCGGCTGCGCGGGTACCGGGCCGCCATGGAGGACGCCGGCATCGAGGTGGCGGACGCCTGGACGTCGCTGGGTGTCACCGACCCGGTGCGGGTGCGCGGGGCGGCCGAGGGGATGCTCTCCGGCCCCTCCCCCGTCACCGCGATCTTCACCGGCAACAACCGGGTGACGGTCACCGTGATCCGTGTCCTGGCCGAACACACCCGCCGAGTCGCCCTCGTCGGCTTCGACGACATCGAACTCGCCGATCTGCTGCAGCCGGGCGTCACGGTCGTCGCCCAGGACGCTGCGACGCTGGGCCGTACGGCCGCCGAGCGGCTGTTCCGCCGGCTGGACGGCACGCTGCCGACGCCGGAGCGGATCGAACTGCCGACCCGGCTGATCACCCGGGGCTCGGGCGAGCTGCCGCCGGCGGACTGAGCAGCCATGGAGGACTTCGCCCTGGAGACCCTCGGTCTGGCCGAGGCACCTCGCGATCACCCGCTGCGGTATCCCGGCGCCTGGCCGACGGACTCCGCGCTCCTCGACGGTGACCGGCTGGTGCCCCTGCCCCGCGACCGGTGGTGGTACGAGGACCGCGCGCCCGTCCTGGCGGTCGGCTCCAACGCCAGCCCCGGCCAGCTGCGGCACAAGATGGCCGAGTTCGGGATCACCTCGCCGATCCCGATGGTGAAGACACGGGTGACCGGCGTCGACGTGGGCGTGTCCGCGCACGTGAGCCGCATGGGATACGTGTCGGCGTCTCCCTTCCACGCCCCGGACACCGTACGGGAGTTGTTCGTCATCTGGCTGGACCCCGAGCAACTGGCGATCATCGACGCGAGCGAGGGGGTGCCGCTGCCGAACGGCAACTACGGGCGCGCCTGGCTGCCCGCGCCCGAGGTGCGGGTCGAACTGCCCGGCGGCGTGCCCCTGCCGGGTGTCCACTCCTACGTCAACCGCCACGGCGTCCTGCACGACGGCACCGGCGCTGCGCGCACCCACCCCGGCCAACGGGAGCTGCTGGCCGAACTCCTCGTGGGGTCGGCCCGGTTGCGTCAGCTGTTCGGCGTCACGCCGGAGGAGTTCGTGGCACGGGCCCGCGCCGACCGTCAGCTGTGCGCGGCGGGCACCCGGCTGTTCGCCGACGAGAAGCGGGTCACGGAGTCCGGCCTGGAGCGGTACGTGACGGTTCAGCAGACCGGGAGTCCCGGCACCGGCTCGTCGTTGTTCCCGCCCTTGAGGTAGACGTCGCTGACGTAGACGCCGGTGTTGCCGCTGTCGTCGTCCGTCTTCGCCCACCAGACGTTGGTCCACTCGCCCGAGGTCTCGCGGCGGCCCAGGTTCGACTGGCAGTAGAAGTAGTTGGTGCCCGCGTTGAGGACGCCGGCCTCGGCGCCGGAGGCGGTGTAGGACGTGGCGGTCTTCCAGACGGTGCAGTTGTACTTGCCGCCGCCGATGGCTGTGCAGGCCGGGGCCGGGGTGCTGGAGCCGCCGTCCCCGGTCGTGCCGCCGTCGCCGGAGCCGCTGCCGCCTGAACCGCTGCCGCCGGACGAACCGTCCGAGCCGTCGCCCCCTGAGGTGCCACCACCGGAGGAGTTGGCCGTGGCGGACGCGGAGGCACGGCTCGTGGGCTTGGAGCCCCCGTCGTCGGCGGACGTCCCCTTCGCGCTCGCAGTCTTCTTGTCGTTCCCGTCCGTGGGCCCGGGACTGCTGGATCGGTCGGCGTCGGTACGGGCGGACGTGGAGGCCGTCGCCGTGGTGGCGGTCGCGGACGGACGGGCGTCGGCCTCGGCGTCACCCGAGTTGTTCAGCATGGCGACGGCTGTTCCGGCCCCCGCGAGAACAACGGTGACGGCCGCGGCGACAAGCAGGGCGCGGCCCTTGCGGCGGGGCCGGGGCGCGGTGGTCATGGGGCCCGGCGGGAGCGGGTCGTGGAGCGCGGACGCACCGTGACCGTAAGCCGGAGACGCGGGCTGTCCCGGAGCGGCGACGAACGCTCCGGGGCGGTGTTCCGAGGGCCCGGGTTGCCCCGGACCACCGGCCTGAGGGGCGAACGCGCCGGGGCCCTGCCCCGGCAGACCGGTCCGTCCGGGAGCACCGTCCTGAGAGGCGGACGTCACCCACCACGGCGCCGGCGCCCCGGCCTGCCCCGCAGCACCCGCAGCACCCGCAGCGCCCTGCCCCGGAGTTCCGGGCTCTACAGCCGCCGCGGGCGCGGTCGGCTGCGCGGCCACGGTCCCCGCCGTTTCGTGCTCACCGGGCCCCTGGGCCTGCTCAGCCCCGTGCGATCCGGATCCCGCCGCCGACCCCGGCCTCGTCGGGTCCGTCGGCCCGAGACCGGCCGATGCCACCGGCGCCGCCGGAACGTCGGGGGCCGTCTCGGCCCGCCCCGCCGAACCCGCCGTACCCCGCAAGGTAGTCGTGGGCCTGTCCGACCCTGCCCCGTCCGCCACCGCCTGCAGCAGCCCGCGTGCCTCCCCCGCCCCCGGGCGCGCCTCGGGACGCTTGTCCAGCAGGCGCTGGAGAACCGGGCCGAGGGGGCCGGCACGGCGGGATTCGGGGAGCGGTTCGCCGACGATCGCGGTGAGCGTGGAGAACGTCGACGTACGGTGGAACGGCGAGGCCCCCTCGACCGCCGCGTACAGCGTGGCACCCAGGCCCCACACGTCGGAGGCCGGTCCCGGATCGGCACCCTGGGCGCGCTCGGGGGCCATGTAGTCCAGGGAGCCGACGAGATGACCGGTGCGGGTGAGGTTCGTGGCCGAGCCGTCGCCCGGATCGTCCATCGTGGCGATGCCGAAGTCGGTCAGCAGGACGCGGCCCGAGCGGTCGAGCAGGATGTTGCCGGGTTTGACATCGCGGTGCAGTACGCCGGCTTCGTGGGCGGCGGCCA
Organism: Streptomyces canus; assembly: GCF_030816965.1. Classification (NCBI taxonomy): domain Bacteria; kingdom Bacillati; phylum Actinomycetota; class Actinomycetes; order Kitasatosporales; family Streptomycetaceae; genus Streptomyces; species Streptomyces canus. The sequence continues at coordinate 1,037,213 of NZ_JAUSYQ010000002.1, forward strand.
GCGCGTCCATGACCTTGGCGCCGATGCCGGCCGCCTCACGCGGGTCGAGGGGACCGCTTTTGCGCAGCACGGCGTCCAGGGACGGCCCGTCGACCAGCTCCATGACGATCAGTGGACGCCCGTCGACCTCGGCCACGTCGTGCACCGCGACGACGCCGGGATGCCGGACCCGGGCCGCGGCACGGGCCTCGCGCTGCATCCGCAGCCGCAAATCGGCGAGTTCCGGGCCGTCGGCGTCGGTGTAGGTGCGCAGTTCCTTGACGGCGACCTCACGGCCGAGGACCTCGTCGACGGCCCGCCAGACCACACCCATGCCGCCGCGACCGAGCTGGGCCACGACACGATAACGCCCGGCCAGCAGCCGACCGGCTTCGTCCTGGCCCTTTCCGTTGGTCTCCCCCGAAGACACCGCTGCCCCGTTCCTGTGAACACGTCAATGCGTGCCGTACAGACTACGGGGCAGGAGTGACGACTTCAGCCGGCGGTTGCGACCGTGACAGGGCCGCTACGTCTCCGCCTGCTTCGTGCTACTTCGTGGGAACGGTCAGGTCACCGCGCCGGGGCGCCGCGTACGCCTCCAGGTCGGCCCGGGCCAGACCCGTCAGCCGGGCCACCTCGGCGATGTCGAGCGCGCCGCAGTCGAGACCGCGCAGCAGATAGCCGCTGAGCGCCTTGGCGGTGGCCGGCTCGTCCATGACGTCGCCGCCGACCCGGCCCGCGTACCGGGCGAGTCGGCCGGCAGCCTGCTCGAAGCCCTCTCGGTAGAAGGCGAACACGGCCGCGTACCGGGTGGGGATGTGGCCGGGGTGCATGTCCCAGCCCTGGTAGTAGGCGCGGGCCAGCGCCCGGCGCGTCAGGCCGTAGTGCAGTCGCCAGGCGTCGTGGACCTTCGCCGTCGGACCGACCGGCAGGACGTTCGTGGAGCCGTCCGAGACCCGTACGCCGGTGCCCGCGGCCGCGACCTGCATGATCGCCTTCGCGTGGTCGGCGGCGGGGTGGTCGCTCGCCTGGTAGGCGGCGGAGACGCCGAGGCAGGCGCTGTAGTCGAAGGTGCCGTAGTGCAGTCCGGTGGCGCGGCCCTCGGCGGCCTGGATCATACGGGCGACGGTGGCGGTGCCGTCGGTGGCGAGGATGGACTGACTGGTCTCGATCTGGATCTCGAAGCCGATTCGGCCGGAGTCCAGTCCGTGTGCCTTCTCGAAGGCCTCCAGGAGCCGGACGAACGCGGTGACCTGCTCGGCGTAGGTCACCTTCGGCAGGGTCAGCACCAGTCCCTCGGGCAGGCGGCCCGCCGCCATGAGGCCCGTGAGGAAGATGTCGAGGGTCCGGATGCCGCGGTCCCGGACGACCGCCTCCATGCACTTCATGCGGATGCCCATGTACGGGGCCGCCGTGCCGTTCTTGTACGCCTCGGCGATCAGTCGTGCCGCGCGGGCCGCCGTCTCGTCCTCCTCGGCGTCCGGGCGCGGGCCGTAGCCGTCCTCGAAGTCGACGCGCAGGTCCTCGATCGGTTGGTGCTCCAGCTTGGCGCGCACGCGCGCGTAGACGGGCTCGGCGAGGTCGTCGGACAACCCGAGGACGGCGGCGAAGGACGCGGCGTCCGGGGCGTGTTCGTCGAGGGCGGCGAGGGCCTTCTCGCCCCAGGAACGGATGGTGTCGGAGGCGAAGGCGTCACCGGGGACGTAGACGGTGTGCACGGGCTGGCGGGTGCCGGGGTCTCCGGGGTAGCGGCGCTCCAGTTCGGCGTCGACCGGCGCGAGGGAGGCGCTGATCTCCTCGCTGACGGCACCCGCGAGGCTCGTCGCCACCTGCTCCTGCTGGCCGTGACCCATCCCACACCCTCCACTTTTCCGCTCTACGGAATCAACAATCCGTAGAGCGAAGTTATCCATGAAGCTTCCGGACGGTCAACACCCCGTCCCCAGCATGAGCCACCGCGTTCATTCAAGGCGCCGAGAACCCCTACGCCCTCTACCGCACTCCGGTTCGAACATTCATCCTGTCCCGTCGGGAGGGAACAACATGTCGGACACCCACAGAATGACGCGTCGCATGGGCCTCAGAACCGCCATGGCCGCCGCCGTCACCGTGCCGCTGATGGGCACGCTGCCGGCCTCCGCCGCCAAGCCGTCCAACCGCCGACTCGATGTCATGACGTTCAATCTCCGCTTCGCCGGCACCGCCGAACCCAACAGCTGGGCCGCCCGCCGCCCGGTGATGCGCCGGCTGTTACGTCAGGAGGCCCCTACCCTGATGGGCACCCAGGAAGGCCTCTACCAGCAACTGCGTGACATCCACGCCGACCTCGGACCGCACTACGACTGGATCGGCACCGGCCGCGAGGGCGGCAGCCACGACGAGTCCACAGCGATCTTCTACGACACACGGCGCCTGGCCCCGGTCGAGCACGACACGTACTGGCTCTCCGACACGCCCAGGGTCATCGGCTCGAACACCTGGGGTGGAGCGCTCCCCCGGATCGTCACATGGGTCCGCTTCCATGACCGGGCCGTCGGCGGACGGGAGTTCCACGTCCTCAACACCCACTTCGACCACCTGGGCCAGTACGCGCGCGAGCGGTCCGCTGTGTTCCTCGGCCAGAAGATCGCCGAGTTCGACCGCTCGACACCGGTGGTGGTGACCGGCGACTTCAACGCCGCGGCCCACGACAACCAGGCGTACGACACCCTGCTCGCCACGGGTCTCGTCGACACCTGGGACGCCGCTGTGGAACGCGGCAGGCAGTACGCCACCTTCCACGGCTACAAACCCCTCACCCCCGACGGCGACCGCATCGACTGGATCCTCGCCTCGGCCGGCGCCACCGTCCACCGGGCCTCGATCAACACCTTCGCGATGAACGGACAGTTCCCGAGCGACCACCTGCCGGTGCAGGCCACCGTCACCCTGGGATGAGCCGAGGCCCCCGCGACCGCGTCGGCGGTCACGGGGGCCTCGTACGCCCGGAGCGGGGATCAGCCCTTGCGGGCGTTGATCTCCTCGGTGAGGGCGGGGACGACGTCGAAGAGGTCGCCGACGACGCCGTAGTCGACGAGGTCGAAGATGGGGGCCTCGGCGTCCTTGTTGACCGCCACGATGGTCTTGGAGGTCTGCATGCCCGCGCGGTGCTGGATCGCGCCGGAGATACCGTTGGCGATGTACAGCTGCGGCGAGACGCTCTTGCCGGTCTGGCCGACCTGGTTGGTGTGCGGGTACCAGCCCGCGTCCACCGCGGCGCGGGAGGCGCCGACGGCCGCGCCGAGGGAGTCGGCGAGGGCCTCGATGATGGCGAAGTTCTCGGAGCCGTTGACGCCGCGGCCGCCGGAGACCACGATCGCGGCCTCGGTCAGCTCCGGACGCCCGGTCGACTCGCGCGGGGTACGGCCGGTGACCTTGGTGCCGGTGGCCTGCGCGGAGAAGGTCACGGACAGCTCCGAGACCGCTCCGGCGGCCGGGGCGGCCTCGACGGCGGCGGAGTTGGGCTTGACGGTGATGACCGGGGTGCCCTTGGAGATGCGGGACTTGGTGGTGAAGGAAGCGGCGAACACCGACTGGGTGGCCACCGGACCGGCGTCGCCGGCTTCCAGGTCGACGGCGTCGGTGATGATGCCGGAACCGATGCGCAGCGCCAGACGCGCGGCGATCTCCTTGCCCTCGGCGGAGGACGGCACCAGCACGGCGGCCGGGGACACTTCGGCGACCGCGGCCTGCAGCGCGTCGACCTTCGGTACGACCAGGTAGTCGGCGTACTCGGAGGCGTCGTGGGTCAGGACCTTGACGGCACCGTGCTCACCCAGGACGGCGGCGGTGTCGGCGCCACCGGCACCCAGCGCGACGGCGACCGGCTCACCGATACGGCGGGCCAGGGTCAGCAGCTCGAGGGTGGGCTTGCGGACGGCACCGTCCACGTGGTCGACATAGACGAGAACTTCAGCCATGGGGATGCTCTCCTGCGGATTGCGAAGTCTGAGGGGGCGGTACGGGGTTGAGCTGAGCCTCAGCGGGCCAGTGACCCTTAGATGAACTTCTGGCTCGCGAGGAACTCGGCGAGCTGCTTGCCGCCCTCGCCCTCGTCCTTGACGATCGTGCCCGCGGTGCGGGCCGGGCGCTCGGTCGCGGAGTCGACGACCGTGTAGGCGCCCTCCAGGCCGACCTGCCCGGCCTCCAGGTCCAGGTCGGACAGGTCCCAGGCCTGCACCGGCTTCTTCTTGGCCGCCATGATGCCCTTGAAGGAGGGGTAGCGCGCCTCGCCCGACTGGTCGGTCACCGACACCACCGCCGGCAGCGAGGCCTCCAGCTGCTCCGAGGCGGCATCCCCGTCGCGGCGGCCCCTGACCGTGCCGTCCTCGACCGAGACCTCGGACAGCAGGGTCACCTGCGGCACACCAAGGCGTTCGGCCAGCAGCGCCGGGACCACGCCCATCGTGCCGTCGGTGGAGGCCATACCGGAGATCACCAGGTCGTAGCCGGCCTTCTCGATCGCCTTGGCCAGCACCAGCGAGGTGCCCAGGGCGTCGGTGCCGTGCAGGTCGTCGTCCTCGACGTGGACGGCCTTGTCGGCACCCATCGACAGCGCCTTGCGCAGCGCGTCCTTGGCGTCCTCGGGGCCCACGGTCAGGACCGTGACCTCGACGTCGTCGTCGGAGTTCTCCGAGATCTGCAGCGCCTGCTCGACCGCGTACTCATCGAGCTCGGAGAGCAGACCGTCCACGTCGTCCCGGTCGACGGTCAGGTCATCGGCGAAGTGCCGGTCGCCGGTGGCGTCGGGCACGTACTTCACAGTGACAACGATCCTCAAGCTCACGCCGGCTCTCCTACTGCATCGTCATTTCTCGGCTGCCTCTTGCAGGCAGCATAGGCGCCCCAAGCGGCCGATCCCGGTCGGGGCGGGCTGCGCTCCGACCGCAATATTACTCACCAGTACATCCAGTTCCTGCCCGCTAAGCAAGCGCTTTGAACTGTGACCTTCGCAACGCAGCGTAATCGGAACTCGACGGCCGCGCACCACAGCGGAAGGGCCCATGAGCCGATCAGTCGCGCAGGCCGTGGAACCGGCCCTGGTGGTAGAGCAGCGGTCGGCCGGCGCCGGCGGGGTCGCCGAGCCGCACCTCGGCCAGTACGACGCGGTGGTCCCCGGCGGGCACGCGCGCGACGACCCGGCACACCAGCCAGGCGAGGACGTCGTCGAGGACGGGCACCCCCTCGGGCCCCTCGCGCCAGGCGGTGGGCGCCGCGAAGCGGTCGGCACCGCTGCGGGCGAAGGTGGCGGCCAGTTCCTCCTGGTGCTCGCCGAGTATGTGGACGCCGACGTGGTCCGCCCGGGACATCGCGGGCCAGCTGGAGGCGCCCGTGCCGATCCCGAAGGAGAGCATCGGCGGTTCGGCGGAGACCGAGGCGAGGGACGTGGCGGTGAAGCCGACCGGACCGGCGTCACCGCTCGCGGTGATCACGGCGACGCCTGCCGCGTGCCGCCGGAAGACGGACCGCAGGAGATCGGGAGAGGCGAGTCGAGAGGCACCGAGGTCAGGCGTGGCCGTCATGGGGATTTCCTTCTGCGAGGAGCGTCGAGCTGGACCGTGGCTGCTCAACAAGCCGGACAGCGCGCGCTCGCGGTGCGGGCGAGGTCGACGTGGACCCGCCCGAACAGAAGGAGTTCCGTAGGCATACGGTCAGGCTGACGATAGGTGCGGTGCACAGTCAAGTACGTTCCGGCATCTGGGAGATGCCTCACCGTCGGCGCACCCGGTGTCAAACCGCCTCCCCGACCGCCGCGATGACGTCCGCCTTGCGCGGCTGGCCGGTGGCCCGCCGTACGACCCGGCCGTCGGCGTCGAGGACCAGTACGGTCGGCGTCTTGAGGATGTCGAGTTCGCGGACCAGGTCGAGGTTCTTCTCGGCGTCGATCTCGACATGGGCCACGCCCGGGACCATGCCGGCGACCTCGCCCAACACCCGCCGGGTCGCCCGGCAGGGCGCGCAGAAGGCGCTGGAGAACTGGACGAGTGTGGCGCGTTCGCCGAGTTCCTCGCCCAACTCGGCCGCGCCGAGCCTCTTGCCGTCGTCGCGCCCGCGCACCCGCACTCTCCCGCTCCGCCGCCGCTGCAGCACCCCATAGGCGCTCGCCGCCGCGAGCACCGCCACGCACACCACCAGTCCGGTCATCACCTGCACAGCATTCACGAGACTGCAAAGATTCCCGCCTCCCCCACGTCTCCCCGTTGCGGAATGCTTGATTCATGGACATTGACGCAAGAGGGCCGCGCTTCGGCGCGGCCGTGACGACCGTCGTGCTGGCGGCCGTTCTGATCACGGGCAGCGCCTGGCTGCTGGCCTGGCAGACGCTGGCGTTCGCCCTGGGCGCGGCGGGCGGGGTGGGCCGCTCACCGTACGGCTGGCTGTTCCGTAAGGCCGTACGCCCACGAATCGGGCCGCCGACCGAGTTCGAGGCGCCGGAACCACCGCGGTTCGCGCAGGCGGTGGGCCTCGCCTTCGCGGGTCTGGGACTCGTGGGTTACGGGATCGGACCGGAGTGGCTCGGGCTCGCCGCGACCGGAGCGGCACTCGCGGCGGCCTTCCTGAACGCCACGTTCGGGTACTGCCTGGGATGCGAGATGTACCTGCTCGTACGGCGGGTGACAGTACGCGTGGAGTAAAAGAGGATTAAAAGCCCAAGGTGGATCACGGGGCGACGTGACGAGAATCTCTCGCCGGGCGGGCACCAGGACTGGCTCCCCGCCCGTTCTTGGGGCACGATCTGCGAGATGCCGTAAACCTACGGCTGCGTAACTTAATGCCGGGAGCTTCCCAGGCAGAGCAGGAAGGGCTCACCCCGCCCATGGCAGAGCTTGTCTACCGTCCCGTCGTCGGATTCGCCCAGGCGCTGTTCAAGGCCTGGGACCTCAAGATCGACTGCCGGGGTTCGGAGAACATCCCGCGCTCGGGCGGCGCCGTGCTGGTGAGCAACCACATCAGTTACCTGGATTTCGTCTTCAACGGCCTGGCCGCGCTCCCGCAGAAGCGTCTCGTGCGTTTCATGGCGAAGGAGTCTGTTTTCCGCCACAAAGTCTCCGGTCCGCTGATGCGCGGGATGAAGCACATCCCGGTCGACCGCACGCAGGGCGAGACGGCCTACGCCCACGCCCTGGAGTCGCTGCGGTCGGGCGAGATCGTCGGGGTCTTCCCGGAGGCGACCATCTCGCAGTCCTTCACGCTGAAGAGCTTCAAGTCGGGTGCGGCGCGGATGGCGCAGGAGGCGGGTGTCCCCCTGATCCCGATGGCCGTCTGGGGTACGCAGCGGCTGTGGACCAAGGGGCACCCCCGCAACTTCAAGCGCAGCCACATCCCGATCACCATGAGGGTGGGCGAGGCGATCGAGGCTTCGCGGGACAAGTACGCCGGGGCCATCACGCGGCAACTGCGGGAGCGGGTCAACGAGTTGCTGGAAGCGGCCCAGCGGGCCTACCCCGTGCGCCCCAAGGGGCCGGACGACACGTGGTGGATGCCGGCGCATCTTGGAGGTACGGCGCCCACGCCCGAGCAGGTGCGTGAAGCCGACGCTCGCTAGCCCTGAGGGGCTACCGCGACGCCGTGGTGATCTGCGCGCCCGGACTGAACTTCTCCAGCAGTTCGGCCAGTTCGGTGGCCGCCTTCTCCATGTCGGCGAGCGGCATCGGGGCCATGCCCTCCAGCAGGAAGACTCCCGAGACCGTCTCTTCCGTGAGCCTGGTGCGGGGGCCCTGGCGCCAGTTCCAGCGGCGGCAGGTCACACCTTCCTCGTCCCGCCAGATCACCTCGCCGACGTCGGGGTGCCCTACGGCCTCCTCCCCTCCGGCCACCGTCACGAAGTCCTCGTCGCCGGCGGCCCGTACGAGCCGCATCCCGCCCCGGATGCGGTCGAGGTCCTCGCCGCCGACGGGGACGAGGTGCGCGACGCTGATCGCGTTGTAGAGGTCGACCAGGAGGTTGATGCGGGGCAGGCCCGCGTCCGACAGGGCCCTCTTCGCCAGCGCCTCCGCCGAGTTGCGGGTGCGTGACGGCTTCGAGCCGAACGCCGTGTAGACCTCCTGCCAGGCCGCCATGTGCGGGTCCTCGTGCGGGGCGCGCCCGTCCAGACGTACGGCGAGGCGGCGGGCCGCCTCGTCGAGGAGTGCCGAACTGGCCTCGGTGCTGGGCCCGTTGACGAGTCCGTGGGCCTCGATGGCGAGGTGCCTGAAGCCGGGCGCGAGGACTCGCACTTCGTCGGACACGGTCAGGGAGAGGGTCATCGGGTGCCTCAGAGCGCGGTGGGGAGTGTTTTCCAGAGGTACAGCCGGTCGGGGGCGGCCTTCAGGACGCTCAGGACGGCCGGGTGCGGTTCAGCGTACAGGACCGGGTAGTCCATCTCGTTGGACTCCGGTTCGGGCGTGAAGGCCAACCGCTCGCCGTCGAGGGAGAACTGGGCGTCCACTCCGGGCTTGTTGCCCCGGGGGTCCTGGCGGTGCCAGGCGCCATTGAACCGCACGGCGACCAGGCCGTGCACCACGTCGAACTTCTGATAGCAGAGTGCGGTCGGGATGTCCTCGACGCGCAGTAGGGCGGCCAGCGCGTGGGCCTTGGCGTAGCAGATGCCGGTGCCCTGCTCCAGGACGTCGGACGCCCGCCAGGTGACACGGGGATCGCCGGAGTCCTGCGAGTGCGGGATGGTGTCGCGGACGAATTCGAAGGCCAGCCGCGCATAGGCATACGAGTCGACCGCTTCCTTGGCGAGACGGGCGGCCACTTCTCGGACGACCGGGTGGTCGTGGTCGATGACCTCGTCGGCGGCCAGGTATGCGGAAAGGTCAGGGGTGTTCTGGATCAGCTCCATGCCCGCAGAGCATAGGAAGACGACCACTCTAGGGTCAATTGATTTACAGTGTTCGGTATATTTATGCAGCGTAGCAATGTACGGCGACCACCTGGGACGGGCTCCAGCGCTGTTCGACCGTGGCCAGCCTCGTCCAGCCCAGCCGTTCGTACAGGGCCGCCGCGGCGGTGTCGGACGCGACGACGTCGAGCACCGGATGCAGGCCGTGGTGCTGGGCCTCCGCCACCGCTCCGCCCATCAGCAGGGCACCGATCCCGTGCCCTCTCGCCTGCGGGGCGACGAACAACCGGCCGACCACCGCGGTCTGGTCCCCGCTCGTGCCGTTCCGCTCACTCCACAGGACAGGGGCCAAGTCGCCTTCGGTGCTGCGGGAGAGGCTGACGTGGCCCGCGACACGGCCGTCCAGCTCGGCGACCCAGCTGCCCAGTGCCGCATCCTGCGACAGCCACTCGCCGGGCCGGGCAGGCCAGTTCACCGGATAACCGTCGCGGCGGTGCACCTCCGCCAGCACTCGCACGCATGCCTCGACGTCGTCATCGGTCCGCGGCCGGACCCGGCACTGTGTCTTGTCCACCCCGGCATGCAAGCACAGGCCGCCTCGGGTACGCGCCTCAGCGCGCCATCTCCTCCTTCAGCGCCGCCACGAACGCGTCCACGTCGTCCTCGGTCGTGTCGAAGGCGCACATCCAGCGGACGACGCCGGCGGCCTCGTCCCAGAAGTAGAAGCGGAAGCGCTTCTGGAGGCGCTCGCTCACGTCGTGCGGGAGTTTGGCGAAGACGCCGTTGGCCTGGACCGGGTAGAGGATCTCGACACCGTGGACGGCGCGGACGCCCTCCGCCAGACGCTGGGCCATCTCGTTGGAGTGGCGGGCGTTGCGCAGCCACAGGTCCTTGGCGAGCAGGGCCTCCAACTGGACCGATACGAAACGCATCTTGGAGGCGAGCTGCATCGACAGCTTGCGCAGGTGCTTCATGTGGGAGACCGCGTCCTGGTTGATCACCACGACCGCCTCGCCGAACAGGGCGCCGTTCTTCGTCCCGCCCAGGGAGAGGATGTCGACGCCGACCGCGTTGGTGAACGTCCGCATCGGGACGTCGAGGGAAGCGGCCGCGTTGGCTATGCGGGAGCCGTCCAGGTGGACCTTCATGCCGTGCGCGTGGGCGTGCTCGCAGATCGCGCGGATCTCGTCGGGCGTGTAGAGGGTGCCGAGCTCCGTGGACTGGGTGATCGAGACGACCTGCGGCATCGCGCGGTGCTCGTCCTCCCAGCCCCAGGCCTGCTTGTCGATCAAGTCGGGCGTGAGCTTGCCGTCCGGGGTGGCCACGGTGAGCAGCTTGAGGCCGCCCATGCGCTCGGGGGCACCGCCCTCGTCGACGTTGATGTGCGCGCTCTCGGCGCAGATCACCGCGCCCCAGCGGTCGGTGACCGCTTGGAGCGCGACGACGTTGGCGCCGGTGCCGTTGAAGACCGGGAACGCCTCGGCCGTAGCGCCGAAGTGGCTGCGGACGACGCTCTGGAGGTTCTCGGTGTAGTCGTCCTCGCCGTACGCGACCTGGTGCCCGCCGTTGGCCAGGGCCAGGGCGGCGAGCACCTCCGGGTGGGCTCCGGCGTAGTTGTCGCTGGCGAAGCCGCGGACCTGCGGGTCGTGATGGCGACGAGCCTGTGTGAAGGAGGCCTTCGGGGGGTTCACGGCTTCTCGGTCAGCCACAGACGATTTCCGTTCACTTCGGCGGCGGGCTTGTCCCAGACACCGGCGATGGCGTCGGCCAGGTCCTTGACGTGCGTGAAGCCCGCGAACTTCGCGTTGGGCCGGTCGGCGCGCATGGCCTCGTGCACCAGTGCCTTCACCACCAGGATCGTAGCCGCAGCCTTGGGCCCGTCAGCGCCCCCGGCCTTGCGGAAGGCGTCCGCGAGAGCGAGCGTCCAGGCCTCGGCGGCGGCCTTGGCGGCGGCGTACGAGGCGTTGCCCGCGGACGGCTTCGTCGCGCCGGCGGCGCTGATCAGGACGTAGCGGCCGCGGTCGCTGCGCTGCAGGCCCTCGTAGAAGGCGAGCGAGGTGTGCTGCACGGTGCGGATGAGCAGCAGTTCCAGGAAGTCCCAGTCGTCCAGGCTCGACTTGATGAAGGTCTCGCTGCCGCGCCAGCCGCCGACGAGGTGGACCAGGCCGTCGACGCGGCCGAAGTCCTTCTCGATGTGCGCGGCCCAGTCGCGGGTCGAGTCCAGGTTCAGCAGGTCGACCGGCTCACCGGTCACGCTGGCGCCGCCCGAGGCGTAGCGTGCCGCGTCCACGGCCTCCGCGAGCCGCTCCGGGTCGTTGTCCGCGCCGACGACGGTCGCGCCCGCCTCGGCCAGCCGCAGCAGGGCCGCGCGGCCCGCGGGCCCGCCCGCGCCGGCCACCGCGATCACCGCACCGCTGAGAGCTCCGTTCCCCGCCATGTTCTTCGCCTCCTGAGCAGCCGCCTCGGCGACCTGTGCAGTGTTCCCGGTGCCGCGCTCGCTCACGCGGCGACCCGCTCGGCGTTCTGCGCCGTGATGCCCCGGGTCGAGGCGATCACATGGCGAAGCTTCTTGGAGAGGGCCTCATAGAACATGCTCAGCGGAAACTCGTCCGGAAGCACGTCGTCGACGAGTTTCCGGGGCGGCAGCGACAGGTCGAGGGCGTCGGGACCCTTGGCCCACTTGGAGCCCGGGTGCGGGGCGAGGTAGGTGGAGACCAGTTCGTAGCCGGCGAACCAGTGGACGAGCTTCGGGCGGTCGATGCCGTCGCGGTAGAGCTGCTCGATGTCGGCGCACAGCTGGTTGGTGACCTCGGGGGCGCGCTGCCAGTCGATGAACAGCTTGTTGTCGGTCCAGCGGACGACGTCGTGCTTGTGCAGGTAGGCGAAGAGGAGCTGGCCGCCGAGCCCGTCGTAGTTGCGCACGCGCTCGCCGGTGACCGGGAAGCGGAACATCCGGTCGAAGAGGACCGCGTACTGCACGTCACGGGCCTGCGGGACGCCGTCCTTCTCCAGCTTCACGGCCTCCTTGAAGGCGGTGAGGTCGCAGCGCAGCTCTTCGAGGCCGTACATCCAGAACGGCTGGCGCTGCTTGATCATGAACGGGTCGAAGGGCAGGTCGCCGTGACTGTGGGTGCGGTCGTGGACCATGTCCCACAGGACGAAGGCCTCCTCGCAGCGTTTCTGGTCGTGGACCATCGCGGCGATGTCCTCGGGCAGCTCCATGCCCAGGATGTCGACGGCCGCGTCGGTGACCCGGCGGAACCGGGCGGCCTCGCGGTCGCAGAAGATGCCGCCCCAGGAGAAGCGTTCCGGCGCCTCGCGCACGGCGATCGTCTCCGGGAAGAGGACGGCCGAGTTGGTGTCGTAACCGGCGGTGAAGTCCTCGAACTTGATGCCGCAGAACAGCGGGTTGTCGTAGCGGGTGCGCTCCAGTTCGGCCAGCCACTCGGGCCAGACCATGCGCAGCACGACGGCCTCCAGATTGCGGTCCGGGTTGCCGTTCTGCGTGTACATGGGGAAGACGACCAGGTGCTGGAGGCCGTCCGCACGGTTCGCGGCGGGCTGGAAGGCCAGCAGGGAGTCCAGGAAGTCGGGCACCTCGAAGCCGCCCTCGGACCAGCGCCGGAGGTCCTTGACGAGGGCGGCGTGGTAGTCGGCGTCGTGCGGCAGCAACGGCGACAGCTCCTGCACCGCGTCGACGACACGCCGTACGGCGGCCTCGGCGTCCCCGCGCGCGGGAGCGCTCTCGGCCTTGAAGTCGATCGACCCGTCCTTGGACTGCCATGGCCGGATCCGCTCCACGGCATCCTTGAGCACAGGCCACGCCGGGTGCTTCACCACCCTGGTCACGGGAGGAACCTGGTCCTCCGAAGCCGCCTGCACAAGAATTTCCGTCATGTCCCATCCTCCACGGGAGAAACTCGCGTATGGAGACCGTATACATACGAGCTTCCGTCCAGCAAGAGCGGACTCGGGAAGTTATCCTGCCCACACCAATGGTCACCGAACTTTTTCCTGTCGAGTGCCATGAACACGGGGATTTCGGGTAAGCGACATCGCTCTCCCGCACGCCACTGCGATCCCTCGTGTACGTACGGGTCCATCACACGGCGTAGCCGTTAGGCTGCGGCTCTGCACTGAGCCGCCGTCGACGGAAGCGAGTTGAACCTTGAACTTCCTTACCATCGGTCATCGCGGAGTCATGGGTACCGAACCCGAGAACACCCTCCGTTCCTTCGTCGCCGCCCAGCAGGCCGGCCTCGACCTCATCGAACTCGATCTGCATCTGAGCAAGGACGGCGCCCTCGTCGTCATGCACGACACCGACGTGGACCGCACGACCGACGGAACCGGACCGATCGCCGAGAAGACCCTCACCGAACTGCGCGCCCTGGACGCGGGCCGCGGGGAACGCGTCCCGGTGTTCGAGGAGGTCCTGGACGCCGTTCGGTCACCGCTCCAGGCCGAGATCAAGGACATCGCGGCGGCCCGGGCGCTGGCCGAGGTCATGCTCCGGCGGAATCTGGTCTCCCGGGTCGAGGTGTCCTCGTTCCACGACGAGGCGATCGCCGAGATCGGCCGCCTGGTGCCCGGCGTACGAACCGCGCTCATCGGCAGCCGGTTCGGCCCCGACATCGTGGAGCGTGCCGTCGAGGCCGGTGCGGGAACGGTCTGCCTGAACATCCGCCGGCTGACCCTGGAGGTCGTCGAGGCGGCTCGCAAGGCGGATCTGAAGATCATCGGCTGGGTGGTGAACACCCAGGACCATCTGCGGCTGGTGCGGGCCCTGGGACTGGACGGTGCGACGACCGACTACCCGGAGATCAAGCGCACCGGCCGATTCACCGCGTGAACCGGGGCAGGAACGTCACACCAGCGGCTTGACCAGCAGCTCGAACTGCAGGTCGTCGCGCTGCGGAACGCCGAAGCGCTCGTCGCCGTACGGGAAGGGCGTCATCTCTCCCGTACGGCGGTAGCCGCGCCGCTCGTACCAGGCGACGAGGTCGTTCCGCACCGAGATCACGGTCATGTGCATCTCGGTGACGCCCCAGGTCTCCCGGGCGATCCGCTCCGCCTCCGCGATGATCACCTTGCCGAGGCCGCCGCCCTGGAGGGCGGGACTGACCGCGAACATCCCGAAGTACGCGTACATGCCCCGGTGTTCGAGCTGGCAGCAGGCGACGACCTGGCCGTCCCGCTCCACCGTGAGCAGCCGGCTGTCGGGCGACTTGATGACGGCGAGCACACCCTCCGGATCCGTCCGCTGCCCCTCCAGAATGTCCGCCTCGGTGGTCCACCCGGCGCGGCTGTCGTCCCCGCGGTACGCCGACTCGACCAGCGCGACGAGCGCGTCCACATCGGCGTCGGTGGCGTCACGGAACGTGAGGCCGGCGGTGGTCTCCATGGGGCGCGTCTCCACTTCTGGGGCACGACTGGGGCACGGTCGAGACTAACGCCCCGGATAGGCTCCCCCGCATGGTGCACGTACTGAGCGGCCGCGTCCTGCTGCGGCCCACGGATCCGGAACGTTCCCGAGTCTTCTACGGCGACCAGCTGGGCCTCGCGGTGTACCGCGAGTTCGGTACGGGGCCGGAGCGGGGCACCGTCTACTTCCTCGGCGGCGGGTTCCTGGAGCTGTCGGGACGCTCCGAGGCCCCACCGGCCGCGGACGTCCGGCTGTGGCTCCAGGTCCCGGACGTGACCGCGGCACACGAGGAACTGCTGGCCAAGGGTGTCGAGATCGTACGGCCGCCGGTGAAGGAGCCGTGGGGGCTGGTCGAGATGTGGGTGGCGGACCCGGACGGCACACCGATCGTGCTGGTGGAGGTGCCGGCGGACCATCCGATCCGGTACCGGCCAGGCATCTGAGCGCGGCATCCGCCGGCCGGCACCACGCGTGGTGCCGGCCGTTTCGCCGACTTGGATATGCTCCGCCGACCGCCGTGGCCCGAGGGCGTCGAGCAGTGGAGGAGCACATGAGCGTGGACGTGAACGCCCGGGGCTGGCACGGGCAGCGTTGGGCGGCCAGGGCCGCCCTGGCGGCGGCCGCCCTCGCGGTGCTGCTCCCGCTCGGGTACGGCGGCCTCGACGGCGTGGTGCTGCTGGCGGCCGGGCTCGCGGGCGGGGCCGTCACCGCGGCGGCGGTGTGGTGGACGCTGACCCGGCGCGGCCCGGCACGCTGGCTGGCGGCGGTGCTCGCGGCCGTCACCCCTACCGTGGTCGTCGTTCTCTTCGTGGTCACCCTGGGATGGGTGCTCGTGCTGTCGCCGGTGCTGTGGGCCGTGGCCGTGTGGAGCGGGCGGTACGCGCTGCGCAGCACCGGCACCCGGCCCAAGCGTATGAAGGAGCACCGGGCGCGGTCCGTGCGGCGGCCCTTCCTGCTCATGAACCCCCGCTCCGGAGGCGGGAAGGTGGAACGGTTCGGTCTGCGGGAGAAGGCCGAACGGCTGGGCGCGCGGGTCGTACTGCTCGACCCGGAGGAGCGCCAGGACGTGACCGCGCTCGCACGGGCGGCCGTGGCGGAGGGCGCGGACCTGCTGGGCGTCGCGGGCGGGGACGGCACGCAGGCACTGGTCGCCGCCGTCGCCGCGGAACACGACCTCCCGTTCCTCGTCGTGTGCGCCGGTACGCGCAACCACTTCGCGATGGACCTCGGCCTCGACCGCGCCGACCCCGCGGCCTGTCTGGACGCACTCACCGACGGTGTCGAACTCCGGGTGGATCTCGGTTTCGCCGCGGACCATCCCTTCGTCAACAACGCCTCCTTCGGCGCGTACGCGGCGGTCGTCCAGAGTCCCGCCTACCGCGACGACAAGATCGGCACCACTCTGGAGCTCCTGCCCGACCTGCTCACCCGACAGCGCGGTCCCCGTCTGACCGCGCGGATCGACGCCACGACACTCGACGGCCCGCAAGCCGTGCTGGTGAGCAACAACGCCTACCGCACCGACGACCCGGTGGGCCTCGGCCGCCGCGAGCGGCTCGACTCGGGGCTGCTCGGCATCCTCGGCGTCAAGGTGGACAGTGCGGCCGAGGCCGCGGCGCTGCTGCTCGACCCCGATCCCGAGGGTCTGGCGGTCCTGTCCGCGCGGGAGGTGATCGTCGACGCCGACCAGCCGGAGATCGAGGTCGGCGTCGACGGCGAGGCCCTGATCCTGCCCACCCCCGTCCACTGCCGAATCGTTCCCGGGTCACTCCGCGTCCACGTCCCGAGGAAAAGACCGGGTGTACCGGAGGCGCAACCCCGCCTGAACTGGCGCCAGTTGCGCAAACTGGCGGCGACGGCCGGGCGGGCGTGACCCGGCTCCTCGTCTCTGATCTCGCCGTACGGCGACTCCTGCGAGCCCATGACGTGGGTGAACTGCCGGTGGGGTCGGGGTGCGGCTGCCGCCGCACCCCGGCCAGGGTTGCGTTGAAGTGCACTCCAGCCCCTAGCGTCGTGCGCACGAATGCCTGAAGGGGGAACTGATCGTGCGGTACACACTGTTCGGCAAGACCGGTCTGCGCGTGAGCGAGCTGAGCCTCGGCGCGATGGTCATGGGTGAGGATCCCGCCTACGGATCCGACAAGGAGACCAGCGCCAGGCTTCTCGACGCGTACGCCGACGCCGGCGGCAACTTCGTCGACACGGCGGACATCTACTCGGGCGGTACCTCGGAACGCATCCTCGGCGAGCTGCTCGACGGGCGGCGCGAGGAGTTCGTGCTGGCCAGCAAGTACACCTGCGGGACCCGTGCGGGGGACGTCAACTCGGCCGGAAACCATCGCAAGAACCTCGTGCAGTCGGTGGAGGCGAGTCTCGGGCGGCTGCGCACCGACCGGCTGGACGTCCTGTGGGTGCATGCGCGAGACAACTTCACCCCGGTCGAGGAGGTCATGCGGGCACTCGACGACCTCGTGCGCACCGGCAAGGTGCTCTACGTCGGTGTGTCGGACTGGCCCGCGTGGAAGACGGCGCAGGCCAACACCCTCGCGGATTTGCGGGGTTGGACCGCGTTCGCGGGTTCGCAGTTGCGCTACAACCTGCTGGAGCGTACTCCGGAGCGTGAACTGCTCCCGCAGGCACGCGCGTTCGGCCAGGCGGTGCTGGCCTGGTCGCCGCTGGCGGGCGGGAAGCTCACCGGCAAGTACCGGCGGGGTGAGGCGGGACGTCTCGACGCCTCGGGCGACAAGCCGAACCCGCAGGAGGAGGAGGTCGTCTCGGCCGTCATGGAGATCGCCGAGCAGGGCGGCTGGACTCCTGCCCAGGTGGCCCTGGCCTGGCTGCTGGGCCGCCCCGGCAATGTGGTCCCCATCGTCGCGGCCACCCGGGAGAGCCAGCTCGCCGACAACCTGGGCAGCCTCGACGTCCGCCTCGACGCCGACGCGGTCGCCCGTCTGGACGAGGTGAGTGCGGTGCCGCTCGGCTTTCCGCACGACTTCCTACGGGAGCCGGAGATCGTCAAGAACATCTACGGCGACCGCTGGCAGGCCATCGACGACCGGCGCTCGGGATACCGGCGTACCGCGACCGACGTGCTCTAGAGGGGACGCACGTCAGTCTTCCGTGGGGGCGAGCGGTGTCACCGTGACCTGGTCGATGACGGGGGCGTGGGCGGAGCGCTGGCCGAATGCGTTCCTGGTGTGTCCGGCGAAGTCGGGGAGTTCGTCGGCGGTGAACGTGATCGTGTTGAGGCCGGGGCGCAGGGTGACGGGCACGGAGAGGTTCCAGAAGTTGTTGAAGTGGAAGGTGGTGGGGAACAGGACGCGGTGCGCGGGGGCGCCGTTGACGCGGATGTCGGCGTGGCGGCAGACCGGGTCCGGGTTGTAGTGGGTCGAGGGGGGCTGCTCGCCGTTGGAGTAGCGGATGGTCAGCGCGTGGCGTCCGGGGCGGTCCGCCGTGACCGTCAGGGTGAGCGCGTTCGCGGGCCCGGCGCCGATGCCGTCAACCGCCTTGCCACCGACGGCGTACGGGTATCCGGTCACCCTCACCGTGCCGGTCAGGACGCCTTCCTCGGCGGCGTACGCGGTGCTGGGCAGGAGGCCGCGAGAAGGGGCGATCCGCAGCCGGTCGACGATCAGCCGGTCCGAAGCCCCGGTGACCGTCACCTTGTTGACGCCCCCGGCCAGGAAGAGCGGTACGGCGCCGCGCTCGACGCGTCCGATCTCCTCGCCGTTGACGCTCCACACGCCCTCTCCGGGCCCGAGCAGGTCGACGGTCACGGAGGCCTCGCCGTCGTCGGCCGCGTACGTCCAGAAGGTGACGGTGCCGCCTCGCGGGAGCACGGCAACTCCTGGCCCCGAGGCGCCGCGGTGGGCGTGACTGACCCGGGCCCCGCCACCGAGGTCCGCGAACTCGGCGTCGTACAGGGAGGTTTCGTCCTCGCTCCGCAGCACGAGGTCCAGCTTGTCGACGACCGCGTCACCCTTGGTGACGCCGAGGTCGGGGTCCTGGGCGGCGAGGGTGATCCGGTGCCGGCCCGCGGTCAGCTCCACCCGGGTGTCGGTGTGCCCCCACACCGCCCACTTGTAGCCGAGCGGCAGCCGCAGTTCGCGAGGATTCTCGCCGTCGACGCGCAGGAAGACGTTGGTGGGGCCCTGCTCGCGCACCAGGTCGGCGAGATTGTGCGAGCCCGCGAACACCGCGAGGTCGTACGTCCCGTCCTGCGGCACCTCGACGTCGAAGGCGAGCACGCCGTCGGAGCCGGTGCGCAGACCGCCCACGTGGTAGCCACCGGAGGTCGCGAACCGGTCGACGGCGGACGGGGACCCCTCGGGTCCGTTCTTCGAGTAACCGTCTCCGGTGTAGGCGGCGTCCTCGGCCTCGTACGTCCGCCTCCAGCGCACCGCGGGCGGCAGTGTCGCGGCCCCGTTGCCGCCCGGCGACAGGATCAGGTGGTAGGCGGACATCGCGTCGAGGTCGGTCAGACCGAGCGTCACTTTCCCGTCCGCGACCGGCAGTTCCTCGTCCCGTAGCCGCAACGGCTGTTCTGCGGCGCCCACTTGGCCCGTCCAGGGAATCTCCACGAGCCGGGCGTGGACCACGGCACCGAACACCTCCGCGTCCACGCCCTCGAAGACGACGTCCGCCGCGCCGTCCGCTCCCCCGAACAGCGCCCGCGCCTGTCGCCTGTTCCGGTCGAGGGTGGCGACGCCCTGGAGGGTGTACTGCTCGTTGGGGTGCGGGGCGAGCACCCGGACGGTGTCACCGGTCAGCTGCCCGTAGGCGTTGTAGAGCCACCACTGGCCGTTGGCCTTGTTCGCCTCGACCGCCGAGTCGTTGAGGTTGCCGGCGATGTTCCAGTAGGCGATGTCGGCGTCGACCTTCGACTCCTCGATCGCGGCGATCCACTGGATCATCTGTCCGGGCACGGAGACGTGGTAGTTGTGTGCGTACTCGTTGATGTTGACGGGCAGCGGCCCGATGCCCAACTCCCTTTCCAGTGCGCGATACCTGGCGATGTTGGTGCGGACCTCGGCGGGCGAGGACAGCTCGTGCCAGGTGACGATGTCGGGCAGCACGTCGTGCGACTTCGCGAACTCCAGGAAGTCCCTGACCTCGGGGTACAGAACGCAGGTGTTGGGTCCGGCCACGCGCGCGTCCGGGTCGAGGTCCTTGATGAGGCGGTAGGCGGTTTCCCAGGCGGCGAAGTAGCGGTCCGGCTCGGTCCGCCAGGAGACCTGGTCGTAACTCCACTCCCCCTCACCGAACATGTTGCCCTCGGGTTCGTTGAACGGCACGTACACGACGTGGTCCTTCAACTCCCCCAGGGTCAGGACGTGTTCGACCTGACGGCGGATCACGTCCAGATGTCCGGCGAGCCGCTCCTCGCCCGTGGCGCCCGGCCACTCGTACGGAAATCCTCGGTAGAAGTCGGGCAGATAGACGTAGGCGTCCTTGCCGCCCGCCGCGACGAAGGCCGGCAGGATCTCCAGGGCGTCGCCGCCGGGATGCTGGGTGCCGTCCTGGGCCTTGGTCGTCACCGTGCGCGGGTACATGCCCTCGACCACGACACGGCTGGGCACGCCGTCGCCGTAGAGCCCGTAGAGCGTGCCGCTCGCTCCCCCGTGGAAGGGTCCGGTCTCGGTCCCGAGATCGATGGTGAGCTTCTCGGGGGCGGGGCCTTCGGCTGCCACGGCATCCATCCTTCGTTCGACATTCCGTACGACAGTCGATGATCCGCACCGACCTGGACGAACGTAGAAAGCGCGGATGGAGCGCGTCAACAGGCAGCGGGCTTCGAAACTTCCGAAACCGCAGGTCGGAGCCGTCAGGCGCGCAGTACTCCCAGGCTTCCCTCCAGTCGGCCGAGCAGCTCCCCCAGTCGGCCGGCGAGTTCGTCCCGCGCCTCGGGGGTCAGGACGGACAGCACGGCCGTCTCGTACGCCAGTTGCTCGGGCAGGATCCCGTCGACCAGGTCGCGGCCGGCCTCGGTGAGCCGGACGTGGGCGACGCGGCGGTCGCGGGTGTCGCCCCGGCGCTCCACCAGGCCCCGCTCGGTCAGCTGCTTGAGCCGCTTGGTGACGGCGGCGCCGGAGGAGAAGGTCTCGCGGGCCAGGTCACCGGGGGTCAGCTCGTGGCCGGTGCGGCGCAGAGCGCCGAGCAGGTCGAACTCGGGACGGCTGAGTCCGGCCCGGCGCAGGGGGGCGTCCTCGGCCTGCTGGAGGAGGGCCGCGCAGCGGTTGACCCGGCCGATGATCTCCATGGGGCCGGTGTCGAGGCCGGGGTGGACGGTCTGCCACTGCCGGACGACGGCGGCGACGGTGTCGTGCCTCGCCGGTTGTGCCGCTCGTCCGTTCGGTGCCGTCATGGGCGGGCGCCCTCCGCTCTGTGGTGCCGGATCGTCGCGGCGAGCGTACGATGTCCGGCCTGTTCGGCGCGTACGACCCTCTCCTGGGGCAGGGCGCGCTGCCACCATTCGCCGGACGCGGCCTCGACGCCGGCCCGCAGGTCGACCAGGGCTGCGGCGAGGGCGCGGCGGGCGGTGTCCAGGCTGCCGGGAGCGGGGTGCGGCTCCGCGAGAAGGCGGGCGGCGCGGGCACGCGCGCGTTCCACGGTGGCCAGCGCGTGCTCGACGCGATCACCCGCGCGCCGGTTGGTGACGGCCATGGCGGCGACGATTCCGACCAGCGCCCCGACGAGGGTGTCCACGACCCGCTCGGTGATCAGCCGGCCCGGCTCCTGGTACCCGGCGAACTCGGTGATGAGCAACGCCATCGGGGTGACACAGATGCTGCCGAGCCAGTAGTTGCGGCCGATGAGCGCCTCGGCGCCGAAGTTGAAGGCGAGGCAGCACAGGACGAGGGCGGCGGGCCCGAGGTGGGCGAGCGGGACCACGGCGGCGAACACCAGCACCCCGACGAGGTTGCCGACGACGCGCTGGACGCCCCGGCTCCAGGTGAGGGTGACGTTGGCCTGGTAGAGCGAGGCGGCGGTGACCAGCGCCCAGTAGGGGCGGCCGACGCCGAGCGCGAGGGAGGCGTAACCGGCGAGGGCGCAGCCCAGGGCGGTGCGCATCGCGATCGGGGCGAGCGGCCCGAGGGCACGCCACCACCGGCGGGCCGGGACGGCGAGTTCGGCCTCCACGCCGAGGAGTTCATCGTCGTACGCCGCCCGTGGGACCGGCCCTGTGCCGCGCAGTTCGCGGGCCCAGACGCGCAGGCGGTGCGGGTCCGCGTCGCCGGGAGAGGCGAGGGCGACCTCGGCGCGGACGACGAGGCGTTCGAGGGCGCGCCGGGTCTCGGAGCGGGCGCCGGCCGAGAGGAGGGTCTGCCAGGCGGCCTGCACGGCGGCATGGGCGGTTCCGCTTCCGTGGGGGCGCCGGTTCTCCGCGTACGCGGCAGCCGCGTTCAGCGCGTGGGCGGTGGCCCGTCGCTCCGGGCCGTGCGGCCGGAACAGACCGGGCGCCATGCCGACCAGCCAGGCCCAGGTGCCCGCCGCAAGGGCCAGGGCGAGGTGGCCGGGCACCTGGGCGAGGGTCTGCGGGGCGAACAGGGAGGCGGAGCTGATGAAGGTGAGGACCACATGGCCCGGCGGGCCGATCCGGGTCGCGTCACAGAGCGCTTTCTGTACGGCGGCCACCAGTGCGCCGACGGTGACCAGCACCACCGCGCTGCCGGTGAGCGAGGCGGCGACCAGGCCGACACCGAGGCCGGCGACCATGCCGAGCACCACCCCGGCCAGGGCGCGGCCCCGGGCGGCGTAGGGCCGGTGGTGGGCGTACAGCGCGCACAGGGACCCGGCCATGGTGTACATCGCCAGGTCGAGTCGGTCGAAGGCCAGAAGGGTCAGGTTCGGCGGGGCGACCGCGACGACCACACTCAGGGCGGGCTTGAACCAGATGTCGGAGGGCCTGCCGAGGCGCAACACCCCGGCCAGGGGGAGACGGCGGACGCGCGGGGTGCCGGCAAGAGGGGTCGCACTGCTCATGAGTCCATACCTTAACAGGTGTTTTACTCGTAAACAATAGCCCGTGATCCCTCTGACCTGCTGTGCTCCGTCGCACGCTCCCCGCGTACACCCTTGCGCTCGATTGCGCGCCGCATGGCCCGGGCATCTCTTGACCGACGTCGAGCGGGGAGGTGGGCGTGCACGGACCGGCTTCGCCCGGCTGGCTGCTGGTGGCGCTCTGCGCGGCGACCGGGGCGTACTGCCTGCTGCGGATGCGCAGCAGCGTCGAGGAACAGCGCCGGGCCGCGGGCGGTGAGGCGCTGATGGGCTTCGGGATGGCCGCGATGGCCGTACCCGCCGCCGTGTTCACGCCACCGTCATGGGCCTGGCCGCTCTACACGGCCGTGTTCGGCGGGGCCGCGCTGCGCGCTCTGTGGGCGGCACGCACGAGCACCCGTCATCTGCACCACCTCGTGGGAGCCGGGGCCATGGTCTACATGGCGGTGGTGATGGCGGCCTCCCCCGGGCACCACGGCGGCGCGGGAGTCCCCGTGGTGACAGGCATACTGCTCCTCTACTTCGCGGGTTACGTCCTGCGCTCCGGCGTCCGCCTGATACCGGTTGCCGCCGGTGGCGGAGCCGTCGGCTGGGGCGACCGCCCCGAACTCGCGCGCGCCTGTCGGCTGTCGATGGGCATCGCGATGGTGGCCATGCTGCTGACGCTCTGAGGCGGCCTGGCGGGACGAGGGGGCGGCACACAACCGCCGCGAACTCGACGAGAACCGGGGCGTGTCGGCCTGCGCCCCACCTCTCAGGCCATGTCCCACAGCGGGTGCATCACTTGGACCGGGACAGCGACGGCCGCAGGTGCCCGTCGCCCCCGCGCAACGGCCCGTCAGGCCCGCCCCGCCCCGGAATTGGCCTCAAGCCGCACCGGTCGGCGAGGATCGCAGTATGCACACGCCGTCCGTCGACTCCCCGCCCCGCATCCCGGAGCACCGGACCGCCGCCCGCGCGACCGGTGTCCTCGCCCTGTGCTCGGTGCTGCTGCTCGTCCTGGTCGCGGTCAAGTGGCATCCGTTGCTCACCGTGGACGGCGACATCGCCGACACCACCCACCGCTGGGCGGTCGACGAGCCGGGTGTCACCCACGCCTTCCGCATCCTCACGGACTGGGTCTGGGACCCCTGGACGATGCGCATCCTGGCTGCGATCGCGGTGATGTGGCTGGTGTGGCGGCGCAACGCGCGGTGGACCGCCGTCTGGCTGGCGGCCACCTGCGCGCTGGGCACACTGCTCCAGCAGATCCTGAAGGCCGCGGTCGGCCGCCCACGCCCCGTCTGGCCCGACCCCGTCGACACCGCGCACTTCGCGGCCTACCCGTCGGGGCACGCCCTGACGGCCACGGTCGTCTGCGGCCTCCTCCTGTGGCTCCTCCACCACTACGGCGCCGGCCGCGCCCTGTGGTTCACCGCCCTGGCCCTCGCCGCGATCTCCGTCGTCGGTGTCGGCCTGACCCGCATCTGGCTCGGCGTCCACTGGCCCTCCGACGTGCTCGGGGGCTGGCTCCTGGGCGGGATGCTGGTGACACTGGCGGTGATGGTCCACCAGCGGTACCGGCCGTGAACGACCGCGCGAGACGGGTCTACGGCTATGTGGGCCCGCCCGAGCTGCGCTCGACGGTACGGCCGGACAGCGAGGGCCGGATCATCCGTTCCACCGCCGACCTCGACGCCTGGCTGTCCGGGCGCGGGACCGAGACGTCGGAGCCCTTCACCTTCGTCGTCGCCCTCGACGGCCTGCTGCGGCTCGCGCCCCGCAGGAGTGAACACGTGGCCTGCGCGGGCGGCGCGGATGTGGCGGCCGCCGGCGAGATGGGATTCGCCCGGGCCGCCGGCCGCTGGGCGGTTCACGAGGTCACCAACCACTCCACGGGCTACTGCCCGGACCTCGATGCGTGGCAGGCGGTCGGGCGCGCGCTCGACCGGGCCGGCGTCGAGCACCCGGGCCGGTTCACGCACGAGGTGGTGTTCCGGCGCTGCGAGGGGTGCGGAGAGCGGTCGATCGTGCGTGAGGCGGATTTCGTCTGCGTGTTCTGCGGGGGCGAGCTCCCCGTCGAGTGGAATGCAGGCCCGTAAGATCATCGTATGACTGCCGTCTTGTTCGACTTCTCGGGGACCCTCTTCCGGATCGAGTCCACCGAGTCCTGGCTGAGGGCCGCTCTCGACGAGGCGGGACTTGCCCTGGCCGAGGCCGAGTTGACGCGGGCCGCGCTGGAGCTGGAGACGGTGGGGGCGTTGCCCGGCGGGACGGCGCCCCGGGCGCCGATGCCGGACCAGGTCGCCGCCGTGTGGGGGATTCGGGACGAGAGTGCCGAGCTGCACCGGGCCGCGTACACCGGGCTCTCGCGA
Organism: Streptomyces canus; assembly: GCF_030816965.1. Classification (NCBI taxonomy): domain Bacteria; kingdom Bacillati; phylum Actinomycetota; class Actinomycetes; order Kitasatosporales; family Streptomycetaceae; genus Streptomyces; species Streptomyces canus. Next base: position 1,061,838 of record NZ_JAUSYQ010000002.1, read on the forward strand.
CTGGTCCCGCTGCCGGATCCCGCCCTGCACGACGCGTTGTACGACCGGCACATGTCCCCCGCCGCCTGGCAGCCGTACCCCGACGCCGCCGAGGTCCTGAGTGCGCTGCGGGAGCGCGGGATCGGAGTGGGTGTGGTCAGCAACATCGGCTGGGACCTGCGCCCCGTCTTCCGCGCGCACGGGCTCGACCCGTACGTCGACGTGTATGTCCTGTCGTACGAACACGGCGTCCAGAAGCCGGACCCCCGGCTGTTCGAGACCGCCTGCACGGCGCTCGGTGTCGAGCCCCGGGACGTCCTGATGGTCGGCGACGACCGGCGGGCGGACGGCGGTGCGGCGGCCCTGGGCTGCGGGGTGCACTTCGTGGATCACCTGCCGGCGGCGCAGCGGCCCGACGGGCTGCGGCCGGTCCTCGACCTGGTGGGTTGAGACCCGGATCGGCACGCGGGCCGACACCCGGAACCGGCTCCAGAAAGGTGTCCGAAAACCGGGTGGTCGCCCCGCCGAGGTGGTCGCCTGAGGACACCATTGGGTCGTATACCCGCCCACCCTGGACGATCCCCCGCGTCGCCCAGAGCAGGCGGCAGCCCCGACCAGGCCTTTCGCGGGCCGGTCCGGACGCATTTGAGTATAGTTGGCTGAGAGCCAGTCAACGCAGGAGTTACAGCATGTCCCCGCGCAGCGCCTCGGTCAATGAAGAGCTGCGCCGTCGTTCCCGGGAGCGGCTCCTACAGGCGGCACTCGAACTGGTCTCCGAGCGCGGTTACGAGGCCACGACCCTCGGCGACATCGCGGACCGTGCCGGCTCGGCGCGCGGTCTGGTGTCGTACTACTTCCCCGGCAAGCGCCAGCTCGTGCAGTCCGCTGTGCACCGGCTCATGCACCGCACGCTGGAGGAGGCGCTGGAGCGCGAGCCGCGCACCGAGGACGGCCGGGAGCGGATGGCCCGGGCCATCGACGCGGTCCTGGGCCTGGCCCGGGACCGGACCGTGCTGATGCGCCAGCACATGGCGGGCCTGCTGGACACCGAGGGCTTCGTGCAGTGCCCGGAGCAGCAGCGCCTCGCCGAACTGCTGCGGGACACGATGGAACGGCACGGTTCGCAGACGGTCGAGACCGACTACCCGATGCTGCGCTCGCAACTCATGGGCGCGGTCTACGCGATGGTCCTGCCGAACGTCCCGATGTCGATGGCGACGCTGCGCGCCGAGCTGTTCACGCGCTACCGGCTCGACTGGGAGCAGGGCGTCCCGCCGGGCACCGAGGCGCCCGACGGGACGTACGACACGGATCTGTCGCGTTTCTTCGAGACGGGCCGGGAGGCCGGGGATCAGTCGAAGTAGTCCGGCTGCGTCTGGACGTTGAGCTCGCCGAGCCGCACCTTCTTCGCGGGATCCGTACGCCGGTCGCTGAGCTTCAGGACGTCGAAGCCCTTGGCGATGTCGTTCGAGTAGATGTAGCCGTTGTAGTAGTACGCCGACCAGGAGCCGGCGGTCGTCAGCCGCTCGGTGGTCACCGGGCCGCGCTCGAAGTAGCCGATCTCCTTCGGGTTCGAGGAGTTCGTGAAGTCCCAGACGGAGACACCGCCCTGGTACCAGGCCTGGACCATGATGTCCTTGCCCTTGACCGGGATGAGCGAGCCGTTGTGGGCCACGCACACCTCGACGTCCGCCTGGTGGCGGGGGATCTTGAAGTAGCTGCGGAAGACGAGCTTGCGCTTGTCACCCTTGCCAACGATGTCGTAGATGCCGTCGGCACCGCGGTTCGGACCGATCTCCGCGTTGCAGGTGGCCGCACCGCCGCCGCCCAGCTCGTCGGTGAAGACGACCTTGTTCGCCTTCTGGTTGAAGGTGGCCGAATGCCAGAACGCGAAGTTCACGTTGTCCTGCACCCGGTCGATGACCTTCGGGTTCTCCGGGTCCTTGATGGAGAACAGGATGCCGTCACCCATGCAGGCGCCCGCCGCCAGGTCCTTGTCCGGGAGCACCGTGATGTCGTGGCAGCCGGTGGTCTTGGAGACACCCGGGTTGGTGGGCGCGCCCGGGTTGCCGCCGCCGTCGGGACCCTCGCCGGGGAAGAGCACCGGGAAGTCCACGACCGCCGCCTTCTCGGGGGCGTTGCGCGGCACCTTGATGACGGAGATGCCGTCGTGCGGCGGCTGGCAGTCGGGGTAGGTCGCACTCGGCGAGTACGAGGAGACGTAGAGGTAGACGTTCCTGCGCTCGGGCACCAGCGTGTGGGTGTGCGAGCCGCAGGCGGTCTCCACGGCGGCGACGTACTTCGGGTTCGTCTTGTCGCTGATGTCGAAGACCTTCATGCCCTCCCACGACGACTTCTCGGTCGCGGGCTGGGTGGTGCTGCTGCAACTGCTGTCGCTGCGCGAGGAGTCCGTGGACAGGAACAGCAGGTTCCCGGAGACGGAGATGTCGTTCTGCGAGCCGGGGCACAGCACCTGGGCGACGGTCCTGGGCGCCTTCGGGTTGCTGATGTCGAAGATGCGGAAGCCGTCGTAGTTGCCGGAGAAGGCGTACCTGCCCTGGAAGGCCAGGTCCGAATTGGTGCCGGGCAGTGCGTCCTTGGGGATGTTGACGAGGTGTTCGATGTTGTCGGAGTGGACGATCTCGTCCTGGCCCGGTATCTCGCCGTCCGCGATCGCCGCCTTCACCTCGGCCTCGGTGCTCTTGGACACGCCTTTGCCCGCGACCGGACCGTCCCCGGGGTCGGGGGTCGCGACGGCCGGTCCTGCGGTCAGCAGCGCGGCCAGGAGACCCGCGGCGGCCGCGGCGACTCCCAGGCGTCTGCGCCGGGTTCGGGACTCTTTCAACAGGATCACTGTTTTCCTCCCTGTGCCGTTCATGTGGAACGGTTCACGCGTCACCGCAGTATCGTCTGCACCATGCACAGATCAACAGAGGGCAACGAACCTGTAATGAAGGGACCATGGGCGGCCGCTGTGCTTTTCCGCCGTGCGCCCGTGCTGACGGCGACCTTGGCCGCCGTGGCAGCTCTGGCCCTCGGGGGTTGCGACTCCGACGCGGATCCCAAGTCGGCGTCGGGGACCGGGCCTTCGGTGCTCGCGCCGGGCAAGCCGGGCGAGGCGAACCGCACGCTGTCCGCCCAGGACGCGGAGGAGCAGCGGGCCGACGACGACACTCCCAACTCGGCGGACGTCTCGTACGCGCGGATGATGATCGAGCATCACACCCAGGCGCTGGAACTGACCGAACTGGCCCCCGGCCGCGCCGAGTCGGCGAGACTCAAGGCGCTCGCCGAGCGGATCTCGGCCGCCCAGGGGCCGGAGATCGCCGCGATGAGGGCCTGGCTGAAGGACTACGACCAGCCCGAGAAGAGCGACGACCACACGCACGCCACGATGCCCGGCATGGCGACCGAGGCCCAGCTGAAGAAGCTGCGCGCCGCGAAGGGGAAGGCGTTCGACGAGCTCTTCCTCACGCTGATGATCACTCACCACGAGGGTGCGATCACCATGGCGACGGACGTGAAGGGGCAGGGCAACAACATCCGGATCGAGGAGATGGCCGACGACGTGGTCGCCCAGCAGACGAGCGAGATCAACCGGATGCGGGACATGCTCTGAACGGGGCGAGGGGCGCTTCGGCGAAATCGCGCGTTCAGCGCCTTGCGTGACGTGGCGTCAGGAAGCCCGCGTCGCGCGCCTGGGAGATGAGCCGGAGCGACGTGCGGCGGCTGTGCCCGGTCGCGCACATCACCGCGAGAACCGGGTCGACCCCGTCCTCCTGGGCGGCTCGGTACTCCTGGGCGATCAACCAACACCCTTCCATGCCGCGCGGCCAGGCGGGGCGGGCACGGCTGCCCATCTGCTCCGCGGTACCGGAAGGCGTCACTCCACAGGCCTCGAAGAGCGGGCCCTCGATCCAGTCGGCGAGGGCGCCCAGGTCCTCGAGCGACAGCGCCGGCTGCGCCCGTACGTCCTCCAGGGGCACGCCGCCTTCGGCCACCACCGCGAGCGTGTCCACCCGGGCACCGTCGGCGAAGGCCAGCCGGACGTGGAACCACGCCATCACGCCCCCGTCCTCCCGCACTTCCCACGCGGGCCACACGGACACGCTGCCGTCCGCCGGACGACGATCAGAAAGATGAAGAAAGGATGCTTCCAGCACGCACGCAACGTAACCGCATGATCACATTCCATACGAACGGACACGCGCACCCGTGCGACGCGCGGCACCCTGTCAGCGGAGCGGTGGTGGTGCGATCCTGGAAGCATGCGTGTCGCCGTCGTCGGCTCCGGGCCCAGCGGGTGCTACACCGCCCAGAGCCTCGTCCAGCAGGATCCCGACGTGCTCGTCGACGTCCTGGACCGGCTGCCGTGCCCGTACGGCCTGGTGCGCTACGGCGTGGCACCGGACCACGAGAAGATCAAATCGCTCCAGAACAACCTGCGGACGGTCCTGGAGCACGAGCGCGTGCGGTTTCTCGGTGGCATCGAGATCGGCCCGGGCGGGGTGCCGGCCGCGCGGCTGCGCGAGCTGTACCACGCCGTCGTGTACTGCGTGGGCGCCGCGACCGACCGGCATCTGGGGATCCCGGGCGAGGATCTGCCGGGCAGCTGGTCGGCGACGGAGTTCGTGTCCTGGTACAGCGCGCATCCGGACTCCACGGCCGACGGTTTCGTGGTCGGCGCCCGGTCGGCGGTGGTCATCGGTGTGGGGAACGTCGCGGTCGACGTGACGCGGATGCTGGCCCGCGGGGTGACGGAGCTCAGCCCGACCGACATGCCGCATCCGGCGCTCACCGCGCTGGCCGCCAGCCGCGTCACGGACGTCCACATGGTGGGTCGGCGGGGCCCCTCCCAGGCCCGCTTCACCACCAAGGAGCTGCGCGAGCTGGGTTCACTGCCGGACACCCACGTGGCGGCAAGTGCCGCGGAGTTGGCGCTGGATCCGGCATACCTGGACCCCTCTGCCCTGCCGGCGCCGCAACGCCGGAACGTGGAGGTGCTGCGAGGCTGGGCGGCCGCGGAGTCACGACCGACCTCCCGCAGGATCTCGTTGCGCTTCTTCCTGCGTCCCGTCGAAGTCCTCGCCGACGGCGGCCGCGTGGGCGCGGTCCGCTTCGAGAGGACGGTGCCGGACGGGCGCGGCGGCGTGCGCGGCACCGGTGAATTCGAGGAGATCGAGGCCCAGTTGGTGCTGCGCTCGGTGGGCTACCGGGGCATTCCGGTGGAGGGACTGCCGTTCGACGCGGAGAGCGGCACGGTACCCAACGTCGACGGACGTGTCGTGCACGGCTGTTCCGCCGTCCCGAGAGAGTACGTGGCCGGCTGGATCAAGCGCGGCCCGACCGGCGTGATCGGCACCAACCGCCCGGACGCCAAGGAGACGGTGACCTCGCTGCTCGAGGACGCCCCTACGCTCGTACACAAAGAGCTGCGCGAGGACCCACTTGACGCACTGCGGGCAGAGGGCGCCGAACCGGTGGAGTGGGCGGGCTGGTGCGCGATCGAGCGGGCGGAGGCGGAGCTCGGTGCGTCCCTGGGCCGGGGCGTGGTGAAGCTCCCGGACTGGCAGTCCCTGATGAACGCGGTGCACGGCAATGTCCCTTAGCGGCGCGAGTACCCCGGGGCCCGCACCGGGCAACGAACCGGCAACACCCACGAAATCAACAAACTGTTCAACACGCTTACGGTCTCGGACATGGCTCAAACCACCCCTGTGCATCCCGTAGACGAAGTACCCCCGGTACGGCAGCTCGCCGCCTTCGGCCTCCAGCACGTCCTCGCGATGTACGCGGGCGCCGTGGCCGTCCCCCTGATCGTCGGCGGCGCGATGAAGCTGTCGCCCGCGGATCTGGCGTATCTGATCACCGCGGACCTCCTGGTGTGCGGTATCGCCACGCTCATCCAGTGCATCGGCTTCTGGCGTTTCGGCGTACGGCTCCCGATCATGCAGGGCTGCACGTTCGCGGCCGTGTCACCGATGGTCCTGATCGGCACGACGGGCGGCGGGCTCCCGGCGATCTACGGCTCGGTGATCGTCGCGGGCCTCGCGATCATGCTGCTCGCACCCGTCTTCGGCTCGTTGCTCCGCTTCTTCCCGCCGCTGGTCACAGGCACGGTGATCCTGATCATCGGCATCTCGCTGCTGCCGGTCGCCGGCAACTGGGTCGCGGGTGGCGCCGGATCGGCCGACTTCGGCGCCCCGAAGAACATCGCGCTCGCCGGGTTCGTCCTGGTGGTGGTGCTGGGTGTGCAGCGGTTCGCGCCGGCGTTCCTGAGCCGGATCGCGGTGCTGATCGGCATCGGGGTCGGCCTGGCAGTGGCCGTCCCCTTCGGGTTCACGGACTTCGACGGGGTCGCCGACGCGGACTGGGTCGGGATCAGCACGCCGTTCCACTTCGGGGCGCCGACCTTCGAGTTCTCGGCGATCGTGTCGATGCTGGTCGTGGCACTGGTGACGATGACCGAGACGACCGGTGACCTGATCGCGGTGGGCGAGATGACGGACCGCAGGATCGAGCCGCGCTCCCTGTCGGACGGCCTGCGCGCCGACGGCCTGTCGACCGTGCTCGGCGGTGTCTTCAACACCTTCCCGTACACGGCGTACGCCCAGAACGTCGGTCTCGTCGGCATGACCGGGGTGCGCAGCCGCTGGGTCGTCGCCACGGCCGGCGGCGTCCTGGTCCTGCTGGGCCTGCTGCCCAAGCTGGGCGCTGTGGTCGCGGCCGTACCGGCTCCGGTGCTGGGCGGAGCGGGCCTGGTGATGTTCGGGACGGTCGCGGCGAGCGGCCTGCGAACTCTCACCCAGGTGGACTTCAAGGGCAACAACAACCTGACCGTGGTGGCCGTCTCGGTGGCCATGGGCGTGCTGCCGGTCGGCGTTCCGACGATCTACGAGAAGTTCCCCGACTGGTTCCAGACGGTGATGAACAGCGGCATCAGCGCGGGCTGTCTGACGGCGATCGTGCTGAACCTGCTCTTCAACCACCTGCCCGGGAAGGCCGGTTCAGCCGCTCCCGAGCCGGACGGCCTGGCGGGCGGCGGCGCCGAGGAGGGCGTCGAGAAGTCCCGGGAAGAGGTCGTCTAGGTCGTCCCGGCGCAGGCCGTTCATCTTGGCCGTGCCACGGTAGATCTGCCGGATCACTCCGCTCTCGCGCAGGACCCGGAAGTGGTGGGTGGTCGTCGACTTGGTGACGGGCAGATCGAAGTGCGAACAGGAGAGCTCGTCGCTGACCGCGGCGAGCTCTCGCACGATCTGCAGACGCATCGGATCGGAGAGGGCGTGCAGAACGCCCTCCAGCCGGATCTCGCCGCGCTCGGGGTGCGGGAGGGCACGACTGCTGACGGCGGGGGAGGTCACGGCGGCTCCACTTCTCCAGGTTTCCCGGGGGCTCTGCGGACTCGGGGTCCGGTCCTCGGGAATCCCCATTGTACGAGACCTTTCGTAGTTTGACATTCGACGTACTACGATGCCTATCGTACGAGTCGACCACCACCGGTCTTGATGAATGGAGCCCGCCGTGAGCGCACTCTTCGAGCCCTGCACCCTCCGCGACGTGACGATCCCGAACCGGGTGTGGATGCCGCCGATGTGCCAGTACTCGGCCGCTCCTGATGGTCCCGAGACCGGCGCCCCGAACGACTGGCACTTCGCTCACTACGCGGCGCGCGCGGCCGGCGGCACGGGCCTGATCATCGTCGAGGCCACCGGTGTCAGTCCCGAGGGGCGCATCTCCCCCTACGACCTCGGCATCTGGAACGACACCCAGGTCGAGGCGTTCCGCCGCATCACCCGATTCCTGCTCTCCCAGGGCACGGTCCCGGGAATCCAGCTCGCACATGCGGGACGCAAGGCCTCCACCGACCAGCCGTGGAAGGGCGGCGCGCCGCTCGGCCCGGACGCGCGGGGATGGCAGCCGCTGGGCCCCAGCGCGCTGGCGTTCGACACGAAGCACCCGGTGCCGACAGAGCTGACGGCTGATCACATCGCCGAGGTGGTGAGCCAGTTCGCGGACGCGGCCCGTCGCGCTCTGGCCGCCGGTTTCGAAGTCGCCGAGATCCACGGCGCCCACGGCTACCTGATCGGCAACTTCCTCTCCCCGCACAGCAATCACCGCACCGACGAGTACGGCGGCTCCTACGAGAACCGCACCCGCTTCGCGCTGGAGGTCGTCGACGCGGTGCGCGCGGTCTGGCCCGACGACAAGCCCCTCTTCTTCCGCATCTCGGCGACCGACTGGCTGGAGGAGGGTGGCTGGACCCCGGACGACACCGTCCGCTTCGCCCACGACCTCCAGGCGCACGGCATCGACCTCCTGGACGTCTCCACCGGCGGCAACGCGTCGGGCGTCCGCATCCCGGTCAGCCCCGGCTACCAGGTCCCCTTCGCCGCCCGCGTCAAGGCGGAGACCACCCTCCCGGTCGCCGCGGTCGGCCTCATCACGGAGACCGGACAGGCCGAGAAGATCCTCTCCAACGGCGAGGCGGACGCGGTGCTGCTGGGCCGCGAACTGCTGCGCAACCCGTCCTGGGCGCGGCACGCCGCGCGGGAGCTGGGCGGAGAGGTGCATGTTCCGGAGCAGTACCACCGGTCGGTCTGACGAGCGGGGTCTGCGGCGCTCCCGGCACACCGACCGGCGGGACGCCCGCACAGTGTGCCGGAACGCCCCACCAGAGGACCGCGTTGGCGAGTGAGGGAGCTCAACCCGCCGTACAGGCCGTCCCGTTGAGTGTGAACGCACCCGGCGCCGCACTGTTCCCGCCGTGATTCGCCTGGTACCCGATGCTGACGCTCGCGTTGGGCGCGATCGTGCCGTTGTACGTCGCGTTCGCCGCCGTCACCGTGCCGGAGGACGGGGTGTACGTGGCGCCCCAGCCGTTGGTGATGGTCTGGCCGGTGGGGAGGGTGAAGGCCAGCTGCCAGCTGTTGATCGTAGTGGTGCCGGTGTTGGTGATCGTCACGGACGCCGTCAGGCCCGTGTTCCAGGCGTTCGTCGTGGCCGTCACCTTGCAGGCGCCCGGCTGGGGTTGGGGTGCCGGGCCCGAGCTGTCGAGGCCGAAGAAGGTGAGGGCGCGGGCGGCCATGCCGGTGGTGTAGAGGTTGTGGCCGACGCCCTGGAGGCTGATCGCCTCGACGGGGGCCCGGTCACCGGTGGCGCCGTAGCGGGTGCGGGTCCAGCCGGAGACCGGCGAGTCGGTGGCGGCAGGCGTCTGGCTGACGCCGAGGACGTTCGTCCACTGCTTGATCTCCTCCCCGAAGTTGGGGTACCGCAGCACGTCGTCCTCGGTGCCGTGCCACACCTGCATGCGCGGCCGGGTGCCGGTGTAGCCGGGGTAGGCGGCGCGGACCAGGTCGCCCCACTCCTGCGGGGTGTGGGTGATCGTGCCGCCGGAGCAGGCGCTGTTCCACTCCGAGCCGTCGGTCGTCGCGAAGCAGCCGAAGGGGACGCCGGAGAAGGCCGCGCCCGCCGCGAACACGTCCGGGTAGTCGCCGAGCAGGACGTTCGTCATCATCGCGCCGGAGGAGATGCCGGTGGCGTAGATCCTGCTGGTGTCGGCGGAGTAGGTGCGCACCGTCCAGTCGATCATCGACTTGATCCCGACGGGGTCGCTGCCGCCGCCCCGTTTCAGTGCCTGCGGCGAGGAGACGTCGAAGCACTTGCTGGACCGGGTGACCGAGGGGTAGATCACCACGAAGCCGTAGGTGTTGGCCAGTTGGGCCCACTCGGTGCCGTTGTACATGGCCGGTCCGGATCCGGTGCAGTAGTGCACGGCCACGACGACCGCCGGGTGCGCGGTGACGTTGTCCGGCACGTACAGGTACATCTGGAGATTGCTGGGATTCGTACCGAAGTCGGTGATCTCGGCGAGGGTGGCCGTGGGGGCGGCCTCCGTGCGGGCCGATGCGGTGGGAGCGGCGAAGAGCACCGCCGCGAGTAACGACAGCAGGGCCGGCAGCACCGACCTCAGCGGTCTCCTGGGGGTGATGGACACGTCCTTGCCCCTTTCGGTCAGCGGTATCAGAACGATCAGCAGGAGGAGTTCGTCTGGGTCAACAGGGCCAGCCGCCATGGCAGTTGGGAGTGGCTCCGGTCCACTCCCGCACGGATCGCCTCACCGTGGCTGAAGTCCTTGGTCCGGGCGGACCGGCCGTCCTGGAAGGTCACGTCGTTCGAGCGGATGAGCGCGTTCGCCTCGGTGTCGGCCGGCGGCTTCCACGTGCCGCCCGGACTGTCGGCGGTCCAGGCATGGAAGCAGCGGCGCCAGTCGGAGCCGGTGGCCAGGGCTCCCACGAGCATCAGGTACGTGCCGCTGTGGCCGAGGCGGTGGACGTTGCTCGCCTCGAACAGGTCGAAGCAGTTGGGCTCGACGATCACGATCTCGGTGTCGCGGAAGCCGTTCGGGAACTCGGCGAGGGTGGTCCGGGAGCGGTACTGATGGCCGTTGTCGTCGGAGAAGAGGTAGCCGTCGCTCCGGTCGCAGATCGTCCAGAAGTCCAGCCAGCAACCCGAGCCCTGGCTCTCCGTGAGGACCGGGGTCTCGCTGTCGAAGAAGGAGCGCGGCGCGCTCCACCTGCCCGGACCGGCCGGGTCCTTGGTCGTGGAGTACGCCGGCGGACCGGTCTGGTGGACCGTGTACGAGAGCTTCTGCGGCGCGAAGTGGAAGCCCTGGGGTACGGCCGCGTGCCGGTTGCCGATGTTCGGGTCGGCGTCCCGGAAGGCCAGGGGCGCGTCGGCCGCCCGCGACCAGTCGGCGGAGCTCGTGCGGGCGAGGCTCCACGCACCGGCGCCGTCCGCGGTCGTCATGTAGGGGTGCCGGCGGTTCTTGGACCGGAAGACCGTCGGGTCCTTCATGGAGACGACCGGGTGGCCGGCGTCCGGCTTGGGGCCGATCAGCGGGCCGGTGGAGGACCAGCCGAAGGAGTCCGGCAGCGGGCCGGTCCGGTGGCCCGCTGCCGCCGGTCCGGGGGCGAGGGTTGTGAGTCCCAGGGCGAACAGGGTGAGCACCCTGCCGCTGATGAACGTACGCATAGGTGGAGTCGCCACCGACTCGCCCCTCTCGGAAGCTCTCGGAAATCTCACGGAAGGGAAGCGTCCGGCGAGCATCGTGGCATGCACATGGCCGCCATGGAAGCGCTCCCACACATCGAAAGAATTCGCTCGTCTCCGTCGACCCTCCCCCGCCCTGGACGGCCGAATGTCTTCTGCGCAAAGCGTTGACCAGAAAGCGCTTACCCTCTACGTTCCGTTCAGCGATGTGACCGGCCCGTACCGCCAGGCCAGACATGACCGCTCTGCACTGCGCACGTCGTTCAGCATGGCGAACATTTTTCACGTACATGTCCAACCAAGCACCATGCAGGCACCACGGAAGGGACGCACCCGCATGCGTACTCGCCCCCCACGTACACACGCGCAAAGATCCGCTCTGGCCGCCGGTGCGGCCGCGCTCGCGACGGCGGCCGCGCTGGCCGTCCCGCAGCCGGCCGGGGCTGCCGAGACCTCCCCCATCGGTTTCGGCGCCGGAACGACCGGCGGCGGCAGCGCCTCCGCGGTCACCGTCTCCACGCTGAGCGCCTTCAAGACGGCCGTCACCGGCAGCACGGCGAAGGTCGTCAAGGTCAACGGCCTGATCTCGCTGAGCGGTACGGTCGACGTCGGCTCCAACACCACGGTGCTGGGCGTCGGCTCGTCCTCCGGGTTCACCGGCGGCGGGCTGCGGCTGAAGAAGGTCACGAACGTGGTCGTCCGCAACCTGAACATCAGCAAGCCCCTCGCGCCCGCCGACGGCATCGAGGTGCAGGCCTCGACGAAGGTGTGGATCGACCACAACTCCTTCTCGGCCGACCGCAACCACGACAAGGACTACTACGACGGCCTGCTGGACATCAACCACGGCTCCGACAGCGTCACGGTGTCCTGGAACACCTTCAAGGACCACTTCAAGGGCTCGCTCGTCGGCCACAGCGACAACAACGCGAGCGAGGACACCGGCCACCTGAAGGTGACGTACCACCACAACTGGTTCAACAACGTCAACTCGCGGATCCCCAGTCTGCGCTTCGGCACCGGGCACTTCTACGACAACTACGTCGTCGGCGCCGAGACCGCGGTCCACTCGCGCATGGGCGCCCAGATGCTCGTGGAGAACAACGTCTTCCGGAGCACCGGAGTCGCTGTCACCACGAACCGGAGCAGTGACGTGGACGGTTACGCCAACCTGCGCGGCAACGACCTCGGTGGAGCCGCCACCGAGGTCTCCCAGGTCGGCACCTTCACCACCGCTCCGTACAGCTACACCGCCGAGCCCGCCTCCTCCGTCGTCGCCTCGGTGACCGGCGGCGCGGGCGCCGGAAAGATCTGACCACCCCCCCAACCCGTCCACCCCCCGACATGGAAGAAGGAATCGGGACATGACTTCTTCGGCACGTCCACGCGCGCGTAGGCGCGCGCTGACCGGAGCCATGGCCGCACTTGGCCTCTCGGTTGGCATGATCATGACACTCAACGCGCCGACGGCCAGCGCCGCCACCTGGCCGACCGCGAACGGCAGCCAGGCGGTCTCCTCGACCATCCAGCTGTCCGGCACCAAGGACTACGGGATGAAGCGCCTGTACGGCACGGGCGACCTGGGCAGCGGCAGCCAGGACGAGGACCAGGGGCCGATCCTGAACCTGGCCGCCGGCACCGTCCTGAAGAACGTCATCATCGGGGCTCCCGCCGCCGACGGCATCCACTGCGCGGGCAGCTGCACGCTGCAGAACGTGTGGTGGGAGGACGTCGGCGAGGACGCGGCGACCTTCCGCGGCTCCTCGTCGTCGAACGTGTACACCGTCTCCGGCGGTGGCGCGCGGTCGGCCAGCGACAAGGTGTTCCAGTTCAACGGCGCCGGGACGCTCAACGTCTCCAACTTCGCGGTGCAGAACTTCGGCACTTTCGTGCGGTCCTGCGGCAACTGCTCGACGCAGTACAAGCGGACGATCAACCTCAACACCATCGAGGCGACCTATTCGGGCAACAAGCTCGTCGGCATCAACACCAACTACGGCGACAGTGCGACCCTGAAGAAGATCACGATCGTCGGCGACTCCAGCAAGAAGATCGTCCCGTGCCAGAAGTACATCGGGAACAACACGGGCAAGGAGCCGACCACGAACGGCTCCGGACCGGACAGTACTTACTGCAAGTACGCGACGTCCGACATCACCTACAAGTAGCCGCGCGGTAGGTGAAGGCGGCCGTACGAAGCGTCCCCGCACGGCGCTTCGCACGGCCGCCGTGTCATGTGCGGAGCTGGTTCTGGGGCACGGTGTCCGCCAGCTCTCCTTGATAGGCCGCGTATGCGGAGCGCAGTTCCGCGCCCGGCCAGTCGGGCGGCAGGAGCTCGGGCGGCAGCACCGGGTCGGTCAGCAGATGCCGTACGACGGCCGCGAAGCCGGTGAGCCGGTCCGCGGGCCGGTCCGCGTGTGCGACATGGGTGAGCAGCGCCCGGGATCGGGCCGCCCACCCGCCGAGGGACCACAGCTCGGCGGCCAGCTCCGGCCCTGGGCGACCGGGGCGGGCCGTGTAGCGTTGGGCGACCGTGTCGAGGTCGTCCGGAAGCACTCGGAGCAGGTTGGCGGGGCGCAGCCAGACGCCCTCACGGAGTTCGGCGAGCCGGAGGGCGGTCAGCCGCGCGCGCAGCTCGGCGCGTTCGGCCGGTCCACGGCCCGTCGCCGTGATCACGACCATCTCCCAGTCGCCGCTCCACGCGCGCGTGCGAGGGTGCACGGAGTCGTCCTGACGGCGCTGACGAGCGAGCAGCCGGTCACTGAGGCCGTACACGGTGTCGGCGCGTCGCAGGTCACCGGCGCTCACCATCCGGCTGAGGGCGGCACGCAGCGTGGAGCCGCCGACCTCGAACGGCTCCACCGCGCGGAGCAGGTCCTTCACGGGCATCTCCGGCGGATGCGCGCCCAGCAGCAGGCTCAGGACGACCGACCGCGCGGACAACGGCCGCAGGTCGACCTCGTCAGGCTGCTCCGACACGTTCCTCCGCATGGTCACGTACTGTACGACTCCCTCATTGTTGCACTATTGCTACGATCGAAGCAGGAGTGCAACATGGGTGCCATGGTCTCCGTACCCGCGCCCGAACAGGCCGCCACCCACACCGTCACCAACCAGCCCCCTCCGCTGACTCCGTACGACGCCTCCGACGATCCCGTCCTGCTGGAAGGGCTGCGCCGCGAGGGCGCCGGCTGGGCCGAGGAGGACATCCGGCGGCTCGGTCTGCGGGCCGGGAGCGCCGAGGCCCAGGAGTGGGCGGATCAGGCCAACCGGCACGAGCCGGTACTGCGCACGCACGACCGGTACGGCAACCGCGTCGACGAGGTCGACTTCCACCCGAGCTGGCACCACCTGATGAGGACCGCGGTCGCCGAGGGGCTGGCCGGAACCCCCTGGTCCGAAGACCGGCCCGGCGCCCATGTCGCGCGTACGGCGGGCGGGTTGGTGTGGGGGCACACGGACGCGGGCCACGGCTGCCCCACGTCGATGACGTACGCGGCGATCCCGGCGCTGCGCAAGGAGCCGGAGCTGGCGAAGGTCTACGAGCCACTGCTGACCGGCCGCGAGTACGAGCCGGAGCTCAGGGTGCCGGCCGAGAAGCGCGGTCTGCTCGCCGGCATGGGGATGACCGAGAAGCAGGGCGGCTCCGACGTCCGTACGAACACCACGACGGCGACGCCCACCGCGGAGTCGGGCGTGTACACGCTGCGCGGGCACAAGTGGTTCACGTCGGCGCCGATGTGCGACGTGTTCCTGGTGCTGGCGCAGGCGCCCGGCGGACTGTCGTGCTTCCTCGTCCCGCGCGTCCTGCCGGACGGCAGCCGCAACACCTTCCGCATCCAGCGCCTCAAGGACAAGCTCGGCAACCGGTCGAACGCCTCCTCCGAGCCGGAGTTCGACGGGACGGTCGCCTGGCTGGTCGGTCCCGAGGGACAGGGCGTCAAGACGATCATCGAGATGGTCAACTGCACGCGGCTGGACTGCGTGATGATGTCGGCGACCCTGATGCGCAGGACGCTCGTCGAGGCGGGACACCATGCCCGGCATCGCAGCGCGTTCGGCGCCCGGCTGGTGGACCAGCCGCTGATGCGCAATGTCCTGGCCGATCTGGCGCTGGAGTCCGAGGCCGCCACCGCCCTCACGCTACGGCTCGCGGGCGCCGCCGACCGGGCGGTGCGCGGGGACACCGGCGAGCAGGCGTTCCGCCGTGTCGCCACCGCCGTCGGCAAGTACTGGGTCACCAAGCGGGGCCCGGCCTTCACCGCGGAGGCCCTGGAATGCCTCGGTGGCAACGGCTACGTGGAGGACTCGGGCATGCCCCGGCACTACCGGGAGGCACCCCTGCTGTCGATCTGGGAGGGGTCCGGGAACGTCAACGCCCTCGACGTCCTGCGGGCGTTGCGCCGTGCGCCGGACACCGCTCAGGCGCTGTTCGGAGAACTCGCCCTGGCCCAGGGGGCGGACGCCCGCCTGGACGCGGCCGTCGCCCGGCTCAAGGACCTGTTGGCCACGACGTCCGAGGCCGGCGCCCGCCGGCTCGTGGAGCACATGGCCCTCACCCTCCAGGCCTCCCTCCTCGTCCGGCACGCCCCGTCCGCGGTCGCCGACGCCTTCTGCGCGACACGACTCGGTGGCGACTGGGGGCACGCCTTCGGCACCCTGCCCGACGCGGCGGACGTGGACGCGGTCCTCGACCGAGCACTGCCTGGCCGGAACTGATCCCTCCCCCGCTGTCCGGATCGCTCACAGTCACCCGTCGATTCCGCTTGGTTGTCAGTCCCGTGGTGCAGACTCCGATCAGTTGGTACTTCGCCTGGGAGGACAACGTGTTCACGGGGATCGACGAGGTCGACTGGGCCTCGCTGCGGCATGCGTACGGCAGTGCGGAGGACGTGCCCGGACTGCTGCGGGGGCTCGCCTCCGCGGACCCGGCCGAGCGGGAGACGGCTCTCGACGGGATGTACGGCGCCTTGCACCACCAGGGAGACGTGTACGACTCGACACTGGCCTGCGTTCCGTTTCTGCTCGCGCTCGCGGCGAGCGGGGAGATCGCGGACCGGGCCGGCCTCGTCGAACTGCTCGTCAGCATCGGGGCGGAGGACACGGGACGGGAGGACGGCGTCGAGAGCGGGCTCGGCGCGCGGGCCCGGGTCGGCGTGCGCGCCGGAGCCGAGGTGTTCGTCCGGCTGATGGGGGACGCCGACCCCTCCGTCCGCCGGACCGCCCCGGAGGCCGTCGTGCGGTTTCTGGACGAACCGGCGCGCGTGCTGGGCCTGTTGCGCGAGCGCTGCGTTCTGGAGCGGGACGACCGGGTTCTGCACGCCCTCACCGGCAGCCTGGGCCTCTTCGCGCGACGGCACCCAGGGCACGCTGCCGGGGCGCTGGAGTTGCTGACGGCACAGAGCGCAGCGCCGCACGACCCCGGGCTGCGGCTCGCCGCCCTCGGCCAACTCGCCGGCTGCGCTCCGGACCGGCTCCCGCCCGACCTGGTGGCGGTCGCCGTCGGGCTGCTCAGGGAGCGATCCGCGCGGCGGGCCGGCAGACGGAACGGCGTCGACTGCCTCCACTCCGGCACCCTCGTGACTCGGCTGCGGCGGCTGCGGCCCTCGGACGAGCAGGGCTCACAGCTGCTGCGGACCCTGCACCGCGGACTCGGTGACCGGCTCGACGAGCGGACCGCCCTCCTCAAGGGGCAGTTGAGCAGTCCCGAGGCCGTCGACCGCTGCAACGCCGTGTGGATGTCGGTGGGGTTGTTCCGCGAGTGGCGTGCCGACTGGGCCGAGCCGGTCGCTCTGGTCGGTGCTCAACTGGGCGCCGAGGAGGACAGGTTGCGCGATGCCGCGGTGTCCGTCCTGGAGGACCTCTTCGGTCTGGCCGCACCCGCCGCCGACGACCTGGCCGCCCTGGTGGCCTCCCGGCCCGACCTGTGGGTACGGCGCCGGGAGCGCGGGGCGCCGACACTGGGCGGTCCGCTCAAGGCCCTTGCCAGGAGCGGGGATTGCCGGGCGACGCCGGTGCTGGCGGAGGTGCTGGCCGCTCCGGTCGTACCGGACGATCTGGGCCATGTGATCGGACACCTGGGCCCGGGGGCCGCCCCGCTCGCGCCCGCACTGCGTCGTCGGCTCAGCGAGGTGGCGCCGGACTCCCCCGGGACGTTCGACCGGGCCGTACCGCTGTTGTCGGCGCTCACCGCGCTGGGCGACTCGGAGGCCGTACCGGAGGTGCTGCGGCTGGTGCGGGAGCTGCCCATGGGACTGCGATCGCGGGACGCCGTGGTGGAGTCTGCCGTTCGTGCTCTCGGTACGTTCGGGGACGCGGCGGCCTCCGAGGTCGTACCGGTGCTGCGTGAGCTGCTGGGGACGGAACACGCGGCGGTCGCGGCGGAGGCGCTGTGGTCCGTCGCGGGCGACGCGTCGGCCGTACTGCCCGTGTTGATCGACGAGTTGACGGACGGGAGGCCACGACGACGGGCGGCCGCGGGGACGTTGGCGCGCCTCGGGCCGGAGGCCGGTCCGGCGCTGCCGGGGTTGCGGGGGCTGGTTCGGTCGGAGGATCTGTGGGAGCGGGTGTCCGCCGCGTGTGCGGTCTGGAGGATCTCCGGGGAAGAGGGGATCGCCGCGCCGGTCCTGCGGGCGGCCTGGACGGAGAATCCGTCCACGCGCCGGACCATCACCGCCTGCCTGGCCGCCCTGGGCCCTGCCGGAGCCCCCCTCCACGATCTCCTTCATACGGAACTGGCGGCCCGGCGGCGGCATCTTGCATCAGCGTCCGGTAGGTACGGCAGCCATGACGTGCTGGACGACGAGCGGTTGGTGCGGGCTTGCGGGGAGGTTCTGAGGGGCGGGTAGGCGTCCGCCCCACCGGCGGGGTGCGAAGAGGGATGCCGCAGACCAGGGCCGCAAGCTCGGCTTCGGGCAGGGTGCGGTCCGCGAGGTGTCACGCGTGGCCCGCACCCCGGACAGCCCTGCCTCGCCACGCGCCCCGCCGGTTCTACCTCCCGTCGGCCCGTCTCCCGCCCCACAACGGTCCGAAGTGCGCCCAGTCCGTGTCCCACTGGTCGAGGCGGCGGCGCTCCATACGGCCGCGGAGGACCCGACCGCCCACGAAGGGGACGGCCGCGGTGCTGACGCCGACCAGGATGCCGATCATCGCGGCGCGGATCTGTGCCTGGCCCTCGGTGGCGGGCTGGGTCATCAGACGGCCCCGGGCATCGGTCCAGACGGTGACCGGGGTGCCCTGGGTGCTGCCGGGATCGACGCGGACCTGGCCCTCGTGGGCCGAGCCGTCGGTCCCGGTCCAGGCCACCTTGCCCCATACCCGTTCACCGCTCGACGTGCCGGGGTCGGCCGTGCCGGGCGCCTGGTCGACGAGACGGGCCACGACGGGCCGCCACTCGACGCGCTCCAGCGCCAGCTGGTGCTCGACGGACCGGCTCGCCCCCAGACCGGCGAGCACCCCCGCCAGTACGGTGAGCAGCCAGGCACCGAGTACGACCCACGCCTCGACGGTGTCGGCACGGCGTCTGAGCGGATTGCGCCGCCAGCGCCACAGCCAGACCTTGGGACCACGGAACGCCATCGAAGGCATCCTCCTCATGAGCGACGGGCGCACGAACATGCCGGACCGACCTCCCATACGGGGGAGCCGTCCTCGATGCTCACGGCTCACGGCGAGTTCTCCGTCACGACGCTCCCACCGTGCCGACCGCCGCTGCGGGCATCTTGCCGAAAGCCGCCCGTCAATCGCCGCAGCCGGTTACCATCCCCGCCCTGACCTGCGATGAAGGCCTTTCCAGAGGTGACTGTCAGTGGCGGGGTGCAGACTGGCCGGTGTCTGGGACAAAGACGTCACGGAGGTGATCGGTATGACTGAGAAGCTGCTTGCCGTGGGGACGCGCAAAGGTCTGTTCATCGGGCGTGGGCGCGGCGGCATCTGGGAGTTCGACGAGAGCCCGTATTTCAACGCGCAGGCCGTGTACTCGGTCGCCATCGACACCCGGGGCGAGCGTCCGCGGCTGCTGGCCGGCGGTGACAGCGCGCACTGGGGCCCCTCCGTGTTCCACTCCGACGACCTGGGCCGCACCTGGACGGAGCCGGCCCAGCCCGCGGTGAAGTTCCCGAAGGACACCGAGGCCTCCCTGGAGCGGGTCTGGCAGCTGCATCCGGCGGCCGCCGAGCCGGACGTGGTGTACGCGGGCACGGAACCGGCCGCGCTGTACCGCTCCGAGGACCGCGGGGAGAGTTTCGAGCTCGTCCGTCCGCTGTGGGAGCATCCGACCCGTTCGAAGTGGGTGCCGGGCGGTGGCGGTGAGGGCCTGCACACCGTGCTGACCGACAAGCGGGATCCGCGCGCGGTGACGGTGGCCGTCTCGACCGCCGGGGTGTTCCGCACCAAGGACGGCGGCGCGAGCTGGGAGCCGTCCAACTCCGGTGTCTCCGCGGTGTTCCTGCCCGACCCGAACCCGGAGTTCGGCCAGTGCGTGCACAAGGTGGCCCGGGACGCGGCCGATCCGGACCGGCTGTACCTCCAGAACCACTGGGGCGTGTACAGAAGCGACGACGCGGGGGCGCACTGGACGGACATCGGCGAGGGGCTGCCGTCCACCTTCGGCTTCGCGGTGGCCGCCCATCCCCACCGCGGTGAGACGGCGTACGTCTTCCCGATCAACGCCGACGCGGACCGCGTTCCGGCCGGTCACCGATGCCGGGTCTTCCGCACGGCGGACGCGGGCAAGAGCTGGGAGCCGCTCACGACGGGGCTGCCGCAGGAGGACCACTACGGCACGGTGCTGCGGGACGCGATGTGCACGGACGACGCGGACCCGGCCGGCGTCTACTTCGGCAACCGCAACGGCGAGGTGTACGCCTCGGCCGACGACGGCGACAATTGGCGGCAGTTGGCCTCGCATCTGCCGGACGTGCTGTGTGTGCGGGCGGCGGTGGTCGCGTGATCCATCCCTTCGGCGAGGTGCGGGTGCTGATCGTCGGTCAGGGCCCGTATCCGACACCGGGGCATGCGGGAATCGGATGTCGGACACGGGTCACGGGCCTGCGCCGGCTCGCCTGAACGTTGGGAACTCTCAACTCCGACGATCGTCTCGCGCCCCGACACCGGAACCCGTCCCCTGCTCACCGTCCGACAGGGTCTGCAGCGCCGAGGTCACGGCATCGGCCATCGCCCGGCGTGCCGCGGTGAGGGCGGGGCGGGGGTCGACGGCCGCGGGCGTCGCGGCGAGTGTGTCGCGGACCGCGCCGGTGAAGGCGGCATTCAGTGCCGTGCCGATGTTGACCTTGACCATGCCGGCCGCCACCGCCTGCCGGAGCTCCTCGTCGGGCACGCCCGTCGAGCCGTGCAGTACCAGTGGCACGGGGACCGCCTTGGCGAGGCGGGCGATGAGACCGTGGTCCAGCCGGGCGGTGCGCGTGGTCATCGCGTGGGAGCTGCCGACCGCGACGGCCAGTGCGTCCACCCCGGTGGCGGACACGAAGTCGCGCGCCTGGTCGGGGTCCGTACGTGCCGAGGGTGCGTGCACTCCGTCCTTGCCGCCGATCTCGCCGAGTTCCGCCTCCAGCCACAGACCCTGTGCGTGTGCCCACTGTGCCGCCGCGCGCGTGGCGGCGACGTTCTGGGCGTGCGGCAGCGCGGACGCGTCGAACATGACGGATCCGAAGCCGCAGTCCGCGGCGCGGCGCAGCAGCGCTTCGTCGGTGACGTGGTCGAGGTGCAGGGCCACGGGGACGGCGGCCGTCTCGGCGAGCGCCGCGGTGGCGCGGGCTATCGGGGCGAGCCGGCCGCCGTGGAATCGCACGGCGTTCTCGCTGATCTGGCAGATGACCGGGCGTCCTGCGGCTTCTGCCCCGGTGACCACGGCTTCGGCGTGCTCCAGGGTGATCACGTTGAACGCGCCGACGGCCCGCCCGTCGCGGTACGCGGAGCTCACCACGTCGGCGGTGGGAGTCAGCGGCACGGACGGCCTCCTGCCGCGGCGTGCGAGGGCAGGGGCAGGGATGTGCGGGAAGTGCAGGCTTTTGCTCGTTTGACGTCCATAAAGCACCCAATCATGCGCTGTGGTTTCATTGAGGTGCGCACTTGGTGGCGCACACCACCTACAGAGAGTTGTGAGACATGGCGGCACCGCAGGCCCGGTGGAGCGCGCTGCTGGAGATGCTGACGCGCGACGGGCGGATCGAAGTCGAGTCGGCTGCCGAGGAGTTGCGCGTCTCCGCCGCGACCATCAGGCGCGACCTCGACGAGCTGGCCCGCCAGCAGATGGTCACCCGCACGCACGGCGGAGCCGTGATCAACGCCATCGCCTATGACCTGCCACTGCGCTACAAGGCCGCACGCAAGGCTCCGGAAAAGGAGCGGATCGCGGACGCGGCCGCCGGGCTGGTGAAGGCCGGCGCCGTGGTGGGGCTGAACGGCGGCACCACGACCACCGAGGTGGCGCGAGCTCTGGCCACCCGCGCCGACCTGAGTTCCGGCGGCGCGGAGACGGCGGTCACCGTGGTGACCAACGCCCTGAACATCGCCAACGAGCTGGTCGTACGGCGTCACGTCAAGCTCGTGGTGACCGGTGGGGTGGCCCGGCCGGCGTCGTACGAGCTGATCGGTCCGCTGGCCACCGAACTGCTCGCGGAGATCGCACTGGACCAGGTCTTCATCGGAGTGGACGCCATCGACGTGGCCCACGGGGCGACCGCCCACCACGAGGGCGAGGCCAGCATCAACCGGGCGCTGGCCCGCCGGGCGCAGCAGGTTGTCGCGGTCGCCGACTCCTCCAAGCTGGACCGGCGGGCTTTCGCCCGAATCTGCCCGGTGGCGGACATCGACGTCCTGGTGACCGACAAGGCCGCCTCGGACGAACTGACCGAGTCGTTCGAGGCGGCCGGTGTGGAGGTCATCCGCGCCTGACACCGCGCGTCGCTCCGGTATCGGCCCCCGCGGCTGCCCGGGGTGCGATGCGGATCCCGGTGTCATCCGCGCACGCCGCCCGCGGTCAGGCCGGCGACGAGGTAGCGCTCCACGAAGACGAACAGCACCACCACGGGCACGATCGCGACGATCGAGGTGGCGAACAGGTACTGCCACTGCTCGTGGTACGAGGTGACGAAGCCGGGGATCGCCCTGGTCAGTGTCATTCGGTTGCCGGACGAGGTGATCGTGAGCGCCACCACGTACTCGTTCCACGCGCCGATGAAGGTGTAGACGAGCGCGGTCACCACACCGGGCATCGCGAGCGGCAGGATGACACGGGTGAGGGCGCCGAACCGTCCGGTGCCGTCGAGCCAGGCCGCCTCCTCCAGTTCCTTGGGGATGCTCGCGAAATACGCGTTGAGGATCCACACGCAGAACGGCAGGTTGAACGCGGCGTTCACCAGGATGAGGCCCTCGGCGGTGTCGGTCAGGTCGAAGCTGACCATCTCCCGGTAGATGCCGACCAGGAGGGCGGTCGGCGCGAACATCTGGGTGACGAGCACGAGGATCAGGAAGGCGCCGCGCCCGCGGAACCGGTGCCGTGCGGTGTAGTACGCGGCGGGCAGCCCGACGGCCAGGGCCAGCAGCGTCGACGCCCCGGCGACGTACAGCGAGAACAGCAGCGCGTCCCCGACGCGCGGGTCGGTGAGCGACCAGATCTGCGTGAAGTTCGACCACTGCCAGTGGGAGGGCAGATAGGACGGCGGGGACTCCATCAGTTCGGGCGTCGGTTTGAGCGCCGTCAGGAGCATTTCCGCGTAGGGCGCGAGAAACGCGAGTGCCACCAGCCAGCCGGCCGCGGTGAGCAGGACGGTGCGCAGTTTCATCGGTCGTGGCCGCCTCCTGCGCGGCGCGGAGGTACGGGGACTGACGGCGGTTCTGCTCACGCGGTGTCCTCCTGTCGGCGGACGACGCGCAGATAGACCAGCACCACGGCGAGGACCAGCCCGAAGTTGACGACGGCCATGGCGGCCGACTCCCCCACCGACTGGTTGTCGAAGGCGAGTTTGTACAGATAGGTGGTGGTCGTGTCGGTGCTGAAGCCGGGGCCGCCACGCGTCATGGCCCAGATGATGGGGAACGAGTTGAACACGTTGATGACGTTGATGATCGCGGCGACCACCAGCGAGGGCCGCAGCAGCGGCAGGGTGATGCTCAGGTAGGCGCGGACCGGGCCCGCGCCGTCCACCCGCGCCGCCTCGTACACCTCGCCGGGGATGCTCTGCACACCGGCCAGCAGGACGAACGAGGTGAACGGCAGCGAGACGAACACCGCCACGCCCATCATCGCCGCCAGGGCCTGCCCCGGATGGGCGAGCCAGTTGACGGGGGCGTCGAGCACCCCGATGTCCATGAGCAGCCGGTTGACCACGCCGTAGAAGTTGTTGAGCATCCAGCGCCAGATGAGCGCCGTCATCAGCACGGACGAGGCCCAGGGCACGATCATCGCCCACCGCACCAGCCGGCGCCCCGGGAAGCTCGCGTTCAGCAGTTGGGACAAGCCCAGGGAGACCAGGATCGTGACGGTGACGACGCCGATGACCCACACGACGGTGCGCAGCAGCACTCCGGGCAGGTCGCCCTCGGCGAACAGATCGGTGTAGTTGCGCAGGCCGGCGAATCCCTCGGACAGTCCGGTGGAGCTCACCTTCGTCAGGGACGTACGGATCATCTCGATGATCGGCCAGACGACCATGGTCAGGATGAGGAGGGTCGCGGGCCCGAGCCACAACAGGGGCTCGAGCGTGCGCCATGTCCTGCGACGGCGGCGCGGCGGATGCAGCGCCGGCGCCACCGGGGCCGGGTGTTCGGCCCCGGTGGCGCTTGCGGTGACATCGTGTACGGCCACCGAAGTCAGTCGCCCTTCTGTGCGGTCTTCTGGATCTCGCCCAGGACCTTCGCCGGGTCGCCGCCCGCCACCCCGGTGCCGATGCGCTGTTTCACCGCACCGTCGACCGCGGCCCATGCCGGGTCGTCGGCGGGGGCGAACTCGGCGCTGGAGAGGGCGTCGACGAACGGCTTGTAGTAGGCGGCGTTCTGGCTGTCGGAACTGAGCACCTGACCGGCCGACTCGGTGACCGACAGGAACCCCTCGGTGGAGACGAACCTGGCGGCGTTCTCCTTCTGGTAGAAGAAGTCGAGGAACTTCTTCACCGCCGCCTTGTTCGACCCGTCGCTCTTCTTGAACGCGACGAGGTAGTCCTGCACGCCGAGCGTCTTGTGGGTGCTGCCGTCCTTGCTGGGCAGGGCCGCGACGCCGTAGTTCAGGTCGGCGTCGACCGGGTCGATGAAGCCCTTCCGCATGAAGACCGCCCCGTTGAGCATGCCGATCTTGCCCTGGGCGAACTGGTTGAAGACGTCCTTGCGGTTGGTGGCCTCCGGGTTGGGCTGGGTGACCTTTTCCTTCGTCAGTTTCCGCAGATAGCTGAGCGTGTCGACGTTGGCCTGCTGGTCGATCGCCCACTTGCCCGAGGCGTCGGTCCAGCCACCGCCGTTGTTCATCGCCCAGATCTGGAACTCGGCCTGCGCCTCCTCGGGGCCCAGGGGCAGCCCGAGGCCGATGTAACCGGCCTGCTTGATCTTCTTGGCGTCGGCCTCGACCTCGGCCCAGGTGGACGGCGGCCGGGCTATGCCCGCCTTGGCGAAGATGTCCTTGTTGTAGAAGAACAGGCGCGCGCTGGAGATGAAGGGCAGGCCGTACTGGGCCCCCTTGTACTGCGCCTTCTGCCGGAACAGCGGGAGGAAGTCGGCCAGCACCTTGGGAGAGACGACGTCCTGCGCCTTGTACACCAGGCCGTCCCGGGCGAAGTCGGAGAACTTGTTGTAGTTGAGGATGTCCGGTTCCTGCTTGGTCTGGACGTACGTCTTGACCTTGGAGTCCATCTGCTCCCAGTCGACGACTTCGAGGTTGACCCGGTAGCCGGGGTTCACCTTTTCGAAGTCCTTGATCAGCGCGGTCCAGTAGGCCTGGGTGTCGTCGTCGTACTTCGCCGCGACGAACCTGATCGTCTTGCCGTCGGATCCGCCGCTGTCCGAGGAGCTGCCCTTGCCGCAGCCGGTGAGGGCCAGTGCCAGGGCCGTACCCCCGGCGAGGCCCGCGAGGTGCCGTTTCACGGAGTACCTCTCCGCACGCATGGCGTGCTTGGTCAAGCGCGTGCTCGCCTGATTGCGCGCTCGCTTGCTTGTTTATGCTCGATTGCTGGTGCTATCAATCATCGAACGACATGATGCTCAATGAAACGCGCACAGTGTCAAGGGCCGTCGCATCACGTATCGGTCACGCCGTGCGCCCGAGAGGGGAGTCCCCGATGAGTCAGACCGACATCGAGATCGCCACCCAGCCCGACTGCTGGCGGCAGGCCGTGACACTGGCCCGGAGGCCCGACGGTCCCGCCTCCGCCTCGCTGCCCGGGCCCGGCGAGCGGGTGGCCGTCGTCGGTTGCGGGACGTCCTGGTTCATCGCCCAGGCGTACGCGGCACTGCGGGAGTCGGGCGGTCACGGCGAGACCGATGCCTTCCCCGCCTCTGAGATGCCGAGCGGGCGGGCCTACGACCGGGTGGTCGCGCTGACCCGGTCCGGCACCACGACCGAAGTACTGGAGCTGCTCGGCCGGCTGCGCGGGCACACCCCCACGACCGCGGTGACCGCGGTGGCGCAGTCGCCGGTGACGGGGCCGGCGGACGCCGTCGTCGTGCTCGACTTCGCCGACGAGACCTCGGTCGTCCAGACCCGGTTCGCCAGCACGGAACTGGTGCTCCTACGGGCCCACTTGGGCGAGGACCTGGAACATCTGCCGCAGCAGGGGCACTCGGCGCTGGACGAACCGCTGCCGGCCGGGGTGCTGGAGGCCGAGCAGTTCACCTTCCTGGGACAGGGCTGGGCCTACGGGATCGCCCAGGAGGCGGCGTTGAAGATGCGCGAGGCGGCGGGAGCCTGGACCGAGGCCTACCCGGTGATGGAGTACCGGCACGGCCCGATCAGCGTCACCGCGCCCGGCCGCGTGGCGTGGTGGTTCGGAGACCCGGCGGCCCTGCCTTCCGGTCTCGCCGACGAGATCGCGGACACCGGCGGGCAGTTGGTGGCGCTCGGCCGGGACCCGCTGGCAGATCTCGTCGTGGTGCACCGGCTGGCCTCCGCCCTCGCCTCGGCGCGCGGGCTGGACCCGGACAATCCGCGCCATCTGAGCCGTTCCGTGATCCTGGCCTGACCGGGCGTTCCCCCGGAAGGATCTCGGGGGCCGCAGAATTTACGCGTCCGTTACGAAAGGTTTCCGGGCCCGCCGAGGCCGGTCGGCGGGCCCCAGGACCGACCGCCACCAGGGACAACAGCCGCTCCACGACAGCCCTCGGGGCACTCGGGACGCCGCGTGCCCCGCATGTTGACAGGTGGCGGTTCCCGCAAGAGCATGTGCGAAATCGCTTCGAATCTTGCATCCGTACGCAGAATCAAGCAGACCGCAGCTCTGGCGGGCACCGCGCTTCTTCGTGACCGTGCGCTCCGCACGCCACCGGCACCACGCACCGCCGCTCCTGAGCCACCGTCCTGTCCGACAGGAGGACACGAGTGCACGCCCGATTGAGCAGTCCCGGCGGCCTGTTGCTCGCTGCCGCACTGACCGCCGCCATGCTGATGGCGCCCCTCACCGGCTCCACGGCCGCAGCCACGGCAGCCGCCCGCCCCACCACCTCCGCCACCGACGGGCCGAAGGTGGCCCGCACCGCGAACGCCGTCACGGTCTCCGTGCCGGCCTCCGCCAACACCCCCGGCTACACCCTCGACGTGGCCACCGACAAACTCGCCCTGACTACGCGCCGCGCCGGGAAGACCGTGCTCGCCACCACATCCGGCGACACCGGTGCCCTGCGCTTCACCACGGCCGACGGCACCTGGCAGCACGCGACCGGCGCCACCGACTGGACATGGAAGAACGGCGTCCTGACCGTCACCGCCGACAGCACGCTCGACGGCGCGACGGTGGAGGCCCGGATCACTCCCGGCGCCGACCGCTACCAGCTCGACTGGGACGTCCGAGGCGGCGCACCGAAGCAACTGGGCCTCACCTATGACCTGTCGTCGGCCGGCCACTGGTACGGCCACGGCGAGGCGGAGACCCCGCAGGGCGGTCCCGGCACCAACCAGCCCTGGCCGCTGGACGCCGGCGAGGTCGACCACCCGACCTTCGGCCCGGCGTCGTACCACATGATCGACCCGTTCTGGTACACGTCCAAGTCGACCGGTCTGCGCGTCGACACCGGGAACGTCATGGACGTGTCGCTCAACAAGGGCAAGGACGGTCTCGGCAGCTTCGTCGTCGAGTCGCCCGACACCTACAAGGCCACCGTGTTCGTCGAGTCGACCCCGCTGGAGGTCTACCGCGACTACATCGGCATCGTCGGCAAGCCCACCAAGTCCGACGCCCCGTACGAGCAGTACGCCAAGCCGCTGTGGAATTCCTGGGCGCAGTTCTACACCAAGGTCGACCAGGAGAAACTGCTCGACTACGCCACCGATCTCCACGACAACGGGCTGGACGGGCACACCATCCAGCTCGACGACAAGTGGGAGTCGAACTACGGCAATCTGACCTGGGATCCCAAGACCTTCCCCGATCCCAAGGGCCTCTCCAAGAAGATCCACGACATGGGGTTCGACTTCGGCGTCTGGGTCACCCTGTGGATCAACCTGGACTCCGCCAACTACCAGTACGCGGTCGACCACGGCTATCTGCTCATGGACGCCAAGGACAAGACCAAGCCGTGTGACGTGACCTGGTGGAACGGCGAGGCGGGGATCATCGACCTGGCCAACCCCGAGGCCAAGGCCTGGTACGAGGGCAACCTCAAGTCCCTCATGGACACGTACGACATCGACGGCCTGAAGTTCGACACCCGCTTCTTCGACGAGAGGTGCGCGCCGCGCGAGGGGTCCGAGGTCACGGACTACCAGAAGCTCGGCACGCAGCTCGCCGACGCGTTCGACCTCCAGGGCGCCGGTATCCGCGTGCACTGGAACAAGACGGCCCACGAGGCCGGCTTCGTCACCCGTCAGGTCGACAAGGGCACCGGCTGGGACTCTCTTCGCGCCTCCGCCTCCCAGAACCTGGCGATTTCCACCATCGGCTACCCGTTCGTCGAGTCCGACATGATCGGCGGTTCCGGCGGCCAGCCCGCACCGACGAAGGACGTACTGGTGCGGTGGGCGCAATCCGCCTCACTGATGCCGCTGATGTACGCCTCGACCTCCCCGGTGGACACCAACGACACCACTACCGGGCAGAAGGTGGACTACGACCAGGAGACGGTCGACCTGTACCGGCAGGCGATCAAGACGCACGAGAAGCTCGCCCCCTACATCTGGGACCAGGTGCAGAGCACCCTGAAGACCGGCGATCCGATCATGCGGCCGTTGTTCTTCGACTTCCCGAAGGACGAGGCGAGTTACACGGTCGCCGACGAGTGGATGCTCGGTCCGGCCGTACTGGCCGCGCCGAAGCTGAGCACCGGTGCCACCCGCTCCGTCCATCTGCCGCCGGGCACCTGGTACGACGTGAACCAGGGCACGGTGATCCGCGGACCCAAGACCCTGAAGGGCTACGCGGCGCCGCTCGGCGTGACCCCGGCCTTCGTCAACCTCAAGGCCAAGGGCGCGGACAAAGCCATCAAGGCGCTCAAGCGCGACGACGCGCCTGCCGCCTCCGTCCTGATCACCCCGGACGCCCCGGCCACCGACGCGGGCAAGCCGTTCGAGGTGACCACCGACGTGACCAACTGGAGCACCGGAACCGTCAAGAGCGTCAAGGCGGCCCTGGACCTGCCCGACGGCTGGAACGCCGAGCCGGCCGGTCCGACCACCGCGAGCTCCCTCAAGAACGGCGCCACACTCACCACCACCTGGACGGTGACCCCGGCCGAGGACGCCCGCTGGGGCAGCCATGACCTCACCGGCACCGCCACCTACACCGGATCCAAGGGCTCGACGAAGATGTCCGACACCGTGCAGGCGCAGGTGAAGGCCGCCCCGGGCAGCGTGCAGGAGCCCTACCTGACGACCGACACCACCTCCGACGACCCGCAATACGCCCAGGCAGGCGACCAGTTCGCCATCTGGGCGGGCGGCCAGGACCTGTCCGGCTGGAAGGACGAGAAGGGCGTCATCTACCGCGACGACGTGGCAGGCGAGAAGTCCACCGTGCAGGCCCAGTTGGTCTCCCAGAACAGCGCCTCGCCGGTCGGGAAGGCGGGCGTCGCCCTCGCCAACGACCTGACCGCACCCGAGAAGGGCGGTTACGCGGTGCTGGTCATGACCCAGAGTTACGGACTGGAGTTCATGACCGACAGCAACGGCGACGGGAAGCTCGACACCTGGGCGGGCGGCAACGCCACCTACCACCCGGCGTACCTCAAGCTCACCCGGGACGGCACCACCTACACCGCGTACGCCAGCAAGGACGGCCAGACCTGGTCGCAGGTCGGCACCGCCGAAGTGCCGTCGGCCGCAGGCACCGAGGACGCCGGGATGGTCGCCAGCGCGGCCAACGTCAACTACCCCGGCGAGGACATCGAAGCCGTCTTCAGCGGTTTCACCGTCACCTCCTGACACACCGCTTTCACCCTCCCGGTTGCCCGGCAGGCCCCTCCTCCCCCTGAGGGCCTGCCGGGGGCCATCCCCGCCTCCCGGCAGTCCTCCCGCCCCCCCAGGACCCGCCGGGGACAACTCCCTGCACCTCCGTGAGAGAGGGACCCCAGCCCCATGGCACGTACGTCCTCACTCGTCGCCGGCTTCGTCGCCGGTGTCGTCGTGGCCGCGAGTACCACCGCGATCGCCGTCACCGGTACGGCGACCACCAGCACCGACCTCAATTCCAAGGCCACCACCACCTGGCTGACCGTCAAGGTCGCCGACGCCATGGGCACCAGGGACACCATCACCTGGGTCCCCACCGGCTCCTTCGCCGGCTCCGCGGAAGAACGGGTCCCGCGGTATCCGATGACCCCCATCCAGGGCAAGGACACCAAGGAGCTCAAGCTCTCCGCCGTGCGCAACGAACAGGTCTCGGCGCAGCTGGCAATCGCCTCCGGCCAGAACCTCGACGACGTCAAGGCCGTGGTCGGCGACCTGACCGGGCCCGGCGGGACGAAGCTGTCCGGTGCCGACACCCAGGTCCGGTTCGTCAAGTACGTGCCCGTGCAGCGCTCCAAGAGCGAGGTCGACTGGTCGGCCACCATCGACCAGGTCAGCTCCGGCAAAGAGGTGTCCGGCGACCGCAACCCCGACGTGGTCGGCGACCCGCTGGAGGAGCGGGACTCGGTCGACGTGCCCGCGTACGCGGCCCAGCCGCTGTGGTTCACCTTCCGCATCCCCAAGACGGCCAAGCCCGGCGCCTACACCGGCACGGTCAAGGTCAACGCCGACGGCCGTACCCAGAGCACGTACCCGCTGACCATCGAGGTCGCGGACGCGAGCGTGCCCGACCCTAAGGACTACAACTTCTTCCTCGACGTGTGGGCGCAGCCGGAGACGATCGCCAAGAACCACGGCGTCAGGCTCTGGTCCGACGAGCACTGGAAGCTGATCGACAAGTACAACCGTGACCTGGCCTCACGTGGCCAGAAGGTCATCAACACCACCATCGTCGACAACCCGTGGCACCACCAGTGGTCGCTCGGCACGCGGGCGTCGCAGACCGCCACGCCGTACACCAGCATGGTGGGCTGGGCCTGGAACGGAAAGACGTTCTCCTTCGACTTCAGCCGCTGGGACAAGTACGTCGAGACCGCCAGACGTGCCGGTCTCGGGCCCGACATCGGTGCCTTCTCGATGCTCGCGTTCCAGGACCAGGAGCACCTGACCTACACGGACACCGGCACCGGCAAGACCGTCTACGAGAACGTCGATCTGGGCGGCGACCGCTGGCGTCAGGCGTGGGGAACGTTCCTGCCGGCCTTCGAGAAGCACGTGAAGGCGAAGGGCTGGCTGGACCACACCTGGCTGTCCTTCGACGAGCGGCCCATCGACACCATGACGGTCGTCAGGAACTTCGTCCACGAGGTCGCGCCGGCCTTCGACGACCGCATCTCCGTGGCCGGTTCGATCAACACCGAAGGCGTCGCGTCCAACCTGTCCGTCGACTGGGGCGGCATCGACGCGATGACGAAGGAGAAGGTGGCGGAACGGCGCAAGGCCGGCAAGATCACGACCTTCTACGTGTACGGCTCGCCGGCCCACCCCAACACGCTGTCCTACTCGCCCGCCGTCGAGTCGCGGATGCTGCCCTGGATCTCCGCCCAGCGGGATCTGGACGGTTTCCTGCGCTGGTCGTACAACAGCTGGACCAGTGATCCCTTCAAGCTGCCGGTGCACATCTTCACGCAGGGCGACGAGTACCTGGTCTACCCGGGCAAGGACGGCCCGATGTCCAGCATCCGCTGGGAGCAGCTGAAGGAGGGCATCGAGGACTACGAACTCATCGCCGAGCTGCGGAAGAAGGACGGCGGCACGGACAGCGACGCGCTGACCGAGGCCCTCACCACCGCGACGCGGAACCTCGACGGCCGGACGAAGGACGTGGGCGACATCGAGACCGCGCGGGCGGCCGTCGTGAAGGGGCTGACGTCATGAGGGTGAAGTGGAAGTCCCTGCTGCTCGCCGCGGCGCTGACTGTCATGCCCCTGACCAGCACAGCCGTCGTCGCGGCACCTGCCCAGGCCGACCCGCAGGCCCAGGCCCCGCACACCGTCACCTACGACCAGTACTCCGTACGGGTCGACGGAAAACCCCTGTACATATGGGGCGCCGAGTTCCACTACTTCCGGCTGCCCAGCCCCGACGCGTGGCGCGACGTCCTGCAGAAGATCAAGGCGGGCGGATTCAACGCGGTCTCGCTCTACTTCGACTGGGGTTACCACTCCTCCAAGCCGGGCTCGTACGACTTCACCGGCACCCGTGACGTGGAGCGGCTGCTCGACGAGGCCGAGCGCGCGGGCCTGTACGTGATCGCCCGACCGGGCCCGTACATCAACGCGGAGGTCTCCGGCGGCGGCATGCCCGCCTGGCGCTCGACACAGGCCGGCGTGAACCGTACCTCCGAGCCGGAGTACCTGAAGGCGGCCCGGGAGTGGATGAGCCGGATCAACCCGATCATCGCGCGCCACCAACTCACCCGTGGCACCGGGTCGGTGATCCTCTACCAGGTCGAGAACGAGTACCAGGGCGGCCGGCACGACGCCGACTACATGCAGACCCTCATCGACTGGGCGAAGGAGGACGGCATCGATGTGCCCACCTTCGTCAACGACGGCGGCGCCAACCAGAACTGGGTCAGCGGCAAGGGCGCCCCGGACATCTACGGCTTCGACGCCTACCCGCAGGGCTTCGACTGCAAGGACCCCGATACCTGGAAGAACCTGCCCGACTATTCGTACGTCAATGACTGGAAGCCCGAGTCCCCGCTGATCATCCCGGAGGCCCAGGGCGGCGCCTTCGACCCCTGGGGCGGCACCGGATACCAGGACTGCGCGAAGCTCACCGGCACCGACTTCACCCGGGTGTTCAGCAAGATGAACATCGCCGCCGGGGTGAGCGGCCAGTCCTTCTACATGACGTACGGCGGCACCAACTGGGGCTGGCTCGCCGACCCCAACGCGGTCTACACGTCGTACGACTACGGGGCCCCGATCAACGAGTCCCGCCAACTGACGGACAAGTACCAGGAGTTCAAGCGCCTCGGCTACATGGTCAACTCCGTCACCTCGCTGGCGCGCACCGACAAGGCCGAGGCCCGCACTCCTTCCGACGACGCCCTGCGCATCGACCGGCGCGTCAACCCCGACGACGGCACCCAGTTCTTCACCGTGCGCCACGCCGACACCCGCGTGAAGGACAAGGACGAGACCACCCTGTCCCTCTCGGGCAAGGACGGCGACTACCCGCGCGTCCCGCAGCAGGGCGAGATCACCATCAACGGCCGGGACGCCAAACTCCTCGTAGCGGGTTACGACTTGGGCGAGAACCAGCGGCTCGTCTACTCCACCTCGGAGATCATGACGCACGCCAAGATCGGCGACCGGGAGGTGGCGCTGCTGTACGGGCGTGCGGGCGAAACCGGCGAGACCGTGCTGCGGTACGCCGAGCGGCCCAAGGTGACCGTCCTCGACGGAGATGTCACCACCACCTGGGACGCCGCACGCGGTGACCTGCGCCTGAACTACACCCACAAGGGCCTGGCCCGCGTGCTGGTCAACGGCATGGAACTGCTGATCGCCGACACCGCGGAGACCGCCCGCTGGTGGCGGCAGGACACAGCCTCGGGACCGGTTCTGGTACGCGGCCCGTCCCTCGTCCGTACGGCCGAACAGGCGGGCGGCACGCTGAAACTGACCGGCGACTCGACCAAGGCCACGAAGGTCGAGGTCATCGCGGACGCCACGAAGGTGACCTGGAACGGCAGCGAGACCGCCGTCACCAAGGCGCCGCTCCCGGTCCAGTTGCCCGCGCTGACGACCTGGAAGTACAAGGAGGAGGCGCCCGAATCCGCTTCCGGCTTCGACGACTCCACCTGGACCACCGCCGACCACCTCACCGCCAACAACGCGGCACTGGCCGGGTCGCT
Organism: Streptomyces canus; assembly: GCF_030816965.1. Classification (NCBI taxonomy): domain Bacteria; kingdom Bacillati; phylum Actinomycetota; class Actinomycetes; order Kitasatosporales; family Streptomycetaceae; genus Streptomyces; species Streptomyces canus. The sequence goes on from NZ_JAUSYQ010000002.1 coordinate 1,095,452, forward strand.
GCCGGTCCTCGCGATGGACGAGTACGGCTTCCACCACGGCAACGTCTGGTACCGCGGCCGGTTCAGGACCACCGGTGCCGCGACCGCGCTCGCACTCGACGCCAAGACCGGCAACACCGGCCAGTACGCGGCCTGGCTCAACGGCCGCTACCTCGGCAGCTCCGGCGACGGCGCGCACACCTTCGACATCCCGGCGGGCACGCTGAAGGCCGGTGGAGACAGCGCGGACAACGTCCTGTCCGTCCTCGTGGAGAACGCGGGCCACAACGAGGAATGGGGCCACGACTACTCCAAGGAGCCGCGCGGTCTGCTCAGTGCCGAGGTGATCGGCGGGGCCTCCACCCTCACCTGGAAGATCCAGGGCAACCGGGGCGGCGAGGACCCGGTGGACACCGCACGCGGCCCGTACAACAACGGCGGGCTGCACGGAGAGCGGGCCGGCTGGTCGCTGCCGGGCTTCCCCGACGGCAGCTGGAAGAGCACGACTCTCTCCGAGCAGAGCGGCAAGACCGAGCCCGGCGTGCGCTGGTACCGCACCTCCGCCCGGCTCGACCTGCCGCAGGGCCAGGACAACGCGCTCGCGCTGGATCTGGCTGAACCCGCAGGCGGCAGCACCGGCTATCGCGCCGAGATCTTCGTCAACGGCTGGCTGATCGGCCGCTACCTGCCGGACACCGGACCGCAGACACGGTTCGTCATCCCCAAGGGCCTCCTGCGCGAGCAGGGCAGCAACAGCATCGCCCTGGCCGTGTGGTCCACCGAGGCCGGCGCGGGCCCGGGTGCGGCGAGGCTCGTCGACCTCGGCGCCTCGGCGGGCGGGATCAAGGTCGGTACGGTGGCGGCCCCCTCGTACGACGCCAAGACCTACGCCCTGCCGGCCCCGGGCGCACAGGTCACCGTCGACGCCGAGCCGTTCCTGGCCACCGGCACCGCCGCCAAGGTTCCCGTCACCCTCAGCGTGCCGAAGGACGCGCCGGCCGCCTGGAACGCCCAACTGGCGCTGAAGGTCCCGGACGGCTGGACCGCGACCACCGACGACACCACCCGCTTCGACCGGGTCCGGCCCGGCGCCACCGTGACCGCCGACTACACCGTCACCCCGCCGGGTGACCCAGTCCTCTACGCCGTCCTGTCCGCGACCGCCAAGCTCACTCAGCCCGGCCGTCCGGGAACCGTCACGGGCGTACGCGCCGTACAGGTGCCACCGCCCGCGCTGTCCGCCGACGCCTATGTGAGCGACCTGACCCTGGTCAAGGCGGTGAACGGCTGGGGGCCGGTGGAGAAGGACTCCTCCAACGGGGAGGACGCGGCGGGTGACGGTCGCCCCCTGAGCATCGGCGGCACCACGTACACCAAGGGCCTCGGCGTGCACGCCAACAGCCAGGTCCGGGTCTATCTCGGCGGCGGCTGCACCCGTTTCACCGCCACCGCCGGGGTGGACGACGAGGTCGGCGACGGCGGCAGCGTCTCCTTCCAGGTGACCGCCGACGGCCGCTCGCTCACCACGACCCCGGTGGTGCGCGGCTCCGACGGCGGCACCGAGGTCGACGTGGAGGTGACCGGTGCCCGCTGGCTGGATCTGCTGGTCGACGGGGACGGCGATGTCTCCTCGGACCATGCCGACTGGGCCGACGCCAAGCTGACGTGCGGCGGTGGTGCCTGATGCCCCCCACGGCGAGACGAACCGTACGCTGCGGCGCGGCGGCACTGACCCTGGCCGCCCCGCTGCTCGGCGCGGCGCCGGCGGCCGCCGACTCCGGGCCGGTCACCTTCTCGACACCCGGCTACGAACTGCGTGTCGCCACCGACCGGTTGACCGTCACCACCGTGCGGGCGGGCCGGACCGTCCTGGCCACCGCGCCCGCGGCGTTCCGGTTCCGGATCGGCGCCGACTGGCACATCGTCCGCGAGGTCACCGACAGCACCCGTGACGGCGACACCCTGCGCCTCACCGCCGCCACCGACCTGCCGGACGTCACCGTCGATCTGCGGATCACCCTGCGCTCCGACCGGTACGACATGAACTGGTCCCTGTCGGGCGCACAGGCCGACGCGCTCAGCACGGCGTACGACCTGAGCAGCGCCGGGCACTGGTACGGGCACGGCGAGAACAGCGACCAGACGGTTCAGCCGTGGCCGCTGGACTCCGGGCAGGTGGTGGACACCGGGTTCAGTCCGGCGTCCTACCAGGTGGTCTCCCCCTTCTGGTACACCTCCAGCGCCACCGGACTGTGGGCGGACACGAACGACCCGATGGACGTGCGGATCAACTCCGGCGGCAACGGGCTCGGCGAGTTCACCGTCACCGGCCAACGGCCCTCCGCCTCCACGGTGTTCGTCGAGGAGACCCCGGCCGAGGTGTACCGCGACCACATCGCGCTGGTCGGCAAGCCAGAACGCTCCGACACTCCCTACGAGCAGTACGCCACCCCGCTCTGGAACTCCTGGGCCCAGCTCTACGGCGAGCAGACCCAGCAGAACGTCCTCGCCTGGGCCCGCGCGCTGGCCGGCGCCGGGCTGGGCGGGCACGCGGTGCAGATCGAGGAGAGCGTGATCGCCGCCGACTTCGCCGAACGCTTCCCCGATGTGCCGGCCCTCTCCAGGCAACTCGACCGTCTCGGCTTCGACCTCGGCATGTGGACGGGCCTGTACATGCCCGAGACCGCCGCCACCTTCTCCGAAGCCGTCGACAACGGCTATCTGCTGAAGGAGCCGTCCGACCCGTCCAAGCCGTGCCTCTTCACCTGGTGGAACGGCCGCCAGACCGGGCTGATCGACCTGGCGAACCCGGCCGCGCGGCAGTGGTACACCGACGATCTGAAGGCGCAGACAACGCAGTTGGGCGTCGCCGGGTTCAAGTTCGACACCGCCTTCTTCGACGACCGCTGTGCCCCCTACCCGGGGGCCACCCGCGCCGACTACATCAAGTACGGCACCGAGCTGGCCGACGAGTTCGACCAGCAGGGAGCCGGGCTACGGGTCGCCTGGAACGCCGCGCAGGCCAAGGGCTTCGCCACCCGCACGGCCGACAAGCCGACGACCTTCGCGGGGCTGCGCGCCGCGGTCTCGGCCAACCTGGCGGTCTCGACGATCGGTTACCCGTTCGTCGAGACCGACATGATCGGCGGCTCGCTCAGCTACCCGCCGCCCACCAAACAGGTCCTTGCCCGCTGGGCACAGGCGGCCTCCCTGATGCCGCTGATGTACGCCTCCACCTCACCCACCGGTGTACGGGACGCGACGACCGGCGAATGGGTCGGTTACGACCGCGAAACGGTCGCCCTCTACCGGCAGGCGATCAAGACGCACGAGAAGCTCGCTCCCTACATCTGGGACCAGGTGCAGAGCACCCTGAAGACCGGTGATCCGATCATGCGGCCGCTGTTCTTCGACTCCCCGAAAGACGAGGCGAGTTACACCGTCTCCGACGAGTGGATGCTCGGCCCGGCCGTGCTCGCCGCGCCGAAGCTCGACGAAGGCACCACCCGGGACATCTTCCTGCCGACCGGAACGTGGCGTGACGTCACCACCGGCAAGGTCGTCCACGGCCCCGTGACGCTCAAGGGGTACGCGGCGCCACTCGGCGTGACCCCGGCATTCGTGAACCTCAAGGCCAAGGGCGCCACCAAGGCGTACCAGGCGCTCGCGCGCACCGGCGCGGAACAGCAAGCGGAACAGTAAGGGGCGTCGGATGCATGGGATACGCGGCAGGCTCGCGGCTTTGCTCCTGGCGGTCTCGGCGGTCGTGGCCGGGACGGTGGCGCACGCCGAGGCCGGTCAGCAAGACGATCGGCGCGGCTGGACAGGTACCTGGGCGACGTCGGCCAGTGAGCACTACGAGGTCTCGGGGATGTCCGAGGTGACGGTACGGATGCCGGTGCACACCAGCGTCGGCGGCTCATCCGTACGCATCCGGCTGACCAACGCCTACGCCACCGACCCGGTGACGATCGGGCACGCGACCGTGGGCCTGCGCGACGGCGGTTCCGCCGTGGAGCGCCCGTACGACCTGCGGTTCGGCGGGAAGCGGGCGGTCACGATCCCGGCGGGTGGCCAGGCTGTGAGCGATCCGGTCGGACTCGCCGTGCCGGCCCTGACCGACCTGGTGGTCAGTCTCCATCTGCCGGGTCAGGTCACGCACATCACCGATCACTGGTGGGCGCAGCAGACGGTGTACTGGACGGACTACGGGGCGGGCGACCACGCCGCCGACACCTCGGGCGACGCCTACACCTGGACCACCACGAGCTGGCCGTTCCTCAGCGGCGTCGACGTGACCGCGCCGAGGACCGGATCGGTGGTGGCGCTCGGCGACTCGATCACCGACGGGTCCTTCTCGACGGCCGACACCAACCGGCGCTGGCCCGACCTGCTCTCCGCCCGCCTCAACACCTGTCTGCCCGGCGCCGGGGTCCTCAACGCGGGCATCACCAGCAACCGGATCACCGCCGGGACCGCGACCAACCCCTCGGCGCTCGACCGGCTCGAACGGGATGTGCTCTCCCAGCCGGGCGCCAGGACCCTGATCCTCTTCGAGGGGATCAACGATCTCGGCGGGGCGAGTGCCGAGCAGATCATCGCCGGGATGACGGAGATCGCCGCCCGGGCCCACCAGCGCGGGATGCGGGTCGTCGGCGCCACGATCACCCCGTACAAGGACTTCACCTGGGGTGGCTGGACCGAGGACACGGAGGCGCGGCGACAGCAGGTCAACGCGTTCGTCCGGGACTCCGGCGGGATCTTCGACGACTACGCCGACTTCGACCGGGCGGTCCGGGATTCGGCGGATCCGCGGCGGCTGGGCGCGGCGTACGACTCCGGAGACCATCTGCACCCCAATGACGCCGGCATGAAGGCATTCGCCGACTCCATCGACCTGACGTCGCTCGGCCTCGGCCGCGGCTGTTCCTGAGGAGGAACCGTGTCCAGACGGCTTGAACACCTGCGGGGGCACGGAAGATTCGCGCTCCTGGCCACAGCGTTGGCGGCCACCGTGGCAGCCCTGCTTCCGGTGGCGCCGGCCGCGGCCGAGACCGCACCTCAGGGGTGGACGGGGACGTGGGCGACCGCCCAGCACGCCGCGTACGACCCCGGCACCTCGGAGGTGACGGTTCGGATACCGGTGCGGGTGAGCGCCGGCGGGTCGAGCGTACGCATCCGCCTGACCAACGACTTCACCACCGAGCCGGTGACCATCGGACACGCGACCGTCGGACTTCGGGATGGCGGTTCCGCCGTCACGAAGCCGCAGAAGCTGCGGTTCGGCGGGAAGAGCAAGGTGACGATCCCCGCCGGCGGGCAGGCGGCCAGCGATCAGGTCCGGCTCACCGTGCCCGCCCGCAGCGACTTGGTCGTCAGCCTGTACTTCCCGGGCCGGCTCACCCACATCAGCCAGCACTGGATGGGCCTGCAGACCGTCTACTGGACGCCCGACGGCGGCGGCGACCACGCCTCGGACGCCGACGGGGACGCCTTCACCAGGACCGATTCCACCTTCCCGTTCCTGACCGGTGTCGACGTACAGGGCGGCAACGCGGCGGGCGCCGTGGTGGCGCTCGGCGACTCCATCACCGACGGCGCGGCCTCCACCTCGAACGCCAACCGGCGCTGGCCCGACTACCTGGCGGGGCGGCTGTCGGCCTGCTCGACCACCGCCGGGGTGCTGAACGAGGGCATCAGCGGCAACCGGATCACCGCCGGCGTGGACGGCAACCCGTCGGCGCCGGCCCGGCTGGAGCGCGATGTGCTGTCGCAGCCGGGCGCCACGACAGTGGTCCTCTTCGAGGGCGTCAACGACCTCAGCTGGGGCGGCGCCACCGGCGATCAGGTGATCGACGGCATGAAGGAGATCGTGCGCCGCGCCCACGAACGCGGGCTGCGCGTGATCGGCGCGACGGTCGTGCCGTATCGCGGCTGGGGCGACTGGTGGACCGAGGCCAAGGAGGCCGACCGGCAGAAGGTCAACACGTTCGTCCGCGACGGCGGCGTCTTCGACGGCTACGCCGACTTCGACAAGGCCGTACGGGACCCGGACGACCCCACCCGCTACGCCGCCGCGTTCGACTCCGGTGACCATCTGCACCCCAACGACGTCGGGATGAAGGCCTTCGCCGACGCGGTCGACCTCGCCGGCCTGCGGGTGGCCCGCGACTGCCCCTCGGCCCGCGTCCGGCTCACCCCGTACCGGCCGACCCTGCAAGCCGGAGGCGACGGCACACAGATCACGTCGACCGTCACCAATAGCGGAACCAAAGCGGTCACCGAGGTCAGTACTCGCCTCGATCTCCCCGACGGCTGGTCCGCCGAACCGTCCGGTAGCGCGCGGGTGCGCTCCCTCGCCCCCGGCGGCAGCGCCAAGGTCACCTGGACGGTGACCCCGGCGGCCGACGCGGCCTGGGGCACCCACCAGATCGGCGTACGCACCTCCTTCCTCCAGGACGGCCGGACACGCCGCGACTTCGACAGCGTGGACGCCACGGTGACTCCCGCTCCGTCCGAGGTGCGGGCGCCGTATCTGACGACCGCCACCACCACCGAGAAGGCCCAATACGCGCAGAACGGCGACCAGTTCGCCATCTGGGCGGGCGGTCAGGACCTGTCCGGCTGGAAGGACGAGAAGGCGGCGGTCTACCTCGCCGACGTGGCGCCGCCGTCCGGCACCGTGACCGCCCGGGTCGTCGGTCAGACCGGCAGCGGCCCGTCCGCCAAGGCGGGGATCGCCGTCGCCAACGACCTCACCTCGCCCGAGGCGGGCGGCTACGCGGTGCTCACCATGTCCGCGCAGTACGGCCTGGAGTTCCTCACCGACACCGACGGCGACGGGAAGCTCGATACCTGGGCGGGCGGCGGCAGTTCGTACCACCCCGCCTGGCTGAAGCTCGTCCGCGACGGCACCGCCTACACCGCGTACGCCAGTTCCGACGGCACCGCCTGGCAGCAGGTGGCCACCGCCACCGTGCCGTCCGCGAGCGGTACCGGCGACGCCGGAATGGTCGCGAGCGCCGTCAACCTCAACTACCCCGACCAGATCACGACAGCACTCTTCGACTCCTTCTCCACGCACGCCTGATCGACGTACCAGTGAGAGGCACGTATATGGCAGTCAACCGCAGACACTTCATGACCACCGCGGCCGCCCTCGGCGGCGCGGTGCTGCTGGCCCCGCCCGGCACCGCCCAGGCCCTCACCCAAGGTGCGTCGCCCGTCGCCTCGAGCCTCCCCGACTACCAGCCCACCAAGGCGTCCCTCGACACCCATCCCGTGCCGCGCTGGTACAAGGACGCCAAGTTCGGCATCTTCGTCCACTGGGGCATCTACTCGGTGATCGGCGGCGCGACACCGAGAAGCGCCTCCGAGTGGTACCTGTGGTACCAGAGCACCAAGGACACCGCCGAGTGGAAGTACCACCGCGACACCTACGGCGAGAACGTCACCTACGACGACCTCATCCCCCAGTTCAAGGCCGAGAAGTACGACCCCGACTCCTGGGTGCGGCTGTTCGAGCAGGCGGGCGCCGAGTACTTCGCACTGACCAGCAAGCACCACGACGGATTCGCCCTCTACCCGAGCCAGGTGACGGACCGTCACTCCGTGGCGTACGGCCCGAAGCGTGACCTCGTCGGTGAGCTGATGAGCGCGGCCCGCAGGCGCGGCACCGTGCGGCCGGGCCTGTACTACTCGCTCGGGGAGTTCTTCAACCCGGCGATCGGCCGACCGATGCGCAACTTCTACACCGGCCAGGAGATCCCGATGACCGGCTACAAGCCGGTCCAGGACTACGTCGGCGACTACGAGCTCAAGCAGCTGTACGAGATCATCGACCGCTACGACCCGGAGCTGCTCTGGGCCGACGGGCAGTGGTTCCGGCCCACCGGCAACCCGCCGTGGCGCAGCGAAGAACCCATGGCCCACTACTACAACCAGGCCAAGAACCGTACGCGCCCCAAGGGCGTCGTGATCAACGACCGGTTCGACACCCACTTCGACTTCGCGACGTACGAGCAGCGCACCAACCCCACGATGGACCCCCAGAAGTGGGAGTGCTGCATGACCATCGGCTACTCCTGGGGCTACAACAAGCACGAGCCGGACGAGGACTACAAGACCTCCGAGTTCCTGATCCAGCTGCTCGCCGACGTGGTCAGCAAGAACGGCAACCTGTTGCTCAACATCGGCCCCAAACCGGACGGCACGATCCCCGACATCATGCAGGAGCGGCTGCGGGACATCGGCGCCTGGCTGAAGGTCAACGGCCCCGCGATCTACGGGTCGACGCCCGGGGTGCGGGCGGAGGAGGAGGGCGGCCCGCTCGGCATCCGCTACACCGTCTCCCCGGGCAAGTTCAACATCATCGTGCTGGGCGCGCCCAGCGGCACCCTCTCGGTGCCCGGCGACATCCCCATCAGCGCCACGTCCCGGGTCCGGCTGCTCGGCACGAGCGGCAGTCTGCGGTGGACCCGCCGTGACGGAAAGATCAACATCACCGTCCCGTCCTCCCTGCCCAGCGACATCGCCAACGTCTTCACCGTCGACTGGGCCCGGTGAACGGCATGGGAATCAGTAACGGCACCCAGTTCGACGCCCTGGGACCCACCCTCTCCGTCACCACGCAGCCGGCCGAGCCGGCCGGCGGTGACACGGTCACCGCCACCGCGGTCCTCACCAACGACTGTCCCTTCCCACTCCTCAACGCCGTGCTCCATCTGATCAATCCCCGAGCCACCACGGCGGCGAAGACCATCCCGCTCGGCGACCTGCGGCCCGGCACGAAGACAACCCGGCGCTGGCAGACGGCGATCCCGGCCGACATGGCCGGGAACGTGTCGTTCACCGCACACCTGGTCTTCGACGTCGACGAGCACAGCAGCGACTGCGCGCGGACCGCGAAGACGTTCACGGTGCCCTACGAGCCCAACGAGGTGCGGGACCCGTACCGGACGTTCGCCACCACCGACGACGCCAAGTTCGGCCAGTACGGCGGCCAGTTGGTGATCTGGGCGGGCGGCCGCGACTTCTCCGGCGGCACCGACGAGAAGGGGGGCATCCTCCTTCCCGGCTCCGCCGCCGAGTCGAGCGTGGTGCAGGTCGAGACGGTCAGCCTCACCGGCAGCGACAACCCCACCGCCAAGTACGGCATCGCCGTCGCCAACGACCTGACCGCGCCGGAGAAGGGCGGCTACGCCGTCCTCACCATGTCGAAGTCGTACGGCGTGGAGTTCATGACCGACAGCGACGGCAACGGACACCTCGACACCTGGGCCGGCGGCGGCGTTTCCGCCCACCCCGCCTTGCTGCGCCTGGTCCGCTCCGGCACCACCTACACCGCTTACACCAGTACCAACAACGGCCTCTCCTGGAACGAGATCGCGAGCGTGACCGTGCCCTCCGCGAGCGGGGCCCTGGACGCGGGCGTGGTGGCGAGCGCCGTGAACCTCAACTACCCCGGCACGACGGTCCAGGCCGTGTTCGACCACTTCACCGTGGAGGAGTCGTGACCGCCTACCGTCCCGAGGAGGACTTCCTCTCGCCGCCCGTCTCGCTCACCGTCACCCCCTCGGCGCCCGAGGCCGGCAAGGCCGTGACCCTGACGGCCACCCTCACCAACACCGCCCCCATCGCGCTGCGCGGCACCGTGCTCTATCTCGCCGTGGACGACTCCGCCGCAGAGGACGGCCTGGGCGACCTCGCGCCCGGACGGTCGGTGACCCGCACCTGGCGGACCCAGCTGGCCGACGACGCCGAGGGCCGGATCGTGTTCACCGCGCACGCCCTCTTCGACGTGCACCGCCACGGCTCCGACTGCACCCGCGCCACCACTCCCGTCCTGCTGCCGTACCGCTCGTTGCCCAAGGCGTTCGACAACGCGGGGATCTCCACCGAGGAGGCCCCCACCGCCGCGAACATCGACGGCTCGAACTCCAGCCTGTCCGCCGAGGCGCTGGCGTCGGTGGGGCTGACCCCGGGCGCCACGGTCGCCTACGAAGGGGTGCCCTTCACCTGGCCGGACACCCGGCCCGGGAGCCAGGACAACGTCATCTCCTCCGGTCAGGCCGTGCTGCTGTCAGGATCCGGTTCCCGGTTGTCCTTCCTCGGCACCAGCACCTGGGGCGAGGGCAAGGGCGACGGCAAGGTCGTCTACGCCGACGGCACCGAGCAGGCGTTCTCGGTCGCCGTCCCCGACTGGTACGGCGCGAACTCCTCCGCCGCGGTGGTGCTGCCCTACCGGCACATCAGCACCGGCCGGGACGACAGCCCCGTCAGCCTGTTCACCTTCGGCGTCGATCTGACAGCCGGGAAGGAACTGCGTTCCGTGGTCCTGCCCAAGGTCAGCGACGGCATCCAGGCGGGTGCCGCCGCCCTGCACATCTTCGCCATGACGATCACGACGATCAACTGAGCTCTGCCGGAAGGACGTTCATGCACGACAACCGAGGCGACCTCGCCCTCCCAGGCGTCACGCGCAGACGGATCCTCACGGGCGCGGTCGCGCTGGGCGGCGCCGCGCTGCTGGCCCGCCCGCAAGGCGCGTACGCGGCCGACGGAGCCCTCTTCGACACCGCGCCCGCCGCGGCAGCGCTGAAGCGGCTGCTTCCCGACCACTACCGGCAGTTCACTCTGCGGGCCGTCGCCGACGTCGCCGACCGCTTCCGGGTCACCGGCCGGGCCGGGCAGATCACGGTGGAGGGCACGAGCCCCGCCGTGCTGCTGACAGGCCTCCACACCTACCTGCGGCGGACCGCGCACGCCTCCGTCTCCTGGACCGGCGAGCAGCTGGACCTGCCACGCATCCTCCCCGCGCCCGCCGCGGAGATCACCGGAACGGCCAACGTGCCGCACCGCTTCGCCTTCAACGACACGAACGAGGGTTACACCGGCGCCTACCGTGGCTGGGACGCCTGGCAGTACGAGTTGGACGTGCTGGCCGTGCACGGAGTCAACCGGGTCCTCGTCTACATCGGCGGCGACGCCGTCTATTACGACACGTTCCGTCAGTTCGGCTACACCGACGCCGAGATGCGCGCCTGGATCCCGGCCCCCGCCCGTCAGCCCTGGTGGCTGCTGCAGAACATGTCGGGCTTCGGCGGGCCCGTCTCCCGGCAGCTCATCGAGAAGCGTGCCGCGCTCGCCGAGAAGATCATCGACCGGGTACGTGACCTGGGCATGACGCCGGTGCTGCCGGGCTACTACGGCAGCGTCCCGGACGACTTCCCCGCCAAGCACGGCGGGGACGCGACCGTGGTGGCGCAGGGCACCTGGGGCGCCTTCAAACGCCCCGACTGGCTCGACCCGCGCACCACGGCCTTCGACGACGTGGCCGCCACTTTCTACCGTGCCCAGAAGGAGCGGTTCGGTGAGAGCACGATGTACAAGATGGACCTGCTGCACGAGGGCGGCAACGCCGGTGACGTGCCGGTGGGCGAGGCCGCGGGGGCCGTCGAGGCGGCGCTGCAGAAGGCCCACCCGGGGGCCGTCTGGGCGATCCTCGGCTGGCAGAACAACCCGGCCAAGGAGCTGCTCGACGGCGTCGACAAGAGCCGGATGCTGATCGTGGACGGCCTGTCGGACCGCTACACCACCGTCACGGACCGGGAGAGCGACTGGGGCGGCACCCCGTACGCCTTCGGCAGCATCTGGAACTTCGGCGGCCACACCCCGATCGGCGCCAACGCCCCGGACTGGGTGGAGCAGTACCCCAAGTGGCGTGACAAGGAAGGCAGTGCGCTCGCCGGTATCGCCGCGATGCCCGAGGGGGCGGACAACAACGCGCCCGCACTGGCCCTCCTCACCGACCTGGCCTGGACGCCCGGCTCCGTGGACCTGGACGACTGGTTCGCCGCGTACGCCCTCTCCCGCTACGGCGGCCCCGACCGGCATGCGGCGGCGGCCTGGCAGACGATCCGCGACACCGCGTACAACATGTCCCGCGCGGACTCCTGGAGCGAGGCGCCCGACGGCCTGTTCGGCGCCCGTCCGAGCCTGACGGCGAACAAGGCCGCCGCCTGGGGGCCGGAGAAGGACCGCTACGACACCACGGCCTTCGACGCCGCACTCACCGAACTGCTCGCGGTACGAGCGGAGTTGAGGGGCAGCTCGGCCTACCGGTACGACGTCGTCGACGTGGCACGGCAGGTCCTGTCCAACCGCAGCCGGGTCCTGCTGCCGCAGATCAAGGCCGCGCACGACGCCGGGGACAAGGCATTGTTCGGCAGGCTGACCAAGACCTGGCTGGGCTGGATGGACCTCCTCGACGACCTGCTGGCCACCTCCGGCCCGCATCTACTGGGGCGGTGGCTCAGCGACGCGCGCTCCTGGGGCGCCGACCGGCCCGAGAAGGACCGCCTCGAATACGACGTCCGCTCCCTCATCACCACCTGGGGCGGACGCCAGAGCAGCGAGGAGGGCCTGCACGACTACGCGAACCGGGAGTGGTCCGGACTGGTCGGCGGCCTGTACCGCACCCGCTGGCAGACGTACTTCGACACGCTCGCCACGGGGAAGGACCCGGCGACGATCGACTGGTTCGCCCTGGAGGACCGCTGGGCGCACGCTCACGAGACGCACTCGACCGATCCCCACGGCTCCCCGTACGCCCTGGCCCGCAGCGTGCGCGACCTGCTCGCCACCACTCCCTACCAGGCGGCCCTCACGGCGGGGGCCGACCGGGGAGCGGTGGCCGAGGGCACGCCCGCGACGGTGACGGTCACCTTCACCAACAGGAACGGGTTCACGGCGGCACGCGGTGTGACCCTTTCCGTCACCGCTCCCAAGGGCATGGCAGTGAAGGCGCTCGATCCGGTGAGCAAGGCGTCGGTGGCGTCCGGCGAGACGTTCGCCGCTCACTTCGAGGTCTCGCTGGCGGGTGCGCTTACGGAACTGGTCGGCCAGGTCGTCGCCACGGCGTCGTACGCAGGGGGTGGGAAGGCGGTGGCGCCGGTACGGCTGATGGCCGCGGCCGGGGTCGGCGACCCGTACCGCACCGCCTCCTACAACGACGCGGTGTTCGGCCAGACCGGCGACGAGATCGCCATCGAGGGCGCGGGGGCCGACCTGTGGGGCGGCACCAACGAGTTCGGGGCGGTGTACCGGGCGGGCGGGTACAAGGACGGAACGGTGGCCCAGGTCACGGTCACGTCCCAGGACGCGTCCGGAGGCTGGGCACGGGCGGGCCTCATCGTCCGCAACGACCTGGGTACGCAGGGAGGCGCCGGTTACGTGAATCTGGCGATCACCCCGTCCAACGGCTGTGCGCTGAGCTGGGACGCGGACGGTGACGGCCGTTTCGACTCGATCGAACTGGCGGGCTCCTTCACCGCGCCGGTGCGGCTGCGGCTGACCCGGTCCGGCGCCTCGTACACCGGTGAGGCGAGCACGGACGGCGTCACCTGGACGACGGTGGGCACGGCCACGCCGTCAGGCGCGGCCGCCGCACAGGACGTCGGGGTCTTCATGACCGCGGCCAACGGCTGGACCGACGGACGGGGCATCGCCACGTTCGACGGATTCACGGTGACCTGATCGCGGTGACCGCGACGCCCGCGGTCAGCGTGCCCGGGCGGACGCGGTCACGAGACAGCGGCCCGGCCCCCTCCACCGCACGGTGGAGGGGGCCTACGGCAGTCGCCAGTCCACCGGCTGGGCACCCTGCCGCAGCAGCAGGTCGTTGGCCCGGCTGAACGGACGCGAGCCGAAGAATCCGCGGTCCGCCGACATCGGCGAGGGATGAGCGGACTCAATCGCCGGAAGATCCCCCAGGAGCGGCCGCAGATTGCGCGCGTCACGCCCCCACAGGACCGAGACCAGCGGCTTCCCCCGAGCGGCAAGCGCCCGGATCGCCTGCTCGGTGACCTCCTCCCAGCCCTGACCGCGGTGCGCGCCCGGCTTGCGCGGGGCCGTCGTCAACGCCCTGTTGAGCAACAGCACACCCTGCTCGGCCCACGGCGTCAGATCCCCGTTCGACGGCCGGGGCAGCCCCAGGTCGGAGTGCATCTCCCGGAAGATGTTCTCCAGGCTGCCCGGCAGGGAACGCACCTCGGGCGAGACCGCGAAGCTCAACCCGATCGCCATCCCCGGCGTCGGGTAGGGGTCCTGACCGACGATCAGAACGCGCACGTCGTCGAAGGGCTGCTGGAAGGCCCGCAGGACGTTCGCCCCGGCCGGCAGATAGGTCCTGCCCGCCGCTATCTCGGCCCGGAGGAAGTCCCCCATCGCGGCGATGCGTTCGGCCGCGGGCTCGAGAGCCTTCGCCCAGCCCGCTTCAACAAGTTCGTGCAAGGGTCGTGGTGCCACGGCGTGTCACTCTACTGGCAGGCGCCGGGGCACAGCACCCACGCAGAAGCCCTCGCCCACGGACGCCGCTCCCGGCGCTACTCTTCCTCCTCGTCGAGATCTTGGAGCCGGCCAAGCAGACCACGCATCGGTCACCGGGGAGGCGAGGAGCTTGTCACTTCACGGGACCAGTACGGGGGAAGGGTTTCTCGCCGTCGACTCCGGCGGCTCCGGCCTGCGGGTCGTCGTCGGCACCCCCGGCCGGGGGAACACGGCCCCGCGGGAGTCCCGGGTACCCGTGCGGACGGGTGCGCGCGGGATCGACCCGGGGCACCTGATGGAGCAACTGACGCCCATGGTCCGGGCGTTGCTGCCCGAGGCGGGGGTGACCGGACTGGACACCGCCGTCGTCGGGGCGGCCGGCCTCGCGACCCTGGGCGATGCGCTGCGGGCCGAGCTTCCCACCGCGTTGGTAAGGGAGTTCGGGGTCCGCACCGTCGCGCTCGTCGCGGACGCGGTGACGGCCTACACCGGCGCTCTCGGTCCGCGCCCGGGTGCGGTCGTCGCGGCCGGTACCGGTCTCATCGCGATCGGCACCGACCTCGAGAGCTGGCGCCGGGCGGACGGCTGGGGCCATCTGCTGGGCGACTGCGGGGGCGGGGCGTGGATCGGGCGGGCCGGGCTGGAGGCCGCCCTGCGTGCCCACGACAGGCGGTCCGGGGGCTCGGCGGCGCTGCTGGCCCGGGCCGAGGAGTCGTTCGGACCGGTGCGGGAGCTGCCCGGCAGGCTGTACCCGCGTACGGACCGGCCCGCCGTCCTCGCCTCCTTCGCGCCCCAGGTGGCGGCCTGCGCCGGGAGCGACCCGGTCGCCGGGAGGATCCTGCGCGAGGCGGCCCGGCACATGGCGGACTCGGCGGCCGCGGTCTGTCCGGCGGAGGGCGAGGCGCATGTCAGCCTCACCGGTGGCCTGTTCAGGATGGGTGCCGCCCTCGTCGTACCGCTGGAGGAGGAGTTGAGGCGGCGACTGCCGCACGCCCGGCGGGTCACGGCGGCGGGCGGGCCGTTGGAGGGATCCGTACAGATCGCCACAGAACTGGCGCGTGGCTCGCTCACTCTTCCGAGCGACGAGTCGATGTTGTATGTCGTGACCCCAAAGAGGGGCTGAAGCGGACGTAACTCATCAGACAAAACCGGACGGATACCGCTCACCTGCACCCTCCCCGAACAGGGGAGCCCCGGAAGCCAGTAACATGCGTCGCCATGAGCTCCCCCACTGGGCCCGCGTCCGGCCTGCCAGTACGAATGCCGCGACCTCGCCAGCCCGGGCGGCACCGCCGACCCGAGCCCTTGGCGGCTCCCGAGGGCGCGCCCGCGCTCGTCCTCGCGGTTCCGGGCACGCCCGCGGCCGCCACGCGCAGCCTCGCCGAGGAGGTCGTGAGCATCGCCCGCTCCGAGCTCCCCGGCCTCGACGCGCGGATCGGGTACCTCGACGGGGACGACTCGGAGTTCCCCACGCTTCAGGCCGTCCTGACCCATGCCGCCCAGGAGCGCACCGCCCGTTACGAGCAGGCCAAGGCCGCCGGGCTGGACGTCAAGGAGCCCGACGGCCCCGTCGCCGTCGTGGTGCCACTGCTCGCCGGTCCGGACAGCGCGCTGCTGCGCCGGATCCGCCAGGCGGTGATGGACAGCCGGATCGCGGCCGACCTCACCGATGTGCTGGGCCCGCACCCGCTGCTCGCCGAGGCGCTGCACGTACGTCTGTCGGAGGCCGGGCTGGCCCGCGCCGACCGCGCTCGCCTGTTCGCCGTGACGACCGCCGCGGACGGCATCATCCTGGGCGCGGTGGGCGGCGAGGAGGCCGTGCAGGCGGCCGGGATCACCGGCATGCTGCTCGCCGCGCGTCTCGCCGTGCCGGTGATGGCGGCGGCGCTCGACCAGGACGGCTCGATCGCGTCCATCGCCGATCAGCTGCGGTCCTCCGGTTCGCAGCAGCTGGCGCTCGCGCCGTATCTGATAGGGCCGGAGATCGACCCCGCCGTGATCGAGGAGGCGGCCAAGGAGGCGGGCTGCTCCGCCGCCGAGCCGCTCGGCCCCTACCCGGCGATCGGCAAGCTCGTCCTCGCCAAGTACACGACCGCGCTGGGCATCGCCCCGCAGCAGGCGCAGGGCGCACCGGTGCGCTGAGCGTGCCTCCTGCGACCGCGTCACCGAAAGGGCCCGCTCCATCCATCGGAGCGGGCCCTTCGGTGTGCAAGGCGGCGGATCAGTCGAAGACCACGCAGGACGCGGCCGGGACCTCGATCGAGCCCTCGTACCTGGGCAGGCCGGTGGCCGGGTCCACGGCGAACCAGGTCACGTCGCCGGAGCGCTCGTTGGCCACGTACAGGAATCCGCCGGACTCCGCGAGGGCCCGGGGCCAGCGGCCGCCGCAGATGACCGTGCCGACCAGCCGCAGGTCGTCGCCCTCGACGGCGAACGTGGACAGGACGTCCTCGCCCCGGGTGGCGGTCCACACGAAACGGCCGTCGGGGGACGTGACGACGCCCGACGGGTAGGCGTCGCCCTCCGGGGCGCCCGCCAGCACCGGGATCTCGCTCAGGGGCTTCAGGGAGCCCTCCTCGGCGTCCCAGCGGCAGCTGATGAGGGTCGGGGTGAGCTCGTTGAGGACGTAGGCACGGGTCCCGTCGGGATGGAAGGCCAGGTGACGCGGGCCCGAGCCGGGACGCAGGGCGACCTCGCGGTGCACGTCGAGCGCGCCGTCCGTCAGGGTGCACAGCCGCACCGAGTCCGTGCCGAGATCGACGCTGACGATCCACCGCCCGCTCGGGTCGGGCTGCACCTGGTGGGCGTGCGGGCCGTGCTGGCGGGGTGTGTGCGGGCCCGAGCCGGTGTGGCGCAGCACGCCGGAGGGGACACCCGCGAGGGAGCCGTCGGCGCGCAGGGGCACGGTGGTGACGCTGCCGGAGCCGTAGTTGGCGGTCAGGACGTGTCCGGCGTGCACGGCGAGGTGCGTGGGCCCGTTCCCGTCGACCGGCACCGGCGGGCCGGCCGGCTCGGGCCGGTCGCCGCTCACCCGGTACGCGGCCACCGCGCCCTCGGCCGTCTCGCTGACCGTGTACAGCACGTCCCCGCGGGCCGACAGGGCCAGATACGACGGATCGGGTACGCCGTTCAGGGCGCTCAGCACCTTCAACGCACCCGTGTCCGGGGCCACCGTCGCCGTCACGATGCCGGGGCCTCCCGCCGCCGTGAACGACCCGATGTAGGCCCGTCCGCCCCTGCCGCCGTCTGCCACAGTCGTCCCCTCTCGGTCTGTGCCGTTCGGGGCGACGGTAGCAGTCGATCAGCACCGGTCTAGACCAACCCCGTCACCTTCACGAGGCCGCCACGGACCTGGCGGCGTGGGTTCAGGCTCCCACCAGCGGCGAGCCGCTCGGCGTGCGCAAGGGCGCGGCCAGCTCCGCGAGCGCCCTTTCCAGTCCGTGCAGATGGGCCAGTGCGGGTTCCTCGGCGAGGGGGCGGTCCGCCACCGGGAGGTCCGTGCCGCCCGTGAGGGCCTCCACAGCGGCCTCCACCCGTCGGCACACGGCGGTCAGGCGGGCGTCGTGCGAGGCCTCGGGGTCGGCCGCGACGGTGACCAGGCCCCGGATCTCCCGGGCGCAGTCGTCGAGGAGGGCGAGGACGCGGCGGGCGCGGCGCTTGCGGGCCGGCATGGGGTTGAGGGGATGGACGAGCGGGGCCACCGAGAGGCGGACCCTGCCGAGCAGTTGCTCCAGTTCGGTCACACACGGACGGCCGGGTCGGCCCCCGGCACTCCCGCGAGGCGGGCCGCGGCCTCGGCGGTGCAGGCGTGGACGCAGCGCAGGGCGCGCTGGATCCAGGCGTCGGTGACGGCGTGGGTGGTGATCGGCAGGACGAACAGCACCGCGAGGACGGCCCCGACCGCGCCCACGCCGGTCTCCGCGAACCGCAGGACCAGCAGACCGGGGTTCAGGACGCCGAGAAGGCCGTAGAGGAGCTCGGCCAGCAGCGTGACCCAGAGCATCATCCATGTGTACGAGACGGCGGCCGTGTAGAAGATGCCGAAGACGCAGACGGCGAGCAGGACGGCCGTGGGCGCGGGCGCCCCGTGCAGCGGTACGGCGACGAGCAGGCCTAGACCGATGCCCATCACCGTGCCGAGGACCCGGCGGAAGCCGCGCACCAGGGTCTCGCCGCGCGAGGTGGTGTTCACGAAGATCCACCAGGTGGCGCCGACGGCCCAGTACCAGCGCTGGCCGGAGATCAGCTGGCCGACGACGAGGGCGAAACCCGCGCCGGCCATGGCCTGGACCGCCTGGCGGGTGGTCGCTCGGGCGAGGCCGGTCCCGGCGGGCGGGGCGGGCGCGGGTGCCGGGGGGAGCCGGCGCTCGTAGCACCACAGGCCGAAGCGGACCGCGGCGGCGGTGAGCAGGGACAGCAGGACGGCGGCGTAGAGCTCGGGCAGTTGGTCGGTGGTCGCGTGCAGGAACTGCGCCACGAAGAAGTTCATGAACGCGAAGACACCGAGGCTGTGCCCGCGTGGGCCCCAGCGCCGGGCGTACACGCCCGCGCCGACCACGGCGAGGAGGAGGAGGTCGCGGGCGACGGGGTGGTCGTGGAGCCCGGCCGCGGCGGCGAGGACGGGCAGGCCGACGGCGGGCAGCAGGGCGGTGGTGAGCGCCTGCCCTCGGACGGTGGCGTCCGTGACGGTGAACAGGGCGAGCAGCGCGGCGAGGCCGCCGGTGACGGCACCGGCGAGCGAGTGTCCCGCGAGGCCGCACACCAGGACCGCGAGGCCGATGCCGAGCACCGCCCGCGCGGCGAAGCGCAACCGGGCCCGGCCCGGGTCCGCCGCCATGAACACCCTCTTCAGCACGTACCGCCCCCTGAAACCCTTGGACACCGGCATGGAAAAGGCGCCGCGGAGTCCGCAGCGCCATCGACGGGCTCATTGCAGCATCCTCACCGCTGTCGGCTCAAGTGAGGTCGAATATGCTGGGCCATCGGCACAGTGAAAGCGGTCCTGGAGCGTCCACCGGCGGGCCAACGGACCAAGGACGAGGAGGCCGTACGCCATGGCCGTGGACGAACTCGACACCCGCATCCTGCGGCTGCTGCTGGAGCGGCCGCGGACGAGCGTGCGGGAGTACGCGCGGATTCTCGGGGTCGCGCGGGGCACCTTGCAGGCGCGGCTCGACCGGCTCGAGCGGGACGGCGTGATCACCGGTACGGGGCCCTCGCTGTCGCCCGGCGCGCTCGGTCATCCGGTGCTGGCGTTCGTGCACATCGAGGTGACCCAGGGGCGGCTCGACGACGTGGGGGACGCGCTGGCCGCCGTGCCGGAGATCGTCGAGGCGTTCTCGATCGCGGGCGGCGGGGATCTGCTCACGCGGGTCGTGGCGCGGGACAACGCGCATCTGGAGGACGTGATCCAGAAGGTGATCAGCCTGCCGGGAGTGGTGCGGACCCGCACCGAGGTGGCGCTGCGGGAGCGGGTCGCGTACCGGCTGCTGCCGCTGGTGGAGTCGGTCGGGCGCGCTGCCCGGAGTTGATCTTTGACATCCTGGGAGCCATGAGCAGGCTCAGCGATATATCGGTCATCTTCGATCTCGACGGTACGCTCGTGGACAGCGAGCCGAACTACTACGAAGCGGGTCGGCAGACCCTCGCCGCGCACGGCGTCCCGGACTTCACCTGGACCGACCACGAGCGGTACGTCGGGATCAGCACGCGGGAGACGGTCACGCGGTGGAAGTCGCTGTACGGGCTGCGGGCGTCCGTGCCGGAACTCCTCGCGGACAAGAACCGGCGCTATCTGGAGCTGTCCCGCACCTCCACGCGCGTGTACCCGGAGATGCGCGAGTTCGTGAAGCTGCTCGCCGATGAGGCCGTACCGATGGCCGTGGCCTCGGGGTCCTCTCCGGAAGCCATCGACACGATCCTGGCCGGGACGGGCCTCGACGCGTATCTCCGTACGACCGTCTCGGCCGACGAGGTCGCCCACGGCAAGCCCGCGCCGGACGTCTTCCTGGAGGCCGCCCGCCGACTGGGTGCCGACCCGGCCCACTGTGTGGTCCTGGAGGACGCCGCCCCGGGCGCCGCCGCCGCGCACGCCGCCGGGATGCGCTGCATCGCGATCCCGTACGTGGCGGCGCAGGCCGACGCCCCTGAGTTCGCCCGCGCCGCTCTGCTCCTG
Source organism: Streptomyces canus (assembly GCF_030816965.1). NCBI lineage: Bacteria > Bacillati > Actinomycetota > Actinomycetes > Kitasatosporales > Streptomycetaceae > Streptomyces > Streptomyces canus. The sequence goes on from NZ_JAUSYQ010000002.1 coordinate 1,115,934, forward strand.
CGGGGAGGCCAGGAGGAGTTCACGGCACGGGCGGCTCATGACTGGCTGGTGCGGAACCGGGGCTGACGGCACAGCGCCCGTCCCCGGCTCCGCCGAGCGAGCCGTCCTACGGCCGCGCCCCGTGCGAGGGCTTCGGTGCCGGCTGGATGTTCTGGTTCAGGCGGAACACGTTGTCCGGGTCCCGGTCGGCCTTGATGCGGGCCAGGCGGTCGTAGTTGCCGCGGTAGCTGGCGCGGACGCGTTCCTGGCCCTCGTCCATCATCATGTTGACGTAGGCGCCGCCCGCCGAGTGCGGGTGCAGGGCGTCGAAGTAGTCGACGGTCCACCGCTTGACCAGCTCGGCGTTGGCCGGATCGGGGTCGACTCCGGCGTAGACGGAGGCCCAGTTGGCGTGGCGGTAGGCCCAGGGGGTCTCGTCCTGGCCCACGTCGTGGGCGGCGCCGTCGATCGGGTAGAGGTGCATGGTCGACTGGACGGTCGGCACCTCGGCGCCGAACTTGGCGTGCAGCCGGACCGCCTCGTCCGGGATGGTCTCGACGAAGTCGGCCCGCCAGTACCACTGGTGGCCGGGCGGGTAGAGCCCGTCGAACATGGCCTGCAGGTCGGGGTGCTGCATGACCATGGGGGCGTGCAGCAGCGGCGCGGGCAGGGCGTCGAGCAGCGGGGCCATCTCGCGTGCCGCGGCCTCGGTGTCGTCGCCGGTGTAGCACCAGACCACGCCGGCCGTCTTGCGGAGCTGGATCTCCTCGGGGAACGGCGGGGCGGGCGGGACGGTGCCGTGCAGGAAGAACCCGCCCAGCTCGCGGGGCGCGTTCAGGATGAACTCCCGGTAGGCGGAGAGGACTTCGGCACTGTCCTCGACGGCCCAGAAGGTCGGCCCGGCGATCACCGTACTGATCTCGTGCAGCCGGAAGACGAACGAGGTGACGACGCCGAAGTTGCCGCCGCCGCCCCTGATCGCCCAGAACAGGTCGCTGTTCTCGTCGGCGCTCGCCCGTACCCGGCGGCCGTCGGCGAGGATGACGTCGGCCTCCAGCAGGTTGTCGATGGTCAGCCCGCAGCTGCGGGTGAGGTGACCGAGCCCGCCGCCGGTGGCGAGGCCGCCGACACCGGTCGTGGAGACGATGCCGCTGGGTGTGGCCAGGCCGTGCGCGTTGGTGGCGCGGTCCACCTCGCCCCAGACACAGCCGCCGCCGACCCGCACGGTGCGCGCTTCGGGGTCGACCCGGATGTCCTTCATGGGTGACAGGTCCGCGACCACTCCCCCGTCGACGGTGCCGAGTCCGGCGCCGTGGTGCCCGCCGCCCCGCACGGCGAGGGGAAGGCCGTGGGCACGGGCGAAGCCGATCGTGCGGGACACCGCGTCGCCGTCGGCACAGCGGGCGACGAGGGCGGGGCGCTTGTCGATCATCGCGTTGTAGACGGTACGGGCCTCCTGGTAGCCGGCGTCCTCGGGGCCGATGAGCTCCCCGGTGAATCCGGTCAGCTCACGACGTGCGGCCTGGGCGGGCGTGCTGGACATGAAGTCCCCCGTTTCCGAATCGGGTAGATTCGTCCGTTCTACTCGCGTCACACCGCAGTGGGTATCCGTGACCGTCACCCAGGTCGGCACTCCGGGGTACCTAGCTCGGGGAGCCGCCGGGCAGCAATCCGAGTTCCGCCGCGCGCACGGCGGCCTGGCGGCGGCCCGGCGCGTCGAGTTTGTCGAGCACCGCGCGCACATGGTTGTCGATCGTGCGGACCGACACGACGAGCCGGGCGGCGATCTCCGCGTTGGTGAGCCCTTCGGCGAGCAGCCGTATGACCTGGAGCTGGCGGTCGGTGAGGCCCGCGGGGTTGTCGCGGGTGGCGGCGAGGGGGCCGCGCGGGACGTGGCGTACGCCGAGCTCTCGTAGCTCGACGCGCAGCAGGTGGGCCGCCGGTTCGGCGCCCAGTGCGTCGAAGGCGGCCAGGGCCTCGAGCTTGACGGCGGCGTCCGGGCTCTCGGCGAGCGCGGCGGCATGTTCGTAGGGACAGCCCGCGGCCTGCCAGAGCGCGGCGGCCCGACGCCATTGCCCGCGCGCCTGAAAGGCGTACGGATGGTCGGAGTCGTCCGGTGGGACGCGATGACCCGCCTTGGTGAGCCAGTAGCCGAGTTCGGGCCGGTGGGGGGCGCCCGGCAGCCGGCTCGCCTGGGCATGGACGGGCGCGACCGCCTCGATCACCCCCTTCGCGTCCCCGCGCAGCCAGGCCGACTCCGCCCGTGCCACCGCCACCGGTCCGGTGCGCTGCAGCTCCTTCGTCCCTACGGCGATCTCCCAGGCCTCGCTGAGGAGATCGTCGGCGCCGGGGAAGCCGCGGCGGATGCGGACCCGGGCCAGGACGGTCAGGGCGGGACAACGGGCCGGGATGAAGTCGTGCATGCCGTACTCGGCGTGCTTCTCGGCGTCGTCCCAGTCGGCGGCGGCGAGTCTGCGCATGGCGAGTTCGACGTGGAGGTAGTTGAGGAAGCCCAAGTGCTCGGCGCGGTCGGCGAGTTCCATCGCCGGGGGCAGAAACCTGTCGGCCTCGTCGTACTGGAGGTTGTCGAGCAGGGTCCAGATGATGTTGGCGTAGGAACGGCAGGCGTGCTCGACCTCGCCGGCGGCGAGCGCGACGTCGAGGCTCTCCTCCAACTCGGCCCGCCCGCCCGGGTCTCCGGAGCGCCAGCGGGCGGTGCCCACATTGTTGAGGGCGTGCGCGAGGATCGCCGGGTCGTCCGCCTTGCGGGCCAGGGTGATGGCGCGCTCGCCGTGTTCGACGGCTTCGGCGTAACGCTCGGACAGCATGCGCAGCTGGGCGGTGTTGCTGACGGCGAGTGCCAACAGGCGGTCGTCGCCCGCGTGTTCAAGCACCGCCACCGCCTCTCGGGCGGCTTCCTGGGCCTGGTCGGCGTTGCCGGCCCACCAGTGGATGCGGGACAGCCAGCGCAGGTCGGCGCCGAGGGCGAGGGTGTCGCCGAGGGCGCGGCGCAGGGCGACGGCCTCGCGCTGGGCGGCGACGGCGGCGGCCGAGTCGGCGATGGTGTAGCTCTCGACGGCGTAGCGTTCGAGCAGGTCGGCGAGTTCGGCGGGGGCGTAGCGGTGCCGGTCGCGCAGGACGAGCCGGAGCTGGGCGGCGGCCTCGCGGTGGGCGCCCGTGGAGGCGGCGTCCTTCGCCGCGTCGGGGCCGTAGCGGGCGATGGCGTCCTGGTCGCCGGCCTGGGCCGCATGGTGGACGATCCGGGCGGCGTCGGATCCGGGTCGGGCGACGAGAGCCGCGAGAACGGCCCGGTTGAGGCCGATGCGGCGGGCGGCGGGCAGGGAGTCGGCCACGGCCCGGCGGATCAGCTCGTGCCGGAACGCCACCCGTTCCGGGGTGACGGTGAGCAGGCCGCGCTGCTCGGCGGCGGCCAGGACGGACACGCCGTCGGTGAGCGGGCCGTGCCGGTCCGCCGCCAGGGCGGACACCCCGGTCGCGAACGGACCGGGTTCCTGCGGCGCCGGGAGGGACGTCCCGTCCGTGAGCAGCGCGTCGACCAGCGAGCGTTCCACGGCCGAGGGAACGACGGCCAACTGCTCCAACGCGTCCACGGTGGCGCCGGGCAGACCTCGCAGCCGGGCGAGCACGGCGTCGACGACGGTCGGGGGCACCCTCCCGGTGCCACCGGCGGCGACGATCTCGGCGACGAAGAAGGGGTTGCCGTTCGTGACGGCGTACACCTGGGCGGGGTCGGCGCGGCCGGCGCTGAGGGTGCGTACGGCGTCGAGGGACAGGCGGGACAGCGGCAGCCGGTGCACGCGGGGCGCCCGGGACACCTGGCCGAGCAGCTGCCGTAGGGGATGCTCACGGCTCAACTCGTCGTCCCGGTAGGTCAGGACGATCAGGGCGGGCAGCCGTTCCATCCGCCGGACGAGGAAGCGCAGGGCGTCCAGGGAGGCCTCGTCGGCCCAGTGGACGTCCTCGACGACGAGTACCGCTCCGCGTAGTTCTTCGAGCAGCGCCTCGTGGACGCGATGGCGGTCGCCGCCCGCCGTCACGGCACCGGCCAGTTCGCCGCCGACGCTGCCGATCAGGTCGCGGAAGGGGCCCAGCGGCCTGCGGGTGGCGAGGTCGTCGCACTCGCCGACGAGGATCCGGGTGCCGTCCGGCAGATGGCCGGGAAGGGCCTTGACCAGGCTCGACTTGCCGATACCGGCCTCTCCGAAGACGAGCACCACGGATCCGGCCCCGTCCGCCGCCTCCCGCGCGGCCGAGGCCAGTCGCGCCAGCTCGGGCTCCCGCTCGAGGATCCCCCACTCCACGCGCCCGATTCTGCCACCGGGGACGCCGGAAGGCCCTGCTCCACCGACCTTCCGATTCCCTGGGCGCGACTCCGAGCACGTCGTCGAGGTCGGCTGTGGTTCGGCAGGGACGGAGGGGGCGGGTTGTATGGGCGTACGGCTTCGGCGCGAGGGCGCGGGGAGCGCGACTCCGCGACTCCGCGACCAGCCACGATGTGCCGCATCCTGGGTGGCGCCGGGGCCGCTCACCCCGGCGAACGGTCGAGTGAGCTCCCCCAGGGCGCGGGCGTCTTACACGGCTCCCGTCACCTTGGCGACGAAGGCGGCGAGGTTCGTCACCGTCCGCCGGATCTTCTCGTCCAGGGTGAGCGTCTCGTGCAGCCGCGCGCCGGCGCCCGCGTCTTTCTTGCCCCGCACATACAGCGAGCAGGCGAGGTCGTCGCACATGTAGGCGCCGACCGAGTTGCCCTGCTGCCCTGCCTTGCCCGCCCTCGGCGCGACCATCAGGGAGACCCCGCCGGAGTGGGTGGTCAGGCACAACGAGCACATGCTGCGCCGCGTCTGCCAGGAACCGGCGGTGGAGCCGCGCAGCGCGAGGGCTGTCGGACGGCCGTCCAGCGCGGCCACCAGGTAGCCGCGGTCGGGGGCCTGCGGATCGCGCCAGCCGAGGAAGTCCAGGTCCTCCCACGGACGCTCGGCCAGGTCACGCGGCACGGACAGTCGCTTCGCCTCGCCCTTGGTGCAGTTCACGAAGGCGGCACGGATCTCTTGCTCGGTCAGCGGTTCCATAGCCTCACGCTAGTTTGCCTAAACACTTTAGGCAAATGCATAATCGTTCCCGGCAAACGAGAGGACTGCTATGGCACGGGTTGGGCTGACCGCGGAGCGACTGGTCCGAGCGGGCGCGGAGCTGGCCGACGAGGTGGGCTTCGAGCAGGTGACCGTCTCGGAGCTGGCCCGGCGGTTCGGCGTCAAGGTCGCGAGCCTGTACTCGCACGTGAAGAACTCCCAGGACCTCAAGACCCGGATCGCCCTGTTCGCCCTGGAGGAGCTCGCCGACCTCTCCGCCGACGCCGTGGCCGGACGGGCCGGCAAGGACGCCCTCACCGCCTTCGCGAACGTCTACCGCGACTACGCCCACGCACACCCCGGCCGTGCCGCCGCCGCCCGGCTCAGGCTCGACCCCGAGACCGCGGCGGCCAGTGCGGGCGTACGGCACGCGCAGATGACGCGGGCGATCCTGCGCGGCTACGACCTGCCCGAACCGGACCAGACCCATGCCGTACGGCTGCTGGGCAGCACCTTCCACGGCTACGCGAGCCTCGAGGGGGCAGGAGGGTTCAGCCACAGCTCCCCCGACTCCGAGGAGTCCTGGACACGGATCCTGGACGCCCTCGACGCGCTGCTGCGCAACTGGCCCACCCCTCCTTCGACAGGCTGAGGACATGCACGACTGGATCACCACACCCGTCACCGCCGACCTGCTGCGCGGCGCCCTCGACGTGGAGCACACCGAGCACGGTGTGCTGCCGCACCGGCTGCCCGCCCGCGCCCGTGCCCAGAACACCGACGGGCAGTTGGCGATGGCCGAGTCCCAGCCCTCCGGGGTACGGCTGGTCTTCCGGACCCGGGCCACCGCGGTGGAGCTGGACGCGCTGCCGACCAAACGGACCTACGTGGGTGCGCCGCCCCGGCCCCACGGCGTGTACGACCTGGTTGTCGACGGCCGGCCGGCCGGGCAGGGCAGGGTGCTCAGCGGCAATGTCATCACCGTCGACATGGCCGCGGGGACGTCCGAAACGCGGCCCGGGCCGCACGGCACCGTCCGTTTCGACGGGCTGTCCGGCGAGGTCAAGGACGTCGAGATCTGGCTGCCGCACAACGAGACCACCGAGCTGATCGCCCTGCGCACCGACGCCCCCGTCGAGACCGCGCCGCCCACTGATCGCCGGGTGTGGCTGCACCACGGCAGCTCCATCAGCCACGGCTCCGACGCGGCGAGCTCCAGGAACACCTGGCCCGCGGTCGCCGCGACGCTGGGCGGGGTGGAGCTGATCAACCTGGGCCTGGCCGGGAGTGCGCTGCTCGACCCGTTCACCGCGCGGGCCGTACGGGACACACCCGCCGATCTGATCAGCGTCAAGATCGGTATCAACATCGTCAACCACGACCTGATGCGGCTGCGCGCCTTCGGTCCCGCGGTGCACGGCTTCCTCGACACGATCCGCGAGGGCCACCCGGACACGCCGCTGCTGGTCGTCTCGCCCATCCTGTGCCCGATGCACGAGGACACCCCGGGGCCCTGCTTCCCGGACTTCAGCGAGCTCGGCGAGGGCAGGCTGCGATTCAGGACGCTGGGCGACCCGGCGGAACGCGCGAGCGGGAAGCTGACCCTCCAGGTGATCCGCGAGGAGCTGGCCCGGATCGTGAAGCAGAGGGCCGCCGAGGACCCGAACCTGCACTACCTCGACGGGCGCGAGCTGTACGGGGAGAACGACTCGGCGGAGCTGCCGCTACCGGACGGCCTGCATCCGGACGCGGCGACGCACCGGCGGATGGGGGAACGGTTCGCGGGGGCGGTGTTCGGGTCCGACGGTGTGTTCGGCAGCGACTGAAGCGGCAGGCCGAGAGAGCTAACCCCTGCGCTTCGGCTTGCCGCGTCGGGCGCCCGCGCCCTTTGAGCCGCCGGACCCGCCTCGGAAACCCTTGGCGGCGCCGGAGGATCCCCGTGCCGCGCCCTTCCCCGCACCCGCCGCGGGCTTGCGGCCGGCGCCCTTCTCGGGCCGTTGCCTGCGCTCCGGCTCAGGCTGGGTGCGACCCCGTGAGCTGTTGACCGTCCGCCCCCGGACGATGCCGATGAAGTCCTCGACCATGTCCGTCGTGGCGTCCTCCCGCCAGGACAGGGCGATGTCGGACTGCGGGGCGTCGGTGACCGGGCGGTAGGTGAGGTCACGGCGGTGGTGGAGGCGGGCCAGCGACTGGGGGACGACGAGGACGCCGATGTTCGCCGCCACGAGCTCGATCGCGTCCGCCGTGGTGACGGGGCGTTCGAAGGCCGGTTCGCCGGGCGGCTGGTCCCAGCCGATGACGTCGTCGAGGGGGTGGAGGACGACCTCGTCGGCCAGGTCCTCCAGGGTCACCTCCTCCGCCGCGGTCACCACGTGGTCCTTGGGGACCACGACGACCGACGTCTCGGTGTAGAGGGGGATCGCGCTGAACACCGTACGGTCGACCGGCAGCCGTACGAGACCGGCGTCCGCGCCGCCGTCGCGCAACACGTCGGAGGCCTCCGCGGCGCTCACCTGGAGGAGCTCCAGGGGGACGTCCGGCAGGCGCTCGTGCCAGATCCGCACCCACTTGGCGGGCGTCACCCCGGGGACGTACGCGAGCCGGAAGGAGGGGGGTTCTGGCGAGTCTGTCACGCGGCAAGGTTACCCACTGTGGTCGGAGGCCTCGTGCGCGGCCGATAGTCTGGACTCCATGAAGTCGCACCAGAGCACCCAGACGATGAAGCCCGCGACCGCGGCGAAGAAGCTGGGTGTGTACCTCCCCGCCACCCCCTCGGAGTTCCAGGAGGGCGTGGTCTCGCGCGCCGAGCTGAACGAACTTCAGGCCAATCCGCCGCAGTGGCTCCAGGACCTGCGCCAGAACGGCCCGCACCCCCGCCCGGTCGTCGCGGCCAGGCTGGGCGTCTCCATCGCGGGCCTCGCGCGCGGCGGGGTCACCGAGCCCCTCACCACCGAGCAGATCGAGGCGCTGCGGCAGGACAGTCCCGAGTGGCTCGAGAAGGAGCGCGCCACGCAGGCGGAGGTCCGCAAGGAGGCGGCGCGCGTCAAGGAGAAGAAGCAGGGCCAGGAGTCCTGACACCAGGGCCCGCGGAAGACCAGGGCCCCGAAAACTACGGTGCGCCGGGTCGAACACCTCTGCGACCATTCCGGAATGGTCCACCGTCTGGAACGCCTGGTCATCCGGCACACCCTCCGTCTCCCCTCCCCCGCGGGTCCCGCCGGGGAAGGCGCCGTCGCGGCGCGGCAGTTCGACGCCGCGCTGATGTCCGTCGGCTTCAAGCTGTCGGCGGACGCGCTCAGGCACCTGTCGGGGCTGTCGGAGGCCACGGTCGTCGACACCGCCGTGGGCACGCTCGCCACCGTCCGCGAGATGGCCGGCGACCATGTGCGGCACAACGTCTACTTCAAGGACTTCCCGGCGAACGTCCCGGACACCTTCGAGTTCTGGATGCGCTGCGTGCGCGAGGCCCTGGACGACGGCAAAGCCCGCGCCGGCGTCCTCGCCCAGCTGCGCAACGGCGTGATCAACCTGCTCACGCTGCCGTCGTACGGCAACTACCAGCACACGTACGACGAGATGCTCGCCGCGCACGACGAGCTGACGACCGCGGTGGGCGACCGGCTGACGGTCCTGCACCTGGGCGGCGCCCTGGACGACGAGGTCACCGCCCTGTATCTGGCGCTGGCCGGCAGCACCACGCCGCTCGGCGACGAGCACCTGGCCGACCTCAAGGTGCTCGCCGAGTACTGCGCCGACGGGCCCCAGCCGGACGAGATCCCGGTGCGGGAGAACCGTGCCTTCGTCAACGAGGCCCGGCTGAAGGCGGGTTCGGGCCTGCTGCTGGACACCGTCACCGATGTGCTGCGGCTCGCCTGCGCGTTGTCGGACGGGGATGTGTCCCTCCAGGAGCCGACCCGGTTCCGCGCGCTGTCGCGGCCGGTCCGCCGGGCCCTGCTCGCGGGGCTCGACTCGGTCGTCGCGGCGGCCCCGGCCAAGCTCGCCGACGTCCTCGCGCACCGCGAGGCCTTCAAGCGGCTCGGCGAGCGTCTGCACCCGCACGAGTACCCCCAGTGGCCGCGTGCCGCCGAGGTGTTCGCCGTCGCCCGGGGCGAGATGAAGGCGTACACCTTCGACGCGCGCATCGAGGCACTGCTCGGTGCGGACGACGTCACCGGGGCCGCGGAGCTGCTCAGGTCCGCGCCCGGCAGGCTGTTCCGTGCGCTGGACCGGCTGCTGCGTACCGCGCGCACGCAGGAGGAGCGGGACGCCGTGGTGGCCGCCGTCGAGCAGACCGCCTCGGAGGTCTCCGGGCGGGTCGTGCTGTCGGTGCGTGAGTATCTGCAGAACCGGGCCGCGGAGACGGGCCGGAAGCGGGTGTTCATCAACCGTCTCGGCCGTGCGCACGTCGCCGACGACACGCGTGCGGCCGTACCGGAGGCGGACCGGGAGCGTCTGATCGCCGCGCTCGACGCGGAGATCGGCCGCCGACTCCCGTCCCCGGAGCGGCTGTTGGTTGGCCCCGACGTCCTCGACGTGGCGCTTCCGCTCAGCGGGCGGGCCACCTCGGCCGGGCTCGGTGTGCTGCCCCGTGGCTCCGTCTCGCCGGTCGACGGGGAGCTGCTGCGGTTCTTCGTGTACTGGAAGCAGGCGCAGCGGGTCACCGACTACGACCTGTCGGCGCTGCTGCTGGACGCGAACTACGACTCGGTGTCGTGGCTGTCGTACACCAATCTCAGCGAGGTGGAGGGCGAGCACTCCGGTGACATCATCAACGCCCCTGACGGCGCCTCGGAGTTCATCAATCTGCGGCTCGGTGCGGTGCGGGGCACGTACATCGTGCCGGAGGTCAACATCTTCTCCGGGGAGAAGTTCGAGGAGGCCGAGGAGTCGTTCTTCGGATTCATGCTGCGCGAGGCCGAGCAGAAGGGGCAGCCCTTCGAGGCGCGTACCGTGCGGATGAAGTCGGAGCTGCGCGGGCCGGGCCGGGTGGCGCTGCCGCTGGCGTTCCGGCGTGCGGACGACGGGAGTTGGCACGCCAAGTGGCTGCACCTGTACCTGAAGGGGCGTCCGGCGTACAACCGCGTCGAGGGCAACCAGGCGTCGGTGGCGACGCTGCTGCGTGCCATCGTGGAGCGTGAGCAGCTGACGGTCGGGTATCTGACCAGGCTGATGGCGAACGGCGGTACGGACGTGGCGGCTTGGGACGCCGAGTCGGTGCCGGACGAGCCCGTGACGTACATCGGACTGGAGCGTCCCGAGGGGCTGCACCCGGACTCGGTGGTCATCACCCCGGAAAATCTGCGCGACTTGATCCCCGAGTGACTGTTAGCGTGTGTCGCGGCGAGGCCATGAAGGGGCTTCCTTCTCACCGGTTTCATCACCGGGCCTCCAAAGCTCCAGCCCTTTCGCTTTCCTCGCCGCCGACATCGCACCGGGAAGCACCCGCGGGTCACCGCGGCCGTGCCGCCCGTGGCGAGGCCATGAGGAAGCTTCCTCCTCAGCGACTGCCCCTCGGGGCTTGAAATCAGCTCCCTCGCTTTCCTCGCCTGCGATGTCACAGGCTCAGGCGGCCCGGACCGGTGCGCTCACCGTTCCAGGGCCGCCTTCGCCGTGCTGAGGGCCTGTTCCGCGTAGCCCCGCCCGAACAGCACGGCGTGCACCAGCAGCGGGAAGAGCTGGTGGAGCCCGATGCGGTCGGACCAGCCTTCGGCGAGCGGTGCCACCTGTGCGTAGCCGCGCAGCACCTCGTCCAGGTGCGGGCAGCCGAAGAGGTGGAGCATCGCGAGGTCGGTCTCGCGGTGGCCGCCGTGCGCGGCCGGGTCGATCAGCCAGGCGTGGCCGTCGGCGCCCCATAGGACATTGCCGTTCCACAGGTCGCCGTGCAGCCGGGCGGGCGACTCGGCGGGGCCCGCGAGGTCGGGCAGCCGCGCGCAGAGCCGCTCGATCACCTCTGCCTCCGAGAGCGTCATCGTGCCGTCGTCCACCGCACTCCGCAGATACGGCAGCACCCGGTGCCCGGCGTACCACTCCGGCCACTCGGAGCCTTCGACGTTCCGCATCGGAGCTCGCCCGATGTACGCGTCCCGTGGGCCACCAGGCGGCGCCGAGCCGAAGGCCGGCGCCCCGGCGAGGTGCAGGCCGGCCAGCGCCCGGCCCAGGTCGAGCGCCGCCTCCCGGTCGGGCCGCCCCCGCGCGATCAGGTCCGTCACCAGCCAGTGGCCGTCCTGGCCGTACACGACCGGTACCCGGACCGTGCCTGCCCCGGCCAGCCAGCACAGCCCCGCCGCCTCCGCCCGGGCCTCCTCGAGACTGTCGGCGCGTTTGACCATCACCGTCCGGCCGTCATCGAGGACCACCTCGGCCAGCGCGCCGGACAGCGGACGCTCATCCGTCGCCGTACGGCCGGTGAGCCGCTCTGCCGCCGTACCCGGGCCGTCGCTGTCGTCGTACACCTGCGTCTCCCTGATCACTCACGCCACCGGTTTCCCACCAGCGTGCCCGAGGGGCTCGTGCACAGCCTCTTTGAATCCTCCCCCTCGTGGGCGAGGGGGATTTCTGGCTCAGGCTGCCTGGCGGAACAGCGTTCCGTCAGGTCTTGCGCCGTCAGCACCAGCCGGGTTGAGACCAGCCCGGGCCAGCATCACGCGGGCGGAGTTCTTGTCTCTGGGCGAGACGGTTCCGCACGCGGCGCAGGCGTAGGTTCGTTCGGACAGTGGTAGTGCGTGCTTGGTTCTCGCTCCGCACTGCGCGCAGTCCATCGTGGTGTGCGCGGGATGGACCAGGTGCACGATCCTGCCGTGCTTGCGGGCCATCTCCAGCAGGGCCTTCTTGGTGGCGCCGATGGCGGCATCGGCTGCCTTCCTCGCCATGGTCGACTTCGCGAGGAACTTCGGGCGGAAGTCCTCCACGGCGATGGCGTCGTGGTCGGCCACCACGCGCTTGGCCCACTTGCGGCCGGTGTCCTGGCGTTGCCGCGACACCTTCTTGTACGCCTTGGCCCGAAGCTTCTTCGCCTCGCGGTAGCTCTTGGAGGCTGCCTGTCCCCTGGCGGGTCGGCGGCGGCCCATCATGCGGTCGTACCGCGACAGCTTCGCCTGGGCCTTCTTCCCGTGCCCGGCGTGGGGGAGATCGTGGGTGTCGCTGGTGGTGGTCGCGGTCTGGCTGACGCCCCAGTCGATCCCGATCACCTGGCCGGTCTCGGGCAGCGGCTGGACTTCGGCGGGCACGACGAACGAGGCGTACCAGTGCCCGAGGCTGTCGCGGAACACGCGCACCGAGGACGGTTCGGCGGGAAGGTCCCGCGACCACACGACCGTCAGGGCGATGTTCCCGGCCAGGTGCAAACGGCCGTCCTTCAGCCGGAAGCCGCGCTTGGTGTAGTTCAGGCTCGGGTCGGCCTCACGCTTCTTCCTGTACTTCGGCATCCCGGCCCGGCGATGCTGCGGCAGACGTTCGCGGATGTCCTTGTGCGCCTTCGCGCGGGACGTGCCGAAGTCGCGGATGATCTGCTGCTGGGGAACCGATGAGCCCTCACGCAGCCACAGCGTCGTCGCGCGGGCTTCGGTCAGCATCGTGTCGAGCCGGGCCGGACCGCACGTCGCCTGGTCCGCGTCTTCGGGTCGGTTCTTGTTCCACAGGTGGGTCTGCTTGGACTTGGCGACGCACTCGTTCCAGATCCACCGGCACCGGTCCCACTCCGCCAGCAGCGCACGCTCGGCGGTCGACGACACCCGCAGCCGGAACGTCCACCGGGCATGCCCGGCATCCCCGGCCCCGGCCCCCTTCACTACCGACACGACATCCCCCCTCCCGCACCCGGCCCGATCGCCCCGGCTTCGACAAAGAGACCGTACGTGCGATATGCGCACACCCGTACCTGCACTACGGCGAAGCCACCCCAACCGGCGAACACCGGCACACCCGTTCGCTTTCCGTCTCCGTCGGCGGCCTTGCGGGCGCTCCGCGCCCCAGGAGACCGGACACGGCGACGCTCAGCGTCGCCGCCACGGGATGCGATCCCTCCCCGGCGTGAACGCCGGCGCATCCTCGCAAGAGTCAGGTGAAGACTCCCAGCCATGTCTTGACATACAGAAGAAACGATCCGTAGCTTGGCCGATCATTTAGATTCGTGAAGCGGGTTCACGGATATGAACGGAGAGTGTCCATGGGCGATCGCCGACGACGACGCTGCCTGGCCGCGGCGGCCACCGTCGCGGGATTGATGTTCGCGACGGCCGCCTGTGGCTCCGGCTCCGACCGCGCGGGCAGCAGCGATCCGAACACGCTGGAGGTCTGGACCCGGAGCAATCCGGACTCGGCCGCCACCTACGACCGGGTCTTCGCCGCCTTCACCAAGAAGACCGGCATCAAGATCGACTACCAGCCGGTCATCAACTTCGACCAGCAGCTCCAGAGCCGGGCGTCCACCAAGGACCTGCCGGACGTCATGATCAACGACACGGCGCTGATGGGCAGTTACCAGAGCCAGGGCCTGCTCAAGCCGATCGACCCCGCCTCGATCGCGGGCGGCGACCGGATCACCGACAAGTCCTGGTCCTCCACGGTCGGCATCGACGGGAAGCACTACGGCATCCCGTACTCCCGTCAGGCCCAGGCCCTGATGATCAGGACCGACTGGCTGAAGAAGCTCGGGCTGAAGGCGCCGAAGACCTGGCAGGAGATGCTCTCCGTCGCCAAGGCCTTCGCCACCGAGGATCCGGACGGCGACGGCAAGGCCGACACCTACGGCATCGTCGCACCGGCCAGCGCCCAGAACGGTTACGCCGCCTGGTGGGGCGCGAGCTTCCTGTGGCAGGGCGGCGCGCAGATCATCGAGGCGGACGGGAAGGGCACGTACACCCCGGCCATGGACTCGGCCGCCGCGGTCAACGCCGTGACCTGGATGAAGGACAACCTCTTCTGCGGCAAGAAGGGGGTCGTCCAGCCCGGCGCGATCACCGCCGTCACGGCGACGGCCACCAACTTCCAGGACGGCAACGCCGGGATGTACATGACCGGCCCGTACAACATCACCACCTTCGACGCCACGCCCGGCAAGGACACGTACGAGGTCGTCCCGGCCCCCGCCGGCCCGGCCGGCGGCGATGTGCTGGCCGACGGCGAGAACGTCTACCTCGGTGCCAAGACCGGCAAGGACGAACAGGAGCTGGCGCTGGCCTCGTTCCTGGTCTCGGCCGAGGGCCAGAAGATCGCCATGACCAGCGTCGACGGCCACCAGCCCGTCGTCCGTATCCCCGTGAACTCCACGCTGGACGCGGCGAAGGTCAGGAACGACGCCCGCTGGAGTGTCGTACAGAAGGCCTACGAGGACGCCTCCGAGCAGTTCCCGAACGCGCCGGACTTCGCCCCGATCAAGCAGGACACCGCCGACGCGCTGAACGCGATCTTCACGTACTGCGGCGGTGACGTCCGCTCACAGCTCAAGGAGCTCAACGACACCCTCGCCGGTGACCTCAAGGACCAGGACCTGTTGAAATGACCGCTACCGTTCCCGCCCCCGCGGCGCGCAAAGGCATGGGCAGGAGGGCCTTCGACAAGAAGGCCGTCGTCCCCTGGCTCTTCCTGGCTCCGGGTCTGCTGCTCGCCCTCGTCTTCAAGTTCTGGCCGATGGCCAAGGGCATCTGGCTCAGCTTCTTCGACGTCAGGCCCTTCCTCGGCGACAAGTGGATCGGCCTCGAGAACTACAGCCGGGTCCTGACCGACCACCGCTTCCAGGACGCCATCGGGCACACCCTGATCCTGGGCATGGGCCAGTCGGTCGGCGCGATCCTGCTCGGGTTCGCCCTCGCGCTGCTCCTCGAGGGCCAGGCCCGCTCGCTGAAGTTCCTCCGTACCGCGGTCTTCCTGCCCGCCGTCACGGCCACCGCGGTCGTCGGCGAGCTGTGGCGGCTGATGTACTACCCGACCTCCGACGGCCTGCTCAACAGCGGCCTGCACTTCTTCGGACTCGGGACCGTCCAGTTCCTCGACAACCCCGACATCGCGCTGTACTCGACGATGGTGATGGGCATCTGGATCTGGGCGCCGTACAACATGGTGATCTTCCTCGCCGGTCTCGCGGGCGTGGACCGCTCGCTGTACGAGGCGGCGGCGATGGACGGTGTCTCGCTGTGGCAGCGGCTGCGCTTCGTCACGCTTCCCGCGATCCGTCCGGCGCTCATGATCGTGCTCACCCTCGCCACGATCCGCGGGCTGCGCGTGTTCACCGAGGTCTACGTCCTCACCGGCGGCGGCCCCGCCGGGTCCACCGATGTCTGGATGACGCGCGCCTACACCCTGGGCTTCACCCGCAACGACATCGGCGGCGCCTCGGCGGCCTCGGTCGTCCTGCTCTGCGTGACGCTGCTGCTCACCGTCCTGGTCAACCACCTCCGCACGAGGGGAGAAGCGCGATGAGCGCCCCCGTCATCGACCCCGTCCGGCCGGCGGCACCTGACACCCCGGCCGGACGGATCACCAAGGCGCAGCGGACCATTCCGGCCCGCTTCGACACCGCCCTCGGCTGGAACGACCGGCCCGGTCTCGCCTGGGCCCTGCGCATCCTGCTCTGTCTGATCGCCCTCGCCGTCTTCGCGGCGCCGTTCCTGACGATCTTCTCGGGCGCCTTCACCGCCAACCCCAGCGGATCCTCGCTGTCGTTCCTGCCGCACGACAGCACGCTGCTGAACTTCAGGGTGGCGGGCGAGCGCGGTATCTGGGACTACCTCGGCAACTCCCTGGTCATCGCGGGCGGCGGGCTGCTGCTCCAGCTCGTGGTGTGCACGCTGGCCGCGTACGCGCTGGCGCGGCACCGGTTCCGTGGCCAGGCACTGATCATGATGCTGTTCATGATGACGCTGATGCTGCCCGAGGAGGTGATCGCGATCCCCCTGTCCCTGGTCCTCGGTGACGTCCCGGTGGTCCACCTGGACCTGAAGGGCACCGTCTGGGGTGTCATCCTGCCGCTGGGCGCCTGGGGCTTCTCGGTGATGATGCTGACCGAGTTCATGCGGGACATCCCCGCCGAGATCGAGGAGGCGGCCCGCCTCGACGGCGTCGGCGAACTGCGGATGCTGTGGCAGATCATCCTGCCGCTGTGCAAGCCCGCGCTGGGCGTGGCCGGGGTGCTCGGTTTCATCATGATCTGGGACCAGTACCTGCTGCCCCTGATCGCCTCCAAGGACCCCACCGACTACACGGTCACCGTCGCCCTGTCCATCCTGCGCACCGACCCCGAGGTCGGCTCCGGGGTGGTCCTGGCCGGTGCGGTCATCGCCCTGATACCCAGCCTGATCGTCTATCTGCTCCTCCAGCGCTCCCTGGTCACCGGCATCGCCGCCGGTGCCACGAAGGGCTGACCCCGACCCCCCACGTTTGAGGGAGACATGAAGTTCCAAGGAGTGCTGTTCTTCCCGGTGACGCCGTTCACCGCGGACGGCTCGCTGGACGAGGAACGGCTCGCCCAGCACATCGACAGCGGCGTCGCGGCGGGTGCGGGCGGCGTGTTCGTCGCCTGCGGCACCGGTGAGTTCCACGCGCTGACACCCGACGAGATCGAGCGGGCCACCCGGGTCGCGGTCGAGACGACCGCGGGCCGGGTGCCCGTCCTGGCCGCGGCCGGCGGCCCCACCCCGGTCGCCCGCGACCAGGCCGCCCGCGTGGCGCAGGCCGGCGCCGACGGCATCCTGCTGCTCCCGCCGTACCTCGTGACGGCTCCGCAGCAGGGTCTGGTGCGCTACGTCGAGGAGGTCACCGCCGCGAGCGAGCTCCCGGTGATCTTCTACCAGCGGGGCACCGCCCGACTTACCGAAAAGACGGCCGCCGAGATCGCCGCACTGCCCAGGGTCGTCGGCCTCAAGGACGGCCTCGGCGACATCGAGCGGATGCACCGCATCGTGCGCGCGGTGCGTGCCGTGCCGGGCACGGAGGACTTCCAGTTCTTCAACGGCCTCCCGACGGCGGAGATGACCGCGCCCGCCTATCAGGGCATCGGCGTCCCGTTGTACTCCTCCGCCGTGTTCGCCTTCGCGCCCGAGATCGCCCTCGCCTTCCATCGGGCACTCGCCGCGGGCGACCGACCGCTTCTCGACACCCTCCTCGACGAGTTCTACGGCCCCCTCGTCCAGCTCCGCGACGAGGTGCCGGGGTATGCCGTGGCGCTCGTGAAGGCGGGAGTGGCTCTGCGGGGACTGGACGTCGGTGGCGTACGGGCGCCCCTGGTCGATCCGGCCCCGGAGCACATCGCGCGCCTGTCCAAGCTCATCGACCACGGCCTGGAGGTGGTCGGCGCATGAGCGACCCGACTCGGATCAAGGAGCTGATCGTCACCCCGATCGCCTTCCGCGACCCGCCGCTGCTCAACTCCAACGGCGTCCACGAGCCCCTCGCCCTGCGCACCATCCTCCAACTCGTCCTCGAGGACGGCACGGTGGGCCTCGGCGAGTCCCCCGGCGGCGTGGCCCGCCTGGAACGACTTGAGGCCGCCGCGAAGGTCGTCGCCGGCATGGACGTCTTCGACACGACCGCCCTCGGCGCCGCGATCGACGCCGCTCTGCTGCCGACCGTGCCCAGCTCCCACGAGCGCGGCTGGACCACGTCGGCGGTGGAGGTGGCCTGTCTCGACGCGCAGGGCAAGCTGCTCGGCCGCCCGGTCAGCGACCTGCTCGGCGGGACGGTCCGGGAGTCGGTGCCGTTCGCCGCGTATCTCTTCTACAAGTGGGCTGAGCACCCGGCCCTCGACGGCCGCGCCGCCGTCGGCGACGACTGGGGTGAGGCCCTGGACCCGGCCGGCATCGTGGAGCAGGCCCGGCTGATGCAGGAGCGGTACGGGTTCAGGTCGTTCAAGCTGAAGGGCGGTGTCTTCCCGCCCGACGAGGAGATCGCCGCGATCAAGGCACTCGCGGCGGCCTTCCCCGGGCAGCCGTTGCGCCTGGACCCCAACACAGCCTGGACGGTGGAGACTTCGAGGTACGTGGCCCGTGAACTCGACGGTGTCCTGGAGTACCTGGAGGACCCGACCAAGGGCATCGAGGGCATGGCGGCGGTGGCGAAGGACGCTCCCATGCCGCTGGGCACCAACATGTGCGTGATCGCCTGGGAGCACCTGAGGCCCGCGATCGAACAGAACGCGATCCAGGTGCTGCTGACCGACCACCACTACTGGGGCGGCCTGCGCCGCACCCGTGAACTGGCCGCCGTCTGCGAGGCGTTCGGGCTCGCCCTGTCCATGCACTCCAACTCGCACCTGGGCATCAGCCTGGCCGCCATGACCCATGTGGCGGCGGCGATCCCGAACCTCGACCACTCCTGCGACACGCACTACCCGTGGAACTCGGCGGACGACGTCGTCCTCCCCGGTGTCCTGGAGTTCCGCGACGGCGAGGTCAAGGTGCCGACCGGACCCGGCCTCGGTGTGGAACTCGACCACGAGGCCCTGGCCCGGCTGCACCGCCTCTACCTCGACTCCGGTGTACGCAGCCGCGACGACACCGGATACATGCAGCGGTTCCAGCCCGACTACGAGCTCAGGCTTCCCCGTTGGTGACAGGCCCTGCGTGAGACAGGCCGCCCGGCGAACACGGGCGGCCTGTAACGGTGGTGAGCGTGGTTCATGGTGTCACCGGGCGAAGCGGGTCCAGGGTCTGCGGCCAGGCGGTGCGCCGATGGTCACGCCGCTTCCTTGAGGGGCACATCCTCAGGGACGGGCGGCTGACGCCGCGGCATGAGCAGCACCGTTCCGGCGGCCAGTGCGACGGTGACGCAGCACAGGTTCATCATCGTCACGACACCCAGCGCCTCGCTCAGCAGTGAGCCGGCCAGCATGCCCGACAAGGAGGCCGCCGCCTGCAGAAACCCGTTGGTGGCGCTGACCCTGCCCAGCACGGCGTCAGGGGTGTGACGGGCGACGAACGTCCCGCTCGTGATGGCGAAACAGACCATGGGCGCCCCGATGGTGAGGAACAGTACGGCGCTCCACCCGATCACAGGGGTGTTGAAGGTCGCCGCGAAGGCCACGGCGAGCGCGGCGAGGGAGCCCACCAGCACAGTCCGGTCGGCGTACCGCCGGGCGAGTGCGCGGCTGAGCGGCACCCCGAGCAGGAACCCCGCACCGAAAGCCCCGAAGAGCAGGCCGAGGATCTGTGGTGAGGCGTGCAGGACCTGGTCCATGTACGGGATGAGGCCGACGTTCACGGCGGACGTGGCGATCGCGAAGAGAGCACCGGCTGCCGCCAGCGCCGCCAGCCACGGGCTGTGGCGCATCTCGGCGACTCCGTCGCCGATCTCGGCGGCCAGCCTGCGTACCTGCCCGCGCCCCGCTCCGGTGCTTCGGCACACCGTCGCCCGCGGCCGGTAGCGGACCATCGTGAGGCACAGTGCCGAACACGCGTAGCTGATCGTGTCGATGGCGACGACTGCCGTGAAACCCAGGCCGCCGTACACGGCCCCGCCCAACGGGCCGCCGACGAGCCGGATGGAGCCGGCGATCAGGGCGCTCAGGGAGTTCGCCGAGTGGAGGTCGCCCTCCCGGCCCACCAGTTGCGGGAGCAGGGCGGCGGAGGCCGGGTTGAACAGCTGGCTCAGGGACGCTTCCAGGACCAACGCGACGTAGATCAGCCACACTTCGCCCGGACGGTCCACCCACAGCATCAGCGAGACCGCCACCATGCGGCCCAGGTCCGCGGCGATCATGACGCGCAGCCGGTTCCAGCGGTCGACGAGCGCCCCGGCCGGCGGACCGAGGACCAGTGCTGGGACCGTTGCCGCGGCCAGCGAGAAACCCGAGGCCATGGCGGAGCCGGTCAGCTCCAGGACGTAGTACGGGACCGCGAGGAGCAGGAACCAGTCGCCCAGGTTGGACAGCAGTTGACCGGACGCGAGAAACCGGTAATCCCGGATCCGCAGCACACTGAACAAGACCGTTTCCTGGGGATGGAGGCCGGAGAGGAAAGCGAACGGTGTGAACGTACAGGATGTACAGAACGTACGGTAGACAGCAGGCGTCGCATGACGTTCCGCCATCCCTCTCGCCCCCACGGATCGGCTGCATAAGGGCTCCCTTTGAAGATCCACCGGTGCTTCAATGTCACCCCCGGGGTGGAGGAGCGAGGGCATGGGTGCGGAGTCGGGCAGCGTCCTGGTGACCGGCGGCAGCGGTTTCGTCGGCAGCCATCTGGTACGGCGGCTGCTGGAGCGGGGTTACGAGGTGCACGCCACCGTGCGCAGTCTCGCGAACGCGGCGAAGGTGCGGCCGCTGCGGCAGATGGAAGCGGAGTTCCCCGGCCGGCTCACGCTGTTCGAGGCCGACCTCCTCGACGAGGGCTCCTTCGGCGAGGCGATGGCAGGCTGCCGCGTCGTCTTCCATGTCGCCTCGCCGTTCTTCATGCCGGAGAAGATCAAGGACGGCCAGAAGGACATGGTCGACCCGGCCCTGACCGGCACCCGCAACGTCCTGGCCGGCATCGAGCGGACGCCGACGGTCGAACGGCTGGTCTTCACCTCCACGGTCGGCGCGATCTTCGGCGACTACTCCGACGTGCGGGACATGGACGGGCAGGTCCTGTCGGAGAAGTACTTCAACACCAGCAGCACGGTCGAGAACAACCCGTACCACTACGCCAAGACGGTCGCCGAGCGCGCGGCCTGGGACGCGGAGGCCGCGCAGGACCGCTGGCGCATGGTGTCCGTCAACCCCGGCCTGATCCTGGGCCCTTCACTCGCGCCCGCCTCCGAGTCCGGCAGCCTCTTCCTCCTGGAGGAACTCTTCAAGGGCTACTTCTTCTACGGCGCCCCCGACTTCAGCTTCACCACGGTCGACGTCCGTGACGTGGCCGACGCGCACATCTCGGCGGCGGAGAAGCCCGACGCGAAGGGCCGTTACATCCTGGCCGCGCCGACGATGACGTCGTTCCACGAGATGTCCCGCATCATCCGCACCCGCCACCCCCGCGGCCTGCGCATCCCGCGCACCGCGCTCCCGCACTGGCCCGTGCGCATCCTCGGCCCCGCCTTCGGACTGACCCAGGACTACATCCGCAAACACCTCGGCATCCGCTTCAAGGTGGACAACAGCCGCAGCGTGAACGAACTGGGCCTCGTCTACCGCCCGGTCGAGGAGACGATCCTCGACCACTACGAGGCGTGGCTCTCCCACCAGGCAAAACGCTGATCCGCACCGGGAGAACCCGCTCGCACGCGACGAAGGTCACAGTTACATCTCACGCTTTTCACACTTCAACCTTCACGGGAGCCACACAAGTTGGCTAAGTTGACGGCGAGCAGCACGACGGAAGGGGCACGTCTTTCATGGCGCCGGATCGAATTTCGCGCAATGGAGGGTTCAGCCTCCCGGCCAAGCGCAACTCCGCACTCGCGACGGCCGCCATCGCTTCCGCGGCCCTCCTCTCGCAGACCGGGAACGCCGCCGCGGACGAGGGGCCGAGCCACGACGAGGTGAGCCGACGGGTCACCAATCTCTACGACCGGGCCGAGACCGACTCCGGTACGTACAACGCCACGCGCGCGGCCCGAACGGCCTCCAGCACCCGCGGCCGTACCGGTCCGGCGACCGGCGGCGGGCGCAGGACCGGCGGCGATCCCGCCCTCGACGACATCGCCAAGCAGTGGTACGGCGCGGCCCGCGCGAAGACGGGCCCGACGATCGCGGCGACCCTGCCCTCCGACCGCGTTGCCGCCCGCCCTGCCGAGACACGTCGCCAGCGCCCGTCGGACGCTCCCTCGGCACGCGAACCGAAGCCGGCCGAAGGCGCCATGCCGGAACTGACCGCCGCGCCCATGCTCGCCCTGCCGAGCGCACCGGAGACGGCACCGGCCGCGCTCACCGCCGCGCCGGCCCAGTCACCTTCGTGGGCACCGGAACGGGCCTCGCAGAACCTCACCGGCACCGGCGAAATGCCCGCCTTGGGCAGCCCCCAACTCGTCACCGGGGTGCCTGAGTACACGCCGCGATCCGTCGCCGGGGTCCCCGAGTACACCACCCAGCCTGTGACCGTGGCTCCCGAGTACACCGCCCAGCCCGTCACCGGCTTCCCGGAGTACACCCCGCAACCGGCCGCCGCGACCTCCGATTACCCCTCGCAACCGGCCATCACGGCCCCCGGCTTCACCACGCGACTCACTGCTGGGGCCCTCGAGTACACCGCCCAACCCGCCACCGGCTTCCCGGAGTACGCCCCGCAGGTCAGCGCGGGACACCCCGAGTACAGCCCGCAGATCGGCACAGGGCTCCCCGACCACACCGGGCAACTCGTCACGGGACTGCCCGAGTACACCGCACAAACCACCACCGGGTTCACGGACTACAGCGGCCAACTCGGCACCGGGACACCTGAATACACCGCACAGACGACCACGGGCTTCCCGGACTACGGCGACCGACTCACCACCGGCATACCCGAATACGCCGCACAGGCCACCCCGAGATTCCCCGAGTACACCGCACAGAACACCACAGGCTTCGCCGAGTACTCCGCGCAACCCACCACGGCTCACCCCGAGTACTCCACACCCCTCACCGCGCCCCTCGCGACGATCGCACCCCCGCCGGCCGACACCGTCCAGACCGTCCCGGCCGCCCTCCAGAACATCCCGGCCATCCCGGCCCCCCGCGCCCCCGAACCGGACTGGCAGGCACCCCAGCCCGCCGCGGCCCCCAGCGTCGACCTCCCCACCGTCGACCCCGGTTACGACTCAAAGGTCATCCAGGTGCTCGCCTTCGCCCGCTCCCAGATCGGCAAACCCTGCGTCTGGGGCGCGGCGGGCCCGGGTTCGTACGACAACTCCGGCCTCACCCAGGCCGCCTGGAAGGTCGCCGGCGTCTCCCTCCCCCGCACCACCCTCGGCCAGGCGAGCACCGGCACGGCGGTATCGCTGTACGCCATGCAACCCGGCGACCTCGTCTTCTTCCACGACGACTTCAGCCACGTGGGCCTGTGCACCGGCAACGGCATGATGATCCACGCGCCGGGCCCGGGCGCGTCCATCCGCGAGGAGTCGATCTACCCGACCGGCGAGTCGATCATCCGCGGCGCGATACGGCCCGTCTGAGACGCCACAAAGCACACCACGGCACTCCCTTCACGCACACCTCTGGACGCCCCGCGAACACCTCGCCTAGGGTTCCGGAGAAAGCGCTTTCTGGCCTGCCCGTGCCAACCAGGGGGAGCGTCTCGTGCCGCACCAGCAATGGACCCGCAAGTCCTTCCTCCGGGGAATGGCCGCCGTCGGCGCGGCCCCCTTCCTCCCCGGCCTGATCCCGAGCAGCGCCCAGGCGGCCGCCTCGGACCGCCCCGCCTTCCCGCTGGCGGCGGGAGGCACGGCCGTCGGCATCTTCGTGGACGCGGCGGACGACCCCGCCGTCGTCCGCGCCGCCGGCGACCTCCAGTCGGACGTCGAACGGGTCTCCGGGGCGAGACCCGACCTGCTGCGCACACTGCCGCGGACCGCCCCCCTGCTCGTCCTGGTGGGCACCCTCGGCGCGAGCCCCGCCATCGACCGCCTCGTCGCGCAGGGCCGCCTGGACGTCTCCCGGGTGAAGGGCCGTTGGGAGGCGTCCGTGACGCAGGTGATCGAGCGTCCGCTGCCCGGCGTCGACCGCGCCCTGGTGATCGCGGGCAGCGACCGGCGCGGCACGGTCTACGGGATCTACGACACCTCCGAACGCATCGGCGTCTCTCCCTGGTACTGGTGGGCGGACGTCCCCGTCGAGCGCCGGGACACCGTGACGGTCCCCGCCGGCCGCTTCGAGCGCCGGGAGCCGTCCGTCCGCTACCGGGGCGTCTTCATCAACGACGAGCAGAATCTGACCACTTGGTCCCACCGCACCCAGGAGACCGACAAGAACATCGGACCCGAGACGTACCAGCGCGTCTTCGAGCTGCTGCTGCGCCTGAAGGCCAACTACCTGTGGCCGGCGATGCATCCGTACTCCGACTTCTTCAACAAGTACCGGGAGAACCCCGAACTGGCCGACCGCTACGGCATCGTCGTCGGCTCCAGCCACCCCGAGGCCCTGCTCCGCAACGGAGTCCACGAATGGGAACCGTGGATCGCCGAACACCCGAACGCCGACGGCAGTGCGCCGGTCTACGACTACACGGTCAATCCGGCTGTCATCTCCGACTACTGGAGGGCGCGGGCGAGACAGAACGCCGCGTACGAGAGCAGCTGGACCCTCGGCATGCGCGGCCTGCACGACACTGCGTTGGAGACGAAGTACGCCACCACGATCCCGGAGAAGGTCGTGGTGATGAACGACATCATCGCCGACCAGCGCCGGATCCTCGCCGAAGAGGTCGGCGCCGCCGCCGAGCCGCAGATCTTCATCCCGTACAAGGAGGTCCTGGACCTCTACAACGCGGGTGTCCAGGTCCCCGACGACGTCACGCTGATCTGGCCGGACGACAACCACGGCAACATGCGCCAGCTGCCGAACGAGGCGGAGCGGGCGCGGCCGGGCGGCAACGGGATCTACTACCACCTCTCCTACTGGGGCCGTCCGAAGAGCTACCTGTGGCTGGACACGACCCAAGTGGCCAAGGTCTGGCAGGAGTTGCGGCGGGTCTACGAGTACGGCACCGACCGCATGTGGATCTTCAACGTCGGTGACGTCAAGTCGATCGAGACGGGCCTGTCCTTCGCGATGGACATGGCCTGGGACGTGGACCGCTGGGAGGCCGACGAGGTCGAGGGCTTCCTGGCGGAGTGGGCCGGGAGGCAGTTCGGGCGACGCCATGCCAGGGAGATCGCCGCGATCCGCACCGAGTACTACCGGCTCGCCGGGGAGCTGCGCCCCGAGTTCATCGCCGCGGGCCTCGTCTCCGTCGTCCACCACGGCGACGAGGCCGGGCGCCGGATGGCGGCGTACGACCGACTTCTCGCGCGCGTCCGGGCGGTGGCCGCCGAGCTGCCCGACGCCTATCGGGACGCCTTCTACGAACTGGTCGAATATCCGGTCCACGGCGCGTACTTGATGAACCTCAAGTACTACTGGGCGGACCGCAACGCGCTCGCCGCCCAGCAGGGCCGTGGAGCCGGCACGAACCGCTTCGCGGACCTCGCGCTCGCCGCACACACGGCGGAGGCGGCTCTCACCAGCCGGTACAACACCGAGGTGGCGGGCGGAAAATGGGACGGGTTCATCAATCCGTACCCGTCCCAGATCCCGAAGGCGCCGGGGCGCCCGACCGTCACCAGGGTGACCCGGCAGGAGACCGGCGGGCTCGGGGTGGCGGCCGAGGGGAACGAGACCGGGGCCGGCCGACCGCTGTCGTTCTCCTCGTACACCCGCGACCGGCGCTTCGTCGACGTCTTCAACACCGGGTTCCTGCCGTTGGACTGGGCGGCCGAGGCCAGTCACCCGTGGGTGAGGCTGAGCACGGCCGGTGGTTCGCTCACCGAGCAGCGGCGGGTGTGGGTGGAGATCGACTGGGAGCGCGCGCCCGAGGGTGCGCAGGAGGCCACGGTCGCCTTCACCGGCGCGGGGCAGCGCTTCGACGTGCCGCTGCGGGTGGTCAACGGCCGCCGACGGGCCCGTGGCTTCGTCGAGGCCCACGGTTACGTGTCGATCGACGCGGCGCACGCCGACCGGAGGGTGGGCCGAGGCGGTTGCCGCTGGCGGACCGTGCGGGGCCTCGGACGTCGTACGGGAGCCGTCGAGGCCGTTCCTTCCACGGCGGCTCCGATCACCGGTGACCTCACCTCCCGGGCACCGGAGTTGCGGTACCGGGTGCGGTTCGGCAGCACCGGCACCTTTCCCGTCACGGTCTTCCGGCTGCCCTCGCTGGACGAGCGCGGGCAGCGGCGGCTGGCCGTCGGGCTCGACGACCAGCCGGTGACCGTCCTGTCCGGGCAGGCCGTCGCGACCGGCAACCGGGGGGACGCCTGGGCCCGCCAGGTGGAGGACGGCGTCGAGCGACTGACCGCCACCGTGACGGTCACCGAGGCAGGGGAGCATGTGCTGCGGCTCTTCATGGTCGATCCGGCGATCGCGGTGGACCAGATCGTGATCGACACGGGCGGCCTGCCCGCCACCTACCTCGCGCCGCCGGAGAGCTACCACCCGGTGTTCAACCCGGAGCCCGCGCCGGGCCCGGCTCTGGAGGCGCCGGACCAGTAGACCGAGGGCTTCGTGCGGGCCGCCGGTCCCCCGTGCCGGCGGCCCGCACGCGTCGCGGCCGGCGCTGCCGCCCCCGCGGGAAGACAGGCGTGTCCGACGGGCCGCCCTCCCCCCACTGCGGCCCGCCGGAGCTTCAATGTGCTGGAGTACATCCGAGAACGTCGATGTTGCTCGGATGAAGTGTGGGTCAGCGAGGTACTACGTCGGTATGGGTACAACTGCGTATGAGCGGGTGCTGTCGGTCGCCGTGGCCGCGCTCCACGAACGCGACCCCGATCGACTGTGGCCCCTGCTGGCGGCCGAACTGCCGGTCCTGTGCGGTGGCGACGCCCTGATCTACAAGCTGGACAACTGGGACGAGCGCGAGGGCACGCTCGGTCTGTCCCCCGGTGTCACCGCGGAGTTCGTCGCGCTCGGGGACGAGGACACCGCTCTGCTGCGCTCGGGATACCCGTTGGCCCGGCACTACGCGGACCGACCCGACCGGGCGCCGGTCACGGCCCGTCGGGTGGCCGGCCGTTCCTGGTCGGCAAGCCCGACCGCGCAGCTCCTCGACGACCTCCTGGACGTCGACCATGTGCTGGGCATTCCGCTGCCGCAGTCGACCACCCCGGTCACCGGGTGCATGGTGTACCGCTCCGGGCGGGACTTCACCGACGACGAGCTGCGCCTGGCCGAGCAGTTGCAGCCTCTGCTCGCTGCCGTCGAGCAGCAGCGGCAGCTTCTGCGGCGGCTCAACACGCCTTCCGAGGAGGCGGCCGACGTGGCGCTCACGCCGCGGGAGACGACGGTGCTGCTCCTGCTCGGCGACGCCCTGACCGCCGTGGCGATCGGCCGCAGACTCGGGATATCCGAGCGTACGGTCCACAAGCACATCGCGAACATCTACCGCAAGCTCGGCACGCACGACCGCGTCAGTACGGTGCTGCACGCCCAGCGGCTCGGGCTCGTCCCTAGGGCAGCGGCGGCCCGCCCTTGAGGCGTTCCAGGTCGGAGGGGCGGACCTGGATGACCACGACGGCGATGAGCGCGGCGAGCACCGTGAAGATCGCGGCCATCACGAAGGCGGCCGAGACACCGGCGGTGAGGACCTCGTCGCCCCAGGAGCCCGGGAGCTCACCGGTGCGCCGGAACAGGCGGCGCTCGGCCGGGGAGGCCTGGGCGAGGAAGCGCGGGACCTGCTTCTGCGCCTCGTTGGTGCTGGCCGTGCCGAACATCGTGACCAGGATGGACAGCCCGAGCGAACCGCCCACCTGCTGGGTGGCGTTGAGGAGCCCGGAGGCCGCGCCGGTCTCCTCGTTGGGCACGTTGGAGAGCGCCATCAGGGTCAGCGACACGAACTCCATGCCCATGCCGAGACTGAAGACGAGCATGGGCCCGAGGACACTGCCCGCGTAGGTGGAGTGGACGTCGGTCAGGGTCAGCCAGGCCAGCCCGGCCGACGCGAGGATCGCGCCCCCGACCATGAAGGGCTTGGGCCCGTACACGGGCAGGAAGCGCGAGGCGAGACCGGCGCCGATCGCGATGACCGCGCTGACCGGCAGGAACGCGAACCCGGTCGCCAGCGGGCTGAAGTCCAGGACGTTCTGCGTGAAGAGGGTCAGGAAGAAGAACATGCCGAAGATCGCGGCCGCGAGGCACAACATGATGCCGTAGGTGCCCGCGCGGTTGCGGTCGGCGAACATGTGCAGCGGGGTGATCGGCTGCCGGGAACGCTTCTCGACCAGCACGAACACCGCGAGGAGGACGACCGCCCCGGCGAACGAGGCCAGCGTGAGCGCGTCCCGCCAGCCTTCCTGGGCGGCCCGGATGAAGCCGTACACCAGCAGCACCATGCCCGCCGTGGCGGTCAGCGCGCCGGTGATGTCGAAGTTGCCGGGATGCCGCTCCGACTCAGGGATCCAGCGGGGCGTGGCGATCGCGATGAGCAGTCCGATCGGGACGTTGACGAACAGCACCCACCGCCAGTTCAGCCACTCGACGAGGACCCCGCCGGCCAGCAGCCCGATCGCGCCGCCGCCCGCCGAGACCGCGGCGAAGACGCCGAACGCCCGGTTGCGCTCGGGGCCTTCGCGGAAGGTCGTACTGACCAGCGAGAGGGCGGTCGGAGACGCGATGGCACCGCCGACGCCCTGAAGGGCGCGTGCGGCGAGGAGTTGGGCCTCGTTCTGGGCGAGCCCGCCGAGCAGCGAGGCGAGCACGAACAGCAGTACTCCGAAGACGAACATGCGGCGCCTGCCGAGGATGTCGCCGGTCCTGCCGCCGAGCAGCAGCAGCCCGCCGAAGGTGAGGGTGTACGCGTTGACCACCCAAGCCAGGCTGGTGGTGGAGAAGTCGAGGGAGCGCTGGATGTCCGGGAGCGCTATGTTCACGATGGTGATGTCGAGCACCACCATGAGCTGACAGGACGCGATGACGAGCAGGGCCATGACGTTTCCGCCCCCGCCGGAGTCCGGTGGGGTGGTCCGTGGTGCAGAACTCGCCTGCGGGTCGCTGCTCATGGTCTCCGTTCGACCGTACGCCCCCGCCATGGCCGTCACCACTTGAGGACGTGGCACCCCCAGCCCTCCAGGGACACGAACAGACCGCAGTCGGCCAGTTCGTCTCCGTCACGGTCGTACACGGCCCCGGTGAGCAGGTCGGTCGCACGGCACACGCGGCCCCTCAGGTCGTCCCACGGCAGCGGCAGCCTCGCCCGGGCCGGGCGGTCGGAGTCGTTCACGACGACCAGATGGCGGGCGTCAGCGTGCGTCCAGGTCCAGGCGAGCAGGTGTCGGTGCGTGTCGTTGTCCGCCCGGCCCGTCGGCGTCAGCGACCGCCAGTCTCCCCTGCGTACCGCGGCAGCCGCGGGCAGCAGTCGGCCGTAGAAGTCGCGCAGGGGTTCGTCGAGGGGCTCCTGCGGCCTGCGCCTCAGGAACACGGGTGGCCGCATCCGGCGGCCCTCGAACTGGCCCTCGTGCCAGAGGGTCGCGCCGGGCAGGGTCGCCACGGCCACCGCCGACGCCCGGCCCCGGTCGCCGGGCAGGGTGGCGGCGGCCCGGGGCTCGTCGTGGTTCTCCAGGAAGCGGACGAGACCGCGCTGGTGGGCGAGGTCGGCGCCCAGGTGGGCGCGGACGGAGTCGGCGCTCTCGTGCAGCAGACGGTCGTAGAGGCGTTTGTCGTAGCAGTGGTCGAAGCCCTGCTGCTGGAGGGCCCCTTCGAGGTCCCAGTAGGCCTCGGCGACGAAGAGGAGATCGGGGTGGCGGGCCCGCACGCGGGGGATGACGTACGGCCAGAAGTCCTCGGTGGGGGCGGTGCCCGCGCGGTCTCCCCAGGTCTTCGCGAAGGTGTCGTTCATCAGCAGCATGGCCATGTCGCAGCGCACGCCGTCGGCCTGGTCGCCGATGGACACGAGGGTGGCCACGGTCGCCTCGCGCAGCGCGTCGCTGAAGGCGTTCAGCTGGACCACGTCCGGCCAGGGCGGGAAGTAGGGGTCACGGCCGCGGGCGTAGACCTGTCCCCCGGCCGCGATGAAGTCCGCCGGGGCGCGGGCCAGGTCGTCGGCGGTGCCCCGTACGAGACGGTCGGGGCTCGACGTGAGCCAAAGGTGGTCGGGGGCCACGTGGTTGGGGACGTGGTCGAGGATCAACCGCAGTCCTCGTGCGGCGAGTCGGGTGCGGGCGGTGGCCAGTCCTTCGGGTCCTCCGAGGGAGGCGTCGACGACGTAGTCGCGCACGCAGTACGGGGATCCGGCGATGTCCGCGTCGGTGACGTCGGGCAGGGCCTCGCGGAAGGAGGCCCTGAGTCCCTCGTCACGCAGGGCGATCTCCAGTCCGGCGGGACTGCGTTCCCACACGCCCATCAGCCAGACGGTGTCGACGCCGGGCAGCGCGACGGAGTCCCAGACCTCGCCGGGCACGTCGCCGAGGGTGACGGGACGGCCGTAGCGACTGCTCAACTCGCTCAGCCAGACGAGGGTGTTGATCTCGTGGATCACCGTCATGACAGGGGCTCCTCCCGGTCGCCCGGCGGCCGGAGCGACTCCCGCCCGCCCCGGTGCCAGTCCTCCTCGCTGATCGAGTGAAAGAGGGTCGCGGTGGCCGCCACCAGGCCCGTCCAGCCGGTCTGGTGGGGGGCGCGGGAGCGGGCCTGGTCGTGGGTGAAGTACGACCAGACGTCGCCGTTGTCGCTGTGGTCCTCGCGGCCGGGCCCCACTGACGTTCGCTCAGGTACGGGCCCCAGCATCGCCAGGGCACCGCACCCGCGGCGGCTTCCGCCGGCCGCCGCCGTTCGGCGTCCGGTGCGCTGCCGTCCGTCCCCATCGCCCGTCCTCCCGGCCGCCCGGCACATGGTCCAGACTCGAACGGTCCGACTTGACCGCAACGGCCATGACCCGTCCCTAATCGGGCGTCGTCGTTCCGGCTCAGGCGATCTCGACCAGCAGGTCGCCGCCCTCCACCTGCTGGATCTTGTTGATGGCGAGCCGGGACACGCGACCCGCCTTCGACGCGGTGATCGCGGCTTCCATCTTCATGGCCTCGATGGTGGCGACGGTCGCCCCGGCGTCGACCTCGTCGCCCTCGGCGACCGCCAGCGTGACCACACCGGCGAACGGCGCGGCGACATGGCCGGGGTCGGAGCGGTCGGCCTTCTCGGTGGTCGGGATGTCGGAGGAGGCCGCGCGGTCGCGGATCTGGATCGGCCGCAGCTGGCCGTTGAGCGTGGACATCACCGTGCGCATGCCCCGCTCGTCGGCCTCGCCGATGGCCTCCAGCGCGATGAGGAGCCGGACACCGGGTTCCAGGTCGACGGCGTACTCCTTGCCCGGCCTGAGGCCGTAGAAGAAGTCCTTGCTGTCCAGGAGGCTGGTGTCGCCGTAGGACTGACGGTGGGTCTCGTACTCGCGGGTCGGGGCGGGGAACAGGAGCCGGTTGAGGGTCGAGCGGCGGTCCTTCTCCAGGCCGGTGCGGTCCTCGGCGTTCAGCTCCTGGACGGGCTTGGCGTCGGCGCGGCCCTGCAACGCCTTGGTGCGGAACGGCTCGGGCCAGCCGCCGGGCGGGGTGCCGAGCTCGCCGCGCAGGAAGCCGATCACCGAGTCGGGGATGTCGAAGCGGTCCGGGGTCTCCTCGAACTCCTTCGGGGTGACCCCGGCGCCGACCAGGTGCAGGGCGAGGTCGCCGACCACCTTGGAGGACGGGGTGACCTTCACGAGGTGGCCGAGGATCTTGTCGGCGGCCGCGTACATCGCCTCGATGTCCTCGAACCGGTCGCCGAGCCCGAGTGCGACGGCCTGGGTGCGCAGGTTGGAGAGCTGGCCGCCGGGGATCTCGTGGTCGTAGACGCGCCCGGTCGGGGAGGCGAGGCCCGCTTCGAAGGGCGCGTAGATCTTGCGGACGCTCTCCCAGTACGGCTCCAGGTCGCCGACGGCCCTGAGGTCGAGGCCGGTGGGCCGGTCGGAGTGGTCGGTCGCGGCGACGATCGCCGACAGGGAGGGCTGCGAGGTCGTGCCGGCCATGGAGGCCACGGCACCGTCCACGGCGTCCGCGCCCGCCTGGATCGCGGCGAGGTAGGTGGCGAGCTGGCCGCCCGCGGTGTCGTGGGTGTGGATGTGCACCGGGAGGTCGAACTCGCGGCGCAGGGCCGACACCAGCTTCGCCGCGGCGGGGGCGCGCAGCAGGCCCGCCATGTCCTTGACGGCCAGGACGTGGGCGCCCGCGTCGACGATCTGCTCGGCGAGGCGCAGGTAGTAGTCGAGGGTGTAGAGGCGCTCGTTCGGGTCGGACAGGTCCGAGGTGTAGCAGAGGGCGACCTCGGCGATCGACGTGCCCGTGGACCGTACCGCCTCGATGGCGGGGCGCATCTGGCTGACGTCGTTGAGCGCGTCGAAGATGCGGAAGATGTCGATGCCGGTGGCCGCGGCCTCCTGCACGAAGGCGTCCGTCACCTCGGTCGGGTACGGGGTGTAGCCCACGGTGTTGCGGCCGCGCAGCAGCATCTGGAGGCAGATGTTGGGGACGGCCTCGCGCAGGGCGGCCAGCCGCTCCCAGGGGTCCTCGGCGAGGAAGCGCAGGGCGACGTCGTAGGTGGCACCGCCCCAGCACTCCAGGGAGAGCAGTTCGGGCAGGGTGCGGGCGACGGCCGGGGCGACGGCGAGCATGTCCTTGGTGCGTACGCGGGTCGCGAGCAGCGACTGGTGGGCGTCGCGGAAGGTGGTGTCGGTGACACCGATGGTCGGCGACTCGCGCAGCCAGCCGGCGAAGCCCCCGGGGCCCAGCTCGGTGAGCCTCTGTTTGGAGCCCGCCGGCGGCTCCACCCCGGTATCCACCCGGGGCAGCTTGGTGACCGGATCGATCACGTCGGGCCGCTCGCCGTGCGGCTTGTTCACCGTCCGGTCGGCCAGATAGGTGAGCAGCTTGGTGCCGCGGTCGGCCGAGTGCCGGGAGGTCAGCAGGTGCGGACGCTGCTCGATGAACGACGTGGTGACGTTGCCCGCCTGGAAGTCCGGGTCGTCGAGGACGGCCTGGAGGAACGGGATGTTGGTGGCCACGCCGCGGATGCGGAACTCGGCCACGGCACGCCGGGCCCGGTTGACCGCGGTGGTGAAGTCCCGGCCCCGGCAGGAGAGCTTGACCAGCATCGAGTCGAAGTGGGCGCTGATCTCCGTACCGGCGTGGGTGGTGCCGCCGTCGAGGCGGATGCCGGAGCCGCCGGGCGAGCGGTAGGCGCTGATACGGCCGGTGTCGGGGCGGAAGCCGTTGGCGGGGTCCTCGGTGGTGATACGGCACTGCAGGGCCGCGCCGTGCAGCTGCACCGTCTCCTGGGACAGGCCGAGGTCGGCGAGGGTGGCGCCGGCGGCGATGCGCAGCTGGGCCTGGACCAGGTCGACGTCGGTGACCTCCTCGGTGACCGTGTGCTCGACCTGGATGCGTGGGTTCATCTCGATGAAGACGTGGTTGCCCTCGCGGTCGAGGAGGAACTCCACGGTGCCCGCGTTGCGGTAGCCGATCTCGCGGGCGAAGCGCACGGCGTCGGCGCAGATCCGGTCACGCAGGTCCGGGTCGAGGTTGGGTGCCGGTGCGAGCTCGATGACCTTCTGGTGGCGGCGCTGCACCGAGCAGTCGCGCTCGTAGAGGTGGATGACGTTGCCGTGCCCGTCGGCGAGGATCTGCACCTCGATGTGGCGGGGCTCGACGACGGCCTTCTCCAGGAAGACGGTCGAGTCGCCGAAGGCCGAGGCCGCCTCACGCGCGGCCGCCTCGATGGACTCGCGCAGCTGGGCGGGGTCCTGGACCCGGCGCATGCCGCGTCCGCCACCGCCGGCGACGGCCTTCACGAACACCGGGAAGCCGATGTCGTCGGCAGCCCTGACCAGCTCGTCCACGTCGGTGGAGGGGGCCGAGGAGCC
Source organism: Streptomyces canus (assembly GCF_030816965.1). Lineage (NCBI taxonomy): Bacteria > Bacillati > Actinomycetota > Actinomycetes > Kitasatosporales > Streptomycetaceae > Streptomyces > Streptomyces canus. Next base: position 1,149,520 of record NZ_JAUSYQ010000002.1, read on the forward strand.
CAGGACCGGTACGCCGGCGGCGCGGGCGGCGGCGACCGCGCGGGCCTTGTTGCCGGTCAGTTCGAGGATGTCGGCGCTGGGGCCGACGAAGGTGATGCCCGCTTCCTCGCACGCGCGCGCGAGCTCGGGGTTCTCGGAGAGGAAGCCGTAGCCCGGGTAGACGGCGTCGGCACCGGCCAGGCGGGCAGCGCGGATGATCTCGTCGACGGAGAGATAGGCCCGCACGGGATGGCCCGGTTCGCCGATCTCGTAGGCCTCGTCGGCCTTGAGCCGGTGCAGTGAGTTGCGGTCTTCGTGCGGGAAGACGGCGACCGTCCTCGCGCCCACCTCATAACCCGCGCGAAACGCGCGGATCGCGATCTCACCACGGTTGGCGACCAGTACCTTGCGGAGCATTCCCGTTTCCCTTCCGCCTGCCGGTGACGCCCCCATGGTCTCGGCAAAGACCGCCGGTGGCCATGAGAGTCAGGTCACGTGTCGCGGACGGTTTGGTGGTGATCTGCGCAGGTACGGCGGTGGTACGACCTTCTGCGGGCAGTTCCGGTCACTGGACCGTCCCGGTGAAGGGGGTCACCGGCCGCTCCAGGCGCTCCCCGTCCACGGTGATGTCGACGGCTTCGTTGAAGAACGCGAGCAGCCCCTTGACGGCGGCCACGGCGGGGAGCGGGTCCGGGTAGCTCCAGACGATGTTCGCGTGGCCACCCGTCGACCAGTACTCGGCGGTGCCCTTGTAGGGGCAGCCGGTGTGGTGGTCGGTGGCTTCGAGGAGGTCGAGGCGGACGTCCTCGCGCGGGATGTAGTAGCGCGTGGGCAGGCCCGTCTCGAAGAGCAGGACGGGGCGGTGGGTGTCGGCGACGACCGTCCCGTCGATCTCGACCCGGACATGGCGGCTGCCGGCCATGGCGTCGACCCGTTTGTGCGGGTCACGGGGGTGGACGAAGATCTCTTCCTCCTCCTCGTACCAGTGGTCGAGGCCGGTGCCCCGGTGCCGGAACCACGCGAAGGCGATGTGGCCGGCGAGGTCGGCGGCCGGGAAGGTCCAGGCGGCGTTCTCGACGAGCTCGCCGTCGACCTCGAGGTCGTAGAAGATCCGGGATCCGGTGTGGGTACCGGTGGCCGGGTTCTTCGCGGGCCGGAGCAGGTCCTCGCGGACGTCGGCGCGCGGGAAGGCGTACAGCGGGACGGGGAAGTCCGGTTCCCAGACGAGGACGGGGTGCCGGCTGTCGACGACGGTGACGTCTCCCTTGCGGCCGCGCACCCAGCGTTCGCTGGGCTCCCACAGCAGGCCTTCCGGGGTGGTCCGTACGTCTCGTGCGGTGGGGAAGGTGGTCACGGGCGTCTCTCCTTCACCTCTTCAGGAAGTCGGTCAGTCCCGTCAGGAGCCGGTCGACGTCCGGTGCGTCGTTGTAGGGGGCGAGGCCGACGCGCAGGCCGCCGGTGTCGCCGAGGCCGAGGTGGCGGGAGGCCTCGATGGCGTAGAAGGAACCGGCCGGGGCCTGGACGCCACGCTCCGCGAGGAAGCCGTACGCGTCGGCCGTGCTGTGGTTCTCGAAGGTCAGCAGGACGGTCGGGGTGCGGTCGGCGGCCCTGGAGTGGACGGTGACGCCGTCGAGCGCGGCGAGCCCCTCGTCGATCCGGGCGCGCAGGACCCGTTCGTGGGCTTCGAGCGCGGCGAACCCGGCGCTCAGCCGCTCCCGCCGGGTGCCGGTGGCCTCCGGGTCCAGCCGCTCGGCGAGGAAGTCGACCGCCGCTGTCGTGCCGGCGAGGAACTCGTAGGGCAGCGTGCCCAGTTCGAAGCGCTCCGGGACGGCGTCGGTGGAGGGCAGGAGCTTGTCCGGGCGCAGGGTCTCCAGCAACTCCGGGCGGGCGGCGAGGACTCCGTGGTGCGGGCCGAGGAACTTGTACGGGGAGCAGACGAAGAAGTCCGCGCCGAGCGCCTCGAGATCGACCAGGGCGTGGGCCGTGTAGTGGACGCCGTCGACGTGGACGAGTGCGCCGACCTCGTGCGCCGCCCGGGCGATGGCGGGGATGTCGGGGCGCGTGCCGATCAGGTTGGAGGCCGCGGTGACGGCGACGAGCCGGGTTCGCTCGGTCAGTACGGCCCGGATGGCGTCGACCGTCAACTCACCTGTCTCCGGGTCGAATTCGGCCCACCGTACGGTGGCACCGGACTGGACCCAGGGGCGGATGTTGGCGTCGTGGTCGAGGCGGGTGACGACCACCTCGTCGCCGGGTGACCAGGTCTTGGCGAGGGTGCGCGAGAGATCGTAGGTGAGTTGGGTGGCGCTGCGGCCGAAGACGATCCCCGAGGGGCTCGCCCCGAGCAGGTCGGCCATCGCCCGGCGGGCCCCGGTGACGAGGGCCTCGGCGTTGCGCTCCCCCAGTGTCACCTGTCCCCGGTTCGACAGGGGCTGCGCCAGGGCGTCGGCGATGGCCCGGATGACGGGCTCGGGGGTCTGGGTGCCGCCGGGGCCGTCGAAGTGGGCGATACCGGCGGCCAGGGCCGGGAAGTGGGAGCGGAGGGCGGCGATGTCGTACGTCACGTGGGGGCTCCTCGGTCCGGCCGGTTCCAGGTGATCTCAGCCTGTCACGCCGTTCGCAGGCTCTCGTGGTGAGCCCGGTTCGTGGCCATCAGCCCGTCGAGGGCGTCCCGGGTCCGGATCAGTTCCGCGATGTGATCGGTGAGCCGGTCGCGTTCCTCGGCCATCCGCTCCAGGGCGGCGTCGGACGTCTCCGCGCTGGGTGAGTCGACGCACGGCAGGAGTTCGGCGATCGTACGGCTGGACAGACCGGCCGCGTACATCCGCTGGAGGAATGTCACGCGCTCGACGGCCGGCTGTGTGTAGTGCCGCTGCCCGCTCGCGCTGCGCGTGCTGGTGAGCAGCCCCTGCTCCTCGTAGTAGCGCAGGGCACGGACGCTGACCCCGGCCCGTGCCGCCAGTTCCCCGATGCGCACGCGTTCCTCCCTCACGGACTTGACCCTCACGTCGACGTCAGGTTTTAGCGTACCTGCGTGCCCGGGAAACGGGTGCGACGGATCACGAAGGAGACATGACGTGACGACCCTTTTCACCGGTTTCCGGCTCGGCGGACTGCGGCTGCCCAACCGCGTGGTCATGGCCCCGATGACACGGGTGCGGGCCGCCGAGGGCGGTCTGGCGACGCCGTCGATGGCGCGTTACTACGCCCAGCGCGCCACGGCAGGCCTGATCGTCACCGAAGGGGTGCAGCCGAGCCTGATCGGGCAGTCCAATCCGGGGACGCCGGGGCTGTACACCGACGAGCAGGTGGTCGCCTGGCGGCCGGTGACCGAGGCCGTGCACACCAACGGGGGCCGGATCTTCGCGCAGATCATGCACGGCGGCCGGGTCTCGCACCCGGACACCACCGGCCTGCGGCCCGTCGGCCCCTCGGCCGTCCCCGCCACCGGCGAGGTGTTCACGCCCACGGGACCGCAGCCCGCGCCGGTTCCGCGCGCGCTGGGCACAGAGGAGGTGCCCGAGCACGCCGAGTCGTACGCCGAGGCCGCGCGCCGCGCCGTCGACGCCGGGTTCGACGGGGTGGAACTGCACGGCGCCAACGGCTACTTGATCTCGCAGTTCCTGGCCCCCAACGCCAATCTGCGCACGGACCGTTACGGCGGTTCGGTGACCAACCGGATCCGGTTCGCCGTGGAGGCGGCGGCCGCGACCGTCGACGCCGTGGGTGCCGAGCGGACCGGGATCCGGCTCTCACCGGGCGGCACGTTCTGGGGAGTCGAGGAGACCCAGGTCGTCGAGCTGTACACCGCGCTGCTGACCGAGCTGTCCCGTCTCGGGCTGGCCTACGTTCATCTGGAGGCCACCGCCCCCGAGGAGACGCTCCTGAACCTGCGGCGGGTCTGGCCCGGTGCCCTCGTCATGAACCCGGTGCTGCCGCTGGGCGCCAAGCAGGCCGGCCGCTCCGAGGCCGACCACTGGCTCGGTCTCGGCGCCGATCTCATCAGCTTCGGCCGCGCGTTCATCGCCAACCCTGACCTGGTCGAGCGGCTGCGCACCGATCTGCCGATCGCCCCCGCCGACGAGGCCACCTACTTCCAGGGCGGCGACAACGGCTACCTCACTTATCCCGCATACCAGTACACAGCGTGACGCCCAGGCGGCGGGGACACCACGAAAGGGTAACGAGGGTCAACCACAGGCAATGTCGGGTGGTCTAGCCCGGCATGAAGATCTCTTTCCTGCTCCACAACGCCTACGGGATCGGAGGCACCATCACCACGACCTTCAATCTGGCCCAGGCCCTGGCCGAACGGCACGAGGTGGAGATCGTGTCCGTGCTGCGGCACCGGGAGCTGCCCAACTTCGTGCTGGATCCGAAGGTTTCGCTGCGACCGCTGGTCGATCTCAGAGAGGAGAAGGAGCACCCTCTACATCTGAGACCGGCGCGGGTGTTCCCGCGCTCCGAGTACCGGTACGGGCAGTACAGCGAGTTGACCGACCAGCGCATATCGGAGGCCCTCGCCGCCATCGACGCGGACGCGGTGATCGGCACCCGGCCGGGGCTCAACGTGCATCTCGCGGGTCAGGCGCCGCCTCATGTCGCCCGGATCGGGCAGGAGCACCTCACCCTGGACAACCACTCGCCCCGGCTGCGCACCGCGCTGCGGCGGGCCTACCGGGGGCTCGACGTGCTCACCACGGTGACCGAGGCGGACGCGGGCGCCTACCGGCGGCAGATGCGGTTGCCGGGCGTCCGGGTCGAGGCGCTTCCGAACAGCGTGCCGGATTCCGTGCTGCCCGCGGCCGACGGTTCCGCGAAGGTGGTCGTCGCGGCCGGCCGGCTGGTCCCGGTGAAGCGGTACGACCTTCTCGTCGAGGCCTTCGCCGCGGTCGCCGCCGAGCATCCGGACTGGCAGCTGCGCATCTACGGCAAGGGGGACGAACACGACCGGCTTCGGCAGCTCGTCAACGACCTCGGTCTGTGGAACAACGTCTTCCTGATGGGTGCCGCGGCTCCCATGGAGGCGGAGTGGGTCAAGGGCTCGATCGGGGCGGCCGCCTCCGACTTCGAACCCTTCGGCATGACCATCGTCGAGGCGATGCGCTGCGGGCTGCCCGTGGTGAGCACCGACTGTCCCCACGGCCCCGCCGAGATCATCGCGGACGGGGTCGACGGGCGGTTGGTGCCGGTCGGGGACCGGGACGCCATGGCCGCGGCCCTGCTGGAGCTGGTCGGGGACGACGAGCTGCGCCGCCGGATGAGCCGGGCGGCCCTGGAGAACGCGCGGCGGTTCGCTCCCGGACCGGTGGTCGAGCAGGCCGAGCGGCTCATCACCGAGGCGGTCGCCGCGCGGCGGGCGGGACGGCCGGTCGTGCGGGAACGCCGGAGCACACATCTGGCCGCCCGGGGCTTCGCCGCCCGGGACACGGCTCTGGTCGCGGCGAGCGGTGCGCTGCGCATCGTACGAAAGGGGAGGCCGTGACGACGACACGCGCCGGATGCGCGGTGGACACGGACGGCAGGATCATCTTCGAGGTGCCTCAGGCCCACGGCCGCCGGTTGCTGCTGCGGCTGCGTCCGAAGAAGGGACTGCCCGAGGAGACCCTGCACGTCCTCGACCTGAACTCGGCCGACGAGGGGCGCGCGCGTGCCGTGCTCGCGGCCGATCCCGTGCTCGCGGAGGGACGGTGGGACGTATATCTGCTGGACGGATCCGAGCGCACACGGCTGCGTCCGGGCCCGCGTGACCTGCGGGTCCTGGTCGACGGACACCTGCGGGACCGGCACGCGCCGCTGGCCGTCCGGGTCCCCTACGTCACCAAGGACGGCTTTCTCGCGGTGCGGACCTGGCTGCGGCCCGCGCACGCGGAGGTCGACCGCGTGGACGTCACCGGCGGGGCACTGACGGTCTCGGCCCGGCTGCACGGCGCCTCGCTGCCGGCCGGCGCCGAGGTGCGGCTGCGGCTGCGGCGGGAGACAGGGACCGTACGCACGCTCGAGCCACAGGTCGGACAGGACGGCCGGAGCTTCTCCTTCACGGTCGACGACGAGACCCTGGACAACGGCATCTGGGACATGTTCGTACGGCCCGCGCCCGGAGCCCCGATGATCCGGCTCGCCCGGCTTCTGGACGACGTGGCGGACCGCAAGAACGTCTTCGTCTACCCGGGCGCCACGGCCGGGGGAATCGTCGTGCGGCCGTACTACACGGTCGACAACGACCTGTCGCTGGACGTGAAGCAGGCCGGCTGAGCGGTCGACTCGGGCGAGCGGCACGTCCTCGCCGACGACCGCACCGCGCTGAAGGTCATCCCCAGAGCACGTGCAGGGTGGGCGGCTTGCGGAAGACCAGGCCGTACGGGGCGGCGGGGCGGTCCGGGTCGAGGCGGAGAGCGGGGAGACGGTCGAGCAGGTGCCGCAGGGCAACGCGGGTCTCCAGGCGGGCCAGGTGGGCGGCGAGGCAGTAGTGGGGGCCGTGGGCGAAGGCCAGCTGGAGGCGGGCGTTCGCGCGGCGGACGTCGAAGCGGTCGGGGTCGGGGAAGACGGCGGGGTCCCGGTTGGCACCCGTCAGGGAGACGGTGACGAGGTCACCCTTGTGGATCGAAGCCGGGCCGAGAGCGATGTCCCGGGTGGCGTAGCGGTCGACGACGGCCGCGCCGGGTTCAAGACGCAGGGACTCCTCGATCGCGCCGTCCAGCAGGGCGAAGTCGTCCTGCACCAAGGCGAGTTGATCCGGGTGCCGGAGGAGATGCAGCAGTGCGTTGGTGATCATCGCCTCGGTGGTCTCTATGCCTCCGAACATCAGCACCGCGGCGTTGGAGGCCACCTCCGGCAGCGCCAACCGGTCCGCGGCGGAGGTCAGGAGGGAGGTGGTGCCCTTTTCCGCGACCGTGGCCTCGACCGCCGTCCGAAGCTCGGCGTACGCCTCCGGGCCCGCAGGTCCGGCCGTACGGCCCGCCGTGAGGTCCGAGACGGTCCGCACGATGGCGTCGTACCAGGAGAGCACCGTGTCCGTACCGGCGCCCACCAGCCCGAGTGCCTCGGTGACGACGGCGACGGCGAGCGGGCCGGCGAAACCGCGGCGCAGTTCGGCGGCGCCCGCCGGTTCGAGTGCGGTGACGAGGCGGTCGGTCTCCCGCTCGATGAACTCGGCGAAGCCGTCCCGCACTTCACGCGGGCGGAAGGGCGCGGTGAACGGCTCGCGGTGGCGGGTGTGTTCGTCGCCGTCCAGGGAAAGCATGCTGGGGCCGACGACCTGGGCGGTCGAGAAGCGGGGGTCGTCCACGGTGAAGGTGTCGGCGTCCCGCATCACGTCGAGCGCGAGATCGCGCCGGGTCACCAGCCAGCCGTTCAGTTCGGGCAGCCAGGAGACGGGTTCGTGGGCACGCAGTCGGGCCAGCCACGGATGCGGATCACTGGCGAGTTCGGCCAGCGTGGTGGTGGCGCCGAGCGGGAATCCGATCACGCTCCAGGCTAACCCGGCGGAAAATACGTGGCAGATGGGCGTGAGGCGGCTTACGCTGCTCGACGATGACGACTCACACTCCTGAACGATTGGGGGTCCCGTCCGCGCAAGGTGAGTGCTGATGCTCACTTCGACCGCGAACGAGGACATCCGTACATCCTTCTGGCCGCGCGTGCGCGAGTTCGCCGTGCCGGCCGCCATGATCGAGACCGCGACCGCCCGTCGCCTCGCCGGGGACTGGGCGGGGGCGTGTGCCGCCGCGGGTTTCGACGTCGATCTCAATCTCCGTGCCGTGGCGCGCGATCACGGCCGGGAGCTGGCCTCCCGGGTCCGGTCCGATCTCCGCGCCCTCGCACCCGACCTGCTGCGCTGGCACATGCCGAGGATCGCCCCGGACGGGCTGCTGCGGCCCGGGGTGACCCTGACACTGGCGCAGTACGACGCACCCGAGGGCCCTGTGCATCTCGTGGCCCGGACCGCGCCCGCCTGGGCGGACGCCGGCCAGCGCATCACCCTCGCGCTGTGGTCCCGGTCCACGGCCGGCGCCGCAGGTCATCCGCACCCGCGCCCGAACCGACGGTTCCGGCTGGATCTGCACCGGCATCTGTGGGATGCGGGCAGGGCTGGGGAGTTGGGGGCGCGGTCGGGGGCCGGTGACGTGCGGGAACGGGACCGGGGCGGTGAACTCCGCGACCCGGACGCGGCCGCTGACGTGCGGGAACGGTCGGGGCCCGGTGAGGCGCGGGAGCGGCACTGGGGCGGTGAACTCCGCGACCCGGACGCGGCCGCTGACGTGCGGGAACGGTCGGGGCCCGGTGAGGCGCGGGAGCGGGACTGGGGCGGTGAAGTGCGCGACCCGGAGGGGGCCGCTGAGGTGTGCGACTGGACCGGAGCGGGTGAAGGCTACGACCGGACCGGGACCAGTCAGACCCGCGACCGGCACGGGGCCAGTGATACCCGCGCCCCGACCGGAACCGCTGAAGCACGCGACCGGACCGCGACCAACCAGACCCACCACCAGACCGGCACCGCTCAAGACGACGACCGGACCGGAACCAAGCAGACCCGCGACCGGGCCCGAACCAGTCAGATCCCCGATCAGCTCCCCGACCGGACCGAAGCCGCTGAAGGCCACGCCCAGACCGGAACCAGTCAGACCCCCGACCAGACCGGAACCGACGAGCTGCGGCAAGGGTCGGACGTCGGTGAGCCCTCGATGCGGTCGCGGCCCAGTCAACTTGCTGGCCATGAACCGGAGTTGATGGTGCCGCCCGATTGCGCCGTCGACCGGTGGGCGGCGGAGGCGCGGATACTGCTCGCGGCCGAAGGACGGACCGGCGGACTCCTGCTGGTGCGGCTCGGTGGGCGGCAGCGGCTGGTGCTGGAGCTCGCCGCGGACGACGATCTGATACGACCCGTGCCGACTCCCTCGGCCGGTACCGTATCCGCACTCCCCGTCCTGCCGGACGCGGCGACCTGGGTGCTGCCCGACCTCCAACTGCTGCGCGCCGGCGCGATCGAGGCGGAACGGCTGCACCCCCTGGTCGCCGCCGCGTTGGCACCGGACCGAGCGGCCACCGGACCACCTCGCACCCCGGACCGGCCGGGACGACCGCGTCTCGTGGAGTGCCGGGGAGCCAGACACCGGATCGGCCTGGTCGACGGGGTGCTGGCCCCGCTGGACCACGACCCGGACGAGATCCGGCGGGAGGAACTGCTGGTCGCGCTGACCGGCACCCCGCTCCCCTGCCTCCAGGCGATCGACGAGGCACACCGCCGTCCGCACTGCCTGGCCGGCGTCCGCGAACGTCTCGTGCACGGCGACACCGCCGGCGCGCTGGCCGTCGTGGAAGGACTGCTCGGCCCCGAGGCGCTGCTGCGCACCGGCCCCCTCCGGGACGAACTGGAGGCGGCTGCGCTACGGCGCATCACATACGGACTGTTCAGGGCGGGCCTGACGGGACCCGGGCCCACCCGGTTCCGACCGCGTCCGAGCGGTCGCGACTCCCGGAACCGGCGTACCCATCCGCGTCACGCGACCTGAATCCCCAACGGGGAAACTGTCCCCTCCTCCTGGCCCGCTCCTAGCCCATAGGTGATCACTCATGCCCATGACCGCCCCTGCTTCCGCCTCCCAACTCGACGTCGCCGCCGACCTGTTGGCACTGCTGCGCGACTCCACCACCGAACCGCGCCCCGACTCCCAGCTGGAGGCCCTCACCCTGGCCGTGGCCGCCGATCTGCCCGTACTGCTGTGGGGTGAGCCGGGCATCGGCAAGACCGCGACCCTGACCCAGCTCGCCGCTGCCCTGGACCTGCCGCTGACCACGGTGATCGCCAGCGTGCACGAGCCGTCCGACTTCTCGGGGCTGCCCGTGGTCGGGGACGATCCCGCCACCCAGGGCGTGCCGATGGCCCCGCCGGACTGGGCGGTACGCCTGGTGCGGGCCGGCCGGGGGCTGCTGTTCCTGGACGAGTTGTCCACCGCACCGCCCGCCGTCCAGGCCGCGCTGCTCCGGCTCGTCCTGGAGCGGCGGATCGGCGCACTACGGCTGCCGCCCGGCGTAAGGATCGTGGCCGCCGCCAACCCCAGGTCCTCGGCGGCCGACGGCTGGGAGCTCAGCCCACCGCTGGCCAACCGGTTCGTCCATCTCCAGTGGACCCACGACCACGAGACCGTCGTACGCGGGCTCGGCGGGACCTGGCCGCGGGCCACCCTGCCACGGCTCGACCCGCGCAAGCTGCGGGAGGCCGTGGACTTCGCCCGCCGCGCGGTGTGCGGGCTGCTCGCCGCGCGCCCCACGCTCGTGCACCGGCTGCCCACCAACGAGACCGGGCGGGGCGGTCCCTGGCCGTCGCCGCGGAGCTGGGACATGACCCTGTCCCTGATCGCCTTCGCGACCGCGGCCGGCTCCGCGCGGGACGTGCTCTCCTCGCTGGTCCGGGGCACGGTGGGCGACGGCCCGGGGCTGGAGCTGCTGGCGAGCCTGGACCGGCTGGACCTCCCGGACCCCGAGGACGTGCTCGCCGATCCCGCGGGGGCCGTCCTGCCCGAACGGGGAGACCTGCGGCAGGCGGTGCTCGACGGTGTGGTGGCGGCCGTACGCGCACGTCCGGACCGGGCCCGCTGGGATTCCGCGTGGGCGGTGCTGGTGCGGGCGCTGGAGACCGGCGCCCCGGACCTGGTCGTCGTGCCCGCGACCACGCTCGCCTCGCTGCGGCAGCAGGACTGGGACGTGCCGGCGGCGATCGACAGGCTCGCCGGGACGGTGGCGCTGTCCCGGCGGGCGGACCGGGCGGCTGTCGCCTCCAAGGCCCGCCGATGAGCACGAAGACCCCCGGAGAGGGGGGACATCTGGACCGCGACAAACTCTTCGCCGCCCGTCTCCACGCCGCCCGGGCCCGCCCCTATCTGGCCACCGCGCTGTTCGCCCTGCACACCGTCGAGTCGAAGCAGGTGCCGACGATGGCCGTCGACCGGCACTGGCGGTGCTATGTCTCACCGGCGTTCGTGGACCGCATGCCGGTGGAGGAGCTGGCGGGCGTGTGGGTGCACGAGGTGTCCCACCTGCTGCGCGACCACCACGGGCGCGGTGACCGGGTCGCCCGTGAGCGCGGGCTGACCGGTGTCGGAGACCGGCTGCGGATGAACATCGCCGCGGACTGCGAGATCAACGACGACGTGTACGGCGACGGACTGGTCGCGCCCAAGGGCGCCGTGCGGCCCTGGCGGTTGAGGCTGCCCGAGGGACAGCTGATGGAGGAGTACCTGAGCGGGATCAGCTTCGGGCCCCTCACTCTTGACCTGGCCTGGCTGGACTGCGGCAGCGGTGCCGACGGCCTGGAACGCGAGTGGGACCTGGGCCCCGACGGGGCGGACAGTCTGAGCGAGCAGGAGCGGGACGCGGTCCGCTTCCGGGTGGCGCAGGGCATCAAGGCGCATCCGGGGGACACCCCGCAGGGCTGGCGGCGGTGGGCGGAGGAGGCGTTCCATCCGCCGCAGCCGTGGCGGGACCTGCTGGGCGCGGCACTTCGTTCGGCGGTCTCCGGCTCCGGCGCGGGCGACGACTACAGCTACGGCCGTCCGTCGCGGCGCTCGGCGGGGGTGCCCGGCGCGGTGCTGCCGAGCCTGCGGCGCCGGCCGCCACGGGTCTGCGTGATCATCGACACCTCCGGCTCGGTCAGCGACGGCGAGCTGGGCAGCGCGCTCCTGGAGGTTGCCGCGATCTCCCACGCCGTGGGCGGCCGACGTGATCTGGTCAACGTGCTGTCGTGCGACGCGGCGGCCGGGGTCGTGCGTCCGCTGTGCCGGGCCGAGGGCATCCCGCTGGTCGGCGGCGGGGGGACGGATCTGCGCACGGGCTTCGAGAAGGCGCTGCGCTCGCGGCCCCGTCCGGACGTCGTCGTGGCCCTGACCGACGGGCAGACGCCCTGGCCGAGCGCGCGGCCCTCATGCCGTACCGTCATCGGTCTGTTCCCCCGGCCGGGCAGGAGCCGGGCACGACGCGAGAACAATCCCGAGTACGTGCCGGACTCACCGCCCGCCTGGGCCCGCGTGGTGGAGATCGGCTCGGCAAACGGAGCTCGGTGAGCCAGGAAGCTCCGAGCAGGCCGACCGACCTCACGGCCGCCGCGGGGTGGACGCGGAGGTGGTCGGCCACGAGATCATGGGGGCCGGCGGAGTCCGGAGCACATCGCGGGCCTGGGTGGGAGGAGCGACATGACCAATGTCGACGTGCACCAGCATCTGTGGAGCCCGGCGCTGGTGACGGCCTTGAGGGCGCGCCGCGAGCCGCCGTACCTGGACGGCTGGACGCTGTATCTGGACGGTGAGCCGCCCTACGGCCTCCCGCCCGCCGACCACGACGCGGCCCGGCGCGCGGAACTCGCCGCCACCGACGGCCTCGGCCTCGCGCTCGTCTCCCTCTCGGCGCCGATCGGCGTGGAGTGGCTGCCCGCGGCCGAGGCACGGCCGCTGCTGGACGCCTATCACGAGGGCGCGGCCGCGCTCCCCGCGCCGTTCGGGGCGTGGGCCGCCGCCTGTGTGCGGGACGTCGACGCCAAGGCGACGGCGGACTACCTCGACCAGGGGTTCGCCGGCCTCCAGCTGCCCGCCGACGCCCTTGCGGACGCGGCCGGTTACGCCCGGTGCGCCCCGCTGCTCGAGCTGCTCGAAGAACGCGACCTCCCGCTGTTCGTGCACCCGGGGCCCGCGGCCGGTGGCTCCGAGGGGCCCGGGTGGTGGCCCGCGATGGTCCCCTACGTCCAGCAGATGCACGCCGCCTGGTTCGCCTTCCGTGCCTACGGCCGCCCCCGCCATCCGCGGCTGCGGGTCTGCTTCGCACTGCTGGCCGGACTCGCCCCGCTGCACGGGGAGCGGTTCGCCGCGCGCGGGGACGGCAGGACGGAGCCGGACCCGCTGGTGTTCGTCGAGACGTCCTCGTACGGGCCGCGTGCCGTCGAGTCCGTCGTGCGTGCGCTGGGCGTGGACGCCGTGGTCCAGGGTTCGGACCGGCCGTACGCGGAGCCGCCGCAGCACCCCGGCCACGGGCTCGGCGGAGCGGCGGCCTACGCCTTCCGTATCGCCAACCCCCGAAGACTGCTCACCGGGAAGGAGTGACCGCGCGGTGAAGGGGCGCGTTCTCGATGGGAGCGCGCAGTTCCACCCGGGAGACGTCGTGGTCCCGGAACCAGGCGAGCAGGCCGCCGATGACCGTACGGCTGTGGCCGTGCCGCCGGTGGTCCGGATCGGTGACGACTCCGATGACGTGCCCGGTCCGGCCGCCGCGCGAGCCCGGTCGGGGCGGGCGTCGGTCGATGGCGCCGATGCCACAGGCGGCGAGCCCCTCGTCCTCGGCGTCCACCACCAGGACGCGCACGTCGTCCGCGGTGAGCTGCTCCCACAGCGCCACGGCCAGTGAGTCCAGCGCGTTGCCGTCGAGATCCCCGGAGCGCAGAGCCTGCAGACGTACCAGCTCCACCAGGTCGTACTCCACCGCCTGCCGTACGGCCGTTGAGTTTCCGGTGCCTTGTCCCATACCGACCACCCTGGTGTAATGCCCTTGTGCATCTCAACCCTTACGGCGAGGATCCCGTGAAGCTGGCCGCGGATCTGGCCAACCGGCGCCCGGCCGACGTCACGGAGCTCGCGGACCGTTGCCTCGCCGCCGGGGTGGTGCTGGACGGCCCGGTCACCCCGAGGGACCTGGTCCGCACCGGGGAGGTGCTGGACGCGTGGGAGAAGGTGGTCGACGCCACGGACGAGGAGGAGCGCGCCGAGCTGCTCAACCGCATGCTGGCGACGGCCGCCGCGTATCCGCGGATGACCAACCATGTGGGCACCGGCTGGCATCTGCACTACCGCGACGAGGGCCAGTCGCTCGGCGACGTGCTGTACTCCCTGATCTCCGTGGGCACCGCCCTGCACCTGGCGGGACGCGGCATGCACCGCCTGCGGCGCTGCGAGGTGACGGAGTGCGCCACGATCTTCGCCGACACCTCCCGCACCGGCCGGCAGCGGTACTGCTCCCCCCGCTGCGCCAACCGGGACGCGGTCCGCCGCCACCGGGCCCGCACCGCGTCCTCGGACTAGCGGACGGGTCCGGACCAGGGACGAGTCAATTATTGGCAACGCTTTTCACTTACGGGCCGCCAGACCTGTTTACGACAATCGTTTTCATCTAGCGTGAGGGGGTCATCAGAACCGCGCTTGGAGGATCCATGTCCACGTCCCCGTCGTCCCGCCGCCTGGTGCTGCTCGTCGGCGCCTCCGTCACCCTGTTGGCAGGCTGCGGCAGCTCCTCGGACTCCGGGAGCGACGGGAGCGCCTCGGCGGCCCCGGCCGCCTCGTCCAAGGTCGCCGTCGTCGCCTCCACCAACGTGTACGGCGACATCGTCTCGCGCATAGGCGCCGACAAGGTCTCCGTCACCTCGGTCATCAGCGACCCCGACCAGGACCCGCACTCCTACGAGGCCAGCACCCAGAACCAGCTGGCCCTGTCGAAGGCGAAGGTCGTCGTCGAGAACGGCGGCGGCTACGACGACTTCGTGGACCGGATGCTCAAGAGCGCCGGCAACTCCTCCGCCGAGGTGATCAACGCGGTGAAGGTCTCCGGCAGGACCGCTCCCCAGGGCGGCGAGCTCAACGAGCACGTCTGGTACGACTTCCCCACGGTCGCGAAGATCGCCGACCGCATCGCCGCCGCCCTCGGCAAGGCCGATCCCGCGAACGCCGCGACGTACACGAAGAACGCCGACGCCTTCAGGGCCGACCTGAAGCCGCTGGAGGCCAAGGAGGCGCAGATCAAGAAGGAGCACGGCGGCGAGGCGATCGCCATCACCGAGCCCGTGCCGCTGTACATGACCGGAGCGAGCGGGTTGGTCGACAAGACGCCCACGGAGTTCAGCGAGGCCATCGAGGAGGGCGACGACGTCTCCCCCAAGGTCCTTCAGGAGACCCTCGCCCTGTTCACCGACAAGCAGGTCGAGGCGCTGGTCTACAACGCGCAGACCTCCGGCCCGCAGACCGAGAAGTCCGAGCAGGCGGCCAAGGCGGCCGGCATCCCCGTGGTCCCGGTGACGGAGACCCTGCCGAGCGGCAAGAACTACCTCGCGTGGATGACCGGCAACGTCGACGCGCTCGCGAACGCACTGGCCAAGTGAGCACGGTCATCAGCCTGCGCGGGGCCGGTCTCTCCTACGGTCCGCGCACGGTCTGGAGCGACCTCGAACTGGACGTACCCCCAGGGGAGTTCCTCGCCGTGCTGGGCCCGAACGGAGCGGGCAAGACCAGCTTCGTGCGGGCCCTGCTCGGCCGGCAGCCGCTGTCCGCAGGGGAGTTGACGGTCCTCGGCCGCTCTCCCCGCGAGGCCGCCCGGCACATCGGTTACGTCCCCCAGCAGCCAGCCCTGTCCGCGCAGGCGATGCTGCGCGCCCGTGACCTCGTGCGCTTCGGCATCGACGGCCACCGCTTCGGGCCGCGCCTGCGAACAGCCGCCGTACGCAAGCGTGTTGAGGAGATCCTCGCGTCGGTGGGTGCCTCGGCGTATGCCGACGTCCCGCTCGGCCTGCTGTCCGGCGGCGAGCGTCAACGCGTCCGCGTCGGGCAGGCCCTCGCGACCGATCCCCGCATCCTGCTGTGCGACGAGCCGTTGCTCTCCCTGGACCTCCACCACCAGCGCGCGGTCACCGAGTTGGTGGACGCCCGCCGCCGTTCCCACGGCACGGCGGTGGTGTTCGTGACCCACGAGATCAACCCGGTGCTCGGTCTGGTGGACCGGGTGCTGTACCTGGCACCGGGCGGCCACCACGTGGGCACCCCCGACGAGGTCCTCACCTCCGCGTCGCTGTCCCGGCTGTACGGCACCCGGGTCGACGTCGTCCATGTGCACGGCCGGGTCGTGGTGGTCGGCGCCCACGATGACCACGCGCACCAGGTGCCCGAGGAGGTCCGTCCATGAGTGTCTGGCACGAGCTGTTCACCTTCGAGAACTACGGCGAACTCCTCGTCCTGGTCCGCAACTCGCTCATCGCCGGCGCGGCCCTGGGCCTGGTCGGCGGCCTGGCCGGGGTGTTCGTCGCGATGCGCGACCTGCCCTTCGCCGTGCACGGCATCAGCGAACTGTCCTTCGCCGGCGCCTCCGGAGCGCTTCTGCTGGGCATGAACATCGTGGCGGGCTCGATCACCGGATCCCTCCTGGCGGCGGGCGCGATCGGCCTGCTCGGCACGCGCGCGCGTGACCGCAACTCCGTGATCGGCATCCTGATGCCGTTCGGACTGGGCCTCGGAGTGCTCTTCCTCGCCCTCTACAAGGGGCGGGCGGCGAACAAGTTCGGCCTGCTCACCGGACAGATCGTCGCGGTGGACACCCCGCAGACGACCTGGCTGCTCGTCACCTCCGCGGTGGTCCTGATCGCCCTCGCGGTGATGTGGCGCCCGCTCGCCTTCGCCAGCGCCGACCCCGACGTGGCCGAGGCCCGCGGGGTCCCGGTGCGCGGGCTCTCCTTCGCCTTCATGATCGTGCTCGGCCTGGCGGTCGCCCTGTCCGTGCAGGTGGTGGGCGCCCTGCTGGTGCTCTCCCTGCTGATCACTCCGGCCGCGGCCGCCGCCCGCGTCACCGCGTCACCGGTCCTGCTGCCGCTGCTCAGCGTGGTCTTCGCCATGGCGTCGATCGAGGGCGGCATTCTGCTGGCCCTGGGGAGCAGCATTCCGATCAGCCCGTACGTCACGACGATCTCGTTCGTCCTCTACGTCGTCTGTGCCGCGGTCGGCAGATACCGGACCCGGCACTGGGGCGCCCGGCGTACGGCCCCGGCCTGAACCACGCCCTGTCCGTACCCCTCCCGTACGGCCCTCGGCGACGCGCCCAGCTCCTTGCGGCAGGCCTTGTTGAAGGCCTGCAGGTCAGGGATGCCGACGGTCGCCGCGATCGCCGGGATGGCCAGCGTGGAGGCGATGAGCAGATGCCGGGCGCGTTCCGTGCGACGGCGCCGGATGTAGGCGACGACCGTGTGTCCGGTGCCCTCGCGGAACAGCCGGGTCAGATGGGTGTGCGAGACCCCGGCGGCGCGGGCGATGCCGGGGACGCTCAGAGGCTCGGCCAGATGCTCCTCGATGTGGGCGACGGCCGTCCGCAGGGCGGGGTGCCGGGAGCCGGGACGGTTCTCGCCGGCGGCGGTCAGACCGGTCGTACGCCACAGCACCGTCCACAGCTCGGCGGAGGCCCGTGCCGAGGACTGCGCGCTCGCGGCGACCGTCTGCCGCAGCAGCCCGGTCAGCACCGCCGCGTCCGCGCCGGCGTCCTGCATCACCGGGACCCGGCGCCGCTCGCCGACGCCCGGCAGCCGGAAGTGGGCGTACAGGTGCTCGCAGCGTGTGGCGTCGTAGTGGAAGTGCACCTCGGCGCCGGGCGGGACGAGGCTCACATGCCCCGGGCGGATCGGGTGCCGGGAGCCGCCCAACTCGAGGGTGCCGGAGTAGCCGTAGAGATGGAGCTGCCACAGCCGTGGCAGCCGGAACACGTCGTGCGGGCCCGCGAAGCCGTGCACACCGACGCCCGCGTTCTCCACGTGGGGCGGCAGGTCGAGGGTGAGGTCGACGTGCTGGGTCATGGTGGAAAATTACCAGTGGTCGCCGATTACGACCCACCACTTCCCGGGTGACTGTTCCTACGGTTGCCGTATGTCAACCACACGACAGCTGCTGAGCTCCGCCCAGGTGGCGCGGTTCGTGGCCCACGGTTTCCTGCGCCTGGACGGCATCGTGCCCCGGGAGATGAACGAGGAGGCGCTCGGTGTCTTCGCCGCCGGGCTGCCCTCCGTGCCGTACGGCACTCCTGTGCCGAAGGCGTTCCTCGACGGCTCCTTCGCCCGTCGGCTCGTCGAACTGCCCGCCGTCGCGGGGGCGTTGGAGAGTCTGGTGGGCCCGGATCCGACCGTCGACCACCACTTCGTGCACACCCGGGAGCCGCGCGAGGGCAGCGCGCAGCCGCTGCACGCCGACGCCGTCATCGATCTGCGGTCCGACGCCTTCGACGTCCAGCTCATGTACTACCCGCAGGAGGTCACCACGGAGATGGGCGGCACGCTCATCGTCCCCGGCAGCCATCTGCGCCGCACCAACGAATCCGACACCGGCCGCTACCAGAACCTGCGCGGCCAGACCCGGCTGACCTGCCCGGCCGGCACGGTCGCGCTGCTGCACCACGGGATCTGGCACGGCGGACGGCGCAACGACAGCGACATCGTCCGCCACATGTACAAGATCCGCTTCAACCCGACCGTGCCCCAGGTGCGGCTGTGGGACACGGCGGACCTGGACACGCCTGCCGTCCGGGAGGAACTGGGGCGCGGTTTCCCCTGGTACGAGCAGGCCACCGGCCGGCTGGAGATCCTCAACCGGATCAGGCTGTGGCGGGCCCTGACCGGCGATCCCGCGTTCGACATCGAGTACTGGGCCACCCGCATCACCAACCGGCCCGCCGCACAGAGGAGCGAGGCGTGACCCTCTCGAACACCCTGCGCCAGCAGGTTCTCGTCCTGTACCTGGACACCTCCGCGCTCGACTCGCGGGTCGTCGGCTGGGCCCGCTACGACGGCACGGGCACCACCCACCCCACGACCGGGGACAGCGACGAGCCGCCGTACGAGACGGGCGTCGCCGCTCTGGAGGACGGCTGGCGGCTCTTCCAGGCCGCGCAGCTCGTCCCGCCGTACCCGGGGACCGAGCACGAGACGTCGTTCCTCAAGCACGAGTTCTTCTTCGAGAAGCTCGTGAGCGGCGCATGAGACCCAGCCCATAGCCCTGACTTCCGTCTCTCGAGGGAGGCGGCCCGGGCGGCGGGGACGGGTCAGGACACCGGCGGCCGTCGCGGACCTGCGCCATCTGTACCTCAACGACACGTGTTCGACGGCCGGGAGCCCAGCGTCAAGGGGGACGTGCCGCGCTGGTGGCTCGGCGCCTTCCACCGCGGGAGCCGCTCGGGCCCCCGTGACCTTCCACCTCCTCACCGGTCGGGGCAGCCCTCGTCCGACGCCGTGACCTGCCGTCCGCCGCCGTCGGTCACTTCAGCGGTGAGCGTGGCGTCGGACGGACGTGTGAGGCGGTACGCGGCGGCGGCCGTGCAGACGATCTGCCGAACCCCGGTGTCGCTCAACCTGTCCATGCCCGGGGGGAGCCGGATCGTCATCGCGTCCCTCTTCGCCGTCACCGTCGGGGTGTCCGGCGAGGGGGGGTTCCCGGGCCCGTCGGTGGCGGGCGGGAGTGCCATGGCGGTCGGCACGCCCGGTACCTCGGTGGAGAGCCTCCCCGAGCGTCCCTCCCCGGCCAGCGGACCGGCCATCAGCAGCTGCAGCGCCGCCTCGGGGTCACCGGGCAGTTCGGTCGTGCGCGGCATCGCGACAAGTGCGCCGTTCTCGACGAAGTAGACCCGCGTCATCGGCAGTGTCCCGCTCGCGGGACCGCCCGCCTGCACCACTCCGGTCGCGGGGATCCCGCAGGAGGTGAGCGCGAGGAGCGTCAGCAGCGGGACGCTGCGCAGGGCCTTCATGACGGGTTCTCCTCGGGCGACTCGTCCCGCCACAGCGGAAGTTCTACGGTGAAGACGGCGCCGCCCGCCGGGTGGTTGGCCGCGTGGACGGTGCCGCCGTGGATGCGGACGTTCTCGGCGGTGATGGACAGACCGAGGCCGCTGCCCTCCGAGCGGATGCGGGCAGTGTCCGACTTGTAGAACCGCTCGAAGACATGGGGCAGGACGTCGTGGGGGATGCCGGGGCCGCTGTCCCGTACCTCGATGACGGCCCCCGCGTCCCCGGCGCTCAGACGCACCTGTACCGGGCGGGCGCCGTGCTTGAGCGCGTTGCCGACCAGGTTGGCGACGACCACGTCGAGGCGGCGCGGGTCGACGCGTCCGCGTACCGCGTGCGGCGGCGGCAGGTCGGTCGCCACCGTGTCCGTCCAGCCGCGCGAGGCGAGAGAGCGCCGAATCGACTCGGCGAGGTCGATCTCGTCCAGGTGCAGCACCGCGGCGCCGGCGTCGAATCGGGAGATCTCCATCAGGTCGTCGACGAGGCGGGCGAGTTTGACGGTCTCCTCGCTGATGAGCCTGACCGCGGTGGCGGTGTCCGGGTCCAGCCGGGCGGCGTCCTCGTCGAGGACGTCGGTGACGGCGGACATGGCGGCGAGCGGGGTGCGCAGTTCGTGCGAGACGTCGGCCGCGAAGCGGCGGGCCCGCGCCTCCATCTCGCGCAGTTCGGCCACCGATGTCTCCAGTGCGGCGGCCGTCTCGTTGAACGTGTGGGACAGGTCGGCGAGTTCGTCGGAGCCGTTGACCGCGAGCCGGGTGTCCAGGCGCCCTTCGGCGATCCTGCGGGTGGCCAGGCGCAGCTTGCGCACCGGCACCAGCACCCCGCGGGCGGCGAGGAGGGCGAGCACGACAGCGAGCGCGAGGGCCGCCACCATGGCCCGTTCGACAGCGGTGACCAGGGCGTCGACGTACGCCTGTTCCGTGGTCTGCGGAACGACGAGGAACACCCGGACCCCGGTGACCGTGGCGGCGCTGTCCGGGGTGCCGAAGAGGATCGACATGCCGACGACCAGGGAGGTGCGTCCGTCGCCGCGCACCCGTTGGAAGACGGTGGCCCGGCTGGCGCCGACGGCCTCGCGCACGCCGGGCGTGACCTCGGTGAAGGGGTCGCCCGGGACGGAGGAACCGCTGAGGTCCCCGTACGTCACCAGTACCCGCCAGCTCCCCTGCGACTCGGTGGCCGCCATGTCCTGTGCGAACTTGCGCAACGACGATTCGTCGGGTGGCAGCGTGAGTTCGGCGGCGTGCTGGCTGAGCTGGGCCCTCAGCTGTCTGATGGTGGCGTCCTGGCTCTGCTGGAGTATGCCGGTGCGCGCCTCACGGAAGGTCAGGGCTCCGGTCGAGATGGCCGCGACAGCGGCGACGAGTCCGAAGGCCACCACCAGGCGGGCACGCAGGCCCCGCAGCCGGCGCTTCCTCACGGCGCCGCGAAGCGGTAGCCGAAACCGCGCACGGTGTGGATGTAGCGGGGTGCGCGGGGCGGCTCGGACATCTTGGTGCGCAGTCGTTTGACGCAGGCGTCCACCAGGCGGGCGTCGCCGTGGTAGTCATGCTCCCAGACCGCCTCCAGGAGTTGCTGACGGCTGAACACCTGGCCGGGCGAGGCGGAGAGGGTGAGCAGAAGCCGTAGCTCGGAGGGGGCGAGGGCGATCGGCTCGCCATTCAGCGCGACGGTCAGGCCGGCCCGGTCGACGGCCAGATCGCCGTAGGTGTCGATCTTCGGCAGGCCCTCGGCGCGGGGTGTGCTTCCGGCCGCCCGGCGCAGGACCGCGCGTATGCGCGCGTCGAGCACCCGGGCCAGGACGGGTTTGACGACATAGTCGTCGGCGCCCGCCTCCAGGCCGACGACGATGTCCACTTCGTCTCCCCGTGCGGTCGCCATGATGATCGGCAGGGTCTGGTCGACGGCCCGTATGCCCCGGCACACGTCCAGGCCGGTCATGCCGGGAAGCATCAGATCGAGGACGACGATGTCCGGCCGGAAGGCCCGCAGCCGGTCCATCCCCTCCTCGCCGGTCGCGGTGGCGGCGACGTCATGGCTTTGGCGGCGCAGGGCCAGGGCCACGCCCTCCCGCACGGCGGGGTCGTCTTCGATCAGCAGTACACGTGACATGCGCACAGTATCCACACGACCATGACCACGAGGAGGGTTATCGGTTCGTTATCTTCCGGGCCAGGTCCGATCACATGGCGATCACATCGTGAACCACCGTGACAGCGCACAAACGAAACCCCGTCGACCGTCGTCGCCGGAAGCGCTCCGAGCGGAGTGTGAAGAGCCAACTGATGGGCGGCCTGGCCGCGTTGGTGGCCTTCGCGACCGTCGGTGGCGCGGTGGCGGCATGGCTGCCGTCCGACGCGGGACGAACCTCCGCGGCGCCCTCACCCGTGCGGAGTCCGGACCCTGGTAGGACCGCTGAGTCACCGGAACCGGAAGAGTCCAGTGCGCCCCCCAGCCCCTCCACGACTCCCCTCCCCCAGAGCGGTCCGGGGACCTTCGTCACCGCGCCCGGCGGGAGCGAGCCGGTCGGCAAGGGCACGCCCCTGCGCTATCGGGTCGAGGTGGAGAAGGGCATCACGATCTCCCCCGAGGACGTCGCCGCGCAGGTGGAGCGGACCCTCGCCGATCCGCGCGGCTGGACGGCCGACGGCCACTCGGCGTTCCAGCGGGTGTCCGGCGGCCCCACCGACTTCCGGGTCCGCCTCGCCACCCCGGCGACCGTCGACAAGTTCTGCGCCGAGGGCGGTCTCGACACCGGCGGCAAGGTCAACTGCAGCGTGAACCACAACGTGATGGTCAACCTCAGACGCTGGGTGCTGGCGACCGAGTTCTACCCGAAGGACGTCGTCGGGTACCGCTCGCTGATCATCAACCACGAGGTGGGCCACTTCCTCGGCCACGGCCATGTGACCTGCCCCGGCAAGGGGCAACCGGCCCCCGCGATGATGCAGCAGATCAAGGGCCTGCTCGGCTGCGTCCCCAATGTCTGGCCGTACGACAGCGACGGCCGTCTCCTCACGGGCCCCTCCGTCCCGTGACGCATTGATCCCCCAACTGTCAGGAGTTCAGATGGAGTTACGCGTACGCCACAGACATGCGGCCATGGCCGCGGGAGTGGCTTCCGTGACGCTGGTCCTCGCCGGTCTGCCGGCCGGCGCGGGAGCCGCCGACACCGGGGGCGGTCGTACGGCCGCCGCGGTACGGACGGTCACGCTGGTCACCGGCGACCGGGTCCTGGTCGGCGACCAGGGCCGGGTCTCGGGAGTGGAACGGGCACCGGGCCGAAAGGACGTGCCGTTCTCGATCCGGGAGGTCGCCGGACACACCCGGGTCGTTCCCGGCGACGCCGAACTGCCGCTCGCGCAGGGGAAGTTGGACGCGAGGCTGTTCGACGTGACCCAGCTGCTCAAGGACGGCTACGACGACGCGGGCCGGTCCGACGTACCGCTGATCGTCACGTTCAAGGGCAAAAAGACGCCCTCGATGAGCCCGTTCACCGAGGCCGGGGCCCGGATAGGCCGTACGCTGCCGGTGGTCAACGGCACGTCGATGCGTTCCGTCAAGAAGCGGGCGGCCGACTTCTGGGACACCGTCACCGCCGAGGAGTCCGGGGCTGTCGAGAAGGTCTGGCTGGACGGCCGGCGCAAGGCCTCGCTCGACCGGAGCGTCCCGCAGATCGGCGCGCCTGCCGCGTGGGCCGCCGGGTACGACGGCACCGGGGTGAAGGTCGCCGTCCTGGACACCGGAGTCGACACCTCCCACCCTGATCTGGCGGACCAGGTGGTCGAGGAGAAGGACTTCTCGGGCTCCGACGGTACCGGCGACAAGTTCGGACACGGTACGCATGTGGCGTCCACCGTGGCCGGCACCGGCGCCAAGTCCGAGGGCAAGTACAAGGGGGTCGCGCCGGGCGCGAAGATCCTCAACGGCAAGGTCCTGGACGACACCGGCTTCGGTTCGGACTCCGGGATCATCGCCGGCATGGAGTGGGCGGTGGCCGAGGGAGCGGACGTCGTCAACCTCAGCCTCGGCGGCACCGACCTGCCGGGCACCGACCCGATGGAGGAGGCCGTGGACCGGCTCTCCGCCGAGTCCGACACGCTCTTCGTCGTGGCGGCGGGCAACGAGGGCGAGTTCGGCGAGGGCACGGTCGGCTCGCCCGGCAGTGCGGACGCCGCGCTCACCGTGGGGGCGGTCGACAAGTCCGACGCGCTCGCCGACTTCTCCAGTCGCGGCCCGCGGGTCGGGGACAGCGGCGTCAAGCCGGACCTGACCGCGCCCGGCGTCGAGATCACAGCAGCGGCGGCGGCCGGCAGCCTCGTCGAGGAGGAGTACCCCTCCGGCGTCCCCGGCTACGCCACGCTCAACGGTACGTCCATGGCGACCCCGCATGTCGCGGGCGCCGCCGCCCTCCTCGCCCAGCAGCATCCGGACTGGAGCGGCGAGCGTCTCAAGGCGGTCCTCACCGGCTCCGCGAAGCCGGGGCCGTACAGCTCCTTCCAGCAGGGCACCGGCCGTACCGATCTGGTCCGGGCGCTGGAACAGAACGTCGTCACCGAGCAGGGGCCGCTCGACTTCGGCGAGCAGCAGTGGCCGCACGACGACGACAAGCCGTCCACCAAGCAGCTCACCTACCGCAACCTCGGCACCGAGCCGGTCACCC
This sequence comes from Streptomyces canus, assembly GCF_030816965.1. NCBI lineage: Bacteria > Bacillati > Actinomycetota > Actinomycetes > Kitasatosporales > Streptomycetaceae > Streptomyces > Streptomyces canus. Next base: position 1,173,714 of record NZ_JAUSYQ010000002.1, read on the forward strand.
TCGACCTGTCCGTCGACGCCTACGCGGTGGACGGGAAGCCCGCCGCCGAGGGCATGTTCAGCGTGTCCCCGCAGCGGATCACCGTCCCGGCGGGCGGCACCGCGAGCGCCGAGGTCACGGCGGACACCCGCGCGGGGAGCGCCGACGGCAGCTTCGGCGGTTCGGTGCAGGCCACTTCGGCCGACGGCAAGGTCCAGGTGCGGTCCGCCACCGGTGTGGCGCGCGAGGTGGAGTCGTACAGCCTGACGCTCAAGCACATCGACGAGAACGGCCTGCCGACCGGGGACGCCGCCACCGCCGTCGCCGATTTCGACGGCGACTTCTACGCCGAGTACGCCGATGAGCAGGACGGCGAGCTGACGGTACGGCTGCCCAAGGGCGACTACATCCTCAGCGGGGTCGTCCACCCGGAGATCTCGTCGCCCGTCCACGGCATTCTGGTGGAGCCGAGGTTCCGGCTGGACGGCGACAGGACCGTCACCGTGGACGCCCGGCAGGCGAAGCCGGTGGACATCACCGTGCCGGACCCAACGGCCGAGAACACCGACGCCACCGTCCTGATCGGCTTCGGGCGCGGCGAGGGCAAGCGTGACGGTTCACTCCAGTACCTGATGCCGAGCTTTGAGGGCTCGCGGTTCGGGCGGCTCGGCGGCGGGGAGCCCGTGGACGGGCTCAACGCCCTGTACTCCGGCGGCTGGAGCGGCCGGGGCGCGGACGGCGACCGGGTCAACTACCACGCGGCCTGGCTCCGGGAGGGCAGCGTGGACGGCTTCACCGCCAAGGTCGGACGGAAGCAGTTGGCGAAGGTCGACCTCCAGGTGGGCGAGACGGTCGACGGCCGACGCGTCCAGGCCGAGGTGAGCCCGCACCTGCCCGACGGCCAACTGGTGTTCGGTTTCACCGACATGCGGGGGGATCTGCCGTTCCGGAGCACCGAGTACGTCTTCGACAACGGTGTGAAGTGGTCCATGCGCACCTGGCAGGTCTCGGGCGAGGGCCGGGATTCGGTCTTCGAGAACTTCCTCATGAGGATGCCGCAGACCTGGAAGGCCGGTCACAACTACCAGGAGCGCTTCAACGTCGGCGTCTTCGGCCCGGCACTGGGCGGCACCGGACAGCTCGGACCGGCCATGGGCTTCCCCGGTGTCGCCCGCATGGGGAACACCGTCAGGGCGTACGTCCCGCTGTTCGGCGACGGCGCCGGACACTGGGGCACCAGTGACACGACCGCGGTGACGTCCAGGCTGGAGGCGGACGGCAAGGAGATCGCCGACGACTACGGCATCCCTCCGACCGACGGGGTCACCGAGTACACGGTTCCGGCACAGGACACCACGTACAAGCTGACCGTGGACAACTCCCGTGCCCCGGCCGTGTATCCGGTCAGCACCCGGGTCCGGGCGGAGTGGACCTTCCGCTCGGCGGAGACCCCGGACGGCGAGTTCACCGCACTGCCGGTGTCGACGGTCCGCTTCAGCCCCGACCTGACCCTGGCGAGCACGGCGAAGGCGGGCAAGCGCTTCGAGGTGCCCTTCACCGTCGAGGGCGCGGCGGCGGGACAGCGCCCGGCGAAGCTCGCCTTCCAGGTGTCCTACGACGAGGGGAAGACCTGGCAGTCCGCCAAGTCCGTCGGCGGCACGCACCTGTCACTGAAGCACCCGGCGACGGCAGGCTCCGTCTCCCTGCGCGCGGAGCTGACGGACCGGGCGGGCAACACCCTCACCCAGACGATCGAAAGGGCGTACCTGACCACCCCGTAACCCCCTGTACCCACCTGCCCGGGACGGCCTCGCCGCTGTCCCGGGCAGCCGTGTTCCCCTCAGCGCCCCGGGCCCAACAGGCGGGGAAACCAGGCCTGTTGGGGCTGATGATTCACATGAGGCGAACGTCGGGGACTAACGTGGACGTCCACGACCGGTGTTCGAACCGTTCGGCGGGTCTCCCCGTCGCGCACACGCAGGAGCGTCCATGGCTGATCAGGCAGAGAACTCCGAGCAGTCCGGACAGGAGGCCTTGTCCAAGATCGACACCTCTGTGCCGCAGTCGGCTCGGATCTGGAACTACTGGCTGGGGGGGAAGGACAACTACGAGGTCGACCGGGTGGCCGGTGACGCCTTCCGCGAGATCTTCCCCGGCATCGAGACCGGCGCCCGTGCGGCGCGGTACTTCCTCGCCCGCGCCGTCCGTCATCTGGCCGGTGAGGAGGGCGTCCGGCAGTTCCTGGACATAGGCACCGGGCTGCCGAACGTCGACAACACCCACCAGATCGCCCAGCGGGTGGCCCCGGAGTCCCGGATCGTCTACGTCGACAACGACCCGCTGGTGCTGGCCCACGCCCGCGCGCTGCTCACCAGCACCCCGGAGGGGGTCACCAACTACGTCGACGCCGACCTGCGCGACCCCGCCACGATCCTGCGGGAGGCCGGGAAGACCCTGGACTTCGACAAGCCCGTCGCTCTCATGCTGATGGGCATCCTCGGCCACATCGAGGACCACGACGAGGCGTGCGCGATCGTGCGGGAGCTGGTGGACGGGCTGCCCTCCGGCAGCTTCCTCGTGCAGTACGACAGCACCGCCACCAGCGAGGCCTACGTCCAGGCCATCCAGCAGTACAACGAGGGCGGTTCGATCCCCTACATCCTGCGCAGCCCCGAGCAGATCGCGCGCTACTTCGACGGACTGGAACTGCTCGAACCGGGCGTGGCGTCGTGCTCGCGCTGGCGCCCCGACACCGAGGCGTGGGGCCTTCCCGCGGAGGTGCACCAGTACGGCGGTGTGGCTCGCAAGAGCTGAGAACGCTCCCGGCGTGCGGTCAGGTCTCCTGGAGGATGCGGTGCAGGATCGTGGGTGTCTCGTCCGGTGACTCGGCCTCGACCGCCAGGCGGTTCATGGCGTCCCAGTAGCACTCGATCTCGGCGGGACGGTCGGGATAGAGGCCGGTGGCGAGTTGTTCGAGGTAGACGACGTCGGGCAACTGGCTGCCGGGCAGCCGCACGATGGTGATCGGGCCGCCCTCCGCCGAGTGGCCGCCGGAGAGGAACGGCAGGATCTGGAGGGAGACCTGCGGGAGCCGGCAGATCTCGATGAGATGCCTGAGCTGGGCGCGCATCGTGGAGCTGCCGCCCACGGGCCGCCGCAGCGCCGCCTCGTCGAGCACGGCCCAGAGCCTGGTCGCCGGCTGCCTGTGCAGGATCCGCTGGCGGGACATCCGTAACGCGACCCGTCGTTCGATCTCCTCCGGGGACGCGTCCGTGTGGGCGAGCCGGAGGGAGGCACGGGCGTAGTCGGGGGTCTGCAGCAGGACGGGAACACGCTGGACCTCGAAGCAGCGGACGAGACTCGCCGCCTGTTCGGCCGCGAGGTAGGTCTGCATCCAGGCGGGCACCACATCGTTGAAGTACTGCCACCAGGCGGGGGTGTTGGACTCTTCGACCAGGGTCAGCAGGGTGGCGCGTTCGGCCTCGCCCGTGACGCCGTAGAGAGTGAGCAGATCCTCCACGTCCCGCAGCTTGAAGCCGTGACGGCCTGCCTCCATACGACTGATCTTCGACCGTGAGCCGCGGATGGCGTGCCCCGCATCCTCACGGGAGACCCCCCGCTCCTCCCGCAGCCTGCGCAGCCGCGCGCCCAGCAGCAGCCGCGGCACCATGGGCCCGGCCGACCGCCCGCCCAGAATCCCGCTGTCGATCGGTGTTCCTGCGGACTTATGGGCGCCCATGGGCATTGCTCCCTGCGGTGGAACTCGACTGTGCACACGTACAGGCACTGCGAGTTGCCATCGTAGGGGCTGACGGCCCGACACGTATCGGTACGCGGAAACGGGCCTACGCGCTGTCGGCCGCCGCGGTGCTCGGGGTCGGGCCACCCGGGGTGCCCGCGGTGCCCGAGCCGCCGAACCTGATGCCCTTGGCCTCCTTGCCGACGGCGCTCAGCACGATCACCACGGCCAGGGCCGGCACCACGGTCCACGCCATCGCCGCCGGATAGCCGTGCCGTTCGGCGAGGGCTTCCTGGATGGGCAGGTTGAGGGCGGCGATCAGGTTTCCGAGCTGATAGGTGACACCGGGGTAGAAGCCGCGGATCGCGTCCGGGCTCATCTCGGTCAGGTGCGCGGGGATGACGCCCCAGGCTCCCTGGACGCACATCTGCATCAGGAAGGAGGAGAGCATCAGCCAGCCCACGGTCGTCGACAGCACGAAGAAGGGCACCACGACCAGACCACCGGCCGCCGCGATCATGATCGTGCGACGGCGCCCCAGCCTCTCGGAGAAGGCACCGAGCAGCGCGCCTCCGATCATGGCGCCGATGTTGTAGACGACGGCGATGGCGATGGAGGTGTCCGGGGACAGACCCAGGCCCTTCTTGACGAAGGTCGGATAGATGTCCTGGGTGCCGTGCGACATCCAGTTGAAGGCGGTCATCAGCGCCACGAGGTACACGAAGCGCTTCAGCACGGCCGGGTCCCTGAACACCTGGTACGCGGGGGTGCGGTTGAGCTTGACGCTCTTCTCCCACACCTCGCTCTCCTCCACCCGGCTGCGCACCCACAGGGCTACCAGGGCGGGCACCAGACTGAAGGCGAACAACCCGCGCCAGCCGAAGACGGGTTCGATGACGAAGAACGCCACGGCGGCGAGCAGATACCCCAGCGAGTAGCCGCTCTGGAGGAGGCCCGACCAGAAGCCGCGCCGCTCGGCGGGGATCTTCTCCATGGCGAGCGCCGCGCCCAGGCCCCACTCGCCGCCCATGCCGATGCCGTACAGCAGACGCAGCACCAGCAGCACGGCGTAGTTGGGCGCGAAGGCACAGGCGAACCCGACGATCGAGTAGAAGACCACGTCGACCATGAGCGGGAGCCGGCGGCCCCTGCGGTCCGCCCACATGCCGAAGACGAAGGCCCCGACCGGCCGCATCACGAGGGTGGCGGTGGTGAGGAAGGCCATGTCGGTGAGGGAGACATCGAAGTCGTCGGCTATCTCGCTGTAGACGAGGACCACCAGGAAGTAGTCGAACGCGTCCATCGCCCAGCCCAGATAGGCGGCGACGAACGCGTTGCGCTGGTCCTTGGTGAGCCCCTTCGCCTGTTCCCGAACGATATTCAGCATGCTGGCCCTTCCCACGGTTCCGCAGGTGAGGGTAGGTCCGGGCGACGACGCGAACAACGCATGACGAGCAAAGCAAGAGCCACAATTGTGCCAAGCCGAGGGCCAGTTCATCGGCCGAAGGCCGTCTACCCGCGCTGGGCGCGGCCGGGCACACTGAAGCGTCGGCCGCGGCCTTGCACCCTCGGGAGGCTTCAGTGATCAGTGCACGCCGTAACGGCACGAGACGTCCACGGCTGATCGCCTCGGTGGTGAGCCTGCTCGCGGCGACCGCTCTCGCAGTGTCCGGGACCGGCGCGGCCGCAGCGCCCGAGGCCGACGCCGCATCAGCCTCCGCCTCGTTGTCCGGCGCGGCCTCGGCCGTCGAGTCCCTGGGAATCGCCGGGACGACCTGGACCGTCGACGAGCGCACCGGGAAGCTGCGGGTACTCGCCGACTCCGCGGTCGCCGACGCGGACCTGGCCAGAATCCGCCGGGCCGCCGGTCGTTTCGCGGGTGCCGCGACCCTTGAACGGCTCGAGGGTCGGCTGCGCACCCTCCTGTCGGGAGGCGACGGCATCCACGCGGCCGGTTGGCGCTGCTCGGCGGGGGTCAACGTGCGCAGCGGATCCACGTACTACTTCGTCACGGCCGGTCATTGCACCGACGCCATGCCCACCTGGTACACCAGCTCCGCCAATACCACGACGATCGGCCCCACGACCGGAACCAGTTTCCCCGGCGACGACTTCGGTGTCGTCCGGTACTCCAACCCGGCAGTACCGCACCCCGGCACCATCGGAACCGTCGACGTCACCGGGACCGCGACCGCCTATGTCGGCCAGAGCGTCTGCCGCCGGGGAGCGACCACCGGCGTCCACTGCGGCAGGGTCACCGCGCTGAACGCGACCGTCAACTACGGGGACGGAACCGTCGTCACGGGGTTGATCCAGACCGACATCTGCGCCGAGCCGGGCGACAGCGGCGGCCCGCTCTACGCCGGCGACAAGGTCGTGGGCATCCTCTCCGGCGGCTCCGGGGACTGTGCCACGGGAGGGACCACGTACTACCAGCCGATCCAGGAAGTGCTGAACGCCTACGGGCTGTCCGTGTACTGACGAGGCGTTGGACATTTCAGCGCGCCGTTCGGCTACCACCGCATGGCACCTGGTCGACCTCTACCTCCCTTCCAGGGAGCAGTTGTTCACCAGGGTCGCGGTTTCCGTCCCGGTGGGCAGGCCCACGGTCCGGGAGGCGGGCGGTCGCCGACCGGTGCCGAGCCAGCGTTCGAGAGCCGTGAAGGCCGTGCGGTAGCAGGGCGCGAGGGGACGCAGCCAATCCGGGAACACGTCGGCCAGGGCATCGGTGTGGGTGCCGCCCTCGATGCGGTAGTAGCGGTACAGACCACCTCGTCCGGCGTCGCGCACCATACGGGCGTAGACATCGGAGTCCTGGCTGATCGGCAGCAGGACGTCCAGGGTGCCGTGCAGGGTGATCAGCGGCTTGCCGATCCGTCCGGTCAGCGCGATCCTCGCCACGGCCCGCCTCACCTCGTCGGGACGCGTCGCGTAGTCGTAGTCGGTGTCGCAGGCCGGTGTCCCCGCCGCGCAGTACGGCGTACCCGCCTCTGTCGCCCCGTCGAAACCGGGGTCGAGTTCCTCACGGTAGATGCGCTGGGTCAGGTCCCAGTAGACCTGGTGGTGATACGGCCAGAGGAACTCCGACCCGGCCGGGAACCCCGCGGCGTGCAGGGCCTCCTGCGCCTCCCGGGCGCGTCCGCCCCCGGCGGCGTACACCGGGTAGTGGCGCAGCGCCTGGGGCAGGAACCCCAGCAGGGTGGGCCCGTCGGGGCGCCACAAGGTGCCTTCCCAGTCGACCCCGCCGTCGTAGAGCTCGGGACGGTTCTCCAATTGCCAGCGCGCCAGGTATCCGCCGTTGGACATGCCGGTCACCAGGGTGCGCGAAGGCGGACGGTGGTAGCGCCGGGCGACCGTGACCCGGGCGGCTCGGGTGAGCTGGGTGAGCCGGGCGTTCCACTCGGCGATGGCGTCGCCCGGCGTCTTCCCGTCCCGGTAGAAGGCGAGGCCGGTGTTGCCCTTGTCGGTGGCGGCGTACGCATAGCCGCGGGACAGCACCGAGTCGGCGATGGCACGGTCGTTGGCGTACTGCTCACGGTTGCCGGGGGTGCCGGCGACCACCAGGCCGCCGTTCCACCGGTCGGGCAGACGGATGACGAACTGGGAGTCGTGTCTCCAGCCGTGGTTGGTGTTGGTGGTGGAGGTGTCGGGGAAGTAGCCGTCGATCTGAATGCCGGGGACTCCGCTGGGGACGGTCAGGTCCTTCGGAGTCAGTCCGGCCCAGTCGGCCGGGTCGGTGTGCCCCGATGCCACCGTGCCGGCCGTGGTCAACTCGCCCAGACAGGCCGACTGTTGATGCTCGGCACCCGGTACGCGCAACTGCGCGCGGTGCGTGCAGTGCCCGCCCGGGCTCCCCGGTGCGGCGGTGGCGGACGTGGGAGTGAGCACGAGAGCAGCCACGGCGAGGGCCGTGGGCACGCGGTGTTGCCAGGAACCTGACGGAGAGCTGAGGGACAGACGCATCAGAGTGCCTCCGAGGGCGCTGAGGGATGCGCGGAGACTAGGGCGCCCCACCCCGCCTCAGACATGGGCCGACCAACCACCGTCGACCTGCCGGCGATGGTGCGGGACACCACCCCGGACGGGAGGCAAGTCCCCTGCACGGCCGAGCGCGAGAGCGACTATGGGCGGCCGTCACACAGCACTTCCCGCGGTCCTGGCTGTTCAGCCCATGCCAAGGCCGGTGGGTGCACCCCGATGATGCACGGCACACCGACCAACGGGCCCCGCCCGGACATCAGGAGGCAGTCGTCATGGGACCGTCGCATCCTCCGTTCCGCTTCACGAAGGGCCGCGGCCTCGTCAGAGGCATCCGCCGCCGGGTCGCCGCCGCCGCGGGCACTCTGGCCCTCACAGCCGGCCTGGTCGCCATGGGTCCGCAGGCATCCGCCGCGGGCCTGACCCAGGTCACCGGCTTCGGCACCAACCCCGGCAACCTGTCCATGTACGCCTATGCGCCGGACACCCTGCCGTCCGGCGCCCCGCTCGTGATCGCCCTGCACGGCTGCACACAGAGCGCGAGCGACTACTACGCCCACTCCGGCTGGCCGAAGTTCGCCGACCGCTACGGCTTCGCGCTCGTCTTCCCCCAGACGAGCAGCGCCAACAACGCCAACTCCTGCTTCAACTGGTTCGATCCGGCGGACAGTTCGCGTGGTCGGGGCGAGGCACTGTCGATCAGGCAAATGGTCGACAAGGCCGTCTCGCAGTACGGCAGCGACAGCCGACAGGTCTACGTCACGGGACTGTCCGCCGGCGGCGGCATGACCGCGAACCTGCTGGCCGCGTACCCCGACGTCTTCGCGGGCGGCGCCATCGACTCCGGTCTGCCCGCGTACTGCGCGACCACCGTGTCCGCGGCGTACACCTGCATGTACAGCCCACCGGACAGGACCCCCGCCCAGTGGGGCGCGCTGGTGCGCTCCGCCGCTCCCGCCGGCACCACGTCCTGGCCGCGCGTCGCGATCTGGCAGGGCTCCGCCGACACCACGGTCCGGCCTGCCAACGCCACCGAGCTGCGCGACCAGTGGACCGACGTGTGGGGCATCGGCCAGACGCCTTCGCGCACGGAAAGCCTGAGCGGGGGCACCACGCTGACCGCCTACGACGACGCCTCCGGCCGGCCCGCAGTCGAGGTCTACTCGGTCGCCGGCATGACACACGGGCTCGCGGTCGACCCGGGCAGCGGCACCGAGCAGTGCGGCGCCACCGGCACGTACTACCTCGACACCATCTGCTCCAGTTACCACACCGTCCGCTTCTGGGGCCTCGACGGCCACGACCAGGGCAGCGGCGCCCTGCCCGCGCCCACGGGACTGACGGTCACCGGGACCACCGACAGCACCACGGCCCTGAGGTGGAACGCGGTACCCGACGCGGCCTCCTACACCGTCTACCGAGACGGCACGAAGGTGGGCACCACCGGGTCGACCACTTACACCGACACCGGTCTGACGGCAGGCACGACGTACGGCTACACCGTGGCGGCGGTGGACGCGGCAGGCGCGGCGGGCGCGGTCTCCGCCGCGGTGACCGCGTCCACGACCGGGTTCACGCCCACGTGTCACACGGCGAGCAACTACGACCAGACGGCCGCCGGACGCGCCCATGAGAGCGCCGGTCAGACCTATGCCAACGGCTCCGGCGAGCCCATGGGGCTGTGGAACACCTTCACCGTGCACACCCTCGAGCAGACCGCGCCCGGCTACTACGTCGTCGCGGACTCCGCCTGTCCGTCCTGATCCCGGTCTCCCGATACATCGGGTGTATCGGGAGACACACTCTCTCCTGAATCGCTCCAGAATGACCAGCACGCGCACAGGGTGCGGTCGAAGTCATTGACTCCTCCGATGTATTGGTGTTCCCTCCCGACCGGATCGACCTCCACTCCCGCAACGGAAAGGACACCCGATGAACAGGAGATCCGTCTTACGGACAGCGGCCGGACTACTGGCCGGCGCGCCCGCACTCGCCCTCCCCGGGCCCGCGGGCGCGGCGGTGGCCGCCGACCCGACCGACGGCTGGAGGCAGACGTCGTTCACCTACAGCTGGCAGAAGCCCTGGAACCTCGACCTGAGCAAGCGTCACAGCTACAGCGGCGGAGTCCACCGGATGTGGGTGTACGCCACCGACGAGCCCTTCGAGGAGGGCAGCTCCACCGATCCGCGCACCGAGATGCGCTGGAAGGTCGACTACACCACCGGCGATCGCATGTGGGACGCCGACGTCTATCTCCCTTCCGGCTCGGACGGCGCCTCCTTCGTCCAGATCCTGCGGAGCGTCCACCCCTCCGGGACTCCGGCCACCGACATCATGCTCAACGTCTACGACACGGGCGGGGGCACCGTCCGCCGCTACGACGGCACGGCCCTCAAGACCGGGGCCTACGACACCTGGTTCAACGTGAAGATCGCCCACCAGGCGAGCACGGGGACGGGCACGGTCAAGGTCTACTTCGACGACGCCCTCGTCCTGTCGGTCGCCGACCGGGGCCCGGCCACCCGCTACTTCAAGAACGGCGTCTACAACCACGGCTCGGGGCGAGCGGAGGCCCGGTTCCGCAACATCCGGTACTGGACGCGGTGATCGCGACGAGCTGACAGAGCTGACAGAGCTGACAGAGCTGACAGAGCTGACAGAGCTGACCGACAACTGCCCGGTGCGTCACATCGCACCGGGCAGTTGCGCATCAGGAACCGGCAAGGAAAGTGAGGCGCACCTTGCGTTGAGGATTGTCCCTGTTGGTGTCCACCAGGCACACCGACTGCCAAGTCCCCAGCTCCAGCTGCCCGTTCACCACCGGCAGCGTCGCATGGGGCGGGACGATCGCCGGGAGGACGTGGTCGCGGCCGTGGCCGGGGCTGCCGTGGCGGTGCTGCCAGCGGTCGTCGGCGGGGAGAAGGGTATGGAGGGCGGTGAGGAGGTCGTTGTCACTGCCGGCACCGGTCTCGATGAGCGCGACGCCGGCTGTTGCGTGGGGGATGAAGACGTTGAGGAGGCCGTCACGGCCTGCGGCGACCTCCCTCAGGAAGGCCTCGCAGTCGCCGGTGAGGTCGACGATCCGCTCCGACGAACCGGAGGCGACGTTCAGGACTCGGGTGGTGAAAGCGTCTGCCATGCCCCCATCCTCACCCCTGAGGCCGGATTCACTCGTCATTCCTGGACCATCCTGCGATACGGCGGGTCCAGTCCGCGAGACGCCATTGACCGTGGACACGCCGAATGGCTAGCTTCGGCCCCATGTTGCGTTCAGTCCTGCTCACCACGCGCGGTCACATCGACCTGCTGCGGGTGGCCTCCGCCGCGTGTCGCCGCGGCTGCTGACGCCCTTCTTCCCACTTTTCCCGCACCCTCGCTCCGCCCACCGGCGCGCATGCTGATCCGTGCTGTGCTCAGGCGGCGTCGAGGCGTGCTCCTCTCCGGTCGCTCTCCCCCTCCGTGGAGCATCATGAGCATCAGCCACGCCCCGCCAGGTTCCCCCGAAACCGACATTCCGGAAACCTCCCACCCGGACGCCGCCGAGCCCACTGCCCCCGACCCCGTTCCCGACCTCGAACCCATCGTCCCCGCCTCCTCCCGCCGCACCCGCGTCCCCCGCTGGCTGCGCCGCACCACCGGTCCGGTACTGCTGCTGGCGCTGTGGCAACTCCTCAGCAGCACCGGCGTGTTGACCGCCGACGTCCTGGCCTCCCCCGGCCGTATCGCCCAGGTCGCGGGTGATCTGATCTCCGACGGTTCGCTGACCTCGGCGATGACGACCTCGTTGCAGCGGGTGGCGGGCGGCCTGCTCCTCGGCGCCCTCATCGGCACCGGGCTCGCCCTTGTCTCAGGTCTGTTCCGGATCGGCGAGGACATCGTGGACGCTCCGGTGCAGATGCTGCGGACCGTGCCGTTCGTCGGTCTGATCCCGCTGTTCATCATCTGGTTCGGTATCGGCGAGGCCCCGAAGATCGCCATCATCACGCTCGGCGTGACCTTTCCGCTCTATCTCAACGTCTACGCGGGCATCCGTGGCGTGGACGCCCAGCTGATCGAGGCCGGGGAGTCCCTCGGTCTCTCGCGGTGGGGACTCGTACGGCATGTCATCCTGCCCGGCGCGCTGCCCGGCGCCATGACCGGTCTGCGCTACTCGCTCGGCATCTCCTGGCTCGCGCTCGTCTTCGCCGAGCAGGTCAACGCGGACTCCGGCATCGGCTTCCTGATGGTGCAGGCGCGGGATTTCCTGCGCACCGACGTCATCGTGGTCTGCCTGATCGTCTACGCCTTCCTCGGCCTGCTGGCCGACTTCATCGTCCGCTCCCTCGAAAGGCTGCTGCTGCAATGGCGACCGACGTTCACCGGCCGGTGAACCACCAGGTGACCGAGGACTCCACAGCCGAGGGAGCCACGGGCGCAACGGAACCCGAGCCCGAGGCCTCCAAGGCCGAGGCACCCCGCCCCGGGCAGGCCGTGCGCGTCGAAGGGCTGACCCGCTCCTTCGACGGCCGCGCCGTCATCGACGACCTCCGACTCGACGTCCGCGCAGGCGAGTTCGTGGCCCTGCTGGGCCGCAGCGGCTGCGGCAAGTCCACCCTGCTGCGTATCCTCGCCGGACTCGACCGGGACATCGAGGGCACCGTCCTGGTCCCGCGCCGCAAGGCGGTCGCCTTCCAGGCGCCCCGGCTGATGCCGTGGAAGAAGGTGTGGCGCAACGTCCTGCTCGGCCTGCCGGGCAAACCCGCACGCGCCGTCGCCGACCAGGCCCTGGGGGAGGTCGGCCTGAGCCACCGCACGGACGCCTGGCCCAAGACCCTCTCCGGCGGCGAGGCCCAACGCGCCTCGCTGGCAAGGGCGTTGGTGCGCGAGCCCGATCTCCTGCTGCTGGACGAGCCGTTCGGCGCGCTCGACGCCCTCACCCGGATCAAGGCCCAGCGTCTGGTCGGGGAGTTGTGGCAGCGGCGCGGCTGCGCGGTGCTGCTCGTGACCCACGACGTCGAGGAGGCCGTCCTGCTCGCCGACCGTGTCCTCGTGATGGACGAGGGCGTCATCGCGCACGAGCAGGCAATCGACCTCGACCGGCCCCGCGACATCACCGATCCCCGGTTCGCGGAGATCCGCGGGCAGCTCCTGGAGCGCCTGGGCGTCGACACCGCAGCCGAAGCCGCCTGAACTCCCCTACCCACAACCTGAGTTCCACAGAACGGATCCACCATGCGACGACGTCTCGCTCCCGCCGCACTGCTCCTTCCCTTCGCCCTTCTGCTCACCGCCTGCGGCGGAAACGCGTCCGCCGGCGCAGGCACCGACACCGACGGCAAGGGCTCCCTCACCCTCAACGTCGGCGACCAGAAGGGTGGTTCGGCGGCGATCCTGCGCGCCGCCGGGGAGCTCGACAACCTCGACTACAAGATCAAGTGGTCGACCTTCACCTCCGGCCCGCCCCTTCTGGAGGCCGTCAACGCCAAGGCCGTCGACATCGGCGGCGTCGGCAACACACCGCCGGTGTTCGCGGCCGGCGCCGACTCGAAGATCACGGTGGTGGCGGCCTGGCACGGTACGTCCAAGGGGGACGCCATCCTCGTACCGAACGACTCCGAGCTGACCGGTCCGGCGCAGCTGAAGGGCAAGTCCATCGCCGTGGCGCAGGGCTCGTCCGCCAACTACCAACTCGTCGCCTCCCTCCGGAAGGCCGGGCTCGGCCTGGGTGATGTGAAGGTCAAGTACCTCCAGCCGGCCGACGCCCTGGCCGCGTTCACCTCCGGCAAGGTCGACGCCTGGGCGGTGTGGGACCCGTACACCTCGCAGATCCTCCAGGCGAAGCAGGGGCGCGTGCTGACCACCGGGGACGGCATCACCAACGGTCTGACCTTCCAGGTGGCGGCGCCGAGCGCGTTGAAGGACAAGAAGAAGGTCGCCGCGATCAACGACTACCTGGAGCGGCTGCGACGCGCCTACAAGTGGGTCTACTCACACGAGCCGGAGTGGGCGAAGGTCTGGGCGAAGGAGACGGGGCTGCCCGAGGACGTGGCGCTGGCCGCGGTGAAGCGCACCTACACCACCCGGGTCGCGGTGGCGGTGGACCAGCGGCTCATCGCCTCCGAACAGGAGATCGCGGACACCTTCACCGGCCTGAAGCTCATCCCCCGCAAGGTCGACTTCGGCGACTTCACGGACGGCCGGTTCAATGGCGACCTCCCGCCGTCCACCACCACGCCCCGCCCCTCGGAGACGGACTGACACGGCCGGCCGACGTCGCCGGCCCCTGCGGGCGCACGGGAAGATCCAGGGCCTCCATACCGTTGGTAGAAAGGTGAACAACTTCCGCGAGGTCGAGGTAGTCGTCATAGGCGCTGGTCAGGCAGGTCTGTCCAGCGCCTATCACCTGCGCCGCACCGGTTTCGAGCCGGACCGCGACTTCGTGGTGCTGGACCACTCCCCCGCCCCTGGCGGCGCCTGGCAGTTCCGGTGGCCCTCGCTGACGTACGGCAAGGTCCACGGCATGCACGCGCTGCCGGGGATGGAACTCACGGACGCCGATCCGGAGCGGCCGTCGTCGGAGGTGATCGCCGAGTACTTCGCGGCGTACGAGCGCACTTTCGACCTTCGGGTACGGCGGCCCGTCAACGTGACAGCCGTCCGTGCCGAACGCGAGGGCGACGACGGGCGGCTGCTCGTCGAGACCTCGGACGGGACCTGGTCGACACGGGCGCTGATCAACGCCACCGGCACCTGGGACCGGCCGTTCTGGCCGCGTTATCCCGGTCAGGAGACCTTCCGGGGGCGGCAGTTGCACACCGCGCAGTACCCGGGGCCCGAGGCGTTCGCGGGGCTGCGGGTGGTCGTGGTGGGTGGCGGTGCCTCCGGTACCCAGCACCTCATGGAGCTCGCCCCGTACGCGGCCGCCACCACGTGGGTGACCAGGCGTGAGCCCGTCTTCCGCGAGGGCCCCTTCAGCGAGGACGTCGGCCGGGAGGCCGTGGCGCTCGTCGAGGAGCGGGTACGGCAGGGGCTGCCGCCGAAGAGCGTGGTGTCGGTGACCGGGCTTCCGCTCAACGACGCGATCCGGCAGGCGATCACGGACGGGGTCCTGGACCGGCAGCCCATGTTCGACCGGATCACGCCCGAGGGCGTGGAGTGGAACGACGGGCGGCATCTGGAGGCCGATGTGATCCTGTGGGCGACCGGGTTCCGGGCCGCCATCGATCACCTGGCTCCGCTGAAGCTGCGCGAGCCGGGTGGCGGGATCCGGGTCGAGGGCACGCGCGCGGTCGCCGACCCGCGTGTCCATCTCGTCGGCTACGGCCCGTCGGCGAGCACCATCGGCGCCAACCGCGCGGGCCGTGCGGCCGTGCGCGACATCAGACGGCTGCTGACGACGGAACTCGTCGCTGTCTGACGTTCCGTCACCGTCACCCCGCCTTGGCCGACTTCTGCTGGTTCTTGTTGAACTCGGTCACGTTGCGCCGGTGTTCCTCGAAGCTGTTCGTGAAGCGGGTGTCCCCCGGCTTCACCGTCACGAAGTACAGCCAGTCCCCCGGGGGTGGGCTGATCGCCGCGCGCATCGCGTCCTCACCCGGGTTGTCGATCGGAGTCGGCGGCAGACCCATGCGCTGGTACGAGTTGTAGGGGCTGTCGATCCGGAGGTCGGCGCTGGTCGTCCTCAGCGTGGAGCGGTTCAGCGCGTAGTTGATGGTGGAGTCCATCTGCAACGGCATCCCGCGCTCCAGGCGGTTGAAGATGACCCTGGCCACCTTCCCCATGTCGGCCTTGGTCGCGGCCTCGGCCTGGATGATGCTCGCGATGGTGACGGCCTGGTAGACGTTCACCGCGTTGCGCTGGGCGCCGGCCGCGACGGGGGCACCTTTGAACCTCTGGTTCGCGGTGTCGACCATGGACGACAGCAGCGCCTCGGGCGTCGTCTTCTTCCCGTCGCGCTCCAGCGGATACGTCGCCGGGAAGAGGTAGCCCTCAGGATTGCCCTCCGCCTCGTTGGGCAGCTCGAGGTTCACTTTGGCCAGGGACTTCTTGGCGGTGCCCGGAGGCTGGGCGAGGGCCTTGTCCACGGCGTCGTAGATCTGCCCGGCCCGCCAGCCCTCCGGGATCACCAGCGTGGTGGGCTCCTTGCCCCCCTCGCTCTCCAGGCTCAGCAGCGGTACCGCCACGGCGGTGCCTGCCACGACGGCTCCGGTCGCGATGAGGACGAGTCGGCCCCGGCGCGTCAGTCGAATCGCGCTCCGTGGCGGAGTGTTCCTGTGCATGCGGGCACGGTAACCCGCATATCGTCATAAACCAGGCATATCTTCGGCTTGTCGGATTCGGTTCAGCTGGTCGGTTCCAGCTGCGCGTCTCCGTGGGCGGGGTCCAATCGGGCGTCCCGGCGTACGAGCTCCGCGTACCGACCGTCCTGTTCCAGCAGTTCCTCGTGCGTACCGCGTTCAGCCACCCGGCCGGAGTCGAGGACCACGATCTGGTCGGCGTCGCGGATGGTGGACAGGCGGTGCGCGATGGTGAGCGTGGTGCGGTTGGCCGAGAGCGTGTCGATGGCCTCCTGCACGGCGTGCTCGGTCCGGGTGTCCAGCGCGCTGGTCGCCTCGTCCAGGATGAGGACGGGCGGGTCTCGCAGAATGGTCCGGGCGATCGCCAGGCGCTGCTTCTCACCGCCGGAGAACCGGTGGCCGCGCTCGCCGACGACCGTGTCGTACCCGTCCGGCAGCGAGGCGATGTGCTCGTGGATCTGGGCCGCCCGCGCCGCCTGCTCGATCTCCTCGTCGGTCGCGTCCGGCTTGGCGAACCGGAGGTTGTCGGCGACCGAGGCGTGGAAGAGGTACGTCTCCTGGGAGACGACCCCGATGCCGCGCGCGAGGGTGTCGAAGTCGAGGTCGCGGACGTCGACCCCGTCGAGGGTGACCCGGCCGCCCGTCACGTCGTAGAGCCGCGGGACGAGATAACCGAGCGTGGACTTGCCGGCGCCGGTCGGGCCGACGACCGCGAGACTGCTGCCCGCGGGGACGTCGATGTCGATGCCGCCGAGGATGGGGCCGCGCTGGTCGTCGTCGCTGTCGTATCGGAACTCCACGCCCTCCAGGCGGACCTCGCCCTTGACGCGGTCGAGGTGGACCGGGTCCTCCCGCTCGGTGATGTCGATCGGCAGGTCGAGGTACTCGAAGATGCGCTGGAAGAGCGCGAGCGAGGTCTGGATCTGGACACCGGTCGACAGGAGGCTCACGGCCGGACGGAACAGACCCTGCTGGAGCGAGACGAAGGCGACGATGGTGCCGATGGAGATGTCCGGGCCGCCCGTCTGGAGGGCGAAGCCCGCGGTCCAGTAGATGATGGCGGGCATCGCGGACATGACGATCCCGATGACGGCCATGCGCCAGCGGCCGGCCATGTTCGACCGCACTTCGAGGTCGACCAGACCCTCGGACTCGTCGGCGAAGGACCGGGTGAGCGAGTCGGAGCGGCCCATGGTGCGGCCGAGCAGGATGCCGCTGACGGAGAGCGACTCGGTGACGGTCGCGGCCATCGCGGCCATCTGCTTCTGGCGCTGAGTGACGATCTTCTTGCGTTCCTTGCCGACCCGGCGGCTGATCCACACGAACACCGGGAGCAGCAGCAGCGAGACCACGGTCAGGCGCCAGTCGAGGGCGATCATCGCGACGATCGTGGCGATGACGCTGGTCAGGTTGGAGACCAGGGACGTGGCGGTCGAGGTGACGGTGGCCTGCATGCCGCCGATGTCGTTGGCGATGCGCGACTGCACCTCGCCGGTGCGGGTGCGCGTGAAGAACGCGAGCGACATGCGCTGCAGTCGGCCGTAGACCGCGGTGCGCAGGTCGTGCATGACGCGCTGGCCGACCGTCGTGGAGATCAGGGTCTGCAGCACGCCGAAGATGCCGGTGAGGACGGCGCTGAGGATCATGCCCAGCGCGAGCAGGCTGAGTAGCCCGGTGCGGCCCTCGGGGATGGCCACGTCCAGCGTTTCCTTCAGCAGGAACGGGGTGGCCACGGTGACGAGGGAGGAGGCGCCGACCAGCAGGCCGACCACGGCGAGCTTGGCGCGGTAGGGCTTGAAGAGCCGGAGGATGCGGCGCACCTGACGGGGTTGGTCGGTCGAGGTGCCCGGGGTGGGGGTCCAGTCGATGTGATCGCGGGGCATGGTCTCCTACGGAGGGTGAGGTGGTGAGGACCAGCGGAGCCTAGCTCATTGTTACCTATGCTCACAATGAACTTGATCCTGATATTGTTCCCGCATGAACACGCCCGATTCCGACAGCCTGCTCGCCGAGCAGTTGCTCAGGCTCACGCGCCGGGTGCACCGCATCCAGAAGCGCCAGCTTCATGAGCGCGGTCTCGGCGTGACTCCGGCCCAGTCCCGGCTGCTGCGCACCCTCGCGCACTGGGAGACGCCACCCCGCATGGCCGATCTCGCGGAGCGGCTGGAGGTGGTGCCGCGCGCGGTGACCACGCTCGTCGACGGGCTGGAAGCGAGCGGCAAGGTGCGCCGGGTGCCCGATCCGGCCAATCGCCGGGTGATCCGCATCGAGCTGACCGACGACGGGGTGAAGGTTCTTCATGAACTGCACGCCGTACGCAGGGCGGCCGCGGAGGAGATCCTCGCCCCTTTGTCGGGCGAACAGCGTGAGGTGCTGGGCCGGTTGCTGGACACATTGGCGGACGGACAGTGCTGAACGGGGCGTGGCCACCACTCCGGCAGAGTGGTGGCCACGCCCCGTTCAGGGACCAGCGTCAACCGACCTCGGACACAGGCTCTTTGGGAGAGTCCGCCAGTACGGGCTCATCCTCCACGGCGGGCACGGTCTCGCCGCCCAGCACCTTCTTCGCCCGGTCGATGTCCAGCGCCCCCTCCCAGCGGGAGACCGCGAAGACGGCGACGCAGTTGCCGAGCAGGTTCGTCACGACGCGCATCGAGTCCATGATGCGGTCCACGCCGAGGAGCAGGGCGACGGCCCCGGCGGGGATGGCACCCAGCGAGGACGCCGTGGCGGACAGGGCGAGGAAGGCCGAGCCGGGGATGCCCGCCATGCCCTTGCTGGTCAGCATGAGCACCAGGACCACGGTGATCTGCTGGCTCAGGCTGAGGTCGACGCCCACCGCCTGGGCGATGAACAGCGTGCCGATGGAGAGGTAGAGCGAGGCACCGTCGAGGTTGAAGGAGTAGCCGGTGGGCAGCACCAGGCCCACCGCGTCGTCGCGGGCGCCGGCCTTGCGCAGCTTCTGCATCACGCGCGGCATGACGGACTCGGTGGACGCGGTGCCGAGCGCGAGGAGCATCTCCTCGCGGATGTAGCGCAGGAACTTCCAGAGGCTGAGACCGGTGACCGCCTTGAGCGCGACGGCGAGCAGCACGATGAACAGGGCGGCGGCCGCGTAACACAGGACGATCAGCTTGGCGTAGGTCTCGATGACGCCGAGGCCGTACTGTCCGATCAGGACGGCCATCGCGCCGAACACCGCGATCGGCGCGAGGCGCATCACGAAGCCCACGACCGCGAAGATGACCTCCTGGGCCTGCTCGATGGCGGGCAGCACCTGCGGGACCTTGGTGTGGCCGAGGTGCAGCAGCGCGGCGCCGACCAGACAGGCCAGGATGAGCACCTGGAGCAGGGAGTTCTCGGCGAAGGCGCCGATGAAACTGGTGGGCAGCGCGTTGACGATGAACTCGGTCGTCGAGGGAAGGTGCCCGCCGCCCGTCTTGGCGTCGACGGCGGCGGTGTTGAGCGTGGCCGGGTCGACGTGCATCCCCGAGCCGGGCTGGACCACATTGGCGGCGACCAGACCGATGATCAGCGCGAGCGTGCTCGCGACCTCGAACCAGATCAGCGCCTTGAGCCCGATCCGGCCGAACGCCTTCAGATCACCGGCCTTGGCGATGCCGACCACGACCACGCAGAACACGAGCGGCGAGATGATCGTCTTGATGAGCCGGGTGAAACCGTCGCCGAGCGGCTGGAGGTCCGAGGCGAAGCCGGGCCACAGCTTTCCGACGAGGATGCCGAGCACGAGCGCGCAGGCGACCTGCGCGAAGAGAGAGGTACGCAGTATGCGTGCGACGCGTCGCGGCAGGGACGGGACGGACGGCGGCACGGGCACTCCTTGAGCGACGGGGGACGCGCAGAAGCCCGGGGGAGACTTCTGCGATACGGAAAGTGGTTTCCGTGACGATCACTTTGGAGGGGCCGTTGATCACGCGCAAGACCGTCGCGTTTCAGCCGCGTAAATCACGCCGCCTGTGACGCATCGCACACAACTCGCCTCAGCAGCCGCCGCGTTCCCCGGTCAGCACCCCCTGGACAGTGGTGAGAGAACGGTCGTAGCAGCCGGCCGAACCGCGGATCCGGTAGTGCTCGCTCGTCGTGCCGACCGCGTGCCGCTGGTCGCGCGGGACGTTGATCGTGTACGTGGCGTCGCCCGCGTAGGTGTCGTCGAGCCGAGACCACGCCGTGCCGTGGCCCGCTCGGGTCACCGTGACCTCGGCACGGTCACCGAGGGTCAGCACGGTGCGCAGCCGGTCACCCGCGCCGATGGTGGTCGTGCCGTCCATCGTGTACGTGCGGCGGGCGCGGGTGGTGCGGGCCGGTCCGCGACCGTCGACGGTGACCCACTCGTCGTCCGTCCAGGTCGCCTTGAGCGCGTCGGGGTTCTCGCCGTCGCCCCAGCGGTGGGTGGACGTGTTCGCCAGCGAGCTGCGGACGGTGGTCGTGACGCGGCCGTGCGAGGTGTCGACATATCCGGCGACGGTGAGCCGGTGGTCACCCTCGGTGTCCACGCGGTGTTCCGAACCGGCTGCGTAGGTCGAGGAGTTGGCGAGGTCGCCGTTCGCATGCGTGGTGAGCTTCCCGGTGACATGCGCGCTCTTGGCGTCCTGCCAGACGAGGACGTTCACGGGGGTGCTCCAGCCCGGCTGCCCCTCGGGGACGCCGACGACCGCGACCTCCACGCGGTGCGGGCGTCCGTCGTTGAGGATCCCGGCGAACGGGGTCAGGTCGTATTCGATCGGCTTGATGTCGAAGGCACGGGGGCCCGGGACGACGTACCAGAGGAAGGGATTGGACCAGCCACCCGTCCACACGGTCGGGAACGGAGCGGCGATCCCCGCGAGTCGGCCGTCGACCTTGATCTGCACCTCACGGTAGGGGCCGTTGTCGGCCTGACAGGAGTACGGCGCTTCGGACGGCACCGTCAGGTACCAGTACTCCTCGCAGCCGCCGCCCGAACCGGTGGCGTAGACCTCGGCGAGGATGCGCTCGCTGTTGCGCGGGGTGGTGAGGGTGTTGTCGTCGAGGGTCAGCACCCGGTCCGGTGCCGTGTCCTGTCGCCCCTCGTAGAACGTGAGCGTGACCTTCACGTCGATGATCCCGGTGTACGTGTCGTCGACGACGTTTCCGATGAGCATCTCGACGTCTCGACCGGTGCGAAGGGTGTCGCTGTAGCGCGTGACGTCCTTCTCGACCGCCCACTGGACACCGTCGGGCGAGGGCTGCGGTGTGGACGTACGGAAGACCTCGACCCCGCCGATGTGCAGATACCCGAGCCGGTCGAACTGCCGTCCCCTGACCCTGCCGTCCATGCGCAGCACGACCTTGCTCCAGCGGTCGCCGCAGCCCTCGGGAGGGGTGTAGGTGCCGGTGTACGGGGTGAAATCGCGGAACTGCGCTTCGGCGACCGTGACGTGGCAGGACCTGCCCGAAGGTCTGCTGACGGGTGGTGCCGCGGTGATGGGGTCGTGCCAGTCGGTGCCGAACTCGGCGGGGATATCGGCGGATTGGGCCACCGCGGAAGGAACCTCCACGGGCTGGGCGGGAGTCGCCCCCAGCAGCGTGCTCGCCAGGAGAGTGGCCCCGGCGAGCATGGACATGACGATCCGTCTCTTCATGGCCGTGTTCTACGGCGTGTGGGGCATCCCCGGCAATGCCGCCTCCCGCGGCGACCTCAGGCCTTCAGGTCCGCCCTGTCCCCCATCACCACCACGGGATGCAGATCCGGGTCGAGCGTGCGCAGCAGATACCGCATCGCCGCCCTGGACACGCTGACACAGGCGGACGTACCACTGCCGTGGTCCATGTGCAGCCAGATGCCGCCGCCCCTGGCGTAACCCTGGGGACGGGCCTGGTTGTTGGGCGGCGTGCCCTCGATCCGGTTGTAGTCGACGGCGATGACGTAGTCGAAGTCGTGCCAGTAGGACCGGGGCCACCAGCGTGGGGCCGCGATGGCGGCGGATCGCGTGTACGGCAGCCGGGCCCCGGGGTCCGGAAGCGCACCGCCCGCGTCACTGAGCGTGAACACGCCGACGGGGCTGCGTTTGTCGCCCTCGTGGTGGTCGGTGGTCCAGCCCTTCTTGCCGTTGTGTGCGGGCCGGCCTCGGACGCGGTCCCAGATGGAACCGTGCTTGGTGTAGAGCACGACGGTGGCATCCGCGGAGTCCTTGCCGTCGCCGTAGACCGCGACGACCTGGCGGGACGCGGCGGGGATGCGGCGCTGGAGGCGGTCGCCGACGCCGGGGATGCGGGTCGGTTCGTCCGCGGGCTTGTCGGCGGCCTTGGTGTGCGGGTTGCCGGTGCCTGCCGGGCCTTGGCCGCCGCACCCTCCCAGGGGGATCAGCAGCGCTCCCAGGAGCGTCGTCGTCACCACGGCACGTCGTGCGTCTCCGCCTCGCATCGCTCCATGGTCGCACCGCGGGCCGGGGAAAACCGATTCCGCGAGCGCAGCCGGTTCTCTACCGCGCGGCGGAAAACCTGTTGCCTTTGACCACGCTCTGCCGCGACCCTTTCACGGTTTGCAGCCGCCGTGTGCGGCTCCCTCCCACCCCCTGACACGAGCCACTGGACGTCACCGTCATGCAGATCCAAGACCTTCCGTATCCCGACCCGGGTGTGCCCGACGCGCGCTCGGGCTCCCGGTTCCTGTGGTGGCTCTTCAGGAACCAACTGGGCGGACAGCTCAAGTCACTTGCCTGGGGACTGCTGCACTTCCTCTCCATCTCCGTGCTGCCCTTCTGCGTCGGTGTGGCCGTCCAGGCGGTCGTCGACCACTCGGGCCGCCGACTCGCCCTCGCGGGCGGCCTGCTGGTGCTGTGCTGCGTCGGCAGCGCGCTCGGCGACACCTTCCTGCACCGCAGCGCCGTCACCAACTGGATCACGGCCGCCGCGCGCGTCCAGCAGTTGCTGGCCCACAAGGCCGCCAACCTGGGCTCGGCGCTGACCCGGCGGGTCGCGGCCGGCGAGGTCGTGGCCGTCTCCACCGGCGACGTCGAGAAGATCGGCTGGTTCGTGGAGGCCTGGTCACGGTTCACCGCGGCGGCGGTCACCATCGTCGTGGTCTGCGCCGCAATGGTCGTCTACCAGCCGCAACTCGGCGTGGTCGTCGCCGTGGGCCTGCCGGTCCTGGCCCTCGCGGCGCTGCCGCTGCTGCCCCGCGCGACCCGACGCGCCGACGTCCAGCGCGAGAAGGCCGGCCGCGCCACCGAGCTGGCCTCCGACACCGTCGCCGGGCTGCGGGTGCTGCGCGGCATCGGCGGCGAGGAACTCTTCCTCGACCGCTACCGCAGGGCCTCCCAGGAGGTCCGCCACGCGGCCGTGCGCAGCGCCCGGATGTGGTCCCTGATCGCCGCGATCCAGGTACTGCTGCCGGGACTGCTGCTGATCGCGGTCGTCTGGTACGGCGTCCACCTGGCCCGTCAGGGCCGCGTCGAGATCGGTGAACTGGTCGCCGTCTACAGCTCGGTCATGATCCTGTCCTATCCGCTGCGCCACTTCGAGGAGATCGCCATGGCGTACTCCTTCTCCCGGCCCTCGGCCACGCGGGCCGCCCGGGTGCTGTCGCTGGAGCGGGCCACGTCCGCCGAAGGCTCGCGGGACAGGAACAGGGACGGGGACGGGGAGGGGGAGGGGAACGGCCTGCCGGCCGGGGATCTGTACGACCCGGCCACCGGTCTGCTCGCCCCCTCCGGCCGGCTCACCGCGGTGGTGTGCGGCGACCCGGATGCGGCGGGGCTGCTGGCCGAGCGCCTCGGCGGGCACCCCTCGGAAGAGGGCACGTCGGTGCTGCTGGGCGGGGTGCCGCTGGACGAGTTGCCGCTCGGTTCGGCGCGCACGGCGGTCCTGGTCCAGGACAAGGACCCGGTCCTGCTCTCGGGTACCCTGCGCGAACTGCTCGACGTGCCCGCCTCGGGTGCCGTCGGCGCCGGGGAGGCGCTCACGGCAGCGCAGTGCGCGGACGTACTGGCCGCCCTGGTCCAGGGGTCCTTGGGCGCCGAGGACCCGATGGACGCGCGCATCACCGAGCGCGGGCGGTCCCTGTCGGGCGGCCAGCGCCAGCGGCTCGCCCTGGCCCGGTCCCTGTTCACCGATCCGGAGGTGCTCGTCCTGGACGAGCCGACCTCCGCCGTCGACTCGCACACCGAGGCACGGATCGCGCAGGGGGTGCGGGACCTGCGGGCCGGGCGCACGACCGTGGTGTTCACCTCCTCGCCGCTGCTCCTGGACCACGCCGACCGTGTGGTGCTGGTGCACGAGGGCGAGGTCGCGGCGGTCGGCGTGCACCGCGAACTGGTGCACAAGGAACCGCGGTACCGGGCGGTCGTCACCCGCGAGACGGACGAAGAGGCCGCCCTCGACGACGTACTGAACGAAGTCGACGTATTGAACGAACTGGAAGAGATCGAGGAGACAGCATGATCGGCGTGGCGCCACCGGCCTACGACCCGGCGGCACCGACGACGGCGAACACCCTGCCCGTCGGAGCCACCGCGACCGTACGCGCCTACGTGGCCGAACTGTTCCACCGGCACCGCCGCGCCTTCGCGCTCCTCGTCGGCGTCAACACGGTCTCGGTCGTGGCCTCCATGGTCGGGCCCTGGCTGCTCGGTGACCTCGTCGAGCGGGTGTCGGACGGGGCGAAGGAACTCCATCTGGAGCTGACAGCCGGGCTGTTCGTGATCGCGCTGATCATCCAGGCCGTGTTCGTACGGGAGGTGCGGCTGCGCGGTTCGATGCTCGGCGAGCGCATGCTGGCCGACCTGCGCGAGGATTTCCTCGTACGGTCGGTCGGCCTGCCGCCGGGCGTTCTGGAGCGGGCCGGGACCGGTGACCTGCTGTCCCGGATCACGACCGACATCGACCGGCTCGGCAACGCGATGCGCGAGGCCGTGCCACAGCTGGCGATCGGCGTGGTGTGGGCGGCCCTGCTGCTCGGCGGGCTGGTCGTCACCGCGCCGCCGCTGGCCGCCGCCGTGCTGCTCGCCCTGCCGGTGCTGGTGGTCGGCTGCCGCTGGTACTTCAAGCGGGCGCCGTCCGCCTACCGCTCGGAGGCCGCCGGGTACGCCGCCGTGGCCGCCGCTCTCGCGGAGACCGTGGACGCCGGACGCACCGTCGAGGCGCACCGGCTGAGCGCGCGCCGCATCGAGCTGTCGGAACAGCGGATCAAGGAGTGGACCGCCTGGGAGCGCTACACCCTGTGGCTGCGGTCGGTGCTCTTCCCGTGCATCAACGTCAGCCACGTGATGATCCTTTCGTCGGTGCTGATGGTCGGTGGGGTGTTCGTCCTTCAGGGCTGGATCGGGGTCGGCCAGCTGACGACGGGCGCGCTGATCGCGCAGATGCTCGTCGACCCGGTCGGGCTGATCCTGCGCTGGTACGACGAGCTGCAGGTGGCCCAGGTGTCGCTGGCCCGGCTGGTCGGGGTCCGGGACATCGAGCCTGCCAGTGGAGACGCCGGGCTCGCTCCCGACGGGCGGGACGTGCACGCGGACCAGGTGCACTTCGGCTACGTGGAGGGCGTGGACGTCCTGCGCAAGGTGTCCCTGGAGGTCGCCCCCGGCACGAGGCTGGCGCTGGTCGGTCCCTCGGGTGCCGGCAAGTCCACGCTGGGCCGTCTCCTGGCCGGGATCTATGCGCCCCGGGACGGCCGGATCACCCTCGGCGGCGCCGAACTGTCCCGGATGCCCGCCGAACGCGTCCGCGAGCACGTGGCCCTCGTCAACCAGGAGCACCATGTCTTCGTGGGCTCCCTGCGCGACAACCTCCTGCTCGCCCGGACGGACGCCACGGACGCAGAGCTCTGGGCGGCCCTCGGCGCGGTGGACGCGGACGGATGGGCGGCTGCGCTCGACGACGGTCTGGACACCGAGGTCGGCTCGGGCGGACTGACCGTCACCCCGGCCCAGGCCCAGCAGGTCGCGCTGGCCCGGCTGGTACTGGCCGACCCGCACACCCTGGTCCTGGACGAGGCGACGTCGTTGTTGGACCCCCGGGCCGCACGCCACCTCGAACGTTCCCTCGCCCGCGTCCTCGACGGCCGCACCGTGGTCGCCATCGCCCACCGCCTGCACACCGCCCACGACGCGGACGTCATCGCCGTCGTCGAGAACGGCCGCATCACCGAACTGGGCAGCCATGACGAACTCGTCGCGGCGGACGGGGCGTATGCGGCGCTGTGGAGGTCGTGGCACGGGTGAGGGGTGAGGGGGGGTGACTGGGCGGATGAGCATGGGTGAGGGTTAGGGGGTGGGTGGACTGGGCGGATGAGCACGGGTACGGGGTAGGGGGGCGGACTGGGCGGATGAGCACGGGT